>CBDDEE010000031.1:0-687206 GCA_965226855.1 Myxococcota bacterium | reverse complement strand
ATCTGGTGAGTCTGTTTCAACGGCCGATCGAGCTCATCTACAATCCGACCGAGGGACCGCTCAGCGACCTCTTGGAGTGCATGCTCGGCCGGACCTTCGACTTCGTCTCTGCACCCGCCGAGTACGCCCTCGAACGAGTCGCCCTCGCGCTCGCAAACCCCGAGAAAGACCGCGTCATCCTCATGGGGCACTCCCAGGGCGGGATTATTGTCTCCAACGTGGTCAGCGGGCTGATCGAGCGCTTCAGCGGCGACCGCAAGCGGATGAGCAAGCTCGAGGTCTATACGTTTGCCTCGGCTGCCGATCATATCTTGACCGACCCGGAGCTGGACACGCAGCAGCGACACGTGCCGTTCATCGAACACTTCGCCAACACCCAGGACATGGTGGCCAGGCTCGGGGTCCTCGAGCGGGGGCTGCCCGTCAAGGGAAAGGTGTACACCCTCGAGAAGGCGGGGCACTTTCTGAACGCCCACTACCTTCCGGAGATCGAAGCCAGGCAGGCCTACGCCTGGCACGATGCGGACGGCAGTTCGCACCGGACCGCCCGCCTCTACGAGTACCTGCAGGGCCGCACCCCGGAGCTCTTGCCCATCGAGGCGACGGCGCACCCCGAGAGAGCCGAGCGTGACGCCGAGAGTCGGGTCGTCGTCGGCTTCGCCTAGTAGGCCGCCCTCGTTCATCGCCGAAGCCACGAAGAACCCGCTTCTTGGGACGAGTCGTTCGGCGCAGCGACGCTCGATTCGTAGCGGAGTTCATGGACTTGAACCCGCAAGCGCTGATGACGGTCGTGGAGAGCATAGCCGCCAGCGGCCAGAAGGAACCGGCGGCTCTGCTGGTACGGGCGCAGTGGATTCGGAGGTGGCTACACAAGGGACCACTGCGCAGGGGGGACGGAGGCGCGCCGAATGCCGATCTGGGGCATCAGCCCGTTCTCCCAGGACGGCTACTCGAGGGCGCGTGGATCCCGCTCCTCTTCGGTGAGAACGGACAACGTGGAGCATCGGCGCAAGGGGCGACTGCCCGCCCGCGCAGATGCTCCAGGAGCTGCGGTGCTAGTCCTCGGCGGGCCTCTCGCCCTCCGGGAGCTCGTCCTCGCCGGAGTCCTCCTCGGTCGTCTCCTCTGGGGGCGCAGCAACGTCCTCGACCTCAATGGGAGTTTCTTCGGCCGAACCAGCCTCGGGGCCCACGTCCGCCGTCTCGACAGCCGGCGAGGTTTCCTCAGCTGCCGTCTGGGTCTGGTCAGGGCTGCACGCCAGCAGCAGCGCTGCCGCGATTCCCAAAGCCATCTTGACCATGTGAGACCTCCTGTCAAAGTACGGCTCGATCATACGCAAAGCGGACGCGAACGCTAAGGCGCGATGGGTCGACGTCGCAACCAAAACTAACCCTGACGTCGCCGGAAGATGCCGTCAAAGCGGTGCGTCCGTCGAGCGGACGGGTCGGGAGCGGACTCCTCTATGCTTAGCGAAGAGGATCTCCACCCCGACTCTCACAGGATCTTCCCCGGGGCTCAGGGACTAGGGCTTGTCCCAGCTCTTCCGGTCGGGATCCTCGTCCATGAACTCTACAATCTCGTATTCATCGGGCTTGGAGGATGACCGTTTCTCCGCTCTCCATGATCCGAAACGTGACGGGCGCCTCCTCGCCCGGCCAACACTCAATAGTGCACTCGATGACATAACCAGTGGACCTGACTTTGACTCTGACCACGCGTCCTGTTAGGTCGCTCATGCTGCGTTCGTCCATTTCGAGGGGATCGGCCACTGGGTCGCCGAAGTCGATCGCGCTGGTTCGTTATGGCCCTCCAGAAACAGGACTGGCTCCGCCCATAACGGAGCCCGGCTCGGGATAGTCGGGGGGGGGCGAGGCCGCGTGGCTGAGCCCCGTGGCGTCGTGATCGGTTACGGCTATGCGGAGGGGAGCTAATCTGACTGCTACGCCTTCCAGAACCGCCGCTCTGGGACGGAGACTTCCTCACGGTCAGCCCAGCTCGTGCGCGAAAGGACGCCTCGGCCGCGTGCGCTGGATCGAGATGGCATGGCAGAACTTTCGCGCTGCGGCATCTCCGGCAGTCTTTCTAGCGGAGATCATGGTCCCGCATGCACCATAACGGGTTCGCGATGCGTCCGCAGCCAGCAGGGACGGAGTGTCGGCGCGTGAGCCGCATCACCAAGGGCTGAACAGGCGCGGTGGTGTCTCGAGAATTCGCGCAAGAAAACCGAGAGGGAGAATACGATGGCATCGCTTGCGCATCGCGTGCGTTCCATCATTGAGGACCGGTTGGGCGTAGAATCGGTTCTGCTCGTCCCCGAGGCGAGCCTGGTGGACGACCTGGGCGCGGACTCGCTCGACCTGGTTGAGCTGGCGATGGCGCTCGAGGAGGAGTTCGGGATAGAAGTTCCGGACAAGGACATCGAGAACCTCCGCACCATCGGAGACATCATCACGTACCTTGGCAACTGCGAACGCCTTCCCCGCCTGTCCTGAGGATCCGCCGCTTCGGCGCCGAAGCGTCAACGTTCGTTCGAGCATTGCCGGAGCTCTCGGCAATGCTCGGATCCTGGGTGGGTCTGAGCGGGGAGATCGCGACCCCGACTGCGAAGGTGCGGGGCGGTCACATTCGTCCGATCAGTTGTTTGCCGCAATCCACACAGAACTGATTCTGCTCTCGTCTCTGCCTCCCATGTTCCTCTTCACGACACCGCTTGATCGCGACCTTTGCATTCACCACCTCGCCGCACGTCGGGCAGAAGCGCACCGGAGCATCCGAACGCCGGTGGTTCATGTTGGCGCAAGCGACTCCGGTCTGTCTCAACTCTTCTCCCTCCATTCAGGATTAGCCTGAGATGCGAGATGGCTTGTCGGGCTGACGGACCGAATCCCTGATTCAGGACCCTAGCAGGCTGCGGAGAAAGTGACTGGGTTGGGCGGGACGCCTCTGACGGGAGGCGTGCCGAGCAGGGAGAGGGATCGCCGTTCCCGGTACGAACCGGTTCGGTGTCGCACGGGTAGATCTTGCGGGATCATGAGCTATGTCGCCTCCAACAGGTTGCGGATACGGACCAGGTTGTAGGCCGCAGCAGTGAAGGTGAAGACCCAGCCGACCCGATCCGTGCCCCGGTGCCGGGTCTTGCGCATCAAGCCCACCGTCTTCATCCAGCCAAACACCTCCTCCACCCGTTTGCGGAAGCGCTGGCTCACCTCGTAGCCCGGGTGTCCTGTGGTCCTTCGATCGATCGCGCTTCGGCGGTTCGTCGTGTTCTGTGCCACGTGCGGGGTAACGCTCCAGGCCCGAAGCGCCTGCACAAAGCTCTTGGCGTCGTAGCCCTTGTCTCCAGCCAGGGTGATCCGGCGAGCGCCCCCCAGACCCAGCACCATCTCGAGAGCCGCTTCGCGCTCCGCATACCCCGACGCCTGAGTGAGCTTCGCCGCCACCACCAGGCCGTTGCGGTTCTCCGTCACGACGTGTCCCTGATACGCGAGCCGCGCGCCCTGGCCCCTCATCCCCGCCAGTCGGGCGTCCGGATCCGTCCTCGACGCATGCGTCTGGTTGCTCCGCTTCTCGCCCCGGAAGTTGACCGTCGGGTTGCCCGGGTCGTCATCGTCCCTGCGCTTCTCGTCCTTGCGCACGAAGCTCTTCTGGCTCGCCCACGCCTCGATCAGCGTCCCGTCCACCGTGAAGTGCTCCGATGACACCAACCCCTCCGACTCCGCCTGCGCCAGCACCGCCTCGAAGAAATGCTGAGCGATCTCGCCCTTCAGCAGCCGTTCCCGATTCTTGGTGAACACCGTCGCGCTGAACACCTCATCGTCCAGCTCCAGGCCCACGAACCAGCGGTAGAGCAGGTTGTAGTCGATCTGCTCGATCAGCTGGCGCTCGCTCCGGATCGTGTACAGCACCTGCAACAGCAGCGCCCGCAACAGCTGCTCCGGCGGGACCGACGGTCGGCCGACCCCTTTGGCGTAGATACCATCGAAGCGTCGCGACAGCTGCTCCAGCGCCGCGTCCACCAGTCGCCGGATCGCTCGAAGCGGATGGTCCTCGGGAATCCGGGACTCCAGCGATACGTAGCTGAAGATCCCACCCTGGAGCGTCTGCGGTCCTCTCACATCTCCCCCTTGGGGCTTCCCTCAAAGGTACCCTTCGATGAGGAGTTTTTCAGCAGCCTGCTAGGGCTGCACAACGCCGGGCTGAGCCTCGCGACGGTGAACAACGCCGCAGTATCCATCCGTGCAGATACGATTCAAGTCCTCGGCGTGCACCTGCGCTTCGTCAACTGTCCTCCCACCCCATTCATCGGGAGCGACGATCAGAATGTCTGCGCGGGGAAGTAGGCAGCTACTACGATCAGGGCGAGGAGAGCAAGCGCGAACGTTCTCACTGGACCGACGACGGCAGGCTCATCGCCCCGCGGTCCACCCATCCGGCACGCCCTGGTGTAGCCGCTGCCGCACCCGTCGGGCTCGGCCCAGCAGCACCTTTGTGTCTCCCTGGCCCCGGGCGGCCATGCGCTCGAGCTCGCGGGCGACGGACTCGAGGGTGTCGCGGAGCCAGAGGTTCTCTCGGTAGAAACGGCGGGATAGGGTGCGGGGGTCGTAGGGGTTGTCGTCCATCACGAGATAACCCTACCCCCGATCCTCCGGCTGTGTGCGAGTTGGCTCAGTAGAAATGGGATTCCAAACGCTGGCGGCCGACAGTGGTCTGTTGCATGACTCAGCCAGAGCCACTCCGGTACACTTTGGGGCAGTCAATGTCGAATCAGATTTGGTACTACGGCAAAGACGAACGCCGCTGCGGTCCCGTCTCCGTGGAGGAACTGACCGAACTAGCGGTACAGCAGATAGTCGGACCAGAAACGCTCGTTTGGACCCGCGGGATGGCCGACTGGAAGCAGGCTAGTGAACTCGACGAGCTCGAAGATCTATTCGAGGACGGTCCACCGCCGCTTCCAGCTCCATCGCAGGACGCAGGCGATGCGACAGAAGAGCCCACTGCTCGCCCGGCGGCTTCGGGACCAGGCATCGGGGTCCTCTGTCCACGTTGTGGGGCAGCTTCTAAGAAACTCCGTGGATTATTCGAGGAGGGGACCAGTGAAATGGACCAAACGGTCGCCGCCGCGAAGGCGGGGCCACCTCAGGCGCCGGTCTACCCTCGTACCGCTCGCAATTACTCTCGGCGTTGTGGCCTGTGGTATCACCATTGGAGCGACCAACAGCGGGTGGGCTGGAATTGCCATACTAGCTGTAGTCTGCGGAATTGCGGTCGCTATTAACGCCCAACTCAAGAAGGACGCCGAAGCAGCTACGCCGGACTACGAGAAGACGTTCATCTGCACGGCGTGCCAACACCGCTTCATTCCCAACTGAAACAGCCGTAAGTTCGGCGGCCACACCCCTGGCCTCCTGGCGGTCAGCGCAGCCCTCATTGCCCGGGGGCTTTTTGGTCCCCCGATAGAGGCAAAATCCTACTGGCGGGCGCAGAGGGGCTACGAGCGTCCTCGCGGTCCTTGCTCTCGTAGGCCAGCAGTGGGGGGCGGCAGCTCCTTGTTGGCCGTCTAGAGGAAGCCGGTGGGGTGAACCCGGCCCGCGCTCACCTCCACAGGGGGTCGGATTCCACAGGTCAGAGAGCTAGCCAGGCTCCCTGCCTTCAGTGGGAGACCGTGCTCATCCCCCGACCACGCTCTCCCGCGTCGACAAGCCCTTGGTGATAGTCAGTGAGCTTGAACAGAGGCCGCTGGAGTTCTGCTGGGGACTCCCACCCATCGCTAAGCGTGATCGCCCGCCCAACCATCCCGAGATAGCGAACGACTTCTGCGCTGTCGCGATACGGGTCTTGGGTCACGGTGAGTGGGCGGTCAGGTCCCGCCGCGATCTGGGCAAGCTCGATGAGGTCCTCGGCCTCGCAGCGGTACCGGAATGTTCGATCTCGTGTACTTCCTTGGCGGATCCGTGGACACGGAGCTGCGCCGCTCCTTGGAGCGGGAGCTGCTGACTTCCTACTGCGAGGAGCTTCGCGCGGCGGGCGTGGGCAACGTGTCGGAGGACGAGCTATGGGAGACGACGCGGAGGATCCCGTCATGGCGAGCTTGTTCCCAGGCTTCTGCCAGTTGATGCTCGATCACGACGCCTCGCAGGAGCTCGAGCGGCTGATTTGAATGCGAATGTCCTACTTGGCCGGCAGAGAACCAGTAAATGCCTGGCAGAGGCTTACCCATTCTCGCAGTTGGTCATCCTCCGCAAAGCCAGCCGGATCGATGTAGACGAAACCCTTCATGGACTTCCCAGTGAAGTCCATTTCCCGCGCGTAGGGCCTGGTTAGCGCACCCGGGTAGGCGTCTGGCCCGACCCGTGCCATAAGGACGTCGTCAACGATTCCGCAACACATGTTGCCTGCGTGCATGAAAGCAATACCGCCGAACATCTTCCTCTCGATGACATCCGGCTGATCATCAAATATTCCTCTCAAGCGCTCTGCGGCTCCTTCGTCATATGCCATTTTTGCTTTCCACTGATTAGATCAATCTTGGAATTGGCGTGAGTCAGCTGTCAATAACTCGGGGTGGATGTTGCTCGTTGGCCTTGGAGACGGTTTGGAGACGGTCGTCAGATCTGTAAGTGCCTGATTCTATTGACTTGGTGTCCCTTGTGTGCAGGTTCGAGTCCTGCACGCTTTTGGAGGCCAAACGAGGGCACCCAGGCATTCCGGGCGTGTGCATGTGTGCACGCACACTCCGGGGGGAATATAGGCGCCCTCCAGACCCAGGGGCTGAGCCCGCTCGACAAAGAAAAGTCACGGCAAAAGAGGCACGTAGTGCTGCTATGCACTGTGCGAACCAGTACGTGCCTCTCCGAGAGTGGGAACTGGTCTCGATGGCCCGTTCTAGTGCGTGAGTTTGTGCGTGAACGTGTCAGCACAGGCGGAACGCAGCGGAACGAAAGGCCGGTAAGTACGCGGAAATACTGGCCCACTAACACGGACCGGAACGCAGTGAAACGCCCAAGTGTGCTTCGGGAGCAAGAAGTCGCCGGTTCGAATCCGGCCGCCCCGACCATTGGTTTGTTCTGTAGCTACAGAGGCTTACCGAAGACGACGATTAGTGCGGCAACTATGAGAGCCACGCCCACTCGGACGCGGGTTGCCTTCTCCGAATCGGGCGGTGCCTCGAACGGTGAGATGCCCTCGAAGCCCGCCTCGCGGATCTCCACGGGCTCAAGGATTCCCTTGAGCCGGTATTGCCCATAGGAGCGCCAGCGGATTTCGCGCTCGATCTCTTGTCCCCGGAGACGCTGGCGAGCGCCGTCGAACACGGGCTGCGACATCAAGACCTGGCCCGGCTGCGCGAGCGACTGGATGCGCCCTGCCAGGTCCACGGCCAGTCCCTCGATGAACAGCGGGTTGGCTGCTCCCGTCGGCGCGGGCCGCTCGCTCACCTCACCAAGGTGTATGCCGACGCGCACCTTGGGAAGCTCGGGCTTGTCGTGGTGGATCTGCTGGAGTCGCAGCGCGAAGGTGACGGCCGCACTCGGCGTCTCGAAGGTGAGGAAGAAGCCGTCCCCGGCAGTGTCCACCTCGCGCCCGCCAGGTGCACACCAGCGAGAGCAGGCTCGACTTCACGGCCATGGGGTCACATCAGTCCCCCGCCCCCTAGCCGACCACATCGGCGTGGAGGATGGCGGCGAGGCGGCGCTCCGGGGCCATACGGGCAGTTTACTCCCACCAGCCCTCCAGAGAGCCTAGATCGCCCGGGTCCTCGGCCTCTGCTGCGGGCTCCGTAGTAGGCTGTACGTGGGGGTGAACGGAGGCTCGCATGCAGACAGAAGAACCCGCTCAAAGGCGTGTCATCGTGTTCGAGGTGGAACCGGGTCAGCTGAACGAATTCCTGAAGCGTCAGTCGCAGGCAATGGCGATTAGGAAGCGCCTCGGCCTCCCGGCTTCGCGGATCTTCCAGGCGACCGTCGCCGGACCCAACACGAATACCGTCTCGATCGTGATTGATCACCCTAGCCTGGCCGCGTTCGCAGCGAACAACGCGAAGCTGTATGCCGATTCGGAGTTTCAGAGCTGGCTCGAGGCGCTCCTGAAGGCCGGGATCGGTCGGCTCGTCTCGGACAGCCTGTTGGTCGAGGTCACGCCCTAAGCCGCATGCCGATCTCGAAACTCCGGTTTCCCTCCAATCCGATTCCACGATCTGCGAGGCCACGCACCACTACTTTGCGTTGCCCGACGGCGTCGATCTCGAGGACGAGGCGACCACCGCCTATTCCGGCAGCAATCCCGACTGCTCGACTCCCTGCAGCGCCTTGCACTGGTCGGCCCAGTCGTAGCCCGCCAGGATCTCGGCTGAGCGTTGCTCGATCAGGTAGCGGAGCCCCGGATCTGTGAAGATGTACGGCTGATCGTCCTGGATCGCCTCGAGCACTTGTCGACCGACAATGTCGGGATCGAGGCCCTTGGCGAGCATCTCGGAGGTGCGATCCTTCTGGTTCGGATCCACGGGGCCGCCGTAGTCGGACGGCCGGTTGCGGCCCGAAGTGCCAATGTTGGTCGCGACGACTCCCGGACACAGCACGGAAACGCCCAGATCGTCGTTGCGGTGCTCCGCCATCATGGTCTCCGAGATGCCGACCACGGCAAACTTGGTGGCGTTGTACGGGCCCGCACCGCGCAGACCGAACATCCCGGCCATCGATGCCGTATTGACCACGTGGCCCCCGTCTCCATGCGACAGGATCCGCGGCACGAAGGCCTGCAGTCCGTGCACGACGCCCCAGAGATTCACGTCCACTACCCAGTGCCAGTTGCGCATCCTCGCGGTTTCGGACCGGCCACCAACGCCGATGCCCGCGTTGTTACAGATGACATGCACGCTTCCAAAGGTATCGACGGTTGCCTGCGCGGCGGCCTCGACCTGCTCGAGCTGCGTGACGTCCACTTGAAAGCCCGCGATCTCGGCGCCCGTCTCCTTGAGTTCGGCGACCGCGCGCTCGAGCGGCTCTTTCTCGATGTCGCCGATCATGACCCGCATGCCCGCGTCGGCGAAGGCGCGCACCATGCCGAGCCCCATACCGCTCGCGCCACCGGTGACGAACGCCACTTTTCCTCTGACTTCCTTCATGGTTTCCTCCCGCCCTCCCGGGCTAGCGCGCGCAGTGCCCGCCGTCGATCGGCAGGATGACACCGGTCACGAAGTTGGCTTCATCGGACGCAAGGTAGAGCGCGCCATAGGCCACATCCCAGCCGCTGCCCATCTTGCTGCGAAGCGGCACCAGCCGGTCGCGCATTGCGCGCACCTCCTCACGCGAGATGCCGCGCGCCTGCACATTGCCCTCGATGGCCATGGGCGTATCCATCAGCCCCGGCATGATGCAATTGCAGCGCACTCCGTACTTTGCATTCGACATGGCGATCGAAGTCGTCAGCTTGTTCACTCCCGCCTTGGAGATCTCATAGGCGGTCATGCCCCCCGATGAGACCGCTGCGGCTGACGAGATATTGATGATCGCACCCGCGTTCTGCTCCCGCATGACCGGAATCACGTGCCTACACGTACGCCACATGGCTTTGAGGTTGACCGTCATGATCCGGTCGTAGGTTTCCTCGGTCAGCCGGTGCGGCGGGGCGTCGCCGAAGCCGACACCGACGTTGTTGTGCAAGATGTCGATACGGCCCATCGCTTCTAGGGCCGTCTTGACGAGCTCGACGTTCGCCGCCTCGTCCACGATGTCGCACTCGTGGGCGAAGGCGCCACCGCCTTCCTTCTGGATCATGTCGACCGTGTCCTGGGCGGAATCGAGCCGCCTGTCTACGCACATGACCTCCGCCCCTTCCCGAGCGAACAGGATCGCAGTGGCCCGACCATTGCCGATCGTCTCGCCAGGCGTCTGCCCGGCGCCGATGACGATCGCTTTCTTGCCCTGCAAACGCATTTGGACCTCTCCTGACATGGAGACCCATTGTACTGGTGGCGGCGGGTCCAAGGGCTAGCGGCCCGTGACAGGCTCTTCACGTGGCGGGCCTGAAGCTGAGCTCGGAGCGGCACGGCGTCGAGAGCCTCGACGACGCGATCGAGCTGTGCTTCGAGCGGGGCTGCCTTCTCATGGAAGTCATCTGAGGGCCGGGGGGGCGGTGTTCAAGCGGATGGTGCGCTCGTGCGGCGGGTTGAGCGCGTTCGGTGCCATACGGAGGCGCACGGCTGGTACTGCCACAATACAGCCACGGTGAGAATCCAGGGCTGTATAGGGCTGTCCGGGGCTGCTGGTGGGAGCCGCGAATCACTAGCAGAAACACGCCTGTAGACGACTCTAGACATACGTGGAAAAACGCCGGTGTTGCTACGGGAGCAAGAAGTCGCCGGTTCGAATCCGGCCGCCCCGCGCCGCTACCCAGGTCGGCCAGGCGTTATCATGAAGCACTTGGTGTTTCGGGAGGCTGAGACATGTCGATCGAGTTCAAGGTCAATGGGCGCCCAGCGCGCTTCGACGGTGCCGAGGACACGCCCCTCCTGTGGTACCTGCGTGATCACGCGGGCCTGACCGGAACCAAGTATGGATGTGGCGTCGCCGCGTGCGGTGCCTGTACGGTCCATGTGGACGGTCGTGCGACGCGCTCCTGCAGTCTGCCCGTATCGGCCATTGCGGGTCGCGAAGTCACCACCATCGAAGGCTTGGCGGACGGTGACACGCTGCACCCCGTTCAACAGGCCTGGATTGCGGAAGACGTTCCTCAGTGCGGCTATTGCCAGGCCGGGCAGGTGATGGCGGCGGTCGACCTGTTGAAGCGCGTTCCCGACCCCACCGACGAGGACATCGCGACGCTGACCAACCTGTGCCGCTGTGGCACCTATCCACGCATCCGCAAGGCCATCAAGCGTGCCGCGGCGATGGTGAACCACCAGGGAGGTCGAGCCTGATGGACACGACTCTCACTCGTCGCGGCTTCCTCACCGTTTCGCTCACGGTTGCCGGCGGTCTGCTGGCCCGCATCACGCCGCTCAACGCCGAGCAGATCGCTGGCCCGGAGCAACTGGGCGTTTTTGTTCGCATTGATCCGGCCGGTCCCGTCACTATTGGTGCCAGAGCACCGGAGATCGGCCAAGGCGTCAAAACAGCCCTACCCATGCTGATTGCCGAGGAACTCGATGTCGGCTGGTCCGACGTCGTGGTCGAGCAATTGCCCTACGGCGTGATACCCGCGGATAACAAGGCGGGGTTTACCTCCAAATACGGCTCTCAGCGCGCAGGAGGCAGCACCAATGTGAAGTACGGGTGGGCTTTCCTACGCCAGTCAGGGGCCAAGGTCCGACGCATGCTGATCGAGGCGGCGGCCGAGGCCTGGGGTGTCGAAGCCGGCAGGATCAAGACCGATGCGGGGTACCTGATACATCCCGAGACCGGCGCGCGTCACCGTTACGGGGAGCTCGCCGCGGCCGCGGCAAAGCGTGAGGTCCCTGCCGAAGACCAGCCGCTGAAGACACCCGACCAGTTCCGCATCATCGGAAAACCGATTCCGATCGTCGACACGAAGAGCATCGTCACGGGGAGCGAGCGGTACGGCATCGACGGCAGGATGGAGGGTATGGTCTACGCCGCGGTCGCACACTGCCCTTACTTCGAGGGTGACATCAAGTCGGTTGATGCGCGCGGCGCTCGCGCTATTCCCGGTGTGCGCGACGTGTTTCGCTTGCCCAGTTCGGAGAACGGCTTCACAGGCCATCGTGTCACTGGGGTCGCTGTGATTGCCGATGACACCTGGACCGCGTTCAAAGCCAAGCGTGCCCTGAAGATCGAGTGGACCCGGGGTCCCTGGGGCGACGACTCTTCCGCTGAGCTGGAACGGCGCGCGCTCGAGGCGCTCGAAGGCACGGGGCAGATGATCCGCCAGGACGGCGAGCCGACTAAGGCGATCGCGGCGGCCAGCCGCTCGCTGACTGCGGACTATTTTGTTCCGCACCTCTCGCACGCCACGCTCGAACCCCAGAACGTTCTGATCGACCTCGGGGAAGACTCGGCGACGGTATTCACGTCGACTCAGACCCCGGCACGCGGCGTGGCCACGATCAGCGCGATGACAGGTATCAAGCCCGAGAACATTGCGTTTCACTTGCCGCGCTCGGGAGGTGCGTTCGGACGTCGCTTGCACCACGACGTGACCGCGGAGGCAGTGCTGATCGCGCGACGGGTCAAGCGGCCCGTGAAGCTGGTCTGGACTCGTGAAGACGACATGCGAAATGACTTCTACCGGCCGGCCGGCGTGCAGCGCATTACCGCGGGCCTGGACGACGCCGGCAAGCTGACCGGCTGGTCCTACCGTAGCGCGGCCACCGACCTGCAGGTGGCGCGGGGCAGCGCACCGGCCTGGATTGCCTGTCTCGATCCTGACGCTGTCCCGGCCGGGTGTGTCGAAAACTACGAAGCCGAGTTCCTGCCCATCGAGTGCGGGCTCGCACGAGGCTTCTGGCGCGGTCCGCAGCCGACCTTTTGCACCTTCGCGGTGCAGAGTTTCTTTGACGAAGTCGCTGTAGCGACCGGGCAGGACCCGCTGGCGTTTCGCCTGGCCATGCTCGGAGACGACCGGGAGCTCGACTACCGCGACCACGGCGGGCCCAAGTACCGCACGGGCCGGGTACGCCAGGTCCTGGTGCGCGCGGCTGACAAGATTGGTTACGGGCGCGAGGTCCCGGAAGGCCACGGCATTGGTCTCGCCGGCAGCTTCGTGTTCGGCGGTTACGCAGCTCACGCCCTGGAAGTGTCCGTCAACGCGGGCCGACTGAAGATTCACCGCTGTGTTGCAGCCGTCGACGTCGGCCGCGTGGTCAATCCGCTCGGACTCGAAGGCCAGATCATCAGCGGCACGATCGATGGCCTGTCGGCTGCCTTGAACCTCAAGATTTCGGTCAAGGACGGTAGGGTGGAGCAGGGTAACTTCCCCGACTATCCGCTGTTGCAGATGGCCGCGGCGCCGGATGTCGAGGTCGAGGTGATTGACAGCGAGGCGGCTCCAGAAGGTGCGGGTGAAATGGGGGTTCCCACCGCGGCACCGGCGCTGGCCAATGCCGTATATTCGGCTACCGGCATTCGCATTCGTCGTCTCCCCCTGGCTGCGGAACTCGCCAAAGCCATGGCTTAGCGGATGGGCTCATCGAACAAGCACGGCGAGCAGCTCGCGGCGTTGTCGGAGTCGGGCCGGTCGCCCGTGGTCGCACACGAGGCGGCAACAGTGATCCTGCTGCGAGACTCCGATACCGGGGTCGAGACTTTGATGCTGAAGCGGAACTCCAAGGTAGCGTTCGGGGGCATGTGGGTGTTCCCCGGGGGGCGCGTCGATGACGAAGACCGCACGGACGCCGACCCAGACAAGCTCGCGAGTGCGCGCCGGGCTGCCGTGCGCGAGTCGCAAGAAGAGGCCGGGCTCGCGCTCGAAGAGGCGGGCTTGGTGGCCTACTCGCACTGGACCCCGCCATCCATCAGTCCCCGCCGCTTTCTGACCTGGTTCTTCGTCACACGTGCGCCCGAGACCGAGGTCTCGATCGACGGCGGCGAGATTCGCAAACACGAGTGGATGCGCCCGGCCGACGCACTACAGCGTCGCGACGCGGGTGAGATCGAGCTGGCCGTGCCGACCTTCGTGACTCTGCACGAGCTCTCGCAGCGCAGCGCGACCGAAGACGCCCTAGCCCACGCCCGAGGTCGAGACCCCGAGCGCTTCGCCACGTGCATCGCCCGCGTCGACGACGGAGCGGTCGCCTTGTGGCACGGCGACGCCGGCTACGAAACCGCAACCCCCGATCTCCCCGGCCCGCGACACCGCCTCTGGATGGTCGGCTCCGGGTGGCGCTACGAACGCTCCCCGGGCTGAGTCCGAAGGGCAGGGGACTGTGAGACTCGGTGAGAGGCGGTGGGCTTCGCGGAGCTCGACCTATCCATAGTACCCTTGGCCCAATGAGTTCAGGAGGCCCACGACTCACCGAGGATCTCGACGCGGCGCGCCGCGATTTGGCCGACCACGGGGTGTGCCTCGTCGCACGCGCCCTGGAGCCCGGCCGCTTGGACCGTACCCGAGCGCGCTTGTACGAGGTCGCCCGCGCTGCGCCGCCCAATGGCCGTGGGTACCGGCTCGACGCCGATCTCACGAACCAGCGGATCTGGACGCTGTTGAATTACGGCCAGGAGTTCATCGATCTGAGCATCGACCCGACGGCGCTCGAACTCGTTGAAGCGCTACTCGGACGGGCCATTCTCCTCTCGAACATCAGTGCCAACATCACCGAGCCAGGTGGTGGCGAGATGCTGATGCACTGCGACCAGGGCTACTTCCCCACCCCCTACCCAGCCGAGGCCGTGGCGGCCAACGCCATGTGGTTGCTTGACGAGTTCACCGCTGACAACGGCGCCACTCGATACGTTCCGAGGTCGCATCGCCTCGACCACGGCCCCATCGACCACGAAGGACCGCTGCCTGCGACGGTGCCGCTCGTCGCGCCGGCGGGCACGCTCGCTGTGATGGTCGGTCGGCTCTGGCACCAGACTGGGTGGAACCGCACGGCGGACCAGACCAGAGCCGGTGTGTTCGCGTACTACACGCGGCCCTACATTCGTACTCAGGAAAACTGGTTCCTGTCCCTCGCCGACCATGTGGTCGAGAAAGCCCATCAGCCCGGCCGTCTCCGGCAGTTGCTCGGATTCGACGCCTGGCGTGGCCTCGGCTTGGTGGATGGCGGGGAGAACGGACCCACACGTTAAACACCTTGATGATCGTCGCGGATCAGGAACGGTACATGCTGCCGGCGGAGCGACCGAAAGGATACCGGTTGCCGGGCCAGGAGAAGCTGGCCGCGCTTGGCGTCGCGCTCGAGAACCACCAGATCGCTTCCTGCGTCTGCACGCCGTCACGTACTTTGCTGTCCACGGGCCAACACAGCCGGAACAAACGGCATGTTCGATAACACGAACTTTCCGTGGGCCAATCCAGCACGGAGTGGGTCTCGACTCGTGCCGAGCTGTCGTGTCGAATCATGCCATGATAAGGGTGACGGGACCGCTCGATATTCACATTCATCGTTCTCGCGGTGCTGCTCGGGAAACGCAGCAATCTACACGGACAAGGGCAAGGCGATCCGGATCAGTCCGGAAGGTAATCACTCGATTCTACACCTGGCTCAACTACCTCGGATGAATCGCAGCGGGGCCCGGTGCTCTGCGGCTAGCGGCCAGTCAATACCTTGATGCTGCCGAGAATCGCGCGGCCAACGATGCGGAAGTAGGGTGGCTCCGGGGGTGGTGGGGGCACTGATAGGTCCTCATCGCGCTCCCCCGTGACCCATTCGCGGATCCATTCACGCGCGCCTTTTTTTTTGCGCACGTGCTGCTCGATGCTTCCTAGAACCGGCTCCCCTTCGAGCTCGATCTCTGCGCCATCGGGCACGATGATCTTGACCTCGCCGCCGATCGCCCAGGCGTGGATCTCGATCATTCCGCTCGGCGGTAGCTCTGCGCGCGTGAAGTCCAGCCTGACCTCGCCGCAGATGGCAAGCACCTGAATCTCGTCAGCCGGCTCCCAGCGCCCGGCGCGCTGGTTGGAGCTGAAGATAGCCCGAAACGATTCCTGTGTGAGCAGATGATCATCCGTGGTTTGGAGCGCGGGACTGGCCTCGGGCGAAGCTGCCAACGGGGACGCGGGCACAGCCGCGATCTGCGGCTTGGTCTGAAAGGGGTCGTCGGTGGGATTCGGCGGCATGGCTCTATGATGGCAGAGAAGCCTTACCGAATCACCCTCGCCCAGGAGCGTGCTTCGCTCAGCGGCCCTGGACAGAAAAGAGCCCGAAGAGCGCCCTTCGGAGTGGCACGTATAAGCCATTTTCACGGCTCCATTGCTCGAGGTGGCGCTTCCTCCGCGGGAGCTCGTGACCTGGTGAGAGATCTTGCCGATGCGTTCCGCACCGCTCAGGTCCTTGTCGAAGACCTCTACGTCGATCTTGCTGCCATGGCCCAGCGGCACGCCCCGCTTGGCGTAGAAGTGACCGCGGAACTTATACGTGTTCTTCCGCTGAGCAATGCTCTCGACGTAGCGTTTCCCGTCTGTGATCACGGTCACGTGTCCCATCGGATCGGGTGGCCGAACCGCCCTGCCACCAAGGTCCCAAGGGCGACCCCTCTGGGGGCTCTCCCTCGCCGTGATCTCGAACTCGAAATCCAACGGCATACAGCGTCTCTGACGAGCGGAGAGGACAAACGTGAGTGCCGCAGCCAGACACAATAGCCCGACCACAGCGACGATCAGTCCCGCTCTTGCCGGCATCACTCCGCCTCCTGTGGCCCGGGCCGGTGGCGAGACAGGTCACTGAAGCCGAGCCTTGTCCACGTATCGGCACAAAGCGACGGGAAGCTGAACGTGCTTAGATGGTCAGGGCAAGGAGGCGACTCACATGAGCGAGCGAGGGGCTCGAGGGCGTGCGCCCGGAACGACCTTCATCCGGCTGTTCTCCGCCCTCAACGTAGCTCTGTACCGTATGTCTGCTGGGCGCATCATGGGAAAGTTCGGCGGAAGGAGCATCTGCCTGGTCACCATGCGGGGCGCCAGGTCCGGTCGCACGATCACGCGCCCGCTCATGCACGTGCCGTACGGCGACGGCGTGATCCTCGTGGCCTCGCTCGGCGGCGCCCCCTCGAACCCGGTCTGGTACCATAATCTGGTCGCGAACCCCGACATCGACGTGCAGGTGGGCGCAGACCAGCGGTCGCTCCGGGCTCGGCTGGCGAGCGCGGAGGAGAAGGCTGAGGTCTGGCCGCGCTGCGTCGAGTCCTATCCGGACTACCAGACCTATCAGGACCGCACCGAGCGCGACATTCCCGTGTTCATCTGCGAGCCGCTGGCTTGACGGCTCGCATGAGGTCTCGCAAGACTCGCATGCCGATCATCCGCATCTGCCGCGCCTCTAGCTCGCCGGCCATCGTGCCGTCGGAGTAGATGCGCCTCTCCTCGTCGCGCTGACGCCAGTCCGGCGTGATGCCCTGCAGCTCGTCGTTACCGACGGCGCAGTGCGTGATCAGGTAGTTCAGGCCGGACTCGAGGCCCTCCAGACGATTCAAGTTGTGCTCGTGTCCCGCCCCCGGCGCGAACGAGAGCGAGTCCGCGCAGAACGAGTCGAACAGCGGGAAGCCGCGGTTCTCTGCCTCGTCCAGAAGCTTCCCATAGACCCGAACACGCTCGGGGTCGCCGACCCGCTCGAGCGCCGCGCGGCCGATGCGCGGGATGAAGGCCGGTAGCTCGAAGTCGCTTGCGAGCTTCAGATAAACGGCGACGAACTGGGGCTCGAAAACGGTCCCCATGTGGGAGTCGAGATGAGAGACGTCGATCCCCGCCTCGAGTGCGCGTTCGATCTGCGCGCGGAGCTCGCGCTCCACCTCGTCCGCCGTGGCGTGCTGCGCTGTCTCCGGGACAGTCCTCCACATCCCACCGTCGGGCGAGACAAGTCCCGGGACATCGTCGCGGACCGGAGGCCAGCGGTAGCCCTCATACTCCGCGTTCAGGGTGAGGTGCACGCCCAGATCGAGGTCGGGACGCGAGCGCGCCACCTCCGCAAGCTCCTCGAACGCCGGGCACGGGACCATGATGCTCCCGCAGGTAGCGGCCCCGGCGAGTGCCAGCAGAGCGCCCTCGTTCGCGGCCCGGCACATACCGATGTCGTCGACGTGTACGACCACCACCCGCTCCTGGGGCTCGAAGCCGAGCTGCTCGATGACCGACACGGCCCGGTATTACCTCACCCCGGTTTCCCCACGTCAACGTGGAGCTTCTGCGCACAAGTGTAAGAGTCAAGAACATGAGGGACAGTTCATCGGCGAAGGAGGAACCTTGCTGACACGACGCGAGCTCTTGGAGCGCGGCGCCAGAGTCGGCGCCGCGGTCGCCCTGCTCCCCGCGGCGTGCTCGAGAAGCGAGCCGGATGGAACGTGGGTGAACGATATCCACTCGGGTCTCAACCGCACGCGCGTGAAAGGCATCGTGCGGCCTGGGTCGGTCGAGGCGCTCCAGGCCGCGGTCCGCGCCGCTCGAGCGGAGGGCGCTCACGTCAGCATTGCCGGAGCGCGGCACGCGATGGGCGGACAGCAGTTCGGGACCGACACCGTTCTGCTCGACACGACCGGTCTCGACGCCGTGATCGAGTTCGACTCGGAACGGGGACAGATCGAGGTGGGAGCCGGGATCCAGTGGCCGGAACTGATCGACCACCTGGTGCGCGTCCAGTCGGACTCCGCCCGATCCTGGGGCATCATCCAGAAGCAGACCGGGGCGGACCGGCTGTGTCTTGGTGGAGCGCTGGCGGCGAACGCACACGGCCGTGGGCTGCGCTACGCGCCGATGGTGGCGGACGTCGAGGCGTTCACGCTGGTGGACGCCGAGGGCGAGCTCCGCCGCTGCAGCCGCGATGAGAACCCGGAGCTGTTCTCGCTCGCGATCGGGGGCTACGGTCTGCTTGGCCCGGTCGCCAGCGTGCGCCTGCGCCTGGCGCCGCGCCGCAAGATCGAGCGCGTGGTCGAGATCGTCGATACGGCCGACCTCGCGAGACGCTTCGAGGAGCGCATCCAGGCTGGCTTTCTGTTCGGTGACTGCCAGTATTCCACGGACAAGGGCGGCGAGAGCCTGCTGCGCCAGGGCGTCTTCTCCTGCTACCGGCCGGTCCCGGACGATACGCCCCTACCTGAGAGGCTCCGCCAGCTCTCGGAGCAGGACTGGCTGGACCTGATCACCCTCGGGCACGTCGACCGCGCCCGCGCGTTCCAGGAGTACTCGTCCTACTACCTCTCTACCTCCGGCCAGATCTACTGGTCGGACACCCACCAGCTCTCGACCTACATCGACGACTACCACGCGGCGCTCTCGGCGCGACTCGGCGAACTCTCGACGGGGGCCGAGATGATCACCGAGATCTACGTGCCGCGGGACGCCATCTTCCCCTTCCTCGAAGCGGTCCGCGCCGACTTCCTCGCGCACCGCGTGAACCTCATCTACGGCACCATCCGGCTCATCGAGCCCGACCGGGACACGTTCCTCCCGTGGGCGAAGCAGGCCTGGGCCTGCGTGATCTTCAACCTGCACACGCAGCGCGACGCCAGCGCGCTTCTCGAGACCCAGGTGGACTTCCTGCGCCTGATCGATCGCGGGATCGAGTTCGGCGGCAGCTACTTCCTGACCTACCACCGCTGGGCCCGCCGCGACCAGGTCCTTGCGTGCTACCCCGAGCTCCTGCGCCTCAAGCGCAGGTACGACCCCGAGGAGCGCTTCCAGAGCGAGTGGTATCGGTACTACCGAGAGATGTTCGGGACAGTTTGAGCGCTGCGGGGTCGGAGGCCGCCGGTCGAACCCACCCGGGTCTCGCTAGCCCGTGAACATCGTCTCACGATCGACGAAGCAGATCTTGTTCCCGAAGGGGTCCTGCGCGTAGAAGGAGCGCTCGCCCCAGGGGCGCTTCTGGATCGAATCGTCGAGCTTCTGGCAGCCGGCCTTGCGGCAGCGGTCCAGGGCCGCCTCGAGATCGTCGACGGCGAAGTAGACGTGATCGGGGTTGGGACTGGCATCCCAGGGGTCACTGTCCGCCCGAGGGTCAAAGCAGGCCAGGATCGTTCCTTCGCAGTCGAAGTAGTGCCGTCCGGGAGAGACTCGCTTGCCGCCGATGGCGAGAACTTGCTCGTAGAAGCGAGCCGCCTCGTCGACGCTCGAGACCGGCAAGATGATACGAAAGAGCTTGACCGACACGTGGACCTCCTTCGACACCACCTGCAGCGAAGGCAAGCATACTAGGCGGCGCGGACCCGAGCGAGATCTTGCTCGCGCAACGCTTCCTCGAGTGCGGCCCAGATCTCGTCTGCTCCGGTTGCCTGAACGAGCCGCTCGCGCGGTTTGGCTTCCGCCATGCCATGCGCCAGCGCTGCCAGGATCTGCAGCTGCAGGCCGTGATCCCGCACGGGCGTCAGCAAGAGGAAGACGTGATGCACCGGAAGCCCGTCTGGGGCATCCCAGTCGAGCCCGGCCACCGAGCGGCCGAAGGTCAGGACCGGTCTCGCCAGGGTCGGCAGTCGCGCGTGCGCGATAGCGATCCCGTTGCCTAGCCCGGTTCCCATGAGCTCCTCGCGCGCCAGCACCTCGGCGAATACGGTCTCGCTCTCAAGGTCAGGTCGTCCCACCGCGAGGCGTTCGGAGAGCTCGCGGAGTGCCTCGTAGCGCGTCGCGCCCTGCAGGTCAGCGGAGACGGCGCGGCGTGCAAAGAAGTCGAGGATGTTGATCTCGCGACGTCGGCGAATCGACCACGTCAGCCACGGTCCGACCACCAGAGAGGAGACGATGGCGGAAAAGACGACTGCCACGAACGCCGGCACGGTGAGAATCCCGACTTCCAGCGCGACGGAGCCGACGATGATTCCTGTCACGCCGCTCGGCGTGAACGCGATGCCGACCGAAACCTGATCCTCGCGTGACAGCCCCGTGCCGAACGACCCGAGCCATGCACCGAAAAACTTTGCGCCGATCGAGACGATCGTGATGAACGAGACCAGGAACAGGTCGAAGTTCGCGACGAAATCGACCCGTATGGCGATGGTCGCGAAATAGAGGGGCACGAAGATCGCGTGCACCATCTGTGTCAGCGTGTTCCGCACCTGCTCCGAGAGAGCGCGCGCCTCTCCCGCCATGATGCCGGCGAGGAAGAAGCCGAGCAGGGCAGTGAGTCCGAGGCCCGACGTGATCGCACCGCACAGAAGACCCAGGCACGCTACGAACGTGAGCACGGCACCCGGCTGCTGCAGACGCACCCCGAGCAGCGAGATGGCCCGATCGGCCGCGCGCACCCCAAGGGTCAGGCAGAGGCCCGTGAACGCCACGGTGACGGCGAGCAGTCCGGCGATCGACAGAGCGTCGATGCCGGTCTGTGTAGCCGCGGCCAGCACCAGGCTGAAGATCACCCACGCAAGGATGTCGTTCACCGCGTACCCGCACAGTGTGATCAGCCCGAGGTCGGTCTTGATCAGATCCAGCTCGCGCAGAACCCGCGTCACGATCACGATGGCGCTGATCGCCATGGTCGTGCCGAGGAACAGGGCGAA
This sequence comes from Myxococcota bacterium, assembly GCA_965226855.1. Classification (GTDB taxonomy): domain Bacteria; phylum Myxococcota_A; class UBA9160; order SZUA-336; family SZUA-336; genus JAUXJB01. Next base: position 666,107 of record CBDDEE010000031.1, on the reverse strand, counting down.
CATCACGCGCTGATCTTCGACGGGGAAGTAGCGAGCGGGGAGCGCCAGCGACAGGGCGAAGCCCAGGACCAGGGGGACGATCACTCCGATGATCCCGATGCGCAGCGATGGCCCACGCAGGCGCCAGGCGGCAGATGCATCGACCTCGAGGCCCGTCTCCAGGAGCAGGAACAACACCCCCACCCAGGCCACCGTTTCGAGCATCGCGTGCTGCAGGGGGTCCTCCGGGAAGAGGGCCATGTGCAGAGCTGGTGCGATGCGCCCGAGCAGGGTTGGACCCAGGAGGACGCCGACCAGTATTTCCCCGACCAGGCGCGGATGGCCGAGCGCGCGACACACCTCCCCGAACCCGCGTGCGAGCGCGAGCAGGATCAGCACCTGAAGCAGGAAGACCAGCAGGTGGTGCTCGCCGAGCTCCGGGAGTGGGACCATCCCGTTCATGGTAAGACGCGGGGCAGCGTCTGGGGAACCGCGGAACGCTCGCTACGCGAAATACTGTCGCGACGTCGCTGCCGCGACGAAGTTCTCCTTGAGGTGAGCGATGCTCTGCATGTCCGCGTTGACGGCGTCCACGCCGTGCTCCAGGACGTAGGCGTAGCTCCGCTGAAAGGCCGAGAGGTCGGCCCGGAGCACCTTCTCGGAGTAATACTCGTCGAAGGCACGGGGGTTCCCCCAGCCCAGGAATCTGCGCCCCGCGATGTATCGGCCGGCCTTCATCCCGATGAGTCCGATGCCGGACTCGCGAGCCCGTGCCAGAAGCGGCTGGAGTCCCGCCATGTCCGGTGAGCCCTCGAGGAGGCTCTTGTTCTTCCAGTCGTACCAGCCGGCGGGAGTGATCGCGATCGTCGCCAGGTCGTACCACCCCGTCTCGATCGCGGCCTCCAAGACAGCGTGGGCGTTCTCGTGGGTGCTGAGACCGAGATGCGTGACCTTCCCGGCCTGCTTCGCCTTCTGGAACGCGGCGTAGAGCTCATCGCTACTCACGACGTGCGGGTTGTTCGCTCCCATCTGGTAGTAGGCGTCGACGTGATCGACATCGAGCTCCCGCAGGCTCCCGTCCATCAGCTCGAGCCATGTCCTGGCGGCGGACCTGGCCTGCTCGAGCGAGATGGGCTCATTGGGTCCCACGTCGAGGTAGACGCCTGCTTTCGAGATCAGCAGGATCTTGTCCCGGTTCTTCTTCAAGAACGGCGCGAGGTGTCTCTCCGCCTTGTCGTAGTAGCGGCTGGTTCCGACGTCGAACACGTTGACCCCGGCTTCCAGGGCGGCGTTCAGTAGCTCGTCCCTCGGCTGGCGTGAAAGGGCGGCGCCACAGCCGAAGACCAGGCGGCTCGCGTTGTAGTTGGTCCGCCCGAGCTTTCGGTACGTCATCTCCGGCCACGGCAGCCCCGCGCCAACCGACTCTCTGGCCTCGGTGACCGCAGCCTTCAGGCTTCCGGATCTGAGTAAGGCCTGTCCGCCGACGCCGAGCATGGCCAGGTACTGAATGAACTTGCGCCTGCTGGTGAGCACGCTGCGATCGTTTTGGTGCATAGTCGAGAGAGTAGTGTGGACCGAGCTGGGAGTTCAAGCCGGAACCCGAAGTTCTTACAGCTCCTGTAGCTACATACACCGAGGCCTGCGCATCAGCAGGACGCTGGGGCTGCGTCTGCTGGACCCTCGCCAAACGCGAGGTGGATGCTTCGTTTCCGGTACGGACGCCTGTCTCGACGGGCAAGGAGGGAGAGATGGAGCGATCCACTTCGACAGCGACCAGGAAGCTCACGAACATGTTCCGACCTCCCGTGTGGAGGAAGCAGGGATCGCAGAGCGCGGGTGGCACCCCGACAGCGAAGGCAAAGTCCGAGTACCAATCCTTCCTCGACAACGGCACCTCCTTCGAGGGGACGATCCGGCTCACGGGACTCGTTCGCCTGGACGGGGAGTTTCGGGGAGAGGTCGACGCGGACGGGCTCGTGATCGGCGAGAGTGGAAGCGTGCACGCCAAGCTTTCGGTGCGCCGGCTGGTAGTGCACGGGTCCGTCACGGGAGAGATCGCCGCAAAAGAGCGGGTCGAGGTGGGGCCGACGGGCTCGATCGAGGGCAGCGTGAGCACGCCCAAGCTCAAGGTCCACGAGGGCGCTCGCATCAACGGGAAGGTCGAGATGAGGGAGTCCGCGCGACTCGCCTGAGCCGCGCAGCCTGATCGCTTAGCACGGGACCCGGGTCCCGCGTTACGTTCTGGTTGATGCCGACCGACAGCGCGCTGCGTTTGCCCGACTCCGGTGTAGTCGTTCGCGCCGGAGTGATCTCTCTGCTCGCCAGCGTGGGCATCCTCGGCGTCAAGGTCCTCGCCTGGTCACTGACGGGCTCGACCGTGCTGCTCGCGGATGCGCTGGAGTCGATCGTCAACGTCGTTGCGGCCAGCCTCGTGACCTACAGCGTTGTCGTGTCGGCGCGGCCTCCCGACGAAGGCCACCCCTACGGGCACGGCAAGGCGGAGACTCTGTCGGCAATGATCGAGGGCTCGCTGATCCTCGCCGCCGCCGTTTGGATCGCGGTGGAGGCGCTGCGCCGCCTGTTCGTCGGGCCGGAGCTCTCGAGGATCACCGAGGGCATCCTCATCTCGGGTGCCGCCGGGCTCGCTAACCTGGGGCTCGGGCTGTACCTGCTTCGCATCGCGGCGCGGGAACACTCGGAGGCGTTGCGCGCGGACGGGATCCACCTGCTGACCGACACCGCCACGACCGTCGGAGCCATCGTGGCTCTGCTCGGCGTTCGCCTGACAGGCTGGACGCTGCTGGACCCGCTGGTCGCGCTGCTGCTAGCCGCAAACATCGTCGTGGCAGGCGTCCGCGTGGTCCGCCGGGCCCTGGTGGGTCTCCTCGATGAGGCCGACTTCGACTTGCTCGTGCGGCTGGCCGAGCGCATTGAGCAGGCCCGTGTGCCGGAGTGGTGCGAGATCCATCAGCTGCGCTCGCGTGCGGTCGGCTCGCTGCGCCACATCGATCTTCACCTGGTCGTTCCTCGCTACTTCTCCCTGGAAGAGGCGCACAGGAGCGGCGACCAGGCCGAGCACGCGTTTCTCGACGTTCTCGAGGGGCGCGGCGATGTCGTCGTACACCTCGACCCCTGCCGTCCCCAGCACTGTGTGGGCTGCGGCGTCAACGAGTGCCCCGTCCGGTCCGAGCCCGGGTCGGCTCGTCCCTTCGATGTCGCCTCGATCACCCGCGAGGGCAGCATCTAGAGCGGCTGGCTTCCGGGCACGCGCTGGCTTAGCCTTGCCGTATGGAGGCCCCCCCCACCTCAAGCGGGATTCGTATCCTGCCGGACGTGCCGATCTGTCAGACGGATCTGCCGCTCGACTGGTACCAGGAGGAGTTCAAGGAGTACGCCGAGGAGTACCTCGCGCTTCCCGACCGCAAGCCGCAGACCGTGCTGCCCTGGATGGACTCCTACATTCGACCCGCCCTGGCAGAGCTGGGCTCCGACGTCGTGTTACTCGCCCACTACTACATGGGCGGAGAGATCGTGAAGCTGGTGGAGCGCTACGGTGGGATGGTCGCCGACTCATACCAGCTCGCTCGTCAGGCGGTGCTCCAGCCGCGCAAGCGCCTGTTCGTCGAGTCGGCAGTCCACTTCATGGCGGAGGCGATCTCCCTGCTCGCGGGCCCTCAGCAGCAGGTCTGGATCACGAACCCCAAGTCGGGCTGCACCATGGAGATGATGGCCAAGGAGTTCATGCTGGCTCCGGCCTTCGCCTGGCTCCGGGAACGCTACGGCGACGGGATTATGATGATCGCGTACATGAACACCTCGGGGCGCGTCAAGGCGCTGGCCGGTGGCAGTGGTGGGGCGGTGTGCACCAGCTCGAACGCAGCCGCCATCATGAAGTGGGCGAGAGCGCAGCACCGCAAGATCTTCTTCGTCCCGGATCAACACCTCGGCCGAAACGTCGCTGCCGAGGTCGGCATCCTGCCGGAACGCATCTACTGTCTTCCCGGGGGCCACGAGGGCGGCGAGATCGAAGACGCACAAGTCGGGGCGCTGGACGACGCGGAGCTGATCCTGTGGGGTTCCTTCTGTGCGGTCCATACGCTCTTCCAGCCGGAGCACGTGGCGTACTGGCGGGAGCAGGGCTACCAGGTGGTCGTGCACCCGGAGTGCACCCGCGAGGTCGTTGCGGTGGCGGACGGGTCCGGCTCGACCAGCTTTCTGTGGAACTTCGTGATGCGCGAGGTGCCCGAAGGAGCTCGCATCGCCGTTGGTACCGAGGGACACTTCGTCCGCAACCTTTGCGAACAGGCCGCATTGCGGAACGTTCATGTGACCCATCTGGCTGACATCCCCGGCGTCGATCAGGCGGGCTGCGGCTGTGCCACCATGTCTCGAAACGATCCTCCGCACCTCGTGGCCCTGCTCGACCTCTTGCGCCAGGGCCGGGCGCCGGATCTGAACCGAGTCCTCGCCGGGGATTGTGTGGACGAGATCTCTGGTCACCGCGAGCGTCTCGGCGCCGTGGGGCAAAAGCGGATCGCGGCGGACGCGCGGGTGGCCCTGGAGCGAATGATCGAGATCACGGAGGCCTGAGCCAGCCTACGGCTGCTCGGCCTGCTTTCGTTCGATTTCCTTCAGCTGGCGGTCTAGCTCCGCGAGCTCGTCCTCGACCTCCTGCGGCGCGGGTGCGGCATGTCGGACTGCAAGGGCGGCGGGGACTTCTTTCGCGGGTAGCGCGAACCAGTTCCCGTCCCAGGAAAACGCCATGTACCAGCGGTTCTTGCCGTACCGGAACCAGTAGGCCTGCTCTTTGGAGTAGTAGACGGTCGGCCCGAGCGAAGGCGCGGCAAACAGTCCCGGGGCATCCGTTGGCTCCAGCGTCGGCGGCTCTCCCTTGAATACCGTGAGCTTCGGGGCGTCGGGAGGCGGCGGTGGGATCCCCGAGACCTGGCACCCAACAAGTCCGAGTGTCGCGATGGTGAGTGCGAGAACGGATCTCACGTAGCACCAGATACCAGCCCACGCTGCCGCCTGCCACCCCGTGGTATCCTTGGAGCCGGTAGGCTTGGAGGACCCCCCATGGAGGCACGGCGGGGATCTAAAATTCGGCGTCACTGCAGCTCGCTCGCGGTCATCTTGCTGCTCGGATGCACAATGCAGTCGGGAGCGCCGAGTCTCACGGCGCGCCTGGTGAGCGTCGAGAGCGTCAAGTTCGATCCGACGAGCGAGAGCTTTGTGCTGCTCCTCAACGAGCGCGGCGGCCAGGAGCGCGAACTGTTGATTCTCATCGGCCCCGCCGAGGCCTACTCGATCGCGCGCGGAATCGAGGAGGTCGAGTCTCCACGCCCAAACACGCACGACCTCATCAAGAACCTTCTCGCTGGGGTGAAAGGACGCATCGAGCGGGTGGTGGTGACGGAGCTCAAGAACAACACCTTCTACGCGAAGATCGAGATCGAGATCGACGGCCGCAAGGTCGAGATCGACGCTCGTCCGAGCGACGCGGTCGCGATCGCGGTCCGTACCAGCACCCTCGTCTACGTCGAAGAGGCGGTGCTCCGCTCGGCCGGCGACTTTCCGAATTCCGGTCCAGCGCGGCAGATCGACTGGCGCCGCGCCAACTGAAAGGCGCGTGATTACGGGCGCATAACCGGGCTTGTTGCAGATCGAATTCTGGCCGTCCTATGTCTATAAGTGCCCGGATCTATGAAGTTTTCTCGCTCAGGACCGATTGACCTTGCGCGTCCAGGGCTGTCATGATCGCCGCATGAACGGCCGAGAGATCGCGATCGAATTCACTGAGATGTGGAAGGATCTCGATGTAGACGAGATCAACACCATGCTCGCCAACAACGTCAACATGGACATGTTGGAGTTCTTCTCGAGCTACGCACAGGAGTTCGCCGACGACCTTTTGTCTCTGGGCCCGGAAGAAAAGCTCGACGAGGCCGTGCTGCGTAGACGCATTCCGAACCTGCTGATCATTGGGTACATCATCCGCCTGCTGGAAGAGCGGATCGAGTAGTCGCACCCTCGCTCCAGCATCGTTGACAGGGGTTCGGGCGGCTCGGTACTTTCTCCGACGGAGAGGAACGGGTTGTCCGATAAAGTTCTCATGACCCCGCGGGGCCACACGCTGCTCGTCGAAGAGCTCAAGCGCCTCGAACGTGTCGAGCGACCTCGCATAGTGGAGGCGATACGCACGGCACGGGAGCACGGCGATCTGTCGGAGAACGCCGAGTTCGATGCTGCGAAGCACGAGCAGTCGCTGATCGAGGGACGCATCCGGACGCTTCAAGACAAGCTGGCCAGGGCGCAGGTCGTAGATGGAAGCGTTGCCGAGCCCGGGCGCGTGCGATTCGGAACGACGGTGGTCCTCGAGGAGATCAACTCGGGCGAGCAGGTCACCTACACCCTGGTTGGAGAGGACGAGGCCGACATCCGCAGAGGCCTCTTGTCCGTGACGAGTCCCGTCGCGCGCGCTCTCCTGGGCAGAGCGGTCGATGACACCGCTACGGTCACCGTTCCGGCAGGGAGGCGGGAGTACGAGGTGCGTGACATCTCCTTCTCTCCCCGGGAGTAGGCGCCAGCCACCGAGCCATGTCAAAGAGCCCCAGCACGCATGCGAAGCTCCTCATCGTCGGGAGCGGTCCCGCCGGCTACACCGCGGCGATCTATGCCGCCCGGGCCGAGCTCGAGCCCGTCGTCGTGGCGGGGGCGGCGTTCGGTGGGCAGCTCATGATCACGACCGACGTGGAGAACTACCCCGGCTTTCCCGAGGGTGTGACCGGACCCGACCTGATGGAGATCTTTCAGCGACAGGCGGAGCGTTTCGGCGCCCGTGTTCTTCTGGAGGACGCGTCGCGAATCGACCTCTGCGAGCAGCCCTTTTGCGTGGAGGCCTCGAGCGAGTCGTTCACGGCTGACGCGCTGATCATCGCGACCGGCGCCTCGGCACGCTGGCTGGGGCTCGACTCCGAGCAGGCCTTCGTGAACCGGGGAGTGTCGGCCTGCGCGACGTGCGACGGTGCGCTCTACCGCGGCAAGCCGATGGCCGTTGTGGGCGGGGGCGACACCGCGGTGGAGGAGGCGCTCTTCCTGACGCGCTTCGCGACGGTCGTGCACATAATCCACCGTCGTTCCGAGCTTCGCGCCAGCAAGATCATGCGGGAACGCGCCCGAAAGAACGAGAAGATTCAGTTTGTGTGGGACAGTGTCGTAGACGAGGTGCTGGGTGACGGCGACGGAGTTACTGGGGTGCGAATCGCGAACGTGGAGACCGGCAAGACCACTATTCTCGACGTTCAAGCGCTGTTCATCGCGATCGGCCACGAGCCGAACTCTGCGGTGTTCAAGGATTTGATGGAGATGGATGACGTCGGCTACATCCGCGTCGAGCCTGGGTCCACGCGTACGAGCGTGGAAGGTGTGTTTGCGTGCGGTGACGTGATGGATCGGGTCTACCGTCAAGCGGTAACGGCTGCGGGCAGCGGCTGCATGGCGGCCTTGGACGCGGAGCGCTGGCTGGCTGCCAAGGGGTAGCGTCCCGGGGGATGCCCGTGAGGGTCGAGTTCGACCGCCACAGTCTCCTGATCGAGGGTCGGCGCAAGTTGATCCGCTCCGGCTCTCTCCACTACTTCCGCCTGCCCTCCCAGGAGCTGTGGCGCGACCGTCTGCAGCAGTTTCGCGGGGCAGGGCTGAACGCCGTGGACGTCTACTACGCCTGGAACTATCACTCCTCCGCACCAGGAGAGTGCGACTTCGGAGACATCCGCGACGTCGAGCGACTCCACGACATGATCGAGGAGGCGGGTCTCTACCTGATCGCGCGCCCAGGTCCCTACGTGTGCGCCGAGCTCGACATGGGTGGGCTGCCAGCCTGGCTACTGCGGGAGCCCTCGATCGTCCCGCGCTGTCGCAGCGACGCTGGCTTCAGCTACTCACAGGAATTCGTTTCCGCGAGCCGCGACTGGTTCGACGAGATCGTTCCGCGCTTCGCCAGGCGGTCCAATCTTCTCCTTGTCCAGATGGAGAACGAGTACGCGATTCCCGGCCCGTACTCGGGCTTCTCCGGCGACCTGCCGGACCAGCTCGTGCGCTGGTTCGGCGGCCGGGGCGCTCGCCGCGTGGCGCGTCTCTTACGGCTTTGGGGCCGCCGTGGGCCGGATCGACGCGCGCTCTCGCGTGCGGGGGCCCGCGGCCAGACGAGCCGGTACATGCGGGAGCTTTACGAGCTGCTGCGGGAACGTGGCGTCGATGTGCCCATCTCGCACAACGACGTCTCGGCGCTCTCAGGGCGCCAGATGGACGCCGATGTAATTGCGCTCGATCGCTATCCGGTCACGTCCTTCGAAATGGATTGGCGAGAAGATCCCAGGAGCTTCGAGATGTTTCTCGGGGACGAGGAGGCACTCGGTGCGCACCGCGACGCTAACCCCCAGTTTTATGCGGAGCTACAGTCGGGCTGGTACGACGGCTGGGGTGGTCCGGGCTACGAAAAGATACGCGAGCTGCTCGGGGCCGAGGTCGTAGACAGCGTTACCAAGGCGGCGCTCAGCCAGCGGGCCACGCTCTGGAACTACTACATGTTCTCCGGGGGTGTGAATTGGGGCTACATGGCGAGCCCCGACGTCTATAGCTCCTACGACTACGCGGCTCCGATCGGCGAATCCGGCCTCACCGGAGCGGCCTACGAGGCGGTGCGCAGGCTGAATGAGTTCCTGGAGCGGTACGAGGAGGAGCTGGTTCAGACCGAGCGGATCCAGCCACACTCCGCCTGGTGTCCCGAGCACTTGCTCTCCCGCAAAGGTCCTCATCGAAGGTTCGAGTTCCTCTGCAACGCTCTGCCCCAGCCGAACACGGTGCCTACACCGGAGGCCGAGCGCAGCACGCTCGCCCCCCGAGAGACACAGATCCGTGTCTATGACGAGCAGGGGAGGCTAGAAGCGGTGAGCCCGCAGCTGCCCCGGCCAAGTCCCATCCCCGCGCCCACGGGGCGACTGCCGAGTCTCGAGCGCTGGACGTTCGGAGGGGCGAGCCCACAGGTCGATCCCGCCTACGACGATTCCGACTGGGACGAGATCCCCGCCGGCCAGGTCGAGCTGGGCCAGATCGACATCGACGCGCTGGGCATCCACTACGGCTACATCTGGTATCGCGGCACCTTCAACGGTCCCCTGGATCGGCTGCTGCTGGACGCACGCCACTGCTGGGCCGTCTGGATCAACGGCTCGCTCGTCGCGGCGGGGGATCAGTTCAGGAACACGCTCGGGATCGGCCCGGACGGCGCGCGTTTCACGCGGATCGCCGTGCCGCCACAGACGCTCGAAGCGGGACGCAACACCATCGTCGTGCTCGTGGAGAGCCTTGGCCACAACAAGGGATTCGCGGATGATTTCGCAAACCCGCGCGGAGTCGTGCGCATCGATATGGGTGGGACGCCGACTCGCTGGCGCTTTCGGGGAGGACTCGTTCGGGGTGAGCAAGGCATGACTCCGATCGTCGCCTTCGAGGGCGTCGAGAGAACCGGCGTGCAAGAGGTGGTTCTCCCGCACGGCTGGACCGGCGAGCCGGACGGTGTGGGGCTGTACGAGACGCAGTTCCGACTGCAGGGAATCGACTCAAAGGGCGCTCCGCTGTGTCTGGCCTTTGATCCGGGACGAGGCAAGGCCAACCTCTACGTGAACGGCTACCTGATCGGTCGCTACTGGCCGGAGCGCGGCCCCCAGCGTCGCTTCTTTTTGCCGTGGGGCATCGTGGACCCCGACGGTGAGAACCAGCTCGCCATCACGGTCTGGAAACGAGCAGAGCGGGCCGCTCTCGGCAGAGTACGCCTGGAGCTCATGTAAGCGGCGCGCGCAGGTGGGTGCCGCGGACGCCCGCGGCCGGGTCTCACAAGGCCCAGAAGGCGAGTGGCGCGCCGCTGCCCTCGCGCATAGACTGGCGCGAGATGCCGCTGGACAAGGCCAGCCTCGAACGACTCATCGAGGCGTCGCCAGACATCGTCGTGGCAACCGACGCCGACGGCAACGTCCAGTACTACAACGACGGGGCGCGCGAGAACCTCGGCTATGCTCGAGAGGAGATCATCGGCCACTACGTGGTGGAGCTCTATCCTTCCGAGGAAGAAGCCAAGCGCGTCATGCGAGTCCTGCGGAGCTCCGATCATGGTCCGAAGGGCCGCGCCATCAACTTGCCCACGCGCTTCGTGACGAAGGAAAAGCAGGAGATCCCCGTGACGATCTCCGGGCTGATCCTGTACGGGCCCGACGGCGAGGAGCAGGGCACGATCGGCTTTACCCGCGACATGCGGGAGATGCAGCGTATGGATCAGCTCGCGGTCCTGGGTGAGGTCGCGATCGGGCTGTCCCACGAGATCAACAACCCGTTGACCGTGATCGCGAATCAGGTCTCGCTTCTCGACCGGCATCTGGCAGGGAGCTCGGGAAACCCGGCGGAGCGCGCTAGGCTGGACAGCATCCGGCGCGAGGTGGCACGCATCCAGGGACACCTGGAGCATCTGAATCAGATGGCGCAGCAGCAGGAGTACTCGAGCACGAGCTACCTCGGCGCGTCGCGCATGCTCGACTTGTCGCGGAACGAACCGGGCGCTGGGCCGCTGGCGGAGCGTGCAGTTCTCGTCGTGGATGACGATCCCGCAGTGCGCGAGTCGTGCGTCGAGGTCCTTGCTGCAGGCGGAGCCATAGTGACGTGCGCAGAGAACGGAAAGGAGGCCCTCGAGCTCATACGCGGGCGACACTTCGACCTCGTGCTCTCCGATGTGGTCATGCCGGAGATGGATGGCTACGAGCTGCTACTCGCGACGCGGGAGCTGCGGCCCGAGACGCACGTCGTCTTGATGACCGCCTTCTATTACGACAAGGATCACATCATCAAGCGCAGTCGCCTGCAGGGGCTCGAGGGCGTCCTGTTCAAGAAGCCGCTCGACTCGGAGAGGCTGCTGCAGACCCTCGGCGAGCTAGTGCGCGCCGACGGCTAGCCAGCGGGCTAGCTAGGCCTCCTCGGCGAGCTCCTTCTTGACGTTGAGCAGCCGACCGTCGTCGGTCTTGGCCAGCCAGGCGGCCTCCCATTCCTGGAGCACCTGGAGCTCGGTCCCCGCCTCCAGCTCGATCGGCTGGACCTCCTCTCCGAGGTTGGGCTGGTGGAAGAGGGTGCAGGTTTCCTTGATCTTGATCGCGTCTGCCAACGGGGGATCTCCTCGGGAGCGGGCTGTTTTATAGCGCAGACCCGTTCTCGGTTTCCAACCCTTTTCCTCTGGATAGGGGCGTGCCCGCCACGGCGAAGGGTATCACCTGCCTCGGTCGCGCCCCGCGATGCAGCTCCCGAGCCGCCTCCAGCAGGGTCGAGCCGGTGGTGGTGACGTCGTCCAGCAGCAGGATCCGACGGCCGCGGAAGTCCCCAGACGCCCGAAAGCTCCCGAGGACGTTCCTGCGCCGCTCCTCGGGGCTGAGTCCCGCTTGAGGAGGGCCGGGCCTTATGCGGCGCAGCGCTCCGCGAAGTAGCTCCAGACCTGTACGCCTGGCCAACGCTCGTGCCAGGGTCCAGACGGGATCGCTGCCTTGCTCCCTCACCCTGCGCCGATGCCTGGGGATCGCCACGATCGCGTCTGCCGGGAGCGTACGAGCCCGCGCCGTCAGCAGCTCGAGCAGAACGCGCAGGGCGTCCCGGCGATCCTCGAACTTGAAGCGACGTACCAGGACCAGGCCGGTGCGCTCGTAGGCGACTGCCGTCGCCACGTGGCCGAGCTCGGAGAGTGTGCGCAGGCCCGGAGCGCAGGCGGGGCAGAGCAGGAGCTCGCCAGGTCCCCGCGTGCGATCGCAGGCGGGGCAGACGCTGGGCACGAGGAGCTCGAGCAAGCTCACGCCTTGCAGAGGTTCTTTCCCGTCATCTCCGGAGCGCGCTCGAGCCCCAGCAAGCGGCACAGGCTGATCGCCACGTCGGAGAGTCCGCCGTTCTCGAGCCGACACTGCTCGATGCGGTCGGAGACCCAGTACAGGGGGACCGGGTTCGTGGTGTGTGCCGTGTGCACGGAGCCCGTCTCGGGGTCGAGGAGCTGCTCCACGTTGCCGTGGTCCGCGGTGATGAGTAGTGCTCCCCCCCGCGCGAGCAGCGCGCTCGTGAGTCGATCGAGGCACGCGTCTACCACCTCGATGGCCTTCACGCTGGCATCGATCACTCCGGTGTGCCCGACCATGTCCGGGTTCGCGTAGTTGACGAGCACGAAGTCGTAGGCCGTCTTCTCGAGCGCCTCGAGCAGGGCGTCGGTCACAAGTAAGGCGTTCATCTCCGGCTTCTTGTCGTAAGTCGGAACGTCGCGGGGCGACGGGATCAGGATGCGGTCCTCCCCCGGAAAGGGCTCCTCGCGGCCACCGCTGAAGAAGTAAGTCACGTGCGCATACTTCTCGGTCTCCGCGATCCGCAGCTGGCGCTTCCCCGCGGCAGCAATGAGCTCTCCCAGACTGTGTGGAACCACCGTCGATGGGAAGAGTGCGGGCAGCGGCCATGTGTCGTGGTAGATCGTGAGCGTGGCCGCGGCGGCGAGGTCGAGCGGAGGAAGCTCCGTGATCTCGCGCCCGAGCTGCTCGGGCGCAGTCCGTGTGAGCGCGTTCGTGAGCTCGCGGCCGCGATCCGCGCGAAAGTTCGTGAACAGCAGCGCGTCGCCGTCACGCAGCGGCGGTCCCCCCTCTACGACGGATGGCTCGACGAACTCGTCGCTCTCTCCGCGCGCGTACGCGCTCTCGATCGCATCCACACCGCTCGGTGTCGAGTGACCCTCGCGGGAGACGATTGCCCGATAGGCCCGCGCGATGCGGTCCCAGCGCTGGTCGCGGTCCATGGCGAAGTAGCGCCCGGAGACCGTGGCGATGCAGCCACCCAGCTCGCGCAGCCGTGCCTCCAGCGGCTCTACGAAGCGGCGTGCGCTCCGCGGTGGTGTGTCCCGCCCGTCCGTAAAAGCGTGAAGGACCGGGCGGACCCCGCGGGAGCCGAGCAGGTCCAGGATCCTGTACAGGTGATCGAGCGAGCTGTGTACGCACCCGTCGGAGATCAGAGCCATCAGGTGCAGCGCTCCGCCGCTCTGCTCGACCCGTGCGAGCAGGTCCTGCAGTGGCGCATTGGTGACGAGTCCCCCGGCCGCGATGGCTTTCTGGATACGGGCCACGTCCTGCTCGATCACCCGGCCGGCGCCAAGCGTCATGTGCCCCACCTCGGAGTTCCCCATCTGGCCCGGGGGGAGACCCACCGCGGGCCCGGAGGTGTCCAGCTCGGCGTAGGGGTAGAGCTGGCGCGCGCGCTGCAGGAACGGAGCATCCGCCAGAGCGGTCGCGTCTCCCCTGCCACCGTCGCCGATTCCGAAGCCATCTAGGACGACGAGGCAGACCGGTCCTACTGTGCTCAACGCGCGGCTCCGGCGACGCGCGACAGCTCGAGTGCTTCGGCCTCACCCCAGAGGCGCTCCAGTCCGAAGAACTCGCGGGCCTCCTCGCGAAACAGGTGAACGATCACGTCGCCGAGGTCGACGAGGATCCAGCGCGCTGACTCCTGGCCTTCCAATCCGAGCGCCTTCTCTCCGAGCTTGGCGCAGGTCTCCTCGGCGGCCTCGGAGAGCGTCCGCAGGTGCCGCGCCGACGTTCCGGTGGCGATGATGAAGAAGTCGGTGAACGAGCACAGCTCGCGAAGGTCCAGGATCTGGAGGTCCTCGCCCTTCTTCTCCGCCACGGCTTCCGCCAGTGCCAGTGCCTTTTCCTTTGCCTTCAAGCGGTCTCCCGATAGAGCTGCTGCTTTTCGATGTAGTCGATGACCGGCTCGGGAACGAGGTACCGGATGGACTCCCCGCGCGCGATCCGCTCCCGGATCTCGCTGGCGGAGATGCCGAGCGGCGCAAACGGGAGCATCCGCAGCTCAGTCCCCGATTCGTGGACCAGTCCAAGAGGTCCGTCTCGAAAGCTCCCGGCCAGAGCTGCCGGCAGCAGCTCTCGTAGAGAGCCCGGACAGCCAGGCCGCTCGACGACGGCGAAGCTCGCGAACGTGAAGAGGGTCGCCGTCTCCACCCAGCGCTCCACGTCGGCCAGCGCGTCGCTACCGAGGATGAACCAGAGGGGCGGCGCGCCGGGGTCTCCGGAGAGCTCGCGAAGGGTGTCCACGGTGTAGCTTGGGCCGGCTCTCTTCAGCTCGAGGTCCAGCACCTCGAAGCTGGGGTTCGAGGCGGTGGCGCACCTCAACATGCAGAGGCGGTCGGCGGCCGGCGCGATGTCTCCCGACTTGAGCGGCGGCTCGCCCGCGGGGACGAACAGGACGTGCTCGAGACCGAGCGTTTCCCTCGCCACCTCTGCCAGACGCAAGTGCGCGACGTGGACCGGGTTGAAGGTACCGCCGAGGACGCCCCGGCTCACTCGAGGATGGTTCCCTCGCCGTACGCGATGAACTTCTGGGTCGTGAGCCCCTCGAGCCCCATCGGCCCGAACCAGTGGATCTTTGTGGTCGAGACGCCAACCTCGGCGCCGAGCCCGAGCTGGAAGCCGTCCGAGAAGCGTGTGCTCGCGTTTACGAATACCGAGCTCGAGTTCACCCTGCGGACGAACTGGTGGGCGCGACCGACATCTTGGGTCACGATGGCTTCCGTGTGATTCGATCCAAAGCTGCGAATGTGGTCGATCGCCTGGTCCATGGAATCGACCACTCGAACCGAGAGGATCATGTCCAGGTACTCCGTCCGCCAGTCCTCCTCGCTGGCCGGGAGTGCGTCAGGGAAGACCTGCTGCGTTCGCTCGCAGCCGCGCAGCTCGACGCCGAGTCCCTCCAGCTCGCCGAGCAGGCCGGGCAAGAGCGAGTTGGCAAGAGAAGTGTGCACCAGAAGTGTCTCCGCGGCATTGCAGATCGCGACGCGCTGACACTTCGAGTTGATCGCGATGGCGCGCGCCATCTTGGGATCAGCGAATTCGTCCAGATACACGTGACACACTCCGGCGTAATGTTTGATCACCGGAATGCGCGATTTTTCCGAGACCCTGCGAATCAGGCCCTCGCCTCCTCTTGGGATGACCAGGTCAATCTCTTCGTCCCGCTCGAGCAGAAGGTCGACGATCTCGCGATCCGTCACCGGCACGAGCTGGACCGCATCGGTCGGTACGCCGCACTCCGCCATGGCAGCGGACAGAAGCTCGGCGATGGCCCGGTTGGAGTGGATTGCCTCGGAGCCACCGCGGAGCAGCGTGGCGTTGCCGCTCTTGAGGCATAGCGCGGCCACGTCGGCGGTGACGTTGGGGCGCGATTCGTAGATCACCATGATCACGCCGAGCGGGATGCGCATGCGGCCGACCTGCAGGCCGTTCGGCCGGTTCCACATGCGCGTGACCTCGCCTACCGGATCGGGCAGGGACGCGACCTGGCGCAGACCCTCGGCGATGGCGGCGACTCGCTCGTTGGTCAAGGTGAGGCGATCGATGAGGGCTGCTGCGAGCCCGTTCTGCCGCGCGGTCTCGAGGTCACGCGCGTTCTCGGCGAGCAGCAGCTGCGTTGCCCGCTCGAGCGCGTCGGCCGCACGCCGCAGGGCCGCGTCCTTGACGTCTGAAGGCAGCTCGGCGACCAGATCGGCCGCCGCACGCGCCCGGCTCACGAGATCGTTTACGAGGTCCTCTCGCCGCATTGGAGTATTCTAGCAGGCCTCACAGCAGGATCAGGTCGTCACGGTGGATGATCTCGCTGCCGTTCGAGTACCCCAGTAGCTTGGTGATCTGCGACGTGCGATGGCCCTTGATCAGCTCGGTTTCGAACGCGTCGTACGACGTCAAGCCGCGCGCGATCTCCCTGCCATCTTCTGCAACGCAGCTCACCAGGTCGCCGATCCGGAACTTGCCGCCGGCAGCGACCACGCCGATGGGGAGCAGGCTTCCGCCCCTCTCGCACACTGCGCGCACGGCTCCCGCGTCGAGGTGCAGCGTGCCGCGGGTTTTCTGTGAGAACGCGATCCAGTGCTTGCGGGCCGACAGCTGGTTGCGCGCTGGCTGGACAAGGGTTCCGACGTCCTCGCCTTGCATGATGCGGTGCAAGGTGTCGCGGCGGCGTCCGTCCGCGATCACCGTCGGCACGCCGAATCGCGCCGCCACCCGCGCGGCCTCGAGCTTGGAGCGCATGCCTCCCCGCGCTAGCTCCGAGCCCACGCCACTTGCAAGGCGCAGCAGGTGCGGCGTGATCTCCTCTACCTCCGCAATGCGGCGGGCACCGCTCTCGCCGGGGGGCCGGTCGTGCAGTCCGTCGGTATCGGTCAGCAGGATGAGCAGCTCCGCGCCACAGCTGTTGACCACGAGCGCGGAGAGCTCGTCGTTGTCCCCGAAGCGCAGCTCCTCGGTCGCGACCGAGTCGTTCTCGTTGATGAGTGGTACGGCCCCCGCCTGGATCAGCGCTTGCAGTGTGTGACGCGCGTTGAGGAAGCGCTCGCGCTGCGAGAGGCCCCGGTGCGTGAGCAGCAGTTGTCCCACGAGCCTGTTCCTGCGGGCGAACGCGCGTTCGAAGCGGCGACATAGGTCGATCTGACCGATCGCGGCGGCCGCCTGCTGCTCGGGAATCGACATGGGCCGACTGTTGGCGCCGAGCCGACGCACTCCCAGCCCGACAGCTCCGGATGCGACCAGCACGACTTCGTACCCTCGGTCCAGCAGCGCTGCGATCTCGCCCGCGAGCTGCGAAAAACGGCGGGTGCCCACGCCCGCAGCGGGCGGAGTCAAGAGCGAGGTACCGACCTTGACCACGATCCGCCGCACGGAGCCGAGCCGGCTGCGCTTCACGCTGTGCCCAGCTCCGCTGCGAGCCGCTGTACCAGCTCCCGCACGCCCTCGCCCGTGACGGAAGAGAGCCAGTGCGGGGTCAGGGCGTGGGCCGCGAGGCGCGCCTCGATCCGCTTCCGGTCCGCGGGCTCCGGCACCAGGTCCGCCTTGGTTACGCACACGATCTCGGGGCGGCCCGCGAGTTCTTCCGCGTAGGCTCGGAGCTCGCCGCGGAGCGCGGCGTAGTCGTGCTCGGGGCTGCGCTCGGGAGAGCCGCCGGAGATGAGGGGCTCAGGGTCGAGCAGGTGGACGAGCACGCGGGTCCGCTCGACGTGACGCAGAAACCGGTCGCCCAGGCCGGCGCCCCGGTGAGCTCCGGGAATCAAGCCGGGGATGTCCGCTATTACGAAGCGTGCCTCCCCGAGCTCCACGGCTCCGAGCTGGGGCCGCAGGGTGGTGAAGGGGTAGCTCGCGACTTTAGGCCGCGCTGCGGATACCCGCGCGATGAGGGTCGACTTCCCCGCGTTGGGGAACCCGAGCAAGCCCACGTCCGCCAGCAGCTTGAGGTCGAGCCGCAGCCAGTGGCGCTCGCCGGGCTCGCCGGCCTCGGTGTTCTGGGGGGTCTGGTTCGTGGAGCTGGCGAAGCTGGCGTTGCCACGGCCGCCCCGGCCTCCCCGAGCCGCAACGAACTGCTTTCCGTCGCGGAGCAGCTCGTGGAGCAGCTCTCCGGAGTCCGCGCGGATCACGGTCCCGAGCGGGAGACGCACGATCACGTCCGCGCCTGATGCGCCGTTCTTGCGCGCGCCGCCGCCATGAGCCCCGTTCCTGGCGCGGTAGGACTTGCGATGCCGCGCGTCGTACAGCGTCGCGAGGCCGGCGCTGCCCTCGAGGATGACGGAGCCGCCGCGGCCCCCGTTGCCGCCATCGGGTCCTCCGCGCGGCACGAACTTCTCGCGGCGAAAAGACAGACAGCCCCGGCCTCCGTCTCCGGCCCGGACCGAGATTCTGCACTCGTCGATGAAATCGGGAGCAGCCATAGTCGCGCGGAGTCACCTGGTCGGGCGCAGCGGCCCCCGGTGTGCGAGCGAGACCTCGAGTGGGTGGGTCAGGAGTCGATGGCTACGAGCGTCTGCTTCTTGGAGCTGTAGTAGCGAACGGTTCCGTTTCTGAGGGCGAAGAGGGTGTAGTCGCGCCCCAACCCCACGCCACGGCCCGGATGGATCTTGGTGCCGAGCTGGCGGACCAGGATGTTCCCGGCCTTCACGGCTTGACCGCCGTAGATCTTGACACCGCGCCGCTGGCCGTGGCTGTCACGCCCGTTGCGGGTGCTGCCCTGTCCCTTCTTGTGCGCCATCTAGGAGACCTCGATCGACTCGATCACGAGTCGGGTGTAGTGCTGGCGGTGGCCCCGGCGCAGCCTGTAGCGTTTGCGCCGCTTGTGCTTGAAGATCCGCAGCTTCGGTCCTCGGGCGGCACCCTCGATTCTGGCCAGAACGCGTGCCCCCTCGACCAGCGGGGTGCCGATCCGGAGCGGGTCGCCCCCCACCAGAAGCACCTCGGAGAGCTCTATCGTGTCGCCCGGCTCACCAGCGAGGAGCTCGACGTTCAGCACATCCCCTTCGTGGACGCGGAGCTGCTTTCCGCCTGTCTTTACGACCGCATACATGGGGGCGCGGAGTCTACGCCAATCCGGCAGCCCGTCAACGCTGCCCTAGATGACGTCTTTGGCCGCGCTGAGTGCTCGCTCGGCCCCCGCGACGATGTCCGCCAGGACCTCGGCCGCCGGGCGGATCTTCTCGATCATCCCGACCCCCTGGCCGGCGAAGCCCGGTGTGATGTCCCCTCGTCCGGCCGCCGCGCCAGCCGCCATCACCGGGCCCGAGACCATCGACTGGAACGGCATCGGAAGCGGCTCGAGGCCGCTTTCCGCGTAGGTCTGCGTCCACTTGTTGCGGATCAGACGGGCCGGTTTGCCCGACACGGACTTGGAGATGCTCGTGTTCTCCTCGTTGCTGTCGATCAGCGCCTGCTTCTGGTGCGGCAGGAGGTTGGCCTCCTCGGTGGCCAGGAAGGCAGTCCCGATCCAGGCTCCGACCGCCCCGAGCATCATCGCGGCCGCGACCCCGCGCCCGTCTCCGATCCCGCCGGCTGCGATTACGGGGATGTCGCCGGCCGCGTCCACGACCTGGGGGATGAGCGCGATCGTTCCGATGGGCGAGTTATGCCCGCCCGCGTCGTGGCCCTGGGCCACGATCACGTCGATCGCGTCTTCCCTGACCCTGCGCGCATGCCGCACCGCTCCCACCACGGCCATGACGATCGTGCCGTTCTTGTGCAGCCGGTCCACGTAGGGACCCGGGCTGCCGAGTCCGGCGGCATAGACGGGGACGCGTTCGTCCAGCACGACCTCCATCTGCGACTCGAAGAAGTCCTTCGAGAACACGAGTCCAGCGCCCCGCCCTCGGCCGGCGGCTGCCGGTGGCGCTTCGAGCTTCTCCCGCTCCATGAACTCCCTTGCGAACTTCTGATGCACTGGCAGCTCGTCGAGCGGCGACGGTCCCTTGGGCTCTTCTTTCGGCAGACGGCGCACGGAGGCAGGAAGCAGCGTGTCGACGCCGAACGGCTTGTCCGTCAGGCTCCGTGTCTCCGCGATCCACTTGCGCAGCTTGTCCGGTCCGCAGCCCGCTGCTCCGAGGATGCCAAGACCGCCGGCGTTAGAGACGGCCGCTGCGAGTCGGGGGGTGGAGGCTCCGCCCATTCCCGCCAATACGATCGGTACCTCGATTCCCAGCACGTCGCAAAACGTCGTTCGTAGGCTCATCCGTTCTCCTCTGGTCCGAGCTGGGATCATAACAGCGCGACGACGCGCTCCGCGATTGCGCCGGCCGCGGTGAGTCCGGGCGACTCGATGCCGAGCAAGCTGACCAGTCCCGGGCAGCCGTGTTCCGATTCCTCGGCGATGACGAAGTCCCGGAACGGCTCTCCCGGAGCCTGCAGCTTGGGTCGGATCCCCGCCATCTCGGGAGAGAGGTGCTCCGCGCTGATCTCGGGGAGGTAGCGTCGGACCGCGTCCGCAAAGCGTTCGGCCTTCGTCGGATCCACGTCGTAGAAGATGCGATCGACGTACTCGACGTCGGGCCCGAGCAGGTAGCGTCCCCCGAGATCGAGTGTGACATGAATGCCCAGGCCGGCCTGTCCGGGAACGGGGTACACCAGGTGTCGGGTGAGCGCGCCGAGCGCAGGAGCCACACTGAAGTAGTCGCCCTTGCACGGCCACACTCGGTAGCTGAGCTCCACCGTGTCGAGGCCCGCCAGCGCCGCGATGCGATCTGCCTCCAGGCCGGCTGCATTCACCACCCAGGGAACCTGCAGCTCGAACGGCTCGTCACGGTCGTTGCGCGTGTCGACCCGCCAGAGATCACCAACTCTTGTAAGTCTTTCCACGCGAGTGCGGAACACCACTTCCGAGCCGTGGAGCTCGAGCTCCGCCTGGTAGCTCGAGAGCAGCTGGTGAGCGTCGACGATGCCGGACTCCGGCGAATAGAGACCCGCGCAGGCCCGCACGCGTGGCTCGCGGCGACGGATCTCGGCCCCGTCCAGGAGCTCGAGCGCGCCCGCGCCATTTGCCGCACCGAGCTCCGCGATTCGCTCGAGCGCCTCCTGCTCCTGCGCCTCCACAGCCACGACGAGCTTGCCGGTGCGGCGGTGGGGGACGTTGTACTCCTGACAGCGCGTATAGAGGAGCTCGCGGCCCTCCACGCAGCAGCGCGCCTTGAGCGAGTCTGTTGGATAGTAGAGCCCGGCGTGGATGACCTGGCTGTTTCTGGTGGAGGTCTCCTGGCCAGGTGAAGCGTGCCGCTCGAGCAGAACGACGCTACGCCCGTGGCGCGCGAGTGCGGCACCGCAAGCCAGTCCGACCACGCCGGCCCCGATGACGGCGACCTCTGGAGCCTGGCTCACGACCCCGCGAGTGCCGCCGCTCCCACCGCGCCGCAGAAGGCCCCGTACTCGAGGAAGCGCGCCCGGCAGCCATAGTAGCCCGAGACCTCGCTGAGGATTGCCTCGAGCGCGGGATTCGTCGCCAGGGTCGAGCCGCAATAGACAACCAGCTCCGCGGAGTTCGCGCGGGTGAGCTCGCCGCAGATCAAGCCGATGTTCTCGCCGATCAGCCCCATGAGGGCGTGCGCGAGGTCTTCGGGGCGCCGCGAGTCGAGCTTGGCAAAGTGCGCGGCATTCAGGTCGCGCGGCAGTGGAGAGGCACCAGGACCGCTGTATATGTCGCCAACTAGGAGATCGACGGCTCGCCTGTCGCCACGATCGGCCAGAAGGGCCAGCTCGGCGAAGCTGTCCACGTCGAGCAGCAGTCTGCTGAGTCCGAGCAAGGTCCCCCCTCCGAGGGCGCTGCCGCCGACCCGCTTCACGCCGTCGGGCTCAACGGAGAGCACAGACGTCCCCGTTCCCAGACTGATCAGCAGGTACCGGTCGGGCAGCTTCTCGCCTCCCTGCTCCGCGAGGATCGGGGCGCCACACGCCCAGGCTTCGAACTCCGGCACGTTCGCAACGGAGATCTCGCCGAGGGCCGCCTCCAGCCTCGGGCTACCTCCCCCCGTGGCAGCGATGCGCGCCGGCCGCCACTCCCGGATGCGGGCGAGGATGCTCTCGAGATCACCGCTCGGTAGCTGCGCCGTTCGTGCGCCTCCCTCCGTGGCGAAAGCCAGCTTGCAGAGGGTCGCGCCAAGGTCGACCCCCAGTATGCCCTCAGTGCTGGGAAAAGGATTGGACATAGGCGCCGGAGAGTACCACCCTCCCGCTCCATTCGGCCACGCGCTGCACATGGGGGGGCAGGTCGGTGTATACGGAATTCTTCGGGCTAGACGAGCGGCCGTTCGCGCTCGCGCCCGACCCGAAGTACATGTTCATGGGGCGCTCACACCGCGAAGCCTTCGCGCACCTGGTCTATGGAATCGAGCAGGGCGAGGGCTTCATCGAGGTCATCGGCCAGGTCGGAACTGGCAAGACCACGCTGTGTCGTACGTTGCTCGCCCGGCTCGGCAGCGATCTGGATCTCGCCTATATCTTCAACCCGAGCCAGACCGAGATCGAGCTGCTCTCTTCGATCAACCGCGAGTTCGGCCTGCGCGCGCGGGGAGTGACGCGCGGAGAGCTGATCGACGAGCTCAACTTCTTTCTGCTCGAGAAGTACTCCGTCGGGCGTCGGGTCCTGCTCGTGATCGACGAGGCGCAGAACCTCGGCGCTGCGGTGCTCGAGCAGATTCGTCTGCTCTCGAACTTGGAGACCGAGAGCGGGAAGCTGATCCAGATCGTCCTGATCGGTCAGCCCGAGCTCGACGAGAATCTCCGGCGAGGAGACCTGCGCCAGCTGCGCCAGCGGATCTCGGTGCGCTGGCAGCTACGGCCCTTCGAGCGCGACGAGGTGCTGGAATACCTGGAGCATCGGCTCAATGTCGCGGGCCTGCGCTCTCCGAACCCGTTCTCGCCGTCTGCCGCTCGCGCGATGTCCCGCGTCTCCTCAACGCCGTTGCGGACCGCGCCCTGCTCGCAGCCTACTCCCGTGGCCAGTGCAGTATCGATGCGCGTACGGTCTACCGGGCTGCCGCGGAGCTGCCCGCGTCGCATCGCGTTGGCTGGGTGCACTCGTGGCGACCGAGGCGATCAGTGATGGCAGGCCTCCTCGCGGGCGCGCTGGCCGGCGCGGCCGGCGCGCTGCTGTTCACGAGCGGCGCTCGCTGGGCCCCGTCCCAGGGCGTGGCCCTGCGGGCCGTTAGCGCTGCGCCGCTCGAGCCGATCGACGCCGAGGAGTTGCGTGCCGGTCTCGCGGAGCATAGCGCGAAGACGAGCGCAGCGGCCGCGTTGCAGGTCGTCCTCGGGCGCTGGGGCTACAGCGATCCAGTCCAGCGCGAGCTCGACCCGAATCTGCTGCCCTCGGTCGTGCGCGAGCTCTCCTCGCTGCGCGTCCTGGCTGCCCGCTTCACGCGCGAGCAGCTCCAGGGTCTGAACGTGCCCGCGATTCTGGAGCTCGAGCTGGGTCCGGGCGAGCTGCGCTACGTGGCGCTGTTCGGGCTCGACGAGGAGTCGGCGAGCGTCGTGCTCGACGGACGCCCGCACCTGGTCTCGGCGAGGGAGCTCGCGCTGCGCTGGAGCGGCCGCGGGTTTCTGCTCTGGCGCAACTTCGAGTCGCTGCCGGCGCTGGCTCCGGGAATGACGGGTAGCGCGGTTCGCTGGGTGCAGGTCCGCCTTTCCGAGCTGGGCTACCTGCAGGAGGGGGATGCCTCCGCGCAGTACGATGCGCTCACGATCGCGGCGGTCCGCCGTTTCCAGAGCGCGCATGCCCTCGAGGCCAATGGAGAGCTCGGTCCCGAGACGATGATCGCCCTGTACCAGGAGCTTCACTACGGTTCGCCGCGCTTGCTGGACGACGGAGAGAGCTCGTGAGTACCGTTCTGGACGCCCTGCGAAAGCTGCAACGCGAGAGGGAGGCCAAGCTCGCCCCTCTGGAGCAGTCTGTGACCGATCTGATCTCGCTGACCCCGCCGCGACGCGGGAGTGTGTTGCCCTGGGTCGGAGCCGCGCTCGCCGCGCTGCTCGCGGCGAGCGTAGTGGGCTACTCGCTTCGGCCTCTCCGAGAGGGGTGGCTCGCTGCGGAGAGGCCGGCTCCTTGGTCGGCAAGCTCGTCGCTCGGGCTGTCCGGCACTGCGGTCGAGCTCTCGGAGTCGCCCAGACGCGTGCCGCTGGGTCTCTACGACACCGAGCTAGCCGCGGCCCCCGACGTGGCGGCGGCGCGGCCAGCTGAGCTGAGCCCGCGGGCGGAGGGTCCTCCCCGTGTCGAGTCCGGGACCACCCCCGAGAGTGTTGCGGCCACCCCCACTGCGCCGGTGGACCCCGCCGTCGACGAGCCCCTCGCGCCTCTCGAGTTTCCCGAGGTGCGCGTCGTGCAGATCCGCTGGCACCCGGACACCACGCGTCGCGAGGCGCAGCTGCGCGTGGGCGACGACCCCGAACTCGTGGCGCGCGAGGGCGACATCGTCGCGGGTCTGCTCGTGTCCCGAATCCGCCCGGACGCGGTGGAGCTCCGGCTCGGGAGCGAGACGAAGATCAGCCCGCTCGGGCGCTGAATGCCGGGGACTCGGCCGGAGCCTGGCGACGAGTTCGAGCTGCGGATCGATTCCCTCGCCGCGGGTGGGATGGGCGTGGGGCGCCACGCCGGACTCGTCGTCTTCGTGCCGCTCTGCGCGCCGGGCGACACGCTACGCGTTCGCGTGACGCACGCCCGACGGCGCTGGGCGCAAGCTGAGATCGTCGAGCTAGTCGAGCCAGGCCCGGAGCGTACAGAGTCACCTTGCCCGTACTACGCCCGTTGCGGGGGCTGTGATTGGATGCACATCGGCGCTGTCGAGCAGAGTCGCGCCCGCGCTGCGATCGTGTGCGAGGCGTTGCGCAGGATCGGCGGGCTCGAGGTGCTGCCGCCGGTCGAACACGTTCCGTCACCTATGGCCTTCGGTTATCGGGCGCGGGCCCGCGTGGCCTATGCGCCGGGGCAGGTCGGGTTCCGCGCCCGAGGCTCGCATGAAGTGGTAGACGTCGAGCGCTGCGCGGTTCTGGATGCGGGGACCCAGCAGGCGCTGACACAGCTCCGCGAGACCCCCCCCGCGGGTCGCGGCGAGCTGGAAATCCGGAGCTACGGCAACACGTTACAGGTCGGGTCCCGAATCTATCAGGTCTCGCCAGGAGATTTCTTCCAGCCGAACGGGGCGCTCTGGGAGCGCTGGTACGAGCTGGTGGTGGAAGCTTGCGGGACGGGCGAGCTCGCGGTCGAGCTCTACGCAGGCGTCGGCTTCTACACCGCGGGTCTGGCGGAGCGCTTCGAGCGGGTGATCGCCATCGAGCGCGGTCGCGCCGCGCGCCAGGCACAGCGAAATACACAAGTAAGTGTAGTACGAGCCGCCGCCGAAGACTGGGCTCCGCGGCAGCTCGCACAGCTCGCACCCCAATTGGTTCTGCTGAATCCGCCGCGTCAGGGATGTCACCAATCTGTGTTAGACGCAGTGCGCGAGAGCGCTGCGGCACGTGTCGTCTACGTGTCGTGTGATCCTTCCACCCTGGCTCGCGATCTTGCCCGGTGCTTGAGCGAGCTGCGACTCACGAGACTCGTTGTCATCGATTCGCTTCCCCAGACACATCACGTGGAAGTTGTTTCCGTTCTCGAACGAGTTGACAGTCCGCGCGCCGGCCATCTACACTCAATCTCGCTTAGTGGGGAGTGAGAACGGACGAGCGATTCATCCCACGTGTTGCGAGCAAAGGCGGACGTTCAGAACCTGTAGGTATCGAAGGCTCGTCGCTGGTCCGTGGGTCGGAGAGGAACTCTGAAAGGGGTCCTGGAATGCGGAATTCCAGGGCCCTTTCCCTATTCTCCGCGCTCCGTCGCCGTTGGATCAATGAAGGGTGGGCTGATCGTCGTCGTCGTTTCGAGTGCGTCTGCGCTCGAACTCTTCGCGGCGAACCGCTCGAAGTCGACCGCGCGTCCGCCAGCGGTGCCAGCGATACCGCAGGCTGCTGAATCCGACGACGCGACGCAGCTCGTCCCGCAGGATGAAGCCGGCCACGAGCACGCCACCCAAATGACCGATGTGACTGATGTTCCCCTCGGACATCATGAGCTGCATCACGAACAGGATGGGGATGAACCAGATCGCCTTGAAGGAAACGGGTGGGAAGATCAGCGCGATGGTCTGGTCGGGCCACATCAAACTGAACGCGGTCAGCAGTCCGAACACGGCTCCCGAGGCTCCTAGCGTGACGGACACTCCACCGCCTAGCAGCGTATGCCAGCCCAGAATGATGAGTCCGGCGCCCACGCCACACAAGAGATAGAAGCGCAGGAAGCGTCTGGAGCCCCACGTCAGCTCCAGCTGTGGGCCGAATATCCACAGGGCGAACATGTTGAAGAAGATGTGGAGGAAGCTCCAATGGGCCCACATGTATGTGAACGGCTGCCAGAACTGACCGGCCTGGAACACGCCGTAGACACTCACACCGAGCGTATCGGCCAGCTTCGTGGTTGGGTCCGTGAAGATCTGCACCAGGAAGACCACACCGTTCGCGATCAGCAAGCGCTGGACCATCGGAGTGAGGCCGCCGGAGCCGAAGCCGACCGAGGGAGGGCGGTAGCGCTGTTGTCGGTGGCGATCGGGCATGCTCCGCTACAGCCTAGGGAATCTGCTCGGCCTCTGCTGGCGCCAGGGCCTCGAGCGCACGTCGTGCACGCGGCTCATCGAGGCCTGCAAGATCCAGGATCGCGACGTCGATGCCCAGAACGTGACCGAGGCGTTCGAGCCGATCTTCGCAGCGTTGCGGCTCGCCCCAGAGCAGCGCGTCGGACAGCACCCGCTCTGGCAGCTCTGCAAACCACGGCGAGTAGCGACGATAATCCCCGATCGCCGGCTCCAGGTCCGCGTCCGGACGGGCGAAGATCCAGATCCAGGTCTCGATCGGACGCCCGAGCTTCTCCCGCAGGGGCAGCAGGCGCTCCGGAACGGGAGGCACGTTCGCGTCCCAGACGTCCGCGTGGCGTTCCACGACCTGGAGCGCCCGAGCACTTGCAGCCGAGACGATGAGCGGCGGGGGCGTTGCCGGAGGCGTGATGGCCACGTCGCAGCAGCGTACGTAACGACCGCTCCGCGAGATCCGTTCCCCCGCGAGCAGTGCCCGCAGCGTGTCGAGCAGCTCGTCGAGGTGGTCTACGCGTGCCGCTGCGGAACGTGAGGGCAGGTCCAGCCTTTCCTCGTGCCGTCCCGAGCCCACTCCGAGCACGGCCAGCGCGCGCCCCGAGCTTGCCTCCTGGAGGGTTGCGAGGCTCCGGGCCAGCAGCACCGCGTTCCAGAATGCGGGCAAGCGGATCGAGCCCACGCGGGCCCGTCGCGTTGCGGCAAGCACGTCGGCCAGCAGCACGTTCGAGTCGTAGATGGGCGACTCGGGGCGGGCGGGCAAGAGCGAGGCATCGCCGTCGACCAGAATGATCGGGTAGCCGAGCTCGTCGGCGAGGCGCGCCAGCCTGCGAATCTGCGGCAGACGCAGCCGACAACCGGTGAACGAAACACCGCGGCGAGGAGCGGCGCTACCGGAGCCCATGTGCAACCCGCTCCGCCGCGAGCTGGAGCGCGATGATGCTCTTTGCGTCGACGATCGCACCGACGCGCACCATCTGGAGTGCCTCGGAGAGCCGGAGCTCGCGCAGCTCCATCCGCTCGCTCGGCTCGCGAGCGAGGACGCTGGGCTCGAGCTTCCAGGCTAGAAACAGCTGGATGCGTTCATCGGAAAAGCCGGGCGTCGTGATGATCTCGCCGGTGCGCTCGATGCGCTTCGCTCGGTAGCCAGTCTCCTCTTCGAGCTCACGCAGCGCGCAGTGCTCAGGATCCTCGTTGCGATCGAGCTTCCCGGCGGGCACCTCCCAGATGTGCCTGCCGACCGCGTGCCTGTACTGCCACAGCAACAGAATCCGGTCCTCGTCGAAGCAGGGAACCACGGCCGCGGCTCCGGGATGATGCAGCAGGCCGAGCTCGATCCTCGGTCCGCCCGGGAGCTCTGCCTCCTCGATGACGAAGGTCCCGACGCTGCCCTCCCAGAGCACGTCTCTCTTGATGGTCTTCGCTTCGGAGGACATGCCGCGCGCTGAGAGTAGCTTAGAATCTCGCGCTGCATGGTAGACGTGCGAAGCAGCTACGAGGCGTACTTCCAGGCCCGCGAGCGCGAGCTGCTTCTGTTTCGCTCCGGACGCCAGCCGCTGCCGGAGCTCGACCGCGTCGACGATGCCTTTTCCGAGGTGACATCCGGCGACTGCCTCGACGATCTGGCCCGGGAGTGCGAGGCGGCCCGCCTCGAGACGCCACGCCAGGAGCTCTTGCGCTTGCTCCACGCGGTGCAGGACGCCGTGGTCGCGAGCGCCGTGCGCGACCCCGAGCTGCGGCTTTGGGAGCGTGCGGGTTCGCAGCGCTTCCGCATCGGCGACCGGGCTGCACAGGCGCGACTCTGGGCCGCACGACTGGCGGAGGAGTCGGAGGCCTCGAAGAGGACCGAGCTTCAGCTCGGGCTCGACCGGGCGTGGGCCGAGCTCAACCCACTTCGCGAGGAGCTCTTCGCCGCGCGCGGCGAGCAACTGGCAAAGCTTGGATATGCGACACGGCGTGCGTGGGCCGAGGCGCGGCGCCCCGGTGTCGACTACGAGCTGTGGCGGGCGGCGGCCACTCGCTTTCTCGACACGACGGCGTCGGTCCACGCGGACGCCCTGCGTGGGGCGCTTTCTGCCGTCGGCGTTGGCCCCGGAACGGCGCACCGGGGCGACGTGCTCCGGGTCGAACGCCTCGCCGACTACGACAGGCTGTTCCCGGCCCAGAAGTCGAGAGCCGTGCTGGAGTTCACACTCGAGGGCATGGCGGTTCGTCTGGACCGGCTGCCCGGTCTGTCGATCGACATGGCGGAGCGAGCCGGCAAGCAGGCTGCGCCGTTCTGTGTGGCGCCCCGCGCCCCCGAGGAGGTCTTCCTGGTCGGTTGGTCGAGGCCTGGCGTGCCCGCCCACGCCGGCTTGCTGCACGAGACCGGCCGTGCGCTCCAGTTCCTGTTCACCTCGTCCACACTCTCGGTGGAGCGACGCCGCAGCCCCGACCTCGCGCTGGAGGAAGCCTGGGGAGCGCTACTCAGTGCGAGGCTGGCCGATCCCGACTGGATCGAGACTGGCCCGCCCGCTGCGCGCGCGGAGAGCTACGGCCCCGCCAGCCGGCTACGCCGCTGCTCGGAGCTGCGGCGCTGTGCGGCACGGGTGCGTTTCGAGCTCGAGCTCGCAGCGCTGGAGGGTGCCGCCGACCCGGCGGGGCTCGACGCGGTCTACGCGGCGGAGCTGAGCGAGGCCTCGGGCAGCCATTGGGGTCCGGAGGGCTACCTGGTTGCCGCCGCGCCGACCCTTTCGAGTGTAGACTGTCTGCGTGGCTGGTGTCTGGAGGCCCAGCTCTCCGAGCTGCTTCGCGAACGCTTCGGTCGGCGCTTCTGGCGCGAACGCGCGGCCGGGGAGCTGCTGAAGGAGCTGTGGAACACGGGTGCTACCTACAGCGCGGAAGAGATCGCGTCGCAGCTCGGCCTGGGAGCGCTCGAGATCGACCGGCTGATCGAGACCTGCCTCGCGGACTGAATGGTACGATGACCCTATGGTCTGGCGAGAGCTCATGGTCACCGTCCCGATCGAAGACGAGGGCCTGGTGCTCGAGGGAGTGTGGCAGAAAGGCGACCCGCCCGGTGCTGTCGTCGCCCCGCCCCATCCGCTGTACGGGGGGAGCTTCGACAATCCCGTCGTGAACGAGATCGCGCACGCGTTGTTCCGGCAGGGGTCTGCCTCGCTGCGTTTCAACTGGCGCGGCGTGGGCGCAAGCCAGGGAAAGGCGACGGGAGATCTCGGCGTGGCCGAGCGCGACTACCGCGCGGCGCTCGAGCTCGTGGTCGAGAACTCGGGCGCTCCTGTCACCGCCGCCGGTTACTCGTTCGGGGCCGCCGCGGCACTTCGACTGGCGCTTCATGACGATCGGATCGCGAAGCTGGTGCTCGTGGCCCCGCCGGTCGAGCTGATCAAAGCGCTCGACCTCGAGCGTCTTAACAAGCCCGTGCACGTCGTCGTCGGCGGCTACGACGAGTTCGCCCCGGCGGGCGAGCTCTCCGAGCTGTTCTTGCCGCTGCCCAATGCCCGCGTCGGCGTGATTGGCGACGCGGACCACTTCTTTGTTCGGACCGGCCTCGGAGCGCTCGCCCGCGAGCTCCAGGAGTGAGGCTATGGCGAACGGGTGAAAGGAGCGGCGTGGTGGTAGGCGCGCTCGTAGACCCTGCGCACGTCTCCCAGATCGAGGTCGGTGGGCGGAATCGTGCTGTCGGCGTCCGCGAAGAACTGACCGAGAAGCTCGAGCACACGTGGCGTGAGCGAGGACCCTACGCGTAGCCCCCGCACCGTGGCCAGGGCCTGCGCGAGCGAGGGAGAGTCCGGGTCCTCGTGTTGCCACTCCGCAAACAGCGTCGCGCAGAGTCCGGCGCGGTGAGCGCAGGTTTCGCCCAGGATGCGCAGTCGCTCGTCGTCCGGGAGGCTGCCGCCCCAGCGCTCGCGGTGGCGGCGCAGGAGCGAGTTACTGGCGCCGGCCGCCCTCACTTCCGGTGTGAGCAAAACGGGTAGGAGTGCCCGGCTGTCGGGAGCGAAGAAGGCTCGCGCGGCCCTGTGGCTGAGAATGGGGTGGGCGATGGTGTGGATCTCGTCAGGCAGGTCGGCGGTGTGCACGACGGAGAGCGGCAGGAGCTCGTGCGCGAGCAGCTCGCCGATCGAGTCGATCTGGACCCGGCGAAACGCCTCGGCGAAGCCACCGCTCGACCAGCGCGCCTCGAGCGCGTCGAGGTCGATGCGGACGTCCGCATCGCGGAAGCCCAGGATCATGAGATCGCCGCGCTGCGAGTACCAGACCGCCACTTGCTCGAAGACCTCACTGAAGGTCCGCAGCACGACGCCGACGGTACGGGAGTCCGTCTCGTAGGTGTGGAACCACTGCAGGTAGACGCCCTCTGGTGAGAGGGCGCCCGGGCCGCCTCGAGGAACTCCAGGCTGAAGAGCATCTCGACCCCCGTCACCCAAGGGTTGCTCGGCTCGGAGACAATCACGTCGTAGCGTCCCTCGCTGCGTAGCAGCGCGCGGTAGGCATCGCCCACGATGACGGTTGTCTTGGGACTCGCCGCAGCGCGCTCGTAAGACTCGAAGTACGGGGCGGCCTCCATCACGCCCGGGGAGATTTCCGCGACCCGCACGTCGCGGATCGAGGGCAGGGAAGTCAGCTCTGCCACGCTCACGCCCGTGCCGTAGCCGATGACGAAGGCGCGTTCGGGTCGCGGGGTCAGGAGCGCCGGCAAGAGCGACGCCATCGACATGGTCAGGTAGTCGCCAGGCACGTTGCCGTCCGACTTGCCGTTGTTGATGATGGCGGTCACCCGCACGCCGCTCGCATCCGGGTAGCGGAAGACCGCGACGGACGTGGAGGGATCGTCGTTGTAGTAGGCGATGTAGTCGCCGCTGCGCAGCTTGCGATACTCGGCGAAGAACGTCTCCGCTCCCTCTCTCGAGTAGGGAAGTGGCTCGCGGTGCCTGAACAATCCCGCCGACAGCTTGTAGGGGGACCACGCCGGCTGAAGTCCGACGGCCAGGAGCGCGAGGCTGAGCCCCACGAGCCCGATCACTCTCCCTCGGGGAGACACGAGCGCGCAGAGGAGCACGGCGCCGACCGCCAACGCGATCGTGGCCAGCCAGTAGATCTGGTGCAGGTCCAGCCAGAAGAGCAGGGCATAGCCGCCGAGCAGTGCGCCGAGCGTGTTCCAGCTGTACAGCCCGCCGGCAGCACTCCCGAGCTCTCCCGCGTCCCTGCGCAGCTGGTGAAAGAGCAGCGGGAGCGTGGCGCCGGACAGCGCGAGGGGCACCAGGAACACGCCGAGGATGGCGGCAAAGACGGCCAGGTGGAACGGGTAGAAGTTCGCTTCCTGGCTACTGAAGCTGGAGCGCAGCAGGTGTCCCCAGTAGGGCGCGTCCTCGATCACCGGGTAGAGCGCGAGCAGGATCGCGACGAGCAGCCACTGCGAGGCGGGCAGCAAGCCGGGAGGGATGCGGCGCAGCGCGGACACCGCGAAGCTCCCGAGCGCGATGGAGAGCACGAAGCACGCGACGATCATCGAGAAGGTGAACTGCGAGGCGCCGAGGGCCAGCGCGCCCACTCGATTCATGATGCTCTGGAGCGTCATCATGGCGAAGCCCGAGAGCAGCGCGACGCTCACATAGACCGTTGTCCGGCTGCGTAGGTCGAAGGCGGCGGCCGGCGCAGGCTCGCAGGCGGTAGGCGACTCGGACTCCGGCAGAGCCGAGCCCAGGCAGGCGAAGATCCCACCCGCGCCCAGGTTCACGAGCGCCATCGCCAGCATCACCCCTCCGAGGCCGAGCCACGGGATCAAGAAGAAGCTCGCGCACAGCGCGCCGGCAAACGCTCCGGCCGTGTTGAAGCCGTACACGAAAGCGTGTAATCGCGTGGAGTCCTCCAGGCTGCGCGCCAGCGACTGGGTAAGCAGCGGGATCGTCCCGCCCATGAGCACTGCGGGCGGGCCGACGAGCAAGGTGCAGAGCGCCGCATCGATCCCGAAGGCCAGCCCGGGCGATCCGTACGGGATCCAGAGCGAGAGCCTTTGGATGCTGAGGAAGAGCAGCGGGAAGCACAGCGCATAGAGGCCGATCCCCGCTTCGACTAGCCCGTAGAGGAGCAGGAGCCGGGCCGGTCTGCCCCCGGAGCACGCGCGCTGGGTGCGGCAACGGGCGACCCGGCCGAAGAGCGCATAGCCCACGGCCAGACCCCCGAGAAAGATCCCTAGCACCGTGGCCGTGGCCTCGCTGTCGGAGCCGAGCAGGACGGAGAGGTACTTCTGCCACGTGACCTCGTAGACCAGAGCCGTGAAGCCCGTCAGCAGGGTCAGGAGGAGAGCGACCCTCCGAACCGTTCCCGAGCGTTCGACTGACGACATGCGGCCTCCCCGTGGCTCCTGGACCGGCATCGGAGAGATCGTCCCCCATCTTGTGGGACCGGCGCGCGAGCGGTCGCGCGCCACCCACCTCCGCTCAGGGTTTTTCCCTTCGCTGCGCGTCCGCTGTTTGCGGCGCGCGCAGGGTGCCGTCGTGGGTCCACAAGGGAACAGGGTCGCCAGGGTCCCACAAGACAGGGCTGATAGACTCGCTCCGCTGACAAGAGGGAGAGCAGCGATGGAGCTGGGCGCCGTATTTCCTCAGACCGAGATCGGGAATGATCCTTCCGCGATCCGCGACTTCGCGCAGGCCGTCGAGTCGCTCGGCTTCACGCACCTGCTCATCTACGACCACGTGCTGGGGGCGGATCGCGATCGGCCAGGCGGCTTCACCGGACCCTACGACAAGGACACACCCTTTCACGAGCCCTTCGTCACGCTCGGCTTCCTCGCCGCCGTGACGAGCACGCTCGAGTTCTGCACAGCGGTGTTGATCCTCCCGCAGCGGCAGACGGCACTCGTCGCCAAGCAGGCCGCGGAGCTGGACGTGTTGTCGGGCGGGCGCTTCCGCCTCGGGATCGGGGTCGGCTGGAACCAGCTGGAGTACGAGGCCCTGAACGAGAGCTTCCACGACCGCGGCGTGCGGCAGGAGGAGCAGGTCGCCCTCATGCGCGCGCTTTGGGACAAGGACGCGCTCAGCTTCGAAGGGCGCTGGCACACGGTGACCCGAGCGGGCATCAACCCGCGACCGGCGCGCCCGATCCCGATCTGGTTCGGCGGTAGCGCGGACGCTCTGCTGCGGCGCACGGCACGCATCGGTGACGGCTGGATCCCGCTCATGGGACCGGACGACGAGGCCAAGACCGTGCTGGGCACGCTGCGCGAGTACCTCGCGGCGGAGGGTCGCGATGCGTCGTCTTTCGGCATTCAGGCGCAGGCCCAGGCACGAGGAGGCAACCCGGAGCGCTGGTCCAGGCACGCGCAGGCGTGGCGGGATCTCGGTGCGACTCACCTGGCAATCGCCACCATGAATGCGGGCTTCGCGTCTCCCGACGGCCACATCGACGCGATTCGCCGCTACGTGGAGGCCGTCGGCTAGTAAGCGGCGCTAGCGCGCCAGCTCGGCCATGAGTGAGAAGAGCTCGACCCTGTTTGGGCGCGCGGTGGCGTCGCCGAACTCCCGGTAGAGGGTGTGCACGTTCACGGCGATACGCTCGCCATCCGTCCATGCGCTGTAGTCGTCGAGTGCGATGTCGCGTGCAGCATCCGCTGCGGACAGCCCGGCCGTGTAACGAGCTCGCGCCTCGTCGCGGATGTAGACCAGGTACTCGCGCATCGCGAGCACGCCGTCCCGATCCGTGATGGGACCATGCCCCGGCACGATCGCCTCGGCATCCATCTCCACGATCAGGTCGCAGGCCCGGATCCAGTTCCCGACCGGCCCCTCCCAGATGATAGGTGTTCCGTTGATGAAGAGGATGTCGCCGGTATAGACGACGCGGTCCGAGGGAACGTGCACCAGCACGTCTCCCCGCGTGTGCGCGGGACCGACGTCGATCAGCAGAACCTCCTTTCCGCCCACGCGGCGCGTGACGCTGCCCTCGAAAGTCTCGGTAGGGGGCGCAAAGGCATTCTCACTGAAGTCGAAAGGCGCGAAGATTCGCGCGAGAAATTCTCCGGCGGCGCCCATCTCACCGGCCCTGTCGATGAGCTGTGCCATGCGGTCGGGCGCCAACTCCTCCATCTCTTCGGCGCTGGCGCGAGACGCGATGATGGTTCCCGCCTCCGCGAGCCGGTTCCCGTAGCAGTGATCTCCGTTCGCGTGCGTATTGACGAGCGCATCGATTCGCTGCGCGGCGGGACTCGCCTTGCGCATGCTGTCGAGCATCTCCTGGGTCAGTTTTGCATCAAAGAGCGTGTCGACGAGCAGAGACTCCCCCCCGTCGGTAATCAGCCCCGCATTGCTCCACCCCCACGATCCGTCCGGCTGCAGGTACGCAAAATCCCCATTCCCGAGCTCCTGCAACCCCTTCCTGAACGCCCAATCACCCATGCCGAGACCCTATCACTTGCGGGTATCACCGTCCCCACTTATGACCTAGTCGACGAAGGGCCACAGGAGCTGCTGGCTTCTCTCGTCCATGGATGCGGGGTCCCGGATGTAGAAGAGATCTCCCGATACGTCGCGGATGATCAGCCCTCCACCCGGAACCTCCCGTGGCCACTCGTCGCGCGGAGTCTGGAAGGAGCGCTGGCCGTTAAACGTGCGGACCTTCCAGCTACGGATCTCGATCTCCTCTTCGATCGAGAGCAGCTCCTCGATCTCGAGCATGAAGCCGGCCTCGGCCAGCGCGAGCTCCAGCGTCTGCCGCGACTTCGCATCCAGCTCTCCCGGATCGGTGATCAGTGCGACCTCCTCGTCGTCGTCGCGGAGCGAGACGTAACGCGTCGGCTCGGACCAGGGAAAGCAGCGGCAGACTGTGACCGGTCGCGGCTCCCCGTGACCGAGCGCCCAAAGCCTTCCGTCGTGGCGCCGCTCGAGCTGCAGCGATCGCGCGGCACCTCCCGCGCGCCGCGCGCGATCTTTGCCAGGGGTCTTCTTTCTCTCGGTCTTCCCCTCCGTTCCCAGCATCTGTGTTCCTCCGTGTTGCTCAGACGGCTTCCTGAAGCTCGATCTGCATTCGGTGTAGTCGCGTGTAGAGTCCCGAGGGGTTTGCGAGCAGCTCCGCGTGCGTTCCCGACTCGACGATCTTCCCCTCGTCGATCACGATCAGCCTGTCTGCACGCTTGAGCGTCGAGAGCCGGTGCGCGATCGCGAACGTCGTGCGCCCGGCGACGAGCCTGGACAGCGCGTCCTGGATCTTCCACTCCGTCTCGGTGTCGACACTGCTCGTGGCCTCGTCCAGGATCAGGATGCGCGGGCTGTGCAGGATGGCCCGAGCGATCGAGATCCGCTGGCGCTCCCCGCCGGAAAGCGTTTGACCGCGCTCGCCGACCAGCGTGTCGTAGCCGTGAGCCAGCTTGCAGATGAAGTCGTGTGCGTTGGCGGCGCGAGCCGCCTCTACGACCTGATCCACCGTCGCCGCGGGCTCGGCGTAGCGGATGTTCTCGAGGATGGTCCCGAAGAACAGGTACGGCTCCTGCAAAACCATTCCGATCTGCTTGCGGTAGCTCCCGCTGTCCAGGTCGCGGACGTCCACCCCGTCGATCCGCACGGTCCCGCTCGTGGCGTCGTAGAAGCGAGCGATCAGGTTCACGACCGTCGTCTTGCCGCCGCCCGAAGGCCCCACCAGCCCGATCATCTCCCCGGGCTTGGCCTCGAAGCGGATGCCCTTCAGCACCTGACGCACCCCGTCGTAGGCGAAGGTGACGTTCTCGAAGCTCACGTCCCCCTGCAGCGGGCGGAGCACCACCGGGTTCTCCGGGTCGCGGACCTCGGGTCGAGTATCCAGCACCTCGAATACACGGTGAGCGGAGCTCGTCGCGCGGTTCATGATCCTGGCCATCTGCCCGAAAATCTCGATGGGTGCGCCGAACAAGGTCATGTAGAGCAGGAAAGACACGAAGGTTCCCGCGCTCAGCGACGGACCGGTCGTCTCGGCTCCGACCAGCCGGGGAACCGCGAAGACCCAGACCGTCACCACCATGGCGTGTACGGCCAGCGTCAGCACCGGCCAGAACGAGGTCCATACGCCGTGGATGCGGTTGAACTCCTTCACCACTTCGTAGTTGCGGTGACCGAAGCGCCGCTTCTCGCGCTCCTCCTGGTTGAAGGCCTTGACCACGCGCATGCCCGGGATGGTGTCCGAGAGGACGTCGGTCACGCTCGACCACTTTCTCCAGGCGCGCAGGAACATCTCGTTCATGCGCTGGCCGTGTCGGAAGATGCCCCAGCACAGAAGTGGAACGGGCAGCGTCATGATCAGCCCGAGCTTCCAGTCCAGATAGATCAACACGCTCGAGAGCCCGAGCAGGGTGACGCCGGCGAGCGAGACGGGGGATGTCCCAGAAGGTGTGATTTAGAGAGATGAGAGTGGCGGCTCCTTCGCCCTCCGTGTGGTACGGAGGGGGTATGCAAACCCAACGAAGGAGCCAACCATGGCGAAGCATTTCACGAAATCAAAGTTCACTCAAGACCTACCCGTTGCTCACACCGCCCACGTCAAGTTACCGCTACCGATGTTGTCGGCGCTCGAAGACATCGACCGCGCGTTTTTTCGGTATCTGCGTCGAGGCAGGCAAGCAAGTGCTCGGTGCGATGATGGAGCACGACCGCACGGCGCTGTGCGGTCTGCCTTGGAAACCCGATGAGGAGCGCCCCGGTCGTCGCGCGGGGAGCACGGAGAGTCCCGTCACTTTGGGAGGTCGGCGGATCGCGATTCGTCGACCTCGCGTTCGGTCGATCGAGGGCGGAGAACTTGTACTGCCGAGCTTCGAGGCTGCGACGGATCGGGATCCACTGGATCACCACACGCTCGAAGCGGTGGCAGCGGGCGTATCGACTCGACGCTATGCGCGAAGCTTGGATCGACTGCCGCCCACGGAGACCGAACGGTCGACCTCGAGGAGCGCTGTCTCCCGTCGGTTCGTGGCGTTGACCGAGCAGAAACTGGGCGAGTGGATCAGCCAGCCTCTCGCCGAGCTCGACTTGAAGATCGTGATGCTTGACGGCATCCACTTCCGTGACCACTGCATTTTGGTGGCTCTGGGGTTCGATTCCGACGGGAAGAAGCATCCGCTGGGGATTCGCGAGGGCAACACCGAGAACGCGGCCGTCGCAAGGGCGCTTCTCGCAGACCTCGTGGAACGTGGGCTCTCGACCGACCAGGCGTTGGTGTTCGTGATCGACGGCTCGAAAGCGCTGCGCCAAGCGATCGACAAGATTTTCGGTGACCTGGCGCTGATCCAAAGGTGTCCGGTGCACAAGCGCCAAAACGTACTCGGGCACCTGCCGCAGACCGCTCGCCCCAGCATCAAACGCGCGCTGGACGAGGCATGGAATGCGACGGACGCAGCGCGGGCGCAGCGACTTCTCGAGAACCTGGCGCGGTCGCTCGAACAGTCGCATCCGGGTGCGGCCGCCTCACTTCGCGAGGGCTTGGAGGACACTCTCACCCTGCTGCGCCTCGGAGTGAATGGAATTCTCCTTCAAAGCCTCCGGAGTACCAACGCGATCGAGAGCCTGAACGACAAGATCGCAACCTACACACGACGAGTGAAACGGTGGCGGGGAGGGAAGATGATGCTCCGTTGGGTCGGAGCCGCCCTCCTCGACGCTCGGAAAGGCTTCCGCCGGGTCAGGGGATTGAAAGACATGTCAACGCTCGTCGACGCACTTCGACGCCACGAGGAATCACTTCACGTAGATAACGAAGCCGCGTAAGATCGTTCAATCGGGAGTCGCTGCTCTCGGAGATTCAACACCGAATAGGACAAGCCCGCGAGACGTCCACCACGCCGAGGGCGAGGAACTCCCAGAGCCGATCCGTGTCGTTGGTGACCCGGGTGATCAGGCTCCCCGTCTTCTTGCGCGAGAAGAAGCTGAGCGAGAGCGACTGCAGGTGCTCGTAGAGGTCCGTGCGCAGGTCGCGCGCCACGTACTCGCCCAGCACCGCCATTAGGCGCAGGCGCACCCAGTTGCAGAGCTGGCGCAGCATGTACACGAAGGCCAGCCCGGCCACCGCGATCCAGGCGACCATCGCTGCCCGCTCCGGGGCGAGCGCGCCGGACTGGGCGGGGTCGATTACCGAGTCGATCAGGTAGCCGCTGATGTAGGGAGGTATCAGCACGCAGACTGTGAGCAGGGTGGCAGCCGCCATCCCCAGCGCGAAGTCTCGTCGGTATGGGTGGAGGTAGGCCAGCAGTCGCCACAGAACGGCGATGCGTCTGTGCGCGACGAGCGCCTGTGCATCGCGGATAGGCCGGGCCAGGCTCTCGACGTACTCCCGGTCCGGATCCGGCGTGGGGACCTCGACGCCTTCGAGCTGACGCTCGATCACGAAAGAGATGTTCTCGATAGCTTTCCGCTGCCGCTGCGTGTAGCGCAACACCGCTAG
Source organism: Myxococcota bacterium (assembly GCA_965226855.1). Taxonomy (GTDB): domain Bacteria; phylum Myxococcota_A; class UBA9160; order SZUA-336; family SZUA-336; genus JAUXJB01. The sequence continues at coordinate 627,706 of CBDDEE010000031.1, read as the reverse complement.
CGCGGGCTCTCCCGGTCCGCCGAGGATCGAGAGCACGTTGCAGCTGAGCCCGGGCGTTTCTGTAAGGTCGCGGATCCGGCTGCGCTCGAAGCTCTGGATCTCGGGCTCCTCGCCGGGAGCGGCCTCCCGGGCGATGGCTAGGTGCTCCCTGCCCAATGCGAGCCAGTTCTGTGTGAGACGCATCGACGCGTCCAGGTCGGCCATTGCGTACAGCTGCACAGGCTCGCCGTCCCAGTGCCTCTCGATCGCCAGCCGCAGCTCGGGTGGCAGCAGCGTCGGCTGGTTGGTGTAGCGAGCGACGATTTGCAGGTCGGAGTCTTGGGTCAAGATCATTGTGGAGTCTCTCTACGCTCTGGGCTGCGCTGGCCCACGGGTTCTCGCGCAAAAGAAAAGGCCTCTCGGAGTCATGCACACCCGAAAGGCCGGTTCTCCACGGTTCTGGAACTCGGGTCCTCTAGGGTGCCCTCCTCTGTTCGTCAGCGGCGCCGGGCGCCGGCGTCGAACTCGGGCGGTTGAACGCCTTCGCGTTCTGCCCGGTGGCCCGCGGCCACGGCTCCGCCAGCAGCATCTCGAAAAGAGAGCCGCTTCGAGGCACAGCAGTGCCAAAGAGAGCGCGCATAAGGGTCAGTGAGGTGCCTGGAAGCTCATAAGCAGTCCCGAGTGAGGCGGGCAATGTACTGGTTCGCTCCTCGGCGTCAACCACGCGGCGCGGAGTGGTTGGTGTTCCACGGTGTCAGGCCTAGAATCCGGCTTCCGTGAGGGGGTCGATCACGCTCGAGGGGATCCGCGCGGCGGCGCAGGCTATCCGCGGAACCGTTGCCTGCACGCCTGCCGCGCGCTCCGTCACCCTGTCGGAGCTCACGGGGGCCGAGGTGGTCCTCAAGTTCGAGAACCTGCAGTTCACCGGCGCGTTCAAGGAGCGAGGTGCTCTCACAAAGCTGCTCTCGCTGCCGCCCGAGGTCCGTGAGGCAGGCGTCCTAGCTATCTCGCGCGGTAACCATGCGCTCGCGGTCGCCTACCACGGGCAGCGGCTCGGCGTGCCCGTCACGATCGTGATGCCGCGCCATACCCCGAACGTGAAGGTCGAGCACACGCGCGGGTTCGGGGCGGAGGTGGTGCTGCATGGGGAGGGACTCGCCGAGGCGAGCGAGTTCGCGCTTCCGCTCGCGCGCGAGCGCAAGCTGACCCTGATTCACCCCTACGACGATCCCGACGTGATCCGCGGACAGGGAACCATCGCGCTCGAGCTGCTCCAGGCCTTTCCCGAGCTCGATGCCCTGGTCGTCCCGATCGGTGGCGGCGGCCTCATCGCAGGGATCGCCGTCGCGGCGAGAGGTATCCGCCCGGAGATCGAGATCGTGGGCGTGCAGGCAGCGCGTTTCCCCGCCATGAAGCAGTGTTTGGCAGGCGAGCCCGTCGAGTGCGGGAGCGCCACCCTTGCAGACGGGATCGCCGTCCACAGGCCCGGTGAGCTGACCCTGCCGCTGGTGCGTGAGCTCGTGAGCGAGATCCTGCTGGTCGAGGAGGATGCGCTAGAGGAGGCGGTGCTGCTCTTGCTCGAGGTCGAGAAGACGGTGGTCGAAGGAGCGGGAGCCGCGGGGCTCGCAGCCGTATTGCGCAATCGGGAGCGCTTCCGGGGCAAGCAGGTCGGCTTGATCCTGAGCGGCGGGAACATCGACCTGCTGCCACTGTCTTCTGTGATCCAGCGGGGTCTGGTGCGGACGGGTCGGCTGGTCCGCATACGCGTGGAGGTGCCCGACGTTCCAGGGGGCCTCGCGGACATGACCCGGGTGATCGGGGACGCGGGGGGCGGAATCGTGGACGTGGTGCACCAGCGGGCGTTCACGCGGCTCTCGCTCGAGTCGGCCGAAGTGGATTTGGTGATCGAGGCTCGGGGGCTGGAGCATGTGCGGGAGATTCTGGAGGCGCTGCGGGGGGCCGGGTACGCGGTGGTTTTGGTCTAGGTCTATGTAGTGGTCTGGTCTATGTAGGGGGGGAGCGGTCGGAGGTCGGGAACGTCCCCCGCAGGAGCCCGCTCCCTGCCTTCACAGGCATCGGGGTCGCCTCGAGCACCGCTACCACGCTCCTGCGGGGGACGTTCCCGACCTCCGACCTCTTCGCCTGAACGGGCCCCGAGCCGTCGTCAGGTGGTGGCTTGGGGGAGGGAGATGATGCGTTGGGGACGGTGCTTAATCGGAACTTTGTGGGGGGGCGGGGGGGGCATCGAGCCAGCCCAGGGCTTGGACGATGGCGTGGTAGATGTAGGTTTGTTCGTGGACGCCGTGGAAGAGGGCGGCCCCGGGGCCGCCGGCGTAGATGGGGACGTCTTCTCCCGAGTGGGTGTCTGCCAGCAGCGGAACGGTGGCTTCCTGCAGGTAGAGGGGATCGGAGGTGTCAACCCTTGAGAGGTCGGGCCGGCCGTCCTTGATCCCCTCCACTCGATAGGGGGAGTGCGGTAGCCGCTTCGGACCGGCGGGCTGGGCCTGTGAGGCGCCCGTGTAGCCGGGGCCGTTCGCGTAGGAGAGCGTGGTGTAGGGCAGTCCGAGGGAGTCGCGCTCCAGGCGCTCGGGGTTGCGAGCCAGGCCGAGGATGTCGTTGCCCCGGCCGGGGTAGCCCGCGATGCTCATGGTGTGCCCGTGGTCGGCGGTCACCACGATCAGTGTCTCCTTCGGATCGGTCAGCTCGAGCGCCGCGCGCACAGCGTTGGAGAGCTCGAGCGTCTCGCCCAGCGCACGGTACGCGTTGTTGAAGTGGTGCCCGTGGTCGATGCGTCCCGCCTCGACCATCAGGAAGAAGCCCGCGGGATCCAGAGACAGGATCCGGAGGGCGTGCGTCGTCATCTCCGTCAGAGACGGCTCGCCTCCAGGGTCCAAGCTCCGATCCGCCTCGAAACGCATGTGCTCAGGCTCGAACAGGCCGAGCAGGTGTGGGGTTGCCTCGGGCTCCCGCGCCAGGAGCTGCTCGCGGGTCCAGACGTAGGAGTCCGGGCCGAAGCGGGCACGCCACTCCTCTGTGAGGTCGCGCTGGTCGGCTCGAGAGCCGACTCGCAGAGGGTGCTCCGGATCCCGGGTCTGCGAGGGCAGGAAGTGAGAGCGGCCACCTCCGAGCACAACCTCGATCCCGTCTCCCCGGTCGAACTCGATCAGCTGGCGGGCGATGTCGGGGAATCCCGCGGCGCGGGCAGCGTCCGACAGACCGCCGTCGCTCTCCCAGTTTCGCTCTGGCGCGTGCGCGTAGCAGGCCGCGGGGGTGGCATGGGTGATGTTCGTCGTCGAAACGATGCCGGTGGAGAGTCCCCGCTCTTCCGCCTCTTCGAGCAGGGTCTGCACGCGCCCGGCCTCCACACCGGTGTGGTCGCCCCGCACTACCCGCTCATCGACGCCTAGGACACCAATGCGGGTCTTCACGCCGGAGATCATCGCGGTCATCGTGCCCGCCGAGTCGGGCACTTGCATGTCGGTGTTGTAGGTCTTCGAGAGGGCCGTGTAGGGCAGGCGTTCGAAGGCCAGCAGGTTCTCCTCCCCAGTCTCTCCGCGCAGCTGTCCCTCGAGAATCCGCGCGGCCGTGACGGTCGGGATGCTCATGCCGTCCCCGATGAACAGGATCACGTTCCTGGCGCGCCCGCTCGCCGGGGCTCCGGCGCGCTGCTGCGCGCGTTTGACAGCCTCGCGGCCCTCTCGGAACCACGGGTTTCGCATCCTCTGGTCGGGCGTCTCGAGGGCGCCCGTCGCACTGCAAGCAAACAGGGCGGCTAGACATAGCGTTACGACCCGGCCCCGCGAGGCCCCCTCCATCGGTTCGCGGTCCCGGCAGGTCAGTCTCATCGCCGGGAAGCATACCCCCGGTCCCGGCGCTGGCGGACGACCCGCCAGCGGGGGCCGCCTATTCCACGCAGTACCTCGCCACCACAGCGCAGCGTGAGTCGGCGTTCAGGCCCTCGTAGCTGCGCCCGCGAACCTCGAAGCCGCGCACCACGCCGTCGTTTACCTCGAACTTGAGCAGGCAGTAGCCCGGGGCGATTCCCGCGGTGGTCGGACTCAGCAGAAATTCTCGCTCGCGATCGCGGTCTCTATCGCGTAGGGTGCGATCTCCCCTCCGGTCCCTGGGGAGTCCCATGGCAGGTGACCCTCGTGGGTCGGCAGCGTCGAGGGATGCTACGTCGTCGATCGGATGCTCGAGCGGACGCACGTATATCCAGAGGCCGTGGAGTTCGCTCTCGTAATCCAGGTCCTCGGGGGGTCCCATACAGTTGATTATGTCTCGACCACTCAGCCCCACGATGCCGGTCCGGATCCGTTCCGCCCGTTGGGTGTACGTTTCACCGCAGGCTGAGAGGAACACGATCAGACTGAGAAATAGCGGTCCCCGCAACCCCTGACCCTCCCCGAAGAGTGGTAGGATGAAGCCGACCAATAAAGAGCATGCCCGGTCGCTAGCTGCTCTGCCAGAAAAAGCGGCACCGGAAAATGGGAGATAGATCGGAAGTGAGAACCCGAATTTTTCGCCGGAAGGCGCCGCTCGTGCTGGTTGCGGGTGCCTTGATTCTCGGCGCGCAGACGACGGCCGGATCCGACCAGCTGGACCAGGTCTTGGAAATCGGAGAAGGCGTTCAGCTCGCGGCTGCAAAGTCGCAGGAGCGGATCGACAAGATGGCCACCGACACGGACAAGCTCCTCGGGGAGTATCGAGTCGTGAACGAGCAGATCGACTCGCTCCGCAACTACAACAGCCAGCTGGGAACGCTGATCGGGTCGCAGACCGACGAGATCGCCTCTCTCAACTCCCAGATCGAGGACGTCACGCTGGTGGAGCGTGAGATCATGCCGCTCATGAATCGCATGATCAACGCCCTCGAGGACTTCGTGGAGCGCGACGTTCCTTTTCTCGTCGAGGAGCGGGCGTCCAGGGTCTCGTACCTGGTCGAGATGATGCGTCGTGCCGACGTGACGGTGGCCGAGAAGTACCGGCGCCTCGTCGAGGCCTATCAGATCGAGAACGAGTACGGCCGCACGATCGAGTCGTATAGTGGCGAGCTCCAGATCGGCGATGGCCCGCTGCGGACCGTCGACTTCTTGCGCTTCGGTCGCGTCGTCTTGATCTACACCACCCTCGACGGTGGCGAGGCCGGCGTCTGGGACGGCAACACGGGTTCGTGGCGCGAGCTCGACGGCAGCTATAGGGCAGCGGTCCGACAGGGCCTGCGCATCGCCCGACAGCAGACAGCCCCTGACCTCGTAGTTCTTCCCATTCGTGCCCCGCAGACCGTGGGGTCTGCTTCGACCGCGCAGGTGTCGCAATGAGCGCGCTCAGAGTCATCGCGGTAGCACTCGTTGCAGTTTTGCTCAGCCCGGGACCCGTCAGCGCTCAGGAGTCGCTCGACGATCTACTCGAGAAGGTGAAGAGGAGCCGGATCGAGGATCAGGCCATCAACAGGCAGCGCGAGGCCGAGTTCCGCTCTAAGAAGTCCGAGCAGCAGCGTCTGCTGCGCGAGGCCCAGGGTAGGCGGGACCGGCTCGAGCGGCGGAGTGAGGAGCTCGAGAAGAGCTTCAACGAGAACGAGATCCGGATCACGCAGTTCGAGGAGCAGCTCCGCAATCGCCTCGGCAACCTGGGCGAGTTGTTCGGCGTGGTGCGCCAGGTCGCAGGCGACACGCGTGGAGTGCTCGACGGCTCGCTGGCGACGGCGCAGTTCCCGGGACGCGCGGAGCCCATGGCCGCGCTGGCCGAGAGCAAGGTGCTACCGTCGATCGCCGAGCTGGAAGGCCTCTGGTACGCACTTCTGGAGGAGATGGTCGAGTCCGGCAAGGTCGTTCGCTTCAACACCACCGTCGTGCTCCCGGACGGCGAGCAAGTGACCAAGGATGTGGTCCGTGTTGGCGTCTTCAACGCTATCTCCGACGGGAAGTTCCTGCGCTACCTGCCGGAGACCGGCAAGCTGACGGAGCTGCCGCGGCAGCCCGCTGGGCGCTATCTGGGAGCGGCCGAAGACCTGGAGGCAGCCACGAGTGGCCTGGTCCCGATGGCGGTCGATCCCTCGCGGGGCTCGATCCTGGCGTTGCTCGTCCAGAGTCCGACGTACACCGAGCGCATCCAGCAGGGCGGCGTGATCGGCTACATCACCATCACGCTTGGCCTGTTCGGGCTCGTGATCGTCGTGATGCGCTTCTACACCCTGCTCCGGGTGGGTACCCAGATGACCGCGCAGATGAGCTCGGACAAGCCCGATCCCGGCAACCCGCTGGGCCGGGTGATGCAGGTCTACGAGGAGTACGGCACCGCGGATACCGAGACGCTCGAGCTCAAGCTCGACGAGTCCATCCTGAAGGACGCGCCAAAACTGGAGCAGGGCCTCACGACCGTGAAGGTGCTCTCGATCATCGCCCCCCTCCTCGGTCTGCTGGGGACCGTCACTGGGATGATCCTGACCTTCCAGCAGATCACCCTGTTCGGAACGGGCGACCCCAAGATGATGGCGGGCGGCATCTCCCAGGCACTCGTCACCACCATGATAGGTCTCTCCGTGGCCATTCCGCTAACGCTCCTGCACAGCTGGCTGCGCGACCGCAGCAAGGGGCTGATCCAGATCCTGGAGGAGGAGAGCGCAGGCATGGTCGCGCGCCGGGCCGAGGCGGAGCACGCCGAGTGACAGCGATCTTCGATCAGTGGATCGCGATCCAGGACTTCATGGGCCGGGGAGGGCAGGTCCTGATCGCGATCGCGTTCCTGACCTTCTTCCTGTGGACGCTGATCATCGAGCGCTTCTGGTACATGCGCAGGAGCCATCCCGACGAGGTCAAGCGGGTCCTCGGCATCTGGGACGCGCGTAGCGAGCGATCCTCCTGGTACGCGCACCAGATCCGCAGGGAGCTGATCTCGCAGGTCTCGACCAAGGCCCACCGCCAGGTCGGCATGATCCAGGTGCTCGTGGCGCTCTGTCCCCTGCTCGGCCTGCTTGGTACGGTTACCGGCATGATCGAGGTGTTCGACGTGATGGCGATCACCGGCAGCAGCAACGCCCGCGCCATGGCATCGGGGGTGTCGAAGGCGACGATCCCCACCATGGCCGGGATGGTGGTGGCCCTATCCGGTCTATACTTCAGCGTGCGCCTCAAACAGTGGGCCGACGACGAGGAGGAGCGCCTGGGCGACCTCCTCACGCACGAGACGCTGATTCATGGCTAGGCGCCACAGCCGATCCAGCGAGGAAGAGACGATCCAGCTCACCCCGATGCTGGACGTCGTCTTCATCATGCTCATCTTCTTCATCGTGACCGCGTCGTTCGTGAAGGAGTCCGGCATTCAGGTGAACAAGCCCACTGCGGAGTCGGCCGAGCGAAAGGTGCGGGCCAGCATCCTGATCGCGATCTCGAGGACGGGAGAGATCTGGATCGAGAAGAAGCGCGTCGACGTGCGAGCAGTGCGCTCGAGCGTGGAACGCTTGCTGGCCGAGAATCCGAAGGGATCGGTCGTGATTCAGGCGGACCGGAGGTCCCACAACGGCGTCTTCGTCAAGGTGATGGATCAGGCCAGGTTGGCGGGGGCAGCGGAGATCGCGATTGCCACCCGGGATGGTCCGCTGTGATCCGGCGCTATTCGAGCGCGGTCGTCCTGGGAGGAGTTGTCACCTTCGCGCTCTTCTTCCTCATGCAGTCCCTGATCGCCTACGGTACGGCAAGAGGTCAGGACGAGGTGCTGGGCAGCGTCATCGACTTTGTCATGGTCACCAACGAGTCGGAGACGCAGACCAAGAGGCGGCGGCCGCCTCGCAAGCTGAAAGACGAACGGCCCCCCGAGCCCCCAGATATCGAGCTGGACAGGGCGCGCAAGCCCCAGACGCAGAATGCGAGCCACAGCTTTGGCGCGTTCGACTTCGGAGATCTGCAGGGTGGTCCCCACCTGGGTGGCGCCCCGACCGACGGCGACATCCTGCCGCTGGTCCGGATCGAGCCGCGCTATCCCGCCCGAGCGCTACAGCGCGAGATCGAGGGCTGGGTGCTGCTCGAGTTCTCGATCTCGTCTGCCGGAACCGTCGTCAATCCGTTCGTGGTGGACTCCGAACCGCGGCGGATCTTCGACCGGGCCGCGCTACGCGCCGTGTCGCGCTGGAAGTACAAGCCAAAGGTGGAGGACGGCGTCGCCGTCCTACGCCATGGCGTCCAGGTCGTACTCACATTTGAGCTCGAGGATTGAACAGGAGGTGTTCTCGTGCATCCGAAGCTTTCCTGCCTTCTCGCTGTAGTCACCGCCTTCGCCCTATCCTCCCCGCTGCTCGTAATACCTGGTCCTGACGGCGTGGCATGGGCGCAGAAGAAGGGAACACGCAAGCCGCCCGAGACGAGAAAAGTCCAGGCTGTGCGCGAGTGGGCCTTCAAGCGCCTCGAAGCGGCACAGCAGGCGATGCTCGCCGATGACTACGCAGCGGCCGAGGGAAGCCTAGAGGAGATGCAGAAGTCGACGAAGCTCAACACTCACGAGGTTGCCCTCATGCACCAGACCTGGGCCTACCTCTATTCCGAGCAGGAGGACTACGAAGCCGCGATTCCAGCGTTCGAGGCGGCCGTCGCCACGGGGGGGCTCCCGCTCTCCGTCGAGATCAGCGTGATCTACAACGTTGGCCAGCTATACATCGTTTTGGAGCAGTACCGAAAAGGTATCGCGAAGCTCGAAGAGTGGTTCGAGCGCACAGAGCAGCCGACCGCAGCTGCCTACATCCTGCTCGCCAACGCCTGGGTACAGCTCGAGGACTTCAACACCGCCCTGCCGCTCGCGAAGACGGGCGTTGCGATGTCAGTCAACAAACCGAGGGAGAGCTGGGTGCGCTTGCTGCTCGCGTTGCACTTCCAGCTCGAGCAATACCGCGAGGCCGCGGAAGTCCTCAAGATGCTCGCGACCACGTGGCCGAAGAAGTCGTACTGGATGCAGCTGTCCTCCGTGTACGGGGCAATCGGTGAAGACCAAAAGTCGCTCACCGTCATGCAGGTCGCCTATGGCGAGGGCTATCTGACGGAGAGCAGAGAGCTCGTCAGGCTGGCACAGCTCTATCTCTACCACGAGATCCCCTACCGGGGCGCGAAGCTGCTCGCGAAGGGCTTCGAGGACGAGCTGGTCGAGGAGACCGAGAAGAACTACGAGCTGCTCGCCAACAGCTGGATTCGTGCGCAGGAGCTTGATCTGGCGCTCACGCCTCTTGAGCGTGCAGCGGATCTGTCGGAGGACGGCAATCTGTACATGCGCATCGGCCAGATCCAAGTGGAGGCCGAGGACTGGAAGAAGGCCTCGCGCGCCCTCGGCACGGCAATCGAGAAGGGCGAGCTGGATCGTCCCGGCCTGGCGAATCTGTTGCTTGGCATCGCGCAGTTCAACGAAGGTAGGTACACCGCGGCCAAGCGCTCCTTCTCGCGCGCCTCCCAGTACGAGAAGACTCGGAAGAGCGGGCGCCAGTGGATGCGCCACGTCGACCAGGCGCGCGCCTCCTGACTCAGCGGCGCGCAGGCGACGCAGCAGCTACTGCGCACTGACGCAAGATCGCGCGTATCCCTAAAGGCGGACACTTGATCTGCCGATTCCTCTGGGGTCCCCCCCGGAGGGAGCTGCGTGCGCCAAGTCTTTCGTTCGAATGCGCTCGCTGCCTGCCTGCTCCTCTGCGCCTGCGCGCATCCCGGCGACTCAGCCTTTCAGCGGGGTGAGTACCGCCTGGCGGCCGAGCAGGGCCATCCCGAGGCCCAATGGCTCGTTGGAGTCGCCTATGCCGGTGGACTCGGTGTCGAGCGGGATCCCAAGGTCGCGCTCGGTTGGTTTCGGGCCGCGGCGGAGCAGGGCCACCCTGCCGCGCAGCACGAGCTCGGCCTCGCTTACCGGGAGGGCGTGCTCCTCCAGCGCAGCATGCTCCAGGCAGCTCGTTGGTTACGGGCAGCTGCAGAGGCGGGCCACTCCGGGGCCCAGTTCGCGTACGGCGCACTCTGCCTGGAAGGGCGCTGGGTAACGGCGAGTCTCCGTGAGGGCGCACGCTGGATCACCCGGGCAGCTGAGTCCGGCCACTCCGAGGCCCAGGCAGGCCTCGCACACCTCTACCACGAGGGAATCGGTGTAGGGTCCAAGAACGACGAGAGGGCCAGCGAATGGCTCGAGAAGGCGGCGGACCAGGGTCACGTCCCCAGTCAGAGCGGCCTGGGCACCGCGTACGCGATGGGCTTGGGAGTGGAGCGGGACCACGAGCGCGCAGTGTACTGGTGGCGTTTCGCCGCCAACGCTGGCGACCTGAACGCCCAGGCCAACCTCGGCTCGATGTACGCCTTGGGCCGCGGGGTCGAGCGCGACATGGAGATGGCGCTCCACTGGCTGTTTCGCGCCGCCGGTGGGGGCAGCGCGGACGCCCAGTTTCATCTGGGCCTGACCTACCTGACCGACGATCGGATCCCAACGAACCTGTCGCTGGCTCTGAATTTTTTTCTGGCTGCTGCGGCGCAGGATCACCCAGGGGCGGAGAACGCGGTGGGAGCGATGTACGCCGGGGGGCGGGGGCTGGAGCAGAACCTGAAGCTGGCGCTGCGCTGGTTTCGGCGCGCTTCGGAGCGCGGGCACGCGCGGGCACAGTTGAACTTGGGGACGTTCTACGCGAGCGGTCTCGGGGCGCCTCAGAATGACGCGCGGGCGGCGCATTGGTTCAGGCTCGCAGCGGAGCAGGGTGAGACGGTCGCGCAGGAGAAGCTGGCGGAGATCTACGCGGAGGGGCGCGGCGTCGAGCAGGATGAGCGGGAGGCGAGGCGCTGGCGGCGTTTAGCTGAAGAGAGTCGTCCGAGCGATGATTCTCCCGCGTCGCTGATCGAGGTGCCGGGGGTCTCTGGTAGGTAACGCCGTCGGGGGCCGGGACCATTCCCCTGCGGGACTCCGCTCCCTGCTTGCTCAGGGAGTCTTGCTCGCCTCGTCTACCGCTAACACAGTCCCGCAGGGGAAGGGTCCCGGCCCCCGAGTCTTGTGGGACCCGGCGCGCGAGCGGTCGCGCGCTACCCACCTCCGCTCAGGCCTACGGCCTTTGCTGCGCGCGCCGCTGCTGCGGCGCTTGCAGGTTGCCATGGTCCGCAAGTTAGAGCCTGGTGAGGGTGGTGATGGTGAAGGGGTGGGCGTGGCGGGTGTCGGCGTCGAAGTCCTGGTGGCTGGTTTCGTGCCACTGGGAGAGGTCCAGGTCGGGGAAGTAGGTGTCACCTTCGAGTTCGGCGTGGACTCGGGTGAGGTAGAGGACTTCGGCGAGGGGAAGGGCTTCCGCGTAGAGAGTGGCGCCGCCGATGATGATCTTCTCGGACATCGAGGCCGCCTTGAGTGCGGCTTGGAGGCTGCCGAGTGCTGTGCAGCCCGCGGCTACGAGGTGCGGGTTCCTCGTGACGACCAGATTTTCGCGGTCGGGGAGCTTGGCTGCGATGGATTGGTGGGTCTTGCGGCCCATGATGACGGTCTTGCCGAGAGTGGTTCGTTTGAAGTGGGCGAGGTCGCGGGGGAGGTGCCAGGGGAGGGCGCCCCGTGCTCCGATCACGCGGTTGCTGGCCACGGCGGCGATCAGCGAGATCACCGGGCTCCTAGACGGCGATCGGCGCCTTGATCAAGGGGTGACTCCGGTAGCCGGCGAGATGGATATCTTCGTAGCGGAAGTCGAAGATCGATCGCACTCCGGGCTTCAGCTCGAGGCGCGGCAACTCGTAGGGCTCGCGCGTCAGCTGCGTGTCGGTTTGTTCGATGTGGTTCGTGTAGAGGTGCACGTCGCCAAACGTGTGAACGAAGTCACCCGGTTCGAGGTTCGAGACCTGGGCAATCATGTGGGTGAGCAGCGCGTACGAGGCGATGTTGAAGGGCACCCCGAGAAAAACGTCGGCGCTGCGCTGGTAAAGCTGGCACGAGAGCTTGCCTTCTGAGACGTAGAACTGGAACAGCGCGTGGCATGGGGGTAGGGCCATGCTCGGCAGCTCCGCCACGTTCCAGGCGCTCACGACGAGGCGTCTGGAGGTGGGATTGCGAGCGATCTCGTCGATGACCCAGCTGATCTGGTCGATGGTCTTCCCATCGGCGCCGCGCCACGAGCGCCACTGGGCACCGTAGATGGGACCGAGCTCGTCGTCGACATCTGCCCACTCGTCCCAGATGCGCACATCGTGCTCGTGCAGATAGCGGAGATGCGTCTCCCCACGCAGGAACCAGAGCAGCTCGTGGAAGACGGACTTGAGCTCCAGCTTCTTCGTCGTCACCGCCGGGAAGCCGCGCGACAGATCGAAGCGCAGCTGGCGGCCAAACACGCTCAGCGTTCCAGTGCCCGTACGGTCCGCCTTCGGAGCGCCGTTATGGCGGACATCTCTCAGCAAGTCGAGATACGGCTTCACGCGGACCTCCGTTCCCTCAAGGTACCAATCGAGTCACACCCTCTGCTACCCTCGCGACGTGTCGATTCTGCTGATTCGCCACGGCGAGACGGAGCTGAATGCGACGCGCGTGGTCCAGCCACCTCGTACCCCTCTCAACGAGCGGGGCATTGCACAGGCGGACAGCCTCGCCCGCCGACTGCTCTCGTTCGGGGTCGCGCATATTCTGGCTAGCGACCAGACCCGAGCCAGGATGACGGCGGAGCGGGTCGTGGCGGCAACCGGCGCAACGCTGAGCCTCGATCCCGGCCTGTGCGAGCGGAACTTCGGAGACCTTCGCGGCACTCCGTACTCCGAGCTCACGGAGGATATCTTCGCTCCGGGCTACGCGCCGCCCGGTGGAGAGCGGTGGAGTGACTTCGACGCTCGAGTGGATGCCGTATGGGATCGTGTGACCGCGTGGGCGAGGCTCGTACACGGAAACCTGGCCGTCGTCACCCACGGTTTGGTGTGTCGCTCGCTGGCTGCACGCAAGCTCGAGCTCCCCGACTCGGTCCCGGAGCCCCAACGCTGGGGCAACACCGCGCTCACGATCGTGGATGGAGGACCACCCTGGAAGGTGCGACTCCTCAACTGCACGGCACACCTGGCGGCTGAGTTCGCGGACGACAGCAGGGGCACTTCCGGACTCTAGAGTCGTCCCATGCAGGCGTTGCTAAGTGACGGTCTTAGGCCACAGGTTACAACTGCGGGGTTGGGGAGCGATATCGGGGAATTCCGGGGTGGTTTGCGCTTCTTTTGGCCTAAATCCGCGAGTTGGATGAGATTTTTCGATTGGTGATTGACGGCCGATGATCGAGATGCTATAATACTCACGCTTATTTCGAATCACCCCGCCTTTGGGCGGGTTGATTCGTTGCCCTGACCCTCCGTTTTTTCTATTGCGCAAGTCAGAGCCGCAGGTCTCGGCGGATCTCCCGCGCCGCGTTCCTGCCACTTGCCCCCATCACACCCCCGCCCGGGTGAGTCGCGGACCCGCAGAGGTAGAGGGAGTCGATCGGGCTGCGGTAGCGAACCCAGCCCGGTGTCGGTCGCATGAAGAGCAGGCGATCTGGTGTCATGGCCCCCTGGAAGATGTTGCCGCCGGTCAGGCCGAAGATCCGCTCGACGTCCGGGGCGACCAGCGTCTCCTCGTGCTCTATCGAGTCGGTGAAACCCGGCGCGACGGCTTCGATTTCCGCCAGAATCCGGTCGCGCATCTGCGTGCGGATGGCTGGCCAGCCAGGGTCGTCCGACGCCATTACAGGTGCGTACTGGGCGAACACGGAGGCAACGTGGCATCCCGGCGGAGCGAGCGAGTCGTCGAGCACGGAGGGGATCGTGAGCTCCACGAGAGGCTGCTCGGAGACCGCACCCGTACGCGCCTGCTCGAAGGCGCGCTCGATCCCGTCGAGGTCCGGCGGTCCGATGTGCACGGTCGCGCCAAGCGGTACGGCGTCTCGATCCCGGCAACGGAAGCGTGGAAGCTCGCGCAGCGCGAGGTTCATCTTGACGACTGGGCTGCGGTAGTCGATCCGTCCAAGCGAGCGCACGAACTCCCCTGGCAGGAGCGAAGGCTCGTCGAGCAGAGCGAACGTCCGCTCGAGGTCCGCCGCGGAGACGACCGCATCCGCCTCGACCTCCTCACCGTCGGAGAGCACCACGCCAGCGGCCGACTGCCGTTTCGTGCGAATCCGGACCACCTCCGCGCCGGTGCGCAGCTCGACCCCTGCGGCGCGGGCCGCGGCCGCGAGCGCGTCGGCCAGCCCTCCCATGCCACCTTGCACGTAGGCCCACACGCCGCGCGTGCCGGACACCGATCCCATCACGTGATGGAACAGCACGTAGCCCGTGCCCGGTGTCGACGGTGACGCGAAGGCGCCGATCACCGCGTCGGTCGCCAGCGTGACCTGCAGCGCATCGGCCTCGAAGTACTCCTCAAGCAGGTCCCGCGCGGGACCCAGCAGGAGGCGAGTCGCCCTTGCCAGGTCGCCACGGAGTGCCAGAAGCGCCTTTCCCGCGAGCCACCAGGGTTCGAGGTCCCGAAACCGCGAAAGCGGCCAATCGGGCGGTGGAGCATCCAGGGTCGGCTCCACAGCTGCGGCGATCCGCTCGAGCAGTCCCTCGTAGCGCGGGAACATCGCAGCGTCCCGGCTGGAGAAGCGGGTGATTTCAGCCAGGTTCTGGGCCTGGCCCAGACCCAACACCAGGGAGCGTTGATCGGGCAGCAGCGTCAGTGAAGACGGCCTGCGAGGCAGCAGCTTCAATCCGAACCGCTCCAGTCCCAGCTCCTTCACGATGCGCGGTCGAAAGAGTGACAGTACGTAGGCCGCCCGGGAGACCCGGTACCCCGGCCAGAGCTCCTCGGTCACGCACGCATCCCCCAGGATGTCGCGACGCTCGAGGAGCGTCACCTGCGCGCCCGCTCTCCCCAGGTAAGTGGCGCAAATCAGGCCGTTGTGGCCACCGCCTAGAACCACGATTCGGCGCTGGTTCATGCGGTGGGTCTCGGTCCGCTTCAGTCGAGCCTGGGGGGCCGGCCCGAGCTGCCGGTCTCCAGCCCACCGGAGCTGACTGATTCTGGGGTGGTGCCCTCGCGGAAGGGCTGGAACGACGCCTTCTCGTCGCCCGGCTTCGCGAGCAAGCCGGTGGCCAGGTCGATGCGGGCGAACACCACTCCTTCCGGGACCGAGAAGTCCTCCACACGCAAGTCTTTCAGGGCACGCTGCATGTAGTCGAGGAAGATCGGGCTCGCCGCGCGAGAGCCCGTCTCGTTCTTGCCGAGATCTCGTGCGTTGTCGTAGCCGACCCACACCCCCGTCGCGATCTGGGGCGTGTAGCCGATGAACCAGGCGTCGAACAGGTTGTTCGTCGTGCCGGTCTTGCCCGCCACCGGGCGGCGCAGCGCGCGCACGCGGCGCCCCGTTCCTTCCTCGATGACGGCGCGCAACATGTCGGTCATCAGGTAGGCGGTAACCGGATCGAGGCGGTAGCCCGGGGGGAGCGGTGCGGGTTGCTCCTCTCGCAGCACGACCTCCCGGATCTCGCCCATGACCCGCTCGAGCTCGTCCTGCTCCTCGAGCGGCTCCTCCTCTTTGAGCTCGAACTCCCCGTCCTCCCCCTCCAAATCCTCGAGGCTCGCCAGCAAGGGGACGTCCTCCTCGAGCAGCACCCCGTCGCGGTCTCGGATCTCGACGATGAAAATCGGGTCGATGCGGCGGCCACCGGTGGCGAAGGTTGTGTAGGCGCGCGTCAGCTCACCGAGTGTCACCTCGCTGTTCCCCAGCGCTAGCCCGAGGTTGGCTTCGAGCGGAGAGCGGATGCCGAGCCGTTCGGCCATCTCGTGAACTGGCTCCAGCCCGATCTCTCTCAGGATTTTGATCGTAGCGATGTTGCGTGACTTGGCGAGCGCCTGGCGCAGTGGGATGGGTCCGTAGAACTTGTCCGAGTAATTCTCGGGCTTCCACTGGAACCCGCTGTCCGCGTCGACGTAGACGATCGGCGTGTCGTACACGATTGTTGCGGGTGTGTAGCCCTGCTCGAGGGCAGCCGCGTAGATGATGGCCTTGAATGCCGAGCCGGGTTGACGTCGCGACTGCAGCGCACGGTTGAACTGGCTGCGGCCAAAATCGTAGCCTCCGATCATGGCGAGCAGGTACTTCGTCTCCAGATCGAGCGACACCAAGGAGCCCTCGGCGAGAGGCTCCTGGTAGAGCTCGAAGATCGGGATCGGCTCTGGATCCGGCTCGGCCGGCTGGAGGCCGTCGAAGAAGTCTCCCAGCAGCTGGTCCGCCGAATCCGCGGTCACGGGCGTCGAGTCCACCTCGCCGGGCCTCTCGCCCACCTTCTCGAGCCAGACGAGATCGCCCACATGGAGGGCCTGGCTCACGTGCCTGACCCGAGGGATGATCCCGTCGAGCGAGGTGTCGGGGACACGAGCCCACTTCAGGTCTTCCAGCGTGAGGACAGTTTCGCGGCGAGGTCCTACGGCTAGACGCACGTCCTCTGCGTCGTTGTCGACCTGCATGACCAGCGCCCGCCACAGCTCCGCGTTGGAGCGGGGTCGCTGCTCGTTCTCCGCTCCGAGCTGCGCGAGGAGCTCCGCCCACTCGTTGCGGGGAACGTTGCGGATCGGTCCCCGGTAGCCCGCGCGCCGATCGTGGGCGCGAAGTCCCGTTCTCAGCGAGTGGTACGCGTCGCGCTGCCGCTCGGGGTCTAGCGTGGTCCTCACCTCGAGCCCGCCTGTGAACACCGTGTCGGAGCCGTAGCGCTGCACGAGGTAGCGTCGCACCTCTTCGACGAAGTAGGCAGCGGCGACCGTGGTCTCGCCGCGTTCCGGCTCGTGGAACTCGAGCTGCCTCGTCAGGGCCGCCGCTCGCTCGGCGGCGCTGATGAAGCCGTCCTCCTCCATGCGACGGAGCACGAAGCGCTGGCGCTTGAAGGCGTTCTCGCTGCTGTTTCGCGGCGTGTACTTCGACGGTGCTGGGACCAGGCCAGCGATCAGTGCGCTTTCGGCCAGCGTGAGCTCGCTCGCCGACTTCGCAAAGTACGTATGCGCCGCTGCTTCGATCCCGTAAGCACCGGAGCCCAGGTAGATCTGGTTCAGGTACAGATAGAGGATCTCGTTCTTGTTCAGTGCTCGCTCGATTCGCATGGCCAGGATCATGTCCTTGAGCTTGCGGACGTAGCTGCGATCCGAGCTCAGGAGAAACGTCTTCGCCACCTGTTGCGTGATCGTGCTGCCGCCCTGGCGCACCTTCCCCGCCCGCAGGTTGGTGATCGCGGCGCGCAGGATCCCCGCGTAGTCGAGGCCTTCGTGCTCGTAGAAGGAGCTGTCCTCCGCGGCGATGAAGGCATGCACCACGTGGTGGGGAAGATCCTCGATCGAGACAACTACGCGACGCTCCTTGGCGAACGACGCGATCTCGCTGCCGTCGACGGCGCGGATGCGCGTGATCAGGTTCGGGCGGTAGTCCCGCAGCGTGTTGATCTCGGGGAGGTCCCGCAGGATGAAGGCGTAAAAGACCGCCGCCGCTGCCACGCAGCCGAGGATCCCGAGAAACGCGAGTGCGAGCAGGACGTGTGCGAGGCGTTTCAAGGCGTACTTCCTCGCTGGCTAGGCCCGAGGCGACCGAAGCTAGCCCAGCCCCAGGGTGCGCACAAACCTCGCTCGAGCGACTGCTGGTGAGTATTGATTCCCTGATAATTCAATTACTTACAGTCTAGCAGCGGTTTGACAGCGGGGAGGCTCGGAACGTAGGATCCGCCCATGCGGCACCTATTTATCGTCGATCCGCTCGTCGGGTTGAACGTGCAGCAGGACACCAGCATCGTCCTGATGCGCGAGGCGACCCGACGCGGACACGAGGTCCTTGCCTGCGAGGTGGTCGACCTCAGCGTGGGGGACGGTGCCGTACCGATGGTGTCCCGGGTCGAGCTCCAGGTGGGCGAGGAAGAGGACTGGTACGAGGCGGGTTCGCCGCGCAGCGAGGCCCTCGGGAGCTTCGACGTCGTCTGGATGCGGAAGGATCCGCCCTACGACATCGACTACTTCTTCGTCACGCACCTGCTGGGATTGGTGCCGCCTCCCACGCTGGTCGTGAACGACCCTGCGGGTCTGCGCGAGGTAACCGAGAAGCTCTTCGTACTGCGCTATCCCGACATCACCCCCGAGAGCTTGATCAGCCGCAACGTCGGAGAGCTGGAAGCGTTTCGCGAGAAGCTCGGCGGCGAGATGATCATCAAGCCTCTCGGTGGTTGCGGCGGCGAGGGGGTCTTCCACCTGACGCCTGGGGACCGCAACGTCGGGGCAATTCTCGAGCTGGGAACGCAGCACGGAACCGTCTTCCAGATCGCCCAGCGCTACGTCCCGGAGATTCGCATGGGAGACAAGCGCGTCATCGTCGTCGAAGGAGAGCCGGTCGGAGCCGTGCTGCGGGTGCCGCGCGACGAGGAGTCCCGGGCCAATTTTCACGTGGGCGGCACGGCTCAGCAGGCGGAGGTCACTCCGCGCGATCGCGTCATCTGTGACAGGATTGGCCCCGACCTGCGGCGGTTCGGCATCGTGTTGGCGGGAATCGACGTGATCGGGGAGTGGCTCACCGAGGTCAACGTGACCAGTCCGACCGGCATCCGCGAGATCAACGCTCTGGATGGCGTCGCGCTCGAGGCGAGCGTTCTAGACGCCGTGGAGCAGCGCAGAAGAGGGCGCTGAAGCAGGCGCCTGAAGGGGGGACTGGTGGGGGTGGATCTCGTATTGCTGCGTCATCAATGCGACAGGACCGTCGGAGAAACCGACTTCGACGGCCTCGGGGAACGCATCGTCGGGAAGGTCCGTGACTGCTACGTGCAGGGAGATCGTCGCACGATTGTGGCGACGGACCGCATCAGCGCCTTCGACGTAGTCCTCGGTACGATTCCGTTCAAGGGCCAGGTGCTGAACGAGCTGGCGGCATTCTGGTTCGAGAAGACGCGGGGGTTGGCGCCGAATCACCTGCTCGACGTCCCCGATCCCTGTGTCTCGATCGCGCGGGAGTGTCAGCCGCTGGCTGTCGAGCTGGTCTACCGGGGCTATCTCACAGGTGTGTCGAAGACCTCGATCTGGGTCGCGTACGAGCGGGGCGAGCGACGCTACTGCGGGCACGACCTCCCCGATGGGATGCGCAAACACCAACAGCTCCAGGAACCGCTCCTCACACCAACGACCAAGGCGGAGCAGGGCAGACACGACGAGCTGACCTCGCGTGAGGAGCTGATCGCGAGCGGGGTGATCTCGGCCGAGCACTACGACGCCGCCGCGGAGATCGGCAGTCGACTGTTTTCGGAGGGCCAGAGCTGGACTCGCAGTCGGGGGCTGGTTCTCGTCGATACGAAGTACGAGATGGGTCTCGACAGTGCCGGCAACATCGTGGTGATCGACGAGATTCACACACCCGACTCGTCCCGCTACTGGTACGTGGAACGCTACGAGCAGGCCATGGCCGAGGGGACCGACCCCCCCGCGCTGGACAAGGAGTACGTTCGACGCTGGCTGGACGAGCAGGGCTGGCGTGGTGATGGTCAGCCCCCGAGACTGCCCGACGACGTCCGCTGCGAGGCCGCGAGACGCTACATCGAGGCGTACGAACGGATCACCGGATCCGAGTTCGAGCCGTCGACGGAGGAGCCGCTTGGGCGCATTCGGCGAAATCTGGGCCTGGACTAGAGCTCCCCGAACGCACATATTTTCCCCCAGATCGAAGTTTCAGGGAAAAAAATGTTTGACAACCTGATTTTTCGTTGAATACCTTGTGCGGCGTTCCGATAGACGGTGCAGTTCGTCGATGAAGTTCTCGTCAGCGAAACACCGCGGAACAGACGGGGGGATGACAAATGGCAACGAAGGTTGCTCGGACTGGTATCAAGCGCGAGTCGGGGTATCTCTATTATCTCGACAAGAGGGGCGATGTATCGCGCGTCGCCATGGCTCGAGGCGGCGGGCGTCAGCCAAAGCCACGGCCTCAGAGGGTCGCCAAGGCCGGCGTCGACAGAGAAGAGGGCTTCCTCTACTTCATCGACAAAGCAGGCGACGTATGCAAGACGCGGATGGCACGCCGGGGTGGCGGGCGTCGGCGCAAGGCTGCTCAAAAGGCGGCACCGCGTCGCAAGAAGGCTGCCACTAGTCGAAAGAAGGCCACGGGTCGCAAGAAGGCTGCTCGAAAGAAGGCTGGAGCTCGACGTAAGAAGGCGGTGCGCCGGAAGGCACCGCGCAAGAAGGCGGCACGCAAGCGGACGCCCGCAAGACGCAAGCCGGCGCGCCGGAAGGCCGCTCGCAAGACGACTCGAAGTCGGGCAGCTCGCCGCTAGCACGCCGCGACTCAGGCGCATACGCCTGAGTTCAAGACCGTAAGAAGGTTGGGCATAGGGCGGGGGTAGCATCGTCTACCCCCGCCGCTCCGCTTTCGGGCAACATCGAGATCAGATAGGCTCGGCGCATGGACCGGCTGGCCACCACGACGTACGAGTCACCGCTCGGACGGCTTCGCATCGCGGCCACCGAGAAGGGCGTCGTCAGAATTGCCCTGCCGCGTGCCGCCGGACGCGGCTTCGCGGGCTGGCTCGAACGTGAGTTGCCCTGCGCCGAAGCGCTTGACTGGCTCCCTCCACTCGACAAGGTCTGCCGCGAGCTCGACGACTACTTCGCGGGCGAGCGGCGGGACTTCCAAGTTCCCCTCGACCTGCGTGGCACTGATTTCCAGCTGGACGTGTGGCGCGCGCTTTGCGAGGTCCCATTCGGCGAGACGTTGAGCTACGGAGAGATCGCGCGCTCCATCAAGCGGCCAAGAGCCGCCCGCCCCGTCGGTGCAGCCAGCGGTGCCAACCCCCTCCCCATCATCGTCCCCTGCCACCGCGTCATCGCCAGCGGCGGCAAGCTGGGAGGCTACAGTGGCGGCCTCGACAGCAAGCGCAAGCTCCTCGCCCTAGAAAAGGCAACCCTCCCCGGAGGCCTCCTATAGCTACGCCGTCGGAGGGCGGGAACGTCCCCCGGCGGACTCCGCTCCCTGCGTGCACAAGGGACTTGCTCGCTTCGGGTACCGCTACCACAGTCCGCCGGGGGGCGTTCCCGCCCTCCGACTCCTTGCTGGACCGGCAACTGTGCAGGCGGCGCAAGTCGGAACTTGGGGACGGTCCTTAATCGGAACTTCTTGGTCCGATCGACGAGTTAGTTCCGATTAAGGACCGTCCCCAAGTTCCAAGTCATAGTCTTCCTCGGGGGACTCCTTCAGCGGTCTAGACTCTGTCTAGGGCCTGGTCGACATCGGCGATGAGGTCGTCGGCGTCTTCGACGCCGCAGGAGAAACGGATCAGGTTGTCCTCGATGCCGAGCTTCGCGCGTTCCTCGGGGGACTGGTCCCAGTACGACACGATGGTCGGCTGCTCGACGAGGGATTCCGTCCCACCCAGGCTGGGTGCGATGTACGGGATGCGCAGCGCGTCGACGAACTTCGAGGCGCTCTCCAGGTTGCCGCGCACCTGGAAGCTGACCACGCCGCCGTAGCCCGACATCTGCGCGACAGCGACCTCGTGGTCGGGGTGACTGGGCAATCCGGGGTAATGGACGCGTTCCACCCCATGGTGACGCTCGAGGAAGCCTGCGAGCTTCTCCGCGTTGCGGTTCGAGCGCTGCACGCGCAGGTCGAGAGTCTTGAGACCGCGGAGCAACAGGTACGCAGCGTGCGGATCGATCACCCCCCCCATGATCCCGTGCAGTGCACGGATGGGAGCGATGCGCGCCTCGCTGCCCAGCAACACGCCGGCCATCACGTCGTTGTGCCCGGCGAGGTACTTCGTGCCCGAGTGGAGCACTATGTCCGCACCCAACGAGAGGGCCTGCTGGTTGATGGGCGAGGCAAAGGTCGAGTCGATCACGACCAGCATGCCTGCCGCGTGGCAGAGCTCGGAGACGCGGGGGATGTCGACGACCCGCAAGTACGGATTCGTCGGTGATTCCGAAAAGAAGAGCGTGGGACCCAGCTCTAGCGCCTGCTCGAGCCCTGCGAGGTCGGCGGGGTCGATCACGGTCGCCTCGACTCCCAGCTTGGGGAGCACCGTGCCGATGAACTGACGGGTTCGGCGGTAGCAGTCGTGGGTGGTCACGAGGCGCCCATTCCGGGGCAAGAGCGCGAGGAGCAGCGTGGTGATCGAGTTCATACCCGAAGCCGAGACCAGGCAGGCCTCCGCGCCCTCGAGCTCCATCAGCTTCTCCTCCACGGTCCGCACCGTGGGGTTGCCGTAGCGTCCGTACTCGAAGCTGCTCCGCCGGCCCTCCTGGTAGTCGATCACCTCTTGCGTATCTCGAAACCAGTAGGTCGCCGTCTGCACGATCGGGGTGGTCAGAGCATCCGAAACGCGGGGCCGGCCCTCGCGCTCGCCGCCGTGGACGGCGCGCGTCGAGCTGCCTGGGGGTTGCTTGGGCTTCGGCATCTGGAGCGGCCGAGCTTACAGCCGCGCTGAGGGACGGTCAAACCTTCAAGCTGACGCGCACTTGCGTGATTCGATCGAGGATCTCCCGGCACTCGGCGCGCCCCATCCGGAGCGCTCCGCGCCCCCTGCCCAGCTCCACGCTCCGCTGCTCGGAGCCGTGGAAGTCACTGCCTCCGGTGGCTACTAGCCCCCACTTCCGGACGAGTCGCCGGATCCTGCGGGACTGTCCAGGGTGATGGCTTGGATGCCAGACCTCGAGCCCGTCGAGCCCGGATTCGACCAGCTCCTCTACGAAGCTCTCCAGACCCCCGGGCGCGTCGATCCCGATTGACAGCAGCGGGTGAGCCAGCGAGGCGATACCGCCGGCGGCGTGGATTAGGGAGATCGCGCGCTTCGCGGTCAGGCCGGGAGACGCGACGAACGCCGGGCGCCCCCGTCGGAGGAAGCGCGCGAACGCCTCGTCGTGGCTCGCGCACACGCCTGCCTCGACGAGGGCCCTGGCCACGTGAGGCCTTCCGAGCGACCCCTCGCCCGCGATCTCCTCGAGCCTCTCTGCCGATAGCTCGATCCCCAGGCCTCGGAGTCGCTCGAGAATCTCGAGCCCACGGCGCACTCGCGCGCGGCGCAGCTCCGCAACGCACACGCGCAGCGGCTCGTGCTCGGGATCAAGCCCGAGCCCCAAGATGTGCAGCTGCCGGCGACCCCCAGCCTCGATAACGGAGATCTCGATGCCAGGGATGACTCGCACTCCGAGCTCGCTGCCGCGCTGCGCGGCCTCGGTCACGCCCCCCACCTCGTCGTGGTCCGTCAGGGCGAACAGGTCGACTCCCGCCGCGTGGGCCCGCTCGGCGACGGCGCGCGGAGTGAGCGTGCCGTCGGACAGCGTCGAGTGGACGTGGAAGTCGCCGCGGAAGCTCGTCGAAGCTATGGGTAGCTCCCGGACCACTCCGCCAGCCGCCCCAGGAACAGCTCCATCACGTCGTGGCTCTTGACCTCGTCCGCGTATTGCACGAGGGGACCGTCGAGCTCCGGACGCGCGCACATCCGGCCCCGCTCCGTGTCCTCGCTGACGGTCACGTCGATGACGTGCTTCTGATAGCGGAAGAGCTCGCCATCGGCGGCCGCCGCGATCGCGCAAGGATCGTGCAACAGCGCCATACGTTCGCCCTGTACGGGGAGCTCCGCTCCCATCAGCCGTGAGAGGACCTCGGCCAGGAACCGCCCCATGGGGCCAGATCCGAACGGATCGGGTGGCAGTGCGGCTGCACGCACCGCGACGCAGCGCGTGACGTCCAGGCCGAGCACGCGCACCGACAGGCCGGAGCCGAGGACGATCGAGGCTGCCTCGGGGTCGGCATAGCAGTTGAACTCGGCCACGCCGGTGACGTTCCCCTCCGACAGCGTTCCGCCCATCCACACGATCTCGGCGGATTCGAATAGCGCGGGGTCCTCGCGCACCAGGCGCGCCAGGTTGGTCAGCGGTCCGATCGCTACGACGTGCTGCACCCCGCGCTCCACCAGGCTGTGGCGCAGGACGTCGGACGCATCGGGAAGCTCCCGAGGCTCGGTCGCGGGGAGATCGACGCCCGCGCGTCCGTCGCTGCCATGGAATCTCTCCGCGTCCACGGTCGAGAGCGACAGGGGGCCGCTCGCGCCGCGCCCGATCGGGATCTCGACCTCGGCCAGCGCCAGAAATCGCTGTAGGTTGTCGGTCACGGTCTCCACGGAGGCGTTGCCGGCGACGGTCGTGATGCCATCGACCCGGAGCTCCGGCGAGGCCAGTGCCAGGGCGAGGGCGAGCAGGTCGTCGAGGCCGGGATCCGTGTCGACGTGGATGCGCCGGACGAGGCTCACGGCGCGTCTCGCGGGTACCCCGCCTCCTTCAGACGATCCTGGATGACCAGCCGGTGGCGACGTCGGTACTCGATCTCGGTGACGTAGCCCGAACGGCGCGCGGCATCGAGCTCGTCGAGGGCCCGCAGCTGGGCGTTGCTGAGCTCTTCTGGCGGGGGCATCTCGACTGCGATGTTTGCGAGCTCCTCCTCGCTCATCTCCATCAGGATGGTGCGTCGGCGCGTCTGACCGAAGCGCGCACGCAGGCTGACGGGCTTCGCGTAGTAAGGGTCGCGCCACTCGACTGCCATCCCGCGCGCTCCATGCTGCAGCTGGGCCTCGCCCGGAACCAGGCGGAACGTCGGCCGCCCGCGGGGCACCTCGAGGGGGATCTCGTACCTGCGATCCCCGTGGGCTTTCCCGCCTTCGCGGGGGACGACCTCCTCGATCGCGAAGAACTCGAACAGAAGCAGATCGCCCTGCAGCGAGGCGCGGAAGGAAGTGACCCGCTCCTCGGTGAAGATGCTGAGCCTGCGTTCGCGGGCGTGGGCGGCGGCCACAACCTCCGCATCCGGGCCGGCCAGCTCGAACGCCGTGGAGAGCCCCTCGGCGAGCTCGTAGACGTGCTCCGTGCGGATCGTCGGTTTCGGGGGCCCCTTAGCGGACGTGTGCGAGAAGCTGGCCAGGATGTGGGCCAGCCGCACATCCGCGATGATGGCTGGCTGATCGTAGCCCCGCGGGACGAGCTCTCCCTTCAGCTCCGTCCGGCGAATCTCGATGTGGACGAGATCGTTTCGCACTACCTCCTGCCGGACCACCTTGGGGCCGCATGCAGTGAGGAGGATCGGCACCGCGAGGACCACTGCCGGTACGCGCATGGCGGGAGGGTAGTGAATCCCAGCGGATGGGGTTCGAAGTCGGCATGAGGGGAGCATAGGCGACCCCATCGGCCCGTTGACAGTGAGCGGGTGGGCTCCTAGCATTCCGCCGCTTTCCCCGCGAAAAACGGGCGTTTCCGAGGGTGCGATGGGCGAGTATGCGGGTTTGGGCCTGTTCATGTTGCTGGGCGCCAGCTTTGTGCTGATGCTGCTGTTCCTGACGACCGTTCTCGGCCCAAAGCTACGCTTTGCAGAGAAGCAGGAGCCCTTCGAGTGCGGTGAACACCAGATTGTGTCTCCGTACCAGCGCTTCAACATCAAGTTCTACATGATTGCCGTCTCGTTCATCATCTTCGACGTCGAGGTGGTCTTTCTCTACCCGTGGGCGCTCGTATTTCGGGATCTGGGCTGGTACGGCTTCGTGGTGATGCTGCCGTTCCTGGGCGTGCTCGCGCTCGGGCTCGCCTACGAGTGGTTGAAGGGCGGTCTCGAGTGGGAGTAGGGGGTTGAGGCCGGAGACTCGCGAGCACATCGAGTCCCTGTTCGACCGTTATCCCCAGAAGCGCGGCGCTCTGCTCCCTGCGATCTACGCAGTGCAGGCAGAGAAGGGTTACGTTGACCCCGACGGTGCCCGCGAGCTGGCAGAGCTCTTCGAGCTCCAGCCCGTGCAGGTCTGGGAGGTGCTCACGTTCTACAACATGTTCTACACCTCCCCGCAGGGGCGACATCACGTCTACGTGTGCACGAACCTGCCCTGCAGCCTGCGCGGCGGTCGCAGCCTGTTGAAGGGGCTGGAGTCCCACCTCGGCATACGCGCGGGTCAGACGACTCCGGATGGGCGCATCACCCTCGGTCACGAGGAGTGCCTTGGCTCGTGCGGAACCGCTCCCGTGCTGCGCGTCGACGGACGCTTCGTCGAGAACGTCGATCTAGGGGCCGCTCGCGGTGTCGTGGACGCTCTGGAGTAGCCGTTGCTCATCGAGCCCCACGTTGTGAACTACCTTTCCGAGCACTACGGCGACGACGCGTACCGGACGCTCGAGGGGTTCGAGAGTCACGCCGGCTTCGGCGGACTGCGCAAGGCGATCGGAATGGATCCCGCTGACGTGGTCGAGCTCGTCAAGGACGCGGGCTTGCGGGGCCGCGGCGGGGCGGGCTTCTCCGCGGGCCTGAAGTGGAGCTTCATGTCTGGACCCAACGAGCGCATGAAGCTCCTGATCGCGAACGGCGACGAGTCCGAGCCAGGCTCGTTCAAAGACCGCCTGATCATGGAGCGGGGACCGCTCCAGATCCTGGAGGGCATCCTGATTGCCGCCTGGGCCACCGGCGCAGAGCGGACCTTCATCTACATTCGCGGGGAGTCCGCGCTCGCCATCGAGCGCGTCCAGGCTGCCGTGGATGCGGCCCGGCAGGCTGGCTACCTAGGCAGCAACATCCTCGGCAAGAAGGGCTTCGATCACGAGATCGTCGTCCAGATCGGTGCCGGCGCCTACATCTGTGGCGACGAGACCGGGTTGCTCGAATCGCTCGAGGGGAAGAAAGGTCAGCCGCGCAAGAAGCCGCCCTTCCCGGCCCAGTACGGCGCTTTCGGTCTGCCCTCGACGGTGAACAACGTGGAGACCTTCGCACATGTCGGCTTCGTGCTCGAGCGGGGAGCGGAGTGGTTCCGAAGCATCGGTACGGACAAGAGTCCCGGCACCACGCTTTTCGGAGTGTCGGGCCACGTCGAGAGGCCAGGCCTCTACGAGTTCCCGCTGGGGACGCCGCTGCGCGAGCTGATCGAGCAGGCTGGCGGAGTGCGCGGGGGCCGCGCACTCAAGGGCGTCATGCCGGGCGGGATGTCGATGGCCATCCTGCCCCCGGCCGATCTCGACGTAGGCATGGCGGAGGAGTTCCTGAGCGAACGCAACACCCATCTCGGTACGGGTGGGGTGATGGTCATGGACGAGACCACCTGCATGGTTCGCGTCGGCTGCATCATCAGCACCTTCTTTCGAGACGAATCCTGCGGCCAGTGCACGCAATGCCGCGAGGGCACGGGCTGGATCAACAAGATCTGCGAGCGCATCGAGGCGGGGCGCGGCGTTCCCGCGGATCTCGCGCTGCTCGACAACGTCCCAGCCATGCTGGAGGGCCAGACGATCTGCGGCTTCTCAGACGCCGCCGCCTGGCCCATCCAGGGCCTGCTGCGCCACTTCCGGAAGGACTTCGAGGCGCATATCGCCGAGCAGAAGTGCTCCTTCTCCGCGAGCTTCGAGCTGTAGCGGTGCCGACGATCACGATCGACGACGTGGAGTACGAGGTCGCGGAAGGCCGCATGATCCTGCAAGCCATCGACGACCTCGGGCTGCTGATGAGCGGCGTGGACATCCCGCACTACTGCTGGCATCCCAAGCTGTCCATCGACGGCTCGTGTCGCATGTGTCAGGTGGAGATCGAGGGCAACCCCAAGCTCCAGATCGCCTGCAACACGCCGGTGCAGGACGGCATGGTCGTGCGAACGAAGAGCGAGTCGGTGAAGAAGGCGCGCGAGGGGGTGCTCGAGCTCCTGCTGCTGAACCATCCGCTCGACTGTCCCATCTGTGATCAGGCGGGTGAGTGCTCGCTTCAGGACTACGCGTTCGACTACGGGATCGGCGGTGCCCGCACGATCGAGCCGCGCCGTCCGGCCAAGAAGGCCGTCGACCTCGGCCCGACGATCGTCTTCGATCAGGAGCGCTGCATCCTGTGTCGACGCTGCGTTCGTTTCTGCCAGGAGATGCCCGGCACCGGGGAGCTCGGCGTGTTCCAGCGGGGCGATGAGTCGGCCCTCGAGGTATTCCCCGGGGCGGAGCTCGACAACCCTTACTCGATGAACGTGGCGGACATCTGCCCCGTCGGTGCGCTCACGACCAAGGACTTTCGTTTCAAGATCCGTGTCTGGTTTCTGGACGACGTGGAGAGTGTCTGCTCCGGCTGCTCAAATGGGTGCAACATCTGGGCCTCACGCTCGAACAACAGGGTCTACCGCTACCTGCCACGCCGCAACGACTCCGTGAACGACACCTGGGTGTGCGACCTTGGCCGGCTCTCGTACAAGACGATCAGCGAGGAGCGCCTGAAGGAGCCGGGCGTAGGGGGGCAGCCGAGCTCGTACGATGCCGCGCTGGCGCGGGCTGGCGAGCTGCTTCGCGAGGCCAGGGAGTCTGGCGCGCGGATCGTCGGCGTCGCCTCTCCCTTTGCCGCGAACGAGGACCTCTTCGTGCTCCGCCAGCTGCTCGCAGAGCTCGGTGCTCCCCCGGCTCTCTACGCTGTGCCGACCGGTGAGGCGGACGAGCTCTTGATCCAGGCGGACAAGGCTCCGAACGCGGCCGGCGCAGCTGCGCTCGGCTTCGGGCGGGGGGAGACGATCGGGCAAGCGGGCCTCGCGCTGGTGCTGGGCCACAGCGTTCCGGCGGAGGCGTTCCGGGATACGGCCGAGCTCGTCCTGATCGACACGCACCACTCTGAGCTCGTGTCGCGCGCCAGTGTGGTGCTGCCTGCCAGACACTTCAGCGAGAAGGCGGGGACCTTTACGAATCACGCGAGGCGGGTGCAGCGCTTCTTTCCGGCAGTGGAGCCTACCTGGGAGGCCTGGGCCGAAGGCAGCCTGCTGCAGCAGATCGCGAACGCCGCGGGGCTCGATGGCTGGGGCGAGCGCTACGACGTGCGAGCCGTCTCGAAGCGGCTAGCCGAGGAGGTCGCCGCGTTCGACGGGATCCATCTGGACACACTCGACGATCAGGGGCGCGAGCTGGCATAGATGGAAACCGCCACCGTCACGGTCGCGATCTTCTTGTTCGCGCTCATAGCCCTCGCCTTCGCTCCCCTCATGACCTGGGTGGAGCGCAAGCAGAGCGCCCTCATGCAGGACAGGATCGGGGCAAACCGCGCTGACATCTTTGGCATCAAGGCGATCGGGCTAATCCATCCGATCGCCGACGCGATCAAGATGATCACCAAGGAGGACGTAGTCCCGACCGGAGGAGACAGGCTCCTCCACACGATAAGCCCCTTCATAGCCGTATTTCCCGCGGTCGTGAGCTTTGCGATCATTCCGTACGGGGGGAGCTACGAGGCCTGGGGCGCCTCGTGGAAGCTCGTCGTGGCGGACCTCGACTACGGAGTGCTCTACATCTTCGCGATCGGCTCCATCGCGACCTACGGCTCCATGCTGGCCGGCTGGGCCGGCAACAACAACTGGGGAATCCTCGGCTCGATCCGTGTGTCTGCGCAGATGATCTCCTACGAGGTCGCGATGGGCGTCTCGGTAATAGGCGTCTTCATGATCTTCCAGACGCTGCGGCTCACCGATATGGGGCTGGCGCAGCAGGAAACTTTCCGCCTGCTCGGCTTCGTCGAGCACTTCGGCTGGGTTGGGGTGGGGACTGGCTGGGTCGATCTCGTGAAGCTGCCGATGTGGGGGATCCTCCTGCAGCCCCTCGGCTTTTTCTTGTTCCTGACCGCGATCATGGCCGAGAACAAGCGCGCTCCATTCGACACGCCAGAGGGCGAGAGTGAGATCGTTGCCGGCTACTTCATCGAGTACAGCGGCATGAAGTTTGGCATCTTCATGATGGGCGAGCTGATCGAGGTCGTCGTAATCGCCGGTCTCATGACTGCGATGTTCCTCGGTGGTTGGTCCATCCCGTACCTGTCGGATGCCCAGCTGATCGCT
Source organism: Myxococcota bacterium (assembly GCA_965226855.1). Taxonomy (GTDB): domain Bacteria; phylum Myxococcota_A; class UBA9160; order SZUA-336; family SZUA-336; genus JAUXJB01. The sequence goes on along the minus strand of CBDDEE010000031.1, from coordinate 597,953 downwards.
GGTCTGGGAAGCGTGTTCGGGCCGAACATGGGCAACGTGCTGGCGATGCTGCTCCACGTGGGAGTGTTCTTCAGCAAGGTGATCGTGCTGATCTGGTTTCAGATGTTGCTGCGCTGGAGCCTGCCTCGCTTCCGCTACGACCAGGTCATGAACCTCGGCTGGAAGATCCTGCTGCCCCTGTCGCTCGCGAACATCGTGGTTACCGCCCTCGGCATTCTCCTCATCGACGAGATCATCCACTGATGGCCGACGCGTTGTTCTGGATATTCTCTGCCGCCGCCGTGGCATCGGGCATCAGTGTGGTGGCCAACGTGCGGAACACTATCCACGCGGCTGTAAGCCTGGTCGTCAGCATGCTGGCGATCGCGGGGTTGTACTTTCTGCTCTTCGCCCAGTTCGTAGCGCTGATCCAGATCATGGTGTACGCCGGCGCGATCGTGGTGCTCTTCCTCTTTGTCATCATGTTGCTGAATCTCCGCGGTGGAAACATGGGCGCGGAGTCGCAGCCGCTGCTCAAGCTGGTCGGGTCAGGCGTGATCGGCCTTGCGACCCTGTATCTGGCACGGCTGCTCTCGGGTCTCAACGCCCCGTGGCCCGAGGTAGGGGCCGAGTACGGGACGACCCGTACGATCGCCCTGGCGCTCTACACCGACTACGTGCTCGCCTTCGAGATCGCGGGCGTGTTGCTCTACGCGGGGATCGTGGCGGCCGTCGTCATCGGCAAGCGGAGTCTCGACTGATGGGCGACATCGCGGCCTGCCAGTTTCAGACCGTCGCAGCCGTGCTGTTCATGATCGGCGTTCTCGGAGTGCTGGTGCGCCGCAACATCATCGTCATGTTCATGTGCATCGAGCTCATGCTCAACGCCGCGAACCTGTCGCTGGTGGCCTTCAGCCGTGAGCTCGACGACCACGCCGGGCAGATCTTCGTCTTCATGGTGATGGTCGTGGCCGCCGTGGAGGTGGCCGTTGGTCTGGCGATCATCATCAGTCTCGTACGGAACCGGGACACGGTGAACATCGAAGAAGCCAGCTTGATGAAGTGGTAGGAGTCGTGAGCGAGGACGCGAACGAGCTGTTGCGCTGGATTCCGCTTCTCCCGCTGATTGCGGCGGTGGTGAGCGGGGTGTGGCTCGTCTTCGCTCCTCGCGGGCTGCCCAGGAGCGTCATAGGCGCGCTGGCCTGCGGGGCGCCGATCGCCTCGTTCCTGCTCTCGGTCCGGGTGGTCTGGGAGCTGGCAACAGGCGTGGAAGGGCCGGATCCCTACCTGCTCGATCACGTGTACACGTGGGTCTCGGTTCATCCCTTCCACGCGGAGCTCTCGTTCCTGCTGGATCCGCTGTCCGCGATCATGGTCCTGATCGTGACCGGTGTCGGATCGCTGATCCACATCTACTCCATCGGATACATGGACGACGACGAGCGTGAGGACCGCGGCTTCCAGCGCTTCTTCGTGTACATGAACCTGTTCATGTTCTCGATGCTGATGCTGGTGCTGGGCGACAACCTGCTCGTGATGTTCGTCGGCTGGGAGGCCGTGGGCCTCTGCTCCTACCTGCTGATCGGGTTCTGGTACCTCGACGACTACAACGCCGCCTGTGGACAGAAGGCGTTCATCGTCAACCGCATCGGCGACTTCGGCTTCCTGCTCGGGATCTTCTTGCTGTTCTGGGCCTTCTTCGAGGCCGGCGTGCCCACACTCGATTTCCGCGAGATGACCGCGAACGTGGCAGCCATCGGCGAGCGATCGGTGGAAGTCCCGCAGTGGCTCGGATTGCTGGGCCTCGCGGTGCCGAGCTGGAAGCTCGTCTCCCTGGCAGGGCTCTGTCTCTTCATCGGGGCCTGCGGAAAATCCGCGCAGATCCCACTCTACGTGTGGCTGCCCGACGCGATGGCGGGGCCGACTCCCGTTTCCGCCCTCATCCACGCCGCCACCATGGTGACCGCCGGGGTCTACATGGTCTGCCGCATGTCCTTCCTTTACTCGATCGCGCCAGGGGCGAGCGCAACCGTCGCCTGGGTCGGGGGCTTGACGGCGCTCTTCGCGGCGACGATCGCGTTGTGCCAGAAGGACATCAAGAAGGTCCTGGCCTACTCCACCGTGAGTCAGCTGGGCTACATGTTCCTCGCGGCCGGCGTAATGTCGTACAGCGCGGCGATCTTTCACCTCGCGACGCACGCTTTCTTCAAGGCCCTGCTCTTCCTCGGTGCGGGCGCCGTGATCCTCGGAATGCACCATGAGCAGAGCACCGATCTGATGGGTGGGCTGCGCCGCCGCATGCCGTGGACGCACGGCACCTTCCTGGTCGGCGTCCTGGCCATCGCCGGGACCCCTGGGTTCTCCGGCTACTTCTCCAAGGACGAGATCCTGCTCGGGGTCTACCTCGCGCACGACACGCCAGGGCACATGGCGCTCTGGGGCGTCGGCGTGCTGACGGCGGGACTGACCGCCTTCTACATGTTCCGGCTTTACTTCCTGACCTTCACGGGCCACAACCGGGCTTCGCCCCAGGTTCGCAGCCACATCCGCGAGCAGCCTAAGTGGATCCTGGTTCCCCTCGTGCTGCTGGCCTTCCTCTCCGTGTGCGCGGGTTGGCTGTCGCTCCCGGACATTTACGGGGAATGGTTCGGAGTGCCCGAGTCGAACAGCCTCCACTACTTCCTGCAGTCCGTGGCCCCCCCCGCCGACCACGGCGACGTGAGTCACGCGCTCGAGTACACCCTCGCGTTCGGGGCCGTGGTGAGTGCAGCTGTTGGAGCCGCCCTCGCGTCGTACCTCTACTTCTACAGGCGTGACGCTCTCCCGCGCCTGGTCGAGCGTGTCGGGCCCGCGTACCGATTGCTCGTGAACAAGTACTGGATAGACGAGCTGTACAGCGCGGTCATTATCCGTCCCATCCTTCGCGTCTCGGACGCCTTCCTGTACCGGGTCGTGGACGCCCGCATCGTGGACCAGCTCGCTGTGAACGGCATCGCGAACGTCGTGCGGGGAACCGCCGATCGCGGCTTGAAGTTGTTGCAGACCGGAATGACCCAGACCTACGTGTTCGGCATGCTGGTCGGCGGCGTCATCCTCGTCGCGTACCTGCTCCGGGGAATCTGAGGTGCCCTCCGCGCTGAGCGAACTGATCGAGAACAACCTGCTCTCGACGTTGGTCTTTTTGCCGCTGGCGAGCGTCACGGCCTTGCTCGTGCTTCAGCCGTGGGTGCGGCTCTCGGACCTCACCTGGAAGGTCGTCGCGTTCGTCACCTCGCTCGCCGGCTTCGGCCTTTCGCTCGAGCTCTGGAGGCGCTTCGATGCGAGCTCGGGGGATGTCCAGTTCGTCGAGCACGCCGAGTGGATCACGGACTACGGAATCACGTACTACATGGGAGTCGACGGGATCAGCCTGTTCCTGGTCGTCCTCACCTCCTTCCTGTTGCCTATCATCCTGCTCGCGTCTTGGAGTGAGATCACGAAGCGAGTGAAGGAGTACGTCTTCTTCATGCTCGCCCTGCAGGCGGGGATGCTCGGCGCGTTCCTCGCGCTCAACATGTTCCTGTTCTACGTGTTCTGGGAAGTGATGCTGATCCCGATGTACTTCGTGATCGGGATCTGGGGCGGCCCGCGTCGGCTCTACGCCACGGTCAAGTTCTTCATCTACACCATGGTGGGCAGCCTGCTCATGCTGGTGGGTATCCTGGTGCTGGCCTATCTGCACTTCCAGCAGTTCGGCGTTCTGACCTTCGACTACTTCGGCTTCGAGGGCGCCACCGGAATCCTTGACACGATGATCCTCACCGGTGGGGCTCCGTGGTGGCAGACGCAACAGTGGCTCTTTGCCGCCTTCGCACTGGCCTTCGCCATCAAAGTGCCGATGTTCCCCTTCCACACTTGGCTGCCCGATGCCCATGTCGAGGCGCCGACGCCAGGGTCCGCCGTGCTGGCTGGCGTGCTGCTCAAGCTCGGCAGCTACGGATTCGTGCGCTACACCCTGCCGTTGTTCCCGCAGGCCGTCCTGGATCTGTCTCTTTGGGTGATCGTGCTCTGCTGCGTCGGCATCGTGTACGGCGCTCTCGTCGCCATGGTGCAGACCGACGTGAAGAAGCTCGTCGCGTACTCCTCGGTGAGTCACATGGGCTTCGTCGTGCTCGGGATCTTCGCTCTGAATCCGCAGGGGCTACAGGGCTCCATCTTGCAGATGGTCAACCACGGTGTGTCGACCGGGGCGCTCTTCATTCTGGTCGGCATGCTCTACGAGCGGCGGCACGAGCGGGAAATCAGCGCCTTCGGCGGGCTCGCCCATGTGATGCCGGTCTACGCGACCTTCTTCCTGCTCGCGACGCTGAGCTCGATCGGACTGCCCGCGCTCAACGGGTTCGTCGGCGAGTTCTTGATCCTGCTGGGCGCCTTCGCCACAGCGCCCTGGGCAGCCGTCGTCGCCACCTTGGGGGTGATCCTGGCCGCGGTGTACATGTTGTGGATGGCGCGCAGGGTCTTCTTCGGTCCCGTGGTGCACGAGATCAACCAGAGGCTGTCGGACCTGAGTCCGCGCGAGAAGCTCGTTGCCGCCGCTCTCACCATCCCGATGGTCTGGATCGGTGTATACCCGGCGAGCTTCCTCGTGCCGATGAACGCATCCGTCGACAAACTGCTGCGAACGATGGAGGAGCGGGGCGCCGACATCGCGGCGTACAACGGGGGCCAGTCCTCGCTGGTGTGGACCGCGGGCGACGAATGATGTCGCCGCTCATCGAGCTCTCCGCCATCGTGCCCATGATCGTGGTCTCCGCGGGCGTCCTGCTCCTACCGCTCGCGGAGGTACTCCTGGCCCGTCGCAGGACGGTTCTCGGCACCACGCTCACCCGCGAGCTTCGCGGCAAGTACCTGGCCTCGGGGAGCGCGATCATCCTGGTGTACGCGCTTGTGCTGACGCTGAACTCGGACAACAGCGTGGCGCTGCCCTTCAACCCATCCAACCCCCTCATGCTGATGGACCGGCTGACGCAGTTCCTGATCGCGGTGGTGCTGGTGGGAGCGACGTTGACGGTGCTGATGTCCGGCAAGTTCCTCGCCGACCTGCGGACGAGTTACGGAGAGTACTACGCGCTCGTGCTCGCGTCGGTTGTCGGCATGATGTTCCTGGTCGCCGCCACCGACCTCATGATGCTCTTCCTCTCGCTCGAGCTAATGAGCATTCCCGTCTACGCGCTGGCGGGGATCCGGCGCTCGTCACTCCGCTCGAACGAGTCGGCGCTCAAGTACTTCCTGATCGGCTCTTTCGCGTCGGCCATCCTGCTCTACGGCTCGGCCCTTCTGTACGGTGCCACGGGCTCACTCTCGATCTACGCGATCGGAGACGGCTTCGACCCCGAGAGCCCGATCGCCATGCTCGGCGCGGGTCTCGTCCTGGTCGGCCTGGGCTTCAAGATCGCGTCCGTGCCGTTCCACCAGTGGGCGCCAGATGCCTACGAGGGTGCTCCAACCACGGTGAGCGGCCTCATGGCGACCGCCGTCAAGGTCGCAGCTTTCGGGGCGCTGCTGCGCGTCGTCAGCGTCGCCCTCCACCCCGCGGCGGACTCGATCTACACCATCCTCTGGGTCCTCGCGGCTCTGTCGATGACCGTCGGAAACGTGATGGCGATCATCCAGCGGAATGCGAAGCGCATGCTTGCGTACTCGAGCATCGCGCACGCTGGCTACCTGCTCGTGGGGGTCCTCGTCGGTGGAGAGGAAGGCCACTCCGCCGTGCTGTTCTACCTGCTCGTCTACACCTTCATGACGATCGGCGCGTTCTCCGTGGTCGCGATCTTGGCAAAGGACGGCGAGGAGTACGACCGGATCGACGACCTAGCGGGTCTCATCCACACCCGGCCCTTTCCCGCTGTGGTCATGGCGATCTGCATGTTCTCTCTGGCAGGCATTCCCGTTACCGCGGGCTTCATGGGGAAGTTCCAGCTGTTCCTGGCCGCGATCGAACGTGGCACCCTCACCGCCGACACATGGCTGTACGCCATCGCGATCATCGGCGTGTTGAACAGCGGCATTTCCCTCGCCTACTACCTCCGCATCCCCATGGTCATGTTCATGCAGCAGCCGCAGCGAGAGCATCCCACGCGGGCGCAGCTGACGTTCTTCGAGTACGTCGTCCTCGGTCTGTGCGGAGCAGCGACCCTGCTGTTGGGCGTGGTCCCCCACGACGTCTTCGTCATCGTGGGGGCGGCGGATGTCGACGTCCTAGCTCTGGCTCATCAAGCTGCGGCGTCTCTTGGTAGATAGCGCGGGTCGCCGTCGGAGGCCGGTGGGGTGGCTTAGGATCTTGGCTCCTTGCCCTAGCTCTTCAAGACTAGCTCGAGGGCGAGTTTTGCTTGGCGGGGAGGGGTTTCTGCGAAGCGCTGGAAGTCGATGCCCTCTGCCTTGCCCATCGAGCCGTCGATGTAGCGGCGGTAGACGCCCTCGGTGATCGCGGCGCCGCGCCAGTAGGAGAAGGCCCGGTAGTAGTCGATTCGTGCGAGGTCGCGGCCGGAAGAGCGAGCGTAGCGCTCGATCACGTCTTCGCGTGCCTGGAAGCCGCCGGCGGCCGTGGGGGCGTTGTCGGAGCCGGGCGCCAACTCGTCGGGGGATACCCAGTTGTTGAGCAGATAGCCCACGTCCGCCAGCGGGTCGCCGAGCGTGCAGAGCTCCCAGTCGAGCACCGCTGCGATCCTTCGATCTCTGATGATCATGTTGCCCAGGCGGTAGTCCCCGTGGGCGATGCAGGCGCCGACCTGCTCGGGCATGCGGCGCTCGAGCTCTCGATGCGCTTCCTCCATCTCCGGGATCTCACGGGTCTTGGAGTTCGCCCATTGCGTGGACCAGCGGCGCAGCTGGCGGGCTACGTAGCCTTCCTTGCGCCCGAGGTCCCCCAGACCGACGGCGTCCGGATCAATCGCGTGGAGTCTCACCAGCACGTCGACGACGTCGGTCCCGAGCGGTACTCGATCCTTCGCAGGCAGCTTGGCACCGTCGGCGGAGTCGTAGAGGACCACACCTTCGACGAACCCCATCACGTAGAACGGGGCATCGTTTACCGCGGGGTCTTCGCACAGCCCCAGTATCGGAGGCACGGGGACGTCCGTCGGCCCAAGGGCCGACACGATCTTGTGCTCCCGCGCCATGTCGTGAGCGCTCTGGAGAATGCCCGCGAGCGGCGGGCGCCGCAGCACGAAGGTGGCGCCCTCGATGTCTGTCACCTTGAAAGTCAGGTTCGAGTGCCCGCCCGGCATCAGCTCGAAGTGGAGTGGGGGTCGTGCCTGGTGCACGTTCTCGCCGAGCCAATCGGTCACGCTGCCGGCGCGTATGCCCTCGACCATGGCCGCGATTCTATCGGATGGCCGGTCAACGTACCTCGCTGGATCCGTCTATGATGGATCCTGAGGGGGAGTCATGCGAGCTGCCGTGATGCGCGATCAGAAGCTCCTGGTCGATACGCTTCCAGATCCGGAGCCGGGTCCGGGCGACGTTCTGGTCAAGACGCTGGCCTGCGGAATCTGTGGATCGGACCTGCACGCGCTCAAGTACGGGGCCAGGCTATCCGAGAGCTCGCGCGAGGCGGGCGGCAACTTCGGCATGGACCTTGCTCGAGACGTGGTGATGGGCCACGAGTTCTGTGCGGAGGTGGTCGAGTACGGCACCGAGACCCAGCGCGCTTTTCGCCCGGGTACTCAGGTCTGCTCCATCCCGGTGCTGCTGCGCAGCGGACAGGCTGTCGGGTACTCCAACGACGTTACGGGAGGCTACGGCGAGTACATGCTGCTCTCGGAGCCGCTGCTCCTCGAGGTCCCAAACGGGCTGTCGACGGAGCATGCCTCGCTGACCGAGCCCATGGCCGTGGGGCTGCATGCGGTCAACAAGGCTCGTCTCTCCGACGACGACGTACCGCTCGTGGTGGGCTGCGGTCCGGTAGGCCTGGCGGTGATCGCGGCGCTGCGTCTCGAGGGTGCGCGTCCGATCGTTGCTGCCGACTTCTCCGCACGTCGCCGCGAGCTCGCTCGAGTGATGGGTGCGGACCTCGTCGTAGATCCCGCGGAGAGCTCGCCCTACGAGAGCTGGGCCTCGGTCGCGTCGCCAGCCGAGGGACGCGCGGCCACGCCAGACATCTTCGGCGCGGGATCCGGGCTGCGTCCCGCCATCCTCTTCGAGTGCGTCGGGGTGCCGGGTATTCTCGCGCAGATGATGAGAGGAGCGCCGCGCGACGCGCGTGTGGTGGTCGTGGGCGTTTGCATGGAGGAGGACCAAATCCAGCCGCTCCACGGCATCACCAAGGAGCTGAACCTGCAGTTCGTGCTGGGCTACACGCCGGACGAGTTCTCCGGCACCCTGCGCAACATCGCAGAGGGTGCGATCGACGTGGAGCCTCTCATCACGGGCAGAGTCGGTGTCCTCGGGGTCGCGCAGGCGTTCGAGGAGCTGGCGAGTCCCGAGCACCACGCCAAGATCCTGGTCGAGCCCTGGAGAGACTGACGGGTGGCGACTCCCGAAACTCCTGATGCCGCCAGGGGTGGAGCGCAGGACGCAGCGCCGGTCGGTGGACGCTACGCGAAGTACGTACTCGCGGTTCTGGTCCTCGTCTACATCTTCAACTTCATCGACCGGCAGATCCTCTCGATCCTCGCGGAGGAGATCAAGGCCGACATCGGGATCTCGGATGCCCAGCTCGGCTTCCTGTACGGAACGGCCTTCGCTGTGTTCTACGCGGTGTTCGGGATCCCGCTCGGTCGGCTGGGGGACGTGTGGGTCCGCAAGAGCCTGATCTCGATCGGTCTCGCGTTCTGGAGCCTGATGACCGCGCTCTCGGGCACGGCGCGCAGCTTCCTCAGCCTCGGTGCGTACCGAATCGGAGTTGGTGTCGGCGAGGCGAGTGCGACGCCCGCGGCCTTCTCTCTGCTCTCAGACTACTTTCCGCCGAGCCAGCGGGCGACGGCTCTGGCGATCTACTCGAGCGGCGTCTACATCGGTGCGGGGATCGGCATTTTTCTCGGCGGCTGGATCGTCGACGCGAGCCGATCCGCGGGCAGAGCGAGGGCGTCACCGAGGCCGAGCCCCATCCGCACCCGTTTCACGAGCTGGCGCGAGAGCTCGCGGCAGTAGTGCCACCACTGACCCTGCGAACCCTGTGGCGCGCCGGGGTGGGACCGCGCGGCATCGGCATCAACCTCGCCTTTGCCAGCGGCCTCGCGGTCCTCGCCTGGTTGCTGACCGGCTGGCTGGGCTCACCCGAGCAGTGGATCGCGCTTGGGATCGGCGTGTACGCCTCCTTCTCCTGGGCTCAGGGGCTCGCGAGACGCGATCCGCCCACGTTCGCAATGATCTTCAAGAGTCGAGCGATGGTCTACGCGAGCCTCGGGTTCCCGTCGATCGCGTTCGTCACGTACGGGATCGGCTTCTGGGCGGCCCCTTTCTTCATGCGCGTGCACGGCGTCAGCGCGAGTGAGGTGGGCATCTATCTCGGGCTCGCCGCCGCCCTGGGCGGCTGGATCGGCGTCACTGCAGGTGGGATCCTGTCCGACTTATTCAAGCGCCGCAGCCCGAACGCGCGACTCTATCTGGGCTACGCCACGGTGGCGCTGTCGGTCCCGGTGGCCCTGTGGCTGCTAGCGACGGACAACCTCTACCTTGCCTATGCGCTGAACTTCGTGTTCGCGATCGTCTCGCTGCTCTGGATCGGTGGGGCCGCCACGTTGGTGAACGAGCTCGTCATGCCGCGCATGCGCGGCACCGCCTCGGCGTTCTACATCCTGATGATTACGTTCATCGGGCTCGCGCTCGGTCCTTACAGCATCGGTAAGCTCAGCGACGCTCTCGCCCAGGGCGGCATGTCCAGTAGCGAGGCGTTGCGCACGAGCATGATGGTGGGCGTCGCGCCCTTTGCGCTCACGCTGCTCTTCCTGCTGCTGGCCTCGAGACACGTCAAGGCAGAGGAGGAAAGCCGCGTCGAGCGAGCCCTCGCGGCGGGTGAGCCGGCCACAGCGATCGGCTCTCTCGTAGAGTCAGGCGGACACCCCTAACATGTTCCAGTGGACGCCGCCCATCAGGTTGCCGATCAAGAGCGTAGAGAGTGTTCGTCTCGGCAATGGCCAGAAACAGCGTGTCGCCAACCAGGGCAGGCTGCGCCTCTCACAACCAAGGGTGGCTCGCCCGGGATTGCGCACGACTCCCAGTGATCCTCGGGCAGAACGCCCTCTCGATAGAGAACTCGTAAGAGGCTCGTGATCGCGCCGCCGGGTGGTCTGGCGCGCTGCCGCCAGTCGCGCGGCGTCTGGCCCTACCCCCCCCCGGTTCGGGGGCGAGCTCGGCCGCCGAGCCGGAAGACGACACGCTGGTTCTGACGCCGTCCTTCCTGCGGTCGGCCAGCTCCACCAGCATCTCAGCGTGGCGTTTGGGTGTGAGCCGGTATCTCGAGAAGCCGACCTTAACCGCCACATACTCCAAAGGATTCTACCGAAGGCACTCCATCCCGGCTGAGGTGCGCCAAGAGTTCTTGACGGATGGTATGAGCAAGAGCACCCAAGAGGCGTTCTTGTCGTACTTCCAGAACTTCCGCACGGGCCAGGAGTACTTTGAGCCGCGCGCACACGAGCTTCAAACACCCGTATTGGTGGTATGGGGCAAGTACGATCGCTTCATCAGCGTCAAGCTGGCACATGAGATTGCGGAAAAGCTGCCCAACGCCAAGCTGGAAGTAATCGACAAGTCCGGCCACTACGTCCACATGGACAAACCGCAGGAGCTGGTGCAGATCGTGACCAAGTTCCTTCACGAGGCGGCCTGACCAACTCCGGGCCTGGGGAACGCGTCGGGCGCCGTCTCGAGCGGGTTCCGCTCGAGCACGCAGAGGTCGGCGTGCGGACGGTCGACTGACCAAGGTGCTGCGGTCGCCACATCGCATCGCGCCGGAGTCGCCTTCCGGAGTATGCTCTCGTCATGGGCGACATTCGTGAAGAGAGAGTCACTGCCGAGATCGAAGACGAGGTCGTGGTGTTCGTGATCGGCATGCGCATCAACAAGCTGTGGAAGGTACACAAGTGGTTGCCGGTCGCACGCGCGATGGGCCGCATGCTGAAGGAGCTCGAGGTCGACCCTGACGCGGGCCTGCTCGGTGTCGAGGGATTCGGCGTTGTCAATGGAGTCCTGATGCAGTACTGGCGCAGCTTCGAACACTTGGAGAGCTACGCGGTCGACAAAGCCCGCGAGCACGCCCCGGCCTGGGCGGCCTTCAATAAGGCGATGAGGTCGAACGGTGATGTTGGCATCTGGCACGAGACGTACCGAGTGCGGCCTGGCGACTACGAGTGCGTCTACAACAACATGCCACCCTTCGGTCTAGCGAAGGCGACGCGCCTCGTGCCCGCAACCGGGCGGAGGGAGTCCGCGCCCGGGCGCATGGCCCTTCGCTAGCCATGGCCTTCAGGCGCCTCGACGTGTCAGAGGGCGGTTAGTAAGTAGGGCCCGCTACATAGGGTCCAGTCGCTCGGTTACGCGCTCGGGAGGCCGACGCGATCGAAGAGCTCCGGGAAGCGTGGGTGGCGGCGGCCGCGACTCATCTGGCGTCGCTGGGCCTCGCCTGAAAGCGGGTGCCTCGTGGCCCCCGTCGCGATGCGCCGGGCTCCGCGGGACAAGTTTTCAGTCAGAAGACTTCTTTCTTCTCGGGCGCTTACGCTTCCTGGAGCCGGGTTCGATTCCCGCCGTGTGGAGCATCTCCCACGCAACGATCGATGTCGGAACTTGCCGCGCCTGCAGTGGACACCCCTAACGGCAGTCTCCGCGTCCGCCGATAGTGCGTACGTAGTACACCAGCGGGGGACACCCACATTCCCGAGGCGACACAAATCCTGCTCCGCACGCTGGTCGCCCTGAGCCTGGGGGCTCTGGTCGGGCTGGAGCGCCAGGTTGCCCAGGGCGAGAGCGGGGGAGAGAAGGACTTCCCCGGTGTGCGCACCCTGGCATTCATGTCGCTGCTCGGCGCCCTGGCCGTGCTGCTGGGGAGGCTCCTCCACCCACTGATCGCCGTGGCCCTGTTCGCGGCAGGCGCGACCTTCCTGGTGCTGCGATACCGCTTCGATGCGTCGGAGCGCGGGGATCCCGGCTACACCACGGAGATCGCGAGCCTCTGCACGTTCGCAGTCGGTGCTCTCGCGCAGCTCGGCGAGCTTGGCGTCGCGACCGCGATCACGATCCTCATGGTTGCCCTGCTGCGCTCCAAGCGGTTCTTACACGCGGCCGGTGAGCTGTTGTCACCGACGGATATGGAAGTGCTGATCCGGTTTCTGGTGATTGCCGGCATCGTATTTCCGCTGTTGCCGGACCAGGCCGTGGACCCGCTCTACGAGGTCGTGCGGCCGCGCGATGTCTGGCGCATGGTGGTGCTGATCTCCGGCCTGTCCTTTGCGGGCTACGTATTGATGCGTGTGCGTGCCGGTCGCTCGGGTTACCTGATAACGGGGCTGCTGAGCGGCCTGGTCTCGAGCACCGCCGCCACTCTGGCCTACTCTCGCGCCGCGCGCACGCAGACTCAGATCGGTCATTACGATGCGTTGATCGTGTTCGCGGCTTCGACCTCGTTCGTGCGCATGGGGGTCCTGTTGGCCATCGTCGCACCTTCTACACTTCCGAGTGTGGCACTGCCGTTTGGCGCGATGTTCTCGACCGGTCTCCTGCTCGGCTTTTTGCGCCATCGTCCGGCCGCCGGCGTTAGCGAGCAGCAGGGCTTCGGCAACCCGCTTACCATGCGGGTCGCCTTCGCCTTTGCCGCGCTCTACGCGCTCGTTTTGCTCCTGCTCGCGTTCGCCCGCGACCACTTCGCGGAGCTCGGCGTTTACGGGCTCGCGGCCGTCGCGGCCCTGGTCGGTGCGGATGCGCCGAGCCTTTCGCTCGCACGCCTGACCAACGACGGCATCCTGCCCGCCGAGAGCGCGGCCGTCGCCCTCGGCGTCGTCGCGATCGCGGCGACTCTCGGCAAGCTCCTCATCCTCCTCGTCGTGGGCCGCGCGATCTCCGGCCGCGTCGCCTCGACCCTCCTAGCCATCGCCGCCGCCGTCACCCTAGTCGCCACCCTCGCCGCATAACTTCGAGGCTGAACTTCAGTCTACTGGCGGAGTACGCGGATGTTGTCGCGGCGGATGGTGAGCTTCTGGGCGTCGAAGAACTCCATCAGCGGGACGGTGTGCTTGCGGCTCTGGCCGGTCAGGCTCTTGTAGCCGCCGGGGTTGATCTCGCCGTGCTCTTTCAAGAAGTCGACCACTTTCTTACGCAGCGCCTCGAGCGCCGCGCGGTCGAAGTACAGGTCCGACGAGACGCGCACGATGCGTCGCTCGCGTACTAGGTGGTCGATGAGGGGCCGCAGCGCTCTCGTGTCGGAATCGAGCGAGCGTGCGAGAGCGTCTAGGTTGTCGGGTCCCAGGCCGGCGGCGGCGATGCGTTCGTATACGCGCTCCGCCAGCTCCGGATCGGCGACGTGCGCACGGTGACGGGGACTGCTGTGTCCGCTCGGGCCGCTGCGCAGCGCATCCCTCTCGACGGCGGCGTCGAGTGCAGCGCGGACCGCCTCGTCTGGGGCGTGAGAGGAGACGTTCGCGCGGATCCCTGCGAAGCCGGCCCAGGGATCGGTCGGCACCTTGCGGTGGTGCGCCTCGACAGCGTCCACCACCAGCGCCTGGAGCTCGTCGAAGGCCTCCGCATCCAGCCAGCGGCTGCCTCCGATCGCGATGCCCTTGATCCCCTCGAGCGAGCGCAGCTCCCGCAGCAGATCGTGCTCTAGAGCCCCGCGGATCCCCGCCCGCCGCAGTCGGGCGGCGAGCGCCCCGGCCTGGTCCCCGGCTGCGGACAGCTGCAGGTCGGCCACCCTCTCCGACCGCGGGCGGCGACCACGCGCGGGCTCCGCATCCAGGATGCGTCCGCCGCCGATCGTCCAGCCACCGGACGGGATGCGACTGAAGCCGCGCAGAATGAAGCGGTCCCCCTCGACCGCGACGAGCGGCAGATCGAAGCGCAGCTCTGCCAGACCGTGGTCCCCGGGCTCGAGCGTATCTTGCTCCAAGAGCAGCACCCGCGCGCTGCGTTCGGAGGTTCCGACGTGCACGCTCACGCTGGTGCCGTTCTTGAGCGGGGGAGCGTCGCGCAACAGGTTCAGCTCTACGCCGAGGCGAGGCCGGTAGGCGAGTCGTTCCGGCGTGGCGACGACGCTGCCTCGGGGCACGGCGGACACGTCGATTCCCTGCAGGTTGATCGCGCAGCGCGAGCCGGGACCGGCGCGCTTCACCGGCGCACCGTGCACCTGGAGGCCGCGGATTCTGGCCTGGATCGGACTTCGGCCGCGTTCGGGGAGCACGTCCACGAACTGGTCCTCCTCGAGGCTGCCGCCGCGCAGCGTCCCGGTCACGACCGTGCCGAAGCCCTTCATGCTGAATACGCGGTCTACCGGCAGCCAGGCAGGACCGTCCCGGAGCGTCGGTATCGCGCCACTTGCGGAGACCTCGTCGAGGGTCGCGACCAGCTCGTCGAGGCCGGTGCCCTCCCTGGCAGAGGTCGCGACGATCGGCGCTCCCTCGAGGTGGGTCCCGCGCAGCTCTTCCTCCACCTCGAGTCGGGCCAGCTCGGCGAGCTCGTCCTCGATCGAATCCACCTTGGTGAGAGCGACCACCCCGCGCTCGATCCCTAGCAGGTCACAGATTGCGAGGTGCTCGCGGCTCTGAGGCATCATGCCCTCGTCCGCCGCTACGGCGAAGAGGACCAGGTCGATGCCCGTAGCCCCCGCCACCATGGTGCGCACCAGACGTTCGTGGCCCGGCACATCCACGATTCCGAGCACACGACCGGACGGCAGCGTGAGCTGCGCAAAGCCGAGCTCGATCGTGATCCCGCGCTCCTTCTCCTCGGGCAGCCGATCGCAGTCCACGCCGGTCAGGGCCTTCACGAGCGCGGTCTTGCCGTGGTCGATGTGACCGGCGCTGCCGAGGATCAGCCTGCTCTCGGAGCCGCTCCCCGTCGTGGACTCGTCAGCCACCGATCCGGTCGAAGCCCGTATAGGGCCTGAGTGCCTGGGGGATCACTATCGAGCCATCCCGCTGCTGGTGGTTCTCGAGCACCGCAATGATCCCACGCGACATTGCGACGCCGGTACCGTTCAACAGGTGGCAGAAGCGTGGCTTGCGGGAGTCCGGGTCCCGGAAGCGTACGTTAAGCCGACGCGCCTGATAGTCGGTGCAGTTCGACGTGCTGGTGACCTCGCCCCAGCCACCCCCCTCGCCGCGCATCTGCATCCACGCCTCGACGTCGTACTTGCGAAACGCCGGTGCTCCGAGATCGCCCGTGCAGCAGTCGACGACGCGATAGGGAATCTCGAGCGCCCCGAATATCTCCTCTTCGAGGCCGACGATCTCCTCGTGCATGTCCTCGGACTGCTCCGGCGTGGTGAACACGAACATCTCGACCTTTGTGAACTGGTGCACGCGGTAGAGCCCGCGGCTCGCGCGCCCGTGTGCGCCCGCCTCTGTCCGGAAGCAGTGTGACAGCCCGCAATAGCGGAGCGGCAGCTGTTCCGCGTCCAGGATCTCGTCGCAGTGGAGCCCCCCGAGCGTGATCTCGGCCGTGCCTACCAGGACCAGATCACTGTTCGCCACCGAGTAGACCTGCGTCTCCTCGCCGCGTGGGTTGTAGCCGAGTCCGGCGGCGATCTGCGAACGCGCGAGGTCCGGAGTCTGCAGCAGCGTGAAGTTCCTGCCGCGCAGGAACTCGAGTGTGAAGCGGACCAGCGCCTGCTCCAGCAGTACGAGCTCGTTCTTCAGGTAGTAGAACTTCTGTCCGGCGACCTTCGCACCCGACTCGAAGTCGAGGATGTCGTGCAGCTCGCCCAGCTCCACGTGGTCCTTCGGCGGGAAGTCGAAGGAGGGCGGATCGCTCGAGCGGCGCAGCTCCCGGTTGTCCTCCTCGCCGTCTCCGACAGGCGCGTCGGGGTGCGCCATGTTGGGAACCGAGCCATGCAGCTTACCGAGCTGCGTCAGGGTGTCCTGCAGCCGGAGGTCGAGCTCCGCGCTCGTCTGCTTGAGCTCCTTGCCCAGCTCGCGCTCCTCATTGGAGGGCTTCCGCCCCTTGATGGCCCTCGACAGCTCGTTGTGGCGCTGGCGTACGGACTGCTGCTCCGCGATCAGGTTGCGGCGCAGCTCGTCGAGCTCGACCAGCTGGTCCAGGTCGATCTCCATGTTGCGATTTGCGCAGTTCTGGCGCACCGCCGCCAGGTTTTCGCGAATGAAGCGTAGATCCAGCATCGAAAGACTCGAGCCTCTACACTAGCGCACTGCGGACCCCGTGAGCGCCTGCCGAGCTCACCAGCGCAGGAGACGCCGCAGTGGAGAGAATACTCGTACCCGTGGACTTCTCGGACCCCTCCGGAAGGGCACTCGATCATGCCATCGACCTCGCGAAGACCTTTGGGGCAAAGATCGACCTGATCCACGTCTACCATGCTCCCGTCGCCATCTCGGGACCATATGCAGAGCCCCTGCCTGCCGCCTACAACGAGGGCGTCCGCAAGGCGGCGCAAACGGAGCTGGACCGGTGGCTGGGACGCGTCACGGCGGCGGGGATCTCCGGTGAGGCGCACCTACTCGAGGGATCCGCGCCGATGGAGATCGTGGATGCCGCCGTGCGGCTGGGGTCGGACCAGATCGTGATCGGGACCCGCGGCCTCACGGGGCTGAAGCATCTGATGCTCGGAAGTGTGGCGGAGCGCACGGTGCGGCTGGCACGCTGCCCGGTGACGACCGTGCCGGCGGAGGGGGTGTAGCCGGCCAGCGGATGGATTCGGGGGCGACGGAAGAGATCGAGCCCCTGCCGCCGGAGCTCCCCGCGGCCCTCGCGCACGCCGCTGCCTTTCCCGAGGATCCCAGCGCGCAGGCAGGAGTGCGCACGCTCCAGACACACATCTCCCACGTGTTCCTGACCGCGGAGCGGGTCTACAAGCTGCGCAAGGCCGTACGCCCGGGCTTCCTGGACTTCGGGACCCGCACGGCCCGCAACGCAGACGCCCTACGCGAGCTCACGCTCAATCGCAGGCTCGCGCCAGACGTCTACCTGGGGCTTGCGCCCGTGTGGATCGACGGCACCCGTGCGGCCCTGGGTCCTGTCGCGGAGCAGCTCTCGGCTGGGCGCGACGACTCCGACCCGCCGGAGCACTGCGTGGTCATGCGCCGGCTGCCGGAGGGGCGGGACGCGCTCAGCCTGCTCCGCGCGGGTCGGCTCCTGCCGCGGCACCTGGACGAGACCGCCCGCTCGCTCGGCCGCTTCCACGCGCAGGTCCGGCTCGGGACGCCGGCGCCCTTCTCCGAGGAGGAGTGGCTCCGGCGCGTCGAGCGGCGCGCGCTCGCGGCGATTCCTCCGCTGCCGGGCGGGGCCGAGCTGCGGGACGCGTTCCGTTCCTTTCTCTCGGAGCACGCCGCAGACTTCGAGGCGCGCCGGCTCGCAGGCCGAGCGGTGGACGCTCACGGGGATCTCCACCTGCAGCACATCTGGTTCGAGCGCGACGCTGCGCCGCCGCTCTTCATCGACTGCCTCGAGTTCAGCGACGACCTGCGCCGAATCGACGCAGCCTCGGAGGTGGCGTTTCTCTCGATGGATCTCGAGTATCGCGAGCGTCAGGACTTGGGCGAGCGGTTCCTGCGCCGTTACGCCAGCGAGAGCGACGACTTCGATCTCTACTCGGTGGTCGACTTCTTCGCGAGCTACCGGGCGACGGTCCGCTCGCTCGTGGCGGCACTCGCCGCCGCCGACGGCGAGCTGCCCGAGAAGCGGCGTCGGGGTGCCACAGGGAGTGCCCAGCGTCACCTCGCGCTGGCTGAGCGTCGGCTCGCGCGGACAGCGGTGGGAGCGCTGGTGCTCGTGTGTGGCGTGGTTGGGACCGGCAAGAGCTCCGCGGCCGAGGTGGCCGCGGAAGCGCTCGACGGAGTCCTGATCTCGTCGGACCGCGTGCGCAAGCGAGTGTTCGGTCTCGCCCCCGACGAGCACGCCCACTTCGGCGACTACGAGGGCATCTACACACCCGAGCGTAGCGAGCGGGTTTACCGTGGGCTGCTCGAGCGCGCGGAGCCGGTGGTCACGTCCGGACGTGTCGCGATCCTGGATGGAGCTCACGCCCTCTCCGCGGAGCGAGAGAACGCGCTCGAGTTCGCGCGTGCGAGAGGAGTATCGGTTCGTATTCTCGAGACGCGCTGCGCGGAAGAGACGACACTCGAGCGACTCGGTCGACGCGAGCGCGCGGGAACCGATCCTTCGGACGCGGGGCCTTCTTTCTATTCGCGGAGCGCGGCGGACTTCGAGCCCGTTCGGGCTGTGGAGGGTGTCGACCATCTCGTGGTGAGTACGGACGAGCAGGACTGGCGCACCAAGCTACGGGATGCCTTGAGCGGGTCCTAGCTAGCTGCTAGCAACCGGGGCTCTCCTCGCCCCCGACCATCGGGACGAAGGCGACGCCACCGTGCGAGCTGCGGTGCACCGTTCCGTCGGCGTCCTTGTCGATCAGAATCAGCTCCTGAAAGGCTGAGCCCGTCGGCACCACGAGCCTTCCACCGGGCGCGAGCTGCTCGATCAGAGCAGCCGGAACCTCGCGGGCCGCGCATGCGGCGATGATTGCGTCGAAGGGTGCGGCTTCGGGCCAGCCTTTTCGCCCGTCGCCGCAGCGGGTAAACACGTTCGCGTAGGACGCGAGCCGTGGACGCGCCTCTTCTGCGAGCTCGGGGATGAACTCGATCGTGTATACCTCGGGGACGAGCTCGGCCAGCACCGCCGCCTGATAGCCGGAGCCCGTGCCGATGTCGAGCGCCCGTCGATCCTTGGACGTCGTCGCGAGTTCGGTCATGAGCGCAACGATGTACGGCTGGCTGATCGTCTGGCCGTGACCGATCGGGAGCGGCCTGTCCTCGTACGCGAGATCACGAAGCTCTGCTGGTACGAACAGCTCTCGCGGCACCTTCCGCAGTGCGGCCAGCACGCGAGGGTCGGAGATCCCGCGCGCCTCGAACTGCTCGCGCACCATCCGCTCCCGCTCGCGGGCGTACGACCGCTCGCTCAGAGCGCGACCTTCCGCAACCGCAGCGCGTTGCTGATCACCGAGAGCGAGCTCAGGCTCATGGCCGCCGCCGCGATCATCGGGCTCAGCAGCAGCCCGACCACGGGGTAGAGGACGCCCGCTGCAATGGGCACTCCAATCGAGTTGTAGACGAAGGCCAAGAAGAGGTTCTGCCGGATGTTGCGCATGGTCGAGCGGCTCAGCCGACGGGCGCGCACGATGCCCCGCAGATCGCCTCCGAGCAAGGTGACGCCGGCGCTCTCCATGGCCACGTCGGTTCCACCCCCCATCGCAATGCCGACGTGCGCGCGAGCGAGAGCCGGCGCGTCATTGATGCCGTCGCCGGCCATGGCCACCGTGTGGCCCTGCTGCTGAAGCTCCTCCACGATCCGGGACTTCTGCTCGGGGAGCACGTTCGCGATCACCTCGTCGAGACCGAGCGTCGCCGCCACCGCGTTGGCCGTCGCGGCGTGGTCGCCGGTCAGCATCACGATCCGCAGACCCGCCGCGTGCAGCGCTCTAATCGCCTCGGGTGTGGAGTCCTTGAGCGGATCGGCGACCCCGAGCAAGCCCACCAGCCGGCCGTCGACGGCGACGAACATGACGGTCTGCCCCAGCGCTCTCATGCCGGAAGCGTGCTGCTCGAGCTCGCCCGGCTCGATCCCGAGCTCGTCCAGGAGCGCTCTGTTGCCGACCGCAACGCGACGTTCCTTCACCCTTCCGATCACGCCACGGCCGGTACGCGAGTCGAAGTCCTCGACCTGATGGAGCTCGAGGTCCCTTTCCAGGGGAGCCCCGACAATGGAGCCGGCCAGGGGATGCTCGCTGCCGCGCTCGAGACTCGCTGCCAGCGCGAGCACCGAGTCGACTTCCCAGCCGGAGGCGACCTCCGTCTGCACGAGCTTCGGGCGCCCCTCCGTCAAGGTCCCGGTCTTGTCGACCACGAGGACGTCGACGTCGCGGAGGACCTCGATGGCCTCCGCGTTCTTGAAGAGGACACCCGCGCCGGCGCCCCTGCCGCTCGCCACCATGATGGACATGGGCGTGGCCAGGCCGAGCGCACAGGGGCAGGCGATGATCAGGACGGCTACCGCGTTGATGAGGGCGTGCGCCAGGCGTGGCTCCGGCCCGACCGTGGCCCACACGGCGAACGCGAGGAGCGCGACCGCGATCACCGCAGGGACGAAGTAGCTGGCCACGACGTCTACGAGGCGCTGGATCGGCGCCCGACTGCGCTGCGCCTCCGCGACCATCTGCACGATCTGGGCGAGCACGGTCTCGGATCCGACCCGCTCCGCAAGGATGACGAGCGACCCACTTCCGTTGACCGTGGCTCCGGTCACCCCGTCGCCCTCGCGCTTCGCGACGGGCAGCGGCTCCCCTGTGAGCATGGACTCGTCGACGCTGCTGCTCCCTTCGACCACGCTGCCGTCCGTCGGAACCCGTTCGCCCGGGCGTACGCGGAGGCGATCCCCTACGCGGATCTGCTCGAGCGCCACGTCGCGTTCCGTGCCGTCGGAGGCGAGCAGGCGAGCCGTCTTCGGCGCGAGCCCGAGCAGGATACGGATCGCCGTCCCCGTTCGATGTCGCGCTCGGAGCTCCAGCACCTGACCGAGCAGGACCAGCGTGGTGATCACGGCGGCGGCCTCGAAGTAGACGGCGATCTCTCCGCTCGGCCCGCGGAACGATTCGGGGAAGCTCCCTGGCAGCAGCGCGCCGATCAGGCTGTAGAGGAAGGCCGCGCCCGTTCCCAGGGCGATCAGCGTGAACATGTTGAGGTGGCGCGAGCGAAGCGAGGCCCAGCCGCGCACGAAGAAGGGCCAGCCGCCCCAGAGCACGACGGGAGTAGTGAGAGCGAGCTGAGCCCAGAGCAGCACTCCCGGCGCGAAGGTACGCGCCAGCGGCTGCCCCGGGAGCATCTCGGCCATGGCGATCCCGAATACCGGCGCGGTCAGCGCGAGGCTCACCCAGAAGCGGCGCGTCATGTCGTCGAGCTCTGGATTCGACTCGTCCTCGCCGAGACTCGCCCTCACCGGCTCGAGCGCCATGCCGCACTTGGGACAGCTTCCGGCACCGAACTGCCGGACCTCAGGGTGCATTGGACACGTGTACTCGCCGGCCGCGTCGGGGCTCGAAGGCGCCGGACGCTCTCCCAGGTACCGCTCCGGGTCCTGGCGGAACCTCTCCAGGCAGCCGTCGCTGCAGAAGCCGTAGCTCCGGCCGCGGTACTCGTGTCTCCGAGGGCCGATAGCGACCCGCATCCCGCAGACGGGATCCTGCTCGCCTGTCAGGCTCTGCATGGCTCCGAACTGTACACTCGCGCTGCGCTGCCGAGTAGCTCGGAGAGTGGACGATGAGCCCCGATCGCGTGCTGAGCCACGAGCAGGCCCGACGCCTGTACGACGGGATCGGAGGCGATCCGAAGCTAGACGCTGAGGTCCACGAGGATGCCGCTGGTCTCGCCAGCACTCGACCGGAGCGCGTCCTCGAAAGTGCCCTCGAGCTCCTTCACCGCTTCGATCAGTGAGACCACCAGGCCGTCCGTCTCTCCGCTCGAACGCGCGCGGAACAGGAAGTCCGTGATCTGCTCCAGCTCCGTCTCGAGAGAGCGAGACAGTGTGCGTGTATCGAAGGCGGAGACGCCTCGCTCGACGTCGCGGAAATCAAAGTCGATGCCGAAGCTCGAGCGGAGCTTCGACTCACCGGTCTCGCCCAGGATCTTGGCGAAGGTGTCGGAGATAGCACCCGAGAGCACGTCCTCGATGGCGGGGAGGAGCTCCTCGTCCACTCCCTCGAAGGTCTCCTTGAAGATCGTATCGAGCTCTTTTCCGAAGCTCTCGAGCTCGTTCTCGAAGGCGACGGGGCTGGAGAGGGTCTCGCCGCCGGGGATCTCGCTGCCCTCCGTAGCTTGAATCGTTCCCTGCGCGATGTTCACGGTCGTGAAGAAGCCCGTGGTCCCGTCGTCCAGCACGAGGTCGGCGGTGCTCGAGTTACTCGTGATCGTCACCTCGCTCGTCACCGCATCGTAGGATGCGGTGACCCCCGCGGCGGAGCTGTTGATGTTCGCAATCACGTCGTCGATCCCGTCGGTTGTGATGTCCACTGCGATCGAGACTCCGTTGATGTCGAGGTTTCCAGTCGTGATGCCGGACAGCTTGCCGACCGTGTTGATCGGGTCGGCGGCCTCGTCGGTGAGGTCCCCGCCAGGAATGGCCGCAAAGACGTCGAGCTTCGTCGCTGCTAGGAACCCTGAAGTGTCGTTCTCGAGTGTGATCGGTTCGGCAGACCCGGCCGTCGTCTGTGTGAGCACGATCTTCTCGCGCGTGGCATCGAAGCTGGCGGTGACGCCTGCCCCTGACGCGTCGATCTTGGCCAGCACGCTGTTGATTGTGTCGTCGGCAGCGACGTTGATGGTGACGCCGTTCACGTCGAACGAGCCAGCCGTCACCGCATTGCCGGTCTCGAAGCTCGGGTCATTGGCCGCCGTCCCGTTGAAGGTTTTGGTCGGGTCCACCGCGCTGCCTACTGAAGTCGAGACATCGACAGTGAAGCGCGCGTTCTTCTTGACCGTCCCCGCCCCGAGAGAGACGGTCAGACCGTTCGAAAGTGTAATGGGCGTGTCCGGGGCCAAGCCGCCGAAGTTCACCGTCTCGATCAGGGTGTTCCCGTCCTTGATCTCGATGCGGATGTTGCCGGTATCTCCCACGGTCGCGTTGTCCAACGACTTGAAGGTCAGGGTGGTGCTCCCCTGCGCTCCGAAGTACGTGCCCCCGATCAGCGGCTGCGAGGTGGACGGACCGGTGAAGCTCGGATCGACCGGTGTGAACGAGGTCAGGCCCGTGTTCACCTCTTCGCCGGACTCGAGCGTCGTGAACTCGGGGAAAACTGAGGAGGCAGTGTCCAGCTTCGTCGCCGCCAGGAAGCCCGAGGTGTCGTTCGCGAGGACGATATCGTTCGCGGCCCCCTCGGTCGTCTGGGTGAGCACGACCTCCTCGCGCGTGGTATCGAAGGCGGCCGTGACACCAGCGGCGGACGCGTCGATCTTGGCCAGCACGCTGTTGATCGTGTCGTTCGCAGCGACGTTGATCGTGATGCCATTCACGTCGAACGACCCCGCGACCACGCTGAGACCCGCCTCAAAAATCGGGGAGCTGTCTCCGCTGCCGTCGAAGGCGTTGTCCGGATCCACGGCGCTCCGGGTCGAGGCAAAGACGTCGACGGCGAAGCTCTCACCGGCGCTGAGGTCCCCCGCTCCGAAGGCAAGGGTGAGCCCGTTCGAGAGGGTCAAGGGGGTATCGGCGGCTACGCCGTTGAAGTCCAAGGTGTCGATGACGTTGCTGCTGCCGTCCGTGACCTCGACTCTCTTCGGGCCGCCGCTGCCGATCGTCCCGCTGTCAAGCAGAGTGAAGGTCAGCGTATCGTCGCCCTGAGTCCCGAAGTAGGTACCCGCGATATAGGGCTGGGTGGTCGAGCTCGGACCGAGACTGGGACTGCGCGAAGAGAAGGAGGTGGGCCGAGCGTTGACCTGTTCCGTCGAACGGAGTGTGGTGTAGGTGGCGCCAGCCGTCAGATTCAGGCTGGTGCTCGAGGCTGCCGTTGCTGCGCTGCTAAGGCTCGTGCCGCCGGGCAGGATGTCCGTCGCGCTGCCAGTCTTCTGAAGGCGCTCGAGAGAGGTGCGCAGCTTCCCGAGCCGGCCCAGGAGCTGCTTGAGGGAGTCCGCCGTGGAGCCCGGTGCGGGCGAGTCTTTCGGCTGCTCGCGGGAGCGGATGCGCAGCTCTGCGAGCTTGAACGAGCTGGGGAGCAGGGCCGCTAGCCGCGGGGGGATCGAACCGAGCATGGGGCGCCTCCGTGCGCGAGTGGGACTAGCCTTCAGTGTCCCCTTCGGCACGGGAGCGTCAGGAGTGAAGTCTGCCGCTCAGCTGCGCACGCGTGTGCACGGGCTGCGCAATACTTGCCGGGTGGAGCCCGTAGACCCCTAGCAGGCTGCTGAAAAACTCCTCATCGAAGGGTACCTTTGAGGGAAGCCCCAAGGGGGAGATGTGAGAGGACCGCAGACGCTCCAGGGTGGGATCTTCAGCTACGTATCGCTGGAGTCCCGGATTCCCGAGGACCATCCGCTTCGAGCGATCCGGCGACTGGTGGACGCGGCGCTGGAGCAGCTGTCGCGACGCTTCGATGGTATCTACGCCAAAGGGGTCGGCCGACCGTCGGTCCCGCCGGAGCAGCTGTTGCGGGCGCTGCTGTTGCAGGTGCTGTACACGATCCGGAGCGAGCGCCAGCTGATCGAGCAGATCGACTACAACCTGCTCTACCGCTGGTTCGTGGGCCTGGAGCTGGACGATGAGGTGTTCAGCGCGACGGTGTTCACCAAGAATCGGGAACGGCTGCTGAAGGGCGAGATCGCTCAGCATTTCTTCGAGGCGGTGCTGGCGCAGGCGGAGTCGGAGGGGTTGGTGTCATCGGAGCACTTCACGGTGGACGGGACGCTGATCGAGGCGTGGGCGAGCCAGAAGAGCTTCGTGCGCAAGGACGAGAAGCGCAGGGACGATGACGACCCGGGCAACCCGACGGTCAACTTCCGGGGCGAGAAGCGGAGCAACCAGACGCATGCGTCGAGGACGGATCCGGACGCCCGACTGGCGGGGATGAGGGGCCAGGGCGCGCGGCTCGCGTATCAGGGACACGTCGTGACGGAGAACCGCAACGGCCTGGTGGTGGCGGCGAAGCTCACTCAGGCGTCGGGGTATGCGGAGCGCGAAGCGGCTCTCGAGATGGTGCTGGGTCTGGGGGGCGCTCGCCGGATCACCCTGGCTGGAGACAAGGGCTACGACGCCAAGAGCTTTGTGCAGGCGCTTCGGGCCTGGAGCGTTACCCCGCACGTGGCACAGAACACAACGAACCGCCGAAGCGCGATCGATCGAAGGACCACAGGACACCCGGGCTACGAGGTGAGCCAGCGCTTCCGCAAACGGGTGGAGGAGGTGTTTGGCTGGATGAAGACGGTGGGCTTGATGCGCAAGACCCGGCACCGGGGGACACGGATCGGGTCGGCTGGGTCTTCACCTTCACTGCTGCGGCCTACAACCTGGTCCGTATCCGCAACCTGTTGGAGGCGACATAGCTCATGATCCCGCAAGATCTACCCGTGCGACACCGAACCGGTTCGTACCGGGAACGGCGATCCCTCTCCCTGCTCGGCACGCCTCCCGTCAGAGGCGTCCCGCCCAACCCAGTCACTTTCTCCGCAGCCTGCTAGGAAGCCACCGCTGGAACGGCTGACACGGCGCCTCAACTCGTGACGCAGCCTGGCCGATCGCTGCCCTGGAGGGTTCGGCGTGCACGCTCTGCGACTTCCCGTGCTCTATCTGCTCTTCCTTGCCTCCGGCGTGAGCGGCCTCGTCTACCAGGTGATCTGGGTGCGCCAGCTCGGCCTGGTCTTCGGGAACACCGTGGGCTCGGCGGCGCTGGTGACCGCGGTCTTCATGAGCGGGCTGGGGCTCGGGAGCTACCTCGCGGGTCGCTGGATTGACGCGGCGCACTCTCGCGCCCCGACGCTGCCACTGCGCGCATATGGACTGTTCGAGCTCGGCATTGCGGGGCTCGGTCTCTGTGTAGCACTCGCTCTTCCCGCGCTTCAGGAGCTGGCCCCGCTGCTCGCCCGCTACCGCGTCGATGCCGCCGGCTGGCATGTGCTCTCGGCCGGGTCGCGTGCGCTCCAGTACGGCGTGGCCTGCGCGCTGCTCCTGCCTCCGACGCTGCTGATGGGCGGCACCCTCACGCTCCTGATCCGCTTGCTGCTCGTCTCCGACCTGAAAGTCGCAGGCTGGCGCACCGGTGCGCTCTATGGCTTCAACGCGGCTGGAGCAGCACTCGGCGCGCTGCTGGCCGACTTCCTGCTGGTGCCCGAGCTCGGGCTGCTACGCACCCAGCTCGCCGCGGCACTTCTCAACGCCTGTGCGGGGGTCGGTGCGCTCGTGCTCGCACGGCACTGGTCGCCACTCGGTGCCGCGTCGCCCCCCGGGCCCGAGCTCGGAGAGAGGCGCGGGCACTCGGGAGAAGGTCGCGTGCTCGCACTCACCGCCTGCGCCATCGGGCTGTCGGGGTTCGCCGCGATGGGCATGGAGATGCTCTGGTTCCGCCACCTGATCTCCCTGCTCGGCGGCTATCGATCCACCTTCTCGGCTCTGCTCGCGGTGATCCTCGTGGGCATCTGGCTCGGCTCTCTTGGGGCCGGCTGGTGCGAAAGACGCCTGGGTAGGCCGGCGCGGCTCTACATGCTCACGCAGGCGGGCTTCGCGCTCAGCGCGCTGGCGCTGCTCGCGCTCTACGACGGTCGGGACGCACGTGCTCTCGACAGCGCGTGGCTGGCGACGCTGGTGCCCATGCTCGCCCTCGCAGGGTTGCCGGCGCTGCTAATGGGAGCCGCTTTTCCGCTCGCGAACGCACACGTTCAGCGCAGCACGGCGCACATCGGTCGACGCGCGGGGCTCCTCTATCTCGCGAACACACTCGGCAACGTCGCGGGCGCCCTCATCACAGGATTCTGGCTGCTGCCGACCGCCGGCGTCCAGGGCAGCGCATTGCTGCTCGCCGCGTTCGCTCTGGCAGCGCTAGTGCCTCTCGCTCTCTCGGTCCGGCGCGAGCTCACGCGTCCAGCCCGCCTGACTCTGCTCGGTGTTGCCATCGGAGCACTGGGGGTCCTGATCCTCTTTGCACGACTGCCCACGGACTACCTGAGCCTCCGCGTGCTCGACCGCGAGCTGCTCGCTGTCAGCCGGCTGGTCGCGATCGGCGAGGGTCAGGTCGAGACGGTCGCCGTGCTCGAAGCCATGAACGGTGAACGTGCCCTCTATACGAACGGCCACAACATGTCTGGAACCGGGCTGGCGGGACAGCGCTACATGCGCGCCTTTGCCCATGTCCCCTTGTTGATGAGTGAGTCACCAGAAGACGTGCTCGTGATCTGCTTCGGAGTCGGAAACACGGCTCATGCCGCGTCGCTGCATCCCAGTGTGGAGAGGCTCGAGATCGCAGACCTGTCGCGCAACGTGCTCGAGCACGCCCCCTACTTTCGGCGCTGGAATCACGACGTGTTGCTGGATGCCCGCGTCACGATCTTCGTCAACGACGGCCGTCATCATCTGCGAGCGCAGCCCGAGAAGAGCTACGACCTGGTGACGATGGAGCCACCACCGATCGCCTACGCCGGCGTCGCCTCGTTGTACTCTCGCGACTTCTACGAGCTCGTGCGCAGCCGCCTCAAGCCCGGTGGCTTCACTACGCAGTGGCTGCCTGTCTACCAGGTCCCCCCGCAGGTCTCGCGTGCGCTCGTACGTGCCTTCGTCGACGTATTTCCGAACGCCGTGCTGTTCGCGGGTGCCGGCCCCAATCTGGTCCTGCTGGGACAGCGCGGCGAGCCCCTGAGTGTCGACCCGCAAGAGCTCGCAACTCGGATGGAGGAGAGGCCCGCCGTGGCCGGCGACCTGCGGCGCATCCTGATGGGGTCGCCGACCGAGATCCTGGACGCCATCGTGGCTGCTGGTAGCTCGTTGCGCGCCGTCGTGGAGGACGTCGAGCCGGTGACCGACGACCTCCCGCTCGTCGAGTACGGCGTGTACGCCGGGCGCCGCGTCGTGCGGCTGCCGCGGGAGCTCTTCGCCTTCTCGGGCGTTCGGGCGCTCTGCCCAGCCTGCGCGAGCGCGGCCGAGATGGCGGGGCTCCCCGGCCACCAGAGAGTGATGCGAGCCATTCATACGAGCGAGAGCTTTCTCTCGGGGCGCGAGCCGAGTGGGGCGGAGTCCTGGCTGCCACAGGGGCTGCTCGAGGAGCCAGGCGTGCTGGCCGCCCTTCGCGACAGCCCGTACCTGCGCCTCCTGAGCTCGCCGCACGAGGCCACGTACGAGCAGGCCCTGCGTGCGTACGTGTCGGGAGATCCGGAACGGGCCGCAGAGCTGCTCGAGCAGCTGCTCGTCGAGAGCCCCGTACACGCCTTCGCGTACAGGGACGTGGGGCGGGCGCGGCTTGCGGCGGGCGACTTCGGAGCGGCTGCAGACGCGTTCCGGGTCGCCCTGCGGCGGGACTCGAGTGACGGGCAGGCGGGCTCGGGATTAGAGCTGGCTCTCAGGGGCGAGCGGCATAGCGCTCGTTGAGCAGCTCGAAGTGCTCGAGGAACGCGCGGAACTGCCGCTTCTTGTCGAACTGCTCCACCATGAGCGTCCGTGCCCGCTCTGACATCCGGTGGTAGGCTGCCTTGTCGGACCAGAGCCGGTCGATGGCGTCCGCCAGGCCGCCCAGGTCACCCGGCTCCACCGTGTAGCCCGTCTCGCCCTCGAAGACGACCTCGGACACGCCAGCCAGCTGGCTCGCGACGACCGGAACGGACATGGACAGCGCCTCTAGCAGGACGTTGGGCAGCCCCTCCTTGTACAAGCTCGGCAGCACCAGCATGTCCAGCAGCTCGAAGACGTGGACGGGCTCCGACGTGAAGGGAAAGAGGTGGACGGCGTCAGCGAGTCCGAGCTCCGCGACCTTTGCTCGCAGCATGGCCTCATCCGGTCCGTCCCCGACCAGTACCAGGTGAGCGTTCGGCTGTCGCACGCGGAGCTTTCGCAGGGCCTCGAGGAGCACGACTTGCCCCTTGCGGGGCTCGAACGACCCGACGCAGCCGAGGACCGGACTCGCGTTCTCCGGGAGCGGGTAGCGTGCGCGGGCGACGGCGTGGCGCTCCGGGCTGCGGGTGAAGCGGTCCACGTCGGTGCCCTGGTAGACCAGCCCCACGTCGGCCTCCGGGAGACCGTAGGTCTGGATGAGGGCATCGCGCGTGAAGCGCGTGATGGCGATCACGGCAGAACGGATCTGCGGATCCGGGGCATAGAAACGCCGTTCGTACTCCGGGACGATCGTGCCCGTCTTCGGCACCAGGATCGCGTCGAGGGCACCCTCGCGCAGACAGCGCGCCGCGAAGACCGAGCAGTGAAAGCCGTCGCGAGGCGGATGAACGGTGCAGACGGCCACGTCACAGCCGCGCAACGCGTCGCTCCAGATCTTGCGATACGAGCGGCTGCGTGTCTCGTCCTGCGACGCGGCCGAGATCCCAGACCAGTCGTACGTCACCACACGAACGTCGAGCCCGGCGCACTCCCTCGCAACGTAGCCGGTCTCCGGCGTGAGCATCGTCACCTGATGTCCGGCAGCCGAGAAGTTCCGCGCGGCCTCCGTCGCCCAGATCTGGGTGCCTCCGTGCAGGTCCGTGTCTTCGATGAAGCAGATGTGCATGCTAGGTGGTCCTCACCAGGTTCTCGAGAAGACCGCGGAAGCTGGCACGTAGAGCAGCCATCCCGTAGCGGCTGTGTGCGGCGCGCCGGCCGACTGCGAGCGAGGATGTTCTGCCCTCCGGATCCCACAGGTAATCCGTCAGCGCCTGGAGCGTGGGTGCATCGACGGTATCCGTCGGGTCCTCCAGCTCGGGAAACGGCAGGTAGGCAAGGCGCTGAGCGGGCGGAAGATGCGCTCCAACTACGTCGTCGAACACCACGACGGGTGTGTAGCGGCTGCAGACGATCGGGATACCCGCGGCGTTCGACTCCACGATGGGGAGTCCACGACCCTCGGTCTCGCTCGGCAGC
This sequence comes from Myxococcota bacterium, assembly GCA_965226855.1. Taxonomy (GTDB): domain Bacteria; phylum Myxococcota_A; class UBA9160; order SZUA-336; family SZUA-336; genus JAUXJB01. The sequence continues at coordinate 568,253 of CBDDEE010000031.1, read as the reverse complement.
AGCACCAGGTTCGCCATTCGATAGATCCCGCAGATGTCGAGTGCCGAGAGCCCCGACCCCGAGAGTGCCGGGTGATCCTCGCGCCCCACGGAGAAGGCGAGGAACAAGCGCTCCTTGATCCCGTCTGGAAGCCGCGCGCAAAGCTCCGTGTAGCTCCGGATCACGCTGCGAAGATCGGCCTGGTGCTCGATCGGGACGGGGCCCGTGATGTGGACGATGAGGGTCGTCTCCGGCTCGGCCTCGAAACGGCTGCGAAAAGGCTCGTGTTCGAGCAGCGCTCCCACCAGCCACCAGTCTCGCTCGATGCGCTTGCGGGCAATGACCCGCGTGGGCTGCAGCAGATAGAGCGCCCGCTCGTCCGTGATGTCGAGCTCGAGAGCTCCCCGGACTCCGCACACGACCGGCGTTTGATCCCTCATCCAGCTGGAGAGTCCAGCGACGTGCTGCTCCACGGGAACCGGGTGGATCCTGGGGCTGCCGTCGGAGAGGATGTACGCCATCCGCTGTCGGGCGGAGCGTTGATCGTTCCGGTCCCATAGCGAGAAGAAGTCTTCAGAGAGCCCCGTGCCCAGCTCGAAGACGCGCTCGCTCGCGAAGCCGTACTCATGAACGAGTCGCTCCGACTGAATGCGGTTGATGTTGACCTGCAGCCAGCGTCGACCATTCCAGGGCAGGAGACGTTCGAAGACGCGAAAGAACGGGCGATTGGAGCAGTTTCGAAAGAAGTGGTCGCGCAGCCCGGGTGGCTCGCCGTCGCTCCGTTCCAGAGCTGGGCGCCCCCCCTCCCAGTAGAAGTCGTGGTTCGAGTTGATGACGTAAGTGCCGGCGAGCTCGGAAGCCAGGACGAGGGCGAGCGCGTAGGCGAGATTTCCGGGGTTCGAGTTGACATTGACGCCGACCAGCAGCTCGATCTCGTGGCTGCGCAGGTACGCCTCGAGGCAGCGGGTGAGCTCGAGGGCCTGACGCCAGATCTCCGTCGCCAGCAGCGTGGAGGCGGCGCTGTCTTCCGCCATCTCATCGCGAAAGAGCTTGTCGAACCACGCCCCGCCGTCCCACTTGGCCCAGCCGTTGGCGTTCGGGAGTCGGCAGCGCAGCCAGCGCTCCGATAGGACCGAGTCCGCCTGCGGGTGGAAGTCGCCTCCGATCAGATGAATGGTGGGCGTGACTCCCTGCTCCGAGGCCAGCGCCTCGAGGCAGCGCGCGTACTTGCCGATCTCGATCGAGACACCGTCGATGCCGTAGTCGAAGGTCGCGAAGGCCACGCTCCGCGAGAGATCCGCGCCGCTCGCGCGAGCTACGTGGTCAGCACGGAGTCCCGAGAGAGCCGAGCCGATCTCCTCCCAGCTCGTCACTGAGCGCTGCTCGAGCTGTTCGAGCGTTGTCACCCCGCGAATAGTAGCCGAGTGCTCCCGGGGATTTACGAGATGGCGGCCGGTCCCCGTTCACCGGTGCGGATGCGCAGGGCGTCGCCGACTTCACTGACGAAGATCTTGCCGTCGCCGATGCGGCCCGTGTTACCTGCCATAGCCCTTGACCTCGGTCACCGTGATACCCACGATCCCGATCTCCGCGAGCGCTCCCTTCGCCTCGTCGAGCTTGAACGGCTTGATGATGGCTTCGATGCGCCGCACGCTGGTCAGCTCTCGGCTGTGGCCGGACGCGGCTGCGCGCGGGGCGCTCCCTGCAGCGCTGCGAGCTCGTCGGCCATGGCCGCCGTCCCGACACTACCCAGGCCATCGTACGCATGCATCCCGTGCTCGGCCAGGTCGAGTCCCTCCGTCTCTTCCTCGGCCGAGACTCGCAGGCCCATGCTGGCGCGCAAGGCCCCGAAGATCAGCAGTGAGCCGCCGCCCGCCGCGATCGCATAAGCAAGAATGCCGACGGCCTGGACCGCGATGGAGTGCGCGGGAGAGAAGAGGCCGACCGCGAGCGTGCCCCAGATCCCGCAGATGAGGTGGACCGAGATGGCACCGACCGGATCGTCGATCCGAATCCGGTCGAAGAACAGCACGGAGAACACCACGATCACGCCCGCCACTAGGCCGATCACAATCGCGGACCACATCGCCATGAGATCGGCGCCCGCTGTGATGCCCACCAGCCCGGCCAGGATGCCATTCAGACCCATCGACAGGTCCGGCTTTCCGAAGAAAAGCTGCGACGCAAACATCGCGGCCAGTCCGCCGGCGGCGGCTGCCAGGCAGGTGGTCGTCAGCACGAGCGACACCGCGGCCGGATCCGCCGAGAGTACGGAGCCACCGTTGAACCCGAACCAGCCCAGCCAGAGCAAGAAGACGCCGATGGCCGCCAGCGGCAGACTGCTGCCGGGGATCGGCGCGACCTTCCCGCTCACGTATTTCCCCAGGCGTGGCCCGAGCATCCAGGCGCCTACGAGTGCGCCCCAGCCGCCGACCGAGTGAACCAGCGTGGAGCCCGCGAAGTCGTAGAATCCGAGCTGGTCGAGGACCCCCCCACCCCACTTCCACGAGCCCGCGACGGTGTAGATCAAGGTCACGAAGATCGTGGAGAAGATCATGAACGACGAGAGCTTGATCCGCTCCGCCACGGCACCGGAGACGATCGTTGCCGCCGTGGCCGCGAACATCGCCTGGAACAGGAAGTCGCTCCAGTAGGTGTAGCCTCCGTCCGCGTAGGCCGCGGTCAAGTCCGCGGCGCTCGGGAACAGTCCGAAGCCCGCGCTCCCGAGCAAGCCGTTGAACTCGCCAGGGTACATCAGATTGAACCCGACAAGAGCGTAAGTGATGATGCTCATGCAGACGACGAACGTGTTCTTGAAGAGGATGTTCACCGTGTTCTTCGCGCGAGTGAGCCCGCTCTCCAGATTGGCAAAGCCCAGGTGCATGATGAACACGAGACATGCGGCGATCATGATCCAGAGGTTGTTGGCAGTGAACTGACCGGCGCTGACTCCAGCGTCTGGCATTACTGTCTCCTGATCCGGTGGTACGAACCACCGCGCGGAGAGCCAGCTCCGTACCAACGCAAGGAGGGCTCGAGCGGCGGCGACACTGCGTCTCGGCCCGCAGTCTGCCTGGCACCAGAGCGGTCCTGCCCAGATCCTCGGCAGAGCTCGACTCGTGTTGCCGCGGCTTCCAGGACCCGGACGCGAGGACGGAGTAAGATCAGTTGAGTGTGAGGGACGGATCTGACTGACGGTGGTATCGAGCGAAGACTGGCAGCGATCCTGCACGGCGATGTGGTCGGCTACAGCCGCCTGATGGCGGTCGATGAGAGCGGGACCGTTCGCCATATCGCGGCCGAGCAGGTGGACGCCTTCGTGCGGGAGCACCGAGGACGCCTGGTAAACTTCTACGGGACACGCGCGGCGATGCTGTTCGAAGTGGCTACGGATCCGCGTTACGAGTCGCTGCACTCCGATCCGCGCTTCGAGGTGCTGTTGACCGGCATGGGTCTCGGAGCCCCGCTCCCGCCCCCCAAGGGCTGAGACCGTTGGAAGAGAAGCTGGTTAAGGACGTCCTCGAGGCGCGCAGGCGTGCGCTGGACGACGCGCGCCCCGAAGCAGTTGCGAGGGTTCATGCAGAAGGGCAGCTGACCGCGAGAGAGCGGCTCGCCTCGCTCCTGGACTCCGAGAGCTTCGTCGAGTACGGCGTGCTCGCTGGAGCCACGTCGGACCCTTCAGACGACTCACCCGCGGACGGGCTCGTCGCCGGGGCGGGGCGGATCGCGGGCCAGCCGGTCGTGGCGGCGTCTTACGATCAGACCGTGCGCGGCGGGACGCAGAGCGACCGCAACCAGCGCAAGCTCGCGCGGTTGATCTACCTGGCCAACACGCACCGCTGGCCCTTCGTCTGCTTCGCCGACGGTGACGGCGCCCGCCCCGACGATCCACCGCCAGGGCCGCCGATCATCGTGTCGATGCGCGGTCGGTGGGACCTGTACGACGGACTCGCCGAGCTGTCCGGCTGGGCGCCCACCGTCGCGATCGTCTCGGGACGTGCGGTCGACGGGAACGCGGGTATCGCCATGCTCTCGGACTTCGTGGTGGCCACGCGGGGCTCCAGCTTCGGCTCGTGGGAAGGCGCCGGCCCGGCGCAGCCGATCCTGCGTCCGGTCGAAGACTACGCCCGTACCGGGAACGTCGATCTCGTCGTGGACGACGAGCCTGCGGCGATCGCCGCGGTTCGCAGCTACCTGTCGTACTACCTGGAGGAGCTCCCGTCGGGCGAGCTGTCGCCGACGCACCAAGCCATCGGCTCGATCGTTCCCGATAATCGCCGGCGACCGTACGACATGCGCGAGGTCATCACTGCTTTCGCCGATGCTGGCAGCGTGTTCGAGCTGCGCCCGGACTGGGGCCAAGCCATGCTGACGGTGCTGGCGCGGCTAGGAGGGCGATCGGTCGGGATCTTCGCGAACCAGACCAGCTCGCCGCGTGCGGGCGCGATCGATGCGGATGCGGCGGACAAGTCCGCCCGGTTCATCGAGCTGTGCGATGCCTACGAGTTTCCGCTGATCTCCTTCATAGACAATCCCGGCTACATGGTCGGACCCCAGGCCGAGGCGGAAGGCATCGCCCGGCACCACGCGCGGCCCCTCGCCGCACTGCACCACCGCACGGTCCCGCTCTACTCCGTGCAGCTGCGCAAGGCCTACGGCCTGGGTCCGTCCGCGATGTCCGGGTTCGGCACCAGTCGGCTGGCGCCGGACCTGCGCCTGGCCTGGCCGTCGGTGGAGTCGGGCGGGATGTCGCTCGAGGGCGCAGCCTATCTCGTGCGGCGTCGGGAGATCCTCGCGGCGAAGTCGCCAGGCGAGGCGCTCGCGATCCGCAACGAGTACGCCGAGGGCATGCGGGACATGGCCTCGGGTCTGCGCGCCGGGCGGACGTTCGCGTTCGACGACATCATCGAGCCCTCCGAGACCCGGGGCCGAATTCGGGCCATGCTCGAGCGAGTGCCTCGTTCGCTCGGCCCGAAGAAGAAGCATCCCATCGTTTCGCGTTAGGCGGGAGCCGTAACAGAAGTGGACGAGAAGAGAATCGATGCCCTGCTGGAAGCCCGAGGGGAGCAATCCGATGCCACCCGGTCGGACGCCGTGGCTCTTATACGTGCCAGTGGGCGCATGACGGCGCGGGAGCGGATGCACGCGCTCCTCGATCCGGGATCCCAGGTGGAGTACGGCTCGATCGCTGCAAAGACACGCGAGGGCGTGTGGGTGCCCGAGCCGGGCGGCGTCGACTTCGTCGGTAGCGTCGACGGGCAGGCCGTGATCGCGTCATCCACGGACTACAGCGACCACGGTGGAGGCTACGGTGCCGGAAAGCTCACGCGGCTCTTCGCCCTTGCCCACGACCAACGCTGGCCGCTCGTCTTCTTCGTCGATGGAGGTGGGAGCCGCGCACGTCACCCGCGAAGTGGGATGGGGCACATCGAGCTGAGTGGCCCCGTCGGCCGCTTCGGCCTGTTTGACGGCATGGCCGAGCTCTCCGGCTGGATTCCGACCATCGCCATCGTGTCTGGTCCCTCGTTCGCGGGTCATGCGAGCCTTGCAGCCTTCTCGGACTTCCTGATCGCCACGCGCGGCTCTTCGATCGGGATGGGTGGCCCGCCGATGGTGGAAGCCGCGCTGGGAGTGCGACTCACACCTTCCGAGCTGGCGGGTGTCGCCATGCACGAGAGGCTTGGAGGGATCGATCTGCTGGTCGACGACGAGCCCGCTGCCATTGCGGCGGCGCGTCGCTACCTTGGCTTCTACCGTGATCAGCCCTCGGGCCAGCCTTCCGCCAGGGCCGAGCACGTCCGCTCGATCGTGCCCGACGAAGGCCCCTACGACGTGCGCGAGGTGGTCCAGGCGCTCGTGGACGCGGACAGCGCGTTCGAGCTGCGGCCGAGCTTTGGTCAGTCACTGATCACCGCTCTGGCTCGGATGGACGGGCGCTCCGTCGGCGTCCTCGCGAACCAGCCCAGTGTCGATGCTGGCGCGATCGACGAGAGCGCGGCAATCAAGATCGCCCGCTTCGTCGAGCTCTGTGACGCCTACGAGTATCCGATCCTCTCCCTCATCGACACCCCGGGCTTCGTGACGCGCTGGAGCTCCGGCGCGAAGGGGGATGGCGTCACGCTTGAACCCGGCATGACCCGGTACCACGCGCGTACGCTGATGGTCCACCACCACCGCACCGTCCCTCTCTTCAGCGTGCAGATCCGTCGTGGTTACGGTCTTGGCCCGTTTGCGATGGCCGGCTATGGCGACTCGCACGGTGTCTCGGCTCTGCGCCTCGCGTGGCCGACAGTCGAGGTAGGACGGGTGGACGGCTTTTCCGTCTCGCAGAGCCAGAATCCGTTCGACGATGTAGTCGATCCCGCGGAGACCCGCGAGCGGATCATCCGGGTCCTCCGTCATCTCAAGCGCAAGCTCGATCAGGCGCAGAAGAAGCACCCGATCGATACGTGGTAGGGGCCTGCGAGCGGCTGTCTCAGAACACCTGGATTCCGAAGCTCGGGTTGTTGCACGGGCCGACCTGGTGCCGCATCGGGACGGGTGCGCCTGTGCTGTGACTGAGCTCGAGATTCAATATCTGGTTGCAGCCCTGCGTCGCGGCGATGGTGAAGTTGTTCCCGGGGTCCGGCTCCTGGATGCCCCAGACGTTGATGCTCCCGTCGCCATCGATGTCCGATTCGCCCACCGCAAAGAACTGGTTGGCCGGCGCGTTCGGGCTGACGACGTAGTTGTAGTAGACGTCGCCTTCGGGGAACCAGCCGATAGCGCAATATCCAGGGTCTCCGAGCTGGGGAGGCGAGTTGGGACAGGAGGTCCACGGCTTCTTCTGCGCGCCGGGAGGAGCCGCAGGGGTCAATGCCCAGGGCTGGAAGAACCCGGTCTCCGAGAAGTAGGCTTTCTGTGCGGTCCGGATCGCCGAGAGATTGAGTCTGCCTTCGCTGGCTCTCGTCTGGAGCTGACACTTCATCATGTTGGGGATCGCGATCGAAGCGAGAACGCCGAGGATCGCAATGACGACCATCAGCTCGATGAGCGTAAACCCCTGCCTGTTCCTGAGTTCATTGACCACTCATCCCGCTTCCCACCGCGAGGTAGAATCGAGCAATGAATTGCGTCTTCGTAGCAGCGCCGTTTGCTCGGCACTGGAGGAATCATGTCGATACGGATTGATGGAGACGTCGCGGGGGGCTTCGAGCACGTGCGCGAGGCTTTCGAGAGTGGAGCCACCGATCTGGGCCAGGGCGGCGGCGCCTTCTGCGCCTATGTCGATGGGCAGAAGGTCATCGATCTGTGGGGCGGAGAGCGATCACCCGGCACACCGTGGGAGCGCGAGACACGCGCTGTGCTGATGTCGTCGACCAAGGGCGCTGCAGCGCTCGGCATGCTGCTGCTGGCTGATCGAGGAGAGCTCGATCCAGAACGACCGGTCGTCTACTACTGGCCAGAGTTTGGCGCCGAGCGTAAGGACGGGATTCGGGTAGCGGAGCTGCTCGATCACTCCGCCGGCGTCGTCACGCTCCTCGAGTACGCGAACCTGCTGCAGTGGAGCGGTGAAGGATGGGGCGACGTGGAGGAGATCACGCGCCGCCTCGAGCGCACCGGGCCCCTCTGGGAACCCGGTACGCAGCACGGCTATCACGCGCTGACCTGCGGTTGGCTCTGGGGCGAGCTGGTCCGGCGCCTCACCGGCAGCAGCCTGGGGGAGTTCTTTCGCAAGGAGATCGCGCTGCCGCTCGGGCTCGAGCTGGAGATCGGAACGTCCCCAGACACCCCTGTCGCGCACATCACCGGCTTCGATCTCGACGCACTCCCGCCGGACACGCGCGAGCTAGTCGAGCCCCTGATGGTAAGTGCCCGCGATCCCGACACAGTGGCTGGACAGGCCTTCATGGCACGCGATGGGGTTGGCGTTCTCGACACCCTCGCCGAGCTCATGAACAACCCCGACGTGAGAGCGGTCGAGATGCCCGCCGGGAATGGGACCGCCACGGCCCGAGGGCTCGCGCGCATGTACGCTGCGCTCGCACACGGGGGAGAGCTCGATGGTTTGCGGCTCTGTGCACCCGAGACCATCGAGCGCTTCACGGTCGAGCGTCGCACGGAGCCGGACGTCGTGCTCGACATGCCCGTGAGCCGGGGCCTCGGCTTCTGGCTCAACCGCCTACCCGAAACGATCGGCAGCCGCATGGGACCCAACGACGAGGCCTTCGGCCACGGTGGGGCGGGCGGTCAGATCGGCTTCGCTGATCCGGTGCGTCACGTCTCGGTCGGCTTCGTTCGCAGCCAGCTGAGCATGGTACCGACCTTCAGCGACGCGCTCCTGGCCGCCCTTTATCGCGATCTCTGAGACGCCTGCTAGCTCGCCGCTTCCCTGCGCGCCCTGCGGATCTCTGCCAGGTTGGCGGCGACGCTGGGACTGACCTCGGCAGGCTGCCACGCGCGGTAAGCGGTCTTGGTATCGATGGGCCACTCAAGCCCGAGGTCGCGACGCGTCTCGGGCTCTCGCGCTTCCGTCAGCAGCCGCAGCGCGGCCTCGGTCACCTCGCGCTGCATGTCGAGGTCGTCGACCATGCCGAACGCCTGCCCGAACGGGAACTCGACACCGAGCGTGCGGGAGACCCGCGCCTTCGACGCCAGGTCCGGCATCATCGTCACCGTGACGGTGGGAATTCCAGCCGCCTCGATCGTACGTGCCAGCACGGGCACGTTCCGGCAGCAATCGGGTCAGGCGGGCGCGAGCAGGAGCGCATCGACCGCTGCTTCCCGTAGCCGCGTTGCGATCTCGGGACCAGTCTTCGACTGCCAGACAGGGCAACCGGCCTGCTGGTAGCCCATGACGGAGTAGTTCTCGGTCGCCAGGCGGCCGATCACGCCATCGGTCTCGAGCGCCGCCAGAGCTCGTAGCGGCAGCGCCACGCCCACGTCCCGCTTCACGTGCTCGGTGTTGATGTGCAGGTGGGCCGCGTCGATCCGGTCCTGCGAGACGTCGCGGGGGATGGCACGCCAGCTCGGGTCCCCCCAGCTCGGCTCGCGCTTCTCTCGTTGGACGTCGAACGACGGCTGCGTGTCGTGGAGGAAGATCCCCGCCGAGGAGAGCGCGGCGATGGTGGCCTCCGCGAGCGGCTTCTCGAACGGCGCCCACACGGCCCCGTCGACGTCGATCCGGATCGCCTCGAACATGGGTCGAAAGCTCCTGGGTAGGAACTTGAAGCTATCTACGGGCATGCGCTCCTCGCGTGATCGGTTCGACTTGCTCTCCGGATTGTACAGGTTTGCGATGTCCGATACGGTCGGCGACGTGATCCTCGACGGCATGCTGAAGAAGCAGGAGATCGTCGTTCTTGATGGGGCGGTAGGGAGCGAGATCGCGCGACTCGGCGGTATGATGGACGAGGCGGCCTGGTGCGCGGTGGCCAACAAGACGCAGCCCGACACGGTCCGCCGGGTTCACGAGGAGTACGTTCGCGCCGGCGCGAACGTGGTCACCGCGAATACCTTCGCGACTTGCCGCCACGTGTTGGAGGGCGCTGGTCTCGCCGACGAGACCGTTGCTATCAACACGCGCGCGGTAGGGCTGGCCCGAGAGGCGGTGGAGAACGTGGGGCCTGATCGACCGGTTGCCGTCGCGGGATCCATGTCGAACGACCTCGCCTGGATCTCGGGGACGGTCAGCCCAGACCCGCGCTATGTCCCGACGCCAGAGCAGGAAGCGGCGAACTACCGCGAGCTGGCCGATACGCTGGCGGACGCGGGTGCCGACCTCCTCATCATGGAGATGATGTCAGACATCGAACACGCGACGAGGGTCACGCAGGCAGCCGTCGCGACGGGCCTGCCGGTCTGGGTCGGCATCAGCTGCACGCTTCGGCACGACGACTCGGTGACCGCGTGGGACATGCACGTGGAGGAGGCGCCGGAGCGGCTCGTGGCGGATCATCGACCGAGGCAGCCGATGGCTCTCGAGCCGATCATCGATGCGCTGAGCGCACTGGATCCCCAGGTGGTCGGCATCATGCACAGCACGGTACGGGCGACAGGGCCGGGGCTCGACCTTCTGTTCCGGCGCTGGGACGGCCCGGTGATGGTCTATCCGGAAGCCGCCGATGCTCACGAAGTCGAGCCGGCCGCGTTCGCAGCTTACTGCCGGCACTGGGTCGAGCGTGGCGTGCAGATCATCGGCGGCTGCTGCGGGACGACGATCCACCACATACGCTCCATGGTGAGCGAGCTACCCGACGCCGTCGGTCCCCGCCCTCGAGACGACGCCTAGCCGGACGTCGAGTGCGTCGGTGGGGGTCTCGGGGCGCTCATTCTCGCGTGGATTGATCCGGGTGTGTTTCCGGGCGCCGTCAGCGGTCTATTCCTGGCTCGTCGACTGCGGCGCGCCGCATGATTGGGCATCAGAGCTAGAGTCTCGTGCTTCGCTGCGCGCTTGACAGTTTTCTCTATATCTATATAGTAGTCGATATATGGAGAAACAGATTGCGATCAGCGCTCTCGCAGCCCTCGCCCAGGAGACCCGCCTGGACGTCTTCCGCTTGCTGGTGCGGGCGGGCCCCGAAGGTTTGCCCGCTGGGGCCGTGGGAGACGCCCTCGGCATCGCTTCCGGTACGCTCTCCTTCCACCTGAAGGAGCTCAAAAGCGCTGGCCTGGTCCGGTGCGAGCGCGACGGGAGGTCGAGGATCTACAGCCCTGACTTCTCTGCCGTGAACGAGCTGATCAGTTTCCTGACCGCCAACTGCTGCCGAGGCGTTGGTTGCTAGCCGACCCGATTCAACCAAGGAGTCAAGACATGCGTGTACAGCTCGCATTGAACGTCAAGGATCTCGACGAGGCCGTCGAGTTCTACTCGAAGCTCTTCGACGTGAAGGTCAACAAGCGCAAGCCCGGCTACGCGAACTTCGCGATCGAGCAGCCGCCCCTCAAGCTCGTACTGTTCGAGAACCCCGATGCTGACGAACGCCTCAACCACCTGGGCGTCGAGGTCTTCGACGACGCAAACGTGCATGCCGCCGCCGACCGGCTCAAGGCTGCCGGTCTGGTGGACTCGGTCGAGGACGAGCAGACTTGCTGCTACGCGACGCAGAACAAGGTCTGGGCGCTCGATCCCCAGGGTATGCGCTGGGAGTACTACCGGATCGTCGAGGACTCGGAGACCTTCGGCACCGGCGGCGACTTCGAGACTACTGCCGAGGCCGAGTCCGGCGGCTGCTGCAGCTGAGGCAGGCCCGCGCCGGCGCGTTACATTCGGAAATCAATCGCTCTGGAGGTTCACGATGAAGAGGGCCGTCATCGCGATCGGAGCCGTGGTCGGATTCTTCGTGCTGCTGGGGCTCGCCCAGCTCCTTGCATCCGAATCGGGCGAGGTCCTGGTGCTCGAGACCCTCGATGCTGCGGGTCAGCGCCACGAGACGCGCATCTGGGTGGTGGACGATGCGAGCGCGGTCTGGGTGCGCGGGGATCCGGACTCGGGCTGGGTCCAGCGCCTGCTCGAGAGCCCGGCGGTCCGGGCGAAGCGGGCCGGGCACCAGGCTTCCTACCTGGCGGCCCCCGATCGGGACCCGGCAGCGAGGGATCGGGTGAACGCCCTGATGCGCGAGAAGTACGGCTTCGCCGATCGCTTCATCGCGGTGACTATCGGTGATTGGGACCGCGAGGGCGCAATCCCGATCCGACTGGATCCGAGCTAGCCGAGCCCAAAGCGAAGAGGGGCTCGTCGTTTGAGACGACCCCCCTCATGCCTGGTGATCGTGGCGCCCTGACCAAACATGCGCAGTCCGCGCTTGTTGCACTCGTCGAGCCACTTCATCTTGCCGCGGTGGACTTCGGGCTTGCCCGGCGCCGCCGCCACCTCAACTTCTTTTCGCGCTGGACGGTAGCGGGCCGCCTGTCCCAAGATACCGCGAGATGGACGAGGAGCAGATCGCGCGCTTCAACGCCGCTCAACGAGAGGCATTCGACCGCTCCCACAGCCGCTTTCTAGTCGCCCTCCCGGATGACGTTGTCGAGAGGATGGAGCGGATCGTGGCCGCGCCCGTGATCCGCCCCGGCGAGGTAGTGCTCGACGTTGGCACCGGGACGGGGGCGCTCATCCCCCAGATTCGACGCTACGGCCCGGGCAGGATCGTCGCGTGCGACCTATCGCCGAGCATGTTGGAGCGGGTGGAACGACGCTATCCCGAGGTCGAGCGTCATCTGTGCGATGTACGCGATCTCGCGCTTCCGGATAACGCCGTCGATGTCGTCTTCATGAATGGGATGTACGGCAATATCGTCGACAAGGAGGGTGCGCTGACGAACCTCGTCCGCATGCTCGCGCCCCATGGGAGGGTCGTGATCAGTCACCCCGAGGGCCGCGGCTTCGTGGCCCGGCTGGCCCGCTCCGAGCCCTTTCCGATCACGCCGCTTCCTTCCGAAGCCGAGGCTCGCTCCTTTCTCGGCTCGTTCGGGCTCACCCTTGCCCGGTACGTCGATGAAGAGAAGCTCTTCATCGCGTTCGCGGTGTTCGATCGCTTGTAACCGGTACTAGCGGGTTATTCCTCGGCAGAAATCCGCAATGCTCCGAGCGGTTTCTCGGCTGATGTCCAGACACGCCATGGGAAATATCTCTGTGCCGTGGATCGTGCCCACGACCTGCCGGCAGGTCGCCTGGACACCTGCATCCAAGAGCCGACGGTAGAAGTTGATCCCTTCATCGCGGAGCGGATCACACTCGTTTACGCTGATCACTGTCGGTGGTAGCCCGCGGACGTCATCGACGGTTGCGAAGCCGGGCCATGCCAGCGGATTCTTGCGTTCGAGCTCCTCGATCCCATAAGCCATCGCACCGCGGTTGTTGTGCAGGTCCAACAAGATCCCGTTGTTCTCGATCGACGATGGGTTCTCCTCGAGGGGCCAAATACCGGCGATGTAGGGGCATAGGGCGTACAGGCCCTGAATCAGGTCGATGCTTCCCTCCCTGAGCAGACGCAACCCGGTAGCAAGCGTGAGATTCCCCCCACCGCTTTCACCGGAGACGATAATTCGGCTCGTATCGATTTGCAGCTCGTCGCCGTTGTTCGCAACCCATTTCAGGCCGGACACGCAGTCGTCGAGACCCGCTGGAAAGGGCGCGACTTCGGGCGCGGACGACGGCGTCAATGCATTGCGGAAGTCGACCATCGCGACGGCCACGCCCTGCTGCGCAATGATCCTGCCCCAGGCTCGGTAGTTGCCGTCATAACAGGACATCGACTGCATACCGCCGCCATGGATGTAGTAGACACATGGCGGCGCATCGGCCCCATCGGGGCGAATGAACTGAACGTTGATGGAGTTGCCGTCGGGTTCCGAGATAAACGTTTTGGTGGTAACCGTCAGGCCTTCCGAAGGAGCGATCTCCTCGGTATCACACATCGCCAGGAACGCTCGCAGGCCATCGGTCACGGCCCTCTGTTCCTCGGAGTTCGCAACCTCCAGGAGCTTCTCGCGGCTCGGAACGTCGCCGAGGTTTGCGAAGGGCGGTAGTGCGGCGAATACCTTCTTCAAACGCGGATCGATTCTCGGGTCCTCGGACAGTTTCGACATGATTTTGCCCACCCGTGGCTCAGGCCCGATCGGCCGTTACGGAACCATACTCGATCTAGATCAGTCCCAGCCTGCCCGACACCAGATCACGCTAACAGCACATCGAGCCTGTGCGCGAGATGACGGCGCTCCGGCGTCGCCCGGGTTAGCTCGAGGGCGCGGCGCAGCGCGGTAGCGGCCTCCTCCCGGTGACCGGCGCGTTCAAGCAGGTCGGCGCGGGCGGCGTGCCACGGGGCGTAGCTCTCGAGCAGCGTCTCTGCGGGACGGATCTTCTCCAACAGGGCGAGACCCGCTTTCGGACCCTCGGATCGTCCCACCGCCACCGCGCGGTTCAGCGCCACCACGGGCGTCGGCTGGAGCTCCGCCAGGCGCGCGTAGAGTACTGCGATCTCGGTCCAGCGCACGTCGTCGACGCCGCGGCTCTCGGCGTGTAGCGCCGAGATCGAGGCCTGGAGCTGGTACGGGCCGGGCCTTCGCATGTCGAGGGCGCGGCTCAAGATACCGAGTGCCTCGCGGATTGCGCTCCAGCGCCAGAGCGAGCGGTCCTGCACTTCGAGGGGGACCCAGGTGCCGTCCACCACACGGGCCGGACGCCGCGCGTCGGAGAAGAGGACCAGCGCGAGAAGACCCAGGACTTCCGGCTCGTCGGGGAGGAGCCGGGCGAGGACGCGAGCCAGGCGGATGGCGTCCTCGCAGAGCGCTTCGGCGTCGCCGCCTTCGGTCTCGGACCAGCCCTGGTTGAAGACGAGGTAGACGACGGCGAGCACCGAGACGAGGCGTTCGGGAAGGTCTCTGGCGTCGGGCACCCGGTAGGGGATGCGCGCGTCGCGGATCTTCTTCTTCGCGCGCACAAGCCGCTTGGCCATGGTTGCCTCGGGCACCAGGAACGCGCGCGCCACGTCGGCCGTCGAGAGGCCACAAAGGCTGCGCAGCGTGAGGGCGATGCGCGCCTCCTGGGCGAGCGCGGGATGGCAGCAGGTGAAGACCAGGCGCAGGCGCTCGTCGGGGACGTCCACGGGCATGGCTTCCTCGGCCTCTCCTTTCTCGCGCCGCTCTCGCTCATCGTCGCGGAGCGCGTCCTCCTTGCTGCGGCGCATGTTCTCGTGTCGCAGGCGGTCGACGGCGCGGCGACGTGCGGTGGTGGTGAGCCACGCCCCCGGCCGCTCGGGCACGCCGTCGCGCGGCCAGCGCTCGAGGGCGATCTCCACGGCCTCCTGGAACGCGTCCTCTGCCAGGTCGAAGTCGCCGAAGCGGGCGATCAGCGCCGCCAGCACGACGCCCGACTCCTCGCGGAAGACGCGCTCCAGGTCTCTCACAGCCGAGAGGATACCTGGGAGCGGGCCTCAGTACCTCGTTGGCCGCACCTCGACCGACCCGATCCGCGCACTGGGTATCCGCTTCGCCCAGGCGAGCGCCTCGTCCAGATCTCCGCACTCAAGCAGGAAGAAGCCAGCCAGGTTCTCCTTGGTCTCGGCGAAGGGACCGTCGGTAGTGAGGACCTCGGCGCCACGCATGCGCACGGTGGTGGCCGTCTCGCTGGTGTCGAGTCGCAGCGCCGAGACCAGGACGCCCGCTTCCTCGAGAGCCTTGTTGAACTCCGCGAAGTCGGCGTAGAATGCCTTGCGGTCGACCTCGTCCATACGCTCGGGGAGCTCATCTTCGGTCGAGTAGAGGAGCAACGCGTACTGCACGGGGCCTCCTAGGTTGCGGCCTTCTCGAAGGAAGGTCGGGCGTGGAGCTTCGAAGCGTAGCGTGCGAGCTTCGGCCAGCGCGAGTCATCGATTGCTTCCTGCGCGAATACGAGGCTCTGCAGCTGAGCGCCGACGGCCACGTCTGCGATGGTGAGCCGAGGTCCGACCAGTGCCTCGCCGTCGTCCAGCTGCGCCTCTAGCCAGTCGAAGGCCGGCGGGATCTGCTTCTCTAGCGCCTCTTGCACCCGCTCCGTGTCCGTCTCCTGCTTGAAGATGTTGGGCTTTATGAAGCGCTCAAAGAGGACGGGGCCGATCGTCTCGGCGAGGCGCGAGTCAGCGTACTCCTCCAGGAAGAGGGCGCGCGCGTAGTCCTTCGGATCTTCCGGGTAGAGCCGGGGCTCAGGGTGGATCCGCTCCAGGTAGGCGCAGATCACCGACGAGTCGGGGATCATCGTGCCGTGGTGCTCCAGCACGGGGATCTTGCCCAGCGGGTGCATCGCCAGGAGTTCCGGGGTCTTGGGGAAGGGCGAGAGGTTCTTGTTCTCGAAGGCAAGCCCCTTTTCGAGGAGGGCGACGCGCACCTTGCGCATGAAGGGCGAGGGAGTGCCACCGTGGATGATCAGGGTCATGGAATTCTCCTTTTCGGGTTTTGTTCTCGGGCAGGTGCGGACGTAGCTCCCGAAAGCAGTCCACTCACTCTTACGACGAGCGGCCTCCAGCCAAAAGGACACTTCGAGGCTCTCATTTACTGGGCGCTCACCCCACTGCTAGCAGCTAGCTGCATAGCTGCTGCCCAGAGGCAATTTCCGCGTCTTCGAGATCATGGCGTACCTCCGTTTACCAGATGCACGGTGTGCGTCGGGTAGGCCATCTCGATCCCCTCGTCCTCGAAGCGCCGTTTGATCTCGAAGTTGATCTCCTCGAGACACGCGAGGTATTTCGAGTAGTCGAGGTACTTGCACCAATGGGCGACATCGAGGATTAGCGCCGACTCCCCGTAGCTCTTGAAGTGAGCGCGCGAGGTCTCGGTGCCGGGATGTTGCTCCATGACGTCGCGGAGAATGGCGACCGCCGTCTCGAGCTTTTCGCTGCTCGTGTCGTAGGTGACGCCGATCGTGAAGGTGGTGCGGCGCGTGGGACGAACTTGGAGATTGTCGACCTGTGCGCTGACGATGGACGAGTTTGGAATCGTCACGAGCGTGCCTTCATAGGTCCGAATGCGAGTGCTCCGAAGTCCGATGCTCTCGATGCTCCCCGCTGCGCCCGAGACGCTCACGCCGTCTCCAATGTTGAACGGACGGTCCACAAAGATCGTGACTGCTGCGAACACGTTCGCGAGCGTCGGTTGGAGTGCGAGTGCGACTGCCAGACCGCCCAGGCCGAGACCCGCGAGGAGGCCAGAGATGTTGTAGCCGGAGTTCTGAAGGATGAGAACCGCGACGATCACGAGGATGACCGCCTTGAGCGCCCCCGATAGCAGTGGGAGCAGCTGATCGTCGAGGCGGGACTCGGATTCCGCGATCCGCGGTTTCAGGAACGCAATGAACACGTCGACTAGCTTGACCAGGACGAATGCCACGGTCGCGGTGAGAAGAGCCAGAAGAAGCCGCGAAGCGAGGCTGTAGGCTGCCTCGGGCAATGCGAAGTAGTGCAGCCCGATGCCCGCTGCGATGGTGAGCTGAAGAAGGCGCAGCGGGTTGCGTACGAGGCCGATGATCGACTTGTAGAGTTCGGGCTGGTTCTCGGCGAGCGCGAGGAGCCACCTCGACTCCAGAAGCCGCATGAGGATGCGGTATCCGCCGTACGTCCCGACGAAAGTGGCGACCAGCGCGACGTACGTCCACAGGGGCGTTCCCATGACTTCGTAAACCAGCCCATCCGTCCAGCTGTCGAGCATCCCGTTCATTCTATCGCGCGACGCGCAAGGCCGAGCTCGATTCCGTCTCAAACGGGAGCGCGCATCGGGTACTCTGAGGAGCAAATCAGAGAAACAGGAGACCCCAATGCCCCCAAGTACGGTCTCGAAGGCCATCCGGGCGCGCTTGAGTCACCCGGTGATCGACTCGGACGGGCACTGGCGCGAATTCGAACCGATCGCGATGGACTATCTGCGGAGCGTTGCGGGCCCCAAGGTCGTGGAGAAATGGGGCTCCCGTCTCCGCGCGCTGGGCGAGGGCTCTTTTGCAAAGCTGAGCAGGCAGGAGAAGTTCGACAAGCGCGCCGGACAACCGCCTTGGTGGGCATTGGCGAGCCCCAACACCCTAGACACCGCGACCTCCTTCTTGCCCCGGCTCATGTACGATCGACTCGAGGAGATGGGCCTGGATTTCGCGATCCTCTATCCGTCGAGCTCGCAACTCTTCGCGCCCTATCTCGGTGACGAGGAGCTGCGCCGGGCAGGTTGCCGAGCTTTCAACCAATACGCATTCGAGACCTGGGCCGAGTTCTCCGATCGCGTCACGCCGATCGGAGTGATTCCGATGCATACGCCCCAGGAGGCGATCGAAGAGCTCGAACAGTGCAAGGCGCTCGGCATCAAGGCGGTGGCGCTGGGCAGCCTGATCCGGCGCTCGATCCCTGTCATGGAACGGCAGGGAGTCAGCCGGCGCTATGCCTGTTGGCTCGATGTGCTGGGCATCGACAGCGACCACGACTACGATCCGGTCTGGCGTAAGTGCGAGGAGCTCGGCTATCCGGCCACCTTCCATTCGGCGGCCGAGAACTACGGCCTGCGCAACTCGCCCACCAACTTTGTCTTCAATCACATCGGCCATTTCGGCGAGGCGGGCAACGCCGTGTGCAAGGCGCTGTTCCTGGGCGGCGTGACCCGCCGCTTCCCACGGATGAAGTTCGCGTTTCTCGAGGGCGGCGTGGCCTGGGGGTGTAGCGTCTTCGCCGACCTCATCTCACATTGGGAGAAACGCAACGGGAACGCGATCCACGACCTGAACCCTGCCAACCTGGATCGCGCCAAGCTAGCGGAACTCGTCAAGCGCTTTGGCGGGGAGGCTATGTACAGCCGCTGGCCGGAGTTCGACGCCGTGATCACCGGCGGAATGGGGACCTCCTTGCCCGACGAGCTCGATGACTTCGCCGCGTGCAAGATCGAGAAGAGGGAAGACCTGCGCGATCTGTTCGTGCCGCAGTTCTATTTTGGGTGCGAGGCCGATGACCCCACTCTGACCTACGCCTTTGCGGCCAAGCTCAACCCCTTCGGGGCCAAGCTCAGCGCGATCCTGAGTTCCGATATCAGCCATTTCGACGTGCAGGACATGACCCAGGTCCTGGCCGAAGCATGGGAGCTGGTCGAAGAGAAGCGCATGACGGAAGAGGACTTCCATGCCTTCAGCTTCGGCAACGCAGTCGAGCTCTGGTCGAGCCTCAATCCGGACTTCTTCGCGGGCACGGTCGTGGAGACACAGGTCCAGAAGCTCCGGGCAAGCTGGGCCTGAGGGGGGGGCAGCTCGTGAAGCTCTATCGTTCGATCCTCTTTGTTCCCGGCAACCGTAGCGACTGGATCGACAAGGCACCGAAGTACGGGTCCGATGCCCTGATTCTGGATCTCGAGGACGCCGTACCCAACGACGAGAAGGTGAAGACGCGAGAGGTCGTCCGCAACGGTATCGAACGCTTGCGCGAGCGTGGGGTGCCCGCCGTCGTGCGCGTCAACGGCTTGAACACCGGCCTGACCGGAGACGATATCGAGGCAGTGGTGACAGCGGGCCTGGTCGCGATCGCGATTCCGAAGCTGGAACTGCCCGAGGAGGTGCTCAAGGTCGACGCCTGGATCGAATTGTTCGAGAGAAGAGCCGGGCTTCCTGAGAGGAGCGTCGAGATCGTCGCCGTCCCCGAGACGGCGCGGGGAATCCGGGACGCCTACGAACTCGCTGTTGCCTGCCCGCGGGTGGGGAACATCGTGGGGGGCGCCAATGCGCGCTCCGGCGACATCACCAAGGCGATTGGCTACAAGTGGACGCGCGCCGGTCACGAGACGCTCTATCTGGCGTCGCACGCGTTGTTGGCAGCGAGGGCGGCGGGCATCGAGTACCCGCTCGCGATGGGTTCCCTCGAAGTGAGCGACATCGAGCTGGTCCGAGCACAGCTGCAGCGGGCACGCGACGTCGGGTTCCGCGGGGCCTTAGCGATTCATCCCTCGGCCGTCCCGATCGCAAATGAGATCTTTGCGCCTTCTGACGAGGAGATCGAGTGGAATAAGGGAGTGCTGCGGGCTATGGATGCCGCGGAACGCGCGGGCAAGGCCGCCGTGACCTACGACGGCATGATGATCGACTATGCCCACGTGAGAAACGCGCTCGACCTCCTACATCAGGCCGAGGGATTCGGAATCGACGTGGGCGAATACCCGGTGGTCCAGGCGCTATAGCCGCTACGTGAGCTCGAAGCCCTCGTAGTTCTTGGCCGCCACTTCTTCACACTTCGCGCGGAAAGCCGGGCCGCCGCCCGCATAGAAGAGGAAGGCGCGGTGCTTGCCGGGGATGTTGTTGCCCCAGAACCAGGTGTTGACGTCTGACTTGAGCATGTCCTGGATCAACGAATTGGCGTGTTCGTACCACTCCTTCTCCGCCTGCGGGGTGGCCTCGATGCGCTCGAAGCCGTTGTCCCGCAGGTGGCCAATGCACGCGCTCACGAACTCAGCTGTGACTTCAGCGCAGCGGGTGAAGTTGCAGAATACAGCGCCGTTCTCGATGAAGAAGTTGGGGAACCCGGCGGTCTGGATCCCCATGTAGGTTTGCGGCCCCTTTTCCCAGCGCTCCTGGATCGTCTGGCCCCCGACCCCCCGGATGTCTATTCGGGTGATTTCGCCCGTCACGGCGTCAAACCCCGTGGCATAGATGATGACGTCGAGCTCGTACTCCGCATCCCTCGTCTTCACGCCCGTCGGAGAGATGCGCTCGATCGGGGCCTCGCGCACGTCGACGAGCCGCACGTTGTCTCGGTTGTAGGTCTCGTAGTAGCTCGTCTCGAGGGGGATGCGCTTGGCTCCAAAGTGGTGGTCTTTCGGACAGAGCTTCTCTGCGACCTCCGGGTCGTCGACGCGCTCCCGAATCTTGTTGCGCACGAACTCGCAGTAGACCTCGTTCGCCTCGCGGTTGACCATCAGGTCTTTGAAGTTGCCGAACCATTTTGAGAAGCCGGGCTGGGCCCAGATCTCTTCATAGAATGCCTCTCGCTCTTCCGGCGTCACGTCGAAAGTCGCGCGCGGGTCGGGCTCGTGGATGAAGGCCGCAACGGTTTCGCGACACTTCTTGAAGATCTCGGGATAGCTCGCTTTGATCTCCCTCTGTCTCTCGTCGTCGATGAGCGAGTTTCGCAGCGGCGTGCAATAGTTGGGGGTGCGCTGAAAGATCGTCAGATGTCCGCATTCCTTGGCGACCTCGGGGATGAGCTGGACAGCAGTAGCGCCGGTGCCGATCACCCCCACCCGCTTGCCTGTGAAGTCGACCGGTTCCTTGGGCCAGCGGGAGGTGTGAAAGGACTCCCCTTCGAAGCTCTCGATCCCCGGAATGTCGGGCATGTGCGTGGCGGAGAGGATGCCGACCGCCGCGATCAGGTGCTGGGCCCGGGCGCGGTGGCCGTCCTCGGTTTCGACGTCCCAGCGGTTCGCCCCTTCGTCAAAGGTCGCCGACTTCACCCTCGCACCCAGACGGATGTGCGGCCGCAGAGAGAACTTGTCTGCGACGAAGTTGAGATAGCGCTCGTTTTCGGGTTGCCCCGAGAACGCCTCCTTCCAGTCCCACTCTTGGAGGAGCTCGTCCGAGAATGAATACGCGTACGACCAGCTCTCGGAATCGAAGCGGGCGCCTGGGTAGCGGTTCCAATACCAGGTGCCGCCGACACCGTCCCCCGCCTCGTAGATCCGCACCTTCAGCCCGAGCTGCAAGAGGCAGTAGAGCTGATAGAGCCCGGTCACCCCGGCGCCGATCACGAGTGCGTCCAGTTCCTCTACCGGCTCTGTCCCGGCTTTCGCCGTGTTATCGCGTTGAGCTTGCACCATAGTCTCTGTCCCTCCGTTGCCACCATTGTACTTTCGATGGGTGTACAGCCGCGAGGAGCTGCCCATGTATGAGTCTCCGGCGCAATTTTCTCGCTTCCCACTCGTATTCGAGAGTAAGGGAGTCGGCGTGGCATGATGTCCGGACCGTGGAGTCCCATCTCGCGGGATGCGCGAGCTGCCGGGGACTGATCCTCGCGTTGCGCGATGAAGGGGCGGCGATCGCGGACACCGTGCTCGACCGCCATCGCGAAGTGGTCTCACGCGCACCGGCACGTGCTCGAGCAAAGGGTCTCGCGATCGGTCTGGGCCCGACTTTGGGTGTCGCGGTCCTCGTGGTCACCACATTGGGCTGGTTGATGGAGACTCGCCTGCCGGCCGGCGTTAGCTGGTTGAATCCGCTGGCGCTGATTGGAGTGTATGAAATGACGTTCGACATGGTCTTCTTGCTGCGCGACCGCGCGCCGGCGCTCTTCGATTTCACTATCTGGCTCGGGGGGAATGTGAGCGGCGCCGCGATTCTCATATTCCTTGTGAGCGCGCTCGGCAGACGAGTCATCGGAACGATCGCACCGCTGGGTTTCGTGTTGACAGTCCTACTCGCCAGCCCGCAGGCCGCCACTGCGCTGGAAGTACGGACGGGCGACGGCGACATGCAGGTCGCGGCGGGTGAGACCGTCGAGGCGAGTCTCATCATTTCCGGCGAGACCGTCACAGTCGATGGAACGATCGACGGCGACCTCGCGGCCTTCGGCGAACGCATCGTTCTCCGCGGCGTCATCCGCGGCAACGTCTTCACAGCGGGCCGCGAGGTGGAGATCTTCGGAACGATCGAAGGGTCGCTCTTCGCGGCCGGTGAGCGCGTCACGATCGAGGGCCGGGTGCGCCAGAGCTTATATGGCGGTGCCGAGACTCTCACCTTGCACGAGCGCGGAAACGTTGGCCGCGATGCTTTCCTCTTCGGTAAATCGGTTCACATGGACGGGCGCATGGGACGAGATCTCTTCTCGGCGGCAGAACGAGTCGAAATTCGCGGCACCGTCGGTCGCGACTCATCGACGAGGGGCGACCGCCTGACCCTTCACGACGGCGCGAGCATCACCGGCAATCTGCACTACGAACTCGGAAAGGGTGACGAGCCAGAGATCGCGTCAGGTGCGGCAATCGGCGGTGAAATCACCGCAGGAGAGCTCATGCACCAAACAGACCCCAAGAACCGCTGGCTCCATGGCCAATTCTACATGGGAGTCGCTGTATTCCTGGTCTCCGTCTTCCTCACCGGAATGCTGCTCCACCTGCTTCTGCCCGACCTCTTTCTCGCCGACCTCGAGAAATCCTCCGACTTCTTCCGCTCCCTGGGCTTCGGCGCGATCGCCCTGATAGGCACCCCTATCGCGCTCAGCCTCTGCTTCATCACCGTCGTCGGCATTCCCATCGCCGTCATCGGAATGTTCCTCTACGTGACGAGCCTCCTTGTCTCAATCATCGTTGTCGCCTCCCTCGTCGGCACTTCCATCACAGCAACCCTGGGCTTCGAGCCAGGAGACACCGGCTTTGGAATGTCACTATTCGTTGGACTCGTCGTGGTGCTGATCGGAATGAACCTGCCCTTCGTGGGCGGGCTACTCGGTGTGCTGGTGATGGTGACCGGGCTGGGGCTGCTCGTCGATGCGGCGAGGTACGGCTGGCTCCGAAGTGGTGAGGATACGTACCCGGCTTGAGAGGGGCTGGGGGCCTGGAGCCTCTCGTCCGGCCCCCAATCCGGCGATCTGCTAACTACCTGTAATCCCTAAGCGGAGAGATGGCGATTCGTCCATGACCCAGAGGCTCCGAACGCTCGTCTGCTGGAGTAGCGGGAAGGACAGCGCGTGGGCGCTCCATTCCTTGCGGCAGGCCCCGAACGTAGAGGTCGTGGGACTGCTCACCACGATCAATCTCGACACGAAGCGTGTCTCGATACACTCGACACGTGAGAGCCTTCTGGACATGCAGGCCGAGGCTGCGCAGCTACCCCTCACGAAGGTCTTCCTGCCTGACCCGTGTCCGAACGACGTCTACGAAAGCGCGATGAGAAGCGCTCTTCGAGACGCAACCGGGGCAGGCGTTCAGGCGATTGCCTTCGGCGACCTCTTCCTGGAGGACGTGCGTCGCTACCGCGAGGAGAACCTGCGGGTCGCGGGAATGCAGCCGCTGTTCCCTCTTTGGGGCTCTGACACCCGGGATCTAGCCTACACAATGCTCGAGAGTGGACTTCAGGCTTTGGTCGTGTGTGTCGATCCCGCTGCACTTGACCCCTCCTTCGCAGGGCGGGTGTTCGATCGACGATTCCTCGACGATCTCCCTGCAAGCGTAGATCCGTGCGGGGAACGCGGCGAGTTCCACACATTCGCCTTTCGCGGGCCGATGTTTCGTGCTCCAATCCCAGTTCAGCCCGGCGAGATCGTTGAGCGAGGTGGCTTCTGGTTTGCCGATCTGTCCTCATGTAGGTGAGCGAGTCGTGCCCTGCTCATCGTCACGGCCCGCCGTCGATCGCTCGAAGCTCTTACCCAAGGTCGGGCTCTGCTCCGTCTGTCGCCACGCTAGGGTCAGCCGCAACGCGCGGGGAAGCACTTTCTGGCGTTGCGTAGCCGCCGCGCAGGATGAAAGCTTGCGGAGATTTCCCTCACTCCCGGTGACCCATTGTCCAGCACACGAGCCTGGCGAGCGGCGTTGAGTTTCGGAAAACGACGCATTGGTCAGCAGGGATCGGTCATCCTTTGCGCGCTACTGGGTCTGGAGCCACCAGACGCTTCAGCTCTTCGACGTGTGCTTCAAACGCCTTGCGGCCTTTGCGCGTCAAATAGGCCCAGGTGCGTTGTCGGCCATTCACGCTGCTCTTCCGCAGTTTCGCATAGCCCACCTCTTCGAGCTGCTTGATATGTTTGGACAGTACGGAATCGCTGACGCCCAGCTCGTCGCGCAGCACTTGAAACTCCGCTTCCTCCAGCGGCCTCAGTAGCGCGCAGATCTGAAGCCGGTTGGGTGCATGTATGACGGTGTCGAAGCGCGGCTTTGTCATTCGCCTCTCTCCGCACCGATCTTGGCGAGCATCTCGCGGCGGTCAGATACACTCAGAATGAAGACCACGATGGCGAGTGCCGCTCCACTGGCTAAGGGCGCCCACGCGAAGCCAAACATGTCTCTAAACGCCCGTCCTCCAACAACGAGCAAGAAAAAGAGGCCAATCAAGCAGATAACCGCAGCGATGCCTGCCGCGTTTGAAGGAAAGGCCCTCGGCGACGCGCCCCCGTTACGGCGTTGGTACTCGAAAACAAGTGCCAGTGCCGCGATTAGAAGGGCAGAAACCACAGAAGCCTTCGCAGTCACGACGGCAACAAGCGCCCCCGAAATCGGCGCTATAGTCGCTCCGAACCAGCGAGGAGGGATGGCTCGCCGGAGGCCAGTGCGTTCCATCTCTTGTATTGAGTCAAGCGCCTCGCGCGCCTCGTTGGGTTCGATTCGATCTGTTTCATCTGTCAATTGTTGCCTCTTTCCAGTGCGGAAAGAGATGGTAACTTGTCTTTCCACTGCGGCAAGTGATAGCTTTCCGATTAGGCAAGTGACTTGGAAGTGGTAGTTGGCCGCTGGCAGAGCGAGCACCGTCCGATGTACGATTAGGCGACTCGAACCTTGAAAGGGCTCCACTTTGGCCGACTCATCCTCGTACACGCCGCCGAAGGTCTGGAAATGGGATTCTGAAAGCGGTGGGCGTTTCGCCAGTATCAATCGTCCGATCGCGGGAGCTACGCACGAGAAGGAGCTGCCGGTCGGAGAGCACCCTCTCCAGCTTTATTCGCTCGCGACACCCAACGGCGTGAAGGTCACGGTGCTCCTGGAAGAGCTGCTGGCCCTCGGCAAGCAGGACGCGGAGTACGACGCCTACCTCATCAACATCGGCGACGGCGATCAGTTTGGAAGTGGCTTTGTCGCGGCCAATCCAAACTCGAAGATTCCGACGCTGGTCGACCACAGCACATCGCCGCCGACCCGGGTATTCGAATCTGGAGCGATCCTGGTCTACCTGGCCGAGAAGTTCGGTGCATTTCTTCCCAAGGATCCCACTCGTCGGGCTGAATGCATGTCTTGGCTGTTTTGGCAGATGGGCAGTGCCCCGTACCTGGGCGGAGGCTTCGGTCACTTCTATGCCTACGCACCCGAGAAGTTCGAATATCCAATAAATCGCTACGCCATGGAAGTAAAACGTCAACTAGACGTGCTGGACCGGAGCCTGGCCGAGCGGAGGTATCTCGGCGGCGACGAGTATACGATCGCCGACATGGCCACCTATCCGTGGTACGGCAGCGTGGTATTGAGCAACATCTACGATGCCGAGGTGTTCCTTGACGCGAAGTCGTACACGAACGTCGTCCGCTGGGCTTCACAGATTCAGAAACGCCCCGCGGTGCAACGCGGCCAGCGTGTGAACAAGCCTTGGGGACCGGAAGAAGAACGCGTACCCGAGCGCCACGCGGCGAGCGATCTGGACTAGGCCAGCAAACGTTCCGGACACCTGACTGGGACCGACGATGGAGGAACCGATTCTATGGCGAGCAGAGACCGACAGATGGTGGGCATGATCCGGGAGATCTGCGGCCCCTTCGACCACCACGGCCACGTCGTTTCGGACATCCAGAAGGCGATGGCCGACTACCTGGACATCGGCATCGGGCCCTGGTTCTTCATCACGAAGGATCGTATGGACCGCTGGGACGCGCAGGTGAGGGCGGGCGGCGGAAGAAAAGGAAAGCTTCGCGCTACACAGAAGCACTACGGCGAGCCGACGGCGTACCGCGCGCTCGTCGCCTTCGGGTTCAACGCGGAGACCGGCATCGAGCTAGTCCAGCCGTACAACGACGAGCCCTCCTGTCACAACGACTGGCTCAAGAGTCGGGGCAACGGGCTGCAGCACATCAACTTCAGCGTCCCGCGTGAGCGCTATGTCGAGCTGGTCGACGCCTGCCTCGCGGCGGGCTGGGTGCCCTCAATCCAGCTCATCGAGGGCGATGGCAAGCCCGGGAGCGGCCCCCCCGGTAACCCCGACATGCCGACGGTGCACTACTTCGACCTGATGACGGAGTTCGGGTTCCACATCGAACTCTCGTGCGGGCCGAAGCTGGAGGGAGGAGCGTACGCGAAGTACAAGCGCTTGCTGGCCTACATGGGTCACCTCTCCAGAACATGGGACGGCGTCAGAGAGCCGATTCGCTACGCGTTCCCGGACGTGCCAGAAAACTTCCAAGCCCGGGGTAGTCCAGGAGACGACGTCTAGATCAAGAGCGCCTGGTGGGCGCTACCGCCACATGCGCTTTGGACCCAAGTCGCAGGGCTTGCAGGCATGCACGGGGATGTCGATCGAGCTCAGTCCTTGGGCTCCAAGACCACGACCGGGATCTCGCGGGCGCCAGCGGCTTTCTGATAGTCGACGTACGGCGGATACATCTCCGCCATCTGCGCCCAGACTCGCTCCCGATCTGCCCCGGTCGTTATCCGCGCCGTGGCTTCGAACTCATCGTTCGCGACCTTGATTTTCACGTCGCCTTGGGCCTTCAGGTTGTGAAACCAGCCGGGATGCTTGGGATGGCCACCCTTCGACGCGATGATTGCGTAGCCGCCTTCCACCTTGCCGTAGAGCAGGGGCATGATGCTCTCCTTGCCCGACTTGCGCCCGGTCGTGAAAAGCAGCAGCGTCGGCAGAGGGCCTGGGCCGCCCCCGACCGTCGAATCCCAGAGGTGCGCGGCTTCGCCATCCTCGAGGTAGAGCTTGCGGTGCTTTGCGATCCAACCGCTCTTGCTGGCTTCGATGATCGGGTCACTCATTGTTCAAGACTCCTATGGGTTCAGCTCCGAAAAGAGGGACAGAGTATACCCGTCCGCTTCCCTTCGGATCTCCGAGACCCACCCGGTACTCGATCCGATCTCGGAGAGGGGAGAGCTGGACTCGCTCCGACGGATCGGGGGTATGCTGAGCGCGAACGCACAGCAGAGGGAGGGCGAAGATGGCCTCAGACGACGCGGTGATCGCAGAGATCCACGGTCCGGTCGCGACTGTCTGGCTCAACCGACCCGAGCGGCTCAATGCCTGGAGCGCGGAGATCGGCACCGAGCTCGTCTCGATGCTCGAGGCGCTGCAGGCGAACGACGAGGTGCGCGGGGTGATCTTGACCGGGAAGGGCCGCGCCTTCTCGGCGGGCGCCGACCTCAAGAACCCGCGGACGCATCGAGTGGACGACGTGAGCTCGGCGCTCGAGCAGGGCAGCCGCATCGCGGGCGGTTTCTTCGACCTGGTCTCGCACTACGAGAAGCCGATCGTCGCCGCCGTCAACGGCTACGCCATTGGTGTCGGCTGCCTAGTGCCGCTCGCGTGCGACTTTGTTTACGCCGCGGAGTCGGCGCAGTTCCAGCTGCCCCAGGTCTCGCTCGGGATCCTCCCAGCCTACGGAGGCTCGCTCCGGCTGGCGCGGGCGGTCGGTAACCTGAACGCCGCCGAGATGATCCTGACGGGACGCATGGTGAGCGCCGAGGAGGCCGGGCGCTGGGGCATCGCCGCGGCCGTGCTGCCCGACGAGAAGCTCCTGGATCATGCCCGCGAGACGATGGCGCGAGTTGCCGGACACCCCAGGTCGCGGTCCGCATGGCCCGCGAGTCGCTGCGCAGCGCGATCGAGGCGAACTCCATGCGCGCCGCCGAGCTCGCCGACACGGACCGCTTCCTGCTGCTCGCCCAGCGGCGGGATACCGCCGCGTCCCACCAGGCGTGGAGAGATCGGAGAAAGTAGCTGCGGCTGAGGCGAAGCCGACCATCTGCAAGTTGGCGCCCTCTCGCCTATCAATACTGAAGCGGCTGACCCTGCCCGGCGATCTGGAACCCCAGGGCTTTCGCAGCCTCGGTTGTGCTCGCATTGCGGAAGTTGTGTACGACCTCGGGCGTTTCTTGAAATCCCTCGCCTGCCTTGAAGATCTGCGGCGACTTCCCGTCCACCTCCAGCGTGACGGAACCTTCAATGACATAGACGAACCTGGGCGTGGGATGGGAGTGTTTGCCCGTCGCGGCCCCTGCGGCGATCTCCGCAACCCACATGTGCGCTTCCTTGCCCTCCATTCCAGCCATATCCATCTTCAACAATTCGGTGCGTTTGAGGGGTGGTCGCTGGGCGTTGAGGAACTGGTTCCCGCCGAGCGCGATGCCGACAGCGAAGACCGAGCCAAGCACGATGGCCACTCGTCTCATGCATCCGTCCTCCTGCTTGTGACAGCATTCTCGCCACTTCGACTGCGACAATCGAGTGCGCCTCTGCTCATGCCGATCTGCGCTAGACCTTCGCGATCGTCGACGCCTCGCCGTAGCGCCCGCCGAACACGAACTCCGAGAGGGGCTTGCGCGTCCGCTGCGCCAGGTCGCGCTCCCGGAGCCCCTCCGGGAGCGATTCCGAGTCGCCCTTGTAGCCAATGGCGAGGCCGGTCAGCGCGTGGGAGTGCTCGGGGATGGCATAGATCTCGCGGGCGCGATCGGGCAGGATGCCGATCATCTGGTGGACGGGCCGCGGGCGCTGGCCTCGACTAGGAGAGTGACCCAAGATTCCCTTATTGGCTAACTTGGGAGCGTGGGGGAAGAGGTCATGTTCAAGGCGTATGTGCCGCAGCAGGGCGAGCTGCTACCGGCGCACGTGGGGGAGGCTCTGGATCCATCGGATCCGGCGCTGTTCATCGACGATTTGGTGGAGTCGCTGGATCTGCGGCGGTTCGAGAAGCGGTATCGCCGGCGTGGAGAGCGAGCCTTCCCGCCTCGGATGCTGTTGAAGCTGTGGCTTCTGGGGGCGGTCGTGGGCGTGTACAGCGGGCGGGAGCTTGCGCGACGGCTGCACTACGACCGAACTTCCGGACGATCAACCGATTCCGGGACCGTCACCACAGGGACTTCCGAGAGGTGTTCTTGCAGACGCTGAAGGTGGCGCAGGCGATGGGGCTTGTGAAGCTCGGGCAGGTGGCGGTAGACGGCACGAAGATCCGGGCGAACACGTCGCGGTCCAAGGCGATGAGCCACGCGCGGATGCTGGAGGCGGAGGATCAGCTGAGCGACGAGATCGAGCAGATCGTGGCGCAGATGGACGAGCTCAACGCTGCGGAAGAGCAAGAGCACGGGGACGACGATGGCGGAGGTGGGCTTCCAGAAGAGCTACAGCTGCGCGAGCGACGACGGGAGCGGATCCGAGCGGCCCGGGAGCAGCTGGAGCGGGAGAAGGGGGAGAAGCTCGAAGCGAAGCACCAGAAGAGCTTCGCGGACCCCGAAGCGAACATGATGAAGACCGAGGGATCCTTGCAGTACTGCTACAACGCGCAGCTGGCGACGAGTGAGGACGGCCTGATCGTGGCGAACGAGCTGACAGAGAAGGCCAATGACTACGAGCAGTTGGAGCCCATGGTCGAGGCAATCGAGACGAACACGAGTCAGCGAGCGGAGATTCTGCTGGCCGACAACGGGTACCTGAGCGAGTCGAACCTGAAGGCGTTGGAACGGCGGGGACAACAGGCGTTGATCGCGGTCCGCGGGCGGAAGTCGTCCCGCTGGCCCAAGGGAGCCCGGGCGCAGCGGATGCACCGGATCTTACGACTGCCCTGGGCCCAGCAACGCTACGCGCAGCGGAAGACCCAGGCGGAGCGGCCGTTTGCCGAGATCAAGGCACGACAGCGGTTTCGGCGCTTCATGCTGCGCGGCCAGGAGAAGGTGACGGGAGAGTGGGACCTGGTGTGCTCGGGCTTCAACGTGATGGCGCTCTGCCGAGCGCAGATGGCGTGATCGGGCGGGTGCGGACCCGTTTCGCGCACGTCAGGCCCTGGATCTGACGCATATCTGTGTAGATCGACATCTACCGGCTACCTCGGACCCCCGTTGGCCCGTACATCGCTCCACGTCCAGTTGGGGGCCCTCGCTACAATCACCTCCGCCCACCCGAATCTTGGGTCACTCTCCTAGCAGGCTGCTGAAAAACTCCTCATCGAAGGGTACCTTTGAGGGAAGCCCCAAGGGGGAGATGTGAGAGGACCGCAGACGCTTCAGGGTGGGATCTTCAGCTACGTATCGCTGGAGTCCCGGATTCCCGAGGACCATCCGCTTCGAGCGATCCGGCGACTGGTGGACGCGGCGCTGGAGCAGCTGTCGCGACGCTTCGATGGTATCTACGCCAAAGGGGTCGGCCGACCGTCGGTCCCGCCGGAGCAGCTGTTGCGGGCGCTGCTGTTGCAGGTGCTGTACACGATCCGGAGCGAGCGCCAGCTGATCGAGCAGATCGACTACAACCTGCTCTACCGCTGGTTCGTGGGCCTGGAGCTGGACGATGAGGTGTTCAGCGCGACGGTGTTCACCAAGAATCGGGAACG
Organism: Myxococcota bacterium; assembly: GCA_965226855.1. GTDB lineage: Bacteria > Myxococcota_A > UBA9160 > SZUA-336 > SZUA-336 > JAUXJB01. The sequence goes on along the minus strand of CBDDEE010000031.1, from coordinate 537,591 downwards.
GCTGCTGAAGGGCGAGATCGCTCAGCATTTCTTCGAGGCGGTGCTGGCGCAGGCGGAGTCGGAGGGGTTGGTGTCATCGGAGCACTTCACGGTGGACGGGACGCTGATCGAGGCGTGGGCGAGCCAGAAGAGCTTCGTGCGCAAGGACGAGAAGCGCAGGGACGATGACGACCCGGGCAACCCGACGGTCAACTTCCGGGGCGAGAAGCGGAGCAACCAGACGCATGCGTCGAGGACGGATCCGGACGCCCGACTGGCGGGGATGAGGGGCCAGGGCGCGCGGCTCGCGTATCAGGGACACGTCGTGACGGAGAACCGCAACGGCCTGGTGGTGGCGGCGAAGCTCACTCAGGCGTCGGGGTATGCGGAGCGCGAAGCGGCTCTCGAGATGGTGCTGGGTCTGGGGGGCGCTCGCCGGATCACCCTGGCTGGAGACAAGGGCTACGACGCCAAGAGCTTTGTGCAGGCGCTTCGGGCCTGGAGCGTTACCCCGCACGTGGCACAGAACACGACGAACCGCCGAAGCGCGATCGATCGAAGGACCACAGGACACCCGGGCTACGAGGTGAGCCAGCGCTTCCGCAAACGGGTGGAGGAGGTGTTTGGCTGGATGAAGACGGTGGGCTTGATGCGCAAGACCCGGCACCGGGGCACGGATCGGGTCGGCTGGGTCTTCACCTTCACTGCTGCGGCCTACAACCTGGTCCGTATCCGCAACCTGTTGGAGGCGACATAGCTCATGATCCCGCAAGATCTACCCGTGCGACACCGAACCGGTTCGTACCGGGAACGGCGATCCCTCTCCCTGCTCGGCAGGCCTCCCGTCAGAGGCGTCCCGCCCAACCCAGTCACTTTCTCCGCAGCCTGCTAGGAGGTTGCCAGCGGCCAGGCCCAGGTCGTGCTCAGCGGCCGCATTGGGCTTGCCGTTGCGGGTGAAAGCGTGGCGCGTGATGCCGAGCGCCAGCACAGGGACGTGCCTGCCCCAGCCCTTGTTGGCCTCCACCAGGCAGGACAGCAGCCGCTCGAACTCCTCTTTCTGCTGGCGCGTGGCCACGACGTAGCTCCAGGGCTGCTCGTTGTAGGAGGAGGGTGCCCAGCGCGCCGCCTCGAAGAGCGAGCGCAGGTCTGCTTCGGACACATCCTTGTCGGCGAAGGCGTAGGGGCTCCAGCGCTCGACGAGGAGCGAGTGGATCGGGTGGTTGGTGTTGGCAGTCTTGTTCATGGGGTTCTCCTAGCGCCGCGCTTCTCAACATCAACGTCACCTTTGTCTCTAGGACCGAAGTCTGGTCTTTGATTCTTCGGACAATGCTGGTAGACAACGATGCCAGCATCGGGCCGCGATCTCGATTCCGTGAGGTCGTAAGACCTGCCTACTGCAACTTTGTCATGCTCGATGTCTTCGAAGTGTTGCATAGCGCTAGCGCCCTTCGTCCTTTGCTCTATGACTCTGAAGGGTCTCAGATTGCACTCGATCCCGATGTAGCGCGGCCCGAGGTTCCTGGGCGCGAGTTTACACGGCAGGGTCCGTGATCGATCGGGAAGCCCACCCAGTGGGATTGGCCGCCAACTCCCCCTTTTACCAGGCTAAGAACCATCGCGAACAGTGCGGCGGTGAACGTGAGCCGGAGCCGCGCTACCCTCTAAGTGCCCGATTTCCTTACGCGGAGAGGTGGCCGAGCGGTTTAAGGCGGCGGTCTTGAAAACCGCAGACCCGCAAGGGTCCGGGGGTTCGAATCCCTCCCTCTCCGCCAAACCTTGCGACGCGTTGACGGCGGCGGGAGGTCCCTGCCAGACTGCCGCAAGAGGAGGCCGCTCGTGACGGCCGGCTTGGGGACCAAGAAGCAAGCTGGACCGAGAAGCCGAGGTCACCGGCGGACCCTGGTGGATAGCCAGCCAAGGTTCGTCGACGTGAGGTGCACGAGGCCCCGGCGTGAGAGAGAGCTGACTCCGACGAGGAGAAGCGAACATGTACGACCTCGTAATCGAGGACGCGAGAATCTGCGACGGTACGGGTAGGCCCTCCATCTTCGGCAGCGTCGCAGTCGAGGGCGGTCGGATCGCGTCCGTGGGCGTGGAACGGGGGCTAGCTGCGAAGCGGACGATTCGCGCCGACGGATTGGCCCTCGCACCGGGCTTCGTGGATCCCCACACGCACTACGATGCTCAGGTCTCCTGGGACCCGCTGGTCAGCTGCTCATCCTGGCACGGCATCACCACGGTCGTAATGGGAAACTGCGGCGTCGGCGTTGCGCCGGTGGCACCGAGCCAGCGCGACGTGCTGATGTGGGACTTGGAGAACGTAGAGGCGATCCCGTTCGAGGTGATGCAGCGCGGGATCGACTGGCAGTGGGAGACGCACCCCGAATACCTCGACGCGTTGCAGCAGCGGGGCCTGGGCATCAACGTGGCTTCCATCGCGGCGCTGACGCCGATCCGTCACTACGTGTTGGGCGAGGCGTCCTTCGAGCGCGCGGCCACCGACGATGAGATCACGAAGATGGTGAGCATCTTCCGTCAGGCGCTCCGAGCAGGCGCCTTCGGCTTCAGCACCACCACGCTCAACAACCACATCGGCTACGAGGGTCGCCCGCTCGCCTGCCGCAACGCCAGCGATGACGAGCTGCGGGCGCTGTGTCGGGTGATGCGGGAAGAGGGCCACGGCTCGATCGAGGTCGCTCTGACCGCCTCGGGCGGCATGAGCGACGATGAGCACGACCTGCTGCAGCTGTTGGTGTCCGAGAGCCAGCGCCCGGTGACCTTCCTCGCGCTGTTCAATCGCACCGGCAAGCCCCGTTCGTACCTGGAGATCGTGAACAAGATCGAGCCGATCCTGGGCTGGGACCGGGCGGTGCCGCAGGTCGCCTGCCGGCCGATCCGCGTCCAGTTCGGTATGCGGAACCCGGAGGCGTTCGCCGCCTACACGAGTTTCCACCCGGTCTTCAACAAGAGTCCCGAGGAGCAGGTGCGGATGTATGCCGACCCGGGCTTTCGCGCGAAGCTCCGCGAGGAGATGGGCCACGGCCGCAGCTTCGTCATCGAGTGGGATCGCATGACCCTCATCGATGCCACCCAGGAGCAGGTGCGTGCCCACGTGGCGAGCAAGAAGACGGTGGCGGACATCGCGCGCGAGCTCGACAAGGATCCACTCGACACCTTCCTCGACCTGGGCATCGCCGATCTCGACATTCTCTACGACCTGGAAGCGCTGAACTTCGAACCCGAGGGCGTGCGCAACCTGGTCTCCGACCCGCGCTTCATGATCGGGCTCTCCGACGGCGGCGCCCACGTCGACCAGCTCTGCGATGCGGGATACGCCACCTATCTGCTCGGGCACTGGGTCCGCGAGCAGCAGACCCTGACCCTCGAGGAAGGCGTGCGGCGCCTCACGTCGGTGCCGGCCGACTTTTTCGGGGTCCCGGACCGCGGCCGGATCGCGCCCGGCCTGGTTGCGGATCTCACGCTGTTCGACCCCGACACCGTGGCTGCCAAGGATCCGGAGTACGTCTACGACCTGCCGGGGGGTGGCAAGCGATTCGTCGCCGAGGCGGTGGGCATCAAGAACACCATCGTCTCGGGCCAGGTACTCTACGAGGACGACAAATACCAAGGCGGGCTTCCCGGTCAGGTTCTGCGCAGCTCCAGGCGCTGAGTCTCGACCAGACCCTGCATCTCAAGCACAGCAAGGAGGATCCATGACCAAGCCGATCATCTCTGCGGATTCGCACATCGCAGAGCCGCCCGGAACCTACGTGGACCGAATCGACAAGAAGTGGAAGGACCGCGCGCCCCATATGGTCAGGGCGGAGAACGGGGGCGACGTGTACGTGGTCGACGGCCTTTCGAACAAGATCCCGCTGGGACTGGTGGCCGCCGCGGGGAAGGATCCGGAGGAGCTGCGTTCGATGGCCCGCGGTGTTCCTTTTGAAAGCATTTACCCGGGCTCCTACGACCCGCACGCGCGCATGGCAGACCAGGACCGCGATGGCATCTCCGGAGAGGTGATCTACCCCTCGGTCGGGATGTTTCTCTGTAACCACCCGGATTACGACTACAAGCAGGCCTGCTTTGAGGCTTACAACCTGTGGATCGCCGAGTTCTGCTCAGCCCATCCCGACCGGCTGTTCGGACAGGGGCAGACCGCGATGCTCTCACCGGCTGAGGGGATCAAGGACCTGGAGCAGATCAAGAAGCTGGGGCTCAGGGGCGTGATGCTTCCCGGCAACCCGAAGCTCGAGGATTACGATAGCCCGATCTACGACGAGTTCTGGCAGGCCTGCGTCGATCTGGGAATTCCGCCCTCGTTCCACATCCTGACCAATGCGCAGGACCGCATCGGCGACGACAATACGCGCGGTCCCCGCTTGAACAGCTTCCTGTCGATCATTCGCGGCTGCCAGGACGTGATGGGCATGCTGATCCTGAGCGGCGTGTTCGAGCGCAACCCGGAGTTGAAGGTTGCCTGCGTCGAGGCAGACGCCGGCTGGGTGCCACACTACATGTACCGGATGGATCACGCGTTCAAGCGTCACCGCCACTGGCTGACGGCGGGCACGCTGAGCAAGTTGCCGAGCGAGTACTTCAAGGAGAACATCTACGTGACCTTCCAGGACGACTGGGTCGCGTTCCAGATGAAGGACATGTGCAACTTCCAGCGCATCATGTGGGCGAACGATTACCCGCATAGCGACTCGACCTGGCCGTGGTCCCAGGAGGTCCTCGCCGAGCACACCAAGGGGCTCAGTGAGCAGGAGAAGGACTGGGTCCTGCACGACAACGTGTGCGACTTCTACGGTCTGACCGTGAACTGACCTCCGTCCCGATCGGGGCCAGGAGTCCAAAGCGATGAGATCGATTCGGGATCAGGCCTGCCTGGTCGGAGTAGGCCACACCGAGTACTCGAAGGACTCGGGGCGGAGCGAGCTGCAGCTCGCCTGCGAGGCGATCCGCTCCGCGATGGACGACGCGGGACTGGGGCCCGAAGACGTCGACGGGATCGCGAAGTACACGATGGACAACAACGACCCGATCCTGATCGCGAAAAGTCTCGGGTTACCCCGGCTCAACTTCTTCTCGGAAGTGCACTATGGCGGAGGTGGCGGCCCGGTCGGGACCGTGCTGATGGCCGCGATGGCGGTTGCAACCGGGCAAGCCCAGGCGGTGGTCGCGTTTCGCGCCATGAACGAACGCTCGGGCCGGGGGACGCCGCGCTTTGGCCAAGCGTCCACGAGCGCGGGCGCGCGAGGGACCGCGGGCTACCACTCGCCGTACGGACTCTTCACCCCCGCCCAGATGGTGGGACTGGCCGCCCGCCGTCATATGCACCTCTATGGCACGGAGAGCGTTCACTTCGGCGAGATCGCGGTCGCCGTTCGGCACCACGCCAATCACAACCCGGACGCGACGATGTACGGACGCCCCATCACGATCGACGATCACCAGAACTCGCGGATGATCTCGGATCCCGTGCGGCTGCTCGACTGTTGCCTGGAGACGGACGGCGGCGCCGCGGTCATCGTGACCACGCCGGAGCGGGCTCGAGATCTGCGCCAGCCGCCCGTCTTCATCGCTGGCGCCGGGATGGGTGCAGGTGCCTGGAATGACCGCGGCGTGATCAAGAACGTCGAAGCCGCCGAGACCGAGTCGACCGTCATCGCGCGCCACGTCTTCGAGGACGCGGGCATCACGCACGACGACGTCGATGTGCTCTTTTTGTATGATCACTTCACGCCGCTCGTGTTGATGGCCCTCGAGGAGTACGGGTTCTGCAAGCGCGGCGAGGGCAAGGACCTGGTGGGCGGGGGCCGGCTCCGGTGGCCCGACGGGGCGCTCCCCCTCAACACGAGTGGTGGGAACCTCTCCGAGGGATACCTCCACGGGATGCAGAACAACATCGAGGCGGTGCGGCAGCTACGCGGGACCGCCCGCTGTCAGGTCGAAGGGGCGACCCACGCCTTTGTGGCCTCGGGAAACGCCGTTCCAACCACGGCGATGATTCTGCGGCGGGACACATGAGCCAGGCGGCTTCTTTTCCCCTTCCGATCCCGGAGTTCGGGGCCGAGCCCTACTGGGAGGCGTGCAATCGCGACGAGCTCGTCATGCAGCGCTGCCGGGGTTGCTCCCGTCTTCGCTGGCTGCCGGGCCCGTTCTGTCCCGACTGCGGGAGCACGGAGGCCGTGTGGGAGCGTCTCTCGGGGCGCGGCCGCATCACGACCTGGACCGTCGTGACCCACCCGGTCCACCCGGCTGCAGTCGACCGCGTCCCGTATCTAGTAGCGGAGATCGAGCTCGAGGAGCAGGCGGACCTGCGCATGATCGCGGGCCTTGTCGAGATCGACGCCGACGCCGTGGAGTTCGACCTCTCGGTCGAAGTCGTCTATACCCGGCACCCTTCCGGTCAGAAGCTCCCGATGTTCCGACCGGTCCGTTGAAACGGCTAGCAACGAAGGAGCAACGCTGATGCGCGAGTTCGAGAGTCGGGTGGCAGTCGTGACAGGAGCGGCCAGTGGTATCGGCCGAGCACTAGCGCGGCGCTTCGCCGACGAGGGGATGAAGGTCGTGCTCGCCGACGTCGAGGGTGCAGCCGCCGAGAAGGTCGCCGCGGAGCTGCGCGAGCGCGGCGCTCAGGCACTGGGCGTGCAGACCGACGTATCCAGCTCGGAGCAGGTTGAGGCGCTCGCCGAACAGACCTACGGGACATTCGGTGCGGCGCACGTGCTCTGCAACAACGCGGGTGTGTTCACGGGCGGCGCGGGCTGGAAGCAGTCGCTCGCGGACTGGAGGTGGGTGCTCGACGTCTGTCTCTGGGGCGTGATCTACGGCATCCACTCGTTCCTGCCCCGCATGCTGGAGGGCGGGGAGCCCGGTCACATCGTCAACACCTCATCCTTGGCGGGCCTCGTGTCCCTCATGGGCACCGCCCCCTACAACGCGGCCAAGCACGGCGTCGTGACGATCACGGAGACGATCGCTCAGGAGCTCGCTAGGCGCGACGCGAAGATCCGGATGTCGGTCCTCTGCCCGGGTCCGATCGACACGGCGATCTCCGAATCCGGTCGCAACCGTCCCGGCGACTTGCCGCCTCGGGTGGAGACCTCGACCGACCGCGTTCTGCGCGAGATGATCGATGGCGGCATGCCGCCGAAACAGGTGGCAGAGATCGTGCTGGAGGGGATCCGCGCCGAGCGCTTCTACATCTTCACCCACGACGACACCAAGAAGGATGTCGAGCGGCGTATGCGCGCGATTCTGGAAGACGGCCAGCCGGGGAGCTGACGAAGCACTCCCACGCGGTAGCGCCGAGCGCGGCCTAGGCGCCCGTCGGGGCGGGAACCTCGGCCGGGCGGAGCGCATAAGGCTTGGTGTCGATCTCCGCGAGCTCGAGCTCGCCCGCGAGGACGGCGTGCTTCCACTCGCCGTGGGCGGCCTCGTTCTCCTGGAACTCCGGCATCACCTCTTTGGCGAAGAGCTCGAGGCTCGACATGATGTCCTCGTGTGAGGTCCGCCCGGTCTGGTTGAGCAGGATCACCTGATCAACGTGGCTCTCCTGGAACTTGTGGAGCCTGCGCCGGATCGACTCAGGCGAGCCGATCAGCCCGCGAGCGCGGTGCATCTTTTCGCCGGCCGGAGTCTTGCGGAACTTCTGGTACTCCTCCCACAGGTTGATCGTGCCCGGCGCGATTTCTCCTACACGACCGTAGAACTGCAGGGCGAAGGCAAAGAACGTCGGGGAAGTCGAACCACTTGCCGTGGAATTCCCAGCTCTCCTCCGTGAAGACGGCGTCCTCCCAGACCTCGCGCTTCTCCGCAAAGCGGCGGTCGAAGGGATGGAGCTCGGTGACGCTTCCCCCCTCGCCGATCCCGAAGTCGACGCGTCCCGCGCTCACCAGGTCGAGCGTCGAGATCCGCTCCGCTACGCGCGCGGGGTGGTTCGTCGTGAGCTGGACAATCCCGTGGCCGAGTCGGATCCGGCGGGTTCGCTGGCTCGCCGCCGCGAGGAAGACCTCTGGTGCAGAGCTGTGGCTGTACTCTTCCAGGAAGTGGTGTTCCACCTCCCAGGCGTAGTCGTAGCCGAGCCTTTAGAACTTGGGGACGGTCCTTAACTATGACTTTTGTTCTGTGCGCAGACAGGAGTGGAATGCGCCGCGTCTTGAAGCCAGACGGGGATCGATGCTGCCTGTCTGCACAGCAGGCGAGCGATTGGTAGAATGGCTCCCGAACGGATGGGGCCTCTCGGATGACCGACCATGACCATCGAAATCTGGAGGGACGGTAGATGACGCTCGACTCAGCTCCCGGACCGGAGCGTGCGGACCTGGGCTTCGATCCCGATGCCCTACGCGAGAAGTACAGGGCGGAGCGGGACAAGCGAATCCGCGCGGATGGCAACGAGCAGTACCAGGAGGTCAAGGGCGACTTGCAGGATCTGGAGCTGGCCTAGGCGAGTTCAATGCCGCTCACACGCTTGCTCATTGCGAACCGCGGTGAGATCGCCATTCGCATTGCCAGGGCGTCCGCCGACCTCGGCATCGCAAGCGTTGCTGTGTACTCCGAGGACGATGCGGCGAGCTTGCACACTCGTGTGGCAGACGACGCGCGGGCGCTCGACGGTCGCGGCGTTTCCGCCTATCTCGACCTCGACCAGATCGTGGCGACGGCCACAGACGCCGGGTGCGATGCGGTCCACCCCGGCTATGGCTTCCTGGCGGAGAACCCAGCCTTCGCGCGCAGCTGCGCCGCAGCAGGCATTACCTTCGTCGGAGCCAGCCCCGACATGCTGGAGCTCTTCGGCGACAAGGGCCGCGCGCGCGCGGCCGCAGCCGCGGCTGACGTTCCCATCCTGAAGGGCTCGAACGGTCCGACGACCCTCGAGGAAGCCGAAGCGTTCTTTCAATCGCTGGGTGACGGCGGCGCGATGATGATCAAGGCGCTCGCCGGCGGCGGAGGCCGTGGGATGCGCGCGGTCAGCGAGGCCGGAGCCATCGCCGAGACGTTCGAGCGCTGTCGCTCCGAGGCCCAGGGCGCGTTTGGCAGTGGCGACCTGTACGTCGAGCAGCTCATCCGGCGCGCCCGCCATCTCGAGGTCCAGGTGCTGGGCGATACCCACGGATCTGTCGTGCAGCTCGGCGAGCGCGAGTGCAGCGCGCAGCGGCGCCACCAGAAGATCGTCGAGATTGCGCCCGCGCCCAATCTCTCTGCAGCGCTTCGCGATCAGCTGGCCGAAGCCGCGCTACGCCTGGCATCGAGCGTCCGCTATGACAGTCTGGGCACCTTCGAATTCCTGGTGGACCGAGACGGAGCGTTCGCGTTCATCGAGGCGAACGCACGGCTACAGGTGGAGCACACCGTCACCGAGGAGGTGACCGGGGTAGATCTCGTCCAGACGCAGCTGCGCCTCGCCGACGGCGCCAAGCTCGCAGACCTCGGGCTAGACGGCACCCCGATCGTGCCGCGCGGCTTCGCCATCCAGGCTCGCGTGAACATGGAAACGATCACCGCGGACGGTGACGTGCGGCCGAGCGGTGGAAAGATCACTGCGTACGAGGCGCCGAGCGGACCCGGCGTCCGCACGGATGGATTCGGCTACAGCGGCTACACGACGAGCCCGAGCTTCGACTCACTACTGGCGAAGGTCATCGGACACTCACCGTCGCCGAACTTCACCGACGCGGTGCAGCGAACGTACCGGGCCCTAGCAGGCTGCTGAAAAACTCCTCATCGAAGGGTACCTTTGAGGGAAGCCCCAAGGGGGAGATGTGAGAGGACCGCAGACGCTCCAGGGTGGGATCTTCAGCTACGTATCGCTGGAGTCCCGGATTCCCGAGGACCATCCGCTTCGAGCGATCCGGCGACTGGTGGACGCGGCGCTGGAGCAGCTGTCGCGACGCTTCGATGGTATCTACGCCAAAGGGGTCGGCCGACCGTCGGTCCCGCCGGAGCAGCTGTTGCGGGCGCTGCTGTTGCAGGTGCTGTACACGATCCGGAGCGAGCGCCAGCTGATCGAGCAGATCGACTACAACCTGCTCTACCGCTGGTTCGTGGGCCTGGAGCTGGACGATGAGGTGTTCAGCGCGACGGTGTTCACCAAGAATCGGGAACGGCTGCTGAAGGGCGAGATCGCTCAGCATTTCTTCGAGGCGGTGCTGGCGCAGGCGGAGTCGGAGGGGTTGGTGTCATCGGAGCACTTCACGGTGGACGGGACGCTGATCGAGGCGTGGGCGAGCCAGAAGAGCTTCGTGCGCAAGGACGAGAAGCGCAGGGACGATGACGACCCGGGCAACCCGACGGTCAACTTCCGGGGCGAGAAGCGGAGCAACCAGACGCATGCGTCGAGGACGGATCCGGACGCCCGACTGGCGGGGATGAGGGGCCAGGGCGCGCGGCTCGCGTATCAGGGACACGTCGTGACGGAGAACCGCAACGGCCTGGTGGTGGCGGCGAAGCTCACTCAGGCGTCGGGGTATGCGGAGCGCGAAGCGGCTCTCGAGATGGTGCTGGGTCTGGGGGGCGCTCGCCGGATCACCCTGGCTGGAGACAAGGGCTACGACGCCAAGAGCTTTGTGCAGGCGCTTCGGGCCTGGAGCGTTACCCCGCACGTGGCACAGAACACGACGAACCGCCGAAGCGCGATCGATCGAAGGACCACAGGACACCCGGGCTACGAGGTGAGCCAGCGCTTCCGCAAACGGGTGGAGGAGGTGTTTGGCTGGATGAAGACGGTGGGCTTGATGCGCAAGACCCGGCACCGGGGCACGGATCGGGTCGGCTGGGTCTTCACCTTCACTGCTGCGGCCTACAACCTGGTCCGTATCCGCAACCTGTTGGAGGCGACATAGCTCATGATCCCGCAAGATCTACCCGTGCGACACCGAACCGGTTCGTACCGGGAACGGCGATCCCTCTCCCTGCTCGGCACGCCTCCCGTCAGAGGCGTCCCGCCCAACCCAGTCACTTTCTCCGCAGCCTGCTAGGCTTCGAGCGTTTGCGACGTAGTCGATGGGCAGCACGTCTCCATCGAGCTCTCCGCAGCCGCCTCGATGGCGATATCTCGTGCCGAAACCGCCGCTACCGATCGACTGCGACAGGCCGCCGATGCTAGCGAAGCCGTGGTTGTCGAGCAGCACGACGGTGAGCTTGAGGCCTTCCTGGACCGCGGTCGAGAGCTCCTGGGCCATCATCAGGTAGGAACCATCGCCCACCAGCACGTAGACTTCGCGGTCGGGCTCGGCGAGCTTCACGCCGAGGCCCCCCGCGATTTCGTAGCCCATGCAGGAATACCCGTACTCGACGTGGTAGCCCTTGTGATCGCGGCTTCGCCAGAGCTTGTGCAGATCCCCGGGCAAGCTTCCGGCGGCACAGACGACGACGTCTCTGGCCTCCGAAACCGTGTTCACGGCGCCGATCACTTCGCCCTGGCTTATTGGTGGGCCGTGCTCAAGGTGATAGATACGCTCGACCTCTTCGTCCCACTCGGTCTGAAGGCAACCGATGCGCGTTGCGTATTCCGGCCCCACCCGGTAGCCGTTCAGCCCTTCGGATAGCGCCTCGAGCGTGACGCGGGCATCTGCCACCAGCGGAAGGGCGTCGCACTTGAAGGCATCGAAGTCCGCCACGTTGATGTTGAGGAAGCGCACCTTGGGGTTCTGGAACGCGGTCGATGAAGCCGTGGTGAAGTCCGAGTAGCGCGTTCCGATCCCGATCACCAAGTCCGCCTCCCGGGCGATCAGGTTGGCCCCCGGAGTGCCCGTCACGCCGACCGCACCCAGAGCCTGCGGGTGTCGGGAGAGCAGCGCGCTCTTTCCCGCCTGGGTCTCGACGACGGGGATGCCGGTCGAGTGGGCGAAGCTCGCGAGCGCCTCGTTCGCCTCGCTGTAGTGCACGCCGCCGCCGGCGATGATCAGTGGCGCTCGACTCTCTCGGATCCAGGAGGCGGCCCGACCGAGGAGCTCCTCGTCCGCGCGTGCGCGGGGAACCGTCCAGACCCGGCGCGCGAAGAGCGCCTCCGGAAAATCAATGGCCTCGGTTTGGACATCCTGCGGTAGGCACAGCGTGACCACTCCGGTCTCCGCCGGGGAGGTCAGGACCCGCATGGCCTGGAGGAGCGCCGGGATCACCTGTTCCGGTCGCTCGATTCGATCCCAGTAGCGGCTGATCGGCCGGAAGCAGTCATTGACCGAGGCTCCCTGACCGCGCTCCGACTCCAGCTGCTGAAGCACGGGGGCGGGGCTGCGTCGGGCGAACAGGTCACCGGGGAGCAGCAACACGGGCAGGCGATTGATGGTAGCCCCGGCCGCTGCCGTCAGCATGTTCGTCGCGCCGGGTCCGATGGAGCTGGTGCAGGCGAAGGTGCGCAGCCGACGGTTGGCCTTGGCGAAAGCCGCGGCAGTGTGAACCATCGCTTGTTCGTTTCGGCTCAGGTAGTAGCGCCAGTCCGGGTTCTGCTGAAGTGCCTGCCCGATGCCAGCGACATTCCCATGACCGAAGATGCCGAAGCAGCCCGCGAAGAAGGGCTGCTCGCGCCTGTCCCGGGCTACGTACTGCTGCTTCAAGAACTCTACAATGGCCTGCGCCATCGTGAGACGTCGCGATGCCACGCTTCCCCTCCCTGTGCGCCGCTTTGAAACCATCGGCTCGAAACCGGCGGCGAAGGACTCGCCAACTCTCCCATCGCCCCGGGGCTACCGATCCGGCTCACACCTCTCGGGATTCGAGCAGCTCCAGCGCCTCCGGCTCGCTGGGCATGAAGTTCGCACACCCCTGCCGGGTCACCACAATGGCGCCCATAGCATTGCCCATGCTCGCCGCGCGCCGCCAGTCCCACCCTTTGAGACGCCCATAGATGAAGCCGGCGGCGAAGGCGTCACCCGCGCCGAGAACGTTCTTGACTTCCACCTGAAAGGGCTCTGCGCAGAAGACCTCCCCATTCGATCGCCGTACCACAGAGCCCTGGGCGCCGCGCTTCATTGCAAGCGTATGGGGCCCGGCGCCGAGGATTAGCTCGATGGCGGCGGCGATGTCGCCTTCTACGCTGGGCTCGGAGATCCGCGAGCCTTCAATCGCCACCTGTGAATCGGCGCGTATCGCGAGGGCTTTGAGCTCCGCTTCGGTACCGATCACCACGTCGACCCAGGGCAGGGCGGATCGGAGCGTGACCCCGAAGGCGCGAGGGTCGTGCCATTGATCAGGGCGGAAGTCGACGTCGAGGAAGACTTCGACGCCGGCGGCGGCGGCCCGCTCGGCGGCGAACAGGGTGGCGCTGCAGCTCGGCTCGCGGCTCAGGCCAGTGCCAGTGATGAGCAGCGCGCGACTGTCGGTGACGGGTGCCGCCAGCACATCGTCGATTCCGAGCTCCACATCTGCGCAGCCTTCCCGGTAGAAGACCAGCGGGAATCGATCGGGTGGCTCGATCCCGAGCAGCACGGCGCTGGTGCGGCGCCCCGCCTTGCGCGGGATGTAACGGGTCTCGACGCCCTGCCGGGTCAAGAACTCCAGGACGAAGTCCCCGACCAGGTCGTCCCCGACCGCGGTCAGGAGCGCCGTGCGCAGTCCCAAGCGGGGCGTGCGCCGACGACGATGTTGGTTGGACAGCCGCCGACGAATGCGCCGAAGCTCCGGATCTCTGAAAACCGGGCCCCCGTGTCATTCGAGTAGAGATCGATGGAGCTGCGACCCATCGCGACGAGATCGTAGCGTCGCTCGGTCATCGCCTTGTGCGGGGCTCCATGTCGAGGGTGACCATGGGGACGCGCGAGTCTCGTCCGGTCCAGGTGTTCTTCACCCAGTCATGGTCCGGATCGTCGGCACAGGCCAGCGACTGCGCTGATCCCGAAAGAAAGTTCAGGTAGTAGCAGTCGTATCCGTACGCCGCACTCACCGGATGGTATCCCTCGGGTACCGTGACGATGTCGCCATCGTGGGCCACTACCGCAGCGTCGAGAGCGCGATCATCGGTATAGATGCGTTGAAGCGCGTACCCTCCGGGCTTGGCGATCTTGTAGCAATAGAACTCCTCCAGATCTGCCTCCAGTAGCTCGCCGTCTTTGCCCATCCGATGCGCGTCGTGCTTGTGGGGGGGGTAGCTACTCCAGTTCCCACCCGGCGTGAAGACCTCCACGCAGACGATCCGATGGCAGTCGAACCCCGGTGGAATGATCGAGTTGATCTGTCGCGTCGCGCCGTGGCCGCCACGCAGCTCTATCTCGCATGCTTCCGGCGCGATCGCTTGCGCTGGGTGGTCCTGGTCGGTGGGAACCCAGCAGTGAGCCACCTCCAGGCAGTCGCTGGTCGCAACCAGCGTGAACTGGGTGCGGCGCGGCAGGTAGAGCGCATGGGGCATGCCGCTGAATACGTCCGCCCGGCGGCCCAGGCGGGGCCACTCGCCCCGGTTCGAACTCACCGAGCAGATGCCGCCGAGCAGGACGAGTGCGGCCTCGCACTCGGCGGTGTCGTGGCTCCAAGCGTCGCCGGCCGCAAGGCGGCGAACCTCCATGCTCTGCAGGTCCCAGCCCGCATCCTGCGCGGTGACGCGGTTGATCACCGGATCACTCTCACGACCAACGCGTGAGCGAAAGAGTAGACCGTCGGCCCTGGTTCGCATTTGCACTTCTCCTGGCATGGTCCCTACGACATCCAGCCGCCGTCGGGCTCTGGCGCCCACTTGGTCGTGATCTTCTTGAGCTGGCTCCAGAGATCGATCCCGCCCCGCCCGGTGATGTCTCCCTGTCCGAAACGCGACGCCTTGGTGCCGCCGAACGAGAACGGCTCTCTGGGAACGGGAACGCCGATGTTGATGCCCACCATTCCGCTGGGGGCGCGCGTGGCAACGTAGCGCGCTACCGCGGCATTCGTGGTGAAAATCGATGTGGCATTGCCGTACGGGTTCGCGTTGCCGAGCTCCAACGCCTCGTCGATGTCCTCGACCCGGACGATCGTGAGGATGGGACCAAAGAGCTCCTGGGTTGCGCACTCCGAGGACGGCCGGGCGCGATCCAGGATCGAGGGTCCGAACCAGTGGCCGCTCTCGTATCCTGGCGGTGGATCGACGTTTCGACCGTCGAGGCGAATCGTGGCGCCATCCTCGCTCGCGCGTTCCATGCTGCGGCGCAGCCGCTCGACCGCCTGAGGGTCGATCAAGGCCCCCATGTCGCGACCGATCGCGACGCTGGAAGCCCGTTCCACGATGGAGTCGATCAGGCCGTCGACCTCGCCCACGGCGAGCATGAGGCTCGCTGCCATGCAACGCTGGCCGGCGCAGCCGGTGAATGACTGAACCACGCCCTCGACGGTCACCCCCGGGTCGGCGTCTGGCGTCACGATGAGATGATTCTTGGCGCCGCCCAGGCAGAGGGCACGCTTGCCCCGCGCGCCCGCCCGTGCGTAGACTGCTCTCGCCGCTGGCGTCGATCCGACGAAGGCGACCGCGCTCACGTCGTCGTGGTCCACCAGCGCTTCGACGACTTCCCGTGCTCCGTGCACGACCGAGAACAGCCCAGGCGGAAACCCCGCTTCTCCCATCAGCCTGCCCAGGAGACAGGCGGTCATCGGAACCTTCTCGGAAGGCTTGAGGATGAACGCATTGCCCAGTGCGATCGCAATCGGGAACATCCACATGGGCACCATGGCTGGAAAGTTGAACGGCGTGATGCCCGCACAGACTCCGACGGGCTCCCGGCGCAGCTCACAGGTGACCCCGCGGCTGACCTCGAGCGCGCCGCCCTCCTCGGAGTTCTGCACGCTTGTGGCGAACTCGAGCACCTCGATCCCCTTGAGAACCCCCGCCTTGCCCTCGGCGATGGTCTTTCCGGATTCGCACGCCGCACTATTCGCCAATCCATCGAGGTGTTCGTAGAGGAGGTCGCGCAGACGAAAGAGCCGCTGCGCACGCTCTTTGAGTGGAGCCTTCCGCCACTCGGCGGCTGCCCCCTTGGCCGCTGCCACCGCTCGCGAAACATCGGCTTCCGACGAGAGCGGAACCTTTCCGATCGTCTTGCCGCTGTACGGGCTGATGACGTCGAGCTCGCTCGACGCGGTGGGCTCGCACCACTCTCCGCCGACCAGGTTCCGACACGTTACGACCGATTCGGGCATCTCGACCAGCCTCACATCGTTTCCCCGTAGCAGATGGGCACTAGGGCACTGCTCACTCGCGCGCAGCGCGACGCAGTCAGGGCCACCTGCATGGCTGCGAGGCCGTCTCGGTGGGTGACGCAGAACGGTTCATTCCGAAGGCATCGCTCGACGAAGTAGGCCAGCTCGCGTTTGTAGGCCGGGCCGAAGCGGGAGATGAAGTCTGGCGTCCCCGGGCCGTAGTCGCGCAGCGGGAAGGTCTTGGTCTCGAGTCTGCCTTGACGGTCGAAGACCTCGGCCGACACCGATGGTCGATTCCCCTCGAAACGTCCGACGTGGACCATGCCGCGGTCCCCGTAGACCCACGTCTCGTTTCGATATCCGACGATGTGATTTCGGCTCACCTGGATCTGAGCGATGCCACCGTCGGGGAACCGCAGCTGCACGAGCGCGTCGTCGAAGTCCTCACGGACCGAGCCGCACTCGAGACTGTGGATCCTGGCGCCCAGGGCAGTGGCCTCGACAGGTCGGTGCCCGGAGAGCCAGATCACCTCGTCGATGTTGTGTATGGCCATATCGAGCACGATTCCGGGACTTCTGTAGCTCTCCGGGGGCGGCAAGGGGTCCTCGAGCACGGATACGATCTTGAATGGGCGGCCGATGCGGTGCTTCTCGATCACGTCCTTCGCAAGCTGCAGCGGCGGGTCGAAGCGCCTCATGAATGCCTGCATGAGTGCGCGTCCGTGGGTCGGCTCTCGATCGAGCCGGTCCGCGAGTTCGGCCGCCGTCTCGATCGTGTCACTCAGAGGCTTCTCGAGCAGGACCCGGTGGCCGGATTGGATCAAGCTCCAGGCATCGCGGACGTGCGCATCCGTCCGCGATGCCACCACGGCGGCGTCCGTAAGCCCTGCCTTCAGCATGGCTTCTACGCTCCGGAACGCACGAATCCGGTCTTGCTGGTGGGGCTGTAGCCTCTCTGCGACCGTCTGCGCCGTATCCTCGTACGTGTCCACGACCGCAACGAGCGCGCAGCCGCCATTCTCTTCGCACAACTCCTGGGCGTGTAGGGCGTGGAAGAACCCCATCCGGCCCACGCCAACGATTGCCAGACCGACTCGCTCGTCCATGTTCCCCGGATCTGTCTCCTCCGGCCGTGCTCGGAGAGCCTCTGCCGGGCGACGCAACGGGGGGGGCTCTTGGAAGCCCGGGCGGCGCCAGAAACCCCGGGTCTACAGCCGACGTGACACCGCCTTGGGTGGGGAACCGTAGCAACTCGCCGTTGCCAGAGCACGCCGCTCATGGCTACACCCCTGGACGTCTTCGAGCGGGAGAGGCTCTAGGCGAAGCTGGTGGACCGGCGAGGCGCGCATGGCGCCTGGATCTCCATCTGCTTCGAGTAATCTGCAAGCCGGGCCGCGCCGTTGCACTTGGCACGGTGGTAGAGAATCTCTTGAGCTGCCTCCACGTTGTCCGCTTTGCCGTCCCATGCTTCCAGCGCTGGACCCTGCAGTGCTCTTCCGTACGCGAAACTCAGCTCCCAGGGCTGGTGCCCCAACCTGTTCATCGCATCGAGGTGAGCGGTTGCCGTCTGGGGGCTCTGGCCGCCGGAGAGGAAGACGATCCCCGGCACCGCTCCGGGCACACTCCGGAGCAAGCACCGAACCGTGGCCTCCGCGACCTGCTGCATCTCGGTCTGCTCTGTAGACCCCTTGCCGGAGAGGACCATGTTGGGCTTCAGGAGACTGCCTTCTAGGTGCACGCGATGCTTCTGAAGCTCGGAGAACACGGTCTTGAGTGTCACCGCGGTTACTTCTTCGCATCGCGCTATCGTGTGCTCTCCGTCCATCAGCACCTCGGGCTCCACGATCGGTACGAGACCGGCTTCCTGCGAGAGTGCGGCGTACCGAGCCAGAGCGTTGGCGTTGGTGTCGATGCAGCACCTGCTGGGAGTGCCGTTGCCAATCGTGATGACGGCGCGCCACTTCGCAAAGCGGGCGCCGAGCTCACGATATTCGGCAAGGCGATCGCGCAAGCCGTCGAGTCCTTCGGTCACCTTCTCGCCATCAAACCCCGTGAGTGGCTTCGCTCCCTTGTCGACCTTGATCCCCGGAATCATTCCTCCGTCCTCGAGAACCTTGGCTATCGGTGTCCCATCGCTGGTGGCTTGTCGAAGCATCTCGTCGGAGAGAATGACGCCGCTCACGAACTCGCCAAGGCCGCGGGTAGTGAACAGCATCTCACGGTAGGCGCGTCGCGTTGCCTCTGTGGACTCGAGGTTGATCCTCTTGAAGCGCTCCTCGATGGTGGAGAACGTCTCGTCGGCCGCCAAGATTCCCTGGCCATCGGCGACGAGCGCTTGCGCGGTGGCTTCAAGGCTCTTCGTGCTCACCCCATGCTCACGATAGCAGGTGAGCTTCATATCTCCAGGGCGCAGGCGCGGGGTGTCGGCTCGACCGTCTTCGCCTGGACTGATCCTGTCCAGCCGCTAACACCATATGTGCGTCAGGAGTGACTCGAGAGATGGCCCTCTGCGCTGGAACCGCGGATGAAGCTCTCGGTCAACTGATAAGCCACGTCGTCGGTGTGCTGCCGAGGCGGATGCTTCATGAAATAGGACGACGGCCCGTGCAAGACTCCGCCCTGCCCTCTCTCGAGCGCTAGCTTGACGCAGCGAATGGCGTCGATGACAACACCAGCCGAGTTCGGTGAGTCCTCCACGGAGAGCCGCAGCTCGAGATTCATGGGCACGTCGCCGAAGAGCTTCCCCTCCATGCGCAGGAAGCACACCTTGTTGTCGTTCTGCCAGGCCACGTAGTCGCTCGGGCCTACGTGGATGTTCTCGTCCATGATCCGCTCGGCCGCCACGGATTGGACTGCCTCGGTCTTCGACTCCTTCTTCGAGGAGAGCCGGCTGCGATTGAGCATGTTCAAGAAGTCCGTGTTCCCACCCGTGTTGAGCTGGTATGTGTGCACGAGCTCGACGCCACGCTTGTGGAAGAGATCCGTGAGCACGCGATGGGTAATGGTGGCCCCGAGCTGGGCCTTGATGTCGTCTCCCACGATCGGGATGCCCTTCGCCTGAAAGCGCCGGGAGAATTCCGGATCGCTGACGATGAAGACGGGAATGCAGTTCACGAGCGCAACGCCCGCGTCCAGTGCGCACTCGGCATAGAAGCGAGCGGCTTGCTCGGAGCCGACGGGGAGGTAGTTCACGAGCACCTCGGCACCAGACTGGCGCAGCGCCAGGACGATCTCTTCGCTGGATGCCTGTCGGTCATCCGAGGGAAGGAAGGTGCGCGAGTCTTGATAGCTCGTCATGTGGTCGGCCACTCCGTCAAGGACCCGGCCCATCCTCACCAGGACTCCTGTCTTGGGGAGGTCGCAACAAAATACTGTTGTGCAGTTCGGGGGCTCGAAGATGGCCTCGGAGACGTCCTTCCCCACCTTGCGCATGTCGATGTCGAAGGCCGCCACGACTTCGATGTCGCAAGGCCGGTAGCCACCGATCTCCCAGTGCATGAGCCCGACAGCCTCCTCCGGCTGCTTGTCCCTGTAGTACTCGAGCCCCTGGACCAGCGAGCTGGCGCAGTTCCCGACTCCCACGATTCCGATCTTGATCGTTTCCATGGTCGTCCTCCGCGTACAGGTGTCTCTCTTGACGAGAGCACCGCCGAAACGATCCCCGAAGTTGCTGCCGGCGCACGGCGCGGCACTCCTACACTACGCTAGGGCTCCACCTCAAGATACCCCGACCCTCCCGACGAGCCGGACCGCTACTGGCTCCACGCCGACGGGCCCGAGTTCGTGGCAGGGGAAGGAGAGAGGCTCAATCTCCGCTTGCTGCTTGCACCAGATGTACAGTCTGCGTCGGGTAGGCCATCTCGATACCCTCGTCCTCGAAGCGCTTTTTGATCTCGAAGTTGATCTCTTCGAGACACGCAAGGTATTTCGAGTAGTCGAGGTACTTGCACCAATGAGCAACGTCGAGGATCAGCGCCGACTCCCCGTAGCTCTTGAAGTGAGCGCGCGAAGTCTCAGTACCGGGGTGTTGCTCCATCACGTCGCGCAGGATTGCGACCGCCGTCTCGAGCTTCTCGCTACTCGTTTCGTAAGTGACGCCGATCGTAAAGGTGGTGCGGCGCGTGGGACGAACCTGAAGATTGTCGACCTGTGCGTTCACGATGGCCGAGTTTGGCATCGTCACGAGCGTGCCTTCATAGGTCCGAATGCGAGTGCTCCGAAGTCCGATGCTCTCGATGCTCCCCCCTACACCTGCGACACTTACCCCATCTCCGATCTGGAACGGACGATCCACGAAGATCGTGACTGCTGCGAACACGTTCGCGAGCGTCGGTTGGAGTGCAAGTGCGATTGCCAGACCGCCCAGCCCGAGACCCGCGAGCAGGCCAGAGATGTTGTAGCCGGAATTCTGCAGGATGAGAACCGCGACGATCAAGAGGATGACCGCCTTGAGCCCCCCAGATAGCAGCGGGAGAAGCTGATCGTCCAGGCGGGACTCGGACTCCGCAATCCGGGGTCTCAGGAAGGCGATGAACACGTCGACCAGCTTGACCAGGACGAATGCCACGGTCGCGGTAAGAAGCGCTAGAAGCAGGCGCGAAGCGAGACTGTAGGCTGCCTCGGGCAATGCGAAATAGTGCAGCCCAATGCCCGCAGCGATCGTGAGCTGAAGAAGACGCAGCGGATTGCGCACCAGGCCGATGATCGACTTGTAGAGTTCGGGCTGGTTCTCGGCGAGCGCGAGGAGCCACCTCGACTCCAGAAGACGCATGAGGACACGGTATCCGGTGTACGTCCCGACGAACGTGGCGACTAGCGCGACATACGCCCACAGGGGCGTTCCTATGACTTCGTACACCAGCCAATCCGTCCAGTTATCGAGCACCCATCCCTCCTACGGATCTCGGGCTCGCCGAGCAGGTAGTGCGAGATCTGCCGCTTAGGCCCCGCGGTCAGATCACTTTCTGGTCGCGCAGCGTCCCGATCGCAGTGGCGTCCAGGCCGAGCTCCTGCTCCAGAACCTCGGCCGTGTGCTCGCTCAAGAGCGGCGCGCGCTGGTAGACGATCTCGGAGTCGGTCAGGTGGATCGGGCAGCCCAGGTTCGTCATGCGACCGCGTTCGGGGTGGTCGAACTCCACGTACATGCCGCGCGCGCGCAGCTGCTCGTTGTCGAACAGATCGTCGCTGTCGAGGATGGGCCCGACCGGCACACCCGCCTTCCCGAGGATCTCGAGCACCTCGAACTTGGTCCGCTGCACCGTCCAGTCCTCGATGATGCCCCGCAGCTCGCCGCCGTCGTCGAGTCCGCGGATCCCGACGCGCTTGTAGCGCTCGTCGTCGAGCAGATCCGCTCGGTCGATCGCCTGGAGAAGCCCCTCGAACATGCGGCGGGTGATGGGCGCGAGGTAGACATGATCGTTCGGCCCGCCGGGCGCGCAGGCGAACACGCCCGTCGGCGCGCCATGGGCGTCGCCCGTGCGCGGGAGCGGGCCGCGCTCGGGGTTGCGCCCGGTCATGGGCACGCGCACGTAGTTCGTGACCGCTTCCTGCATCGACACATCGACGAAGATGCCCTTGCCGGTGCGACGGGCCTGCCAGAGCGCCGACAGCATGCCGAACGCCGCATGGATCCCGGTGCCGGTGTCACCCATGGTCGGGCCCGGCTTGAGCGGCAGCGTGTCGGACGTGCCGGTGATCGCCATCGCGCCGCCGGTGGCCTGCGCGATCATGTCGAAGCTCTTCAGCTGCGCCCAGGGCCCCGTGCTGCCGAATCCCTTGACGCTGCAGAACACGATGTCGGGCTTGTGCTGCACGAGCACGTCGAAGCCGAGGTCGAAGCGCTCCATGGTGCCGAGCGTGAAGTTCTCGACGACCACGTCGAAGCCCGGCAACAGCCGGAGGAAGAGCTCGCGCCCCTTCTCGCTCTTCAGGTCGAGGGTGACCGAGCGCTTGTTGTTGTTGAGCGCGATGAAGTAGTCCGAGTCGGCCTTGCCGCTGCCGAGCAGGTAGCGGCCGGGGTCGCCGCCGACCGGAGACTCGACCTTGACGACGTCGGCTCCGAACCAGCCCAGCGCCTGGGTCGAGCTTGTGCCGGCTTCTCGACGAACTCGCCGTAGGCGCCAAACACCTCGGCCATCTGATCGTAGCGCGAAAAGCCGAGCTCGCGCCCCGTCATGCCGCCTTCGGCCGCCCAGCCGCCGTTGTTGCTGATGACGATGAGCGCGGGGATGTCGTGCCGCACCATAGTGTCGATCTCGAGTCCGTTCATGCCGAACGATCCGTCGCCGCTGAGTACGATCACCTGGGTGTCGGGCTTGGCCACCTTTGCGCCGAGTCCGAACGGCACCGCGACACCCATGCAGCCGTTCGGGCCGGCGTTCACGCGGTGGCCCGGCGCATGGGTTGGCACCGACTGGCGCGCGAAGTTCAGGATCTCGTGGCCGTCGACCACGACAATCGCGTCGCGGTCCATGAACTCTCGCACCTCGTTGCACAGTCGCAGCGGGTGAATGGGCGTCTCGTCGGAGTGGAGCAGCTTCTCGGCCTTCTCGCGCGACTCGAGGTCGTGGCCGCGCAGTGTTTCGACCCAAGCGCTCACGCGCCCGGCGCCGAACGCGTCACGACCCACCTCGCAGAGCTGCCGCAGGACCGTCTTGGCGTCGCCGACGATTCCGACGTCGACCGGGCGATTGCGGCCGATCTCCTCGTCGGAGATGTCGATCTGGATCATCTTCGCGTGCTCGGCAAAGCGCGGGGCCAGACCGAAGCCGATGACGAAGTTCATGCGGGTGCCCACGATCAGGACGACGTCGGCGTCCTTCCACGCCCGGCCGCGCGCGCCGAGGAAGCAGAGCGCGTGGTCTTCGGGGATCACGCCCCGGCCCTGGGGAGTGGTGTAGAACGGAATGCCGGAGAGCTCGACGAACTCCCGAAGCTCGTCCATGGCGTCCGACCAGAGCACACCACTCCCGGTCACCACGATCGGCCGCTCGGCCGCGGCCAGTAGCGCGATCGCACGCTTGACCTCCGCGGGATCCGCGGCCAGCCGCGGCACCCGGTGGGGTGAGCGCGGGAACAGGACCTCTTCCTCTTCCACACGGCGGTAGAGCATGTCGCCCGGAAGGTCCAGATAGACAGGGCCGGGCTGACCGCTCGTCGCGACTCGAAACGCCTTGTTGATGTACTCCGGAATGCGCCGCGGGTCCACGATGCGCTCGGCCCACTTGGTGATGGGCCGGAACATGCCCACCTGATCCATCTCCTGGAACGCGCCCATGCCGTCCTGCGAGATTGCGCTCGCGCCCCCGAGCGTGACCACGGGCACGGCGTCGAGAAACGCGTTCCCGACGCCGGTGATCAGGTTGGTGGTGCCCGGGCCGGACGCGGCAAAGCACACGCCGGGCTTGCCGCTGACCCGGCTGTAGGCGTGGGCGGCCATCGACGCGGCCTGCTCGTGCCGCGTGTCGACGCACTGAATGCCGGCGGCGAGCGCCTCGCGCGCGACGTCGACGATCGGGCCGCCCGTCAGGTAGAAGGCGGTGTCGATGCCTTCATCCAGGAGGGCCCGCACCACGAGTTGGTTTCCGCTGATCTTGCCCATTCCGAGGCCTACTGGCGGGTACCGCGCTCCGCTGCGTACATCCTAGTCCCATCGGAACTGCGATAACAGGCGAGCAACGGCCGCTCGAAGCGGGCGCCGAGCTCGAGTGGTCTGTGGCGCGCGGCCTGGCTCTCGGCTTGGCGACGCGGCTACGGCAGCGTAGTCTGTGGGTTCCGGCCGTGTGCCTTCCGGAAAAGGACCCCATGAACGAGTACACGATCATCGACGTCGATACCCACGTAACCGAGACGCCCGAAGTCTGGACTAGCCGAGTTCCGGAGCGCTTCAGAAATCGCGTGCCGTACGTGGACGTCGACAAGCGCGGACGCCAATGCTGGTACCTCGAGGGGACCCGTATCGCGGTGGTCGGGATCACGGCGACGGCTGGCGTCGGCGACATGATGTCGTGGCCGAAAACCTACGAAGACATGCATCCGGGTGCATACGACGCCGCCGAGCGAATCAAGTACATGGATCAGATGGGTATCTGGGCCATGGTCATGTACCCGAACGTGGCGGGGTTCGGAAACCAGCAGTTCCTCCGGCTCAAGGATCCGGAGCTGATGCTGGCGTGCGTCGAGGCGTACAACGACTGGCAGACCGACTGGGCTTCGGTGGATTCAAGACGCTTGCTGCCCGTGACCTCGACCCCGTTCTGGGACGTCGACGCCGCCGTCGTCGAGGTGAAGCGCTGCGCCGAGAAGGGACACAGGGGCATTCTGTTCACGGGCGAGCCGCAGTCGTTCGGGGAGCCCTACCTCGGAGATCCGCACTGGGACCCCCTCTGGGAGGCCGCGGTGGATCTGGACCTGCCCGTGAGCTTTCACATCGGCTCGGGGAACATGGAAGACGATCTGGGCCAAGGGCGGGCGAAAGTCTACGGCCGCATGGCGGCCTTTACGGCCGCCTCCGTGGACATCTTTCTGCGCAACGGAAACCACGTGGCCGACCTGCTCATGTCGGGTGTTCTCACCCGCTATCCGGACATCAAGTTCGTCTCGGTGGAGTCGGGTGTCGGCTGGATCCCCTTCGCGCTCGAGGCGCTCGACTACCAGTTCCAGGGCAACGCGGTGGCCAAGGAGCGGCCCGAGTTCGAGATGCTCCCGTCGGAGTACTTCCGCCGCAACATCTATGCGTGCTACTGGTTCGAGGAAACCGCCCCCCGCAGGCTGCTCGACAAGGTTGGCGTCGACAACATCATGTTCGAGACGGATTTCCCGCATCCAACCAGCCTCTACGGCGACGAGGTGCACGCGCGGATCGCCGCGGGGCTCTGCGACTGCGAGCCGGAGG
Organism: Myxococcota bacterium; assembly: GCA_965226855.1. Lineage (GTDB taxonomy): Bacteria > Myxococcota_A > UBA9160 > SZUA-336 > SZUA-336 > JAUXJB01. Next base: position 512,615 of record CBDDEE010000031.1, on the reverse strand, counting down.
TGCGCCACAAGATCCTGTGGGCGAACGGCGAGAAGCTCTACAAGGTCGAGCCCCCCACGGCGAAAGACCTGGAGAAGCTCGCGGCCGCGACGGGCTAGGACCGCTGCAGCCAGTTACGGCAGGGCGAAGGCCACGATGTGGTCGCCGCCCTTCGTACCGGCGCGTTCGAGGCCGCCGGCCGCGATCACCACGAGCTGGCGGCCTCCTGACTGATACGTCATTGGCGTGGCCTGGCCGCCGGCCGGGAGTCGGCCCTTCCAGAGCTCTTCACCGGTCTCGAGGTCGTAGGCACGCAGGTAGTTGTCGAAGGAAGCGCCGATGAAGACGAGACCGGCGGCGGTGATCAATGGGCCGCCCAGGTTCGGCAGACCGAGGTCGAACGCGAGCGGAATCGGCGTCATGTCGCGCGTCGTGCCGAAGGGTCGCCGCCAGAGGAGCTCTCCCCTCACCAGGTCCACCGCCATGATCTCGCCCCATGGTGGTTTGTGGCAGGGTATGCCCAGCGGAGACATGAATGCCTCGCGGCGCATGCCGAACGGCGTCCCGTGCTGGGGCGAGATCTCGATCCCCGGCTCCGCCTGTCGCCGCGCTTCTGTCTCCTCGCTCGGGAACAGCGTCACGACCCAGGGGAGGTCCATGACGTTGGCGACGACGATCTGTCGCCCGGGATCCACCGCGATCCCGCCCCAGTTGGAGCCGCCCGCGTTCCCGGGATACATGAGGGTGCCCTCGAGGCTTGGCGGTGCGAAAGGCCCGTCGTGGCGGAGCGCCTCGATGCGGCGACGGCACCAGGCGCGATCGAGGGGCGTCACGCCCCAGGCGTCGTCGGGGCCGATCCGCTGGCGCACGAGGGCGGTGGCTTCACGGGGAAGGGCTGCGTGGGTGAGAGCGTCTCGCCGGACACGCCGCCCTGCGGCACCGGGCGCTCCTCGACCGGGAAGAGCGGCACGCCCGTCTCGCGGTGAAGCACGAAGAGGTGTCCCATCTTCGTGGTCTGGAGCACGGCCGGTACGCGCGCGCCGTCGCGTACGAGCTCGGTGAGGGTCGGCTGGGCGGGAACGTCGTAGTCCCACACGTCGTGGTGTACGGTCTGGAAGTGCCAGACCAGCTCCCCTGTCGCGCCGCGCAGCGCCAGCACGGAGCTGGCGTACTCGTCGAGACCGAGGCGATGCCCCCCCCAGTAGTCCGGTGACGTGTTGCCAGTGGGCACGAAGAGCAGGTCGCGCTCGGCGTCGTAGGACATCGGCGCCCAGACGTTGGCCGTGCCCAGGAAGTAGCCGGCCTCGGTCCTGGTGTGGTGCGGCGCCGCCTCGAAACCGCGGCGCACGGGATCGAAGGCCCAGCGCTGCATGCCCGTGCGCCCGTCGAAGCCCCGCACGACGCCGCTCGGTGCTTCGGTCGTCTGGTTGTCGCTGATCGCCGTGCCGACGACGACCACGTCCGCGGCGACGACGGGTGCGGAGGTCACCTGGTACTCGCCCTTCCAGTGGATCTCTCCCACGCCGACGGTGAGATCGACAGCGCCACCCCCAGCGAACTGCGGGCACGGCCGCCCGGTTGCCGCGTCCAGCGCGATGAGACGTGCGTCGTTCGTGCCCGTGAAGATTCGCGCCGCGCAGACTGCCCCCTTCTCGGCCGCCGGGTCGCGCCAGAAGGTCACACCGCGGCAGTTGAACTGATTCGCGTAGCGGCCGGCGAGATCGATCTCTGGGTCATAGCTCCAGCGCTCTGCGCCCGTCGTCGGGTCGAGCCCGATCACGCGGTTGAGCGGCGTGCAGAAGTAGAGCGTGTCGTCTGCCAATATCGGGGTGGCCTCGAACGCGAAGTTGGAGGGGGCGTCCCCGCCCCGACCCCCTCGCCAGTCGCCGTGCCGGTATGTCCAGGCCACCTCGAGGCTGGCCACGTTCTCGCGCGTGATCTCTGCGAGCGTCGAGTAGCGCTGGCCCCCGGCGTCGCCCCCGTAGTGGGGCCAGCCGTCGTGCTCGCCGGAGCCGGCGAGCGAGGCAAGAGCGAGCAGCACGGCCAGGGTTCGAAGAGCAGGCAGCTGCGTCACGAGCTCCTCACTGCAGGGCGCAACCTAGCCAACAGCTAGATCCGGTCAGCTCTTCGAGCCCTGGAGTCTGGGGGGTGCGCCTCGCGGTAGGCGGCGATGGTCGAGACGACGTCCAGGTCTTCGACCTCCAGGTCGAAGGCGAGGGGGCTCGGCGGGAACCCGACCTGGTAGGTGCCGCCGTCGGCCCTGCGCTCGAGGTGTCCGTGATCCACGAGCAGACGCCGCAGGGTCACGTGATCCGTCTCGATCGCGGGAGCGACCTGGGCGTTCCAGGCACGGATGCGCTCGTTGATCTCGGGCTCCGTGTAGGTGCGGCTGCTGTCCAGTGTGAGCAGGATGCTCTTCATCAGGATCTGGCGATCGCGGCGCCTGCGTGGCAGCGGTCGCTTGCGCCACCCCGCCCCCAGTCGAATGAGCTCCTCGGCGAACTCCTCGATGCAGATCATATCTGGAGGATACAACGGCAACCTCCGGCGAGGGGCATCGTTCGACAGCCGCTAGGTGAGGCGGAAGCGGACCTCCAGCGCTCGCCGCTGCCGGTCACGCAGGAGCGCGAGCTCGATCAGTCGATCGACCTGCTCGGGTAGGGCGATCCCCGAGTACTCCCACAGCCTGGGATACATGCTGCCATCGGTGAAGCCCGGGTGGGTATTGAGCTCGCCGATGTACACGCGCTCGCTGCTGTGCTCGACGAAGAAGTCCACGCGCGCCATGCCCCAGCACTTGAGCGCAAGAAACGCGCGCAGCGCGAGCTCCTGCAGCTCCTCGCTCTTCTCCCCAGACAGGTCCGCAGGAATCAGCAGCTGTGTCTGGTCGCTGGCGTACTTGGCCTCGTAGTCGTAGAACTCGCCGGCGTAGCGGATCTCGCCGAGCGCGGAGGCTTGCGGCGTGTGACCGCCCAGCACGGCGCACTCGATCTCTCGCGCGACGATCGCGGGCTCGACGAGGACGTCGAGGTCGTAGCGCGCTGCCTCCTTGATGCCCTGGTGCAGGTGGGCGCGGCTGCGTGCCTTGAGCGTACCCACCGATGAGCCACTGTTGGTGGGCTTGACGAACACGGGGTAGTCGAACTCTCGCTCGATCGCGTCGAGAAACGCGGCGTCGTCGCGGAGCAGCTGGTCGATCTTGCCCTCGAGGCTCGGTACCACGGGAAGACCGGCATCGCGCAGCACCGCCTTTGCCAGCGTCTTGTCCATGCACAGGGCGGTCGACTTGACGTCCGTGCCCACGTAGGGGACACCGGCCAGCTCTAGCAGACCTTGCACGCTGCCGTCTTCACCCGTGCGGCCGTGAATGATCGGGAAGACCACGTCGAGCGGCCCCTGCAGGGCCGGTTCGGACCCCCGCCCGCGCAGTAGCTCCAGGCCTTGTCGCAGGGAGAGAAAGCCGTGCACCGCCTTCGGGCTGCGGAAGAGCGCCTCGGGCAAGAGCTCGAGCTCGGGCTCCGCTGCGACCCAGTGGCCGTCCTGGTCGATGCCGATCAGAACCGGTGTGTACCGAGCCGGATCCATCGCTTGCAGGACCGTTGTGGCCGAGCTGATGGACACCTCATGCTCCGTCGACCGTCCGCCGAACAGGATCCCCACGCGAAGCTTCGACACCTCGCGAGAATAGCAAGGCCCCTCGGGCTGTCATTGACACCGCGTGACCAGCCTCCGTACCCTTCGCGCATGTCCTCCCTGAAAGAAAAGGAAGCCGCTCTGCTCGGGCAGCTCCGGTCGAGCGACGGCTTGCTGGTCGCGTACTCCGGCGGCGTGGATTCGGCCTACCTGGCCTGGGCGGCGCACACCGCGCTCGGAGATCGTTCCCTCGCCGTGACGGCCGATTCCCCCTCCTATCCGGAGAGCCACCGCAGCATGGCGAAGATGGTGGCCGAGCAGTTCGGCTTTGCGCACCGTTTCGTCGACACGCGCGAGCTGGAGAACCCCGACTACGCGGCCAACCCGTCCAACCGCTGCTACTTCTGCAAGTCGGAGCTGTTCGAGGTGCTCGAGCGGCTACGGCAGGAGCTCGGCTATGAGGCCGTCGCGTACGGCATCAACAGCGATGACACGGGAGACTTTCGTCCCGGCCATCAGGCGGCGGAGGAGCACCGGGTCCTGTCGCCGCTGCTCGACGTGGGCTTGAGCAAGCGCGAGATTCGCCAGCTGTCTCGCGAGGCGGGCCTGCCGAGTGCCGACCTCCCCGCGTCCGCCTGCCTCTCTTCGCGGATTCCATACGGAATGGAGGTTACGCCCGGGAAGCTGCTCCAGATCGACCGCGCGGAGGACGCACTGCGCGGGCTCGGCTTCCGGCAGGTGCGCGTTCGACACCACGGCGACATGGCGCGGATCGAGCTCGGGCCCGACGAGCTGGCCGCGAGCGTCGACGCCGTGCGCATGCGACTCATGTCGAAGGCTCTCCACGACCTCGGGTTCCGCTACGTGGCACTCGATCTGGACGGCTACCGCACCGGCTCGCTGAACGAGGTCCTTGTCATCGAGCCTCCGTCAGAGGGCTGAGATGATCCAGGCGGAGGGCGCGCCGGTCGATCAGGGGCGTGCGCAGGGGCTCACCATGCGTGGCGAGATCGCAAGCGGCGTGAGACGGCTGCGATCTCGCTACGGAATGTTCGGATGGAGGGGTGCGCGGGCCCGAGCGATGGGGACGAGTGGACGCGCTCTGGCCCGACAGCTGCCGCAGCAGCGCGAGAGAATGGAGGGTATCGCGGCTGCGGCGGGAGTCTCCGTCGCGGCACTCACGCTGGCAGAGGAGCTCCAGCGCGTGCAGGGTGCCGGCTTCCAGCGCGGGAGCCTTCTGCAGGCGAGCTTCGAGGTGCCCTCGGAGCTCGAATCCGAGCTCGCACTGCGTGCGAGCCGTCCGGATGCCGGAGGCTTTCCGAGCGTGGAGCTGACCTGTGCCTCCTTCGCCGGCTGCCTGGCCGGCGTGAATTCGGAAGGCATCGCCGCCATCTGCCTTGCCGACCGTCGCCAGAGCGAGGTGTCGCTGCGCTTCCTCGCTCAGGAGCTGATCTTTCGCGCACGGAACCTCGAAGCGGCCGTCGAGCACCTGCGCCGTCGCGCGGCCTACCTCGGGGGAACAGGTCTGTTGCTCGTTGGTGACGCCGCCGGTGCCGCACGCTGGCTCGAGGTCACGGCCGGCGTGGTCCGTGTGGAGCCGGCCCCCGCCGCCGCTCTCGCGCGGGAGCCAACGGTCAGGCTCGACACCTCTGCGCGCACGTTGGTCTGGGCTCACCCGTCGGGAGAGCGGGAAGCCCGCACGCTCGCCTGACGAAAGGCGTGCACTCCCGCGTCAGCTGCGGTTACTCCCGCCTGCTGCGCCTCGCCGCTTGTTGACGACCTTGGATCCTGTTTCGATGCTTCAGGTGTGATTCCGACGCTGCTGAAGGACACGCTGCCCCGTCAGCTCATGTACGCCATCAACGGAGCTCGGCTTGCAAGGGAGCTCAAGTCCGTCGAAGGCCTCGAGGAGATGGGTCTCTTCTACCTGTTCACGTCGGGCGTGCAGGTCGACCACTACGACCCCATCGTGAGTCGCGCCCACGAGTACCCGGTGCTTGCGCTGGACAACGGCCTTCCACAACTGACGAGCAGCGCGCTGGAGAGACTGCGGACGAAGACGGGGAGACACTCGAAAACAGCTTGGGGGATCGGCGGCGGCGAATGGTTCAGCATGCGCCTCCGCGGCGCTGCACGCGCGCAGGCCCAGCTCATGGGGTGCTCCGTCACCGAGCTCGAGCAGAACGAAGCTGCAGGCGGGGAGCCCGAACTCTGCAAGGTATCGATAATGGTTTTCCCCGTGAAGGCCCGGATGCGCAAGCGCGTGACGAAGTTGATCCTGGAGACCGCGGTTCAGCCCGTCCGGAATTGGCTCAGCGCAGCGCCCGACCGCAAGGAGACGCAACCGCCGTTGGTCATCCTCTTCGACGAGCAGCGAGGCACGGTCTCGACGAAGTTCTGCGAGGAGTGGAGCGACCCCGCCGCTCCCCGACATTACAAGTAGTCGTGCTACTCGCCCTCTTTGGGGCGGCGGCGTCGCCGGCGTCGTCTCTTGCGTTCCGGGATATTTTCGGCTTGGGCTTCGCGTTCCGGCTCCGCAGCTGCCGCCCGGTCCTCCTCGGTCCGCTCGGCGCTCGAGCCGGGGGCGCTGATGTGCCGATCACGCAGGTAGGAGAAGAGCACGGCCGCGAGGTAACGTCTTCCGGTGTCGGTAGCAGTAAACTCATTGACGATCGGTAGCATCTCCTCCTGCCGCTGACTGCGTTCCCGCTCGGGGAAGGCACGCAGATCATGCTCGATCTCCACCTGCAAGCGCTGCGCGATGCGCTCGTCGACCTCCTGCTGCGTGGGAAGCGGACGCTCCGGAATCGTGATTCGGTTCACCTTTTGCAGCGACCGGAAGTTGCCGATGTCCAGTCCCGAGACGAGCGAGATCGCGGTGCCCGCCTTTCCCGCACGGCCGGTGCGGCCGGTTCGATGCAGGTATATCTCCGGCGACAGGGGCGCGCTGTAGGAGATGACGTGCGAGAGGTCGCTGATGTCGATCCCGCGCGCGGCCACGTCGGTAGCGACCAGCATGCGCAGCTTGCCGGTCTTGATGCGCCGCATTACGGCCTCGCGCGCGGCCTGCGACATCTCGCCCTGGATCATGTCGGCGTCGATGTCGTTGCGACGCAGGAACGCGGAGACGAAGCGCGTGTCGTCTCGCGTGTTGCAGAAGATGAGCGCGGAGTCGGGATCCTCGTAGCGAAGGAGGCGCAGCAGCGCGGTCTCCTTCGCGGCCGCCTGCACGATGTAGTGCCAGTGCTCGATTTCCTCCGGCGCTCGCACGCCCCCTTCGGAGAAGGATATGAACTCAGGGTCGTGGAGAAAGACGCGCGATAGCGATACCACGCGCTGGGGCATGGTCGCCGAGAACAGGCCCGTCAGGAGTTTGGGCGGCATGAAGGCCTGGATCTCGCGGATGTCTGGCCAGAAGCCGAGACTCAGCAGCTCGTCGGCTTCGTCGAAGATCAGCACGCGCAGGCCGTCCAGCGTCATCCTGCGCGACTTCAGGTGGTCGAGCAGTCGCCCCGGTGTTCCGGCAACGACGTGAACGCCCCGTTCCAGCGCGTCGAGCTGAGGCCCGTACGCCGTGCCCCCGTAGATCGCGATCGTGCTGACCCCGATACTTCTGCCCATGACCGCGAGCTCTCCGTCGATCTGGCCGGCCAGCTCGCGCGTGGGTGCCAGGATGAGTGCCTGGACCTCCCGCCGCTCAGGCTCGATGCTCTCGACGATGGGAAGACCGAAGCCGCCGGTCTTGCCGCTGCCCGTGATTGCCTGCACGATCAGGTCCCGGCCGCTACGCATCACCGGGATGACGCGGCGCTGCACGGGCATCGGCTCGCTCCAGCCCAGCTCTTTTATCCCCTCACGAATTCCCTCGGAGAAGGAGTCGAAGCTCTCGAGCTCTTCGCTCATGCAGGCTCGATTCTCTCTCTGCGTGCTGCGTCGAGCGCCTGCCCGACCAGTCCCTTGATGTCGAGGCCGCGCTCGATCGTCTCCAGGCTGTCGGGCCGCGTCCAGGTGGCGGGCTTGCGCGGCATCAGGTAGCTGCAGCAGTCCTCGTCCGGCTCGATGGAGATCTCGTAGGTCCCGATCCGCTCGGCGAGCTCGATGATCTCGACCTTGTCCATTCCTACCAGTGGCCGCAGCACGGGCAGGCTCGCCGCGCGGCTCACGGTGTCCAGGTTTGCGAGCGTCTGAGAGGAGACCTGTCCGAGGCTGTCGCCCGTGACCAGAGCCAGGGCTCGCTCGTTCTCTGCGATCGCCTCTGCGACCCGCAGCATGATGCGCCGGTACAGGATGATGCGTGGCTCGGCGGGAGCTTCGCGCACGAGCGTCTGCTGGATCTCTCCGAACGGAACCAGGTAGAGGCTGGTAGGCCCCTGGTGTGCGGCCAGGTGCGCCACCAGATCCCTCACTTTGTGCTGCGACGCCGCGCTCGTGTAAGGCACGCTGTGAAAGTGAACGTAGACGAGTTCGAGACCGCGCTTCTGCATCCGGTAGGAAGCCACCGGGGAGTCGATACCGCCCGAGATCAGGGAGACCGCTCGGCCCGCCGAGCCGACCGGTAGCCCGCCGGGCCCTGGTAGCTTCTGCCACAGCAGGATTGCTTCCACGGAGAGCAGGTGCAGCTCGACCCACAGATCGGGATTCGAGAGGTCGACCTTTTTCCCCGTGCGTTGCACGATCCTCGCCCCGAGGTCGCGGCAGAGCTCGTTCGAGGTCCAGGGGTGCTTCTTGTCGGCCCGCCGCACGCGCACACCGAAGGTCTCGAACGACGCCTGATCGACGAGAGCGTCCACTCCCCTCCGAATCTCCTCGAGCGTCGGTTCGAGCACGGTGGCTCGGCTGAAGTAGGCGACGCCAAACACCTGCTCTATCCTCCGGCGGACCTTCTCGAAGTCGACCCCCGAAGGCAGCTCTACGAGCAGGCGTCCATACAAGCTTCGGACGCTGCTACAGCCGAGGGGCGAGAGGACCCGCCGCAGCTGGCGGCGGAGTAGCTGCTCGAAGCGGGGCCGATTGCGCCCCTTGAGAGCGATCTCGGCGTAGTGAACGACGACGTGCACGCGGGGACTATAGCCTTACCGCTGGCACTTGGCGCAGAAGTGGGTGCCCCGCTGCGCGATCGTGATCCTTCTGAGCTTGCTGCCGCACTCCGGACAGGGCTCGCCGGTCCGTGCATAGACGCGGCGCTCGTTCTGGTAGCTGCCGTCCGTTCCATCGGGGGCGATGTAATCGCTGATACTGGACCCCCCCGCCTCGATCGCGCGCTGCAGGATGCCATGGAGCGCCTCGATCACGGCGTTGCACTCTCTGCGCGTCATGCGCCGCGAGCGCCGCGTCGGCCGGACCCGAGCGAGGAACAGGCACTCGTCTGCGTAGATGTTCCCGACCCCCGCAATGCTCGATTGGTCCAGCAGCAGGCTCTTGATCTCGATCTTGCGCCCGCGGGTCGCGCGAAAGAGCTGCTCTCCTGTTGCCAGGAGCGCGTCGACGCCAAGCTTCTCGAGTCGTGGCTCGCGCTCCCCCGGGTCGAGGAGCCGCACCTTTCCGAACTTGCGCACATCTCTCATGAGCACCCTGGATCCGCCGTCTTCGAAGCAGAGTTGCAGATGCGTGTGGCGATCGGGTACGAAGCGAGCCTGTTGCTCGGGCGTGAGGGACGAACGCGCGGAGGCGGAGAGCAGGCGCGGGCTCGCGGCCTCTTCGGCGAAGAGCTGACCGGACATGCCGAGGTGGAGCAAGAGCCTCCTGTCGTCGTCGAGCCCTGCAACCAGGTACTTGCCGTGGCGTTCGAGCCAGGTGAACTCGCGACCTACGAGACGTCGGCGCAGTCGCCGCGGATCCGTCAGAAAGAAGTAGCTATTCTCCGTCGTGAGCACCCGCGAGATGCGTCTGCCGACGAGCAGCCCCTCGATGCGACGGCGCGTGACCTCGACCTCCGGTAGCTCGGGCATGTGACGTGCTAAATATATCCTGCATGAGGGAGCGGGTCTTCGGAATCGAGACGGAGTACGCGCTGATCTACCACCCGCGAGCGGGTGTGAGTCAGGCGGGCCCCACCAAGCTCGAGCTGTACCGGCGCTTCGAGGCAGCCCTGCTCCGACGCGTGCGCACGCTGCCTCAGGGCTTCTCTCCGTTGCGCCCAAAGGGGGGTCGCTTCCTGGAGAACGGAACCACCTTCCACTACGAGGCCAGCGCGGACGAGTACGAGAGTGGACTCCTCGAGATGGCGAGCCCGGAGTGCCGCGATCCCTTCACGCTGATCCACTGCGAGCGGGCGAAGGACGAGCTGGTCGAAGAGCTGGCTCAGGAGGTGAACGAGCAGCTGGCGCTCGCCGGCTACCGCGGCGAGGTGCGGCTCGGGAAGAACAACATCGACAGTGAGGGCAATACTTTTGGCTCGCACGAGAGCTACTGGGTCGAGGATCGCTTCCCGTTGGGGCTGCGCCTGCTCTTCGTGCCGCTTTGGCTGCTCTTGTGCCTGCTCTCGCTACCGGTCGTCCTTTACTTGCTGGCGCTACGGGTCGCCTTCGTGCTGCTGGCGGTCGCGGCCGGGATCTCGCTGCTCGTCGTGGGGGCCGTGCTCCGGATCGTGCGGCCCGGCGCCGCGCAGCAGGTGTTCGCAGCGGTGGAGCGCTTTGCCCGTCAGCTGGAGGAGCATCCCGGCGAGCTCGCACGCCGCACGCAGAACTTGATCGCTCCGATCTATCCGCTCATGAGTCTCCACTCCGCCGTGTACAACCGCTTCCACTTTCGACGCTTCCGAAAGTATCTCACTGCCTTCCTCGTCTCGCGCACTCTCTACACGGGAGCCGGAGCACTCTCCTTCGACGGCGGGCCGCTGCTCCGGCTCGCGCAGCGGCCTCCGTTTCTCAAGACGCTGTCGCGGATCTTTCCCGACGGCGACGAGCGCCCGGTCTACGAGACGCGCGACCTCTTCTTTCAGCCGTGGACCGCGCTCCGTGCCCGGCGTCGTCTGCACCTGTTGATAGGAGACGCGAATCTGTCGGAGTGGGCGCAAGTGCTGCGCGTGGGCGCGACGGCGCTGGTGCTCGAGGCGATCGAGTCCGGCGTCGAGTTCGACTGGCCCGTGTTGAAGAGGCCGCTTGCGGCACTGCGTCGGCTCAACTGCGATCCCGAGCTCTGCCTCGAGCTGGAGCTGGTCGGAGGGAAGCGAATGACCGCCCTCGAGATTCAGCGCGCCTACCTTCGCGGCGTGCGACAGGTGCTCGGGAACGCGCCCCCGGAGGCGTGGAAACGCCGTGTGCTCGGGTACTGGGAGGAGACCCTGGAGGCGCTGGCACTCGATCCGCAGTCGCTCGAGGATCGTGTCGACTGGATCGCAAAGGCGCGGCTACTGCGCGAGGAGATCGAAGATCCCCGAGACCGCACCGAGCTTCGGCAGCGCGGCGCGGCGCTTCTGGAAGACGAGGGTCCGCACAGGCCCGCGGACGCGCGTCTGCGAGAGCTGGCGTTCCGGGCCTGGCGGGTCGACCTGCGCTACCACGAGCTCTCCCCGCGCGGGGGCTACCGGCGGCTTGAGGCGCGCGGCCTCATGCGCCGGCTGACCGATCCCGAGCGAGTGGCCAGAGCCCGCACGGCTCCGCCCGACGACACACGCGCCTGGGCGCGCGGTCGCGCGATCAAGTGGGCGCACGCCCAGGCCGTCTCGGGGAGAGCGGCCTGGCACCGCGTGCGGATCGGAAAGTTCGATTGGAGGTTCTTCCCCGACCCGCTCGATTCGCAGCGCCACGGCGAGTAGCCCGGCCAGGCGAATCAGTTAGCCTCGGCGCATGCGGATCGCGGCAGAGACCGTTCTGCGCATGGCACACCTCGCTCGGCTCGAGCTCTCACCGGATGAGGTGGAACGCATGCGCGAGGATCTCGACGCCATCCTGACCTACGTTGAGCGCCTCGACGAGCTCGACACGTCGGCCGTTCCTCCCACCACTCACGTCCTCGATCTCGCGACACCGCTGCGGCCCGACGAGGTGCACGGCGTGTTGCAGGTTTCCGAGGTCGTCCGCAACGCGCCAGAGCACACCGAGTCCGCCATGGTCGTGCCGAAGGTCCTCGAGTGAGCAGCGCGCTCGTCCCGCCCTGTTCGGAGACGCTGGGCGGCATCGCCCGTCGCGTGGCGGCGGGAGAGCTGAGCTGTCGAGAACTGATGGAGAGCTGTCTCGAGCGCATCGAGGCCGTCGACTCCAAGGTGGGAGCGCTTCTCTCGCTGCGGAGCGAGGAGGCGCTGCGCGAGGCGGAGGCCGCGGACCAGGCGCGCTCGAGCGGCGCGGCGCGGTCCCCGCTGCACGGTCTGCCGATCGTGGTCAAGGACAACCTCGTCAGCCCATGCTTCGAGACACGCTGCGCCTCGCAGATCCTGCGCGGCTATCGCTCGCCTTACGCGGCGACGGTCCTCACGAAGCTCGGCGAGGCCGGCATGGTGATCATCGGCTCCGCCAACATGGACGAGTTCGCGATGGGTTCTTCGTGCGAGAACTCCTCGCTCCAGACCACGCGAAACCCGTGGGACCTCGCTCGCGTACCCGGTGGATCGAGTGGGGGCAGCGCGGCCGCCGTCGCCGCACGCGAGGTGCCCGCCGCACTCGGGACGGACACCGGTGGCTCGATTCGCCAGCCTGCCGCGCTATGCGGCGTGGTCGGGCTCAAGCCGACCTACGGGCGTGTCTCTCGCTACGGGCTCGTGGCCTTCGCGAGCTCGCTCGACCAGATTGGCCCGCTCGCCCGCAGCGTTGGAGATGCGGCACTCCTGCTTGGCGTGATCGCGGGACACGATGCACGAGACGCTACCTCGACGCCGCGCTCCGTTCCCGACTATGCCGCCGCCCTCGGTGAATCGATCGCGGGGCTACGCATTGGGCTCCCGCGCGAGATGCTCAGCGAGGAAGGAACTGATCCCGAGACCATGAGCCGGCTGCGAGAGGCCGTGGCGGTGCTCGAATCTCTGGGAGCGCGAACCGTCGAAGTGTCGTTGCCCCACAGCTCCTACGGGATCTCTGCCTACTACCTGATCTGTACCGCCGAGGCCTCCTCCAACCTGTCGCGCTACGACGGGGTCAAGTACGGCTTCCGGGCCTCCTCGGACTCGCTGGAAGACATGTATACGAAGACGCGCTCGCAGGGCTTTGGCAGTGAGGTCAAGCGGCGCATTCTGCTCGGCACCTACGTGCTATCCGCCGGCTACTACGACGCGTACTACCGGAAGGCGCAGCAGGTGCGGAGCTTGATCCGGCGCGATTTCGAAACGGCCTTCGAGTCCTGCGACGTGCTCGTGAGCCCGACGACTCCCGGACCGGCCTGGCCTCTCGGCGAGCGAGTCGAGGACCCCCTGCAGATGTACCTCTCCGATGTCTTCACCGTCACGGTGAACCTGGCCGGCCTGCCGGCTCTCTCGCTGCCGTGCGGCTTCGTCGGGGACGGGCTCCCCGCGGGCATGCAGCTGATCGGGAGGCCTCTCGACGAGGTGACGCTCCTGCGTGTCGGAGACGCCTATCAGCGCGAGACGGCCTGGCACGAAGCGGCGCCGGCAGGACTCTAGCGTGCGACGAGTGGCCACCGTCGCTGCCGGGCTGCTGCTGGCTCTCGGACTCGTCGTCGTCGTGTTGCTGTTTCTGGTCGATCCGGAGGAACTGCGTGAGCCGGTCCTCGCGCGAGCGAGCGTCGCCTTGGGACGCGAGGTCCAGCTCGGGGAGCTCGACCTCGCCCTGTTTCCACCGGCGCTACGCGCCCGCGACATCCGCGTTGCGGGACTTGAGGCCGGGGACCCGCCTTTTGCCGAGGTTGCCGAGCTGCGGCTCCGGATCTCCCCGCTCGCCCTGCTCGCGGGTCGCGTAGTGCTGCGGGCGGTCGCGGTGGATAGCCTCAGGCTGCGCATCCCCGTCGACGCCGAGGGAATGCCCGACCTGACGAACCTCCCGGGCGCGTCGACGGGAGAGCTGCCCGAGCCGGAGCCTGGCGAAGACAGCGGAGCACCGCTAACGCTCGCCGTGCAGACCTTGACGGTAAGCGACGCGGAGCTCGAGGTGGGACCCTGGCGTGTTGAAGGAGCGAGCGCTCGAGGCTCGCTCGAGCTGGACGGGAGCGGCGAGCTCTTCTTCGACGCCGACCTCGCGGGCCTCGGCACGCTGCGCGATGGGCGCGCGCTTGTGGCCGGACTGGGAACCGACCAGCTCTCCGCCGCGATCAGCATGGAGCTCGGGCTCGACCTCGCAAAGCTGGCCGAGCGGCTGGAGCTCGATCCGCTCGAGGGGCGGGTCGCAGGTCCCGCCTCGGCCACCATCGAGGCCGGGCAGCTGGTCGGTGCCGAGGCACACCTGCGGGTCGCCGACCTGCTGGTGCTAGTCGGGGACGTGGGGCTGCAGGGTGACCTCGACCTGGACGCCACCCTTCGTGGGGAGGGTCCGCTCGAGCTCACGACTCGGCTCGGGAGCAACGAGCTGCGCCTGCAGGTGGACCTCGCAGCGGCGACCCCCTCGCTCGAGCTCCAACCGGTCACAGTCGACCTCGAGGCGCTCGCCCCCTACCTGAAAGGAGTGCCCGCCCTCTCGGGTCGGCTACAGCTGGAAGCCCTCCGAGTGCGATCCGAGCCGCTGCAGGTGTCGGGGACCATAGGACTCGAGGACGTCACGCTTCCCCTGGAGCAGGGGGAGGTGCAGCTTTCGGGCTCGCTCGTAGGCCACGGCAGCGAGCTTCGCCTCGATCTGCCAGAGGTTCGCGTCGCTGGCGAGCCCGCGACCCTGTCCGGGACCTACGACCTGGCGGGCGGTAGCGTCTCGCTCTTCGTCGGCACCAGCGATGCCGATGTGGAGACACTGCTGCAAGCGCTGCGGGGAAGCTCGGAGCTCAGTGGCAGCCTTACCGCGAGCGCGAGCCTCGCGGGCCCGCCCGAGCTCGGGACCATCTCCGGGTCCGGGAGCTTCCGGATCAGCGACGGCCGCATCCGGGGCTTCTCGCTCCTGGGCCAGGTCTTCGGAGACCTGGCGACGCTGCCCGTGCTCCTGGCCCAGCTGGAGGGGAAAGACCTCTCGCGCTACGAGGAGGAGGAGTTCGAGAGTCTCTCCGCGGACTACACGATTGCCGCTGGTCGGCTCAGCACCCAGAACCTCACGCTGGTCTACCGCAACGCGACCGCCTACCTGCGGGGAGGGATTGGCCTGCTGGACGGCGCGCTCGATCTCTCGGGGCGCGTGGTGCTTTCGGGCGAGGTGGATCGTGAGCTCGGCAAGCGCTCGCGCCGCCAGACCGTGATTCCCATCGCTGCCGTCGGCGGCAGCGTCGACCGCCCGCGGCTGCGTCTGGATCGGCAGGCCCTCGCCGGCCTGGCGCTGGAGTACGCGGCTGGCTCGGATCGTCTCCAGGAAAAGCTCGAGGAGGCGATCGGTGAGGAGGGCGCCGGCACGGTGAGGGATCTGCTGGACAGCCTACTGCGCGGCGATCCATGAGCTTCTTCACCCTGCGCCTCGTGCCGGATGGTGTGGAGATGCTCGACCAGCGCGCGCTCCCCGGCGAGGAGAAGTACGTGCTGCAGAGGAGCGGCGAGGAGGTGGCGCGCGCCATCGAGGACATGGTCGTGCGGGGCGCACCGGCCATCGGCATCGCGGCCGCGATGGGCGTCGCGGTGGAGCTGTCGCGCTGCCCGGACGATCAGCTCGGCGCGACGCTCGAGCACATCGTCGAGCGACTCGCGCGCACACGGCCGACCGCCGTGAATCTGTCCTGGGCACTCGACAGGATCGCCGCCCACCTCCGGCGTCTGCTTGCGGACGCAGTGGCCCCGGAGCAGCTGCGAGCAGAGGCCAGGGCTCTGGCCCAGGCCATGCACGACGAGGACGTGGCCACGTGTCGCGCCATCGGTGACTGTGGCCTCGAGCTCTTCGCGCCCGGGGCGCGCGTGCTGACCCACTGCAACGCCGGTGGCCTCGCGACTGCCGGCTACGGCACTGCGCTCGGGGTCATCCGCTCGGCGGCGCGCGAGGGGCTCATCGAGCGGGTGATCGCTTCCGAGACCCGTCCCTACCTGCAGGGGGCCCGGCTCACGACCTGGGAGCTCAGCCGGGACGACATCCCGGTGACCCTGATCACCGACTCCATGGGTGGGACGCTGATGGCCCGCGGCGAGATCGACCTGGTGATCGTCGGCGCGGATCGCATCGCGCGAAACGGCGACGTCGCGAACAAGATCGGAACCTACAGCCTGGCAGTGCTGGCGCATGCGCACGGCATCCCGTTTTACGTCGCGGCTCCACTCTCCAGCGTCGATCCGAAGACCGCTACAGGAGCGGACATTCCGATCGAGGAGCGCACGTCCGACGAGGTTGTAGTGATTGCCGGCCAGCGCATCACGCCTCCGGGGGTCACGGCGCTTCACCCCGCCTTCGACGTCACGCCAGCTGCATACATCAGCGCCATCGTGACGGAGCGCGGCATCGCCCGTGCCCCCTTGGAGCAGGGGCTCCGGGACTTACTCACTGCCGGTCTCTGACCGATACAGCGCTGAGAGTCTCAGCTCCTCCGGAGGCGCGGTAGGGTGGAAGTTCTGATCGCAGAAGACGATCGCGCGCTGTGTCGCTCACTCGGGCGTGCGATCGAGAAGCTGGGATACTCCGTCCGTAGCGTCCACGACGGTGCCGCCGCGCTGGAGGCGGTAGAGGAGCACCGCCCGGATCTCGTGCTGCTGGACCTTCTGCTGCCGAAGGTCGACGGGCTCGGGGTCGTGCATAAGCTGCGCGCCGTCGATCGGTCCCGCCAGATTCCCCTCATTGCGATGAGCGGCGTCTATCGCGGGAAAAGCGTCGCGCGCGACCTCGAGAACGCGGGCGTGGCCGTGTTTCTGGAGAAGCCGTTCTCCGCCCGCGATCTCGCCCGGCATCTCGCTCAGATACTGGGCAAACCGCAGAAGAAGGAGCCGGCCGAGGTCGAGCAGGAACGCAACGACCTCTCGAAGTTTGCCGCGGCGCGCATCTTGTGGGCCCCTATGCGCGACGGTAAGAGCGGCGTGATTCACTTCCAGCACGGAAAGCGTCACAAAGAGCTGCTGCTGGAGCGGGGGGTGCCCCGAGCCATTCGCTCCAACCTGGCCAAGGAGACCCTCGGACGCCGCCTGTTCGATGCAGGCCACATCGACGAGAGGGCGTACCAGGAGGCGCAGCGACGCTCCCGGGCCTCTGGTCAGCCGCAAGGGGCGTTGCTCGTCAAGCTGGGTGCGATCCGCAGGCGCAGCTGGACCGTGCCCTAGCAGGCTGCGGAGAAAGTGACTGGGTTGGGCGGGACGCCTCTGACGGGAGGCGTGCCGAGCAGGGAGAGGGATCGCCGTTCCCGGTACGAACCGGTTCGGTGTCGCACGGGTAGATCTTGCGGGATCATGAGCTATGTCGCCTCCAACAGGTTGCGGATACGGACCAGGTTGTAGGCCGCAGCAGTGAAGGTGAAGACCCAGCCGACCCGATCCGTGCCCCGGTGCCGGGTCTTGCGCATCAAGCCCACCGTCTTCATCCAGCCAAACACCTCCTCCACCCGTTTGCGGAAGCGCTGGCTCACCTCGTAGCCCGGGTGTCCTGTGGTCCTTCGATCGATCGCGCTTCGGCGGTTCGTCGTGTTCTGTGCCACGTGCGGGGTAACGCTCCAGGCCCGAAGCGCCTGCACAAAGCTCTTGGCGTCGTAGCCCTTGTCTCCAGCCAGGGTGATCCGGCGAGCGCCCCCCAGACCCAGCACCATCTCGAGAGCCGCTTCGCGCTCCGCATACCCCGACGCCTGAGTGAGCTTCGCCGCCACCACCAGGCCGTTGCGGTTCTCCGTCACGACGTGTCCCTGATACGCGAGCCGCGCGCCCTGGCCCCTCATCCCCGCCAGTCGGGCGTCCGGATCCGTCCTCGACGCATGCGTCTGGTTGCTCCGCTTCTCGCCCCGGAAGTTGACCGTCGGGTTGCCCGGGTCGTCATCGTCCCTGCGCTTCTCGTCCTTGCGCACGAAGCTCTTCTGGCTCGCCCACGCCTCGATCAGCGTCCCGTCCACCGTGAAGTGCTCCGATGACACCAACCCCTCCGACTCCGCCTGCGCCAGCACCGCCTCGAAGAAATGCTGAGCGATCTCGCCCTTCAGCAGCCGTTCCCGATTCTTGGTGAACACCGTCGCGCTGAACACCTCATCGTCCAGCTCCAGGCCCACGAACCAGCGGTAGAGCAGGTTGTAGTCGATCTGCTCGATCAGCTGGCGCTCGCTCCGGATCGTGTACAGCACCTGCAACAGCAGCGCCCGCAACAGCTGCTCCGGCGGGACCGACGGTCGGCCGACCCCTTTGGCGTAGATACCATCGAAGCGTCGCGACAGCTGCTCCAGCGCCGCGTCCACCAGTCGCCGGATCGCTCGAAGCGGATGGTCCTCGGGAATCCGGGACTCCAGCGATACGTAGCTGAAGATCCCACCCTGGAGCGTCTGCGGTCCTCTCACATCTCCCCCTTGGGGCTTCCCTCAAAGGTACCCTTCGATGAGGAGTTTTTCAGCAGCCTGCTAGGAGAGTGACCCAAGATTCGGGTGGGCGGAGGTGATTGTAGCGAGGGCCCCCAACTGGACGTGGAGCGATGTACGGGCCAACGGGGGTCCGAGGTAGCCGGTAGATGTCGATCTACACAGATATGCGTCAGATCCAGGGCCTGACGTGCGCGAAACGGGTCCGCACCCGCCCGATCACGCCATCTGCGCTCGGCAGAGCGCCATCACGTTGAAGCCCGAGCACACCAGGTCCCACTCTCCCGTCACCTTCTCCTGGCCGCGCAGCATGAAGCGCCGAAACCGCTGTCGTGCCTTGATCTCGGCAAACGGCCGCTCCGCCTGGGTCTTCCGCTGCGCGTAGCGTTGCTGGGCCCAGGGCAGTCGTAAGATCCGGTGCATCCGCTGCGCCCGGGCTCCCTTGGGCCAGCGGGACGACTTCCGCCCGCGGACCGCGATCAACGCCTGTTGTCCCCGCCGTTCCAACGCCTTCAGGTTCGACTCGCTCAGGTACCCGTTGTCGGCCAGCAGAATCTCCGCTCGCTGACTCGTGTTCGTCTCGATTGCCTCGACCATGGGCTCCAACTGCTCGTAGTCATTGGCCTTCTCTGTCAGCTCGTTCGCCACGATCAGGCCGTCCTCACTCGTCGCCAGCTGCGCGTTGTAGCAGGACTGCAAGGATCCCTCGGTCTTCATCATGTTCGCTTCGGGGTCCGCGAAGCTCTTCTGGTGCTTCGCTTCGAGCTTCTCCCCCTTCTCCCGCTCCAGCTGCTCCCGGGCCGCTCGGATCCGCTCCCGTCGTCGCTCGCGCAGCTGTAGCTCTTCTGGAAGCCCACCTCCGCCATCGTCGTCCCCGTGCTCTTGCTCTTCCGCAGCGTTGAGCTCGTCCATCTGCGCCACGATCTGCTCGATCTCGTCGCTCAGCTGATCCTCCGCCTCCAGCATCCGCGCGTGGCTCATCGCCTTGGACCGCGACGTGTTCGCCCGGATCTTCGTGCCGTCTACCGCCACCTGCCCGAGCTTCACAAGCCCCATCGCCTGCGCCACCTTCAGCGTCTGCAAGAACACCTCTCGGAAGTCCCTGTGGTGACGGTCCCGGAATCGGTTGATCGTCCGGAAGTTCGGTCGTAGCCCAGCCGCGAGGTAGCGAAACCGCAGGTCGTAGTGCAGCCGTCGCGCAAGCTCCCGCCCGCTGTACACGCCCACGACCGCCCCCAGAAGCCACAGCTTCAACAGCATCCGAGGCGGGAAGGCTCGCTCTCCACGCCGGCGATACCGCTTCTCGAACCGCCGCAGATCCAGCGACTCCACCAAATCGTCGATGAACAGCGCCGGATCCGATGGATCCAGAGCCTCCCCCACGTGCGCCGGTAGCAGCTCGCCCTGCTGCGGCACATACGCCTTGAACATGACCTCTTCCCCCACGCTCCCAAGTTAGCCAATAAGGGAATCTTGGGTCACTCTCCTAGGAGAGTGACCCAAGATTCGGGTGGGCGGAGGTGATTGTAGCGAGGGCCCCCAACTGGACGTGGAGCGATGTACGGGCCAACGGGGGTCCGAGGTAGCCGGTAGATGTCGATCTACACAGACATGCGTCAGATCCAGGGCCTGACGTGCGCGAAACGGGTCCGCACCCGCCCGATCACGCCATCTGCGCTCGGCAGAGCGCCATCACGTTGAAGCCCGAGCACACCAGGTCCCACTCTCCCGTCACCTTCTCCTGGCCGCGCAGCATGAAGCGCCGAAACCGCTGTCGTGCCTTGATCTCAAACGGCCGCTCCGCCTGGGTCTTCCGCTGCGCGTAGCGTTGCTGGGCCCAGGGCAGTCGTAAGATCCGGTGCATCCGCTGCGCCCGGGCTCTCCAGCGGGACGACTTCCGCCCGCGGACCGCGATCAACGCCTGTTGTCCCCGCCGTTCCAACGCCTTCAGGTTCGACTCGCTCAGGTACCCGTTGTCGGCCAGCAGAATCTCCGCTCGCTGACTCGTGTTCGTCTCGATTGCCTCGTGCTCGATCTCGTCGCTTGCCACGATCAGGCAGTCGCCACTGCAAGGATCCCCTCGGTCTTCATCATGTTCGCTTCGGGGTCCGCGAAGCTCATCTGGTGCTTCGCTTCGAGCTTCTCCCCCTTCTCCCGCTCCAGCTGCTCCCGGGCCGCTCGGATCCGCTCCCGTCGCCGCTCGCGCAGCTGTAGCTCTTCTGGAAGCCCACCTCCGCCATCGTCGTCCCCGTGCTCTTGCACAGCGTTGAGCTCGTCCATCTGCGCCACGATCTGCTCGATCTCGTCGCTCAGCTGATCCTCCGCCTCCAGCATCCGCGCGTGGCTCATCGCCTTGGACCGCGACGTGTCGCCCGGATCTTCGTGCCGTCTACCGCCACCTGCCCGAGCTTCACAAGCCCCATCGCCTGCGCCACCTTCAGCGTCTGCAAGAACACCTCTCGGAAGTCCTGTGGTGACGGTCCCGGAATCGGTTGATCGTCCGGAAGTTCGGTCGTAGCCCAGCCGCGAGGTAGCGAAACCGCAGGTCGTAGTGCAGCCGTCGCGCAAGCTCCCGCCCGCTGTACACGCCCACGACCGCCCCCAGAAGCCACAGCTTCAACAGCATCCGAGGCGGGAAGGCTCGCTCTCCACGCCGGCGAACCGCTTCTCGAACCGCCGCAGATCCAGCGACTCCACCAAATCGTCGATGAACAGCGCCGGATCCGATGGATCCAGAGCCTCCCCCACGTGCGCCGGTAGCAGCTCTGCTGCGGCACATACGCCTTGAACATGACCTCTTCCCCCACGCTCCCAAGTTAGCCAATAAGGGAATCTTGGGTCGGAGAGTGACCCAAGATTCGGGTGGGCTCCTAGGTGATTGAGCGAGTCGCGCCGCAATCTGCTCGAGCTCTGTCCAACGGGGGTCCGAGCGAGGTGAGGTCAGATCCAGTGACGTGCGCGACGGGTCCGCACCCGGATCACGCCTCCAGCATCCCGGGTGGGCCGCGCAGCATCAAACCGCTTCGTGCCTTGAGGCAAACGGCCGCTCCGCCTGGGTCTTCCGGCGCGTAGCGTTGCTGAGGTGGAGTCGTAAGATCCGGTGCATCCGCTGCGCCCGGGCTCCCTTGGGCCAGCGGGACGACTTCCGCCCGCGGACCGCGATCAACGCCTGTTGTCCCCGCCGTTCCAACGCCTTCCGACTCGCTCAAGTACCCGTTGTCGGCCAGCAGAATCTCCGCTCGCTGACTCGTGTTCGTCTCGATTGCCTCGACCATGGGCTCCAACTGCTCGTAGTCATTGGCCTTCTCTGTCAGCTCGTTCGCCACGATCAGGCCGTCCTCACTCGTCGCCAGCTGCGCGTTGTAGCAGGACTGCAAGGATCCCTCGGTCTTCATCATGTTCGCTTCGGGGTCCGCGAAGCTCTTCTGGTGCTTCGCTTCGAGCTTCTCCCCCTTCTCCCGCTCCAGCTGCTCCCGGGCCGCTCGGATCCGCTCCCGTCGTCGCTCGCGCAGCTGTAGCTCTTCTGGAAGCCCACCTCCGCCATCGTCGTCCCGTGCTCTTGCTCTTCCGCAGCGTTGAGCTCGTCCATCTGCGCCACGATCTGCTCGATCTCGTCGCTCAGCTGATCCTCCGCCTCCAGCATCCGCGCGTGGCTCATCGCCTTGGACCGCGACGTGTTCGCCCGGATCTTCGTGCCGTCTACCGCCACCTGCCCGAGCTTCACAAGCCCCATCGCCTGCGCCACCTTCAGCGTCTGCAAGAACACCTCTCGGAAGTCCTTGTGGTGACGGTCCCGGAATCGGTTGATCGTCCGGAAGTTCGGTCGTAGCCCAGCCGCGAGGTAGCGAAACCGCAGGTCGTAGTGCAGCCGTCGCGCAAGCTCCCGCCCGCTGTACACGCCCACGACCGCCCCCAGAAGCCACAGCTTCAACAGCATCCGAGGCGGGAAGGCTCGCTCTCCACGCCGGCGATACCGCTTCTCGAACCGCCGCAGATCCAGCGACTCCACCAAATCGTCGATGAACAGCGCCGGATCCGATGGATCCAGAGCCTCCCCCACGTGCGCCGGTAGCAGCTCGCCCTGCTGCGGCACATACGCCTTGAACATGACCTCTTCCCCCACGCTCCCAAGTTAGCCAATAAGGGAATCTTGGGTCACTCTCCTAGTGGAGCAGTCGCGCGACAAGCTGCTCGACCTCTTGTCCTGGATCGAAGGTGAGGCGTGGTTCGTGGAGGGCTCCGGTGGGAGGAGGCGGGGCAGCGAGGTGGAGGGGTGGACGCCCAGGCAAGTGATCGTCCAGGGTGCCGGCGTCATTCACTCCTCGCTGCGGGACCGAGAGCTCGAGCCCTATCATGACTCCGACGTGTCGCCGGACGCTGCGGCACTGAAGGGAGAGGAGCTCGGAGGCGCGGCAGAGGCCCTGCTGCAAGCCCTGCGCTCCGAGAAGCGTGTGAGCGCATTGCTCCGAGATCACGCGTCGACCCTCTACGCCATGTGGCTCGTGGGCTGTGTGACCTTCACCCAGGCTGGGGACGGAGCAAGTGCCGGGGATGCCAAGCTGGCGGAGGAGCTCCAGCAGCAGAAGCGAAAGCAGAAGCGACAGAACCACTTCGAGGTGCTCGGTCTCGACACCAAGGCCACGCTGGCGGACGCGCGCAAGGCCTTCGTCGAGCTCGCGAAGCGCTATCACCCCGACAAGCTAGGGAGCCAGGGCGCCAAGCTGCAGGCCCTCGCCTCGGAGGTGTTCGCGCGCATCTCGCAGGCGCACGAGGTCCTGAGCGATCCGGAGCGGCTGCGCAACTACTTGAATAAGCTAAGTAAAGGCGGCGAGTCCAAGGAGAGCAGGGCCGCGGTCACCAAGATCCTCACTGCCGAGCAGCAGTTTCAAAAGGCCGAGGACTTCGTCAAGCGGCGCGAGTACTCCGACGCGATCGACGCCCTCAACTGGGCTCTCAAGCTCGACCCTGAGGAAGGCGAGTTCTACGCGCTCATGGGCTGGGCCCAGTTCCTGCAAAATCCCGAGAACACGAGCGTCAAGCGGGAGGCGCTGGAGCAGATCGAGAAGGCGACGAGCCTCGCCCCGAACTCACCGAGCGGCTACTACTACCTTGCCAAGCTGCATAAGGCTTGCGAAGAACCTGCGCGAGCGGAGAGAATGTTCCGAAAGGTTCTCGAGCTTCGCCCCAAGCACGTCGAGGCCAGTCAGGAGCTCCGCCTGATCGAGATGCGCAAACCGAAGAGTGTGAGCAAGACGCTCTTCGGACTCGGAAAGAAGAAGTAAGAACAGTGGTCGAGAAGACCGAACAGGTCTGGCTGAACGGAGAGTTTGTCCCCTGGGACGAGGCGAGGGTCCCGATTCTCACGCACACGCTGCACTACGGGCTGGGCGTCTTCGAGGGGATCCGCTGCTACGAGTGCGACGACGGATCGAGCGCCGTCTTCCGGCTGGACGAGCACCTCGCTCGTCTCTACAACTCCGCGAAGATTCTCGAGCTGGAGATTCCGTACCCGGTCGAGCGGATCGCGGGCGCTATCAAGGAGACGCTGCGCGTCAACGGGCTGGCCGAAGGCTACATCCGCCCGCTCGTCTATCTCGGTGAGGGCGCGATGGGCCTTCTGCCTACGGACAACCCCGTGCAGATGGCGCTCATCGTGTGGCCCTGGGGGGCGTATCTCGGTGCAGAGGGTCTCGAGCGGGGCATTCGTGCCAAGGTGTCTTCCTACTCGCGGCACCACCCGAACGTGACCATGACCAAGGCGAAGACGTGCGGCGACTACGTCAACTCGATTCTGGCCAAGCGCGAGGTCACGCGTCTGGGCTACGACGAGGCCATCATGCTGGACACGACCGGTCTCGTGTCCGAGGCCTCGGGCGAGAACGTGTTCCTCGTCCGCGACGGGACCCTGAAGACGCCTCCCCTCGCTTCGATCCTGGAGGGCATCACGCGCGACGCCGTGGTCCGGATCGCTCGCGACAAGGGGATCGAGGTCGTGGAGCAGCCCATCACGCGAGACGAGCTCTACATTGCCGACGAGTGCTTTCTTACGGGAACCGCAGCCGAGGTCACGCCCATCCGCGAGCTGGACGATCGAGTGATCGGCAGCGGCGTGCGCGGTGCCATCACGCGCACCCTCCAGTCGACCTACTTCGATGCGGTGCGAGGACGCGAGAGCAAGTACGACTCGTGGCTGACCCGGGTATAGTTCGGCACGCGAGCACCGTGTGAGCGTCTGGTCGAGCTGCAGGATCGAAGTCCGTGCCGGAGAAGAGCTCGAGCTCGAAGACGACGACTGTGACGTTCGCCTCGAAGACGGCAAGCTGACGCTCACCTATTTCGACTCGGAGGGTCCCCTCGTCTTCATCGGGCTCGAGGAAGAAGA
Organism: Myxococcota bacterium; assembly: GCA_965226855.1. Taxonomy (GTDB): domain Bacteria; phylum Myxococcota_A; class UBA9160; order SZUA-336; family SZUA-336; genus JAUXJB01. Next base: position 488,146 of record CBDDEE010000031.1, on the reverse strand, counting down.
CGGCCGCTTCGACCTGATCTGCCGCAGCCGCCCCCGCCGCGGCACCCTCCACCGTACCGGCGACACACTAACCGGTAGCTGGCAAGAACGAGACGAAACCGGCTCCTGGACCGTCGCCCTGCGAAAATAGCTGGGCGGCGCGCGGGTCCCACAAGAACAGACTCACCCGATGGCGTAGCCGAAGATGGCGTCGAGGAGGCGTTCTTGCTGGGTCGCTCCCAGCTCGGCTTCGACTGGTAACAGCAGGCCCCGTCGCGACGGCGCTGTCGGCGGCGGTGAGGACGGCGAGCTCGCGCTCTGCCAGGGGGAGGCAGAGGCGGCGCGTCTCGATACCGCCGTCGAGAAGCAGCTTGTACAGGTCGGACGCGCTCGTGCGCGCGAAGCGCGTGAGACGGAGCAGATAACCCGCGTACACGGGGAGCGCCTCCTCCGGCGTCGGAGGCACGCGAAAGGCGTCGTAGCGTACGAGCTGCGCGGAGTACTCACTCGCGACGGCTCGGCGGGTCGCGATCCGGTCGTTCCTGACTCTCGAGCTCTCGAAGCGCCAGGCTGGCCAGCCCGTCACCGATGCGGAGCGGGCCGGCACGCCGTCGGAAGCGCTGGGCGAGCTTGTCCGGGAGCGTGACCAGCGCGACCTGATCACAGGATGTTCGCCCCCCGAGTGGCACGCGGAAGATGCACGCGCAGGGTGCCCGCCCCAGCCGTGAGTCGCCGAAGCGGGCGCCGAGGCTGTCTCCGCCATCTTCCATCACTTCGAGGCCACGCTCCTCCGCGAGGGCGTAGAGGCGATCCAGCTCGGCCGGTTGGCCGAGCGGGTGCGAGATCAGCAGGCCTCGCGTGCGCGTGCCGATCGCGTCCCGCGCGCGCTCGGGATCGAGCGTGAGGCGATCCGGATCCACGTCGACGAAGACCGGTTTTGCGCGCGTACCGGCCAGCCCTTCAGCGGCGGCGGCCGAGAGGAGTCCGGGGCAGATCACCTCGTCTCCCTCCTCGAGCCCCAGCGTCTCCGTCAAGAGGCGAAAGGCGTCGGTGGCCGAGCGCAGCGCGAAGACGTGCTCCGCGCCAACGTACTCCGCGACCGCCCGCTCGAGTCGATCCGTTTCCATCCCCGACTTGCTCCGACTCACTACGTCGTGTAGCTCGGCCGCAGGGTTGCTGCTGACCTCGAAGGGCACGCTCACGGCCACGAGCGGGTTCGAGGGCCGCAGCTGGTCCAGGTAGTCCTCGACACAGCCGACGAGCTCGTCGATCATGCGCAGGTAGACCTCGCCTACATCGTCGTCGTCGGCGGCGACCGGGAGCTGGCGCGTCATCACGGTGCGGCCGCGCTGTCGGAGAGCCAGCCCCGGACAGCTGTCTGAGCTGAAGAAGTCGACCGCCTCGAGCAGACCGAGCCTGCAGTTGCCGCCGATCGAGAGCGGGATCTCCGTATTGACGCCGACGGCAAGCGCGAGCTCCGGCCGGATGCGGTCCTCGAGCCAGCGCACGATCTCTTCTCCGAGCTTGTATCCGCTGCGCGCCGGGATCGAAGCTCGGTCGCAGATCTCCAGGATCTCGGGACAGAAGTCGCGCTCGCCCCCACCTTCCACTCCGATGAACGCGACCACGCGGTCGCCACGCTCCAGGAGTCGCTCGAGCATGCAGAGCGCCCGATAGGTGCCGCCTATCAACAGAATCCTCGGTCCCGTGTGGTTCACCCCGACTCTCCGCTGCGCTCCTTGCGGATCGCCTGGGTCTGACTTCTGAGTGCGAGCTGCACGAGCCGCTCACGGTCGTCGGGGAGGATCTCCTCGAAGCTGAAGGCGGTGTCGTCCGTGGCGCCGGGGTCCTGGGTCACCACGCGGGCGAGGGCCCAGATGGGCGGCAACCCCGCGTCGCCGAGGTCGAGCTGCACCTCCACGAGCGTCTTGTCCGGCAGGTCGAGACCGAAGGATCCGGCAAAGCCGGCGGCGGACAGACAGGTCTCCACCGGTGCGTCGGCCGAGACCTGATCACTGTGCGCGCTGCTCGTCTGCCGGGCCACATCGTCGATGCGACGCTCGATGCGATCGAGGCTGAGCGCGATGTACTTCAACAGGTCCAGCGTCAGCACCTGCTCGCTGGGTAGGCTCTGGCCTTCGAGTGCGCCGGGTGCGAACGCCCGAGGGATGCTGCGCGTTCGCACGCGCGCCCTGGCGGCCGACTCCTCCATGTCGTCGATGGTGCGCAGTCCGACTCGCGCATAGCAGCGTATGCGGAAGTACTCGCGCCGGGTGCTCATTCCACCGCCCATCGCAGCAGCTCCTGGAACTGGCTCAGTGCGCGCGGCAGCGTGTAGCCCGTGCGATCGGCGAGCCGGACAGGATCGCCGCTCTCGAGCTCTTCGAAGAGACCCTTGACGCCCTCGAGCAGTGCCGTCTCCGCAGTCGTCCAGCGGCTCTCGAACTCGGCCTTCTGATCGGGCTCCACCTCGAGGAAGCGCCGGAGACCCTGCAGCAAGCTGACGAGCACCTGGAGCGCTTCGATCACGTCAGCCAGTCGCGCCCGACCGTTCTGGTCCTTGCCCACGCGAAAGTCGTCGGAGATCGACTCGAGCACACCTCCGATGCGAACGATCCAGTCCGATGCCTCGCCAAGACTGTCCCGCGCGATCGTCTGTGGCGTGGCGCTGGCGACACTGACGCTCCGGACGTTCCCTACTTCGAAGCTCTCGAGCTGGTCGGGGTCGATGGTGCGTCCGTTCACGACGAGCGTCCGGATCAGGTGACCGGGCGCAAGAGATCGATGCAGCAGCTCGCGCAGCTCCACGGTGGACGGCGGGTCGACCAGCTGTCGGTTGCCGTTTAGTTCCAGGTCGATCATGCGGCGACTCCTTGGTGTGTGGGCGCGATGATGTCGCGCACCAGGGCGGCACGGCGCCCCAGCGCTGCGTACTCCTCCGCGCTGCGGAGGGCGAGCGCGGGCAGAGGCGCGTCGGGCAGGCTCTCGAGCGCGGCCTCCAGGGACAAGCCCAACGGCGCGAGCAGCGGCTCGCTGCGCGCGATTTCGAACGCTTCCTCGTCGCAGCGCTGCAGCACCTCTCCGGCACGCTTGGCCTGCGCGGGATCGGGTGGATCGGACAGGAGCTCGCGTGCGGCGTGCTCGCCGCTACGGGCGAGCTCTTCCAGCCGCCGCAGCCCCTGGACCACGCCTTCTGGCAAGAGCTCCACCCAGCGCCCTGGCGGAGTGGAGTAGCGTTGCTCGCCTTCGCGCCAGATCTGCTCGAGCGCCAGGGTGCGCCCACCCAGGCTCTCGAGGAAGACCGCGCGGTAGGCGACGCCCATGAGCTCGTGCGGGCGCGGCGCGCGCCGGTGAACAGGGACGAGGTCGAGCAGGCCGCTCTCGTCGAAGCGAGTGCGGTACAGGTCCGCGCGGGGCAGCGGCGCGATGTCCTCCGGCTGCTCTCCACGCACGATGCGCGACAGCAGCTCCGCGAGCCATTCGCCCGGGACGTCATCGTGACAGGCGGGATAGCCGCACTTCACGAAATGGTGGCAGGGTGCGCAGCCGAGCCGGGACATGAGAGCCCAGTGCCCCTCGGCGTAGACGGCCGTCTCCCACGGGTTGCCGAGCCCGACGAAGATCGCGCAGGTGGTCGTTCCGACCGCTCCGGCGAGGTGCATAGTGCCCGTGTCGCCGGTGAGCAGCATATTGCAGCGCTCGATCACCGCGGCCAGCTCCGAAACGCTGGTCTCGCCGACGAGCTGGACGAAGGGGACCGCCGGGCAGGCGCTGCACAGCTCGCGAGCCAGCCCTCTCTCTGCCGGCACGCCGACGAGCACCACCTGTAAGCCGGGCAGCAGGCGCGTCAGCTCGTTCAGTGTCCGGGCGTAGCGTTTAACCGCCCAGGCCTTCGTGTCGCTGCTCGCGCCGAGCTGCACCGCGACGAGGGGCACGCCCGGGCGCAGCCGCTCTTCCGCGAAGTGGCGCGCGCTCGGAGGGATGATGACGCGTAGCGGCTCACCGCAGCCGATCAAGCCTGCTGCGCCAAGGTATACGTCGACCAGGTTGTAACGCGTCACGCGGCGGGCGCGCACGAGCGAGCTCATGTGCTGGAGCCACGGGTTCTCGACATGCCGGAAGCCCTGGCGGTCGAGGTTGAAGCCGATGGTGCGCTCGGCATCGAGCAGCGAGAGGAGAACTGCCGAGGTCCGGGAGTGCGTGAAGTTCAGGACCAGGTCGAAGTGTATGCGCACCAGCTCGTCGGCGATGTCGCGCACCCTCCTAAAGGCGTCGAGAAAGCTCGCGTCCTGATCCAGCATGAGACAGGCGAGCGCGTCGCCGTCGATGTCGTGAATCGCGTCCACGCCGGGCAGCAGCTCCGCCACCTCGCGAAAGCGGGTCTTGACGATCAGGTGGAGCTCGGCCTCGGGATACCGCTTGCGAAGGCCCAAGAGCACGGGCGTGGTCTGAATCAGATCTCCGAAGCGGGTCAGGTTGAGGATGGCAATGCGTTTCATGCCGGCTCCCCCGCTTCGTTCTGCACCGTCACCTCGCTCCGCGCCTCTCGAAGGAAGAGCAGCAGCTTCTCGTCGCGGCTGAGCGGCCCCTCGCCCGAACCGACTGCGAGGGAGATCGCATCGGAGTCGAGCAGGTGTTGAGGGTCCACGCGCGCCAGGATGCTGCGGAGTGCGGGCTCGTCCGCTGCCGCCTCCAGTACGGAGCCCACCGTGGCAAGGATGCTGCGCCGCGGCACCAGCGGGACTGGACCTGCAGAGAGCGCCTCGATCGCCGACTCCATGCGGTGGCGGTAGGTGTGCTCCGCGAGCGCACGGCGCTGGGCAGCCGCGGCGATCTCGGCGCGCTCGTCCGGGTGGTCGAGGTAGTAACGGAGCTTTCGCCGACACTCGTCGATGTCGGCATAGGTCTCGAGCTCGACGCCGGGCTCGAAGAAGCGTGGCAGCTCGCTGCGCTCGTCCACGAGCTGGAAGCAGCGCGCCCCCGCCAGCTCGAAGGTGCGCGGGTTCACGAAGTCGCCGACAGGATTCACGCCGTCGCACCAGGGTGAGGAGTGGAGGTTCAGGTTGACGCCGCTCGCGTTGAAGATCCGGTTCGAGTCTTCACTCGACTGTCTCACGTTGGGCTCCGGCATCGCGTCCAGAAAAGCCGCCGAGACCGGCCACTCGGTGCCGTAGATGCGAAGTCCGAGGGAGAACAGCGCGGGCAGGAAGTGCCTGCGGTTGTGGTACCCGGCGCCCACGAACGACGCGTCGCAGCCGTAGCGGGTCCGCTCCTCTGGCGGCAGCTCGATTGGCCGGTGTAGCGAGGGATCGAAGCCCATCGGGAGCTCGATTGCGTAGGCGCCCGCCTGGCGGAGCGGCTCGGAGAGAGCATGGGGTTGCAGATGGAAGACGGTGTCGTACAGGCTCGTCAGCTCGGACCAGTAGGACATGACGTGAGCGTCCTCACAGAACCACAGCGCACGGGTCACGCCGAGCTGCCCGAGATTTCGGAGGATCTCGGGATCGAGCGGCGCTCCGGCAACGGCAAACACCAGGTCGGGGGGATCGAGTCGGAAGCACCCGAGCAGCATCTCGCCGATCACGCGAACCAGCCCGGCCCGGAGCGATTCGGAGAGAGGCGCAAGGCGCTGGTCGGTCGAGATACGCAGGATCTGCTGATAGGCGGGCCAGAACGCGGAAAGGTCGGGCTGGCGAACGCGGTGTCCGAGCTCCAGGAGCGCTCGTCCGCATGCTTGGGAAACGGGGACAGCCCCGCCGTACAGCGGAGGGATCACGGCGACGTCCAGGGCGGAACGGGCACCCCCTGGGCGGAAACGCTGGGCGAGCAGGTCGTGGAACGCGGGGGACCGTCGGCGAGCGGAGGGATGGGCGAGCAGCAAACCCCGTTCGGAGCTCGTGAAGATCGGATGCTGCAGAGCGTTGGCGGCGTCCTCCCCCACGACGAGCTCGATCCGTTCGAGCGCTTGTGACAGGTCGATGTGCGCCAGCACCGCCCGCAGCAGGCGCTGAGATGGCTCGACGACGAGTATCGGTCCGTCGAAGCTCTCGAGGAAGCGCAGCGTATGGACACCCATGCCGAACAGCACCAGCCGGGTCGCTCCGGCCTCGCGTGCGCGTTCGACGAAGTACGCGGCCAGCTGCCGCGCCTCCGCCTCGGGATCTTCCGCACTCGCCTCTTCCGAGTCGTCGAGGCGGATGGAGACGGCACCGCTCCGGGCCGCGAAGATCTCGACGTTGTGGTCGGGCTCGGTCGCTGCGCTGCGCTCCACCAGCCCTGGCTGGGTGCGACGAAGCGCCTCGAGGTTTGCTGCTAGCGGCTGCATCGCCCTCCCACGGGGGCGACGTAGACGAGAGCAAAGCGCGTGCCGACGAGAGGCAACATTGCTGGCAGCTCGAGCCGCGTCCCGACTCCCCGGCTGGGCAAGACTTGCCGGGAGCTACGGGTCCCGCGGCAATCTCCGCCTACAGGTCTCGTGGGACCCGCAGGACCTGCTAGACGGATTTCGAGATGAAGGCGGGATGATTTGGTCGCGCCGGCTTATAGCCGGCGTTTGCGGCGCGTGCCCGGCGTAGCTCGTTGATGGCGTTCCCCGTCTCGTCGCGCAGCTTGTGACTGCTCTCGCCCAGGCTCTGCTCCGCTCTGGCGAGCTGATCCGAGAGCTGCGCGGACAGCGGGCGAGTCGGCGGATCGGTCTCGAGCGAGCGCTGCAGTTCGGCGCGCTCGGCGTTTGCGCGCTCGAGAGCCTCGAGTCGGTCCGCCGGTGGCGCGAGGAGCGCGGTCTCGGTTGCCTCGAGCCAGGCCACGAGGCGCGGATCGTCACTCATGCTCATCGCTCGACCCTTGTTTGGTGTCGATCAGCTCTCGCCACGCGGAAGCGAGCGTCTCCATGACCGGGATCACGCCGTCGAGGGACTCGCGGTCGGCGTCCACGTTGGCCCGGATCAGACCCTCGAGGACGAAGTTGTAGAGCGTCGCCAGGTTCGTCGCGATCGCCGCACCGCGCTCGTGGTCTAGTGCCGAGAGGAGCTCGCCGACGATGGCGTGGGCGCGGCCCAGAGCATGACCCCGCACCGCCGGCTCCTCGAAGCTCTCCTGCGCCTGGCGGCTGAAGCGAACGGCCCCCTCGTAGAGCAGCAAAACGATGCGCACCGGGTTGGCGGAGCCCACCTGGCCTTGCTGATACGCCGAGTGGGCGTGGTGTGTGCTGATCTGCATGCTCCGACCTTCTATCGGGTCGTCCGCCGTACTTAGCGGAGTGATTGCAGCAGGAATTGAGACAGGAAGTTCGCCTGCTGCTGAATTCCCGCGATGGTTCTCTCCAGCGCTGCGAACTGGAGGACCAGATTCCCCTCGATCGTCTCCAGGCGGTCCTCCGCGTCGCTGATGCTCTGCGTGAGATCGTCAATGGAGCTGGTCGTGCCATTGATCCGGGACACGAGCGCGCCATCGACGGTATCGGTGTAGGTGTCTGTGACATCGCGCAGCTGATCGGCGAAGGAGCCGATACCCGAGAAGAAGCTCGCCACGCCCTCGAAGTCGGACGCGAGGGCGTTGGCCAGCTCGTCCTCGTCCAGTTGCAGAAGCCCCTCGCGGTTCAGCTCGAGACCGATCTGGATGGCTGAGGTGATGCTGCCGCTGCCGATCTCGCTGGCGACAACACTGGCGAGCCGCTGGCGCAGGCCGATCAGGGTGCTGTCGCCGATCAGGGGTCCACCCCGGTTCGTAGCGGGGTCGATCTTCGCCTGCTCTGCGATGATCTCGATCACGTCGTTGTAGGTGGAAACCAGATCGGAGATCGCGCTCGCTACCTCGTCCGGATCCGGCTCGATCTCGATCGTGACGCGCTCGCTGCTCACCTTCTCGACCTGCAGCGTGACCCCTGGGATGAAGTTACTGAACGTGTTTGTCGAGCTTCGGATCGTTAGGGCGTCCGCGTCGTCCGGGTCGAGGACCACGATGGCGTCGGCCGCGTTCTGACTCTCGTTGAATACCAGCGGCGAGAGGTCCTCGGTGATCATCACGTCGTTGGCGGCGCCCGTGTTGTTGCCGACCAGGATGATCTTGAAGGGGTTGGCTCCCCCGCCGTCGTCCACGACGAACGCAGTGACTCCGGCATTTGCGTTATTGACGGCATCGACGAACCCGTCGACGCTCTCATTGGAGCTGTCGATGGTGATGTCCGTCGTGGGGCCGCCGCCGACAGAGATCGAGAACGTTCCCGTACCGACGCTGTCGGTTCTCGCCGCGAAGCCGTCGGAGATGAATCGATCCTGGGTCGCGAGCTGCGTGACCTCGATCACGAGGGTGCCTGGCGTCGCAGCCGATCCGGCCGTCGCTGTCACGATCGTCGAGTTGCTCGAGGTGCCGGCGAAGCGGCGGAACTCCTCCTCAAAGGACTGGTCCGTGCCGAGCAGGTTCATGTTGTCGAGCTCGCGCAGCGCGTCACGCAGCGCGAGGGTGCGCGTGTTCAGGTCCTGGAAGATGGCGAGCTTCTCCTCGAAGCCCGCCTTGCGTCCTTCGAGTAAGTCGATGGGGCGCTGCTCGAGCTCCAGGAGCTGCTCGATGATCTCGTCGGTGGGAAAGCCAGAGGAGATGCCAGAGAATGTAATGCCGCCGATGCGGAGCCCCATAACCTCTCCTTTCGAGCGTAACCTCTACGAGGTTTAGCTCCTGAGGTTGGAAACCCCTCCCACGACATCCGTAGGAGTCGCGGATGCCTGTTCGATCCCTCCTGGCTGAGATCTAGGTCAGAAGCGCCAGGGCGGCCTGCGAGGACACGTTTGCCTGCGCGAGGACCGCGATACCGGCCTGCTGCAACACCTGAGCGCGCGTCAGTGCTGCTGTCTCTGCTGCTATGTCGACGTCACGGATGCGAGAGTTCGCGGCCGAGAGGTTCTCGTTCGAGGACTGCAGTGCGTTGATGGTGGACTGCAGGCGGTTCTGTGCGGCACCGAGGTCACCGCGGAGCGATGCTACCGTGGTGATGGCCGAGTCGATCTCCCCGAGCGACTGCTGCGCGGACGCTGCGGTAGAGATGGCGATTCCCGTGCCTCCCGCCGCGACCCCGAGCGTGCTCGCGGTCGCATCGCCGATGGAGAGCGAGATCCGGTCGACCGCGGCGTCGTTGAAGATCCCGACCTGGAAATTCACGGCGTTGCCCGTGCCAGAGAGGCTGCCGTCGAGCAGGGTCCGACCACCGAATTTGGTGGCAAGCGCGATTCGCGTGATCTCCGACTGCAGTGAGCTGAACTCATTCTGCAGGAAGGAGCGCTCCGTGTTGGAGATCGAGCCGGACGAAGAAGACTGAACGCCCAGCTCGCGCATGCGAATCAAGATGCTCGAGATCTCGTTCAGCGAACCCTCCGCCGTTTGGATGATGGAGATGCCGTCGTTCGCGTTACGCTCGGCCTGCCGGAGGCCGCGAATCTGAGCGCGAAGTGTTTCGGAGATGGCGAGCCCGGCCGCGTCGTCAGAGGCGCGCGTGATGCGCAGACCCGACGACAACCTGTCCAGAGATCGTTCCAACGCGAGTTGGGACCGGCCCAGGTTCTTCTGGGCGGTGAGGGATGCCAGGTTGGTGTTGATCCGAAGACCCATCGGATTCCTCCAGGAATGCGGTCTTGCGGAGCTTCCTTGCTCCGTTCCCCCGCCAATCCAGCCAAATATGTCCGCAACCGCGCTACGGTCGCAGGTGGTTCTTCGGAGGCGGCTAGAACGATCTTTAGCGGCGCGATCCTTTGCATGTGCACAACAACGTGCTCAAGGGAGTGCACCTTCGCGCCGAAACTCCTGCCATGCGGATGGATCGGGCCACGCTGGCGAGCGTGTCGCGAAGCGCTCCAGAACTGTGTCTGGACTTCGGGGCGCTCGAGAGCTTTCTCGACCTGGAGTTCGACGGTAATCTCGGCATCGCGCGCGAGTTTCCCTTGCTCGTGGGTGAGCGGAATCGCGGGCGCAGCTTCGTGCTGAGAGAGCGAGAGGCGATCGTTTCCCACGCGGCGTGGCGGCCGCTGGACCTCCTCGCGGGCGCGCGTCGCATCTCCGCGGCCGGCATCGGTCTGGTCACCACCGCCACTGACCGGCGCGGTCGCGGGCTGGCAGCGCAGCTGATCGACGCCTGTCTCGAGGCGGCCACGGGCGAGGGGGCGGAGCTCGCACTCCTGTTCGGCACGCCGAGCGCGCTGTACGCAAGGGCCGGCTTCGTGCTGGCCGGCCGCGAACGGGTGCTGCGTGTGGAGCCCGGACCGGACGCGAAGAGAGCTGGCATTCGCTGCGGTCAGCCCCAGGACGCGGCGCGCCTGTTGCCCCTGCTCGAGGAGCACCCCCTGCGGGTGTCTCGCAGGCTCGCGGAGTTCCAGACCCAGCTCGGCATCCCGAATACGGAGCTCTACGTGCTCGAGCAGGGCGACAGCGTTGCGGCCTACTGCGTGCTGGGGAAGGGCCGGGATCTTGGCGGCGTGATCCACGAGTGGGCCGGCGCCGCTCAGGCGTTGTCGTCCCTGATCCACAGCGTGGCCTCGCTGCGTGGCGAGCCACTCTGGGTGATCGGGCCCGAAGCGCTGGCCCCGCCGCTCGAGGCCTCCGGCGGGCTCGGTGGCCTCGCCATGTTCCGTGTTCTCCGCCCCGAGTCTCTCGGCTCGGAGGACCCGGTGGAGCTCTTCGGCGACGCCGAGACCCCGGCGCAGCTACCGATCTACGTATGGGGGCTGGACTCCGTCTGAGCTGAGCTCGAGCGTTGCCCGGCCGCGCTGCTAGGATCGGCGCATGAGCTCGGTGGCCGCTCCCCGGAATCCGACGCGCTCCGTGTGGGCCGGCCCGCTCCGGATCGGAGGGGGGGCGCCCATCTCGGTGCAGAGCATGTGCGCCACGCGCACCCGCGACATTGACGCAACAGTGCGTCAGGCGGAGGCGCTGCGGGCTGCGGGCGCGGACCTGGTCCGCGTCGCGGTGGACAGCAAGCGCGATGCGCTCTCGCTGGCCGCGATCCGTGCCGGCACGGCTGCCGCCCTGGTCGTCGACCTGCAGGAGCACTACCGGCTTGCGGAGAGCGTCGCCCCGCACGTAGACAAGCTCCGCTACAACCCCGGTCATCTGCACCACCACGAGCGGCAGAGGAGCATCCGCGACAAGGTCGCCTGGCTGGCGGAGACGGCGGGGGCAGAGGAGTGCGCGCTTCGGGTCGGTGTGAACTGTGGCTCCGTCGCTCCCGAGTACGACGAGAAGTTTCCCGGCGACTCGATCGGAGCCATGGTCGCGTGCGCGCTCGACCACTGCGCGCTGCTGGACGACGTGGGCTTCACGAACTACGTGGTCTCGCTGAAGGACTCCGATCCGTACAAAGTGATCGAGGCCAACCTGCGCTTCGCCGAGCGGCGCCCGGACGTGCCGCTTCATCTCGGTGTTACCGAGGCGGGCCTGCTTCCCATGGGAGAGATCAAGACGCGGATCGCGTTCGAGCAGCTGGTGAGCCGCGGCGTCGGTGACACCGTCCGTGTTTCGCTGACGCTGCCGAACGAGCGCAAGCACGAGGAAGTCGAGATCGGGCGCCAGATCCTCGCCGACATTCGGGCCGGCCGCTTCCGTTCGGTGCCCCCGCTTGACGGCATCAACATCATCTCGTGTCCGTCCTGCTCGCGCGTAGAGAACGAGGCCTTCGTCGAGCTGGCCGAGAGGGTGCGAGACGTGACGCAGTACGCAGCGAGCCACGACGTGACGATTGCGGTCATGGGCTGCCGCGTGAACGGTCCGGGCGAGACCGACGACGCGGACCTCGGCCTGTGGTGCGGCCCGCGCTCGGTCAACCTCAAGCGCGGCACGGAGACCGTCGGGAGCTTCTCCTACACGGAGGTCCTCGAGCGGCTGCGCCAGGAGCTTGACCGCATGATTGCGAGCGCCTGACGCTCGTTTCTCAGCAGAGCTCCCAGGTGCCCCCGCGCTCCAGGCTCCTGCAGGCGGCGTGGAGCCACGCCACGCTCTGTGCGCCATGGTCGACTGGGCGCTCGATCGCGCGACAGCTCGCAAGGAAGTCGCGAAGCACCTCGCGATAGGCCTCGGTCTTGGAGTAGAGACCGTTCGGCAGCGTTTCGTCGCCGGTCTCGGTGCGGAGGATGGTCTGTGCGCGGCCAATCTCGAGCTCACCGCGAGCGCCGATGCAGCGAGCGATCGGCGCGCTGCGCTGCTCGCGCCAGGTCAGAGAGACCCGCGAGACGAGACCAGCCTCGTGCTCGACCTCGACTTCTACCTCGTCGGTTACCTCGCCGCTCGGACTCGACGAAGATGAGAGCATGCGGATACGCAGCGCGGGACCCGCCAGGGTCTCGACCACGTCGATGGCATGAGGTCCCTCCTGCTGCCAGATGCCGTCAGTCGGTGCATCGAGCGGGATCGCCCTCTTGTGCGAGAGATCGCAGTGAACGCCAGAGAGCCGTCCAATGCGGCCCAGCTCGATCAAGCGGCGCGCCTCGCGCAGCGCGGGAAGCGCGCGAAAGGGCGCGCCCGTTACAGCGACGCGGCCGTTGCGCTCCGCCAGCTCAGCTACCCTGTCCGCCTCGTGCGGGTCTTCTGCGAGCGGAGGCTCCACGAGCACGTCGACACCTGCCCGCAGCAGGGCAGAGGCGTGCCCGGCGTGATCCCAGCTGGCCGAGCAGATCAGCGCCAGGTGCGGGACGCAGCCCCTGCGCAGCAGCTCGTCGACCGAGCCGTAAACGCGGGGTGCGCCGAGCAGCGCGCTCGCCTCCCCTCCTCCGACCACTGCCTGGAGCTGCAGCTCTTGGAAGTCCGGGAGCAGCTCGCGGTAGATCCGGGTCTCGTCCCAGCTGCCCACCAGGACGACGCGTTTGTAGGTCAGTGCAGACATTCGACGACTCCTGTGGGCCCGGCATCGCAAGCTCGATGCCAGGTCAGAGCGAGCCTGGTGCGCCGCCCGTCCGTCGAGAGAGAAGCCGCACTCCTAAAAGCGCACGGAGAGCTCCGCTCAGGGCGCACGGAGAGCTCCGCTCAGGCTGGAGCTGCTAGACTGACCAACCCCACACGCAGAGAGGCACCCATGGCATCTCCCGAACTTCCCGCACTCTCTCTCGCTGCCGTCCCAGGTCGGCGCGCAGCAACGTTGGAGCTGGCAAAGGAGATCGAGAACCGCGGCTTTAGCGGCATCTACTGCGCAAGCTTCGGCGATGGGGTTGGTCTGTGCGAGGCGCTCGCCTTCGCGACCGAGCGCATTTCCTTCGGCACCGCCATTGCCAACATCTACATGCGGCACGTCTCGGACTACGCGCTCACGGCCTCGTTCATCCACGAGATCTCGGGGGGGCGCTTTCACTTCGGGATCGGCGTGAGCCACGGACCCACGAACGAGCGCGCTGGGTTCAAGACCGGTAAGCCGCTTAGCGATACGCGACGCTTCGTGGAGCAGCTGCGAGGCACGCCGCGAGCCGGAGAGCTGCCGCCGATCGTGCTGGCGGGCCTGCGCAAGAAGATGGTGGCACTCTCAGGAGAGATCTCGGAGGGCGTCGTGTTCGCGAACGCCGCGCGCTCGCACATGGCGGAGTCCCTCTCCGCCCTACCGGACGAGCAGCGCACCCCTGACTTCTATGTCGGCGACATGATCCCGACGTGTATCTCCGATGACGAGAGCGCTGCGGCCGCGGTCAACCGGCGCACGCTCACGGGCTACGTGATGCTCCCGAACTACCGGAACTACTGGAAGGAAGCCGGCTACGTCGAGGAGATGGAGGCCATCGAGAAGGCGCAGCAGGCAGGTGAACACGACCGGATTCCCAGCCTGATGACGGACCAGTGGCTCGAGGACACGACGCTCTTCGGCTCCGCAAGCAAGGTTAAGGAGGGTCTCGAGGCCTGGTACGCGGCGGGCGTCAACACGCCGATCCTCGTACCCTCTTCGGCCAGCGGCGGGCAGATGAAGGCCTTCGAAGAGTTCTTCGAGGCCTTCTCCTGAGCGAGCACGGCCCGTGAGCGTTCCCGACGAGATCGTCACCGCCGCGGACAGCGGTCAGCCGGTCCGAATCCACACCCGAGCTGGCGAAGTCCTCGTTGCACGCGTGCTGCAGTTCGACGAACGCGAGCTCCGCTACCTGGTGCTCACCTCCTCGCGCCCGGAACGCTACGGCATCTGCGACTCCACCGGCTTCGCCCTCCCCATAGACGAGCTTCAGAAAGTCGTCCTCCTCAAGCCCCCACTGGAACTAGGGGACGGTCCTTAATCGGAACTTTCTGATCGGTGCAGGCTAGCGAGGGTGTCGATGATCAGCTGCTGGGGGTCGCAGTCCGAGTAGTAGGGCTGGGTCTCGGCGGTGCCGATCGAGAAGTGGCACGTGGGTGCCCCGAGGGTGTTGGCGGAGAGCGTGTCGCTGACGCGCCCGGCGAGGGTCCTCAGATCCTCGCCTTCACAGCTCGGCAGTAAGACGGCAATCTGCGTGGCGCTGAGCCGGGCGAACGGATCGCTCGAGCGGAGCATCCCGGGATGAGGCCGGCCGTACAACGAAGGGTCTCATCGGGTGGATCCGTTGACTCAGCGTCGTCACACGGGTCGCACTGCACGATCAGCAGGCCGAGCGGAATCTTGCGCTGCTGAGAACGCACGTGGAAGGCGTCGAGCAGGTGCTCGAACGACGCGCGGTTCATCAGATCGGTGGCCGCATCGCGCACCAGCGACTGCTCGAGGGCCTCGAGCACATCTTCAAAGCCACTGCGGCCGCTGCCGATCTTGCCGGCCAGCGCGCGGACCGTACGGTCCTGGCCAAGGGTCAGGTCGACAAGGGCGGTGTTCGCCTCGCTCAGCAGATCCTGGTAGCTGCGCTGCTCCCCGACCAAGACGTCGAGCGAGGTGGCGATGCTCCGCAGCTCGTTCGGCAGCTCCTCGAGGATCGTGTCCGCGACGCTGCGTGGGATCTCGAAGGTGTCCACCAGCTGCTGGCTCAGGGAGGCCGTCTGGTTCACGTAGGCGTTGATGGTGAGCGCCCGCGCGCACAGCCAGGCGCAGTGGAGAATGCGCTGCCGGTTGATGAGCTCCGGATCTCCATGAGTCAGGGGCTCGTGGTGTTCCGCAATGAGCGCGCAGTAGCGCTGCGGAAAGGACCAGTGCTGAAGCAGAAGCGCGCCGATCCTCGGGTGGTCGCTGTCGAAGGCGCTGCGTTCGGCTTCGAGCAGGTCGAGCTCCCCGCGGTAGAAGCGCTTGACGAGCTCACCGTACTCAGGGAGCGCGGAGTAGAGCAGGAGCGCGCCGCAGTCGCAGAGCAGCCCGATCAGGAACGCCTCCTCGCTGTCCCAGCCGCCCACCTCCAGCGCGAGCTTGCGGGCGGCGAGTGAGGTCATGAGGGAGGTCTGCCAGAGCTGCTCGATCTCCCTGTCGCCATCGGGAACCCGCAGACTGGAGACGAACGAGAAGGACAGGGCGATGCTGCAGACGCTGTTCGTCCCCAGGTACAGGACGGCCTCGCGTACGGAGGTGACCTCGCGCGACATGGCATACATGGAGGAGTTGATCACCCGGACGATCTTGGCGGAGAGCGCCGGGTCGACCGCAATGACCTCGGCCAGCTCCTCGAGCCCGGCTCCCTCGTCGTCGATGAGCTCGAGGAGTCGCTGAGCGATCGCAGGCACCGTAGGCAGTGAGGCGGTCTCGATCAGATTCCGCTCGAACTCGTTCACCAGAACCTCACACTTCCCCAAGGGACGAATCGGTCACAGCGGCCAGGAAATTGAGCAGCCTGCGTCGGTGAATCGCTCCGAGAGCCCACGACTTCAACCCGGGTCTTGCCGAGTGTTCGCACGCGGGGATAATGAGTGCGCCCTCGTACGAGCTACAGGGCGCAGCCTTACCCACGAGTGGAGAACGCTGGTGCTCGCTCTCTCTCCCCAGACAGTCGAGCTCGCTGCGAAGACGATCCGCGTCCTCACCGTAGATGCGGTGGCTCGCGCGGGGATCGGGCACGTCGGTCTCCCGCTGGGCTGCGCAGAGCTCGGCACCGTGCTGTTCGGAGAGTTTCTGCGCCACGACCCGGGGGCGCCGCGCTGGCCCGACCGCGACCGCTTCGTCCTCTCGGCTGGACACGGCTCCATGCTGCTGTACTCGCTGCTCCACCTGTCCGGCTACGAGCTGCCGATGGACGAGATCCGGCAGTTTCGACAGCTCCACTCGAAGACCCCCGGACATCCGGAGTTCGGAGACACTCCCGGAGTCGAGGTCACGACCGGGCCGCTCGGTCAGGGCTTCAGCAACGCCGTGGGCATGGCCTTGGCGGAGCGCATTCTGGCCGCGCGCTTCGGTTCCGACCTCGTGAACCATCGCACCTGGGTGCTGGCCAGCGATGGAGACATGATGGAGGGGGTGGCCTCCGAGGCGGCTTCGCTTGCCGGGCACCTGGGGCTGGGTCGGCTCGTCGTGCTCTACGATGACAACCGGATCACCATCGATGGGTCCACCAGCATCGCCTTCACGGAGGACGTCCCCCGGCGCTTCGCGGCCTACGGCTGGGAGGTGCAGAGGATCGACGGGCACGATCCCGTGGCCATCCGCTCCGCCCTGGCGGCGGCTCGGACGAGCGAGGACCGCCCGCAGCTGATCGTTTGCCGCACGCACATCGGATCGGGCTCCCCACTCGTGGACACTCCGCCCGCTCACGGAGGGATCAGCCAGGAGAACGCGGACCAGACGCGCCGCAATCTGGATTGGGAGCTCGGGCCTTTTCAGGTTCCGGAGGCGGCATACGAGGCGTTCCGCGCCAACGCGCAGGACGGGGCCGAGCAGCGCGCAGAGTGGGAGGAGCGCAAAGCGAAGCTTCTCTCGAGCTCTGGCCAGGAACGGCTCTGGAAAGCAATGCTGGAACGCGCGCTGCCAGAGCACCTGACCGCGCTCCTGCCGGACTTCTCCGGCGCCGGCCCCATGGCGACGCGCCAGGCTTCCGGGGGCGTGCTCAACGCTCTGGCCTCCGACGTGCCCGGCCTTGTTGGCGGCTCCGCGGATCTGGCGGGCTCGAACTCCGTAATCCTCAAGGGCGAGGCGTCAATCGAGCGGGGCAAGTTCGATGGCCGCAACGTGCACTTCGGAGTACGCGAGCACGGCATGGCGGGCGTGGCGACCGGGCTTGCCCTGCACGGAGGGATTCGGCCCTTCGTCGGCACCTTCCTGGTCTTCAGCGACTACATGCGCCCGGCCATCCGGCTGGCAGCCATCATGGGCCAGCCCGTGACCTATGTGTTCACGCACGACTCGATCTTCGTGGGCGAGGACGGTCCGACCCATCAGCCGGTGGAGCAGCTTGCCGGTCTGCGCAGCGTCCCCAACCTGCCGGTCTGGCGGCCTGGCGATGCCCGCGAGACGGTGGCAGCCTGGACCGCAGCCCTCAAACGAGAGGGCGGCCCCCTGGCCCTGATCCTGACCCGGCAGTCCGTTCCCGTGCTCGAGGGCGAGGACATCGAGACCAAGGCCCGGCGCGGAGGCTATGTGCTCCACGGGGAAGCGGCAGAGCCCGAGCTGGTGCTACTGGGAACCGGATCGGAGATCCACATCGCCCTGGAGGCGGCCCGCACCCTCGAGCAAGAGGGCCGCAGCGTGCGCGTCGTCTCCCTCCCCTGCCTGGAAGAGTTCCTCGCCCAGCCAGAGGACTACCAGTCAAGCGTGCTGCCGCAGCCCCCCCCACGACTCCTCGTCGAAGCCGGCACCGAGCTAGGCCTCTCCCAGCTCATCCGTCCAGGCGACAGCTTCCACGGCATGAAAACCTTCGGTGCCTCGGCCCCCCATACCGACCTCGCGACCGAATTCGGCTTCACCGCCACCAACCTCCTCCACCTAGCCCACAACCTCCTAACCCAACAAAAAAACTAACAGCTCTGGATCCCCCACCCAGGGTGTTAGGACCTCAAGGAGTCGGAGGCCGGGAACCTCCCCCGGCGGACTGTGTTAGCGGTACCCGAGGCGAGCACCCCCCCTGAGCACGCAAGGAGCGGAGTCCGCCGGGGGAGGTTCCCGGCCTCCGACTCCGCTCAACGTCCCCCCCCAAAAAAAAGCTCCACGCGGAACTCGCAGCAACCAAGCAACCCCCCCGCCAAGCGCCCGAACTCCGAGGTCTTCCCCTCAGCCGCTGCGCTCTAACGGACGCGAATCATCGTAGAGCTTCAGAACCTCCACCTGACCCCCCTGCCCAACCCCGAGACAGAGCTCACACAGCGTACATTCATCCACGTTTGCGTCGACGATCTGCAGCTCCCCTTCCGCCTCCCGAAAGATGTCGACCGGACAGATCTCGACCAGCTGCGCGACCAAGGCTGCGTCCTGCCGCAGCGCGTCGTCGACTCGGACCTCGATGAAGAGCGCCATCGGCGGCCTCAGACTCCCGCCGCCAGCTGCTGCTCGAGCAGTGCCGGCATGTCCTCGATCTTCTCCGCCACCGCGATGCCGGCCTCGGTCAGGCGCTCGATCTTCTCGCTGGCTGTGTCCGCCCGGCCCTCCACGATCGTCCCGGCGTGGCCAAAGCGCATGCCCGGCATCGCGTCCATGAAGCGGCCGGCCATGAACGCCACAATCGGCAGCCGCGACTCGTTCTCGCGTGCCCAGCGCGCCAGGTCTGCCTCCATGCGGCCGCCCGGCTCCGAGTAGATCGCAATCGCCTCTGTCTTGGGGTCCTCCTCGAAGAGCGGCATGAGCTCGGCGTAGCTCTGACCGATGATCGCGTCGCCTCCGATCGAGATCGCGGTGGACTGGCCCAGGCCCGCAGCGGTGAGGGTGTTGCAGATCTCCGTGGTCATGCCACCGGAGCGAGACATGACGCCGACCGGGCCCTTCGCGAACGCCTTCCTGGCGTCCTCCGCCCGGCCTCCAAGCCCACCGACCTTGGCTTCGTCCGGCGAGAGCACACCGAGGCAGTTCGGGCCGATCACGCGTGCTTCGCGCTGGGCGGCGAGCTCCACGACCTGGGCGACCTCGTAGCGCGGGATGTTCTCGGTAACGATCACGAGCAGCGGGATGCCCGCCTCGATGGCCTCGAAGGCGGCGTCGCGCGCGAACGCGGGAGGTACGGAGATCACGGCGGCATCCACGCGCGTCTTTTTCGTGATCTGCTCGACCGTGTCGTAAACGGGAACCCCATGGACGTTGCGCCCGCCGCGTCCCGGAGTCACTCCGCCCACGATCTTCGTGCCGTAGTCGAGACCTTCGCGTGTCATCGTCACGGCTTCGCGTCCGGTAATGCCCTGAATGATGACCGTGGTGTCGCGGGTGATGAGGATCGCCAACGCTCAGCCCTTCATCCTTGCCACCGCTCGACCCGCCGCCTCGTACATCGAGACCGAGCGATCGCAGTACTCGATACCGTACTTCTCGAGTAGCCTGAAGCCGTCCCGCTCCCACGAGCCAGGGATGCGAAAGATGGCGATCTTCTCGGCCGGATCGCCGCCTGCCTCGATCACGCCCTTGATCACGCCGCGTGCCACCATGTCGACGCGCGTGTTCGAGACGACGTTCATCATGACCGCCACCTTTTCCACACCGGGCTTTCCGAGGATGAGCTTGGTCAGGTTACACACTTTGCTGACGCTGGGGTTGCCGCCAATCTCGCAGTAGTTGGCCGGATCGCCGCCATGCTTCTTGACCGCGTCGAAGAGTGTGAGCGAGCCGCCGCCCGCGCCGATGATGAGTCCCAGCGTGCCGTCGAACTCGG
Source organism: Myxococcota bacterium (assembly GCA_965226855.1). GTDB lineage: Bacteria > Myxococcota_A > UBA9160 > SZUA-336 > SZUA-336 > JAUXJB01. Next base: position 468,491 of record CBDDEE010000031.1, on the reverse strand, counting down.
TGACGTTCCCTGCGATGCCGCGATGATCGACGGCGTTGATCTCGGTGCCCGCGAGCTCGAAGGGTGTGGGAGGTCGAGCCTGCCTCGTCTCGTCGTCGCCCACCCCGAGCTCCATCAGGACCTCCCGCTGCTGGCTGCGCGCCTCCGCTTCCATGTCGACGTGCGCATCCAGGGCGACGAACGAGCCATCCTCGAGCTTTGCCAGCGGGTTGATCTCCGCGAGCGTGAGTCCGTGCGTGACGAACACCCTGGCCAGGCTGGCGACGATGCGCGTTAGCCGGTTCAAGTCCGGCCCCATGATGCCCAGGTCGGCTACGAGCTGCTTTGCCAGGTAATCCGAGATCGGGCGCAGAGTCGAGCAGTGACGCCGCGCGATGTGCTCTGGATGCCGCTCCGCCACCTCCTCGATGTCGATCCCGCCCATGTCGGAGAGGATCATGACGGGGCGCTTCGCGCTGCCGTCCCAGGTGACCGCGGCGTAGTACTCCTGGGTGATCACCTGTCGGCCCTCGACCAGTACGCCACGCGGCCGATGACCGGAGATCTCGAGTTCGAGGATTGTCTCTGCCGCGGTCTCGGCCTGCTCGGGAGTGTCTGCAAACAGCACCCCGCCAGCCTTCATGCGCCCACCGGTGAGCACGAGCGACTTCAAGACGCTCGGTCCGCCGATCTCCGCTGCGATAGCGCGCGCCTCAGCGCTGCTCCTCGCCACGCATGATCCCGCGGGGAGCGGGATCCCGTGCTTGCCGAAGAGGGCTTTTGATTCGTGCTCGTAGAGGCGCATACGGGAGAGAAGCCGATCAGGTCGCGCGCACCATACCACGGCGCCTCAGGCTCTGGCAGGGATGTGCCGACACGTGAACGAGAGGGGACAGGGGTGAGGCGATGGGCAAGGTGTGCGGCATCCTCGCGATCGTTGTCGGCATCTGGATCGGTATCGAGGTGTACACGAAAGGAATGGATGCGGCCTTTGGCGGCGTCTTCGCGGGGTTGACGGATCCCGTATCCGACTACGAGCCGAGTCCCGACGGTCGCAGCCCGGTCCAACGGATCGGCGACAAGGTGCAGGACAGCATCAATCTCGGTGCCGAGCGCACACGTCGCGGCGTTGAGCGCAGCGACTGACTAGCCAGCGCCTTCGGCCGGCTCCTCCGCTGCGCTGAGCTTCTCGAGCTCGCGTGTGATGGCCTCCGCGAGACTGTCCAGCTCCTCGTCGGTACCCGGCTGCTCGATCAGCCTGTACGCGGAGCGGCGCAGCATCAAGTTCAGGCCGGAATCCTCGCCTCCCCGAAAATCCGTGCGCACCGCGACGATCGGCTTTACGCGGGCGTACGCGTAGCCGCACTCCCAGGACGTCCCGGAGTCCGCGTCCGGTCCGTCGAGCACCGCGACGATCGCCTCACAGCGGTCGATCGCGTCTCTGCACAGCTCGAACGCGCCGTGAAAGTCGGGTGGATTGCGGAGCAGGGGTCCCTTTGCATCGTCCTGGGGCAGGAAGACCGCGTGCCCCGCCGTCGCCAGTAGCTCCGCGAGCTCGCGGAGCCAGCGCCGCTCGGACTGCGTGAAGAGTGGCCCCGCCAGGTAGAGGTTCACAGGATTCCCTTGTGCTGGCCGCCGTCGACGGACAGACAAACCCCCGTGATCCAGCTGGCCCGCTCCGAGGCGAGGAAGACGACGGCATTCGCGATCTCCTGCGGGGTGCCGAGGCGCTTCCAGGGGATCGACTCGCGTACTTGGTCGTACTGCGCCCGGTTCTCCTCCGCGATCGCCTCCCAGAAGCCGCCGGGAAAGTCGATCGATCCTGGCGCGACCGTGTTCACGCGGATGTTCTTCTCGGCGAGGGCGATGGCGAGGTTCTTCGAGTGGCTGATCAGGGCGACCTTCATGGCGGAGTACGCTGGCGACCCGGCCGCCTCGATGGCCGCCGTCGAGGAGATGTGGATGATCGATCCCCCCCCAGCCTCCTCGAGCCATGGCACCACCTTCCAGGAGGCGCGTACGCTCCCCATCAGGTCGACGTCGAAGCTCGTCTTCCAGCTGGCCTCGTCATCGCCGGGGTGCAGGGCCGATGCATTGTTCACGAGCACGTCGACGCGCCCGAGCGCGTTCCTCGCCGCATCGAGGAAGCTTTCGAGGGACTCGGCCCTCGACACGTCCGCCGTCTCCGCGAAGACTTTCACCCCGCGCCCCCGCAGCTCCCCCGCCGTGGCCTGCAGGTCCGGCTCCGCGCGCGCGCAGATCGCCACGTCGCTCCTCTCGTCCGCAAACCCGAGCGCGATCGAGCGCCCGATCCCCCGACTCGCGCCCACCACGACGACCGCCTTCCCCGAAAGTCCCAGCTCCACCGCGATCTCCTAAAGTCGTGCCTCTAGCTCGGGCCACTCAATCGATTTCTGGGCAGCGAAGGCGCGCAGCAGGAGCTCACGCAGCTCGCGCTCCTTACCGCTGCGGAACTTCTCCAGCGCCTCTTCCAGTTTCGTAACCTCCGGGCACTCCGAGGTGTCGCCCGTGAGTCGGCCTTGCTCGTGCTCGACCCCGAGCGCGTCGAGCAGCTCGGCGAGCAAGTCACTCCGGTGCTCGAGGAAGAACTCCGCCAGCACCTCCTCTGCGGCCGGAGCCATCATCACGCGCGCCAGCGCTCTGCGCATCCACTCCGCCTGACGCGCCCGCGGCTGCTTCTTCAAGAACTGGGGCCGCAGCTTGAAGGCCTGCGATGCTGCTGACAGTGCGATCCGCGCCACGTCGGGAGCTTCCTCACGCAGCTCCTCCAGGAAGCTCAGTGCCTGTTCCGGCGACATCTGCGAGAAGATCTCGTTGGAGCGCAACGCCAAGAGGTTAGTCGATCACACCGGGAGCGGGTATCACCGCAAGCGCCGCGGACCGCGGCGCGCGCAGCGAAGGGTGAAGCCCAGAGCGAACGTGGCTGGCCGCGGCCGTCCGCGGCCGGGTCCCACATGATTCCACCCCGCTTGGTAGCCTCCGGGGCTGCGATGGACTTCTGGCTGACGCTGGGCATTCTGGGACTGATGATCGTGGGGCTGCTCCAGGAGCGGCTCACCCCCGACACGCTCGTTTTCGGCGCGCTCGTACTCCTGATGCTCGTGGGCGTGGTGGAGCCCGAGGAGGCGCTCGGTGGTTTTGCGAGCACTACGGTCTTCACGGTCCTGGCGCTCTTCATCGTCGCCGGAGCAGTGCAACGGACGGGCGCGCTCGAGGGCGTTTCGCGGCGGCTGTTCGGCGGAGCGGGCAGCTTGCGAAGCGCGCTCTTGCGGCTCTGCGGCATCGCGACGTTGGCTTCCGCGTTTCTCAACAACACGCCGATCGTAGCCGTGCTGCTGCCCACCACCCTCGGCTGGGCGAAGCGGATGCGGATCTCGCCGTCCAAGCTGCTGATCCCGCTCTCCTACGCAGCGGTCACGGGCGGCGTCTGCACGCTGATCGGAACCTCGACGAACCTGGTCGTGCACGGGCTGATGCAGGGCCGGGGCATGTCCGGCCTGGGAATGTTCGAGCTGGCCTGGATCGGGGTCCCCTGCGCTCTCGTCACCCTTGCGGTGGTGACAACGCTGGCCCCGCGCGCGCTCCCCGAACGCGTCGACGCACTAGCCAGGGTCGGAGAGGATCAGCGCCGCTATCTGGTCGAGCTGGAGCTCAGAGAGCCGTCACCCCTGATCGGCCAGACCATCGAGGCTGCGGGGCTGCGACACTTGCCCGGGCTCTTCCTCGTGCGGATCGAGCGCTCGACGGGGACAATCTCTCCCGTCGGTCCCGAGGAGAGCTTGCTCCGGGGCGATCGGCTGAGCTTTGCGGGCGTCGTCGACACCATCGTCGACCTGCAGAAATTTCGCGGTCTGGTGACCACGGCTCACGAGCAGGCGCCGCGCGGAGACGCGCGCTGGAGTCTGCACGAGGCGGTGGTTGCCGCCGGCTCGCCACTGGTGGGTCAGAACATTCGGGACGCCGGTTTCCGTGGCCGCTACAACGCCGCGGTCATCGCCGTCCACCGCCACGGCGAGCGCGTGGAGAGCAAGATCGGCGACATCGTACTGCGTCCCGGCGACATGCTGCTGATCGAGGCGCCCCCGGGCTTCGCGCGGAGCTTTCGCAACTCCGCGGACTTCTACCTGGTGAGCGAGGTCGAGGGGAGCACGCCGCCGCTGCATCAACGCTCCGGCTGGGCGTCCATCATACTCGCAAGCGTGGTGCTGCTGGCTGCGACGGGAGTCGTACCCGTGGTGCTCGCCGCCCTCGGAGGTGCGGGCGCCGCCGTGGCGGTGCGCTGTATCGCGCCGGGCGACGCGCGTCGCGCGATCGACCTCTCCGTGCTGGCGGTGATCGGCGCCTCGTTGGGGCTGGCTCGCGCCCTGGACAAGAGCGGCGTGGCGGGTGCGGTCGCCGGTCTGCTGGTCGAGGCCGGCCGCGGACTCGGGCCCTTCGGCGTGCTCGTCGCCATCTACCTCGCGACGATGCTACTGACCGAGATCATCAGCAACACCGCGGCCGCCGCACTCGTCTTCCCGATCGCCTTCGCGGCTGCGTTACAACTCGGCGTGGACCCGCGCCCGTTCTCGATCGCGGTGGCCGTGGCCGCGTCCCTGTCGCTCGCGACCCCGCTCGGCTACCAGACCAACCTCATGGTCTACGGCCCGGGCGGCTATCGTTTCAGCGACTTTCTGCGTCTTGGTGCCCCTTTGCAGCTGATCCTCGCCAGCATCGCGCTCTTCCTGATCCCCCGGGTTTGGAGCTTCTAGCGCGTTCAGCTAGGACTTCAAAGCGCTCGGATCCGCTGCGAATCCGCGTGTCCCCTGTCAACCCGGCTGGTAGCCTTGCCGATGGACTCTGCAGCGGACCGCGGGCCCGACGCGGCTCCAGCGTCGAGTTCTTGGGGGGGATGATGGATCCGATCCGCAGCATCTATGAGGACGACCCGGACATGATCGAGATCGTTCGGGAGTTCGCGGATGAGCTGCCGAGCCGAGCGGAAGCCGTAGAGGCGCTGCTCCGGCAGGCGGACCTGGGCGAGCTCCAGCGGCTCGTGCACCAGCTCAAGGGAGCGGGAGGCGGCTACGGATTCGCCGCGGTCACCGAGGTGGCGGCAGCTCTCGAGCAGGCTCTGAAAGACGGTGCCGACGCAGCCGTACTCGAGGCGAGGGCCTCCTTGCTGTGCGAGACGCTGCGCGCCGTGGAGGTCTCGAAGGAAGTTTGAATCCCGAAGTTCCAAATCCGACGCGCGTCCTCGTCATCGATGACACGGTGTCGATCCACAAGCTCATCGTGGCTCGCCTGCGACCCGAGGGTCTGGAGGTGACGGCGGAGCTGGATGGCGAGGCGGGCCTCGAGCGCGCGATCGCCGATGCGCCCGATCTGATCTTGCTGGACATCGGCCTTCCCAAGGTCGACGGCTTCGAGGTCTGTAGGCAACTCAAGGAGCATCGCGCCACGCGCAACATCCCGATCATCTTCCTCACGGGCGAGGCGGACACGGAGTCGAAGGTGCGTGGCCTGGATCTCGGCGCGGTAGACTACGTGACGAAGCCCTTCGACGAAATCGAGCTGCGCGCAAGGGTCCGCGCGGCGCTGCGCACGAAGCGCCTGCAGGACATGCTGGAGCAGCAGTCCTTCCTCGACGGCCTCACGGGCCTGTGGAACCGCGCCTACCTCGATCGGCGCCTCGAGGCCGAGCTGAACGTCGCTGACCGGTACGGTCGGCCCCTGTCCGTCGTGATGGCCGACGTCGACAACTTTAAGCCGATCAACGACACGCATGGACACCTGTTTGGCGACGTCGTCTTGCAGGGGATCGCCGAGAGCCTGAGTTCGAGCGCGCGACGCTCCGATATCGTCGCCCGCTACGGCGGTGAAGAGTTCGGGATCCTGCTCACGGACACGAACTTGAAGGCGGCCGAGTTCGTCTCTGAACGTCTGCGCGCGTCGATTGAGAGTCGGCTCTACGAGGCTCGTAACGACGTGGTTCGCGTCACAGGGAGCTTCGGCGTGGCCTGCACCGAGGACCTCGAGTGCGAGCTGACCCCGGGGAGTCTCATCCAGGCCGCAGATCGGGCGCTGTACGCCTCGAAGGAGGCAGGGCGGAACTGCGTACACCTGTTCCGTCGTGGCCAGCTCGTTCAGCTCCCCGGATAAGTATGCCGGCCCGAGGTCGCAGCAGGCGACCGTACGCGAAGGCAGAGGCCGCAAACCGCGCCAAAGGCGCGGTGCGCAGCGAGCCGAAGGCGAGCGTAGGTGGGTAGCGCGCGGCCGCCCGCGCGCGGGTCCCACATGAAGGGGTGGCCGAAATCCAGCAGGCGTGCCAACCTTGCTGGCGTGGAGACGCCAGTCCATTTCTATGCTGAGAAGCAGCTGCGCGAGCCCATCCTCGTGCTCTGCTACGCGGGTTGGAACGACGGCGGTGATGCCGCGACCACGGCGGGCCGTTTCTTGCTCGAGGCCTTTTCGGCCAAGTCCTACGCCTACATCGATTCCGAGGAGTTCCTCGACTTCACGGTCGTGAGGCCCCAGGTGCGTCTGGTGGAGGGGAGCACCCGCGAGATTCGCTGGCCCAATCTCGAGTTCTTCTCGATCGAGGTCGAGAGCCAGCCCTTCGACATGATTGTGGGACTCGGCGTTGAGCCGCACCTGCGCTGGAAGGCGTACACACGAGCGGTGCTCGAGTTCGTCGAGCGCGCCGGCGTGCGCCTGGTCATCCTGCTCGGTGCCATGCTCGACGACGTGATCTACTCGCAGCCCGTGCAGGTCGCCGGATTCACGTCTGAGCCGGAGCTGCAGAAGCAGCTCGGCCTATCGGGCTCGAGCTACGAGGGCCCGACTGGAATCGTCGGCGTGCTCGCCGAGGCGCTGAGGAGCAAGGGAACCCAGACGCTCAGCCTGTGGGCGCGTCTCCCGCACTACGTCTCGCAGACACCGTACACTCGTGGCTCACTGGCACTGCTCCAGAAGGTGGAGGCGATCACCCGCTTCCCCGTTGACCTGACGCCGCTGGAAGCACAGGCTGCCGAGTTCGACCAGTCAGTCTCGGAGATGATCGCGAACGCCCCCCAGCTCAGCGCCTACGTCCGCGAGCTGAAGCGCCGCGCATTCTCTCAGTAACGGTGGTCTTCTGGGACCCGGCGCGCGAGCGGTCGCGCGCCACCCACCTCCGCTCAGGCCGGCAAGTAGTCGGGGGTCGGGAACATCCCCGGCGGACTGTGGTAGCGGTGCCCGAGGCGAGCAAGTCCTCTGAGCACGCAAGGAGCGGAGTCCGCCGGGGATGTTCCCGACCCCCGACGGCGTGGACCCCCTCAGACCTTCAGTAACGGAATGTCGGCGCCACCGTCTTCGCCCTCTTCTTCGCTGGCGCGGAGCTTCGCGATGGCCATCCCGAGGACGGTGCGCGTACGGGCGGTGAGCTTCTTGAACTCGATGGCGAAGCCCGTCCCGCTTTCCCGAATCACCTGCGCGGGGATCTCGACGGGAATGGAATCTTCGAGGAAGGAGAGTCGGAGCTTGATGGACGAGCCCGGCGCGACCAGCGGATCCGCGTCTTCGATCAGTGCGCCGCTCTTCGAGATGTTGCGGACCCTTCCGGTCCCCTCGAGCGGTCGACGTCCGTCGGCCGTCTCCATGGTTTTGCCGCGCACGACGTAAGCCACCTGGAAGCGGACTCGCGCGCGGGCTTTCTGTCGTTCCGTCTGTGTCATCGTCGAGGCTGGGGATCGGACTCCTGCGGGCACGGCTTTAGTGTCGCGCCCGAGTCAAGTCTTTAGCAGAGTGATCTCTTCACCGTCCTCGAGTCCCGGCGCGTCCTCGGCGTCCTCGTAAGTCTGCCGAAGCTTCGAGATCGCCATGCCCAGAACGGATCGGGTACGCGGACTCAGCTTTGTGAACTGGACGCCGAAGCCCTGCTCGGTCTCCCGTACGACCGTGGCAGGAACCTCGATCGGAATGGAGTCCTCGAAGAAGGAGAAGCTCAGCTTGATGTCGATCCCGGTCATCAGTAGCCGATCGCAGTCTTCGATCAGCGCACCGGTCTTGGAGATGTTCAGGACCGTGCCGGTTCCCTCGAACGAGGGTCCGTGATAGGCGACCTTGAAACGGACGCTCGCGCGGGCCTTTCGTCGCTCTGGCAAGAAGGGCATAAACGAACCCCTGTACGCGAATCGGCACCGCTGGCGCGGGACTTTAATTTTCAGCCGACACCAGAGGGGAACAGCTCTCCGTAGATCCGCCGCGTTGCAGGCGAGCGGTTCAGCGTGTAGAAGTGAATTCCAGGCGCGCCCTCCTGCAGCAGCTCACGACACTGGGCAGTGGCCCACTCGATGCCGACCTCCAGCGTGGCGGCGTTGTCGTCGCCTGCGCGTGCCAGTCTCTCTTCCAGGGGCCTCGGAATACGGGCGCCACACATGCTCGTCATGCGCCGGATGTTCTGGCCGCTGATGACGGGCATGATCCCGGGCACGATCGGCAGCTCGATCCCGGCCAGACGGACGCGCTCGACGAAGTCAAAGTAATCGGCGTTGTCGAAGAAGAGCTGCGTGATCAGGAAGTCGACGCCCGCATTAGCCTTCTGCACGAGCATCTCGAGGTCGAACTCGGGAGTGCGGGCTGCGGGGTGCGTCTCGGGGTAGCACGCAGCAGGCAGACAGAAGCTCCAGTGCGGACGAATGAACTCGATCAGCTCGTTCGCGTAGTCGAAGGCACCAGGAGGCGGGACGTAAGCTTCAGGCCGATCGCCGCCAAGGGGCAGCACGTTCGCGATCCCGCCCTGCTCGAGCTGGTCGAGCGCCGCGGCGATCTCGTCGCGGCTCGAGCCAACGCACGAGATGTGCGCCATCGCCGTGATCCCGATCTCGTTCTGGATGCGGATGACCAGCTCGACGGTCTTGCGGCGCGTCGAGCCGCCGGCGCCCCAGGTCACCGAGACGAACGAGGGGTCGAGCCGCTTCAGCTCCGCGATGGTCTGGAACAGCGACGAGAAGCCGGCCTCGGTCTTCGGCGGAAAGAACTCGAACGAGATGACCGGCCGTCCTGTCCCAAATAGCTCCACAATGCGCATCTATCCTCGTCCTCAAGCCTGCTATGACGGGCTCCGATTCTATCGGACGTGAAGGCTTCCGCACGGTCCCGCGCCAGGCTCCGCATCTCCTCGGTCCTCGTGCGTTTCGTGGCTGAGGGTTGTGAGGCCACGGGGCTGCTGAAGAGCGCCTCCCGCGGCGGTCTGTTCATCGAGGCAAACGAGCTCCCGCATCTGGGCAGCGCCGTGGTGGTTCAGTTCGAGTCGCCGGTCGGAGCGGCTCTCGTCAACGTGCGCGGAGAGGTCCGCTGGACGACTCGGGGCCTGGAGAGCCCGGAGGTCCCGACAGGCTTCGGCGTGCTGCTCCACGAGCCGCCGAGGGAGTACCGCGAGTTCTTCCTCTGGGCGATGGCCCGGGCGCTGCCCGATGCTAGCCTTCCTCGTACTTCCGGAGGAGAATCGCCGTGAGGCGTCCGTCGTTTCTGCGGTACTCGAAGACGACCTGGTCGCCTGCGGAGAAATCGTCGAGCTCGGCAGTCTCGGGCGGCACGTAGACCCGGACGTTGTCCATGACCACGGTCTTGTCTTCCAGCCGGACCGCCTGCAGGCGGCCCTCCATGAACTCGTTCTCACCCGCGCTCCCCCGGAGCGGGAGCACCGAGGTGAGCAGGATCGCCGCACATAGTATTCCGTTTGCGAGCTTCATTTCGATTTCCTCCTAGAAGCGCTGGCGCCAGTAGACCATCTCGACCGGGTCCGGATATTCCCCCGGGATCGGCATCTTGAGGACCTCGCCCATCGAGGTCTGACCGATCAGCTCGACGCTCATGTTCCCGCTCGAGTCGCGGGACACCGAAATGCGTGGGTCCGCGGGCGCGCCGTTGCCGAGCTGTTCCACGCGGCCCGTTGCGAGCAGACCCTCACCCCGCTCCACATCGAACAGGAACACGTTCGTGGTGCCCGCAGAGTTGCAGATGTCCCTTTGGGGGTCATTCAGATCCGGCGACACATAGCTCAATGTCAGCATGACACCGGAGAAGACGATGTGGTTCGTCACGAACTTCTCGCCGTCCGGCGCCACCATGTAGTACCCATCGTCATTCGGCGCTGGATCGTTGATGAAGTTCGTGATGTCGTTGATCCCACGGTTCTGACCGTTTATGGTCTGGTAGCCCTCGAAGTGTTCCACCTGGAAGGGATCCGCATAGGCTATGCAGCTGCCCCGTCCTTGGCACGAAGCTTTCTGGCTCGCCCACGCCTCGATCAGCGTCCCGTCCAGTGAAGTGCTCCGCCACCTGGAAGGGAGCTCCACGCATAGGCTATGCAGCTGCCCCCGGAATTCTTCTGGGTGCAGACGCGCAGCGGCGTCCGATCCCAGAGCACCCAGAAGCGGTTGTTGTCGTCGTGCAGCCCTAGGAGCTTCTTTCCGGGGGCCGGGAGACCCTTGTAAGCCAGGTTGGCGCGCTCGCCGCTCCCGAAGCCCAGTACGAGCTCGTTGTCGACGTAGGTGGCGATCGGCGGGAAGAAGATGCTGTGGAAGTGATAGTCGGTGGTGCTCGTCGTTGTTGACGTCTCCGATGTTCTTCCCCAGGGGATCGCTCAGGCTCGCTTGCGAGCGGTGAAGAAGACATCTGCCTTCCAGTTGTCCACGATCCCGTCGCCGCGTCTGATCAAGTCCCACCTCGTGGATGTCCCACTTCCACACCTGGCCACCAAGGTCGCCGATGTAGACGTGGACGTCCGCGAAACCGTCGAAGTCCAGGTCGAGCACGCCCGGCGTGCTCGGGATGGCGTACTTCATGCGGCTGAGGACCGGGTCGCTCGCGGAGTGGGTCAGCTGGGCGATGACGGACCCATCGCTGATGTCGAGGATGAAGACGCCCTTGCCCTCGTCCGTCCAGCCGGCAGCGCTCGGATTGCCGACGTAGGTCGCGTAGTTGTTTGGATCGCCCGTGGCGTCGTAGCCGGCGCCCACGATGGCGACCCAACGCTCGATGCACGAGCCGTCGTCCGTGTCGTCGTCTCCGCAGTAGTCGTTGCCTCCAGGTCCTCTGACCTTGACCCGAGTGATGATCGGCTCTGACCAGGTCTCGCCGAGCGGCAGGGTGGAGTTGTCCACCTCCCAGAGGAACTTGGGGTACGGATAGTGGGAGCCGCCGCTGGCCTTGGGCTCGGTCACGTCCAGGGCGAAGTAGCCACGGCCGCCCTGACGCATGGACCCGACCAGCGCGGTCGTCCACTCTGACGCCTCCTTCGTGACGTCAGAGGCGCTACTCGGCAGCCATACGTCCGCGGCGCTCGGGTTCCCGTCGACGAAGTACTGCTTGCCCAGGCCGCTCTGCGGCAGCAGCTTCAGCCGGTCGAGGACGAAGCCCGGGATGTAGCCGAATGTCTCCTCGCCGGTTCCGAGATCGTAGTAGTCCTTCTCCTGCTCCGCGGTCTGGGGGTTGTCTCCGGATCGGAACACGCCGCCGTGGAAGGAGTGGAGCATGGCGTCGTTCGCGCCCACGTAGATGCGGCGCTCGCGGACCTTGTTCGTGTTGAGGAAGGTGCCAGTCTGGTCGATCGGGCCCATGCCGTCCTCGCTGCGAAGCACTGCGGGTGGCGGGCCGATCGCGATGGGGTTCGAGTGGAAGATGTCGCCGAGGACGGCGCCCCTCTTCTCCCCGAAGTCATTGTCTCGATCGGAGTCGAATACGTCCACGCCGTGGTAGAAGTTGACGAGGGCATCTGTCAGCTGTCCCACAGTCGTGAACGGCGCGGTCGTCGGGTTGTCGTAGAGTGTCAGGTCTGCGTCGACGACGCCGAGATCGGCTACCGAAATCGTCGCCGTGTTGAAGCTGGTCGGCGAGCTACTTCCGCTGAGGTTGGTGTACAGCTTTCGCGGGGGGTGGCTGGCCGAGAGCATTACGTCCTGGGTGTCCCAGTACGGGAAGCGGGGCTCGAAGAAGCGGTTCGTGGCGGGGTCGATCGCCGGAGCTCCGTATGGGTAGCCCGCACGGGGGCGGTCGAGCACGGTCAGATCGGGCGACAGGCGGAAGGCCTGTAGGTGCCCGGGCCAGAAGGGCTCGGCCGCGCTCGGGCGGAAGAACGCCGTGTAGAAGCCGTCGCCGAAGTTGCTGCGGCTGGACGGAACCGTTGCCGCCGTCAGCGAGGAAGCCCGGTCGATGATCTCCAGCAGGGCGTCCCTCAGGTCCACAGCCAGCCTGGCGGCGCTCGACGTCGTGAAGTAGCGGCCCTTGCCGTTATCGGCGGTCTCCCGCAGCAGCGGGTGGTCGATCGCGAAGCCGACCGTGTAGGTGTAGACCGTCTGGTCGAACTGCAGCTTGTTGTCCCTCACCATGTCCGTCCGCGCCAGGTAGTGGGCGACGTCGTCCAGCCAGTCGCTACCCGAGCCGCTCTGGTAGGGGGGTACGAAGGCCTGCTGAGAGCCCGTCCAGGGGTCGGGATTCTCGCTGTTGTCGCCATCAGCGTTCCCGATCGTGTTCATGAAGTCGCTGCCGTGGTGGTTGTTGAGATCGCTCGTGGGCTGTCCGTCGGTCAGCAGGATCACGAAGCTCTGGCGACAGTACACGTCGATCGGGCGCTGGGGGTTGTTCCCCTTCGCATCCTTCCTGTTGAAAACGTCGTACACCCCAAGCTTGTCCTCGCCGGCGAAGTAGCGGCCCATGTCGACTAGCGCCTCGCTGAGGGGTGTTCCACCGCCGGGGCCCGTCCCTTCGTTGTCGTCGTCCCAGTCGTCCAGGCGCGCGAAGATGTCGGTCTTGGTGCCGTCGCCGGCGCCGATGAGAATGCGGCCGCCGTTCGAGCTCCTGTCGAAGCGCGCCAGGCCGAAGCGCACCGAGTCCGGCTGGCCGTCGGGGTTGATGTCGTTGATGATCGTCCTGATCGAGTCTTTCGCCGCGCTGATGCGGTCGCCTACCTCATAGTTGATGGGCCTCCCCGCGTGCATCTGCTGCACGACCCAGTACAGGTAGTTCCGCTGCCAGCCCGTCTTGTAATTCTTGTTTCCTCCGTAGTCCGCCGGCGTGAGGTACGTCTTCTCCACGTCCACGTAACACTCCCAGTCCGACGGCGCGAACTGGCAGCCGGTGGGGACGTTCGTGCAGTGGAACTTGCCCCCGCCGTCCCAGCGCGCTCCGAAGTCGTCAGTATTAGGACAGGTGTCAGCCGGCTCGCTGGGGTAGCTGAGCTCGCTCTTGCTCCCGGGACAGACTCCACCGGTGTTGCTGATCCGTGTCGGCCTCGGGAGGTCACAGTAGAACGAGTTCTGTTCGTCCTCGGAGGTTTGTGCAACGGGAACCTTTGTCGTGAGATCGATCGGGAACCGGTCGTTGAACTGCCAGTTGTTTCGGTTCGGCGCGCTCGTGAACTCGTCGGCGTTTAGTCCGAGCATCATCGATCCCGAGGTATCCAGCAGGAGGATGACGTTCGGGGCCACCTCCTGGCGCAGCAGCGCGATATCGTCGTCTTGCTGCGCAGACGCCCACGGGCTCGCCGAGAGGATCAGGACCAGGACCGCTGTGATGAGGATTCGTGGACTCATTTGTACGAAGGGCTCCCTTCATTCACGGCGAGCTGCACCTGGAGCTCGACGCGTCCGCCGACGGGATCGGTGGCAAGGACGTCGGCGCGATAGATCCCCAGAACAAAGCTGTTGGGGGAATTCACGTTGAGGGCGCCGCCCTTCGGGGCGATGCCTCTGATTCGGGTGACGGGCTGCGCGGTCGCGTTGTCCACGGTTCCCGTGCGGACCTGTGTGAAGAGGCCCGTGGGGTTCTGCATGAACTGCGTGTCGTCCAGGATCACGCTGTCCGCGTACTGGGCCTTGGTGAGCGTGGTATCGAGCTGCTGCATGACCACGCTCATGCCCGAGTCCGCCGCGAAGAACGTCGTCAGCTTGCGCGCAGAGCGGCCGCTCGCAGACGCTTCCCCGCCGGCGCTCTGCAGCGCAGAGAGGCCGATCGCGCTGATCAGCAGCATGAGAATGACGGCGATGAGCAGGGCGATGCCCGCCTGGTCACGCTTCTCGGTTTCGTAGAGGTACTGCATGGCGGGGGTCCCGTTCACGGTTAGAGGAGGTTTCTCGGCAGCACGCTGGTCCGGAAGCGACGCCGCTTGAACTGGTCTGCCGTGTTCGATTGAACGCGGTTCGCGTTGGCGGGGCGACGCTGGGTGTTGAACTCCTGGCTGACCCCACCCTCCGTCCGGTCGGTGCGCGTGATCACGCTGATGCGGATGCGGCGGATCGCAGAGGTATCCATCGTGGCGGGGCCGGGCTGGTTGTTCAGGTCGTCGACGGGAAACTCGTTGGCATTGTCGACGACACCGTTCAGGAGCCCGAGCGGAGAGTTGTCTACCCAGTACTCGATCTGAAGGTCTTCTACTCCCGTCGCCAGGGTGAGACCGTTGCGACTCAGAGACAGTGGGAGCGCGGGAGGAAGGGCATTCATGTCGTTGTGCTCGTAGATGACGGCCGGCACGACCCGGGAGTTTCCCGCGATCCAGCCTGCCCCGGGGCGGGGCGGCGTGTAGGCGATCTGGTTGCCGATGATGCCGGTGATGCGGGCGCAGTGGGAGCGCACTCCGTCCGACAGGATGATGCCGCGCCCAGGGCCACCGAAGTCGTTCGCGCCATTCACGCCGTCGATATCGAGGGTCGTCGCGTTGACCGCATTGGCCGACGGGAAGCTAATTACGCCCGATGTGTTGAAGGGCTCGCTCGCGCTGTCCAGCGACTGGGAGGGAGCGCCACCCATCGGGAAGTCGAAGTAGCTCGTGTCGCTGATGCAGAAGCTGTCCGCGGCGTTCGCGCCGCCGTCGACACTCGAGAGCGCGGCGATCTTGGGCACCATGAACCCAGCCATGCGCGTGTCGAAGGTGATTAGGTCGAGCACCGTGCGTGAATCCCCCTGCACGGCGAGGACGCGCTCGCTCGAGATGTACACGCGCTTCTGGGTGTTCAGGACCATGAACACCTGCGAGCTCACGACGCCGAGGACAGCGGAGGCGATCAGCAGCTCGATCAGCGTAAACCCGCGATCGTTCCTGGCTTTCGAGGTCATGAGTTCCGAATCCCCTGCAGCTGGACCTGGTTCAGGCCGCGCGAGGCCGTGTTCCAGATGACGGTGATCGTGATACGGGCCAGGCCGTTGCCCGGAGTGTTCGGCTCGACCGTCCAGCTCCGCGCGAAGGTCGTCAGGTCCTGATCGGTCGCATCGATGTCGATCATTCCTGACGGATCGGGCGTGTCGACGACCGCGATGTCCAGGAATGGCGAGCTCTGTGGCATGGCCATGAAGGTCTCCATCTGCTCCTGGGCCAGGTACATGGCCTGGGACAGGTGGCCGGAGCGCGACGACATCCTGATGGCCGACAGCTGCGCCACGCCGATCGTGAGAACCCCGACGCCCAGGATTGCCATGGCGAGCAGCACCTCCAGCAGCGTGAAGCCTTCGGACCTCTTTATCCGCTCGTGCATCCGCATCCTCCTAGTGCCAGTTGCCCTCTGACGGGGACAGCACGCGCACGCGCAACCCGCCGAGGGGGAGCACGATGACGGCGTACACCGTGCGGTCGTTGTCCGTGACGTAGTACGCGCCCGCGCCCGTACCCCACTGCGTCGGGGTGGCGAGAGCCACAGGGACGCCCTGCGAGTTGAAGCCGATGGCGGGGACGTTGGTCGTCGGATCCAGCGGAAAGGTCGACGCGGTGTTGCCGAGATCCTGGAGCTGGCCCGCGGTGGCGTCCTCCAGTGGCAGCGGCGCGTTTCCAAACGGCTGGGTGCCGCCCTGTCCGTAGCCTGTCACCTGAGTTGCGAGCCCGTCCTTCCCGTGGAAGTTGAGGGTGTTCTCGCCTGCCGTGAGCTGCCCGTTCCCATCGAGGTCGTCGACCAGCAGAGCGAACCTGGGCCGGCCATCCGCCGCGGGGATGGCTGCGACCGCGTTGTTGGGATCGTCAAAGAGCAGGAAGGTCGGGTTGCCCGAGGCCATCGCCTGAGAGCGGGCCTCGGTGATGGCCCTCGCGACCATGTTCGCGTGGGCGCGCGCGTCCTCGACCAGCCGGTAGCGGAGCATCATCGGCGCGGCCATGGCGGCGAGCACGCCAACGATGACGATGACGACCACGACCTCCATCAGTGTGAATCCGGTTTGGCGGTGAGATTCGTGCACAGCGTGACTCCGTTGGCGCAGGAGGAGAGCAAGGGGTATGCCTGGCGTCAGCGGGCCGCTGCAGACGTCTGGTGGCGAAGCTGCCGCCAGCTGTGCTGCAAGAGTTGCGGGGTCGGAAAAGCTTGCAGCGGAGCACCCGTTCCTGCACAGAATGGTGATCTGGAGCACCGGAGGGAAGCGAGTGACCGGAGGGAGCGAGTGACACATGTTAGGGAGACCGAGGGCGTCCTGGACGCGCTCGACGGGGTGATGGCCACGGCGATCGCAGCGGCGCGCGGGCGCGACATCGACGAGCAACAGGTCGTCGTCTCACGCCTCGCAGACCTGGCGACCAAGCTGCGCGCTGCGCGCGATCTCGTGGAGTACGCCGCCGCTGCCGGTGCGCTCTATCGAGACCAGGCCGCGGTCTTCACGGCGCACGTCGCTACGGAGATGTGCAACCTGGTCCGCAACCATCGCCAGGAGCACGGGCTCGACGCCTCCGACGAGCCGGATGCGAGCGTCCAGGACTTCGCCCGCGAGGCGCTCTCCGAAGGGAGGGTCCGAGCCCTGGGCCGTCAGGTGGCCGAGCGAGGCGGGGCCAACGACTGCCCGCTCGACGAGCTCCTGGAGCTAACGCGCGACGCCGTGCGCGAGTTCGCGGACTCCGAGGTACGGCCCCACGCCGAGCGCATTCACCGCAACGACGAGATGGTCCCCGAGAGCTTCATCAAGAGCATGGCGGAGCTCGGCTACTTCGGCCTCGCCGTGCCTGAGGAGTACGGGGGCGCGGAGATGGGCAACGTCGCCATGGTGATCACGACCGAGGAGCTCTCCCGTGCGTCTCTGGCGGCGGCCGGATCGCTCATCACGCGTCCGGAGATCCTCTGCAAGGCGCTACTCGCCGGAGGCACGGATGCGCAGAAGAAGGAGTGGCTGCCCCGGCTTGCCTCCGGAGAGCTCATGGTCGGGATCAGCGTGACGGAGCCGGACGTTGGAAGCGACGTTGCGGGCGTCAAGTGCAGGGCGAAGCCGGCGACGCAGGACGGCGTCGAGGGCTGGACGATTCGCGGGCCGAAGGCCTGGTGCACCTTCGCCGGGCGGGCGGACATCCTCGCCGTGCTGCTGCGGACCGGAACCGACCCCGGAGCGCGCGGCCTCTCGCTCTTCATCGTCCCCAAGGAACGCTCCTACGGCCACGAGTTCGAGTGCGTTCAGCCTGGGGGTGGCAAGCTCGCCGGCAAGGCGGACGCAACTCCGGGCTATCGGGGCATGCACTCCTTCACCCTCAACTTCGAGGACTACTTCGTGCCCGCCGAGAACCTGGTGGGCGGCGAGGCGGGCCTCAACCGGGGCTTCTACCTGCAGATGGGAGGCTTCGCAGCAGGCCGGCTCCAGACCGGCGGACGGGCGTGTGGCCTGGCGCAGGCCGCGCTCGAGGAGACGGCGCGCTACGTGTGCGACCGCAAGCAGTTCGGAGTCCCGCTGATCGACTTTCAGCTCACGCAGTATCAGCTCGGCTGGATGTCCTGCCAGGTCGCCGCTGCGCGTGCCATCACGTACGCCGCGGCGATCGCCATGGACGAGGATCCGCGGGCCGCCGCCCCCTATGCCGCGCAGGCCAAGCTGCTCGCCTGCGACGTGGCGGTCGAGGTCAGCCAGCTGGGCCAGCTCTTACACGGCGGCTGGGGCTACGCCGAGGAGTACCCGATCAGCCGCTACGTCGTCGATGCGCAGGTGCTGCCGATCTTCGAGGGGGTGAAAGCGATCCTACAGCTCAGGGTGGTCGGCCGGGCGTTGCTGGCAGACTGAGAAGGTCTTGTGGTCCCCGGCACCCGTTCTGTCCCCGCCCGCCGGTCCGAGGCCACCCCCCTCCGCTCGTGGATCGGAACTTGGGGACGGTCCTCAATCGGAACTTTTTCGATGAGCTCGCGCTCCTCCCCGCGGGCTCGCGGCGCTTCCGTCCCGCTCTATTCTCCGGGGGCGGGTAGGACTCGGAACAGCAGGAGCTCGTCGCGCTCCGGCTCGATCTGCTGGCGGAGCTCGAAGGTCATGGTGCCACTCAGCGCTCGCGAGGTCGGGAGCTCGGACACAGCGGCCCACTCTCCCAGCGAAAGGCGCAGGTGCGCGGCGCTCGAGGTCCTGGCGATCTCCGCCCCGGCCTCGCTGCGTGTCTGTACGGCGGTCAGCTCGAGCTCCACCTCTCCGCCGGGCAGGCCTCGTGGCCGCAGCTGGAAGCCCGTCCGCAGCGCGAGGAGCGGCTCCGTCTCGATCACCCGCTCGCCCCTGTCGCGAAGCTCGAAGTTGCGCACCCGGATCGGCATCAGCGCGCTGATCCAGAGCTCTGCGGTCTGCCCTTCCGCGACGAGCAGCGACTGCTCGAAGCGCCGCTCTCTCTCCGTACGGGCCTCGTGGAACAGCCGACGGCCACGGCCGTCTCGTGCCGGGGGCTCCCGGAGGCGCGCGATCCACAGCGTGCCGAGCTGGAGGGCGGTGTCGAGGCTATAGCCCTGGAGGCGCAGGACCTCCCGGCTCTCGATCCGCGACTCCACGACGTAGCGGGGCAGCGGAACGTCGAGACGTGAGAGCAGCTCCCGTGCAGTGCCGAGCGCGGCGGTGCTGCCTGTCAGGAGCAGCACGCCGCTACCGGGATCGGCCACGGCTCGACCGTCGCCCCCCAGCGCCGGGTCGAGCAGCACCGCGAGCTCGTCTGCGCTGCGGTGCTTGGGCTCGTAGAGCTCGACGTCTGCGCGGACGGAGCTGGCGGGTGCGGCGAGGGTCAACGCCAGCAGGGCCTTTCCGAGCATCTTGCCAGCGAAACTCACCGCCCTGTTGATCGGTACAGCCAGGCCGGACTTGACAGCGGAGGTCTCCGCTATACGATGCGGCTCCATGCGCCCCGGCAGTCGCCCTGCAGGGGCGCCCAGTCGTTTGAATCCGCATAAGGAGGGACTCGCCGGATGCCTGCGAAGATTCGGCCGCTTCACAACCGCCTCATCGTGCAGCGCCTAGACGAAGAAGAAAAGACCGCCGGGGGCATCATCATCCCCGACACGGCCAAAGAGAAGCCATCCCAGGGCAAGGTCATTGCCGCCGGGCCGGGCAAGCGAGACGACAAGGGCAACCTGATCGCGCTCGATGTGGGAGCCGGGGACCGGGTTCTGTTCTCCAAGTACGCTGGCAGCGAGGCCACCTTGGATGGTGAGGAGCTTTTGATCATCTCCGAGGACGACGTCCTCGCGGTGTTGGAGTAGTCCCATGGCAGCCAAGGAAATTCACTTCGACGAAGAGGCCCGCAAGGGCCTCCAGCGCGGTGTCGACGATCTCGCCGACGCAGTCAAGATCACGATGGGCCCCCGGGGACGCAACGTGCTCATCGAGAAGAGCTGGGGCGCACCGACCTCGACCAAGGACGGGGTCACCGTGGCGAAGGCCATCGACCTTCACAACAA
Source organism: Myxococcota bacterium (assembly GCA_965226855.1). GTDB lineage: Bacteria > Myxococcota_A > UBA9160 > SZUA-336 > SZUA-336 > JAUXJB01. Next base: position 448,881 of record CBDDEE010000031.1, on the reverse strand, counting down.
GTTCCACAATCTGGGCGCCCAGATGCTCAAGGAGGTCGCCTCCAAGACTTCGGACGTCGCCGGCGACGGAACGACCACAGCGACCGTGCTGGCCCAGGCCATCTTCAACAACGGTCTCAAGCTGGTAGCCGCCGGCGCGAACCCGATGGAGCTGAAGCGCGGGATCGAGAAGGGAGTGGCTGCGATCACGGAGCGTCTCTCCAAGAACTCGCGCCGGGTGCGGGGCAAAGAGGAGATCGCCCAGGTAGGCACCGTCTCCTCGAACGGCGACGAGGCCATCGGCGAGTTGATTGCCGAGGCGATGGAGAAGGTCGGCAAGGAGGGTGTGATCACTGTCGAGGAGGCCAAGAGCATCGAGACCACGCTGGAGGTGGTCGAGGGCATGCAGTTCGACCGCGGCTTCCTCTCCCCCTACTTCGTGACGGACACCGAGCGCATGGAAGCGGTCCTCGAGGACCCGTTCATCCTGATCCACGAGAAGAAGATCTCGAACATGCGCGACCTCGTACCGCTGCTCGAGGCCATCGCTCGCTCGGGCAAGGGATTGGTGGTGATCGCCGAGGACATCGAGGGCGAGGCGCTGGCTACCCTGGTCGTGAACAAGATCCGGGGGACGCTGAACGTGGCAGCTGCCAAGGCGCCCGGCTTCGGAGATCGTCGCAAGGCGATGCTCGACGACATCGCGATCCTGACGAACGGCAAGTGCATCACCGAGGACCTCGGGATCAAGCTCGAGAACGTCACGCTGCAGGACCTCGGTCGAGCGACGCGCGTCGTGTTCGATCGTGACAACACGACCATCATCGGCGGCGCGGGCAAGAAGTCGGACATCGAGGGCCGCTGCAGCCAGCTCCGCTCTCAGATCGATGATACGAGCTCCGACTACGACCGCGAGAAGCTTCAGGAGCGTCTCGCGAAACTGGCCGGCGGCGTGGCCGTCGTCCAGGTCGGCGCCGCTACCGAGTCCGAGCTCAAGGAGAAGAAGGCGCGCGTCGAGGACGCGCTCAACGCGACACGAGCTGCCGTCGAGGAAGGCATCGTGACTGGCGGGGGCGTGGCGCTGATTCGCTGCGAGAAGGTACTCGACGAGCTCGCACTCGAGGGCGACGAGGCGCTCGGCGCAGACATCCTGCGCCATGCGCTCACGGTCCCCCTGCGACAGATCGCCATAAACGCGGGCCTCGAGGGCGCGGTGGTGCTGAGCCGGGTGCGCGACAAGACAGGAGACTTCGGGCTGAACGCGGCTACCGAGGAGTACACGGACCTGCTCAAGCAAGGCATCATCGATCCGACAAAGGTCGTGCGCACTGCGCTGCAGAACGCCGCAAGCGTGGCAGCCCTTCTGCTCACGACGGAGTCCGCCATCACCGAGAAGCCCCAGAAGCCCAGCCCGATGCCAGGCGGCGGCGGCGGCCCCGGTATGGGCGACATGGGCGGGATGGGTGGCATGGACGGCGGCATGGGCATGATGTAGGTCTTGGGACCCGGCGCGCGGGCGTCCCTCCCGCGGGGACGCTGACGGCCACCGCCTCCGCGCGGCCCTGGCCTCTCGCTGCGCGCGCCGCTTGCAGGGTTGCCCCTGCTTACACCCTTTTTTTCGGACTCTGCAGTAGCTCGATGCAGGCCTGGCGAGCGGTGCGGCCGCTGCGGGTGCCGCGATCGAGGGCGAAGCGGAGGGCCGCCGCGTGGATGTCGTCGCGGGAGTGGCGGTCGGTCAGGGCGAGCTGGCTGGCGTGATAATCCACGATGCGCAGGTAGGTGCGCTGATCGAAGCTCAGGAACGGCAACAAGAGGCCGAAGCGGTCCGACAGTGAGATCTTCTCCTCCGTTGTCTCCGCCGGGTGCAGCTCGCCAGAGCTGTCGTAGCGAGCCGCCAGGTTCTCGGACATGTGCTCCGGCATCAGGTGGCGCCTGTTCGAGGTCGCCAGGACGATCACGTTCTCCGGTCGGGCTTCTAGTCCCCCGTCGAGCAGCGCCTTTAGCTGCTTGAACGAGGCGTCTCCCTCCTCGAAGGAGAGGTCGTCGCAGAACAGGGCATAGCGCTGGCCCATCCCGCGCAGGAGGGCGAAGATCTCCGACAGCGAGAGCAGGTCGTTGCGGCGCACCTCGACCAGGCGCAGGCCCTTCGCTCCGAACTCGCCGAGGAGCCCGCGCACCGCGGAGGACTTGCCCGTACCGCGCTCGCCGTACAGCAGGGCGTCCTGGGCCGGAGCTCCCCGACAGAACGCGGCTGCGTTCGCGCGCAGCCGCGCTACCGAGCGCTCCACCCCGATCAGCCCGTCCAGGGGATAGATGTCGGGGTGGGTGATCGGCTGCAGCGCCCCGCGCTCCCAGCGATACGCCCGCGCCTCGGCGGGATCCGCAGCCGACTGCTCCGGTGCGCGGCTGCGGAGCGCGTTCTCCGCAAGCTCGAGGACCCGCTCCAGGCGCGAAAGCAGATTCTTCCAGCCGTCGCGATCCACGCGCTCAGAGCTTGATCTTACGGCCACCCCGAGACGTGCCCCGCGACCCCAGGAGTCCGATCACCATGCCAACGAGGATGATCCCGGCGCCGGCCGCCATGTCCTGCCAGCCCGAAGAGAACTCGAGGTCTGCGTTCGAGGCTTCGAGACCCTCGTTGCGGGCGCGCAGCTCCTCGAGCTCCACGATCGCCGCCGTCTGACTGGTGAGCTTTCGTTCGAGCTCGCGCACGCGCGCTTCTGCGTGGGTAAGCTGATCCTGCACCTGGGGAAGAACGACGCTGGGGGGAACCTGGGTCGTGATGTAGCCACTCTCGATCCAGCCATCGGGACCGCCCGGAATCGCGACCTGCACCCAGTCGTCGCGTTCCGCCAGGCGTCGAACCACCTCGCCTGAGGTAAGGACACGCAGAATCCGGAACTGCAGCCCGGGCCCGGCGCGCATGTTCACCCGGATCTCGTCGCGAACGTACGCACGCTCTTGTGCTGCGACGCTCAGCGCCGCGCCCGCGATCAACAGTGTCGAGATGATTGTCAGACCGCGCATGCGCATTGTCTTAGCCTTTCGCAGCCTCCCCTTCCAGAACTCGGAAGCCTCCCCCTCAGAAGAATAACCGGCTCCAAAGCAGCGCGGCCATGATTCCCACCGCGTCGGCCGTCAGGCAGGCGGCCAGAGTGTGGCGTACGGCACGCACCCTGACACTTCCAAAGTAGAGAGCGATCACATAAAAGGTCGTCTCGGTGCTCCCGTTCATGACTGACACCAGATAGCCCACGAAGGAGTCGGGCCCATACTCCGTCATGATGGCGGTCATGACTCCCATGGCGCCGCTGCCTGAGAGCGGGCGAATCAGCGCCATGGGCAGGGCCTCTGCAGGAAACCCGACGAGCGACGTCAGCGGCGACACGGCTGCCACCAGCGCGTCGAGCGCGCCCGATGCGCGGAACATTCCGACCGCAACCAGGATCGCGACGAGGTACGGGATGATCATCACCGCGATGTCGAAGCCCTCGCGCGCCCCGCGGATGAAGGAGTCGTAGACGCCGATTCGGTAGCTGAACCCGAACAGGACGATCGCCGCCATCAGGAGCGGAAGCAGCCAGGAGTTTGCGACCTCGCGGAGCGCCGCGGCCATACCCGCAGCGGCGGCCGCGTCGCGCAGATGGATCGTGAGCGCCGCTCCGATCAGCAGCGCGAAGCCGGCCAGGGTGAGCGTCCTCAGCGGTGAGACGGGCGGCCGCGTCGCGGCCACGTCCTCCGCCTGCTCGAGTCTCGTGATGGCCTGGAGCGGCGCTACGCTAGCGTCAGTGTCCTCGGCAAGCTCTTCGAAGCGTTCTGGCGCGAAGCGTGTGCGCCCGGAGAGTGCCCGCGCCACGAACACGGCCACGATCGTCGAACACATGGTGGCGAGAATGGAGGGCAACAAGATCCCGGCCGCATTCTCGGAGCCTAGGCTCGTCCGGATGGCGATGACACCGAGCGGGAGCACCGCGACTCCGGACGTGTTGATGGCGAGGAACAGCGCCATGGCGTCGGTCGAGACGCCTTTGCGGGAATTCAGGGAGTCGAGCTCACGCATGGCCTTCAGACCGAAGGGCGTTGCCGCGTTGCCCAGACCGAGCATGTTGGCGGCAATGTTCATGATCATGGCCCCCATCGCAGGGTGATCGGGGGGAACGCCCGGAAACAGCAGACGCATCACGGGCGCCAGGCCCCGTGCGATCACCTGCATCAAGCCGGCGTCGCGCAGCACACGCATGAAGCCGAGCCAGAGCGCCATCATCCCGACCAACCCGATCGCGATGGTGACGGCGTTCTTGGCTGAGTCGATCCCCGCCTGGTTGACCTCGGTCATGCGTCCGGCAAAGGCCGCAACGACGACCGAGCCCAGGATCAGCACGACGAAGATGCCGTTCAGCACGTCCCCGTCCCCCTGTCAGCTAGCGTGGGGAGGCGTTCGGTAGCCCACCATCCACCGGCAGGGTTGCTCCAGTGGTGGGTGTCTGTTGTGTAGCGAAGAAGACGACCGCGTTCCCGACGTGATCGGGCGTGATACGCGCCTTCAGGAGGTTGCGGCTTCGGTAGTACTCCGGGAGCTGATCAGGCTCGAGCCCCCGCGCCTCGGCCCGTGCGGGACCGACGGACTGCCAGAGCCCGGATGGATTCTCCGGACTGCCGAACACCGCGTCTGCGTTGACCATGTTGACACGGATTCCAGCCTCCGCGGCCTCCAGGGCCGCCACCCGGCCGATCTGATGTGCCCCTGCCTTGGACGCGCTGTACGCGCCGAACCCCGCGCCGGGGGCAAAGACGTTCTTCGTCGAGACCAGCACGATGTTGCCGCCCGTGCCCTGCTGCTTCATGTGCTCGAGCGCCTCGCGCACGGTCAGGAACGTCCCTCGCAGGTTGACGGCCATCGTATGCTCGAAGTCCTCGAGCTCGAGCTCGACGAGCGCGCCGGACACCGCGATGCCCGCGTTCGGCACGACCAGGTCGATCCCGCCGAAGACCTCTGTAACACCGCGGAACGCGTCGCGGACATCGCTTTCGTCAGTCACGTCGCAGGAGAGCGTCTCGCACGCGTCGGAGTCGAGTCGGTCCGCGACGGCCGCGAGTCGCTCGGCATCGATGTCGAGGAGCGCAACGTGGGCCCCCGCTGCGAGCAGCTTACGCGCCACGCCCTCGCCGATCGCGCCGCCGCCGCCCGTGACCAGTGCGACCTGTCCCGCGAGCGGCGCGCGTCTGGTCTCTCCGAGCTTTGCCTGCTCCAGGCTCCAGTACTCCATGTCGAACAGCTCGCTGTCGTCGATCCCCTGGTAGTGACCGATCGAGGCCGCCCAGATCTTGGTCGTGATCGTGTGCTCGGCAATATCCGCGGCGACCCGCGCGTCGCGCCGCGTGTCACCCGCAGCAAAGAGCCCGAGGCCCGGCAGGACGACAATACGCGGCGTTGGGTCGAGCAGCTCGCGCTCGATCCTCTTTGCCTCCACGTTGCGTCGGAAGTACTCGAGGTACGCGCTCCGATAGAGGGCAACCTCTGTGCGGAGCAGCTCCGCGAGCGCCGGCAGATTTGCGTACGGTGGTCGCTCCACAAAGAGGTAGCGGCCCTTGGTTCGAATGACATGGTCCGGTGTAATGGGCGAGGCGGCGGCGAGGTAGGGACCGAGCTCCGACGCCGCAAAGTGCATGATCTCGTTGCTACTTCGATGCTCGAGGATCCAACGCCTGTACGGCTGGTCGGGTTCGCCCGTCTCCTCTGCAAGCGCTCCTCGCACGATGTGCGCTACCTCGTATAGATCGCGAGCGGCCACGACCGGACGTGCGTCGAGCGGCCGCATGTCGCCGATCTGCTCGAGGATCGAGTGCTTTGCGCGCGCCGTGATCTCTAGGTGACGTTCGTAGCTCGTGCGGGCATCGTCTCCGAAGGTGAACAGCCCGTGCTTCTCGAGTACGAGCCCCTCGACGTCGGGATTCTTGTCGAGCACGTCCGCGGCGAGCTTCGCGAGCTCGAAGCCCGGTCTGGCGTAGGGTACCCAGGCCACGCGATCACCGAGCACGGCGGCGATCCGAGCCTCGCCGTCCGGCTGGTTCGTCAGGGCCAAGATGGCGTTCGCATGCGAGTGGTCGACGAAGCGCTGCGGTAGAAATGCGTGCAGCAGCGCCTCCACACTCGGGCCAGGGCCCGTCGGATCGAGGAGCGAGCGCCGAAGCTCCGCGACCATGGCGTCGTCGTCCAGCGCATCGAGCTCTCTCAGTCGACGCAGCGACTCGAGGCTCGCGGCCGGAAACTCGGCAGGCTCGATCGATGCAAGGTTGCAGCCGCTCTGTTTGATGAACAGCACGTCGATCGCGTTGCCGTACAGGTCCCGAGCGTGCGACTTCACAGACGTATTGCCGCCACCGTGGAGCACGAGCCCCGGCTCCGAGCCGATCAAGCGAGACGTGTAGACGCGCAACGCGAGGTCTTCGCTCACCGCGGGGAAGCGCTCACGATAGGCTCGCGCTTCCTCGTCGCTCCAGCGGCTCTCCATGCCAGCAGAACGTAGTCTTGTGTGACCCGGCGCGCGAGCGGTCGTGCGCCACCCACTCTTCGCTCGGCTTCGCCTCGCTGCGCGCGCCGCTTGCTGCGGCGCCTGCATTGTCGACGTTGCGACATCAGGTCCCTTTGCGCGACATCAAGCCCCTTGCGTCGTGTCCTACCGCCACCTGTGCAAGCGGCGCGCTCGGCGAATGCCTTAGGCCCGAGCGGAGGTGGGTGGCCGCGGCCGCCCGCGGCGGGTCCCACAAGGCTTGCTTGGGGCCACTTGGGCCTATACTCTCGGGCAGATTGGATTCGGCCGGGGGCCAGCTTGAGTGGCTCGTTGGTCGGCTCGGTCATCCGTCGAACGGGCGGGCGGAGACCGGGGCGGGAACTGGGTCCCGCGCTGTCGCACACGCCGCGGATAGGAGGTGGTCCATCAGTGAGTTTAAACAGACCAGTGACATGTGAGGTGGGAACCGTTTAGGTCTGAACCACTTGTCTGGTGGACTGGCCCGGACGGCCCAGTTACCACCGAACCCCGAGGGTCCGCTTGGTCACTGAGCGGGCGATCGCACCGTCGGTCGCAGCGTCCTCGGGGTTTTTCTATCTACGGTGTGCCGACACGCCCATGAGGTTGGAAAGCGACTTGGATCTCGTCGAACGTGCTCGTGAGCTGTTTCGGGGGCTGGAGAGGGACGCGTTCGGCGGCGCTCTTCGCTGCTCCTCGTCCGACGCGGATGGAGTGGTGTCCGCCCAGAGCAGCGCTTACCATGCGCTAGCCCTCCGACATCTCGATCCCGCGCAGGCCCTCTCCGAGCTGCGCACGCTCTACGCCGCCTGTCAGCTCGAGAACGGTCTGCTCGCCGAAGAGCGGCCGCTCACGCCGGAAGGCCACGCTGCTCGAACAGCAGAGTTCGGTCCGCTCTACCGCGAGGACGGGCGCTCGTGGATGATTGGCCCGCCGGTCGCAGCCTACTCCGCCGCGCAGCTCGTGCAGCAGCTCGGCACCGACGCCCGCGGCGTGCTGGAGTGCGCGACTCGCCAGCTGGATGCAATCTGGGGCGAGCGCCTGCCCCCGGACACTCCCCTTCCCGTCATCTTCCATCCGCTGGAAGCCGGTGCCTACGGGAGCCCGCTCTTTGACGGCGTGGTCGAGTCGACCGAGCTGTCGGAGTGGCGCGGAGAGGCGGCGAGCATCACCCGCTCCGCCATCGCCTGCCAGCTAGAGCCCGAGCGGGCCCTGCGCGCTGGCCATCCCTTCGTGGTCGAGGATCCGATCTTCTGCGGCTGGCTGCTGCTCGGTCTGGAGGAGGCCGCGAGAGCCTGGGACCTGCTGGGTGAGCCTGATCTGGTGCGAAAGCTACGTATCCGCGCGGAGATGATCGGGGAGGGGATCGCCGAGCGCCTGTGGTGGGAGGACGAGGAGCTCTACGTCGGCTTCGACCGGCAGCGCGAGGCGCCTCTCCGAGCGGTGACCGCTGGGGGCTTGGTCCCGAGCGCTACCCGAACGCTGCTTGGGACGGGCAGCGCCCGGCGCGCGGTGGATCGGCACCTTCGTCCCAACGCCTCGCCCCTCTGGGGCTCGAGTGGGATCTCTGTCGCGCCGATCGCCGATGACGAGCTTGCCGACCCGGTGCCCTGGCGTGCCAGTGGCATCTCGGCAGCCACCTGCTACTGGGCGCACCTGGCGCTCGTCCACTCCCAGCGTCCGGCGGATGCGCGGGTGGCCCGCGAGCAGCTCGAGTCGCTCGCGGCAAAGGCCGGGTTCCGCGAGTTCTACGACGCGCTCTCGGGGGAGGGAAGTGGTCGCGGCGCCGATGGGGGCTTCACGTGGCCCGCCCTGGTGCTGGAGATGCGCGCGCAGGAGGGGGTCAGTCCCGGCTAGCGCTCTTCGCGAGCACCCGAGCCGCGTGACGCAGGGTGGTCGGGCGCCAGCGCACACGCTGGTGGTGAGCGAACTGATCCGCGCCGTAGGCGTGCTCTGGGCCGACCACGCAGGCGGAGCGAGCATCGCAGCTACGGCGGCACGCGGCTTGGAGGACCTTGGTCCGGAAGCAGCCGTCCACGTCGACGCTCTTTGCTCCGATCACCTGCCCGCGGCAGGCGTCCGCACAGGGAGCAGGGCAACCAGTGCAGGGGTCGAATGGCTCTGGCTCTTCAAAGGGCAGGAACTGCGGCAGGTAGAGCAGGCCCCGCAGCGCGATCCAGGGTCCGTACTCTCTGTGAATCAGAACCCCGACACGGCCCGGGCTTCCAAACCCTGCGCGCTGCGCCAGCGCGACCATAGGCAGGTAGCTCTCCTCACGCCGTTCGGTGTAGAGAGCGACCGGCGCAGGCGGACTCACGGCGGCCCCCGTTTCTCGCAGGATCCGCTCTGTGTACGTGTCGAGAGGATTCCGGCGCAGCTTCGCTTCTGGCGCGGTTAGGAAATGCTCCCAGAGCGTGCGGCCGCCGTTACCCACCACCAGCACGGAGCGCGAGCTCGGCGCGACGCGCGCGAGCCGCCAGACTGGCGGCACGATCCGGTCATAGTGCTCCGCGGGGAGTGGCAGCGAGAGATTGAGTCCGGAGAACGAGAGCCTGCTCCGGAGCTCGTCCAGCTTCACCTCCCAGCTTCTACGCGGTCGCCGCTCCTGAGCCCTGCACGCTCCGCGAACGCGGTTGCCGCCTCCTTGCCCATGTCGGCGCGCACGCGGCCGACGCGCAAAACGCCGCCGCGCAGAGCGAGGCGCAGCCCGGACGCATCAACCGAGAGGACCTCGCCCGGCTCACCCCTCTCTTGTGGCTCGAGCTTCGCGTCGTATAGGCGCAGCGGCTTCCCCTCGAAGCGGAGAAAGGCACCGGGCTGGGGATCGCAACCTCTCACCAGCCGGTCGATCTCTGCGGCGCTGCGCAGAAGATCGACCCCGGCAATCTCGTCGTCGACGAGTCCCTGGTGCGTGGCCCTGGTCTCGTCTTGCGCCAGCGGTCGAGCCGCGCCCGCATCGATGAGATCGACCGCCTCCACGATGGTCGCCACGCCCAGCGGATGCAGCTTGTCGAAGAACAGGCTCGCGGTCGTCTCGGTGGGACCGATCTTCACGCCACCCTTCTGGAGCACGATCGGGCCCGTGTCGGCCCCTTCGTCGGGGACGAAGATCGACACGCCCGTCTCGTCGGCGCCGTCAATAATCTGCCACTGCATCGCCGCGCCGCCGCGGTATTTCGGCAACAGCGACGGGTGAAAGCAGACGCTCTTGTGCACCGGGGCATCCACCAGCTCGTTGGGCAGGAACACCTGCACGGAAGCGAGCACGTTCAGGTTCGCATCGAGTGCCCGGTAAGCTTCGAGCGCGGCGGGGATCGCCTCGCCTGTCTTCTTACGGTAGTAACGCCGCCGCACCACAGGGATACCGAGCTCGGTGGCGCGCTCGGCGAGTGCGTCAGGACGTGAGCCCTCCGGGGGAGCGAACACGCCGACGACCTCGTGTCCCTTGTCGCGCAGCAGGTCCAGGGTATCCCGGCCGAAGGCCGCCTGTCCAAAGAGGGCGATGCGCAGTGCCATCCGCTGCAGGATACCACGCCTCGCTTCACCTCCGGCCGCTGGAGCCGATAGAAGACACAGCGACAGGGTGCCGCAGGGGACTGTCCTCTATGCCGAGAGGCGAATAGGCGATGGAGATCGCCGGGAGCGAGAAGACCCTCGACTCCTTCCTTCGCGTGCAGCTCGAGTCGGCCGCGGATCTGCGGGAGCTGCGGCGGCGCGGTGAGGGGCTGCTCGGCGAGATCGCCCGCGACGCCGTACCGCTGGTCGAGCGGCTCCTACCCGGCGAGCTGCACGTCCGCGTCTCGAATTCCGGCCGCGACCGCGACGGCCGCACCACGATCGAGGTTCTGGTCGCAGACCAGGCGTTCCTCGTCGACACGTTTCGGCTCAGCCTGAATCGCCTCGAGCTGCGGGTGCTGCTCCTGCTGCATCCGTTGCTTCCGATCGAACGGGACGACGACGGAGCATCGCGCAGCTGGGCAAGTCGGCCGTGCCACGTGTCCGGGAGTCGTACATCTACGCAGAGGTTCCCCGCGTGGAGTCGCAAGCTCGGCGCGACGAGATCGAGCGCGAGCTGCGCAGCGTGATGGCGAGCGCCCAGGACGTGGTCAGTGATCACTGGCTCATGGTGGACGAGCTGAACCGGCACACGACGCGCCTCGAGTCCTCTGCCGCGGAGCTCGGTCTGGATCCGGACCAGGGACTGATGGGCTTCCTGCGCTGGCTCGCCGACGACAACTATGTCTTCGTGGGCTCGCGGCACTACCGGGTGAGAAGGGGCCATGAGGGCTGGGAGGTGGAGACCGACCCCGGGAGCGGTCTCGGCGTGCTGCGGGATCAGCGGGACTCGCGCTTCGTCCGTACGGCACGCGGAGACGACATCCCGGAGCTGGTCCGGTCCCGTCTGGACGACGAGCGACTCGTCTACTTCGACAAGTCGAGAGCGGAGGCGACGATCCATCGTCACGGGCGACTGGATTCGATCAGCATCAAGGTGTTCGACCAGTCTGGAGAGCTCGTGGGGTTCGGCCGCTTCGTCGGCTTGCTCACGCACAAGGCGATTCGCACGCGGCCTTCGGACATCCCGCTGCTCGCACAGAAGCGAGAGCTCGTGCTCGACACGATCCGCGCCGAGCGCGGCTCCCACACCTACAAGGCCGCTATCGAAGCCTTCGACTCGCTGCCTGTGGAGTTCCTGTTCCCGGGCGAGGTGTCGGACATCACGAGCGCGGTCACGCAGATCTTCAAAGCCTCCGAGCATCACCAGGTCGAGGTCTGTGTGATCCCGAACCAGGGCAAGCGTTCCTTCTTCGCGTCGGTGGTGCTCCCGCGCCTGCTCTACAACGAGCAGCTCCGTCAGGACATACAGGACCTGCTGATCGAGCGCTACAACGCATGCGACGTCGAAGACCGCAGCTCCTTCGTCGATGAGGACATCGCGCTCCTACACTTCTTCTGCAGCTCGACCGGCGAGTTCGATCTCCGCGCACTGGGTGAGCTCGAGGCCGACATTCAGGAGCTCGCCGAGCCGTGGACGGACCGCCTCGACAAGGCACTGCGCGCCGCCTTCCCGGGCGAGTGCGGAGGTCGACTCGGCGACGAGTATTCCGGCCTCTTCCCGGAGGAGTACAAGATCGTCACCTGCCCGCGCGATGCTGCGCTCGACGTCGAGCAGCTCGAGGCGCTGCGTTCGGGCGCGCTGAAGGTGGGAGTACGCCTCAGCGTGCGCGAGGAGGGTGAGGAGCAGACGCACCTCCTCAAGCTCTACCAGAGCGAGCGTCCCTATCTGACCGACCGGTTGCCCGTCCTCGACCGCTTCGGGATCCGCGTCATCGATGCGGCCCTGACGGAACTCGTGAACGGTGGAGGCGAGTCGAGCTGGATCGTCACCTTCCGCATCGTGGAGCTGTCCGGGTTCGAGCAGGCGGAGAGCGGTCTCGAGCGGCGCGTGCTCGACGGACTGCACGCGGCGCTGTCCGGACACATCGAGAACGACTCCCTCAACTGTCTGATCCAGGGTGCAGGCCTCGACTGGCGCGACGTCGATCTGCTGCGCGCGTACCTCGCGTACTCGCGCCAGGTCGGAAGGAACGTGCTGCGCTCGGTCGCGAGGGACTCCCTGCTCCGCTACCCGAGCGCGACGCGGGCGCTGCTCGGCCTGTTCCGCGCCCGCTTCGATCTCGCTCTCTGCGCTACCCGGGCTCAGGCTGAAGCCGAGGCGTTCCAGCGGCTGGAGCTCGAGCGCGACCCGATCACGACGGCGGGAGACGATCAGGTCTTCGGCATCCTCGCGAACCTGATCCAGAGCACGGTGCGCACGAGCTTCTTCGCACGCGCCGAGACGGACGGCCGGCACCTCATTGCGTTGAAGCTCGCCCCAAAGCGGGTGGGCATCATGCCCTCGCCAAGGCCTTGGGCCGAGATCTACGTGCACTCTGCCCGTATCGAGGGCGTGCACTTGCGAGGTGGCCCCGTAGCGCGAGGGGGCGTTCGCTGGAGTGATCGAGAGCAGGACCTGCGCACCGAGGTGCTCGGCCTGATGAAGACTCAAATGGTCAAGAACGGACTGATCGTGCCGGTCGGGGCCAAGGGCGGCTTCGTGTTGAAGCAGCGCATCGATGACCCCGCGCAGCGGAAGCAGGAAGTCGAGCGCCAGTACGTGCGTTTCATCTCCGCTCTGTTCGGGCTCACGGACAACATCGTGGCTGGCAAAGTCGTCCCTCCCGAGGGGGTGGTTCGTCACGACGCAGACGATCCCTACCTGGTGGTTGCCGCCGATCGCGGCACCGCCGACCTCTCTGACGTTGCGAACCGGCTCGCGGAGGAGCGTGGCTTCTGGCTGCGAGACGCGTTCGCCAGCGGCGGCAGTCGGGGTTACGACCACAAGAAGGAAGGAATCACCGCGCGGGGCGCGTGGGTCTGCGTCCGGCGCCACTTCCTAGAGATGGGGATCGACCTCGACGAGGAGACGTACACGATTGTCGGCATCGGGGACATGTCGGGAGACGTCTTCGGGAACGGCATGCTGCTCGCGCATCGCGGCCGGCTCCAGGCCGCCTTCGATCACAGGCACGTGTTCCTGGATCCCGATCCTGATCCGGTACCCGCCTGGCACGAACGAAAGCGCCTGTTCGAGCTGCCGGGTTCGAGCTGGGACGCATATGACCGCTCGAAGATCAGCCGGGGTGGAGGAGTATACGAGCGCAGCGCAAAGCGGATCGAACTCTCTCCGGAGGTCAGGCGCGCTCTCGACGTGGAGCGCGATTGGCTGAGCGGTGAGGAGCTGATTCGAGCCGTTCTTCAGCTGCCCGTAGATCTGCTCTGGAACGGGGGCATCGGTACCTACGTCAAGGCCTCGAGCGAGTCGCACGAAGACGTCGGCGATCGCGCGAACGAGAGCGTGCGTGTGGACGCGAGCGAGGTGCACGCGCGCGTCGTCGGTGAGGGTGGCAATCTCGGCTTCACCCAGCTGGCCAGGGTCGAGTGCGCCCTCGCTGGAGTTCGGATCAACACGGATGCGCTCGACAACTCGGGCGGCGTCGAGCTCTCGGACCAGGAGGTCAACTTCAAGGTGATGCTCGCTCCGCGCTGTGCGGATGGATCACTGTCGGATGCGAGCCGGGACGAGCTGCTCCGCGCGTGCGTGGAGGATGCGAACACCGCCGTCCTGGCTCACAACGCGAAGCAGAGCCGCTGCGTCTCCATGGACCTGCTTCGCAGCGACCAGGATCCTGAGCGGGTGGAGCTCGCCATGCGGTTTCTCGTGGACCGAGCCGAGCTGGATCCCGCCGTGGAGTTCCTTCCGGACTCGGAGTCCCTGCGCATGCGCAGGCTGGCGGCGGACAGCGCGAGGGGCTTCACGCGTCCGGAGCTCTCCATTCTGCTCGGCTACACGAAGATGTTCGTCAAGCGCGAGCTAATCGGCTCAGAGATCGTCTCCCATCCGTCGCTCGCGGGTCTGTTCGACGCGTACTTCCCGCAGAAGATGCACGCGAGCTTCGCGTCCTCCATCGATGGCCACCAGCTCCGAAAGGAGATCACGGCCACCTGCCTGACGAATCGCGTGGTCGACTGCGCGGGCGTCACTCTCGTTCCGGAGCTGGTCGGAGCCATGGGCGCGGAAACTGCCGAGGTCGTCGCGGCCTACTACACCGCTGACCGGATCGTCTCCGGGGAGGGACTTCGAGCGGAGATCTCGAACGAGAGCGTCGATGAGGCCACCCGGTTGCGGATCGAGCTCGTGCTCGGCGAGAGCGTACGACAGCTGGCGTCGATGCTGCTGGACCTGGGGTGTTCCTGCCTGCTCGAGGGTAACCAGCGACGCTGGGCGGATGCGGTGAGCTCACTCACGGGCGATCTTGCGAGCTGGGCCGACGAGGCCGACCTGTCTCGAGTGACAGCTCGAGCGGATCGGATGGCCGAGGATGGCGTTACCCGAAAGCTCGCCGTCGCGCTGGCCGATCTCGCAAAAGCCGTGCACGTGCTGGGCGCGTTGCCCGTGTCGATGAGCGCCGGGGCACCGTTGCTCGACACCGTTGCGCTTCACAGCAGGATCGGCCGCGTAACGCGCATCACCTGGCTGCTGGAACGACTGCGCGGGGCGGAGCGCGCCGACGGCTGGAGCCGCGTCGCCCACGAGGTCCTGCACGTAGAGATGCTGGGTCTGCAGCGGCGCCTCACTCTGGCACTGCTCGAGTCAGACGAGCTCGATCCGCTCGCGTACCTTTGCCGCGAGCGCGCCGCCTGTCTGCGCCAGGTCGAGGCGACGGCGACACAGATCGAATCGAATCAGGATCTCAGTCTGGCCTCTCTGACAGTTCTCTCACAGCAGATCCGGCGCCTCTGCTGACACGCCGCCCGGGACGTACGGACGCGCCGAGCCCATCGGGATTGGTCTAAGTGTCCGACCGTCGGTCAGCCGCTCGTTCTACCCCAGCAGCGATTCGAGCCGCTTCCCGGCCTCGGCTGGCGTGCCTCCCGGCATCTGGATCAGCTGCAGGTCGGCGCCGAGCGCCGCGCGCTCGCGGAGCTGCTCCGCCACCGACTCGAGCGGGCCGATCACCTGGATCTCGCGCACCATCTTCTCGCTGATGGCAGCGCTCGCAGCCTCGGCGTCGCGATTCTCCCAGGCGGCCCGCGACGTGGCGACCTCGGCCTCGAAGCCGTTAGACGCGAGCATGCGCCAGTAGAAGTCGCCCATCCGGTTCACGTAGTGGAAGAGCGGCTGCCGTGCAGTGCGCCAGGTCTCGTCGTCGTCCCCTCCACCCAGCACGTACACGTTCGTGAACGGCGCGATCGTGAGGTCGTCGCTCGACCGGCCCGCGCTCTCGGCACCTGCGGCGAGCTGCTCGCGCAGCGACTCGAAGTGCTGCTTGGGCCAGTGGATCGGAAAGATGCCGTCGGCGATCTCACCGGTCTGGTGGATTGAGCGCGGCGTGATCGCGGCGATGTACACCGGAATGTGATGGCGGGGACGGTCGTAGTCGACTCGGAAGCCGCGCTCGAGCTTGAAGATCTCGCCGTCGTAGATGAGGCGCTCGCCCGCGATCGCCAGGTTGAAGATCTCAACATACTCCCGAATGCGCCGCAGCGGCCGCTCGAACGGCACGCCGTGAAAGTGCTCGATCACGCGGTTGCCTGACGAGCCGAGCCCGCAGATCATGCGCCCGCCCGAGAGCTCGTCGAGCGCTGCGAACGTTCAGGATCGACGTGCCGACCTGGATACGTTCGGTGTTCGCGGCGAGCAGGGTCATCCAGGGGATCGTCGAGGGACCCCACGCCTCGCCCGACACCACGAGCTCGTAGCCGAGGCCCTCGGCGATCCGGACCTTCTGGAGCGACTCCTTCCAGTCGCGGTCCTGTCCCGCTATCACGCCTAATCTCATATTCGCCTCCCTCCTGAACTCTACCGCGCTCAGTGCAGGCGCTACCAGCCTTCGCGCGAGGCCACCCTCTCCGGTACGCTGAGTTTATGATTAATGCAGACGAGACTTTTGAAGGAACTTGGCCCTATGCATCCAACTTTTTCGATGGAAACGGCTTCAGGATGCATTACGTCGACGAACCCTCTTCAGGGCAGGAGATGTTTCTCTGTCTCCACGGTGAACCCACCTGGGGATATCTCTATCGAAACATCATTCCACGATTGACGCAATATGGTCGAGTGGTGGTTCCCGATCATATGGGATTCGGCAAGAGCGAAACCCCTCAAGGTCGACGCTACGCAATCGAAGAGCACTGCAACAATTTGGAGAAGCTGGTGCTCGAATTGGATTTGACTGACATTACCTTAGTCCTGCAAGACTGGGGGGGTCCGATTGGAGGAAGCATTGCGTATCGGCATCCACAGCGGGTCAAACGGTTATGCGTGATGAATGCCGTTGTCGGGGGTCGTGCACCGGAGAATGCAAACACTGTCCGCGAATCTCCGTGGTTCAAATGGGCCAATTCACAGGCTTTTGAGCCAACGGTTAGGAATCTTGGTTCGACGGCATTATCGGTTTTGAAGCGTGTCGGATTTGAACGTACCGCTCATGTGGACGAGAATTGGATCCGAGCCTATGCATCTCCGTTCCCTACGCCGGAATCTTGTGAGGCCGCGATCCGCTTTCCGCAATGTATCGCAGATCGTGAGACGGTCGACTTCCTCAAAAAGATACGGACTCCAGCCGCTGTTAACGCCTTGAAGCAAAAGCCTGCTATGTATGTTCACGGCGAGGCAGATCGGGCGCTTCCGATGGATTTCTCCATTGGTTGTTTCAAAGACATGTGGCCTGAGGGACCCGTAGTAACACTGCCCGGAGTAGGTCATTTCTTGCAAGAAGATGCACCGGAAGCAGTAGCAGCACTCATTGGGCAGTTCGTCCAATTGACCTGATCTGATAACCACCCAGAGAGAATAGGAGACCTGATTCGCGCGCTCGTTGGTCGCGGTCGCGCGGTCTAGCCAGCGCTTTCAATGCGCCGTGTAACCGCCCGCGTCATGGCGCCAAAGGTTGGCATCCACGACGAGTGGCGGCCCGCGCCTCCGGCGACGATCACCATGAGGTCCTCGGGTCGCCGCAGGATGGGCAGCGCGTCGGCGTCCGGGAACAGGTCCGTTCGAGCGCCCGACATCGCGAACATCCCGCCCTTTTCCCAGATGCGCCGGGGGATGCGCGCGTGGTCGAACACGAAGCGCCGGACCTCGTCCTTGCCAACGCCCTCGCGCTCCAGCAGCGCAGCGTGCTCGGGGCCGAGTGCCAGGATCGGCTCGCCGTACAGGTAGGCGTTGTTGCAGCCCATCGTGGCCATCGACGCGGCGACTGTGATGAGGATGCCTTCGGCCGAATCGCTCACGTGGTCGTTGATGTTGTGCGGGTTCTCGGCGCCGCACACGGTCACGGTGCTGTCCTCAGGGGCGAAGCCCCGCTCCACGTGCAATGGCGTCCAGGGGTTCTCTTCCTCGTTCTCCGCGATGCAAAACGCGTACTTGGACGGCTGGCCCTGCGTCGCGCGGTCAAGGACCCCCGGAGCGGCTCCGCCCACGTTCAACAGAATCAAGCGAATCGCCCGACCGATCGTGGCGTTCGCGCGCCAGCCCGGCCCGAAGCAGTTGTAGCGCGAGTTCAGGTCGAGCTGCCGGGCCAGGGGACCGTTCACGATCACGAGCGGCGCGCACGGGTGCGTCGTACTCTGGACTCCGAGGAGATTGAAGGGCTCCTCGAGCATTGCCGCGATCGCTGTGGTGACCACCGGGAAATACTCGGGCAGGCAGCCGGCCATCACCGCGTTGATCGCGAGCTTCTCGAGCGTCGCAACCCCGTTGCGGGGTGGGATCGCGCCGAGCTCGCGCTCTGGCGGCTCGCCCGCGACGGAAAGGAAGCGCAGAACCCTCTCGGGTGTAGGCGGGACGATCGGCAGCCCATCCGACCAGCCTCGATCGGCAAAATACGCATCGACGGCCTCCTGCGAGCCATCGAGCGTGACGCGCCGCGCGTTCATCGCAGCGCGCCATTGACTCGCGCGCTGATCGGTCGAGCACAATCGATCTGTGCGCTCATCGGTCGAGACTGGGATCCACCGCGCAAACCGCGTCGGTGCAGATGGCGTCTTGCGACAGTCGGCGCTCCGCCACCCGCTGGAAGCGGTGCTCGTAGCGCGCGGCGAGCTGCTCCGCGTCCTGGGTCAGGACCTGAACGATCTCGTCGGCGCATCCGAGCGCCTTGGCGCGGACCAGCTCCGCCAGGTTTCCCGCCAGCGGGTGTGGCAGTGCGACGATCGGGAGACCCGGGAGCCCGCGAGCGATCGACTCGGCACGGCCCAGCGGTGCGAACTCGTCGCTCGCGACGAGCGCGGTCGGGACACCGCGCCCCTCCAGCATCAGCGTGTCGTGGAGACTCCACGACGTGCAGGAGCCTCAATCCGCGATGGCGGTGACGACTGCGTCGCAGGTAGCCAGCTCCTCGAGCACCTCCTTGGGCGCCGGCAGCGGCGCCGATTTCTCGGCACGCACGGTCTCAAAGCCGCCGAGCCGCTCCAGCAGTATTCCCCGGAGCTCGTCGAGGAGTAGGTCGGCGTTGGCCTTCTTGTTGCTGAGGAAGCCGATGCGCAAGCCAGCAGGGGCCCGGGGACCCCCCTCTGCGGCGCGCAAATGGACTGCGCGCCGCGCGAGCGGCCGTCGGGTCACGCGAGGCAGTGCCGAGGGGTCGAGAACAACGATTTTACCCATGGGGGCATTGTACTATCGGGAGAGCTCCGCAGACGGAGAGGGAGAGAAACAATGCGCCTCGACAAACCGCGCCTCGATCCGCTGCCCGCTGACCAGCTCGACCCAAAGTTCATCCCCGCAGCAGCGCGGGGGCAGGCCCCGAACGTCCTCAAGACCCTGGCGCGGTACCCGGCGCTCCTGGAGCGCTGGATGGGCCTGGCGCGTTACATCCTCGAGGAAAACTCCCTTCCCGCGCGCGAGCGCGAGATCGCGATCCTGCGGACGGGCTGGCTGTGTCAGTCGGGCTATGAGTTCGGCCAACACACCCGGATCGGCAAGCAAGCGGGACTGAGCGACGCGGAAGTCGTGCGCATCACCCGCGGGCCCGACGCCGAGGGCTGGTCCGACGCGGACCGCACGCTGCTGCGCGCGACCGACGAGCTCTGCAACGACGCCTTCATCTCGGACGCGACCTGGGGCGAGCTCCAGTCCACATGGAGCGAGCAGCAAATGGTCGATCTGATCTTCACGGTGGGCCAGTACAATCTCGTGTCGATGGCACTCAACAGCCTCGGCGTACAGCTCGACGAGGGCGTGTCTGGCTTCCCGAAGGGCTAGCGAGAGCTGCCCTCGCTCAGGCCCAGCCCTTGCTCAGCGGAACCATGTGGAAGACGTGGAAGTTACGTGAGGCGAACTTCCAGACACCGTTGACTCGCCGATAGTGATCGTCGTACCAGCCGGCGGCGGTGATCGACTCGCCGTCTCGCACCATGCGGATCTCGACCGAGCAGCGGCCGCGTGCTTGATCACCGTCGAGCTCGTCGATCACGTGGTTCTGGATGAACGGAATCGGCGGCTGCCCGGCGAGCGCACCGTAGAACTTCTCGAGCGCCGCGCGACCCTTTGAAGTGCGCTCCGCCGTGGTGAATGCGCCGTCTTCGGTGAACAAGTCCACGATTGTGGCCGAGTCCGCGGCCGGCACGGCGTGGCAGTAGCGGGTGGTGAGTTCGCGGATCTCGTCCCGGTCTTCGAGGGCGCGGATTCTGTGTTCGACGCTCGGCATGGGTCTCTCCTATGGCTCCATCGCTCCCATCGTACTGCGGTTGGCGGGGCAGAGGTGGTTCGCGCGCTGCGCGCCCTGGGGCGCGGCGCCCGTGCGGCTGCGCCGGCCGGAGCAGTGCGACTCCTACGAGTCCCGAGGCTCGCGAGCGTCCGCGCCGCTCGCCAGACGTCCTGCCGGACACCTCCAGCCCTGGACCCGCGAACCCGTTGGGGTCCCCGACCGAGGACCCCACGCAGGTGGCAGAGCGCGGCATGGCCGGCCTCGGCCCATGGTCCCGACATGGGCTTGTGCGCATATCCAGATGGATCTAGAGTGCAGCTACGTCCGAGCAAGAGGGGTAGACTCGTGCAATACGACCTCGTGATCAAGAACGGCACCGTCATCGACGGATCTGGCTTTCCTCGTTACCGCGCCGATGTGGGGGTTCTGCAGGGCCGCATCGCCAGCATCGGCCGCATCCGGGCGAGCGCCCGCGAAGAGATCGACGCCGAGGGGAAGATCGTCGCCCCTGGCTTCATCGACGGGCACACCCACATGGACGCGCAGATCGCCTGGGATCCGCTCGGAACCTGCTCGTGCTGGCACGGCGTCACCACCGTGGTGATGGGCAACTGCGGGTTCACGCTGGCCCCGGCTTCGGTGGAGCACAAGCACTTCGTCATGCGCAACCTGGAGCGTGCCGAAGACATCTCCGCCGAGGCCATGGAAGAGGGCATCGACTGGACCTGGTCGACCTTCCCCGAGTACCTCGACACCATCGAGCGTCTGCCCAAGGGCATCAACTACAGCGGCTACGTCGGCCACTCGGCGCTGCGCACGTTCGCGATGGGAGAGCGCGCATTCGAGGAGCAGGCCAAGGCCGACGACCTGGAAGCGATGAAGCGCGAGCTGCGCGACTCGATTCGCGCCGGTGCGATGGGCTTCACGACTTCGCGTACGCGCAATCACCAGACTCCCGACGGTCGCCCCGTCGCGAGCCGGATCGCGAGCTGGGACGAGGTACACGAGCTCGTGAGCGTGTTGGGGGAGCTGGGAGCCGGAATCTTCGAGATCGCCGGTGAAGACACCGGAAAGGACCCCGAGCGCGTCCGGGACTATCAGGAACGGTTGCGCGACCTCGCAGTCGACACCGGCGTGCCCGTCACCTGGGGCATGTTCAGCAGCCAGCGTGCGCCGGATCTCTGGCGACCCTACTTCGAGTTGCTCGATGAGACGGCGGAGCGAGGCGGACGCATGTTCGCTCAGGTCCACAGCCGTGCGCTATGTCTGATCTCCTCGTTCAAGACGCGTACGCCGTGGGACCGGCTGCCCGTCTGGAAAGAGCTGCGCCAGCGACCACTCGACCAGCAGAAGGCGGCCTTCAGCGATCCCGAGCTGCGCAAGCGCCTGGTGGAGGCCGCCAAGACCGGGCGCCGCAGCTCGCCGGCAGTCGGCGCAGAGCCGCGCCGGGCGGACTACAGCAATCTCCTCGTGATGGACTCGCCGCTGCTGCCGAACCGCTCGGTCGCCGAGCTGGCTAAGGAGCGCGGCGTCGACCCGGTCGAGCTGATCCTGGACCTGGCGATCGAGCGCAACATGGATCTGTTCCTCCAGCAGCCGCTCTTCAACGAGAACCAGGACCACGTGCTCGAGATGATGAAGAACCCGCGCTCGGTCGTGACGTTCTCGGATTCCGGGGCCCACGTCTCTCAGATCATGGACTCGTCACTGCAGACCCACGTGTTCGGCTACTGGGTGCGCGAGCGCCAGGCACTCACCCTCGAGCAGGCGGTCCGGATGGTCACCTACGAACCGGCGGCGAACTGGGGATTCCACGACCGTGGGCTCCTGCGCGAAGGGCTCGCTGCCGACATAGCCGTGTTCGATCCGGCGCGCATTGGCGCGCGGATGCCGGAGGTGCACCACGATCTTCCGGCCGGGGCTGTGCGTCTCGTCCAGAAGGCCGACGGAATCAGCGCCACCGTGGTGAACGGCGAGGTTTTGTTCCGGGACGGCGAGCACACCGGCAGCTATCCCGGCCAGCTCCTGCGGGGTCCGCTCGCGCGGCAGTAGTGCCCAGCTCTGTGCTAGGAGCCAGACTCTTGAGTCGGGCTCCTAGCTCCTTGCCCCGTACCCGCTCAGCTCGTGCGCGGCACGAAGCGGTTCTTGAGTCCGCGGGTGAGTGAGCTCCCCATCCGCCGCGACAGCTCGTCGACGGTCCAGCAGTCCTCGCTGAAAATCGTGGCCGCGGGCACCGGCTTGGTCATGCGGCAGATCTCGAACGCGCTGACCACGAAGTCCTCGCCGTTCACGTTGGAGGCCTCGTCGGTACAGAGCCAGGTGACCAGAGACGCCACGCCATCGGGGACCAGCTTCTCGAGCCCCGCCATCGGATTGGTCCCGGAAGCGTCGCCGCCGCGCTCGCGACGCGAGTGCTCCATGGCCTCGCGCAGCTCGTCGCTCAGGGTCATACGGGTGGCTGCGCGCGGGCGGATCGAGTTGACCCGCACGCCGTAACGGCCGAGGTCGCGGGCGGCCGTGCGCGTGAAGCCGACTATGCCCTCCTTGGCCGCGGAGTAGTTCGCCTGGCCCATGTTCCCGAGCCCCGCTTCGCTGCTCGTGTTGATTACGACACCCGAGCGTTGGTCGCGGAACGCGGTGGCCGCGGCGCGCGTACACACGAACGTACCCTTGAGGTGGACGTCGAGTACGGCATCCCACTCGGCCTCGCTCATGTTGTGCAGCATACGGTCGCGCAAGATGCCGGCGTTGTTCACCAGGATGTCTATCCTGCCGAACTGATCCAGGGCGGTCTGCACGATCTTCTCGCCGGTCTCCATCCTGGAGACGTCTCCATAGACTGGGAGCGCCTTGCCGCCCGCACCCACAATCTCGTCGGTAACCTCGTTGGCCGGCCCCTCGGACCCGCCCGTACCGTCCACCTCTCCGCCGTAGTCGACGACCAGAACCGCTGCGCCCTCGCGCGCGAGCGCCAGACACTCAGCCCGGCCGATCCCTCTCGCTCCACCCGTAACGGCAGCCACCTTTCCCTCGAGTCGCATCGTCTCTTTCGCCTCCTTCGATTGGGCTTCGACCGGGCCGTTCGAAGCGGTCACAGCTGGTCAAAGTCAAGTCCCTGCACGCATTATACGCAGGGGCTCGTTGGCTTTCAGCTGCCGAGCCTCGCGACGCGGTCGATCAACCAGTAGCTCGAAATGGCGCCCATCGCGTAGAGCTGCATGTCGACGAGCCAGACTGGAATCGGCAGGCGGGTGCGCCAGACCGCCCACCTCAGTGCGAGGATCCCGGCCACGACGAGCAGCTGGCCGATCTCGACGCCCACGTTGAACAGGAAGAGCGCCAGGGCCAGTGCGTCGCGGGGCAAGCCGATCTCGTGGAGCGCGCCCGCGAAGCCGAAGCCGTGCAGCAGGCCAAACGCGAACGCGACGAGCCAGGGCCGATCGCTGGTCAGGCTCGAGCGTTGGTCTGGAGGGCGCAGCAGCTCCGCCGCGACGTACAGGATGCTGAGCGCGATCACCGCCTCGACCGGCGCCTGCGACAGGCGCACAACGTCCAGGGCGGAGAGCGCCAGCGTTACGCTGTGGGCCAGCGTGAACGAAGTAATCGTCTGAACCAATCGGAGCGGACTCCGCACCAAGAAGGCCAGACCGATCACGAACAGGATGTGATCGAAGCCGAACAATAGATGCTCGATGCCGAGCTGGAGGTAGGTCCAGGCCGGACCGCCCTCGCCGCGCACGACCCAACGCGGCGCCTCGGGTCGCAACAGCTGGCCCAGCGCCGACCCGTCCAGGAAGTAGACACGCACGAATGCGTCGGTGAGCGTGCCGCTCAGGCCCACGACCTCGACCGCTCGGTCGCGCAGCCCGTCGGGTCGACAGTCGATCTGCCAGCGTTGGATGAGCGCTCCGCCTGTGAGGTCGAGGGTCGCGGCTGTCTCGGCCGCGCACGTCTCTGGCAGCGCGGGCTCGAGCCGCAAGCGCCGGTCGCCTGCAACGGGCTGCTTCCACGTAACGGCGTAACGGTCGGGCTCGACCTCGCGCAGCTCGAGGTAGGCGGGGCGCACCTCGTGGCCGAGCGCGGTCGAGGGGATGAGACTAATCGCGAGGGCCCAGACGATTGCTGCCGAGATGACCCTCTGCGCCGCGTGCGGGTCGGGGCGGACCGCGCGGGAGTGTCGGCCGAGAACCGGTCGACTCACTTCGGCGCGTCTCCGAGCACGTCGGACGCGACCTCCACCCGGTAGCGTTTGCGCAAGCCGGCGTAGTACGCTTGGTTTGCCTCGCGGCGTCGCTGCGCATGTAGGTCGCGCTGCACGTCGGTCCGCGCCTCGTCGAACAAGCGGTCGCGCGCCGGATGGCGTGCCTCGACGCGCACAGCGTGTACACCGTACGCGGAGCCGATCGGCCCCTGCCAGGTGTCGAGCGGCAGCTCCGGGAGCGTGTCCGCAAAATCGCTGCCAAAGAGCTGGGCGACTTCGCTGTGCGTGCGCTCCGCGTAGGTGCGGTGCAAGAGAAACGGGTCGCCGAACTCGCGCCACGCGTCGCCCTCGCTCGCCGCCAGCTCCGGCAGGGCCGAGCTCGCCAGGGCATGTGGATCGTCGTGGCGATCGGGGCTCCAGTACACGTGTGCGAAGGTAACGCGTGCCTGCCGAACGTAGCGCCCTCGGTGCTCCTCGTAGTGGGCGCGAAGCGCCGCCTCGGTCGGGGGGGTGCCCGCCGCCACGTCCTCGCTCACGAACTGGAGCTTCTGGGCCAGCCTCCGTCGCACTATCGTGTCGTTTTGGTCCAAGCCGAGGCGGAGCGCCTCCCGGTACAGGATCTCCTCACGGATGTGCTCTTCGATCAGCGCGGGAATCTCTTGCTCCGTTGGAGCGCGGCCCGTCTGGGCGCGCCACTGGGCCGTGAGCCGCGCGAGGTCCGCTGCCGTCACCTCAACCCGATCGCCCGGCGCCCTCCCGAGCCAGGCGTCGATTGCGAAGACCGAAAGCCCGAGGATCAGGCAGACAAAGAGGGGATCACGGGCGATGCGGGGCATAGATGTTTGAATTTGGGGAGCGGAAGCGGGCCTATCGCGGGACGTACCAGATCGGGGACGACCAGGCGCGCTCCTGGACGGTGGTCTTGAGCTGCGGGTTCGGCGGCACCTGCGCGCGAATCGCGTCCCACGTCGACCAGCGGCACGACGGGTTCTCCAGGACGCGCACGTAGTAGAAGGCGCGCTGGCCCGCGTCAAACGTCGGGTCGCTCCAGAGTGTGCTGAGCTCCGCCGCCCCCTTATCAAACGGGGCGCTGCAGTCGTACAGGTTGACGCTGGCGCCGGCATCGGGACACCGGTGCGTGTCGGGGTCGGGCTCCGCTCCGCCCGAGCAGGCCACGTCGAAGACCTGCTCGCGCGCCTCGCCGTCCCGCATCGACCCCTTCACGATCTGCAGTCGCTCGAGCCACGTGCTGCGCGGGTCCCGGATCGCCCAGGCAAAGAAGCGCGGCGCCTTGCCGTTTGTGGCGACGAGGTCGCCGCCCATCGGGACGCCGCGCGCATACGCCTTGGCCACCGCGTCTCGGTCGTCGATGAGGTCATCCGGGTACTCGAACTCGCCAAAGAAGCGCACGCGGATGCGCGGTCCCGTCGTGGAGAACGTCTCCTTGCGGCGCATGGCGTCGTAGATCGCCTCGCGGGTGTTCTCGTCTGCCCAGACGCCCGCGAAGCCCGAAGCGCCCCAGGCCGCGCCCCAGGCCGACGTAGAGATGCCGAGTCCGGTAGCTTGTGCACCGCCCCCCCAGGTCTTCGCGCCGCCGGGCGGGACCGACCCCCGCAGCTCCGGTGTCGCATCCGTCAGCCCGACCTTGCTGAAGTAGGACGACTCCTCGTACGACGCGCCCGCGTTGTGGCTGTCGCTCGAGCCGATCATTCCGAATCTGTACGGGTTGAATCCCTCGCTTTCCTCGAACTCGAGACCGGCGAGATAGGCGTCGCGCACGTAGCCGCCGTGGATGTACTCGAGGTCGGTCGACTCGGCCTGCGCGGTTAGGCTGCTGTCGACCGCGGGCGAGACCACGTTCCAGATCTCGAAATCGGCCCACTCGTCGTTGGGAGAGAGCAGCGGGTGCGTCTCCGACGTGCCCTTCACCTGGGTCATCTCGACAATGGGCTCGTTGCGCATGCGCAGTTGGGCGTACTCTGCGTCAAACGGCTCGCCCGACTCCTGCTGGCGCGCGAACATATGGCCGGCGCTCCAGTTCGAGTTGTGGGGGATCGCGAGCGCCTCGTTGCCCTGCCCGCGCTGCTCGTCGAGCCAGCGCCACAGGTCCTCCGGGTTCAGCGACTCCAGGGCGCCAAACGGAGAGTCGGGCACGTTCGTGCCCCGGAAGATGACGTTGCGGTGCATATTGTAGGTCGGATTGGACGTGTACTCGTAGCCGATAAAGGTCGTGAATTGTCCCGGGCGATAATGGCGCTGGGCCGCGGCGATCTCCTCCCGCCACGTGTCGCGCATCACGTCGGGGTGATACAGGCGCTCGTCGCGCTCGCCGCGAACGAATCTCGACACGACGCTCGCGAACGCGGCGCCGATCTTCGCCACGTCTTCTTGGATGAGCTCCTCGGCCAGGGGCGACTTCGAGAGTTCGTGGTTGGGATCGCCCATGGCGTTGAACACACCCAAGTAGAACGCGTGGTCCGTCACGGCGAGGAAGTCGAGCGGCGCGCCGCGCAGGCGGATCGGGTAGCCGCCGGCGTGCATCAGCGGCTCGCCCCGGGCGTAGCGGTAGGCGTCGTCCGGATTCGTGCGCACGCCGAACATGAAGGCGTCAAACGAAAACCGCGTGTGGATGTGCAGGTCGCCGAAGTAGGCGTTGCGGGTGCCGACGGGCTGGGGCGTGGCGGCCTCGGCCACGGGCGCCTCCACGCTCGGCGCACTCGGTTCGGCCGGGGCCTCCGCCTCGCCTTGGCAAGCGACGAGCTGCAGTGCGCAGAGTGCGATCAAAACCAGCGCGAAGTCGGGCGCGCGGTTCGGCATTTTTCCCCTCCCGATGAACCCCAATTGTATACCAGGGGGGGGGGTTGCGGACTGAGAGCAAACCGACTGCACGGCGACTGCGCCCGAGGACGTCAAGGGACGTCTGATGTTGCTGACCCCCTGCCGCTGTGCGACTTTTCTCCCCGGAGAGATGCCGGAGCGGTTGAACGGGGCGGTCTCGAAAACCGTTGAGGGTGCAAGCCCTCCGGGGGTTCGAATCCCCCTCTCTCCGCCATGATTTCGGGCTCTCAAGGCTGCGATCCGAGAGCTTCGCATAACGCCGGGTCGACCTAATCACTTCGTCAGTCTAGATCAGGTTGCGGACCTGGAGGTCACACGTTCGAGTCGTGTCGGGCGCGCCAGATTCAGATTGCCGTTTCTCGGTCGGCGAGTAAGAGGACAGGAACCAGTGGTTCGTCAGCCCGGGGAGCGAAGAGGAGTAGGTCCGGAACCCGCCAAGACGATGGGATTCGAGAGAACACCGATTTCCTCGATCTCGCAGGTCACAACGTCACCTGGCTGGAGATAGCCGGGTGCCAACACCACATCGTCGCGCAGCCGGGGTCGCCCGCCGAGCTCGGGGTCGGAGCCCCAGGCCGTGCCTCCCGGTGTGCCTGTCGAGATCACGAAGCCGGGCTGCAGCGTCACGTAGGTCGAGAAGAAGACCACCAGCTCGGCCACGCCCCAGATCATGTGCGCGGTCGTGTTGTTCTGGCGGAGCTCGCCGTTCACCGTGGTACGCAGCGCAAGAGTCTGGGGGTCGGGGATCTCGTCACTTGTAACGATGACGGGACCCATCGGAGCACAGGTGTCGAAGTTCTTGCTCCCCCCGATGGCGTAGGCCGCGGTGCCGTCGGGACGCAGCTTCACCTGACGGTCGCGCGCGGTGCAGTCGTGCATGATCGTGTAGCCGAACACGTGCTCCAACGCGCTCTCCGCCGAGATGTGGCGGCCCGCCTTGCCGATCACGATGGCGAGCTCGGTCTCGTAATCGAGCTTCTTCGTGACCTTCGGATCCAGGATGATTTCATCGCCGGGACCGACGACGCACTGGGGCAGCTTGATGAAGAACTCGGGCTCCTTGCCTTCGACAGGGGGCTTTTCCTCGCGGTGGTCGTAGTAGTTCTCCCCGCTGCACAGGATCGCCTCTGGTCGCAGAGGCGCCGCGAGGCGCAGCTCGGCGAGCTTGCGCCGGCCCCTGCCCGAGCCCCGACTCGCCTCGAGCGCCCGTAGCGCGAGTGCGTGGCCGGCTGCGCCAGCAGCGATGAACGGGACGGTGTCGATCACGCTCTCGCGTTCCGAACTCGTGAAGCTCCCGTCAGCCTCGAGTGCCTCGACCAGGTCGACCACGTCGTTGCCGTCCAGCACGCCCAAGCGGATTCCCTCGGGCGTTCGATAGCGGAGCAGCTTCACGAGAAGGACCCTCCAGATCGGTGCAAGAGCGAGCAGCAGGGCCAGTGCTGCAGGCTTCATCAAGAGCATCAAGGGTACCGCGTCAGCTCAGAGGCCGTCGACCTCGATCACGCGTCTACGTTCCGTTCCTTCATGAGCCGGGTCGACCGTTCGCGGCACTCGGGAGGATAGGCGTTCAACAGGTTCTTTCGGGTTCTGACAATGGCTCCCTGCTCGGGATCGGGCCGGGTTTATACTCCCGGGAGATGTACCCGCGACATTCCTCGACATACCCGTTAGAGAAAGGAGAGAGTGTCCCTGGAGCCCGGAGAGAGCTGCGATCTACACACGCACGAGAACGACTACTACCTGGTCATGCTCCAGGGAGACAAGGTGGCCGGCATCTCGGAGGATGGCACCAACGACCTCGTCTTCAATCTCACTCCCGGCGCTCACACCTTCCGTATAGACAAGGGCGCGACGGAGTGGGCGATCAACCTCGGTAAGGAGCACTTCTACGAGATCCTGGTAGAGATCAAGGAGTAGTAGCGGTACATCTGCACGCGCGCGTCGAGCTTCCGAGAGCTTGGCGTAACGCCGGGTTGACCTTATGTCAGCGTGTCCTCACTAGCCGCTATTTGACCTACACCCAGCGCGTCACGGTCTTCTTCGCCGATGTGAACGGCTCCACCGACCCTTGCTCCCTTTGAGGGAACCCTCGGAATGATCAGACTGGTTGAGGTTCTCTGTGCCCTGGTTCGGGCTGTTGACTCTTCCCTTGCCCTGTCCGGGGTTGGAGCCGTCCCCCAGGCCCGATCAGTTTCCGTGCTTTTCGCGTGCGGGCTCCCCGTCGCCGGACTCTTCAACCACCGGCTCTTCGACGATCGGCTCCCCAACCACCACCGGTTCTGGTTCGACGACGGGCTCCACCACAGGCTCAGGTTCGGGCGCTGGCTCGACGTACTTGGAGACCGACACCAGGAAGGTGCCACTGGTCGAGTTCTGGCAGACGTCGTGGGCCTCGTAGCTGATCTCTGAATCACCGGCGGAGAAGAAGTAGCCCGACGGCGGGTCGTAGTTGACCTGGACAGCGGTATCGCAGTTGTCGGCTGCGCTCAGCCCGAACTCCACCTTTTCTTCGACCGCGTCCGCCGCGAGCTCCATCGAGATATCGTTCGCACCCGAAACCACCGGAGGCTCGGCGTCGAAGCGCGTCTTGCGAATCACTGTCTTGACAGACGCGTGGTTGCCCAGAATGTCGACCGCCGTGACCTGGATCTCGTTGTCGCAATCCCTGAGGGCCAGATCGATCGAGAAGCTGGGGTCGGTGCCACAACTCGTGCAGACATTGACCTCGGGGCCGCCGTTATGGGTATAGAAGACGCGATCCACGCCCTCCGAGCTGTTGACCGAGCCAGCGATCTGCCGGTTTCCCTCGAGAGTGCATTGGGGCAGCTCGGCTAGGTTGACCTGCAGCTCCGGCGTCAGCTCGATCACCTGTCGACAGCCGACTTTGACCGTGACGGGTCGCAGCTCCGTATTGCTGGTGCTGCCGCTCGGATTGATTGCCGTGACCGTCGGCGTCAGCGTGTAGCTGCCCTGCGGCAGGCACATGGCCACGAGCCCGGCGTTCGACGCGTTCGTCGGACTGCTCGGCGATCCATACGCGAAGGAAAGCCCAATGGTCTGGTCGACCGCGAATCCCTCGAAGTCCGTGCTCTGGAAGCGACCAGTTCCCTGCGCCTTTGGAGAGTAGAAGGTCCCCGAGAGTGAGTGGAACGAGAGGTTGACCTCGCTCATGCAGTAGTCGAAGTCGACACCTAGCAGGCTGCGGAGAAAGTGACTGTGTTGGGCGGGACGCCTTCGACGGGAGGCGTGCCGAGCCGAGTGAGGGATCGCCGTTCCCGGTACGAACCGGTTTCGCGTGGCAGCGGGAGACCTTGCGGGATCATGAGCTACGTCGCCTCCAACAGGTTGCGGATGCGGACCAGGTTGTAGGCCGCGGCGGTGAAGGTGAAGACCCAGCCGACCCGATCCGTGCCCCGGTGTCGGGTCTTGCGCATCAAGCCCACCGTCTTCATCCAGCCGAACACCTCCTCCACCCGTTTGCGGAAGCGCTGGCTCACCTCGTAGCCCGGGTGTCCTGTGGTCCTTCGATCGATCGCGCTTCGGCGGTTCGTCGTGTTCTGTGCCACGTGCGGGGTGACGCTCCAGGTCCGAAGCGCCTGCACGAAGCTCTTGGCGTCGTAGCCCTTGTCTCCACCCAGCGTGATCCGGCGAGCGCCCCCAAGACCCTGCACCATCTCGAGCGCCGCTTCGCGCTCCGCATACCCCGACGCCTGCGTGAGCTTCGCCGCCACCACCAGGCCGTTGCGGTTCTCTGTCACGACGTGTCCCTGATACGCGAGCCGCGCCCCCTGGCCCTTCATCCCCGCCAGTCGGGCGTCCGGGTCCGTCGTCGACGCATGCGTCTGGTTGCTCCGCTTCTCGCCCCGGAAGTTGACCGTCGGGTTGCCCGGGTCGTCATCGTCCTTCCGCTTCTCGTCCTTGCGCACGAAGCTCTTCTGGCTCGCCCACGCCTCGATCAGCGTCCCGTCCACCGTGAAGTGCTCCGATGACACCAACCCCTCCGACTCGGCCTGCGCCAGCACGGCCTCGAAGAAGTGCTGGGCAATCTCGCCCTGCAGTAGCCGTTCCCGATTCTTGGTGAATACCGTGGCGCTGAACACCTCGTCGTCCAGCTCCAGGCCCACGAACCAGCGGTAGAGCAGGTTGTAGTCGATCTGCTCGATCAGCTGGCGCTCGCTCCGGATCGTGTACAGCACCTGCAACAGCAGCGCCCGCAACAGCTGCTCCGGCGGAACCGACGGCCGGCCGACCCCTTTCGCGTAGATCACATCGAAGCGTCGCGACAGCTGCTCGAGCGCTGCGTCCACCAGTCGCCGGATCGCTCGAAGCGGATGGTCCTCGGGAATCCGGGACTCCAGCGATACGTAGCTGAACATCCCACCCTGGAGCGTCTGCGGTCCTCTCACACCTCCCCCTTGGGGCTTCCCTCAAGGTACCCTTCGAGGAGTAGTTTTTCAGCAGCCTGCTAGCGCTTCACCCGGATGGAACTCCCGCTCTCCGACGCCTCGGTCCGTGAGCCACATCTTGGAGTACTGGTAGTTAAGGGGATCCGACAGGTCGCCTCTGAAGGTCAGAGAGAGCATGCCCGTGTTCCAGAGGGAGCTTTCCCCGTTGATCCCGCCGAGCAAGAGCTCGTAGTCGCCCCGGAAGGCGGCCGTCGCCTCGTCAAACCCGCCTGCGAAGCGCGATCGCGCCCATCCACCACCAGCCGAATGGTTGGCGCCGTCGGCGGCTCTCCAGCTGCCCGTGGCCCGAACCTGTGAGGAGTAGACGCCGCCGGAACTCGGGATCCACGTGCCATCGCTGTTCAGAGTCTCGTCTCGGTACAGCGTCTGCAGGCAGGAGGCTCCAGCGTCGGCAGGGGGGCCGGCCAGCGTGATGTTGCCGACCTGGAACGCCGGATCGATTACCAGGGCGTTTCCAAGATCGGTCGTTTGCCCCCCTTCGACCATTACATCCCGGACCCAGGGTGTGCGGAACTCCTCCGCGCGATAGCCCGAGCGCAACTTGATGTCACCCCACACCGTGTAGCCCTTCGCCGGGTCTTCAGCAGCCGACACCACCAGATTCTCCAGTGCGAAGGGTCCGGATGGCGGATCTTGGAGCAAGTCGTAGCGGCGGTTCCTCAGTGGCCCATACTCCGCCCCGACAAAGCCCCAGGGATTCTCCTCCTCACCAACCATGTCGACATTCCCCACGATCGCTCCGAGCTCGCCGGGCGGCGGAATCATGCAGGTGACCTCGACGATCTCGTCACAATTCACCGCCAAGGTCTCGTTGCAGAGCCCGCGGACCTTGTCCGAGTAGGGATCGGTGCCCGAGTCGTAGTAGATGGACAACGTGTAGTCCGCGCCGTCGCCACGGACCGGTAGATAGGTCTGCGAGGTGTTCCCCGACGATAGCCAGGAGTAGGCCTGCCCGATGTTGAAGTTACCCGATCCCGACACACTCTCCCGTAGAGCATGAATCTGGAAGCCCTGCACGGCCACTGG
The DNA here is from genome assembly GCA_965226855.1 of Myxococcota bacterium. Taxonomy (GTDB): domain Bacteria; phylum Myxococcota_A; class UBA9160; order SZUA-336; family SZUA-336; genus JAUXJB01. The sequence continues at coordinate 416,591 of CBDDEE010000031.1, read as the reverse complement.
ACTGCCATAGAGATCCACCCAGCCAATGTCCACAACGCCCGCGCACTCGGTGATGTCGACGGTGATATCCGGGTTCGGTTCCGGGGTCACGCCGGCGGACTCGGCGGACTCAAAGTAGTAGCGCGCACTCGAGCCCTTTAGGTAAGCCCAGGGGGTCACGCGGTAGGCGATCCCAGCCGCGGAGGACTCGACCGTGATCTCGTACGGCATGCTCGTTCCGTTCTCGGCCTGCAGGTACGTGTGGTTGTTCAGCGGCGGCGTGATGCCGATGCTGTCTGCACGCACCCAGGCAGAACTGAAGCCCTGGTCTAGGCCGGATCGGTCGAAGATATTGAGGATTTCGGGGTTCTGATTCGCGAATGCCAGGTGACCCGAAATCTGATTCGGGTTGAGAACGGCTTGCGCTTGGACCCTGGATGCTGTCGCAAGGACCGACAGCAGGACGAGTAGACAGAGAGCAGACGTACGCATGTTCCTTATTCTCCCTTCGGCGGCCGTTCGACCCGCTCGGGAAGCCCGAGGTAGGGCACTGGCTTTGCGTCCCCGTGTTGCCACGGGTTTGCCTTTTCGAGGAGCAGGAGGACATGAGCCGGCCCGCTCTCTCAGTTTTCTTCCACCTGCGACCGAAGCCTTCGAGTCGACAGGTGAGGACATGAGTGTTATCGGTGGCTCAAGTTGGAACTTTAGGCGAGATGGTCGCCACGAAGAGGCCTGAGCAAGACGCGGTGATGAAACACCTAGAGCGGCTGTCAAATGTTGTGGACGGAGCTGGCCAGCGCGCCGTTCACCAGGCGAGCTCCCGGGCCAATCGCTGCGCGTGCCCCGTCGCGCCGATCTCGACGTAGAGGGCGTGGGCGCGGCGCAGATCCTCTGACGTTGCGCCGTCGTCACCGCGCAGCGCGGCAAGGCGCGCGCGCTCCTCGATCACCTGCGGCTCGATCGCACGCCCACCCGTTTCCGTTACCAGCGCGAGCGCATGGCCAAGGCACGCTTCGATCTCTCGAGAGGCAGCAGCCTCAGTCTGGCCGCGCGGGAACTCGAGATCAGCATCCTTCAGTGGAGGCCGACGTGGAGTCTTCGCGCCGGTGCTTCCCTGGCCTCAGCGGGCCTCAGGCGGCACTTCGCCCGGCCTGCGCGCCATCGTTGAACCCGATCCCGGCTCGCACGAGCGGTATCAAATGGGCCGCGTTGATCCGTCGCCATCGTTCTTGGGCCATCAGCCGCAGCTTGAACGCCATGAGCAGGCCCTTCTGGCGCGAACCCGCGCCCTTGGTCACCCGCTGACGCAGGCGCACCGTGGCGAAGGGCGACTAGATCACGTTCGCCGTCCGCAGGTGCAGCCAGTGCTCGGCGGGGAAGTCGAAGAAGGCAAGCAGCTCCGCCTCGTCCCGACGCAGGGAGGCTCGGTAGAGAGGCCGCGCAGGTAGAGGATCGGGAGCACCTCGGTGATCTTCGGCGAGCGGCGCATGTAGAGCGGGAGGATCTGGCTGCGGAAGCGGCATCGGCGGCCCGCTTCGTCCTGTCGCCGGTCCTCGACGCGCGGTGCTCGGACCTCGACCGTGCCGGAGCCGAGGGTCAGCTTCCTCGCCCGGGCCTTCCCGTTGCGGACGACCTGGGCTCGGCCGTGCTCGTCGCGCTCCTGGTGACGCGCGATGTAGTCGGCCACCTCGGCTTCGAGGGCCTGGGTGAGCATTCGGCGGGCTCCCTCGCGGGCGATCTCATCCAGCCCCGGGCCGTTGCTCGTGTCCTTGGCGCTGCTGCGGATCTCGATGAAGTCGGGCATTCGGCAGGGTCCTCCCTCCGTGAGATCCTCTGCTGCCGAGTCACGTCAGGACGCCGCCCGCCGAATCCACAACTTCGGGTAATACCTCCAAAGAAAGCGGACTGTGCCTCAGAGAGGATCGGAGAAAGGTCGCGCTTATGTTGGAGCGACCGGGTGTGGCGGCGAGCAGTCGTGAGCTGCCCGAGCTGGTTGCGCTCCGGCGAGTACTAAGACTGAGGCACTCTGCTCTCAGTCTTAGTTTCAAGGTGAAACCAAGCTTCGTTGATAGCGGTTAGAGCCATTGTGAGGGTAGAACGGATGTCTTCATTCTTGGTTCTATGGATCTCCGCTACACAACGTTCCGAAAGCCTCATCAGCTTCTCCTGTTGAACGAGCTCCTGTGTGGTCATGAAGCGACGGAGTGTAATGCTGCTAAAATGTCTCAACGGTAAACGAGCGAACGTGAGCGGCATGTCTGCGTGTCTCCCTTCGGCGGCCGTTCGACCCGCTCGGGGAACCCGAGGTAGGGCACTGGCTTTGCGTCCCCGTGTTGCCACGGGTTTGCCTTTTCGAGGAACAGGCAACACGATTCGTCCTGCTCCAGTTTTGCCCGTCGGGCGGTCGCGCACCGCACCGCAGGCCATGTCAGGAGAGGTATCGGCGCGACGGCCCGGGACTTTAGTGTGGTCTCTTGACCCCGCTTGCAGGGCACCACCCGGAAGCTCTCCCGAGATCCCGGGCCCTGGCTTCCATCTCGAGCTGCCTCTGGATCGCTCGGCGGATGTCGATCCAGGTGCTGCGCAGACGCTGGAAGAGCAGACGCTTGAAGAAGCGGATCCAGGACTGGTAGTATCTCCTCTAACTCTCCAGCTCCATTCGCGTAACGCGCCGGGCGACAACGTTGCCAGGCGAAAGCAACCGCACAATTTGTGACCCATTTTTGAGATAGGACTATGTCAATCAAGGTAGATCCGGTTAGTGGTTTGAAGACCTTTGACACTCGGGCCTCCCAGGCGAACGAGAAAATAGCGGGGAAGGGGTATTCAGTGGTGACTGACGCGTCGCTCACGACGCTCCCACCACATCCCCCCGGTGCGGTGTTCAATGCTGAAGAACAGGCAAAGTACCGCGAGTTCAAGGAAGCGAGGCGGGGAGCTGCTGACTACATGGCGATGGAAGGCGAGTTCAGCAGATACCTCGAAGACGTGTACTCAACGGATCCTGTGCCGAGGGAGGCACTGACCGACGAGTGCGAAATCCTTGTGGTTGGCGCGGGTTTTGCTGCGCTCTTGCTCTGGTACAAGCTTCGCAAAGAGGGTTTCGAAGACGTGCGCTTTTGCGAGAAAGGAGGGGACGTCGGAGGTACCTGGTACTGGAATCGATACCCCGGAATAGCCTGCGACGTCGAGTCATATAGCTATCTCCCGTTGCTTGAGGAGATGGACTACATGCCGACGATGAAGTTCGCATCGGGGTTCGAAATCATGGAGTACTGCCAACGCATGGCGGAGAAGTTTGGTTTCTACGACCACTGCCTTTTCCATACTACCGTCGAAAAGACAGAGTGGGATGAATCCACTGGGCGGTGGACCGTCCTCACAGATCGTGGCGACAGAATGCGTGCGCGATTCGTGATACTCGCCAACGGCCTCCTGACGACACCGAAACTGGCCAGAATCTCTGGGATGGAGACGTTCCTTGGCGATTCGTTCCACACGTCCCGATGGGACTACGACATCGATTTGAAGGGCAAGCGCGTGGGCATCATCGGCACGGGCGCAACCGCCGTCCAAGTCATTCCGGAGATTGCCAGAATCGTAAAGGAACTCTACGTCTTTCAGCGCACCCCCTCCTCCATCGACGTGCGCGATCAGCGCGAGACGACAGAGGAGGAAATCGCGACGTGGTCTCAGGAACCTGGCTGGGCAAAGGCCAGACGAGCGAGATTCGCGAAAATCTCATCGGGCCGTACCGCCATGAAAGCGAACGACGACTACCTGGCCGGCAGGGTGGCAGATTTCAAAGAGCGTAAACAGCACGCAAGAAAACTGTCGCTGGAGGAGTTGATTGAGAAGCAGTTGAACAGCAACTTTCGCATCATGGAGCAGATTCGTGCCAGGGTCGATGCCATCGTCGAGGACCCCGCAACCGCGGCAGCGCTGAAGCCATACTATCCGTACGGCTGCAAACGACCGACATTTCACGACGAGTACCTGCCGACGTTCAACGAGCCCCATGTAACGCTCGTCGATACCGCGCCTCGTGGCGTAAGCCAGATCAACGAGCGAGGGGTCGTGCATGATGGGACAGAATATCCGCTGGACGTGCTGATCTACGCAACGGGATTTCAATGGATGGCAAAGTCGACGTTCAACATGATCACTGGACGTGACGGGCAATCCCTGCAACAGAAGTGGCAATCGGAAGGTACCAAGACGTTTCTTGGGCTTCACAGCAACGGCTTTCCGAATCTGTTTATCGTCTCGGGCCCCCAGGGAGGTGGCGGAAGCTTCAACTTCACGAATGCGATCGAGGAGCATGGCGACTACATCGTTTGGATGCTCAAGACTATGCGAGATCAAGGCGCCGACATCGTCGATGTCAAGAAAGAACCGGAGAACGAGTACGCGGAGCACTGCCGCGTTGTTGACATAAGCACTCGCCCTCTACGGGATTGCATTTCCTACTACAACGGCCATGGAGAGGCAAAGCCCGGAAGCCTCGCTTACTACGGAGGTCGCTGGCACAAGTACCGCATCAAAGCGCAAGAGACACTTGATCCATACATATTTGACTGTCGGCCCGACGGCTCGGCGGGAGCAAGAAACTAGAAAGGTATCCTGGAGGTCCGCGTGGAGTACGTAGAGCCCATCAAGGCGAAAGACATGCCAGGGTTGCGCCTGGCATTGACATGCCAGGCTCCGGCCCCCTACTCGATGTCCGCGAAAGCCATCATGGAGCTGAAGAAGGTTCCGTATGTTCCGGTGGCCCAGCACGGGGCGGGTGTCAATTCGGACCTCGTCGCCTGGACCCGACACAGAAACGCACCTGTCGCCGTCTACAACGACGAGGCGCCCCGCGTGGGCTGGCTGGAGATACTCAATCTGGCCGAGCGGCTGGGTAGCGGCCCGTCACTCGTTCCCGAGGACATACACGAGCGCGCCACCATGGTTGGACTGTGCAGCGAGCTGATCGGCGAGAACGGCTGGGTTTGGAACATGCGCTTGATCATCATGGGTCTCGGCGGCCCGGAGCGAGCTGCGAAGGAAGCCGAGCGGAACCCCATGTACGCCCAGTACGGATACAGCGAGCGAACGAGAAGCAGCGCTCTCGACAGAGCCCGTGCAGTCCTCGGCGTTCTGAGCGATCAGGCGCGCCAACAACGTGATTCAGGTAGCCGCTACCTGATAGGCCAGCAACTCTCCGCAGCGGACGTGTACTGGGCGTACTTCTCTCAGCTCGTACGCACCATCCCCGAGGAGCAGTGCCCGATGCCCGCTGCGTTGCGGAAGGGCTACGATAGGGCCAGCGAAGTACTCGGTGACGTCGATGCGCTCGTCATCGAGCACCGAGACTGGATCTTCGCCCACCACCTGCCGCTTCCGATGGAGTTCTGAAGTCCACGGGCATCCCCGGCAGAGGATCCTATTGTTTGGGTGTCGCGTCAGGGCAGATCGGAGAAGTCTGCCTTGGCCCGTGGGGCCCATCCCTCCTCGTAGGGTGCAGTCATACGACCGATGGCACGCAGGTGTTTGAATTGCCACCTGCCGTCAACTTTCACGCAGTCATCTTCGTAGCGAGCTGCAAGCCAGTGCTGGCGATTGCCCTCGCGGAAGGTGAACGGACCGAGGAAGTACCAGATCGCGTGCGCTGTGTTGCCGTTCACGGTGATGCGCGGATTAAAGACATTGTGCTGCGAAAAACTGATCCGCTCGGCGAAGCTCCCGAATAGCTTCCGAATTTCCGCATGCCCCTGCGCACGGGCCATCCCTTTTCCCTCCCAGATGCCGTCCTCGGAGAAAATTCCCACGATTCGATCTTGATTGTGGTCGTCGTCACAGATGTCGCAGTATTCGGCTTTCAACTGCTTGATCGCCTCAATATCCTGCAGGACCGTAAGCTGTTTTTCGATCTCACGGCTGTCCATGCGCGCGTGCCTCCTTTTCGTTCCCAGGTAGTATGCCTGATATACGATCCCGGTGACGCAACCACGGCGAGACGATCCACGTGGGCATCACCATCAGCCTCCTGAACGTTCGTAGAAGTATCCTCATCCAGGCGCCTCCCGAGCAAGGGCTACGAGGATGGCTGGGACGTGAAGCACCTGAAAACCCTCCGGGCGATCGTTGAGCAGTAGGGACGCGTACACCGCGATCGCGGGCATAGTCGTCGGTCCACAGGCGCGTCCAAGGGCTACCCTAAGCCCCGCCGAAGGCGCTAGTCTCTTCTTCATGCCGACAGATCTTCCCGTTCGATGCTCGTGCGGCGCACTGCGCGGGGTTGTGCGGCGCGTCTCCGCCAACCACGGCAATCGCGTCGTCTGCTATTGCGACGACTGCCAGTCCTTTGCGTACTTCCTAGGAGAGTGACCCAAGATTCCCTTATTGGCTAACTTGGGAGCGTGGGGGAAGAGGTCATGTTCAAGGCGTATGTGCCGCAGCAGGGCGAGCTGCTACCGGCGCACGTGGGGGAGGCTCTGGATCCATCGGATCCGGCGCTGTTCATCGACGATTTGGTGGAGTCGCTGGATCTGCGGCGGTTCGAGAAGCGGTATCGCCGGCGTGGAGAGCGAGCCTTCCCGCCTCGGATGCTGTTGAAGCTGTGGCTTCTGGGGGCGGTCGTGGGCGTGTACAGCGGGCGGGAGCTTGCGCGACGGCTGCACTACGACCTGCGGTTTCGCTACCTCGCGGCTGGGCTACGACCGAACTTCCGGACGATCAACCGATTCCGGGACCGTCACCACAGGGACTTCCGAGAGGTGTTCTTGCAGACGCTGAAGGTGGCGCAGGCGATGGGGCTTGTGAAGCTCGGGCAGGTGGCGGTAGACGGCACGAAGATCCGGGCGAACACGTCGCGGTCCAAGGCGATGAGCCACGCGCGGATGCTGGAGGCGGAGGATCAGCTGAGCGACGAGATCGAGCAGATCGTGGCGCAGATGGACGAGCTCAACGCTGCGGAAGAGCAAGAGCACGGGGACGACGATGGCGGAGGTGGGCTTCCAGAAGAGCTACAGCTGCGCGAGCGACGACGGGAGCGGATCCGAGCGGCCCGGGAGCAGCTGGAGCGGGAGAAGGGGGAGAAGCTCGAAGCGAAGCACCAGAAGAGCTTCGCGGACCCCGAAGCGAACATGATGAAGACCGAGGGATCCTTGCAGTACTGCTACAACGCGCAGCTGGCGACGAGTGAGGACGGCCTGATCGTGGCGAACGAGCTGACAGAGAAGGCCAATGACTACGAGCAGTTGGAGCCCATGGTCGAGGCAATCGAGACGAACACGAGTCAGCGAGCGGAGATTCTGCTGGCCGACAACGGGTACCTGAGCGAGTCGAACCTGAAGGCGTTGGAACGGCGGGGACAACAGGCGTTGATCGCGGTCCGCGGGCGGAAGTCGTCCCGCTGGCCCAAGGGAGCCCGGGCGCAGCGGATGCACCGGATCTTACGACTGCCCTGGGCCCAGCAACGCTACGCGCAGCGGAAGACGAAGGGTACCAGGCGGAGCGGCCGTTTGCCGAGATCAAGGCACGACAGCGGTTTCGGCGCTTCATGCTGCGCGGCCAGGAGAAGGTGACGGGAGAGTGGGACCTGGTGTGCTCGGGCTTCAACGTGATGGCGCTCTGCCGAGCGCAGATGGCGTGATCGGGCGGGTGCGGACCCGTTTCGCGCACGTCAGGCCCTGGATCTGACGCATATCTGTGTAGATCGACATCTACCGGCTACCTCGGACCCCCGTTGGCCCGTACATCGCTCCACGTCCAGTTGGGGGCCCTCGCTACAATCACCTCCGCCCACCCGAATCTTGGGTCACTCTCCTAGGAGGTGCGCAGCAGATCCTCGACGCGCACGGGGGCACCGACATCTTCCAGATGTCGCCTGCGCGGCTCGAGATTTCGGAAGGTGCCGACAAGCTTGCGTGTATGCGCTTGAGCCCGGGCGGGCTGGTTCGTTGGTACGCGAGCTGCTGCAACACTCCGATCGGCAACACCCTGGCTACGCGTCAGGTGCCGTTCGTGGGACTGATCCACAGCTGTGTCGACCACGCGGCCGACGGCCGCTCGCGCGACGAGGCGCTGGGTCCGATCCGCGCGCGCGTCAACGCTCGCTTTGCGAAGGGAGACCGAGCGCAGCTAGACGCGCACGACCGTGCGCCGGTGTCGCAGCTCTTTCGCTTCGTCCCGATGATCCTGATGGCTCGGGTCCGCGGGGACCACACCCGCTCGCCTTTCTTCGACGTGAAGACCGGAGAGCTCCGCGTGGAGCCCGCGTGCTCACCGACGACGAGCTCCTCGAGGTCAAGCGCAGCCGCGACGCCGGCTAGAACTGCTTCCTCAACGGGTTTGTCCTTCATTCAATGCGTCCAGATCCGGAAGCGCGCGTCGTTTCCAGATCGCGAAGAGCGCCGGGTACACAAATAGGACGAGCACAGCGGATGTCACCAGCCCCCCCACCATGGGGGCGGCGATGCGTTTCATGAGGTCAGCGCCGGTTCCACTGCTCCAGAGCAGCGGTAAGAGACCGCCCGTCATGGCAACTACCGTCATCAGCTTCGGCCGGACCCGCGCAGCCGCTCCCTCGACGATTGCCTCCTCGAGATCTTCGAAGCGCTGCATCCGCCCTTCCGACACAAAGCGTCGATGGGCGAGGGTCAGGTACAGCAGCATGACGACGCCCGTCTGCGCATCGAGGCCGGCCAGCGCAATGATCCCCACCCAGACGCCGATGCTCATGTTGAAGTCGAGCAGATACAGCAGCCAGAACGCCCCGATCAGCGAGAAGGGGACGGCGAGGAGCACGATCCCGGTTTCAACGACCGACCCGGTATTCATGTACAGGAGCACGCTCACCAGCAGAACCGTCAGCGGAAGAACGAGCTTCAGGCGCTCCTTGGCCCGCTCGAAGTACTGGAACTGGCCCGCCCATTCGAGGCGCGTCCCGGCGGGGAGCGAGACCTGCTCCGCGACCGCCTGCCGCGCATCCTGGACGTAGTCGACGATCGGCCGGTCGCCCACGTCAACAAACACGAACCCCACCAGCTGGCCCGACTCACTCCGCACGAAGGGGGGCCCCATCACGAACTCGAGCTCGGCGAGCTGCGCGAGCGGGACCTGTGCCCCCTGTGGCGTTGCCACCAGAACGCGTCGCAACGCGTCGAGGTCCTGCCGGAAGTCGCGCGCGTAGCGGACATTGATCGGGTAGCGCTCGCGCCCTTCGACCGTCTGCGAGACGTTCTTACCACCCACGGCGGTCTCGACGAGCTCGTTCACGTCGCGCACGCGCACGCCGTAGCGGGCGGCCTCCTCGCGGCGGATGCGTACGTCGAGGAAGAAGCCCCCCGTGACACGCTCGGCGACGGCGCTCCGGGTGCCGGGTACGTCGGCCAGGACCCGCTCGATCGCAGTGGCAGCCACCTCGATCGTCGCGAGGTCGTCGCCGAAGACCTTGACGCCGAGCTTGCTGCGGATGCCCGTCGCGAGCATTTCAGTACGCGTCTGGATCGGCATCCAGAAGAGGTTCGGCATGCCGGGATAGCGGAGCTTCTGGTCTATCTCCTGGATCAGCCGCTCCCATGTCATCCCCTCTCGCCACTGGTCTCGAGGCTTGAGCGTGATGATCGTTTCCACCATCGAGAGGGGCGCGGGATCCGTCGGCGTTCGAGCACGGCCGATCTTCCCGAAGACCCGCGCCACCTCCGGAAACTCCATCAGCTCCTGGTCCATTCGCTGCAGGACGTTGGCCGCCTCGGTGATCGACATGCCCGGCGGCGCCGTCGGCATGTAGAGAATCGTTCCCTCGTTCAGCGGCGGCATGAATTCGCTACCGAGTCCCAAGACCGCGGGGACTGTCGCCGACATGAGAAGGAGCGCGCCGACCACCACCCAGCTCCGTCGGCGCACCGCGAAGCGCACGATCGGCGCATAGGCGCGCATGATCCAGCGGTTCAGTGGATGGTCATTCTCACCGCGGATCCGACCACGAATGAAGAGAGCAGCAAGCGCGGGGGTGAGCGTGATGGAGAGGACGGCGGCGAAGCCCATCGCGTAGGTCTTCGTGAAGGCCAGCGGCTTGAAGAGCCGGCCCTCGGTGGCCTCGAGCGTGAAGATCGGCAGGAACGAGACCGTGATCACGAGCAGCGCGAAGAAGACGCTCGGACCGACTTCCTGCATGGCGACGAGGATCACCTCGTTCCGAGCTCCAGGCCTGCCCCCTTCCTCCCATTGCTCTAGCCGCTTGTGGATGTTCTCGACGAGGATGATCGAGGCATCCACCATGGCGCCGATCGCCACGGCGATCCCGCCAAGCGACATGATGTTCGCCGTGAGCCCCTGATAGACCATTGGGATGAAGGCCAGAACAACACCCACCGGAATCATCAAAATCGGGATGAGCGCGCTCCGCACGTGAAGCAAGAAGACGAAGATCACGAGGGAGACGATCACCATCTCCTCGATGAGTGTGCGGCTGAGCGTCTTGATCGCGCCCTCGATCAGCTCCGAGCGGTCGTACGTAACGACGAGCTCGACCCCCTCGGGCAGCCCCGCCTCGAGCTCCGCGATGCGGGCCTTCACGGCGTTAATCACGCGCAGGGCGTTCTCGCCATAGCGCATGACGACGATCCCGCCGACCACTTCCCCCTCACCATCGAGCTCGACCAGGCCGCGACGCATGTCCGGGCCCAGCTGCACGGTAGCAACGTCTTCCAGGTAGACGGGGGCGCCCGTGTCACTCACCCGAAGCGGCACGCGGCGCAGGTCTTCGACCTGACGGACATAGCCCCGCCCGCGTATCGCGTACTCGTGGCCCGCGAACTCGATCGTGCGCCCGCCCACATCCTCGTTCGACTCGCGAACCGCGCGAATCACCTCCTGGATCGGGATCCCGAACGCGAGCAGCTTGTTTGGGTCCACCTGGACCTGGTACTGCCGAACGAAGCCGCCGACCGACGCGACCTCGGCCACGCCGGGCACGCTCTCGAGCGCATAGCGGACGTTCCAGTCCTGGAGACTTCGCAGGTCCGCCAAATCGAGCTGGCCACTGCGATCGACGAGCGCGTACTCGAATACCCAGCCGACGCCCGTCGCGTCCGGACCGAGCACCGGAGTCACGCCCGAGGGGAGCTGCCCCTGAACTCCGCTTAGGTACTCGAGTACACGGCTCCGCGCCCAGTAGATGTCGGTCCCATCCTCGAAGATCGCGTAGACGAACGACAGTCCGAAGAAGGACTGGCCGCGCACGAAGCGGACCTTGGGCGCGGCGAGGAGCCGCGCGGAGATCGGGTACGTGATCTGATCCTCGACGAGGTCCGGGCTCTGTCCCGGCCACTCGGTGAAAACGATCACCTGGACGTCGGAGAGATCGGGGATCGCGTCTAGCGGCGTCTTCTGGAGCGACCAGAGGCCCCAGCCGCCTGCCGCGAGGACGACCAGGACCGTGAGCAACCGACTTCGGGCGCAGGCGGCGATGACACTCGCGATCGGACCCACGGGCCTGGCGTCGTTCTGCGCTGCGTCCGTCACCACTGCTCCATGGCCGCGCGGAGCCGACTCTCCGAGGCGATGAGGAAGGTGGCCGACGTGACGATCGCATCTCCGGGCTCGAGGCCGGTGAGGATCTCGACCTCCTCTCCGCTGCGGAGCCCGACTTCGACCGCCTGCGGGCGGAAGCGACCGTCGCCGAGCGCGCGGAAGACAAAGTTCCGCTCGCCCGCGTAGAGGACAGCCGACTGCGGAACGACGAGACGCTCGCCGCGCTCGGCGTGGACACGGACGTTCGCGTACATCTCGGGCCGGAGCGCGAGATCCGCGTTGGGCAGCTCGAGGCGGAGGCGCGCCGTCCGCGTCTTCGGATCGAGGGTCGGGTAGACGTACGCCACCGTCGCTTCGAAGGTGCGGTCACGGAGGTAGGGCAACGTCACCGTCGCGGTCTGGCCCTCGCGCACCAGCGGCAGCTCGTACTCGTAGACCTCGGCCTCGATCCAAACGCGCGAGAGCGGCGCAATGCGGTAGAGCCGCTGGCCGGGTGCGAAGGCACTTCCCTTGACCAGATTCTTCTCGACGACGTAGCCGCTCACCGGAGAACGGATGGGGAGGTGCTCGAGCGGTTCCCCGGAGTGCGCGAGACGCTCGAGATCGGGTCCGGCAATGTCCCAGAGCCGGAGCCGGTTGCGCGCTGCGCCCACGAGATAATCGGCGCGGTCGGGAGCGCTCGTCGCTCGCGCCCGTTCCTGGCTGCGCAGGGCCTGCAGGTACTCCTCCTGGGCTGCGTAGAGCTCTGGGCTGTACACCGTGAAGAGCACCTCGCCCTTGTTCACCGAGTCGCCCACTGCATCGACCTGAACTTCTCCCACCCAGCCCCGCACCTTCAGCGAGACGTCCTCGAGGGTCGTCTCCTCGGCGACGACGCGACCCACGGCGCGCACCGTCGTCGTGAGCAACTTCTTCTTTGCGGGCGCGGTGCGCACGCCAATGCGCTGCAGACGCCCCGGAGCGATTCGGAACTCGGCGGGATGGCGCTCCTCGTTCGAAGACAGAGAGGCGCTCTCCCCTTCCGGGGTCGGCGCGCGTGTCGTCGTGGCAACGCCGACGCCTTCGACCCGCACGCCGGGCGTGCCCACCGTCAGCGATCCTTCTGCACGTACCATCGGCCCGTCGGGCGGCTTGACCGCGATCTCGACCACCCAGGTGCCTCCCATATCGAGCTCGAAGTCGGCGCGGTAGCGGCCGTCACCGACCTCGGTCAGGGCCGCGGGCCCGCCCATCGCAGGCATCGCGCCCATGGCGTGCATCTGCACCTTGACCTCGACGTTGGCCGCTGTCACCGGGGCACCGCCTCGGTCGCGAAGCTCGAGCCAAATGGCGTTCTTCCCGACGCGAAGGTCAGCGGGCTCCACCGATACCGCCAGCTCGACGCCGTCCGATCGCACGACCACGGGCTTGGACCGGGATCCACCGCAGGCCCACAGCGTCGCGAGGAGCGACGTCAGGAGAACAATTTGCCAGACATGCATGAGGTCCCCCTTCACCACGTGAGGCCGGGGATGCGCCCCAGCGCCCGGTCGAGCTCAGCGCGGCGACGACCTAGGTTCGCAAGCGTCTCCTCGTAGCCGAGCTCGGCGTTTCGGAGATTGCGTTCGGCATCGATGAGGGCGAGGAAGCTGTTGCGTCCCGTCTCAAAGCCCGACCGCGCGGCATCGACCTGATCCCGCGCGGCGGGCAGCAGGCGATCGTGGAAAAGGCGCACCACGTGCTGGGCCTCCGCGAGTCTGTCGGCACCGCTCTGGACGCCGAGGCGCACCTCGTCTTCGATCGCCAGCAGCTGGCTGCGCGCCTGCTGGAGGCGAGCCTTGGCTTCGTCGACAGCTGCCGCGCGGCGTCCCACCTGCAGCGGCACGTTCACCTGGATCCCGACGAAGGGCTGGAGATCGCGCTCCTGCCAAAGCTGGTTGTAGGAGCCGGTTACCGTGACGTCGGGGAAGTACTCGCGCCAGGCGAGATCAACCCGCGCCTCCTCAGCGGCGACGCGAGCCTCGGCCGCGGCGAGCTCGGGCCGCTGCTCGAGCGCCAGCTCGACTAACTGATCGGAAGGGTCGGCTGCACCGCGAGGAACGAGGGCTTCCGTTGGGGCTGGCGGAAGCAACCGAGCGGGCGGGCGATGCAGGAGCACGTTGATCTGCCTGGCGGTGACCCGCTGTGCGGTCTCCAGCACGATCTCGCGGTGGAGCGCATGCGTCAGCTCCACCTCTGCCTGGATGGGGTCCTGCTGAGAGGCCTCCCCGGCTTCGTAGCGCACCGTCGCGATCCTCTGGAACTCCTCGAGGAGCGCGATGTGCTCGGCGTTGATCCCGAGAGAGCGCGCCGCGAAGTAGTAGTCGTCAAAGAGAAGCGAGGCCATCGTGGCGAGCCGAAGCCGAACGGCCGCGAAATCGTGGGAAGCAGCCTCCGCCTCCTCAACCGCAGCCTCGCCGCGCAGCCGGAGCTTCCCAGGAAATGGCAGCTTCTGGCTCAGACCGAACTTGGGAGCGTTATCAACGCTGCTCGAACCGATCGAACGGGGCGCGACACCGGCCTCGAGCATGGGATCGTCTAGCGCGGTGACCTGCGGGTAGCGCTCGAGGGCCGCCAGCCAGGCATAGCGTGCCGCCCGTACGTTCGGGTTGCGGTCGAGAACAAGACGGACCAGTGCTGCGCGCTCGAGCACGGGGGTGTGCGCGAGCGGATCGTCGTCTGGCGCGGCGCGCGCCGTTCGAAGGTCAGCGCGCTCCCAGTCGCGCTTCAGAACCTGGTAATGCTCGGTCTGTTGGAATGCACAGCCGGAGGCGGTAAGCACGGCCAACGCCAGTCCCAGGCTGGTCGCCGTCCACACACCGCGTCCCGACCCCGTGCGGAATCGGATGCTCGCATGCATCGTGTGATGTCCTCGCTCATCGCGGAATCCAAGCTCGCACCTGCGTGCGAGCGTACACGTCCACTGCGATGGCGAGCGATCTAGATTCTCAGGACGACCGAGAGGCGGAGGGGCGACGCCCGAGCCGCGAGCGCTGCCGATGCGCTGCGCCAGATCGAGCCCGAGGCGGGCTCAGGGGCGGGCTCCCGTCCGAGTATCGCCGCTGCCTGGAGCGCCTGGCCCTGGGCGGACCCTTGCGACATGGGGGCGACGGGCCTGGCGTCGCAGCAGGGCATCGGAACCATCGAGGTGCAAGGTCCCTCTTCCGAAGCGCAGGGCGCTCTTGCCTCTGCATCCGAGCAGCAGGGCATGGGCGCGGGACCGGCCGCCCAAGCCAAAGGAGCGGCCAGGAGCCCCAGGATGAGGCTCAGGGCTAAAGTGCGTTGCCGCGCGCTCATGGTCATAGCTTCAGGTAGCAGCCCGATAAGGCTTGTCAATCGAGCTTACTCCGGCTTCGGCTGGACGGTCTACCCACTTGAGGGCGACACTGGCTCGCAAGTCCACGGCCAATCCGCTTCCCTGCGGTCGACCTCATGGTCTTCTCCCCTGCGTGTTTGAATGCTGGTCGAGACCATTTCGAGCGGCTTTGGCTACGATCCCACCCGGAAGGGCGGAGCCAATGCGAGGCGGTAGCGAGCCGTTCAGCGTGACCGACATCGAGCGCGCCTGCGAGCGGCTGGGGGCGCTGGTGGTCGAGACGCCCGCGCACCCGTGGCGCAGCCCCGAGGTCGAGCGGATCTTTGGCGCGCGCACAGAGCTCGTCGTGAAGCTCGAGCTGTTGCAGCGCACTGGCACGTTCAAGCCGCGTGGCGCCCTGACCGTCATGCTCAACCTCGAGCCGGAGCAGCTCGAGCGCGGAGTCACGACGGTGAGCGCCGGAAACCACGCGATCGCGACCGCCTACGCGGCACAGGTCCTCGGCGCCAGCGCGAAGCTCGTCATTCCGCGCACGGCCAACCCGTTTCGGGTCCAGCGCGTCAGAAGCTTCGGCGCGGAGCTCGTGCTGGTCGCGGACGTGCACGAGGCGTTTGCGGTGGCGCGCGAGATCGAGGAGCTCGAGGGACGAGTGCTCGTGCACCCCTTCGAGGGTCCGTACACTGCCCTGGGTACCGCTACACTCGGCCTCGAGCTATGTCGCCAGGTCCCGGAGCTCGACGCGGTCATCGTCCCCGTGGGCGGCGGAGGCCTGTGCGCCGGCGTGGCCACCGCGATCAAGCTTGTGCGGCCCCAGTGCCGTATCTACGCCGTGGAGCCCGAGGGCGCAGACACGATGCACCGCAGCTTCCGCAGCGGCAAACCCGAGTCGATCGAGAGCGTCGAGACGATCGCTGACAGCCTCGGCGCTCCCCACGCCGAGCCGTACAGCTTCGGTCTGTGCCGCGAGCACGTCGACGAGCTCGTGCTGGTGGACGACGACACGCTTCGGCGCGCCATGCTCACGCTGTTCAGCGAGCTCAAGCTCGCCGTCGAGCCCGCGGGCGCCGCCTCCACTGCCGCCCTCTGGGGGCCCCTGCGCGAGACCCTGCGCGATCAGCGCGTGGCTTTGCTCGTGTCCGGCTCGAACATCGATGCCGAGGGTTTCGCCACGTTGCTCGCAGAGACTCGTGAAGAGATAAAGCACGCCAGTGTCGGATAGGATCTGCTCCCATGACCTACGAGATTAAGCGCTTCCCCTACGTCGGAACCGTCGACGCCGACGGGCACATTCTCGAGCCCCCAGACCTGTGGGAAAGCTACCTTGAGGTCGAGTACAAGCCTCGCGCCCTTCGTATCAAGGTGGACGACCAGGGCCTCGAGTACCTGGAGATCGACCAGCCGTCACGCGACGGGGCTCGGGGGCTCATGGGCGCGATGGGCTCAGAAGACATGCGTCCGAGTCCCGACAGGCGCACGCCGATCCATGCCCTTCGTGCCTGCGACGCCGCCGGCCGGCTCAGCTCGACGAGGAGAACCTCGAGAAGAGCCTGCTGTACCCCACCATCGGTCTCTTGTGGTTCTCCTGGTCGAGGTCACGATCCCGAGCTGAGTCTGGCCTACATGCGCGCCACAATCGCTGGATTGCGGAGCTGCCGCGACTCGGCGGCCGTCTGGTCCGATCGCCCAGCTGAGTTTGCTCGACGCCGGAGGGCTCGCTCCGAGCTGGAGCGCGCCGTCAAGGATGGGTGCAAGGGCGCGTGGGTCAATCCGTTCAACCACAACCGTGTCATCCACGGCAGTGAGAAGCACGACGTGCTGTTCGCAAAGTGCTGCGAGCTCGACGTGCCACTGGCGATCCATCCCACGTTCACGCCCCACCCTGCGGCCGCCGGCATCTTCGACTGGCCTAGACACGGTCGCGCTTGGGGCGAAGCCATCTGGCTGCGCGCCATCGTCCAGCAGGCGTTCATCTCGTTCCTGTCTCTGGGCACGCTCGAGCGCTTCCCGAAGCTGCGGCTCGGTATTCTGGAGGCAGGGTCAGGCTGGGTCGGCCCGATGCTCGATCGCCTCGACGCGTTCAGCGAGTCGATGAACCTGTCTGGTAAGGGCGGTCCTTCCGCAACCGAGCTGTTCCGACGCCAGTGCTTCGTGTCCGGCGATCCCGACGAGACGACCGCTCCGCACGTGGGCGAGGACTGCTTCATGTGGGCGACGGACTATCCGCACCCCGACCATCCCCACACCTGGGTCGACGACCTGACGACCTACGCGAAGGTGCTGTCGCCGAAAGCGCGAACGAAGGTCCTTGGCGGAAACGTCAACCGCATCTACCGCCTCTAGTCCTCCTCCGACTTCGCGACCACGATGTCGATGAACTGATCGACGGCCTGGGCGGCGCGTTCTTTCAGGACCTCGGGCGTAGCGCTGCCCAGCGGGTGGGGGACCTGGGCCCAGCGGATGTCGGGGATGCCGCCGGCGCGCTGTACGGTCCGAAAGACCGAGGCAAAGCGATCCGTCCCGATCAGGACGGCGGGGATGCCACGCTTCTCGAGCTGTATCGTGTTGAGCAGACCGCTCGAACTACAGCTCCCTCAATCGCCGTGTGTGAGGATCACCACGCTCTCGTCAGCCCCGAAGCCGAGCTCGACGTGGAGTGGTCGCAAGGAGGGGAAATCCTCCTCGTTCTCTACGATGTGGTAGCCGGTGTATTTGCCGGGCTGGCCCACGGTGGTGCGATCGAGAATGGGACGGGCCTTGGCCCCTGGCACATCCTCGTTTCCCGCGCCGGAAACGGAGCCCATGGCGTTGATCATGGTAAGGCGTACGGCGCGGCCGATGGTCGAATTCGCCCGGTTGCAGCGTCGCAGTCTTCGACGCCCTCCCACTCCTCGGCTCGCATGACGCGCGAGGCATCGTACCTGCCGCGGACGAAGTCGAGCTTGAAGCGCGAGGAGAGAAGCTCCTCGCACTCGTCGAGAAGTTCCACGGCGTTCAGCTTGAAGTTCGCGTAGAGCCCGATCCGCTTGCCGGCGAGCGAGTCGAGCCGGGGCGCAAGGTCCCCTGGCTCGATGATCGGCTCCGACGTGGGATCAAGCACCTGGAAGCCAGCCGTTGTGCTCATGAAGCGGCGACCGCGCAGATGTTGGTCGGAAACGGGTTCCCGATCTTGCGCTTCGCCTTTCCTTTCTGGTTCTTGCCGAAAGGATTGAGCAGTCTGATAACCCCTGCCTCCTCCATATCTTTATCGGTCAGGTTGTTCGCAAGGAAGCTCGACGCGGACAGCTTGACGCCGCTGCCCGGGACAACTTCGACTCCCGATCGCGTCAGGGCATCGGTGAAGCGGAACCTTCGGCGCGAGAGGGCGTCCTTCGAGGTCCCGCTCTCGTTGTACTCGTTCTCTATCAGCGAGATTGATACCCCCACCGAGGCGCCGACCACCTTCCCGGCCAGGTTGGCGAGGATCTGCGCCTTATTCTTTCCTGCGCATAGGGCGATCCAGCCGCCACCGGTCGCAGCACCCAGGATTGCATCGGCCGCGAGGTCAACGGTCAGGTCGACCAACGTATCCAGGACGATCTTGATCTCCTCCTCGTCGCCCGTGCTTTGGCTCGTGACGACGAGGGCAAATACGTCGAGCGGGTCTTGCGGCGGACGTTCCTTGATGAGGAGGCCCGCCTCGACTTTCAGATCCAGGCCTGGGGGATCCGTCTCGATGCGGTACTCGAACTGGGTCGTGGGCCCGTTTCGATTCCGGTGGATTGGTCCTCTGCCCCCCCAAACAGCATGAGCCTGCGGCGCTCGGGGAAGAGGCCGAGCGTCTTCTCCTCGAGGATGGCTGCCCCCGCGACCCCGCCCGGGCGCTCGGTCTTTGCCCGCCTGAGGTTGACGGAGGTGACGTCGTCCTGGGCTCCACCCGTGATCGGCGAGACGAGGTCCTCGGGTTCGCCCTGGATCAAGTACCCAGCGTTCACTCCCGGGAACTCGTGACCGGGCGTCTTCGAGACGACGAACTGACTCCCGGCGTTGAAGGCGTCGAGCTCCACGAACCCGCCCGACGTACCCCCCTGGTCGGGGAGGAGCTCGTCGTCGGTCAGTCTTGGGACCCTGCCAAACAACTTCTGGACGACCTCGAGTCTCAGCAGGTCGGGGCCGTTCGCGGGCTCGTCGACGGGCGAGATCGAGGGGTCGTAGAGCACCCCGTCGAGCTCGATCCCGAAGCAGCGCCGGGTCCGCCGTCCCTCTCCGGTCAAGGGGCGCCCGTCGCACTCGCTGCGTCGGTCTCCGTCGAAGGCTCCGACGCGCAAGTCCTGGCCGATGCGCACGTTCACCGGCCCGCCTGCTCCGCGGCGCACCTCGTGAAGCCAGTACTGATCGAGCACACCCCCGAAGTAGCTGTCCGGTACGCCGGAGACGAAGTTGATCGGGCTCCGCTTATCCACCAGCCGGCCGTCCGGGAGCAAGTTGTCAAAGCCCGCCTCCTTGTCGACGCTCACTTTGACGCGCTGGCTCCCGGGCACGTCGGGCAGACCCGAGTAGGTCTCGTAAGTCGCCTGGATGCCACGCGCCGCCAGCCCGTCGAACCCCAGGTCGAGGCTCGAAGGCGCGACCGGATCCGCAACCCTGGCCAGCACGTTGTAGGCGGTAAAGAAGACCACGTCGGCGACGTTCCCTCCGGCGCCCACGAGCAGGACCTCTGTATCGAGTCCCTTGCCCGTGAAGTCGGGCAGGAGGTCCGGATCGCCGAGCGGTCCCAGCCTCCGCGTCTCGGGATCGAGGCGCCGCCGGTCGGTGGTATTCCCGAAGACAAGGAAGGCGGGGTCGGCCGAGCTGAGGATGAGTTCCTGTTTGAGGCCGCTCACCACCCTGAGGCCGGTGGCGTCCGCCTCACGCATGAACCCTACGAGCGGCTGGTCGATCGGAACGCCGGGAGACAGCTCGCTCCCCGGCATGAGAGACGGGCGCAGCTCGAGCTGGAGGCGTGGGACCCTGAACGAGTCGGCCGCCCTGTCAGTGAACGAGCCGGCCGTTTCGACCCGGAACAGCTGGCTTCCGACCGGATGGGCGTCGTGGTGACGACCGTTCAGGGGGAGGTTCTTGTCTTGATGTTCGTCGGGGACCTTGAGGTTCGCCGTGAATACCTCGGCAAAGGCGCTCCACTTGGTTCCGTCTCCGAACGTGAAGAGCCAGCCGACGGAGCCCTCGTCCGCGTCGACCTGGGTCTCGAGGACGACCTCGAGCCCGCCGTCGCCGGTAGGCTTGCTAGAGTCGAGGTTCAGCCCGGGTCCGAGCTCGGCGCTGACGAGTCCTGTCTCGAGTGCCGCGTCCCAGTGCGGACCGGAACTCCGGATGACGAAGCGTGCCTTCTCGTCCACGCCGCTCGGCAGGAGGGCGCGTTTCTCGAGTTCCTCGGGAGTCCCGGGATCGCTCAGTAAATCGCGCAGCCGTTGCGATGCGATTGCGATCTGGCGCGGTTTGATCTCGAGGCCGAAGCCGGCGAGGCGCGCGCATTGGCGCTTGAACAGGGCATCGTCTTCGGGACGGGTGTAGTCGGCGACTCCGAAGGGCGCCGCCGTCGTCACACCCTGGAAGAAGCCGTCCAGGTAGTCCTCAGTCTGGACGGGGAGCCCTGGAATGAAGAACGCCTCGTTGAAGATGCTGGTCTCTACCAGCCCGAAGAGCAGGATGAGATCGTCGAACACGCTCGTCCCCGGAGGCAATCCTTGGGGCGTCACCTGGAACCGGACCACCCTGTTTCCGTCGGGCGAGCCCTCGACCGGGTCGGGCGGATCGATCGTGGGCCCGGTGAGCAGCTTGGCGGCGGTCACGCGGAGCACCCTCTGGAACGTCGTCGGCTCGTCGTCCATGCCAACGGTTCTGCGACTCACCTTGACCACGGTCTGGCCGATCGGCTTCGGCTCGCCGGTGGCGCTGTAGAGCTGTATCTCGACGTCGACCGGAGTGCCGATGGCCCACGCGACATCTCCCGGCAAACTGATCTGCAGACCGCCGAGCTGGTTGTCCGGGGGGACGTTGTTGCCGAAGCTATCCGTTACGGGTTCGAGCCCGGCCGCGGCGATCGCCGGGAAGGTCTTGTCTTCCGCTGGCCCCAGCACGTGTACCGTCAGATCTTCGGTGGCGAACTCTGGGCGGTCCCGCATAGCGAGACCGAGCGTCACGTCCCCGGGCTCGCGGAATGTGTCCGGCACCGCGAAGGGGTCAAGGAACGGGAACTCGTCGGGCGGTTGGCCCGGCTGAAGCACGGTCCAGAAGGGCGAGTCGTTCCACTCCCGATCTTCCCAGGTCGCGACGATCGCCTGACCGTTGAAGCGGGGCCAGGTATTCGCGATGGCCCGGCCGGACCCGTCCGCCGCGGCCGTTGGCTCAACCAGACAATTCTGCGACACGAGCTTCGGCTTCTCCACCGTGAAGACGGCCTCCCCTCCGGGGTGGCCAGGATCGTTGGCCACCTGCACCGCGAAGCGGAAGTCCCCGTCGCGCCGGGGCGAGATGCGGAACTGCACGACGGACTCGGGCCGGTTTCCCACCACCGCCTCGTGCCGCTTGTCGTTCGTGGCGGCCGCCGAGAGAATGAACGCGTCCGTCTCCACGTACAGATTGTTCACCCCCGGATCGGCCGCCACGCCCGATCCGGCGTTCCGGCTATAGGCCACGAAGAACTTCTCTCCTCCCCCCGCGATGACCCTCAGAGGGGTCTCAGTAAGGTAAGAGCTCAGTAAGCCCGGATTCGTCAGCTGAACGTCGACCTCGATGAGATCGGTGACGAGGATCGGATCGCCAGGCTCACCGCCCACGGGGGTCACCGTGATCTCCAGCTCCGGCCTCGTGAAGACCACGTTGAGCACAGCCGTGCGCGGCGGGAAGAAGCCATCGTCGTAGGTCACCGTGATCGTGCCCTGACCGTCGCGCCCTCCGATTGTCACGAAGCCGGAGTTGCGCTCGACGTAGGCCACCAGATTGCTGGGGTCGGCCGGCTCGTCGCCGTTGGCGTAGTCCACGACGTTTACGCCGTCGCCCTTGACCTCGACTACTCCGCCGAACTGCGCGCTGTACTCGTCCCCGGCGTTTTGACCGCGCACGGGCGTCACGATTGCCTCGATCGTGACGCTCGCACCGGGACGCGTGTACTCGACCGTGCCGGGCCCGGGTCCGGGGAGGCCTGCCATGAACGGGAAGTCGTCGCGGTACGGGATGATGTGGATCGAGAGGCTCGCGTTCGAGCGCGAGTACACGACCACCGAGTCCCAGGCACCGCTCACAGGGTCCGTGCCCTGGACGACCGCGCGCCCTATCTGATCCCCAGCGCTCACCAGACCGTTGGCGTCGACCGTTGCCACGAACTCGTTGTCGGAGACCAGAAGCAGATCGCTGGGGAGAATAAAGGGGGTGGTAGCGTCCGAGAGGACCAGCTGTGCCGAGATGAACCCGGCTAGACCGGGGAAGATACCGGTGATGGTCTCCGGGGAGAGGTCGAGTTCCGCGAGCCTGACCTGCGCGGTCGCCTCGACCGGTCCGTCGCGCGAGAAGGCGAACTCTACCTGGATGGTAGCCGGGAGGGGTAGAGGCATTTCCGTGGGCGCCGCGTAGAGACCTCCGGAGTCGATGCTACCAAACTCGCTGCTGCCCCCTGGCGCTCCGTTCACGCTCCAGAAGCCGCCCCGGATCGGGAACGTCCCTGCGCCGACGCTCAGCGACGCCTGGAAGCGCTCATCCCGCGCAAGGCCGACTGTGGCGACCGCGGGCGTGATGCCCACTACGCCTCCCGTGAGTGGCTCCACGACCACGTCGACCAAGTCGAAGGTGCTCGGGTCGTCCGGATCCTCAGCCGTGAGTCTGACGACCGTCGTCACATCGACCGGGGGGGCGGTGTAGATCGCGACCGTCGGGCTCGCCGCCAACGGGCTGATGGCACCGGCCGAGGCGCTGAACTGCCAGCTGATCTCGCGCCCGAGATCGTCGAGCACGGTGAAGCGCGCGCTGCTGCCCGATAGCAAGGTGACGTTCTCGGGGCCGAAGACGGCTTGGCCCGGATTGCAGCCTTCGTCGACCCATCCGTCCTGGTCGTTGTCGAGGAAGTCGCAGAGCTCGGGAGCCCCCGGGAACACGCTGGCGTCGGAGTCATCCGCGTCCGATCCACCGCAGTCCGCGGCGGCGTATCCATCGCCGTCCTGCTCGCATTTCGGGCCGCAGACGGGGTCGGCCGCGTCCATCAGGCCGTTGCTGTCGTTGTCCAGCCCGTCCGCGCAGATCTCGACGGCGTCGGGGTTCACTGCCGGATTGCTGTCGTCGAGGTCTGTACCGCGACAAGCGAAGGCGACGAAGCCGTCTGCGTCGCTGTCCAGGTCGTCGACGACGCCAGAGCAGTCGTCGTCCAGGTCGTTCCCACAGATTTCCTCGGCGCCCGGGATCAGTGGGTCTTCTGGCGCGCAATCGAGCGAATCGATGGTGCCGTCCGAGTCGGAATCAGCGTCGCCAAAGATCTCGACCTCGTCCGAAACGCCGTCTTCGGTACCGTCGTTCACGACGAGCTCGAAAGTGTAGAGGCCCACGTCCGGAACGAAGGAAGGGCTCGCGATGCCGGTATTCAGGGGGGGAACCGCGCTCCCCGCCGGGACACTGACGACCGACCAGGAGAACGTAAGCGGGTCGTCGTCGGGGTCCTTCGACGCGCTTCCATCGAGCGTCACGGTCTCACCGTTGAGGACGACCTGATTGGGTCCCGCATCCGCCAGCGGAGCGCGGTTCACTCCCGCACACAGTCCGACGTCGTTGAGCTCGAACTCCGAAACGGCTTGGTGCAGAGCGACCAGGTACCCGGCCTGTGGCCCGAGTGGAAAGTCGACCCCCCCGGGCGAGCTTCCCTCAGGACCGTAGCCGTAGGAGCACGCATCGAAACGACCCGTTGCGGCGTCGAAGCGTTGGACGCTCGCTACCGCGCTCTCATCGCCCAGGGCCAGGAGCAGGTCGTAACAACCGCCTCCCGCGGGAGGACTCGGGAAGCCCACCAGGTTCACGCCGACAGCGAGGTCGACGACCGGACAACTCCGGTCTCCGCTCACCGGCAGGGCCGCCGCGCCTGGCATGTACACGACGTACGCCTCGCCCTCGAGGATCGGGAAGTCGTTCCGCCCCGCATCACAGAGTTCGAAGGTCTGCGAGTCCGCGTCCAGGCGCAGGATCGAGCTGGCCCCGGAGCTCGTGGCGAGCTCGGAGCATGCGAAACCAGGAGGAGGGATCACCGGGTAGGTGCACAGGTTGAGGCTCTCCTGGAGGAGGACATCCGCGTCGAGAGCCCCCGCCTGGGAGGCGGTCGTGAGGACGAGCGCCACGCAGGCTCGCAGCAGCCGGGCCCGTAGGCCGGCGCTAGGGAACTGCTCGCGGCGAGAGAACACGCCTCCCACTCAGGGACTTGCAGGGGCGGCGCTGCCTAGCCGATTGAGGATCGCCTGCCCGTCAAGTATGTCGATCTCGCCGTCTGGAACCACGTCGAGATCGGAGTTGTAGCCGCACTCACCTAACAGGCTGCTGAAAAACTCCTCATCGAAGGGTACCTTTGAGGGAAGCCCCAAGGGGGAGATGTGAGAGGACCGCAGACGCTCCAGGGTGGGATCTTCAGCTACGTATCGCTGGAGTCCCGGATTCCCGAGGACCATCCGCTTCGAGCGATCCGGCGACTGGTGGACGCGGCGCTGGAGCAGCTGTCGCGACGCTTCGATGGTATCTACGCCAAAGGGGTCGGCCGACCGTCGGTCCCGCCGGAGCAGCTGTTGCGGGCGCTGCTGTTGCAGGTGCTGTACACGATCCGGAGCGAGCGCCAGCTGATCGAGCAGATCGACTACAACCTGCTCTACCGCTGGTTCGTGGGCCTGGAGCTGGACGATGAGGTGTTCAGCGCGACGGTGTTCACCAAGAATCGGGAACGGCTGCTGAAGGGCGAGATCGCTCAGCATTTCTTCGAGGCGGTGCTGGCGCAGGCGGAGTCGGAGGGGTTGGTGTCATCGGAGCACTTCACGGTGGACGGGACGCTGATCGAGGCGTGGGCGAGCCAGAAGAGCTTCGTGCGCAAGGACGAGAAGCGCAGGGACGATGACGACCCGGGCAACCCGACGGTCAACTTCCGGGGCGAGAAGCGGAGCAACCAGACGCATGCGTCGAGGACGGATCCGGACGCCCGACTGGCGGGGATGAGGGGCCAGGGCGCGCGGCTCGCGTATCAGGGACACGTCGTGACGGAGAACCGCAACGGCCTGGTGGTGGCGGCGAAGCTCACTCAGGCGTCGGGGTATGCGGAGCGCGAAGCGGCTCTCGAGATGGTGCTGGGTCTGGGGGGCGCTCGCCGGATCACCCTGGCTGGAGACAAGGGCTACGACGCCAAGAGCTTTGTGCAGGCGCTTCGGGCCTGGAGCGTTACCCCGCACGTGGCACAGAACACGACGAACCGCCGAAGCGCGATCGATCGAAGGACCACAGGACACCCGGGCTACGAGGTGAGCCAGCGCTTCCGCAAACGGGTGGAGGAGGTGTTTGGCTGGATGAAGACGGTGGGCTTGATGCGCAAGACCCGGCACCGGGGCACGGATCGGGTCGGCTGGGTCTTCACCTTCACTGCTGCGGCCTACAACCTGGTCCGTATCCGCAACCTGTTGGAGGCGACATAGCTCATGATCCCGCAAGATCTACCCGTGCGACACCGAACCGGTTCGTACCGGGAACGGCGATCCCTCTCCCTGCTCGGCACGCCTCCCGTCAGAGGCGTCCCGCCCAACCCAGTCACTTTCTCCGCAGCCTGCTAAGCGACTGAGTCCGTTGAGTACGAGCTGGACATCGAGGCTGTTCACTTCCTGGTCGCAGACCGGGTCCAGCGAAGCGCAGGTGCCGGGATCTTCGAGCTCTGTGATCGCTCCCCCCAACTCGGCAAATTCCTCGTGCACCGGAGCCACACGCGACCGGCGCACGATGTGGTCCTGGAGACCGGAGCAAATCCGACCCCGGAACTCCGTGATCGACAGGATTTCGCCGGACTGGATCAGCGAGCTCTGACCGTCCCCGAGATCGAAGAAGTTGTTCAGGTTGATCACGGCCTCGGCCGGCGCGAAGCCTTCGCCCACAAAGGCGCTCAATCCGTACTCTGCCTGGGGCGCCTTGATAATCAGGAGCGCCCCCGCCGCAGGCTGGGCTCCATCGGGCTCGAACACCTCGAAGCGAAGCAGATCGTTCGCCATCGGGGCTCCCGAGTCATCGGCCACGAGCGTGGCCACCGCGGTGCAGACCTCGAGGAACGGCGGGGTAGTGGGGAAGGTGAAGTCCCCCGACGCGGTCGTCATCTGGGTCTGCACGTAGACGCACGTGTCGGCAGCCAGCCCTGCCACGGTGATCCGCACGACCCCGTTGTCGAATGCTGGCGGATAGCGCTCGCTGTCGAGAGAGATGTCGAATACCCCTATGATCTCGCTCGAGCCGGGCGCGTCGTCGAACACTCTCACGCTGGCGTCGACCACAGCCTCGTCCGAGGCCCAGATCACCGAGAACGCGCGTGTCGTGACGTCCGTGAACTGCAGGTCGGAAATTTCTGCCGATACGCCAGACGCAACCGCCAGCAGGGCGAGCAGTGTGCCAGTGAGGGTGGGACGGATCGAATCCCATCTCGGCGACCGAGTCATGCGTGTACACCGAGTGTCGCGCGGCGGCGATTGCACAGTCGGCAGCCGAAGACCAACGCGAGTGCGACCGACCCGAGCAAGCCCGCGTCGGGCTCGGGGACAGAGAGGGTCGCCCCTTCGATCCCGTCGATGGGGAAGGCCATCGGGACGTCCTGGGCGTCGCCCAGGATCACGTTGTCGAAGACGATGTCCGTCATGCCCTCCCCGACCAGGCTGATCTCGATCAGGGCCAGAACACCGCTCCCTTCCGGAGGAGCCGGTGCCCCAGTGGTTGCATAGGCGACTGCGATCCAGCCCGCCGGATTGTTGATGATGTCCGTTCCCAGAGCGCTGCGACCCGTCGACTTGAGGAACCAGATCGGGTCCTCGCACGTCGCCGTCCCGTGGACCACGGTGCAGAAGGCGTTGTCGCCGAGGGGCGCGAAGGCTGCGATCCCATCGCCGCGGAAGTCCTCGTTCGGATTCGTGAGGTTTACTACAGCGGGGTCAAAAAGCAGGTCGAACTGGAAGTTGGCCAGCCCTGGCGGCGGCACGCCCTCCACGACGACGTCGGCAAGCAGCAATTCGCCTACCGCGTAGGGAGGATCCGGAAGGTCAAGGCGGAGGGTGAGAGCGGCAGACGCTCTTGTGGCGAATAGAATGCAAACGAGGAGGAGCGCGATTCTCGTCAATATGTCACTGGTTTGGATACGGTGACCAGAGGGATGACAGGATCGTCGCACGGCGGCTGGGGGGAACGGCCAATCGCGCAAGCCGGTCAGCAGGAGGCGGGAGGGGTAGGCTGCCATGATCCCTACTTTGGACCCCAATCTTACTCCCAGCGTGTTCATGTGAGTCAAACTTTTATGGTTAAGATCGAGCGCGGACTGATCCACAGCTGTGTCGACCACGCAGCCTATGCGGCCGCGCAAGCTCTCAGTCGGAACGCAGCGACTCGTAGCACGTAACCTGATCTGTCTACGAGTGGCGCTGTTGCATGCTACTCTTCAGCATGGTGAGTGGTGACAAGGCGACGTTCGATGCGTTGGAGGCGCTGGTGCCCACGCTCCTCACCACACTCGAAGCCATTGGTCGCGCGCAAAGGCATCTGCACCCCACCCATCTCGAAGCGCTGGCGGACGGGCTCGCCCCTTTTCGCGAGCGGCTGCAGGGCAGCTTGGAGGAGTTCCGCGCCAGCGAGTTGGCGGGAGATCTGGAGGAACTGAAGGAGCCGCTCGAGCGCGCGGCCGAGCAGACGCTCGCCGGCCTCGCTGGCTTCCTCGACGACACGTCCGACCCGCAGGCCATGTTCCAACGCTTCCGCTCGCTCCGACGTCAGATCAGTGCGCAGGAGGCGCTGTATCCGCTTCACTCCTGGCTCAGACCGGTAAGCCAGTTCTTTCTGGAGGAGCCCGTCCGAGGCTCGGAGGACCTGCTGGAGACGATCCGCGTGGCCACGCTGGACCCCGACCCCGAGTCGAGCGTTGGCACGCTCCACTACGCGAACAAGCACGACGAGCGCGGGGGATTCTCGCTCTATGTGCCGGAGTACTGGAAGGCCTCCCGGAGCTGGCCCCTGGTGGTGGCGCTGCACGGTGGCAGCGGCCATGGGCGGGACTTCCTGTGGACCTGGCTGCGCGAGGCTCGGAGTCGCGGCTTCATCGTGCTCTCGCCGACCGCGCGCGATCGCACCTGGTCCATCATGGGGACGGAGGATATCGATGCGGAGCCGTTGAAAGCCTACGTGCTCCACGTGATGGAGCGCTGGAACGTCGACGCGGAGAAGGTCCTGCTGACCGGCATGTCCGATGGCGCGACCTACGCGCTGCTCGCGGGATTGATGGAGGACGCGCCCTACACTCATCTGGCTCCGCTCTCGGGCGTCTTTCATCCGCTGAACCTGCTGAACGGCAACATCCAGCGCGCGGCGGCCAAACCTGTCTACGTGGTGCACGGCAGACTGGACTGGATGTTCCCCATCGATGTCGCGCGGATGACGCGAGACCAGCTCAGCGCCGCAGGGGCCGACCTGGTTTATCGGGAGATCGCCGACCTGTCGCACACTTATGCCCGCGACGAGAACCCGAGGATCTTGCGCTGGCTCGATCCCGAGCTCGAACTCCCCGGAGAGGAGACGGGAGCGACCTCTGATACGCTGGAGCTCGAGCCGAAGGAGGGCGAGCGTTGAGCGTCCAGGCCTTTGAGGTGTGAGCCCGTGGGCGAGCTCACCGTCCGCCTTCCCGCCGTGCTTTCCCAGCTCGTCGGCGGCGAGCGCAGCGTCGCGGTAGACGGCGGCACCCTGCAGGAAGCGCTCGACGACCTCGTGCGTCAGCGTCCCGCGCTCGGGCTCCATTTGTTCGACGAAGCGGGCGTGATGCGCAGACACATCCTCTGCTTCTGCAACGACGTCTACACCCGCGGCGTGGAAGGCCTGGAAGTTCCCGTCAACCCCGGCGACCAGATCACGATCCTGAACTCGGTGTCAGGCGGTTCCTAGCCACTAAACTCCCGCGGCTTATTGAAGGAACTCTCCCCGGTGAGAGTTCAGCCTCGTGAACTGACGCGGTTCGAGTCTAGCTGCTAGGAGCTCTCGCTCTCTGCCTTGAGCGTGCTGTAGTATTCGAACGCTTCCTGCGGTTGGAAGTCTTCGTGGACCACCTTGCGCACGGCCTGGATCATCGCGAGCGGGTTCTCCGACTGGAAGATGTTGCGGCCCATGTCGACGCCCGCCGCACCCTCCTGAACCGCGCGGTACGCGAGGCGCAGCGCGTCGGCCTCGGGGAGCTTGGTGCCCCCGGCGATCACGATGGGTACGGGGCAGCTCGCCGTCACGGTGTCGAAGCCGTCGTCCACGTAGTAGGTCTTCACGTAGGACGCGCCGAGCTCCGCGCACATGCGAGCGGCCAGGCGCATGTAGCGCGCGTCGCGCACGAGCTCGCGGCCGACCGCAGTCACGCCGAGCGTCGCGATGCCATGGCTGTTTCCCAGGTCTGCGAGCCGGGTCAGGTTGTGGATGGATTGCGTCTCGTTCTCCCCGCCGACGAATACCTGGACCGCCATCGCCGCCGCGTTCAGGCGCACGGCCTCGTCGATGCTGAGGGCGATCTGCTCATTCGAGAGCTCCTTCAGGATGCTGGGCCCGCCGCTCGCACGCAGCACGATCCCCCCGGTGTAAGTCGGAGGGATGACGCTGCGCAGGATTCCACGGGTCAGCATCAGGGTGTCGGCGTAGCGGGCCAGCGGCACGATGTTGAGATCGACGCGCTCGAGTCCGCTGGTAGGGCCTTGAAAGTAGCCGTGGTCGAAGGCGAGCATGACGGTGCGGCCGGAGCTCGGGTTGAAGATGTTCGCCAGCCGGTTCTTCATGCCCCAGTCGAGGTTGTTCGAGCCCTTCAGGAAGAAGGCCTCGCTCGTCTGGGGAACATCGACGAAGTAGTGCTTGGCGTTCGCAGCATCTTCCTCTGGCATCGTGTCCTCTCCTTGTGCGGAACGCTACGAGACCGCCTCGACCCTGGCCCGCACGTGCTTGTGCCACGGGGTGCCCGCGAACCAGTCGCGGTCCTCGCTCGCAGTGAGCTCGTTCGGCGACACACCGGTCGTGACGCGCGCTCCCTGCTCGTCCGGATACTCGAGCCCCAGGCCGTTCGGCAGCGTCACGTGTCCTGCGCGCAGCGTGTCAGTGACCTCCACCACCACGTCGACGGAGCCGCGCTTGGTGGTGACGCGGGCGCGGCCCCCGGACTGGATGGCGAGCCGCGTCGCGTCCTCGGGGCTCATGCGCAGCGCACCGTCGCGATCCTTCCGCCGCCACGCGGGATCGCGATAGATCGTGTTCGCCGTGTTCGTACGGCGCTCGCCCGCCGCGAGGATGAACGGATACTCCGGGTCCGGCTGGCCCGGGTTTTCCGTCGGAAGCTCGGAGAGCTCCTGCAGCAGCTCGGGGATCGCGAGCTGGATGCGCCCGTCCTCGTGCATGCGTGCCAGGGTGTCCTCATACCGATCGCGCGTGATGACGACACCAGAGGGAGTCGAGAAGATCGCGTCGAAGAGCTTTTCCCCGAGCTCGGGTCCTTCGCCCTCGAAGCCGGCGCGTCGGACCGACTCGGGATAAGACGCCGCGCAGGTGTGCGCGGCCCCCCAGAGCAGCGCCGCGCTCTCGTTCCCGGCACCGAGGGCGGGCCCGAGCGTGCGGTACAACACGATAGGCGAGAACTTGCGCAGCTCCGGTCGTTCCGCCGCTGCGCGGGCGAAGGCTGCCTGAAAAGCGGCGCGCCCTTCGCCCGCGGCGGCGCGCAGCTCTGCGAGATCGCCGTCGCAGAGCCCACCGAGCGCATACACGAGTCGGGCGTGGATCTCCGGCTCGGGCAGCGTCCCCTCGAGCGGCTCCATCAGCGGAGGACGCAGCTGGAAGACGTGGTCTGGGAAGCCGCCACCGAAGAACGTGGTCTCCCACTTCTCGTACTGCGACGCCGCTGGAAGCACGTAGTCTGCAAGCTGCGCGGTCTCTGTCATGGCCACGTCGATCACCACCACCAGGTCGAGGGCCTGAAGCGCCTCGCGCATACGCTTGCTGTCGGCCAGCGAGTGCACCGGGTTGCCGCTCTCGATGAACATGGCGCGGAAGCGGTCGGGATGATCTGTGAGGATCTCGTCCGGGATGACGTTGCAGGGGAGCAGGCCGGTGATGATCCGGTGGCCGCCGACCGGGGTGCGCGCATCTCCCCGCGTGGTGCCCGCCAGCTTCCCCATGTGCGTGCCGAGGTTCATCGTTCCGGGCTTGGAAAAGTTCCCCGTCAGCGCGTAGAGCAGCTTCTCGAGATACGAGTTGAGCGTGCTGTGCGGCGCCATCTCGATCCCGAGGTCCTCGACGACGGCGACGCTCTCCGCGCGGCCGATGCGCCGCGCGGCGTCGCGGACCTGCGCCTCTGGCACGCCCGCACGGTCGCAGTAGTCTGCAATCGGTACCGAAGCCAGCGCCTCGATGACTGCGTCTACCCCGGTCGACCGCTCCGCGAGAAACTTCTGGTCGAGCAGGTCCTCCTCGATCAGCACGCCAAGCAACGCAGAGAGACAGTGGGCGTCCGATCCGGGGCGCACCTGCAGGTGCACGTCCGCCAGCTCCGCGGTCTCCGTGCGCCGCGGATCGATCACGATCATCGAGCGCGCCGGATCCCTCGCGATCTCCCTCAACACGATCCGCGCGCGCTCGAAGCCGTGCGAGTGCCACGGGTTCTTGCCCACGAACACGGCGACCTCCGCGTTCGCAAAGTCGGGCTCGGGGCGCCCGCCGAACATGCGGCCCTCGACCCAGAACTCGCCCGTCTTCTCCTGAGCCAGGGCGTTCGAGCGGTAGACCCCCCCGAAGGCGCGGACGGTCGCGGCGCCGTAGGCCCCGCCCAGGTGATTTCCCTGGCCCCCGCCCCCGTAGTACAGGATCTTCTCACCGCCCAGCGTGTCACGAATCTCGGCCAGACGTGCGGCCACCTCTCGGATCGCGGTCTCCCAGTCGATCGGCTCGAAGCTGCCGTCCGGCTGACGGCGCAGGGGCGTCGTCAGGCGATCGCGGTGGTTCTGGTAATGGTCGAGCCGGGCCTGCTTCTCGCAGGTATAGCCGAGCGAGCGCGGGTTCCCGCGATCGCCGCGGATCTTCACGATGTGTCGATCCTCGACCTGGACCTGCAGCCCGCAGTTGATGCTGCACAGGATGCAGGCCGTGGTCTGCCAGTCACCAGCATCCCTCGTCGCCATTTCCCCTCCCTATCGCTCGCAAGATCGATGGTACCCGATCGAGCGACGGATCCGCACTGGTGCGAAAGTTCATCTGGTTGACCCGGCGAGTCGCCAGACGTAAGGTCGCCCTCTCGAAGACTGGGATCATCACCTGGGAAGGATGAAGCGTGGCAATTCACAGCACTCGCGTGTCCGTGGTCGCACTGTGTGCGTTCTCTCTCACCGCATGTGTAGGGATCTCCCCTGAAACCAAGATGAAGATCTCGGAGCCCGTGAACTGCTCGTCCGGGTACGACGACATCTCCTACCTGAAGAGCGAGCACGCCTCGGGAGGGAAGCGGCTCGTTCAGGGACTGTTAGGCATCATGCCCCCGTCGATCATCATCAGTCTGTTCCGCTCGGCCGCGAGGAGGCCGGAGCGCATGTACCTCGACCACTGGACCGTAGCATCGGGCTCGTACAACGAGCAGATGGAAGACAAGATCGCTTCCATCAAGCAGAAGTGTAGCCTCTAGCGATCTCGCTCTGACCGATGAGTGACGTTGCCTTCAAGCCTGCGCGAGAGCTCGCGGAGATGCTACGGGCGCGCGAGATCGGAGCGCGCGAGCTGCTCGATCACTATCTGGAACGAGTCGAGCGGTTCAATCCAGGTCTGAACGCCATCGTCGTGCTCGACGTGGAGCGCGCGCGAAAGCGGGCGGATGAGGCGGATGCGGCGCTCGCGCGCCGGGAGGTGTGGGGCCCCCTGCACGGGCTGCCGATGACGATGAAGGAGCTCTTCGAGGTCGAAGGCATGCCCTGGACCTTCGGCGACCCGCAGTTCGCCGAGCGCGTCGCCGACGTGAACTCCCCCGCCGTGCAGCGACTGATCGACGCCGGCGCGGTGATCTTCGGGCTGACGAACTCCCCGCTGAACGGCATGGATCTCCAGACGTACAACGCGGTGTACGGCACGACGAACAATCCGTGGGACACCGCGCGGGCACCGGGCGGCTCTTCCGGAGGTACCGCAGTGGCGCTTGCCACCGGGATGAGCGCGCTCGATCTCGGCAGCGACATCGGCGGCTCGATCCGAAACCCCGCTCACTACACCGGCGTATACGGGCACAAGCCGAGCCTCGGCATCGTGCCGCGGCGCCGCGTGCGGCTACCCGGCTTGATGGCCGTCGGCGATCTCAGCGTTGCCGGACCGCTGGCACGCAGCGCAGACGATCTCGAGTTCGAGCTGTCGATCGTCGCGGGAGCGGAGGCCGATCGCGAGCTCGCGTGGCGCCTCGAGCTACCGCCCCCTCGTCGCGGGTCACTGCGCGCCTACCGCGTGGCTGCCTGGCTCGATGATCCGGTCGCGCCCGTCGACGCGCGCGTGCGCGACAGACTCGAGAGCACCGTGGGAGCCCTCAGGGCGGCTGGAGTGAGCGTCGACGACAAGGCGCGGCCAGAGATCGAGTTCGCGGAGGCGAACCGCGTCTACCGCTCGCTGCTCACCGCTGCCAGCGCACAGCGGCTTCCCGAGGATCAGTTCCGTCTGCTCCTGGAACAGGAAGACGCGCTCCCCAGCGAGGACGCGGAAGCGCCCCCCACCAGGCCGCGCTCGGCGGCCCTGCGCCACCGCGAGTGGCTGCAGCTGAACGAGACCCGAGAGCAGATGCGGGCGCGCTGGCAACAGTTCTTCGAGCGCTACGACGTGTTGCTCACCCCGGTGACGTCGGTGACCGCGATTCGTCACGACCACCGCGAGTTCGACGAGCGTCGCATCGTCGTGAACGGCGAGGAGCGCCGCTACTGGGAGCAGATCTCGTGGATCGGGTTCGCGACCCTCGCGTACCTGCCGGCGTCGGTAGCCCCTGTCGGCCTGAGTGCGGACGGTCTCCCCGTCGGGATCCAGATCGTCGCTCCCTATCTGGAGGACCGCACTGCGATCGACTTTGCTCGGCGGCTGGGTGAAATCATCGGTGGCTACGAGCCCCCGCCAGGTTTCGACTAGGCAGGTCCTGGCGCGAGTCGGAGTGTGCGCTAGCGGAGCTCTTGGCGAACTTGGGCTGCGCCGCGGACCATTGCTTGAAGCTTGCCGAACGCGACGTCGCGGGGGAGGTACTTCATGCCGCAGTCCGGGGCGATGACGAGTCGCTCGGGTGGAACGTGTTCGAGCGCGGCGTGGATTCGGTCCGCAACAAGTTCGGCGCTCTCCACCGAGTGGTCGCGGAGGTCGAGCACGCCCACGTGGAGCCGCTTGGATGGAAGGGACTCGAGGACCGCGAGCTCGAGTCGGGGCTGGGCGGCCTCGATCGAGATCTCGTCGGCGTGCGAGGCGTCCAGCTCGGAAAGAAACGAGTAGCCGGTCGGCTTGTCCGCGACGTACTGCGCGTAGCCGAAGCACACGTGGAGCACGGTCGGACCTGTCGCTCCCTGCAGCGCCCGATCGATCGCGGGTAGCGCGTAACGCCTCGCCGCCTCGTCGCGCGCCTGCACGTACGGCTCGTCGAGCTGAACGAAATGCTCTCGCGGCGCATCTCCCCGTCCGTGACGATATCGAGCCCAGCTCGCTCCTGGTCGTGCAGCGCCAGCACGGTCGCGTCGTCCTGAGCCTGCTCGAGCTGCGCCTCCGGGACGCGCCAGAGCTCTCTCGCGCGAACGCGGGACGGCAGGTGTTCTCCGAGTCTCGCCCGATCGATCAGCCAGTCAGGCTGGGCGTAGCTGCCGACGAGAGTGGTCGGAAGCAGGGGATCGACGCCCACGTGTTTGCCGGCGTCCGCTACGAGCTCTCCTTCACCTGTGCGGGCAAGGCATCCAGCAGCTCCAGCGCCTTCTTGGGATCCGGCTCGAAGCCCGGCGTGTCCGAGCACAGCTCTACCAGGATGTCATTGGGATCCAGGATGTAGGTCGACTGGCACCAGCCGTGATCGATGTCGAACACCCGTCGGCCCTCTTCCTTCGCGCGCTTCGAAACGTCTTCCGTTCGCGCCGGATCGCTGCGGAACGCGAAGTGGTTCGTCCAGACGGGGAACCCCAGCCCGGTCGACACCGCGGTGTTCTCCCTGTCCTGCTCGCCGACGCCATGCAGGTCGAAGAAGGCGATGCAGCTACCGTCGCCCGTATCGTAGAAGACGTGCCGGAAGAAGCCGTCGCCGAGCGGCGCGACCTCCGTGTGCACCAGCTCGAGACCGAGCAGGTCCCCGTAAAAGTGGTGGTTCTCGTGGATGTCGCGGCATGCATACGCGACGTGATGGAAACCGATGGGCTTGGCACTCGCCATGACTCGCTCCTTCGATGTCAGTCACGCGAATGCTAGCACCCGCTGCGATCTCGAAGCCAGGCTTCATGGCGCGTAGGGGGACCCAAGCCGGTTTCTTTCGCGTATGCTGGCGCCGTGGCGGAAGAGCCGGCAGACAAGCCTCCGAGCTCGGCGCTGTTCGCGGATGACCCGGAGGGTCGCCGCTACGCGAACTACGTGCTCGGCGTCCTGTTCTTCGTCTACGTCTTCAATTTCATCGATCGGCAGATCCTCGCGATCCTGCTCGAGGACATCAAGCTCGAGCTGGGCGTGTCAGACAGCGCGATGGGCTTCCTGACGGGATTCGCCTTCGCGCTCTTCTACACCTTTGCCGGCATCCCGATCGCACGCTGGGCCGACGTGGGCGTGCGGCGCTCGATCATCGCGATGGGGCTCACGCTCTGGAGCGTGATGACGGCCGCATCGGGTCTGGTGCGAAACTTCCCGGAGCTCCTGCTCGCGCGGATCGGCGTTGGCGTGGGCGAGGCCGCTGGGAGTCCGCCCGCCCACTCGATCATCGCCGACTACTTCCCGCCGGAACGGCGCGCAACGGCACTCTCGCTCTACAACATGGGCATCAGCTTCGGCATCCTGTTCGGCTTCCTCGTCGGAGGCTGGATCAACGAGTACTTTGGCTGGCGCCTGGCGTTCTTCGTGGTTGGGCTGCCCGGGCTGGCGCTGGCGCTCGTGGTTCGCTTCACCGTGCGCGAGCCCGTGCGCGGTGCCTCCGAGGGCGTGGTGGAAGTCGAGGACCCGGAACCCGTGATGAAGGTCTTCGCCTTCATGTGGTCGCTCCGCTCGTTCCGCCACCTGGCGATCGCCGGTGGACTGCAAGCGTTCTCCGGCTACGGCTTCGCGCAGTGGGCTCCGACCTTCCTCCGCCGCGTGCACGATCTGGGCAGCGGCGAGACCGGTACCTACCTCGGCCTCATCCTCGGCTTCGGTGGGGCCGCGGGGAGTGTGCTCGGCGGCGTGCTCGCCGATCGGCTGGGGCGCAGGGATGCGCGCTGGTACATGTGGGTGCCCGCGATCTCGTGCATCTTGGTAGTGCCCTTCATCGTCGGCTTCCTCCTCATCGACTCGCTGACGCTCTCTCTGATCTCCTACATCCCGGGTGTGCTGCTCAGTGCGATGTGGCTCGGACCGGTCATTGCGAGCGCTCAGGCGCTCGTGAAGCTGCGCATGCGGGCCGTCGCCTCGGCCATCCTGTTCTTCATCCTCAACTTGATCGGCCTGGGGCTCGGTCCGCAGGCGGTGGGCGTCCTCAACGACCTGCTCGCTTCCAACTTCGGCGACGAGGCCGTGCGCTACTCGCTCTTGCTGGCGAATCTCACCACGGCCTGGGCCGCCGTGCACTTCGCCCTGGCTGCCCGCCACTTTCGCGCGGACATGCTCGAGAAGGATCGGGCGGGGGAGGCGGGCTCGGCCTGAGCTTGCGTCCGCCTGCCAGCTGACGCTGTTCCTCGACGCTAGTCCTGTGGCGGGCGCCAGCGCAGCGTTGGGCTGCGGAGGCACCGGCATCTCGCGTATGATGGCCGCTTCCAGACGTGGAGGACGCGCGCATGATGACCGGCAGCCAGTACAAGGACTCGCTAAAAGACGGACGCGCGACGTACTTCGAGGGGGAGCGCATCGACGACCTCGTTGGGCACTCCGTCCTGGGTCAGTCGGTCGGGCTGATCGCATCGAACTACGATCGCTGGTACTCGCCGGATCCAGAGTCCCGGAACCCGCTCATGGGGGTTCCCCGTTCCTCGGAGGAGCTGCGCGCTCGCATCCCGCTCGTGCACGACGCCGACATCGTGTCGCACGTTACCTATCAATCGATCATGACCCTCACCACGGCGGCGTCTCGCATCTCGAAGGACTGTCCGCGCTACGTGGAACGCATCGGCACCTTCGTGGACGACGCGCAGGCGAAGGACATCCGGATCACCGAGTGCATCACAGATGCCAAGGGAGACCGCAGCCTGCCCCCGGGAAAGCAGGACGATCCCGACGCGTACACGCACGTTGTCGATCGGACGAGCGACGGCGTCGTGATCCGGGGCGCCAAGCTCCACATCACCGGAGCTTCTCTCGGCCACGAGCTCATGACCATTCCCACCAAGTCCATGAAGGCCGGCGAGGGGCAGTACGCCATCGCGTGCGTGATCCCGGTGAACGCGCCGGGGGTCAAGGTGATCAACACCTCGTACGCCCCGCGCCACGAGGACACGCGGAGCTTCCCCGTGTCCGCCTCGACGCACATGCCCGAGGGCTTCGTGATCTTCGACGACGTCTTCGTACCCAATGAGCGTGTGTTCCTCGATGGCGAGACGCAGTACGCCGGCGTGTTCGCACACTCACTCGGGCTGTGGGAGCGACTCGGTGGCCTCTCGGCGATGGCGGACGAGGCCGACACGCTCGTCGGCTTTGCGCCGCTCATCGCCGAGGCGAACGGGCTGGCCGGGGTCGGCCACATCCGCGAGAAGATC
Source organism: Myxococcota bacterium (assembly GCA_965226855.1). Taxonomy (GTDB): domain Bacteria; phylum Myxococcota_A; class UBA9160; order SZUA-336; family SZUA-336; genus JAUXJB01. Next base: position 378,620 of record CBDDEE010000031.1, on the reverse strand, counting down.
TCTGAGATGATCATCCACGCCACGCTGGTTCGTGCCGGCCTCGAGGCGGCCATCGCGAACTGCCAGATCACGCCGGAAGGCGCCGCCTCTCCGAACGAGCTCTACACGAACGCGGCCAAGTACCACGGCGCCGCGAACTACGGCATGATGGTTCGTCATCTGCACGACATTGCGGGCGGCTCGATCCTCACCGCGCCGGGAATCGACGACCTCGAGAACCCCGAGACGGGTCCCCTGCTGCGCAAGTACATGAGCACGGGCAAAGGGATCGACGGGGAGTACCGGCTGCGCCTCTTCCACGCGATCCGCGACATGACGGCAGATGCTTTTGGCGGCTGGAAGGCCGTGACAAACATCCAGGCCGGAGGCGGGCTCTACGCGCAGCGGATCGTCACGCGCAGGCACTACGACATCGATGACGCCAAGCGCAAGGCCCTGCAGCTCGCGGGACTCGACGAGAACTAGCATGCTCTCCCGCTACCGGATCCTCGACTTCACGGACGGCGGCGAGGCGATTGCAGGCCAGATCCTTGCCGACCTCGGTGCCGACGTCGTACTGATCGAGCCACCCGGCGGTGTAGCAACGCGGCGGCTCGGTCCGTTCTACAAGGGAAGACAGGACAGGAATGCGAGCCTGCCGTTCTGGGCCACCAGCCGGAACAAGCGTTCGGTCTGCCTCGACATCGAGACGTCTCTAGGACAGGAGGGCTTCCTGAAGCTGGTCGAAGGTGCAGACGTCCTCATCGAGTCCTGCCCCCCCGACAAGCTCGCCGAGCGCGGACTCGGCTACGAGCGCCTCGCGGAGCTTCATCCAGATCTCGTCGTGGTGTCGATCACGTCCTTCGGTCAGCAGGGACCGAAGGCGCACTGGCCCGCGACGGACCTCACGATCACCGCAGCGTCGGGCGCCCTGATCCTGACGGGCGACGCGGACCGTCCGCCCCTGCAGTCGAGCTTTCCGCAGGCCCTTCTGAATGCCGGCGCGGAGGCTGCCATCGGCGCTCTGCTCGCCCTGGCGGCGCGCGACCGGGACGGGCTCGGACAACACGTGGACGTGTCGGCGCAGACCGCGATGATGATGACGACGCAGTCGTTCGTATTGTGCCACGGCTGGAACGACGTGGAGCTGCGCCGGCTCGGAGGAGGCTTTCGCGTCGGCGATCTCCGGCTGCGCTTCGTCTATCCATGCAAGGACGGCTTCGTGAACCTGACTCTGCTCTTCGGGGCCGCGCTCGGACCCGCGACGGCGCGGCTGTTTCGCTGGATGTGCGACGAGGGCTTCGTCGACGAGGCCACGCGCGACAGAGATTGGATCCGCTTCGGCGCGCTGCTGACGAAGGGCGAGGAGCCGCTCTCGGAGCTTGCGCGCTGCATCGAGGCCATCGAGGCCTTCACACGGAGCCACACGAAGGCGGAGCTGTTCGAGGGCGGCATGAGCCGCAAGGTGATGATCGTCCCTCTGAGCGACGTGTCGGACCTGGCGAGCTCACCGCAGCTCGGCTCGCGCGACTTCTGGACGCCCGTCCAGCATCCGGAGCTCGGCACGGAGGTCATCTATCCTGGCCCCTTCGTGCGCTTGAGCGCGACCCCGATCCGCTATCGCAGCCGGCCACCGCTACTCGGCGAGCATACCGGGGAGCTGCTGAACGGCTCGCCCGCACGGCAGCGCAGTCGGCCTGCTGCCACCGCAGCTGCGGGACGCATGCCCCTCGAGGGGCTGAAGGTGCTGGACCTGACCTGGGTCTATGCGGGTCCTGCGGTGACGCGCTATCTGGCGGACTACGGGGCCACCGTCGTCCGCGTCGAGACGCAGCGGAAGATCGATGCCCTCAGGACTTCCCAGCCGTTCAAAGACGGAGCTCCCGGGATCGAGCGCTCGGGCAACTACGCCAACGCAAACGTGGGGAAGCTCGGGCTCTGCCTGAATCTCGGGACTCCGGAAGCCCGCAAGGTCGCCCTGCGGCTGGTCGAGTGGGCCGACGTCCTCGTCGAGAACTTCTCGCCAAAGGCCATGAAGGCCTGGGAGCTGGACTACCCGCGTCTGCGGAGCATCAAGCCCGAGCTGATCATGGTCAGCACCTGTCTCAGCGGACAGACGGGGCCCCACGCTCTGCTCGCCGGCTACGGCACCATGGGCGCGGCGCTCTCGGGCTTCGGCTTCCTGACCGGCTGGCCCGATCGCGATCCTGCCGCGCCGTTCATGGCCTACAGCGACTACGTGTCGCCCAAGTTCGTGATGGCAGCGCTTCTGGCTGCCCTCGAGCAGCGCAAGCGCACGGGGAAGGGACAGCAGATCGACTGCTCGCAGGCCGAGTCCTCCATCCACTTTCTCGGGGAAGCGTTTCTCGACTACCACGTGAACGGCAACATCCCGAGCGGCCGCGGGAATGCGAGCCCGTACTACGCACCAACGGGTGTCTACCCCTGCCTCGGCACGGACCGCTGGGTTGCGCTGGCCGCGCCGGACGCCGCCGCGTGGAGCTCGCTGTGCAAGGTCGGGGACCCCGCGTGGGAGAGCGATCCGCGTTTCGCCACTCCCGAGGCGAGGCTCGCGAATCGAGAGGCGCTCGACGAGCAGATCGCTGCCTGGACCGTCCAGTCTGAGGTGGACGAGCTCGAGCAGCTCCTCGTTGCAGCGGGCGTTCCCGTTCACCGCGCGAGCACCAGTGCCGACTCCTTAGCGGACCCGCAGCTCGAGGCGCGAGAGCACTTCATCACGCTGGAGCACCCGATCCTTGGTGCCGTCCCGCTGGAGAGCTCGCGTATGCGCTTCTCGCGCACCCCCGCCACGGCCGCCTGGCCCGGCCCGACCCTGGGCCAGCACAACCAGCACGTCCTCACCGAGATCCTGGGCCTGAGCGAAGACGAGATCACGGAGCTCGTAGTAAGCGAGGCCCTCGACTAACTCTCCAGAACTTGGGGACGGTCCTTAATCAGAACTTTCTTGCTTCGTCCCCTTATCAGATGGGCAAGGTAGTCTCGGTCAGCAGTCAGCACGCCTGATGAGGAGAGCCCGTGAGCACGTTCAACGTCGAGCAGCTCCAGAAGTCGGACGACGATGGTCCCGTCACCATGCTCAACCTGGTGAAGTACCGCGATCGCTCGCTTGATGGCGACAGCAGCGGTCGCGAGGCCTACGAGCGCTACACGCAGCGAGCGCGGAACCTCGTGGAGTCTCGAGGCGGACGCGTCCTCTGGGCGGGCGTAGTCGCGGAGGCCGCCCTTCAAGACGGGCTGACGGGCGACGAGGTCGACTGGGACTGGGCGCTACTGGTCTACTATCCCGACCGCGCAGCCTTCGTCGACATGGTCACGAGCCCCGAGTACCTTGCCGCGAACGAGCACCGCACCAACGGCATCGCCAAACACGCCATCCTCGCCTCGAGAACTCTCCTCCTGGAGTCCATGCCGTAGGCTGTCCCCAAGTTCCGACGTCTAGTTTCGTCCGGCAGGGTTCCCGAACGAGTCCCTGTAAAGGCGCGTCACGTGCTGGATCGGACCGCGCCATCGCTCGTGCGCTTGTCCGACGGAGTATCCTGAATAGCGACCCACGCCTATCTGACGGAGGAGGGACGCCGATGGTCAAGGAAGTTCTCGACGAGCTGCGGCGACCTACCTGCGTGAGATCGTGGACGAGTTCGATCACGACGTGACGGGGCATCTGGAGCGTGCGGCCGAGCTCTACGGGAGTCTCGCCGAGGACGTCCTGGCCAGGCGCTGTGTGACCGAGATCGCACCCATGCGCTGGTCGCTTGGGGAGGGCGAGTCCTGGACCGCGGAGCTTCGCCACGAGCAGGCCGACCTGCTGGACGAGGCCCTTGTGCTCGAGCGCCGCGCCGTCGGCGAGCTTGAGCAGGCGCTGGCCGCGCTCGAGCCGCGGATCGAGGAAGGCTGAGCCACGCCGCGCCTGTTCCGTCGCCGCCACGTCTGGCTGCCGACGCTATTGGGCACGGTTGCGCTCGCCGTGTCCAGCGCGCTGGTTCTCATCCTCGTGCTCTGGCGGCTGCACGCGTTCCTGTCTCCTAGCGCGCCCGTGGGTGGCGAGCTCCTCGTTGTCGAAGGGTGGGTCGGCAAGAGCGAGCTGCGCGCCGCGCTCGAGCTATTTCACAACGGAGACTACGAGCTTCTCGTGACCAGCGGCGGGCCGGTGTTCGACTGGGACGAGCCCTACCCGACCTACGCGGAGCGGGCCGGCGACTACTTGCTGCGACGTGGCTTCCCCGACGAGAGACTCGTCGTCGTTCCCGCTCCAGCGTCCGCCCAGGATCGCACCTACCTGAGTGCCGTGAGCGTGCGCGAATGGCTCGCGGGGTCCGGTCGAGACGTGGAGTCCCTGGACCTGGTCTCCAGCGGACCGCACACCCGGCGCAGCTGGCGCCTCTACCGGCTGGCGTTCGGGGATGACGTGCGAGTTGGCGCGATTGCAGCCGCGTCGGCCGAGTACGACGCGTCGGTCTGGTGGAGGACCAGCGTCGGTGCCCGCACGCTGGTCTCCGAGGCGGCGGCCTGGTTCTGGACGGCCTGCTGCTTCTGGCCTGGTCCACGCGGCTCGCATCAGGAGAAGTGGGGCATTCCGGCACCCGAGTGACGGACGCCCTTGCGCGACCCCGGCGGGCACGCCATCTTCCCGCGCTCGCTGGGCGGGAGCGGACATGCGACGGGCGGTTGGCGTCGACTTCGGGACCACGAATAGCGCGCTCGCGCTCGCGATCGGGATAGACGAGGCCCCGCGGCTCGCACGCTTCGACCGCGCGGGCGCTCCCCCTACTCCAACGTTCCGCTCGCTGCTCTACCTGGAGCGCGACCCCGATCTCGGCAACCGCATCGTGGAGCGGGCCGGCCCGCGCGCCATCGAGGCGTACCTCGACGCGTACGAGCCCGGCCGCCTCATCCAGTCACTCAAGTCCTTCCTCGCGAATCGCGATTTCTCCTCGACCAGCGTGTTCGGTGAGAGCTACAGGCTCGAGGCGCTGATCGGCATCATCCTGGGTAGACTGCGTGAGTCGGCAGAGGCCGAGCTGGGAGAGCTGCCCCGCTGCATCGTGGCGGGACGTCCCGTGCGCTTCGCGGCGGCCAAGAACGACAGCGATACGGAGCTGGCGCTCTCGCGACTCGAAGCGTCCTTCCACAACGCGGGCTTCGAGGAGGTCGTCTTCGAGTACGAGCCCGTCGCCGCGGCCTACCACTACGAGCGCGACCTGGACCACGACGAGCTGATCCTGATCGGGGACTTCGGTGGCGGCACGAGCGACTTCTCGCTGCTCCGCGTGGGTCCCTCGCTGCGCGGGACTCGTGGTCGCGAGCAAGGAATTCTCGGGAACGCGGGCGTGCCGGTCGCGGGCGACGCTTTCGACGGTGCGATCGTGCGCTGGATCGTGGCTCCCCTGCTCGGGAAGGGCACGGACTACAAGACGATGTTCGGCCAGGTGCTGCGCGTGCCCGCCTGGATCTACCGCCACCTGGAGCGCTGGCACCACCTGTCGTTCCTCAAGTCGCCCCAGACGCTGCACATCCTCCACGACTTGTGTCGCGAGGGGCTCAAGCCGGAACGCTTCGAAGCCTTGCTGCACCTGGTCCAGCAGGAGCTTGGCTTCCAGCTCTACGTCGCCGTCGAGGGCGCCAAAGTCGAGCTCTCGAGCGCGCGCGAGGCCACCCTGCGCTTCACAAACCCACCGATCGTGCTCGACGAGCAGCTCTACCGGGGTGACTTCGCGAGCTGGATTGCAGAGGATGTCGACGCGATCGCCGTCTGCGTCGACGACCTTCTCGCGGCGAGCTCGATCACCCCGGACCAGGTCGACCGCGTCTTCCTGACAGGCGGCAGCTCCCTCGTCCCCGAGATCCGCAGCATCTTCGCCCAACGCTTCGGCCGAGCCAAGCTCCGCACCGGCGAAGAGCTCACCTCCGTAGCCAGCGGCCTAGCCCTCCGCGCCCTCGAGCTCGTGACATGACCTGGGGACGGTCCTCAATCTCGGCCCTATCTGGTATAAGCTGCGCAGCGCATCAGGACAGGGAGAGGTCGATGATTCGGAGGATTGCGTTTGCAATGGCACTGGCTCTTGGTGTTTCGGGATCCGCTTCGGGCCAGGAGCAGCAGCTCAGCGTCGAGGTCGAGCTGCCGCCGCTTCCAACCCACTGGGTGGCGAGCGAGCCGGTGGGCTACGGTGCGGGGCCGGTGAGCGATGCCATGCTGAGCGAGGCGCCGGGCGATCCGAGTCGCTGGCTGCTCTACGGTGGAGACTATCGGAACTACCGCCACTCGCCGCTCACGAGCCTGAACCCCGCTAGCGTGAAGGATCTGCGCGTCGCCTGGGCGTTGCCGACCGGAACCACGGGACAGTTCGAAGTCTCTCCCGTCATCTACGACGGCGTGATGTACGTGAGCACGTCCTACAATCGGCTGTTCGCCCTCGATGCGAAGACGGGCGAGCTGCTCTGGCGTTACGATCACGAGCAGCCCCCGCGGCTGCGACTCTGCTGCGGTCCCGCGAATCGAGGTGTGGCCATCGCGGGCGACCTCGTGATGATGGCGACCCTCGATGCAAAGCTGATCGCCTTCCAGCGACGCACGGGCGAGATCGCCTGGTCCGTCGAGATCGCGAACTTCGAAGATGGGTACAGCGCCACGTCTGCTCCGCTCGTGGTGGGGGATCTCGCGGTGATCGGGATTGCCGGAGGAGAGTACGGCGTGCGCGGCTTCTTCGACGCGTACGAGGTGTCGACCGGAAAGCGGGTCTGGCGCCACTACACCGTGCCCGCGGAAGGCGAGCCCGGCGTCGAGACCTGGGCCGGTGACTCCTACAGGAACGGCGGCTCCCCGGCATGGACGAGCGGTGCCTACGATGTCGAGAGCGACACGCTCTACTGGACGACGGGTAATCCCTCACCGGATTGGAACGGCGACCTGCGCGCGGGAGACAACCTCTTCTCCAACTCGCTGCTCGCCGTCGAGATGAAGACCGGCAAGCGCAAGTGGCACTTTCAGTTCACCCCCCACGACGTCTGGGACTACGACGGCAACACGCAGATCTTCCTGGTGGACGTGGAGCGCAACGGAGCGACGGTCAAGGCCGTCGCCCAGGCGAATCGCAACGGCTACTTCTACCTGATTGACCGGGAGAGTGGCGAGTTCCTGCTTGCGGAGCCTTACGTCGAGCAGGTCAACTGGGCAACCATCGACGACGCGGGTCGCCCAGTCGTGAATCCCGCGGCTCTCCCGACGCTCGAGCCCACGGAGCGTGTCTGCCCGAGCAACTTCGGCGGGATGAACGGTGCGTGGACGGGCGCCTACAACCCGGAGCTCGGCCTCGCCTACATATCCCCTCGGTCGAAGCCTGCCAGCTCTTTGCGAAGGGCATCGTGGCCTTCATCAAGGGAATTCCCTATCTGGGTGGCCTGCCCGAGACGGTGGACGCGATGGAGGGCAAGGCATACGGGCATCTCTCGGCCATCGAGGTCGCCACCGGCAAAGTCCGCTGGCGACCTCGGGATGCGTACCCCATGATGGGGGGTGTTCTCAGCACGGCGGGCGGTGTGGTGTTCACGGGAAACCTGACCGGCAGTGCCCTCGCGCTGGATTCCGAGACGGGCGAGCAGCTCTGGAGCTTCCGCATGGGAGGAGGCGTTCGAAGCCAGCCCGTCGCATACGAGCTCGATGGCCAGACCTATGTCGCGATTGGCTCGGGCAGCTTTGCGACGCTGGACGCGTTCGCCGGCGGTCTGGAGACGATCCCGGAGGGCGGGCACCTCTTTGTCTTTACCGTCCCCTCGAAGTGAAACTTCGAAGCTGTGCGGCGCTGCTGCTGGGACTCGCGATCGGCTGGCCGGCACACGCGCACGGCGCCGAGACGCTTCGGGTCTGTCTACACGCAGACGATCCGCCCCGCTCGGAGCGAGTCGGAGAGCGCGGCTTCGACGTCGATGTGATGCGCCAGATCGCCGGGCGGATCGGGCGGAGCTTCGAGCCCGTCTGGATCCAGACCCCACCCACCATGACCGAGGTCGAGGAGTCCGACCTGCCGCTCGCCGACCTCGTGCGGGGTCGCTGCGACGCGCTGGCCTCGGTTCCCGGCGAGCTCGCGCTAGGCTCCCTTGCCGAGCGAATTGCGCTGTCGCGTCCGTACTACGGGGCGGGCTTCGAGCTCGTCGGTCCCGACAGTCTTCCGAATGACCTGCGTCAGCTAGACAACACGCGCATCGGGGTGCGCACCGTGAGCGTTGCGCACCTGGTGCTCGAGTCCCTTGGCGTGGAGTGGGCGGGGCGCAAGACGGCCGCGGAGCTGCTGGCCGCACTCGAGGCGGGCGAGGTCGGAGGAGCGCTCGTCTGGGGTCCGTCGCTGGCGACGCTCGGTGGACGACCGAAGGACGGCTGGGTGCCTCCCGCGGCGCTGCGCTGGAACCTGCACCTCGCGACGCGCGGGACCGATCCGCTGACAGCCGAGCTCGACACCGCGCTCGGCAAGCTGATGCGGTCGGGTGAGATCACGCGCCTGCTCGAGTCGTACGGCATCCCGCCTCACTCGCCCTACGCCGACGTTCTTCAACGCTCGCGACGCTCGAAGGTCTGATGAATCGCGAGGTCTCCCTGCGTTGAGCAGGATCCCGCTCGCAGCCCTCGCACTTTGCCTGCTGACCGCGGCCTGCGCGATGATCTCCCGACCCGGAACCCACTCCATTCGATAGTGTTCACTAGCCGACCCGGATGCGCTCCTCCGCGGCAAGGGACTCTTCATCGGGATGTGCGGCGGCTACTGCCACGCCCGCAAGTCCAGGCAAGCGCGCCGCCCCCGACCTCTTCGACTGCATCTGGAAACACGGCGGCAGCCCCGACGAGATCTTACATGACACGATCTCGAACGGCGTTCCGCAACCACCCAGATGATGAGCTACGGCGGCCTGCTCCCCGAAGGCGACGACGACATCTGGAAGATCATCGCCTTCCTAAAAACCGACTCCCGCTGCGAAACCGGAACTTAGGTATCGGAACTTAGGGACGGTCCTTAATCGGAACTTCTCGCCTGGATCACGACGTGCTGAGCAAGTTCCGGTTAAGGACCGTCCCCAAGCTCAGGTTCGGCCCATCTTGAGCAGGTCGTCCTGGGCCCAGCCTTCGTCGAATGGGACCGTGAAGTAGGGGATGAAGTCCATCCTGGCGAAGCGCCACTTTCCGTCCTGCCGTACGTACTTGATCGTCGTAGCGTCCTGCCACCACATAGGCCTTGACCGGCAGAGACGGACTTGGCCTCGAGGTAGCTCGTGCCCGCTGCCGCGCTCGCCGTCGAGCTCGATCGTGTGGTTGTGGATGAACTGCTTGACGAAGGGCAGCAGCTCCGAGGCCCGCGTGGAACAGACGTGTCAGGCGCTCGCGCCCGCGCCCCTTGCCCAGGTAGCCGAAGTCCATCTCGCCGTCCTCGGTGAACAGGTCGGGGATCTCGCTCCACCTCCCCTGGTTCACGTACTCGTGGTAGCGGCAGCGCAGCTCGCGGATCGCCTCGCGATCCTGTAGCTCCTGCAGCTGGGCCTCGACGCGGGCGAGCCGCGCTTCGAGATCGGTCGCCATGGGGGAGCCTCCTAGTCCTTCAGATCTTCGTAGTAGGGGATCTGGATCGACGCGTCCTTCGGCTTGGACTCCGGGCTCGCCGGCCGTTCCTTACTGCGGTGTACCCACCATGGAGCGTGTGACGGGAGCGATCACCGAAGGATCGGTCATCACGTTGACGCAGGCGGGCTTGCCGCTCGCAAAGGCGCGCTCCAGCGCGCCGGGCAGATCCCCCGGCTCCACCACGTGCTCGGCGTGGCAGCCGAAGCCCTGTGCGGCGAGGTCGTAGCGCGTCGGCGCAAGGTCGGTCACCACGCGCTTGTTCTCGCTGTAGATCAGATCCTGTCCGTGGGCGGACATGCCCCAGATCTGATCGTTGTTCACTACCGTGACGATGGCCAGATCGTGTCGCACCATGGTGTCGAACTCTGAGAAGTTCAGGCCGACCGACCCGTCGCCCACGATGCACAGCACCGGCTGGTCGGGGTGGGCCACCTTCGCCGCGAGCGCGAACGGCATCCCTGTGCCCAGGCAGCCCAGGTAGCCGTGCGACATCCAGTGCCCGCCCCCGTATACGTGCGCGACCATGTCCATCCAGGACGCCGTCTCGCCACCATCCGCCGCGATGATCGCATCGCTCGGTAGCGCCTTGGCGATCTCCGCGGCGAGGCGGTAGGGGTGGATCGGAGCCTTGTCGTTCTCGAGCGCCTGCGCGAAGAGCGCACGGTGCGTCTCGCGTGCCTGCTGGATCGTCTGGAGCCACACGGGTCGCTCCGGCCACTCGCGTTCGGTCGCAGCAGCGTCGAGCGCGCGCAGCGTCTCGCGGCAGTCAGCAGCGATTGCCAGGTCCACGTCGCGGTTGCGCCCGAGCTCCTCGGCGAAGATGTCGACCTGGATCAGCTTGGCGCTCGCGGGAATGAGTCGTGCGCCGCGGCCACCCGTGAACAGGCCGAGCCGTGCTCCGAGCACCAGAACGACGTCTGCGTCGCCGCTCCCCGCCTGACCCGCGGCGGCGAGATTTCCGAAGCCGTGCCCGCAGAGCGGGTGATCCGCCGGGACCATGCCGTGGGCCTTGGCGTTCGAGAAGACCGGCGCGCTGATCCGCTCCGCAAAGCCGAGCAGCTCCGCACCCGCACCGGAGAACCAGGCCCCGCCGCCGATCAGGATCGCGGGACGCTCCGCACCGTGGAGCAGCGCGACTGCTCGCTCCACCGCTTCCGGGCTCGGCGCGGGGGCGGCGTCGGGCAGGATCTTCGCCGGCTGCCGCGCGCGCGCCTCGTCGACGCGTGAGAAGAGCACGTCGATGGGCAGCTCCAGGAACACGGGACCCGGCCGGCCGGAGCTCGCGATGCGCAGCGCCTGCGCGGCCAGCTCGGGAATCCGCTCCGTGTTCGTGACGCGGTGCGCCCACTTCGTTACGGGCGTCACCATCGCGACCTGATCGATCCCGCCCTGGAGCGGCAGGGTCTCCGCCTCGCGCAGCGGAGCCGCGCCAGCGATGAAGAGCGTCGGTACGCAGTCCAAGTACGCGTTCGCTGTCACGCAATCCGTGAACCCCGGCCCGGCCGTCACCAGCGCTACGCCGGTCCGACCGGTCGTGCGCGCCCAGCCGTCCGCGGCGTGCCCGGCCGCCTGCTCGTGTCGCGTGTCGATGAGGCGGATGTTCCGGTCCCGCGACGCCTGAAAGATCGCGTCGAGATGCCCGCCATGCAGCGTGAACAGAGTGTCGATTCCTGCCTGTTCCAGGACGCGGAGCAGTAGCTCCCCGCCGTCGACGTTCGCCATGTCGATTCCCCCGGGTAGAGTCCGGCCCGCATTGTATCTCGCGGTCCTGACTAGGACGTGGGGGTCTCCTCCTCGCGCTGGCTCCGTTCCAGATTGCGGGCAGTGCGGTCCCGCAGACCCGCAGAGCCGGACAGGCGCAGGAGGGCTCGCGCCCGCGCGGGCGGTAGCTCACCTCCGCGAACAGCCGGCCGCGCAGCGCCGTGGCCTAACCCACGGCCGAGTCATCGTGTCCCCCAAACTTCGAAAGCAGGAGAAAGTCACTCGGACGCACGTCGAGCCGAGCCACTGGTCGCACGGGCTGCGTACTCAGGAACTCGAGAGAGTTCGGGCCGACCGGCCCCTGCGTCATGCGCTCGAAGGGCTCCGGCGCCACCACGTACACCGTGCCGTCGCTGAAGATCGGCGGATCTGCGCTCAGGAACTCCTGTCCGATCGAGAAGTGGTAGAGCCGCACCTCGCCTCGGGTGGAGGGCAGCGGTATCACCCCGTTGTGAAAGCTCCCCCGGTAGCGAGACCGATCTAGGATCGCAAAGGCCATGGCCCACAGACCGTCGCCGCAGGCGGAGACGGCGAGCTCGCTCTGCTGCTGGGTCGGTCCGAGCGTGAGGCCGCGCGGCTCGAACTCCAGGATCTCGCGCTCGTTCGAGCCGTGGAAGAGCAGCCCCTTCTCCTCGGACAGATAGGACAGGAACTGGTGACGCGGGTAGGCGAGCCTGTACTCGACTCGTTCCCCGCTGCCGCCGCGAACGGCCTGCTCGTAGAGCGCCTCGAACGCCACGTCGCGGGCGGCGTCATGCGCTCGCGGGGGTGCGAGGCAGTACGTGGGCGGGTCCGGGTCCGGGTGTGCAGGAAGCTCGAGCGCTCTGCCGAGCCTCAGCTTTGTAATGCTGCCGTCGGCATCACGCTCGAAGTGAATCCGCGCACCGGCCAGCGGTCCCGTCTCGATGCGAAACGCGTCCTCGCCAGCGTTGGCGAGCATCCCGTCGAGCCACTGCGGGGCGCCGGGGAAGCGGAACAGGAGGCCGACGTCCCGCTCGGCGATCTCGAGTCCGGGCGCGCCGTGCTGCCCGTAACGCCCTGCGTAATCCCCCATGCCCCACCCTCTGCGGGCGCGGAGCATAGCATCTCGGACTCAGAGGAGAGGCGACTGCGAATCCAGTCCCAGCAGCACGCGACCGGCAGCCTCGATCCATTGGGGCGACACCATGATGTGCTGGGGCACCACGCGCACGTCGCGCATGCAGCGCTCGAGCGGACTGCTCTTGAAGTTGGCAGACGCTCCCGCCGCGCTGTGCACCAGGTCTACCGCGCGAATCGAGGCGGCGGCCGCGTTCGAGCACGCCAGCTGCAGCAGCGCGCGCTGTTTCTCGCTCACGTGCCCGCCGGCCACCGCGATCTCCCAGATCTCTGCAAGGCTTTCGAATACCCACGCGCGTGAGGAGCGCAGCTGGGCCTCCGCCTCCGCAACAGCGAGCTGGGCGGTGGCGCGTTCCCGGAGCAGGTTCCGGGAGCCGCGCGGCGTCTTGGCGGACGCAAGCGCAGTGAAGTGATCGATCGCGGCGCGTGCGATCCCGGTCGCCACGCCCACCTTGTTGTAGGCGAGCCGGCTGAACACCGGCATGCGGAAGAGCGCTCCGCTCGCCACGAGCCCGCGCGTGCTCATCGCCGTCATCATGTGCTCTGGCACGAACACGTCCTCTACGCGTACGTCGTGGCTGCCCGAGCCGCGCAGCCCCGCGACGTGCCACGTGTCGACCACCTCGAAGTCCCGCGCGGGCACGACGATCTCGCGCAGAACCACCCGCCCGTGCTCGTCGCGCGCTCTCTGGTCCCCGTCCTGAACTATGCACTGGCCCCAGAAGTACTGCGCGTTCTGGCAGCCGCTGGCAAAGGGCCACTGGCCCGTCACCTGGAAGCCCCCGTCGACCGGGACCGCCTTGCCCAGCGGGTTCAGAGCTCCCGCAATGACCAGCCCCGGATCCGAGAAGACCTCAGTCGCCACCTCTTTGGAAAGAGCCGCGCCGATGAAGCCGACGGCCTCGATGCCGATCATCAGGTTCCAGCCGGTCGCGCCGTCAGCTTCCGAGACCGCCTCGATCACTCGGATCTGCGTGAAGGGGTCCGTCTCCAGACCGCCCACCTCGAGCGGCGCCGCGACCCGGTACAGCCCAGCCGCCGTCATCGCGTCGACGACCGCCTTTGGAAGCCTGCGCTCTCTCTCCGCCTGGTCCGCGTGCTCGCGGATCAGCGGTGCAAGCGCCCGCGCCCGCGCCACCGGATCGTCGGCGGGCGAGCTCGAGGATTCGCTTGTGGCGGACACGCCGAGAGTATAAGAGAATCGCGCCACCTGCCGCTGATCAGAGGAGGAGGGACTCGATGAGGGTGCTGGTGTCGGGCGGAGCGGGATACATTGGCAGCCACTGCGCGCTCCAGCTGCTCGCTCACGGCCACGAGCCGGTCATCGTCGACAACCTGGTGTACGGGCATCGGCGGGCCCTCCCTGCCGGGGTGCCGTTCTACGAGGCTGACATAGGCGATCGCGAGCGAATGGTTGCGATCCTGGCTGACGAGTCGATCGATGCCGTCATGCACTTTGCGGCCTTCTGCTCTCCGAGCGAGTCACTGGAGAAGCCGCTCCTGTACTACGAGAACAACGTAGTAGCGACGGTGCGGCTGCTGGACGCCATGCACGAGCGTGGCGTGCACAGGTTCGTGTTCTCTTCCACATGCTCGACCTACGGCGAGCCCGAGACCATGCCGATCACCGAAGATGCGCCACAACGCCCCATCAACGTCTACGGGCAGACCAAGCTCGACGTCGAGAACGTGCTGCGCAGCCTGGCGCGCGCAAACAGCCTGGCATCGGCCTCGTTCCGCTACTTCAATGCCTCGGGGGCGGCCGAAGACGGCAGCATCGGCGAGCACCACGATCCCGAAACACACCTGATTCCCCTCGCGATTGCGGCCGCCTGCAAGAGGGGCCCGGAGCTCTCCATCTTCGGCAGCGACTACGACACGCCCGACGGCACGTGTCTGCGCGACTACACGCACGTCGACGACCTGAGTCGTGCCCACATCCAGGTGCTCGATCATCTCGACGAGGATGGGAGCTGCCTCTTCTACAACCTGGGCACCGGTACCGGGAACTCCGTGCGCGAAGTCATTGAGTCGGTCGCAAGGGTAACGGGCAAGAACGTCCCCGCGCGGGACGCGGGCCGCCGCCCGGGCGACCCCCCGATCCTCTACGCCGACCCTAGGAAGGTGCAGCGCGAGCTCGGCTGGGAGCTCCGCTATCCGGAGCTGGACGCCATCGTGGAGACGGCATGGCGCTGGCACCGCGATCGCCCCGACGGCTACGCTTCCGGCTGATCCCGATCCTCCGCGTACTGGTTGTGTTGGCGACAGCGCAGCTCGATCCCGGCGACTGAGTGACGCCTCGACGTGGCCCAGGCCTCGATGTGGTGGTACTCCACGAAGTCGATAGATTCGCAGCGGCGGCCGTTCATGCTCACGAAAGCGCATCGTTCGCCGTCCCGAGCAGCTACAGCCCTCCTGATCTCCGCGGGAATGTGTCGCGTAGCGCCCCTAGCCTTGGTTGAGGATGCAGATCGTCGTCGCGGCTTAGATATCTCCGCGAACTTCTTGCGCCGGACATCGTCGCGCAGCAGCGTGAGCGCCCGATTGAAAACTTTCGCCAGGTCGCCGTCTGGAATCTGATGCCGAAGTAGCGCCTGCACCTCTCGGAGCTTCTCGCACTGCGCCTGGCTCACGGTGAACTGGATCTTGAAACGTCTCTTCCCAAGGGGTTCGGGTGCGGGGTTCTTCGCGGGCCTCGGCGAAGAGAGCGGGGCGGATTGGCAAGCGGAGTCCGCAGCGAGAAGAGTTTTCGTCTCGGGTAGCCTCCGCACGAGTGCTTTGACCTCGGGTTTTGGGGCTCGAGCACCCAAGAGCTCCTCGATCGCGCGTTTGCTCTTGTGCTTCGCCCGGTCGAGCAGATCTGAGTGATTCTCCGGCGTGAGATGAGACGCGAGTAGTGTAACTCCGGCAACATGTATCTCACCGCGCCGAATGCGTTCCAACACGACCGGATACGTTCGACTGACTCTGGCGACGCGGATCCGTTGATATGCGGTCGGCTCAGAGAAGTGGAGGACATCCGTACAGAAGCGGAACATCGAGTCGCAGCCCTCTGCGAGGTAAAGCCGGCGGGCGTCGACCTCGCCGAGATGGGCGAGAACGTCTGCTTCGACGTTCCGGTCCTTGGTTACGAGCTGACACAGTGCACGAATCAGTTCCGCGTTAGGAAGAGTCTCGAGCATGGTCATCACCTCTCGACGGGACCGAGTAGGTAGAGACGAAATAATAGCGAAACAACCAACGGTGTCAATTTGCACCGTCGAGAGAACTCTTCCCGGGTAGAGTTGTCTAGCGGGGAGAGTCCGATCCCAGGGCTACTCGGCGGACGCCGTTGGAGTCGGTGGGTTGGTGGCCGAGTTTTTGGGACGGGGTGGGGCGTTCTTCGACGCTGTTGCGGAGGCGGCCCAGGCCGGTGACTTCGACCTCAACGGTGTCGCCGAGCTTCATGGGGCGGGAGTTGGCGGGGGTGCCGGTGAGGATGACGTCGCCCGGGAGCAGGCTGATGTGGCGGCAGAGGTCCGCGAGCTGGTAGTCGATGCCGAAGACCATCTCGGAGACCGGGCCCTCCTGCACAATCTCGCCGTTGATGTACGTGCGGAGAGTCGAGGCGCGCACGTCGACGCCGCGCACGATGCCGGGGCCGATCGGG
Source organism: Myxococcota bacterium (assembly GCA_965226855.1). Taxonomy (GTDB): domain Bacteria; phylum Myxococcota_A; class UBA9160; order SZUA-336; family SZUA-336; genus JAUXJB01. The sequence continues at coordinate 362,511 of CBDDEE010000031.1, read as the reverse complement.
CAGAAGCCGTCCATACCCTTGACGCGCAGCATGGAGCCAGCGTCGGTATCGCGGTAGTCGTGGCAGCCGACGTCGTTCGCGGGGGCGAAGCCGGCCAGGTAGGACCAGGTGTCCTCGCGCGCGACGTTGCGCATGGGCTTGCCCACGATGGCCGCAATCTCGCCTTCGTAGTTCAGGTACTGGCAGTCCGCGGGACGCAACAGCGTACCGCGATGCGCGTTCAGCGCGCTGAGCGGCTTCTGGAAGTATGTCGGGGTGACGAGCTCGGGCGCGCGGAACTCCACGCGCCGCGACTCGTAGTTCAGGTGGATACAGAGGATCTTCGTCGGCTGGCAGGGCGGCAGATAGACAGCCTCGGCCTCCGCGATCTCGCGCCCGTCCGCGAGCACCAGGCGCTCTCCAGAGACGCTCACCCACTCCTCGCTGCCACCGTAGAGTATGCGGCGTTGCTCCTCACGCGGCCCTTCCAGTACGTTCATGCTGTCCTCCTAGCTCACTTTCTCGTTCAGAAAGCGCTCCACGAGCCGTTGAGCGCGGTCCTTGGGCGAGATCAGCTGCGCGAGCGAGAGGTTCCTGCCCCGGGACGCCAGGTAGAAGCGCTCGTACTGCTCGTTGCGACTCCCAAGTGCAGAGGCCGCAAAGTCCCAGCCCAGCCGGAACACGCGGATGCGCTCCTCGGCATCCACGTCACCCGCCCCCGTCAGGTACGTGTCGATCAGCGGCCGCAGCTCGGGGTCGGCGAGCTGAGCCGTGGTCGGCGTTGCGAGCAGGTTGTGCGAGCCGAGCAGCCGGATGATCTCGTTCACGCGCGGGAACCACATGGGAAGCGTCGTGCGCAGCGCGGCCGTGGGCCCGCCGGATGGGAACCAGACCCCGTTGCCCCACTCGTGTGCCTCCGCCTCGGCGGCCAGGACCGCTGCTCGCGTCAGCTCGGCGTAGCTCCAGATCTCGCCCAGCATCTCGATCGTGCCCGGCTTGCTGTCACCGACCACCTGGGCCATGCGCGTGGCCAGCCCCCAGGCGAACTCGAGCTTGGTCTGGGCGCGGATCATGGTCTGCTGCGTCACGTTCGGGTACCAGCCCGTGCTCATCACCGAGTTGTAGAGGTCCAGCTGACCGTCGATGAAGATCCGCTCGCGCGGTACCTCGACGTTGTCGAAGATCACGAACGCGTCCTGCTCGTCGAAGCGGCTCGATAGCGGATTGTCGAACACGTTCCCCACCCGCGAGTAGCTCTCCCTACACAGGAACTTCAGCCCGGGACTCGCCATCGGGATCGAGAACGACAGCGCGTACGCCTCCGCATTCTCGGGCAGTGGCATCGCCGGGTAGACCGCGATCTCGTCCGCGAACGGCGCCAGCGTGGCGAGGATCCGCGCGCCGCGCACCACGATGCCGTGCTCCGTCTCTCCCACCTTGTGCAGCGCGACCTCGCCGCCGCCCGCCTTGGTGTCGGGCAGGCTCTTGTCGATCGTGGGATGGATGATCGTGTGGGTGAGTGATAGGTCCTTGCGCCTGAGCTCCTTCTGGAACTCGACCAGGTGCGCCGCTCCCTCCTCGTTGTCGAACGCGCCCCACTCGTCGTCGCGGCCCGCGAAGCCGGCGTAGGTCACGTTCATGTAGTCCGGCGTCCGGCCCATCAGACCCACGCTGTACTCCGACGTGCGCTCCAGCGCGGCGTGACGGCGCTCGAGGTCCTCGCGCGAGCGGGGGATCATGTGGCTCACGTTGATCCGCTCGCCCGTCTCGGGGTCGGGCATCAGCAGCACGTCCGCCTCCTGGTGCTGCAGGTCGAAGAGCCTCGCGAGCGTGTTCGCCGCCCCCGCGAGCGAGGGATGCGCGGTCACGTCGGTCACGCGCTCGTTCTCCAGCCAGATTTCCCGCGAGTCCTGCAGGCCCTTCAGAAACTCGTCACCCGTGCGTGCCGGCATGCGCCACCTCTCTTTCAGGGATCCAGTCGATACAGACCGAGTCGGTCGCTGATGGCGATCGTGGCCACGTCAAACAGACCCGAGAGGGATCCAAGCAGCCGCTCGGCGAAGGCATCGCGCTCCTGCGCGACGCTCTCGCCATCCATCCGCTCGGGACTACTCATGCGGTCTCCGCTGCCAGTAGCCCATTCTACCGTAGCCCTGGCGACTCCTGAGGCTCCAGCCCCGTCAGCCGTGACCGATACGCTCGATGAGGCTCGTGTTGAGCCTCTGCCAAAGGGCCGGCGTTCGGCCCGGGCGCAGCTGATTCGAGGGTTCGCATGCCAACGAAGGAATGTCCGCACTGCGGCGCTATCCTCTCGCATGACGAGATCATCTGCAGCTGCGGCTTCAACTTCCCGCTCGCAGGCAGCGCAGGCCGCGGCTCGAAGGCCGCGCGCGACGTGGCCGCGCGAATCACCGGCTCACGAAAGGCGCTCTGGGCCCCAAAGGGGCTCCGAGGCAAGAAGAAGAAGAAGCCCCCCCGCAAGGTGAGCGCGAAGGTCATCGAACCCGGCACGCCACCCCATGGCAAGCCATCCAAGAGCACGCCCCCTCGTGGTACGTCTCAGCCGATCACTCCACCCCGGGGCACTTCACAGCCGAACACGTCGGAGAGCGGCACTCCATCGACGAGCGGCAAGCTCATGGCCTGTCCCACCTGCCTCGCGCGTATCTCCAAGCGCGCGGAACGCTGCCCCAAGTGTGGCAAGACGCCCTTCGCCGAATGCCAGATCTGCGGAGCGAAGATCCGCCTCAACAGCTCGGTGTGTGCGGGCTGTGGCGACCCGGATCCGTTCAACCCCTGAGCCCGCACCCGAGAGCGCGCTGCCTACATCGACGACGCCCGGCAGCGTAGAATCGATCCCGCGACGACTCGCTCGAAAGGGGTGACGTGCTCGGGATTCGACGTGCCTGTCTGATCGCGCTCGTAGGCGTCTCTTTCAGCGGCTCCGCCCTGGGCCAGTCGCTCGACCTGGAGGCGCTGCAGAACCAGGCGGTGGAACACCTGCGGAGGTACCTGCAGCTCGACACCACGAACCCGCCGGGAAACGAGGTCCTCGCCGTCGAGTTCTTCGGGGCGATCCTGGCCGCAGAGGGGATCCCGTTCGAGTCGGCGGAATCGGCGCCGGGCAGGGGGAACATCTGGGCGCGACTCGAGGGTGGCTCCGAGCCCGCGCTGGTGCTGCTACACCATACCGACGTCGTGTCCGCGGATCCGAGATTCTGGCACGTCCCTCCCTTCGAGGGTCGGATCGAGAACGGCTGGATCCACGGCCGTGGCGCGATCGACGACAAGACCCTTGGCATCCTCCACCTGGAGGCGTTTCTGGCCCTGCATCGGCTGGGTCTGCCGTTGAACCGCGACGTGATCTTCATGGCCACGGCGGATGAAGAAGCCGGTGGGCTGTACGGAGTGGGCTGGCTTGTCGAGCAGAAGCCCGAGCTCTTCCAGGGCGTGGGGTTGGTGCTGAACGAGGGCGGGGGAGGCTCCCAGCAGGGCGGTCACAAGATCTGCAGCATCGAGGTCACCCAGAAGGTCCCCCTGTGGCTGCGGCTGGTCTCCCGAGGCGAGCCCGGCCACGGCTCTGCCCCCCGCGCCGAGACGGCCGTCACGCGGCTGATCCGCGCGCTCGCGAACGTGCACGCGCAGCCGTTCGAGCCGCGCATCGTCCCGGCCGTGGATGCGTACTTCAAGGGCCTCGCCGAGCTGCAGACCGGCGAGCGCCGCGAGCAGTTCGCGGACATGTCGAGGGCGGTGGAGAATCCCGAGATGACCGATCGGTTGCAGCTCGAGATCCCGGCGCTGCACGCGCTCACGCGCAACACCTGTTCCATCACGCGGCTCGACGCGAGCGACAAGATCAACGTCGTTCCCCCGGAGGCCTCGGCGGAGCTCGACTGCCGCTTGCTCCCGGATCAGGATCCCGAGGACTTCATAGGACTCTTGCGTGCCATGATCGACGACCCGACGATCGAGATCGAGCAGATCCTGAGCTTCACTCCGGCGGTGTCCACGACGGACACCGAGCTCTACCGGGCGATCGCCGAGGTCTGCCGGCGCACCTTCGCGGACGTGCTCGTCCTTCCCGCCGTCTCTGCAGGCTTCACCGACAGCCACTTCTTCCGGGATCTCGGCATCACCAGCTACGGCTTCGCCCCGCTCCTGGTGCCCGCAGAGGATCGAGCCGGCGTGCACGGCAACAACGAGCGCATCTCCGTCGAGAACGTGAAGCGCGGCGTGCGCATGCACCTCGAGATCGTGAGCCACGTCGTACACGAAACCCCGCCCTCGTTCGACTAGTGTCCTGAGCAGACGGATTCAGGACACTAGAGGGGGTCAGAACTTGGGGACGGTCCTTAACTATGACTTGCCTCAGTCTACGCGAGTGGCGTGTCGGAGCGGAGGCTACGACTGGTCTGCTTCGAGCCGCGTCGACTCCTCGAGGATCGCCAGGATCTCGGTCGCGCAGAAGAGCCGGTCGCGCTTTGCACGGCCGATGTGTCGCATGAAGCCTTGCTCGATCAGGAGGAAGTAGAGCAGCCAGCCCTGCCACGATGCTCTGTTTCACTGCGCGCAGTTTGAGGGGGCGCCAGGACCGTCACCACTAGCGCGGTCGAGGGCGACGTCTGGCCCGAACGAGCCAGGTCGTGCACGAGACTCCGGCATCGTTCGACTAGCGCCGCCGGGTTATCAAAAGGCCGGGGCCGGGCTAACTCACCAGCAGAAACAAGCCAGCCATCGCCACGACCGCTACCAGGCCCAACAGCGATATTCTCGAGACTTTCATCGGCTCTCTCCTCAAGTGGTTTACCAGTGACCGAGTTAGCGAGTGTGACCACAGTTTTCCAACCATACTGGAACTTGGTTCGGCTGCGCGACTCTCGGTCCCTTCCTCATACGAGGATGATCAGTCCGCCTATCATCAAGATCGTGGTCAGAGTGAGCAAGTAGATTTTCCTGTTTCTCGTCTGCCCCCGCCTCACGCTCAGCAAATAGATTTGCCGGCTTCGCATCTGCCGCCTCCTCGTGACCCGCTCCAAATTAGAATATGGGGATAGAGCTACATCGTATGGGCTAGAGAACCACATTCACGGAAGAAGGGTCAAGATCATGCGCCGTGGCGGAGCAGCGAGAAGCCCATCTGATCTGTGAAAAGTTCATATAAATCAATCTAGTAGAACGCTTGCGCGAGTATCCTGGACGCCGAGCCCCGACAATCCACTTCGAGCCGCTCCCACCACTGCGACCAGTCAATATGTAGTCTTTTCCCCTCGTTAGATAACAATGGTGTGTTGACGGTTTCATCCCCCAAGAGCGAGAATGGGGGGCTCTTCCCCCGCGGGAAGCTCTGGGAAACCAAAGAGAAGTCTGGGCACACTGCCATGACCTGCGTGCTGATCGCTTCCGACATCAGGCTCTACCGAGAAGGACTCGTCGAAGCCCTCGGTAGCACCGACGGAATCGAAGTGGTTGGTGCGGCCACCGACGGGCGGGAGACTCTTCGGAAGGTGAGTCAACGCGAGCCCGAAGTCGTCCTGATCCACATGGCGATCCCCGACAGCCTGGCGACGGTCAGGGCGATCGCCCAGACGCACCCGGAGGTGAACGTCGTGGCACTGGGAGTTCCCGAGATCGACAGGGAGGTGATCGCCTGCGCCGAGGCCGGGATCTCGGGCTATGTCCCGCGTGATGGATCGGTCGCCGATCTGATTACCGCGGTGAAGAATGCGGTTCAGGGGGAGCTGACCTGCTCTCCGCGGATCGCACGAGATCTCCTGCGCCATGTCGCACTCTTGGCCGCCGAGCGTCTGGAGAGAGATCAGGGGCCGTGGCGCTTGACCCCACGCGAGCTGGAGATTGCCAAACTAGTTGAGCGCGGGTTCTCGAACAAAGAGATCGCTCGCGAGCTGTGCATCGAGATCTCCACGGTCAAGAACCACGTGCACAGCATCCTCGAACGGCTGAACGTTCAGAGGCGTGGCGAGGCGGCTGCTCGACTCCGGACGGTGTTACCCGCGCGCTCGCTCCTTCGCCAAGATCTAGCCCCAAGGACCTAGTTCTTCGCCGGCGATCCGGTCGTACCGATCCACATCGCGCGACTACTCTCGAGCTAGTTCGCTGTTGGATCCCATTTGGTCCCTTCGATCCATTTACGTGAGCACTGATCGAGTGAGACGATCGAAGCCAAGCAGCTTAGCAGGCTGCGGAGAAAGTGACTGGGTTGGGCGGGACGCCTCTGACGGGAGGCGTGCCGAGCAGGGAGAGGGATCGCCGTTCCCGGTACGAACCGGTTCGGTGTCGCACGGGTAGATCTTGCGGGATCATGAGCTATGTCGCCTCCAACAGGTTGCGGATACGGACCAGGTTGTAGGCCGCAGCAGTGAAGGTGAAGACCCAGCCGACCCGATCCGTGCCCCGGTGCCGGGTCTTGCGCATCAAGCCCACCGTCTTCATCCAGCCAAACACCTCCTCCACCCGTTTGCGGAAGCGCTGGCTCACCTCGTAGCCCGGGTGTCCTGTGGTCCTTCGATCGATCGCGCTTCGGCGGTTCGTCGTGTTCTGTGCCACGTGCGGGGTAACGCTCCAGGCCCGAAGCGCCTGCACAAAGCTCTTGGCGTCGTAGCCCTTGTCTCCAGCCAGGGTGATCCGGCGAGCGCCCCCCAGACCCAGCACCATCTCGAGAGCCGCTTCGCGCTCCGCATACCCCGACGCCTGAGTGAGCTTCGCCGCCACCACCAGGCCGTTGCGGTTCTCCGTCACGACGTGTCCCTGATACGCGAGCCGCGCGCCCTGGCCCCTCATCCCCGCCAGTCGGGCGTCCGGATCCGTCCTCGACGCATGCGTCTGGTTGCTCCGCTTCTCGCCCCGGAAGTTGACCGTCGGGTTGCCCGGGTCGTCATCGTCCCTGCGCTTCTCGTCCTTGCGCACGAAGCTCTTCTGGCTCGCCCACGCCTCGATCAGCGTCCCGTCCACCGTGAAGTGCTCCGATGACACCAACCCCTCCGACTCCGCCTGCGCCAGCACCGCCTCGAAGAAATGCTGAGCGATCTCGCCCTTCAGCAGCCGTTCCCGATTCTTGGTGAACACCGTCGCGCTGAACACCTCATCGTCCAGCTCCAGGCCCACGAACCAGCGGTAGAGCAGGTTGTAGTCGATCTGCTCGATCAGCTGGCGCTCGCTCCGGATCGTGTACAGCACCTGCAACAGCAGCGCCCGCAACAGCTGCTCCGGCGGGACCGACGGTCGGCCGACCCCTTTGGCGTAGATACCATCGAAGCGTCGCGACAGCTGCTCCAGCGCCGCGTCCACCAGTCGCCGGATCGCTCGAAGCGGATGGTCCTCGGGAATCCGGGACTCCAGCGATACGTAGCTGAAGATCCCACCCTGGAGCGTCTGCGGTCCTCTCACATCTCCCCCTTGGGGCTTCCCTCAAAGGTACCCTTCGATGAGGAGTTTTTCAGCAGCCTGCTAGGCGGGATAGGCTTGGACGAAATGCGCGTCCTTCTCGCGGGGATTCCAGCAGGAGTACTCCTCGAGATCGTGGAGAGAGACACCGGGCAGAGGCCGAACATGCAAGTCGTCGGACACGCGAAGCGGACGGAGCTGAAGGAGGCGATCGTCCGCCATCGCGCGAACGTCGTGATCCTCGGTCTGGACCTCGATGAGCTCCCGGACGTCTGCACGGATCTGCTCGATGAGTTCCCAGATACCCTTGTTGTGGCGATGGCCGCTGATGGAAGACGGGCGGCCATCCACATGGACAACATCGGTCCGGGCGAGCTTCTCGAGACGATTCAAGCTGCGAAGAAGTCTGGGCTGATGCGGCAAGACGATGTTAGGAGTTCGGGCGTTTCGTCCGGCAAGACTGAGGAGTGATCAGATGCTTTGGAACATGCTCATGATCTGCAAGGCGTACAGGCCTCTCCAGCGACTCTTCAAGGAAGAGGACGGGATGGAGATGGTCGAGTGGGCAATCGTGGCCACGGTGTTCGCCGTCGCCAGTGCAGTGCTATGGACAACCCTGTCCACCGCGATCAGCGGAGCGCTCACGACGACGGGAACCACCATCAACCAGTAAGACCGTCTATGGCGCCTTGCCTTCTTTGGAGGGCTCGCTGCCCGCCTTCGGGCGGGCAGCGCCAGACCAGGGAAACCGGCACGGCCATGGTGGAGACCGTGATCGTCCTGCCGGTGCTTTTGCTGATTTTCTTTGCAATCGCGGAGTTCGGCATGCTCCTCGGTCGCTTTCAGACGTTGAACAATGCCGTCCGTGAGGGCGCGCGAACAGCCGTCGTGTGGCGGGCCAACTGCACCGTGGCGACGGTGCGGTCAGAAGTAGAGACGACCGTAACCACATACGCGGCTGGGGGACAGGTCACGCTCACGCCTGCAGACATCACTGTCACCGGAGCGTGCGCGGGAGGCGGTACGAACACGACCGTCACGGCGTCGTACACGTTTCCCTTTGTGATTCTGCCTGGCCTCGCGCCCACACTGTCGCCGTCGATGAACCTTTCCGCGTCCTCGGTGATGCGGAACGAGGGCGCGTAGTGGACCGCCCTCGGAGCCGGAGATGATCGAGGTTCGCGAGCTCAGCAAGTCCTTTGGAGACGTGCGCGCGGTGGACGGCGTGAGCTTCCGAGCCGAGAACGGGCGCATCACGGGGCTCCTCGGACCGAACGGCGCCGGGAAGTCCACGACCCTGCGCATTCTGTGTTCGGTCATGAAGCCGGACCGCGGCACGGCCCTGGTCGATGGCTGTGACGTTGTGGAGAGCTCTCTCGAGGCTCGCCGCCGGCTCGGTGCGTTGACGAGCTCCTCGGAGCTCTACCCCCGGCTGACGGCGCGCGAGAACATCCGCTACTACGGCAAGCTCCACGGACTCTCGCGCAAGACGCTCCGCACCGAAGTAGACCGCCTGATCGATCAGCTCGAGATCGCGGGTTTTGCCGATCGTCGGGCCAGGAGCCTATCCGCTGGTGAGCGCGTCAGGGTTGCCCTCGCGCGAGCGCTGATCCACTCCCCGCGGAACGTGCTGCTCTTCAATCCCACCGAGGGGCTCGACGTTAGCGGGACCCGTGCGCTGCAGAAGATCATCCGCCGGCTGCGTGACGAGGGCGCGTGCGTACTTCTCTCCAGCCACCGGATGCAGCACGTGGCCGAGCTGTGCGACGAGATCGTTCTTCTGGCGCGCGGTCGCGTCGTCGCCGAGGGAACACTCGAGGAGATCTGCGGGACCATCGGAGCCCCGGAACTCGAAGAAGCACTTGTGAAGGCCGTCGGCCGGCAGGAGATACATTGAGCCAAAGATCGATTCTCTTCTTTGCACTGGCGATCGTCCTCGCGCTCGGCGCGGTGTGGGCCGCTCGGAGCTGGCTCGAGGGGCGCACCCCCGGAGGGGCGGTAGCAACCGTGGTGACCGTCCCCGTGGTTGTCGCGGGCGTCGACATCCCCGTCGGGGGCGTTCTTGCCGACCGGCAGCTCTCGAGCGTGGACTGGCCCAAGCGGTACGTGCCCGACGGCGCCTTCTCCGATGAGAAGCAGCTCGACAAGCGAGTCACGCGACGGCCCCTGGCCGCTGGAGAGGTGATCCTGGAAGGGTCTCTGCTTCCGCAGGGATCGGAGGCCGGATTGGTCTCGGTGATCTCGGATGCGAAGCGCGCCGTCTCCGTCAAGGTCGACTCCGTGATCGGCGTGGCGGGGTTCGTTACCCCAGGGTCTCATGTCGACGTCCTGGCGACGCTTCGGCGCCTCGATCAGAAGCCTGTAATGCCCTACTCCAAGATCATCCTGCAGGACGTCCGAGTCCTCGCCGTCGATCAGCGGATGGAGAAGACCAACGACGGTGAGCCTGAGGTGGTGAGCGCCGTGACGCTCGAGGTCGATCCGAAGCAGGCCGAGCGGCTCATCTACAGCGCTCATGAGGGACGTCTGCAGCTCGCGCTGCGAAATCCGGGCGACCGCAAGACGGTCGAGACCCGGAGTGTCAGCGTTGTCGACTTGATCGGGAAACGCCCTCGGTCGAACGGATCGGTCCGCCGCAGGTCGGTCCAGCTCCTCAAGGGCGCCAAGATCTCGGTGAAGTGGTTCTGAAGCGTCGGGCGACGCGAAGTCGCTAGCAGAAGCGGGAAGCAGAGGGAGCGGAGCCGAAACAAGTGAGGTCACGGACTGCAGCCATCTCGATCCTTGCGCTCTTTGGAGTCCTGAGCGCGCTCCCCGTGCGCTCCGCTTCCGGGCAAGAGATGCAGACCAGGTCGCGGCTCGTTCCATCTCCCGGAACCGCGACGGTCCACCTCGACCCTCCGCGAGACGACCGGGACGTCCTGCGCGAGCTCGAGGTCGAGGTCGGGAAGTCCGTGTACATCACGACCAGCTACTCGGCCAAGCGGGTGTCCGTGGGCAATCCGGACATCGTCGACGTCGTGATCCTCAGCCCGCGGGAGTTCCAGCTCGTCGCCTCGTCCGTGGGAGCGACGAACGTCGTCCTCTTCGACCCGAGGAACGTTCCCATGGCTGCGATCGACGTCCACGTTGGGGCGGCCCACTCGCAGATCGCGGCCGAGCTGCGCCGCGTGCTCTCGACGGAGGAGATCCAGCTCGAGAGCGCGGGTGACTCCGTGGTCATCAAGGGATCCCTGTCGAGCGCGATGGCCGTCGAAAGAGCGCTCGCGGTCGCGCGCGCCTTCTTTCCGCCGAACGAGGCGAGCAGGGTCGTGAGCCTACTGGAGGTCGGCGGGCACCAACAAGTGATGATCGAGATCACGATTGCGGAGATCAAGCGAACGCTTCGACGAGCGCTGGGCACGAACTTCCACACCATCATCGGCGACGACGGTACGGTCTTCGAGTTCTTCAATCTCCTCGGGAGCCTGACGAGCATCAGCGATCGGAGCTTCGGGTTCGGTCTGGACAACTTCGACTTGACCACGATCCAGTCCGTCATCGAGTTCTCGGATCGAGTGAACCTGGGCGCGAGCGGCTTTGGGGTCGGCAGTGGGATCTACCAGCTCTTCTTCGAGCTCGTCGAGGAGAACGGTCTCGGCAAGATCCTCGCCGAGCCGACCCTGGTTGCCCGCAGTGGAGAGAGCGCCAGCTTCCTGGTCGGTGGAGAGATCCCGATTCCAGTCGCGCAGGGTGGCGCCTTTGGCTCGATCACCGTGGAGTACAAGTCGTTCGGTGTCGGCGTGAAGTTCACGCCGACGGTCCTCTCGCCCGACCGCATTCACCTTCAGGTGAGTCCCGAGGTGAGCGAGCCGGACTTCACGATCGGGACCACGGTCGGCGGCATTATCGTCCCGGGCTTCAACACGCGTCGCGCATCCACGGCGGTGGAGCTGGCGGATGGCCAGAGCTTCGCGATCGCCGGACTCCTGCGCGACGACGTCACCGAGATCGTAGAGAAGTATCCCATCCTCGGAGACATTCCGGTCCTGGGGGGCCTATTTCGAAGCTCGCAGTTCAGGAGGGAAGAGACAGAGCTCGTGATGATCGTAACCGCTCGTCTCGTCAAGCCGCTGGGTCCGGGGCCGCACCCGCTTCCCATCGATCACTTCATCGAGCCGAGTGCCTTGGAATTCTACCTGCTGGGCAGGCTAGAGGGACGCTCGAAGGCAGGCGCTTCCCCCCGTTTGCCGGGGGGAAGCGCCGGGGGCTTGATCGGTCCGGCCGGACACCGCGTCGCGGCCTGGGCGAAGGAGGAGGAGAATGACTGAGAACCGTCTCTCCCGCGTTGCCGTCGTACTGCTCACGAGCTCGACGCTCGTCGGCTGTGTCAGTTATTCGATCACAGCCGAGCCGTCCCGAGTGGAAGCGAATTTCGGGCTCGCTCAGCGCCAGAACACGGCTCGCATGGTCGCGAACCCCAGGGCCGAGACGACCGTGAAGGATGTGACCGGTCTCGATCCCGTGACCGCTCAGCAGGTCCTGACCAAGTACCGGAGGACGCAGATCGCGATCGCGCAGACTACCGGCCCGTCGATCATCAACATCGGCACGGGTCCGCGCTAGCAGCGGCCGGAGGAGCGAGATGACTAACGCGCGACGAGGGATCCGTCGGCTGGAAGACGAGAGCGGCGTCGGAATGGTGATCGTGCTCGTAGCCCTGGTCGCTCTGCTCGGACTCTCCGCTCTGGCCATCGACGTGGGGATGGTCTGGGCCTCGCGAACGCAGCTCCAGAACGCTGTCGATGCAGCCGCGCTCGCCGCAGCCGCCGACATGATCGACCTGAACCCCGACGCCGTGAACATCCCGAACGGCGAGGCCGCAGCGATGAGCCTGGCCGGTCTGAACAAGGCCATGCCCACCACGTCGGTGGTCGTGGACAGCGCGGGTATCGAGTTCGGCCTGTGGGACACCGACAGCCGGACGCTGGACATGTCGGTGGACCTCACGGATCCGGATCAGGTGACGGGCGTGCAGGTCACGGCTCGACTGGACGGGACCCTCAATTCCCCGCTTCCAGCTGTGATGGCCCGAGTCTTGGGTATCAACAGCTTCGACGTTGGCGCTGTGGCCACGGCCTACCTCGGGTACGCGGGCTCGATGGGCCCCGGGGAGATGGAGCTCCCGTTGGCCACCGACTGCTGCGCGCTCACCGGAACGGAATGCTCGGGGTACTACTGCGCGAACGGGGTGGCCCCCAAGCCGAATCCCTGTCCGCTCGACAACCCCCAGGACCCGGACATCGCCGCCGGTAACCCGACAGTGAGCTGCATCGACTTCTCGCCGACCCAGGACCAGAGCGGCTGCTGGACCGTGTTCAGCTCGAGCAGTCCGAACGTCAACGCGAACGATCTGAGAGACATCGTCAACAACGGGTTCCCCGAGGAGATCAGCGTCGACACCACGGAGACCTACCTGGACAACGGCGACAAGACGCCCGTCATTGCCGCGATCTACAACAAGTTTCAGGGGGAGGGGGTCTTTGCGGGAGATCCCCACGGATATGACCGCTACACCCCCTTTGATGGCGTGAAGGACTCCTGGGTGACGCGGATCGCGGTCACGGAGTGCCAGGATGCCGACCACTGCGCCGGCGGGAGCCCCGCCGAGATCAAAGGCTTCGTCTGCATGGAGCTCCGCGAGGTCCTCGTGACGCCCGAGAAGATCATGAGGGTGAAGTTCCTCTGCCCGGGAAATCCCCTATTCCAGGACTATTGCGCGGGCCCCAGTGGTGGTGGCGGGGAGAACTTCGGCATCCGCGCCACCATTCCTCTGCTGGTGCGCTGACGCGGTGCATGCGAGATGGCTGAGCTCTCCTTCGTCGTGTTCTCCGAGCTCGAGGAGACTCTCGAGGAGCTGGAGGAGGGGCTCACCCAGACCGGCCACGTTCGCGTAGCCGCGACGGTGCAGGAGCCAGCCGAGCTCCTCGAGGCCGTGCGCACCAACCGGGCCGACGCGCTATTCGCCCACCTGGGCGAGGACCCCGACGCCGTGCTCGATCTGCTCGAGGAGATTCCCGCTCGCGCCCCGCGCTTCTCGTGATCGGGCGCCACGAAAACACCCAGCTGATTCTCCGGGCCATGCGGCTCGGCGCGCGGGAGTTCTTCCCCGACTGGCCCTCCTGGGACGTCATCCGCGAAGCCATCGACCGGCTGGTACTTGAGTACCAGCCGACCGCCCCGGTAGTCGAGACGCGAGCCCCCGCCATCGCCGTGATGGGGGCGAAGGGAGGCGTGGGGGCCACCACGGTCGCCTGTCAGCTGGCCGCCGAGCTGCAGAGTCGCGGAGGCCGGACGGTGGTCGTGGACCTGAACCTGCCGCTGGGCGACGTGGCGTTCAGCTTCGACGTCGAGCCGACCTACACCCTGGCACACATGGCCAGCGAGATCGACCAGCTCGACGCAACGTACCTCCACTCGATCGTCCAGGGCCACGCGAGCGGCGTCGAGATCCTGGCCGCGCCCACGCGCGTCGAGGAGTCCGAGCTCATCCAGGGCCAGCACGTGGAGCTCGCACTCGGGATCCTGCGTCGCGAGTACGACTGGGTGGTGCTCGACGTATCGCGCAGCTGGAGCGAGCCGAGCATGCGCGCGCTGGATCTGGCGAATCAGATCCTTCTCGTGACGACGCTGGAGGTGGCGGCCCTGAACCACGCGCGCCAGCACCTGGACGTTCTCAAGCGGCTCGGCCACCTCGACACGAGCATCCGTCTGGTCTTGAACCAGCACGGAGGCTCGACGGCCGTCACGGAGCGAGACTTTGCAAAGTGTCTGAGCCGCGGACCCGACGCACGCATCCCGAGCGATTTCCAGACGGCGTCGAGCAGCGTCCACCAGGGCAAGCCCATTGGCGAGATTGCCCCTCGTAGCCGGATTCACCTGGCTTCGGACGTCTGGCGGATCAGGTCTACACCTGGTGCGATGTCGAGGGAGCGGATCGAGCGGGCGGGGGCCTGATCGAGCGACTTCCAGACGCGATCCAGAAGCTGGACGTGATCCAGCGCTTGCTGGGAAGGAGATAGGATGGCGCTCCTCGATCGGTTGAAGCGAGAGACACCGACGACGCATGGGAGCCCGCTCGAGCGGCTCGCCGAGCCGGAGGGCGTCGCCGAGCCGGGTCCCGAGACGGCCTACCAGGAGCTGAAGTCCCGCGTCCACAACCAGCTCTTCGACCTCCTCGACTTCTCGCGCCTGGGCAAGGCCAGTGAGGAGCGAGTCCGCGAGGACGTCTCGCTGGCCACGCGCAGGATTCTCGAGCAGGAGAAGGTTCTCCTGAACCTGGAAGACCGCGAGCGCGTCGTCCGCGAGGTCGAGGACGAGGTGTTCGGGCTCGGCCCCCTCGAGCCACTGCTTCAGGACCCGACAGTCAGCGACATCCTCGTGAACGGCTGCAAGTACGTTTACGTCGAGCGAGCGGGCAAGCTGTACAGGACCGTGGCGCGCTTCAAGGACGACACCCACCTGATGCGCATCATCGAGAAGATCGTCTCGAGTGTGGGCAGACGCGTGGACGAGCTGACGCCGATGGTCGACGCTCGGCTTCAGGACGGGTCGCGGGTCAACGTCATCATCCCTCCCCTCGCCCTCGAAGGCCCCTTGCTCTCGATCCGACGCTTCCCCGCCGACCCGCTGATGGCGCAGGACCTCGTCGAGATCGGCACCCTCTCCGAGCAGATCGTCCAGCTTCTGGAAGGCGTCGTCAAAGCGCGACTGAACGTCCTGATCTCGGGAGGGACCGGCGTCGGGAAGACTACGATGCTCAACGTCATGTCCGGCTTCATCGGGCACGACGAGCGGATCGTCACGATCGAGGACTCCGCCGAGCTTCAGCTCAAGCAAGAGCACGTCGCGCGGCTCGAGACGCGTCCGGAGAACATCGAGGGCAAGGGCGGCGTCAACCAGCGCGACCTCGTGATCAACAGCCTGCGAAGGCGCCCGGACCGCATCGTCGTCGGCGAAGTACGCGGCCCCGAGGCGTTCGACATGCTCCAGGCGATGAACACGGGGCACGACGGCTCGCTCACGACGATTCACGCCAACACCCCGCGCGACGCGCTCTCTCGCGTCGAGAACATGGTCGCGATGTCGGGCCTCAACATCCCGCAGAAGGCCATCCGGCAGCAGATCGCCTCCGCGATCCAGGTCGTGGTCCAGCTCACGCGGCTGAGCGATGGCCGCCGCCGACTCTCGAGCCTGCAGGAGATCATGGGAATGGAGGGTGAGGTCGTCACCATGCAGGAGATCTTCACCCTGGAGCGCGAGGGGATCGATCCGGATGGCAACGTGCTCGCCGAGATCATGCCGACGGGCATCCGCCCGCGCTTCTCGGAGGCTCTGCGCCTCGCCGGCGTCGAGCTGCCTCCCGAGATGTTCGACCGTCCTCCGGAGTCGCGCCGTCGTTAGAGACAGGAGCTCACCGACTTGACCACCGTCCTCTCCGTTCTCGTATTCCTGGCGACCTTGCTCGCGATCGAAGGGTTGCGTGTCGTGCTCGAGGAACGGCGCGGCGCCGAGAGGACTTCGGTCCGCCGTCGTGTCCGCTACCTGGAGACCGGGGTCCGTGCGCCACAGGCGGAGCCTGAGGAGTCGGTGCTGCGTGGCGGGGCGCGGCGCTCCCTGTTCCAGCGCCTTCTCGACCAGCTCCCTGGAGTCGAAGATCTCCAGCTCCGCATCTACCGTTCGGGGCTGATGATCCGGCCGCACATTTTGATCGGGCTGAGCGTGGCTCTGGGGCTGGGATCCTGGTTCGTAGGATCCCTCGTCTTCCCGAGTCCGGTCTTCGCGTTAGCCCTTCTGGGAGTCGGCCTTCTGCCGTGGCTCTACGTGCTGCGGCTCGCGAGACGGCGCAAGGCCCTGTTCGAAGAGCAGTTCCTCGAGGCGCTCGAGCTGATGACCCGAGCGCTGCGCGCCGGGCACTCGCTCCTGCTCGCCTTTCAGATGGTCGGAGAAGAGCTGCCGGATCCCGTCGGTACGGAGTTCGCCTACATGTCCGAGGAGATCAAGCTCGGCCAGGACGTCCGAAGCGCGCTGGCCAACCTCGCCTACCGCGTCGACGCGCCGGATCTGCCGTTCTTCATTACCGCGGTCCTGATCCAGCGCGAGACGGGAGGGAACCTGGCCGAGATCCTCGAGAAGCTGAACTACGTCATCCGAGAGCGCTTCAAGCTCTACGGAAAGGTACGCTCGATGACGGCGATCGGTCGAATGTCGGCAAACCTGCTGGCGGCGTGGCCGCCCGGCATCGTCGTGGCGCTCGCAGCGGTGAACATCGACTACGTCTCTCCGTTGTGGACGACGCCCACCGGACAAATCATGTCCTGGATCGCCGCGGCACTCGTATTCTTTGGCTATGTCCTGTGTCGACGGCTAGCCATCATCCGGGTGTAGGAGGCGCGGAGGGTTTTCCATGGAGCTGCTTCTCCTTCTGGTTGTCGCGTGCGCGGGGACACTCTCCTTCGCCCTCATCAGCCTCACCCGCCCGGCGCCGGCCAAGCGTAGGGTCGCGCGACTGGCGGATGGCTCCAAGCCGCAGATCGAGACGATCCGGCCCGGGGGGATTCTTCCGGACGAGAATCAGAGCTGGATCGTCCGCCTCCTCGCTCCCCTGGCGATGCGCACCGCCCCGACCAAGGAGTCCACGCTGGGGCCGATCCGCAAGCGTCTGATCCAGGCGGGGTACCGGGGCAGCTCGGCCGTGACGATCTTCATGGGCAGTCGGGTCGGTGTCGCACTCGCCATCCCGGCCCTCCTGTTCCTCTTCCCGGCGGTCTGGTACATGCCCCAGCTCCAGCTCGTCGGCCTGCTCTGCGGCGGCGCCGCGATCGGCTACGTCGCTCCGAGCTACTACATCGACAAGAGGGGCAGCGCTCGGCGGAATGAGATCCAGCTCGGTCTGCCCGACGCACTGGACTTGATGGTGGTCTGCGTCGAGGCGGGTTTGGGCATCAACGCGTGCATGAGCCGGGTGGCGCAGGAGTTCACCAAGTCTCATCCGATCCTGAGCGCCGAGTTCGAGCTCGTGACGCTCGAGGTGCGCGCCGGCAAATCGATGTCCGAGTCCCTGCGCGGCTTCAAGGATCGGAGCGGCGTGACCCAGATCAGCTCGCTGGTTGCCATGCTCATTCAAACGGAACGCTTCGGAACGAATCTCGCCGACACCCTGCGGGTTCACGCCGACGCCATGCGCGTGCAGCGCCTGCAGCGGGCCGAGGAGCAGGCCAACAAGGCACCGCTGAAGATGCTCTTTCCGACCGTCATCATCTTCATCGCCACGTTGCTCGTGACGGTCGGGCCGGGGATGATCCAAATGCTCGCCTTCTTCGAGGAGTAAGGGACCGATGCGGAACCTGTGGACAGGAACGCGAACGACGCGGCAGAAACGTGCACAGTCTCTCGGCACGGCGTTGGTCGCCGTCTGTCTTGTGGGCTGCGCCGGGCTGCCGTGGTCGAAGAGTGACACGCAGGTCGAAGCGGAGGCGGCTCGGGCCCAGTACCGCAGAATGCTGAAAGCGCAGCGCGCGACGAAAGCCGGGTCCTCTGCGGCGACCGAGGAGCGAGGTACTTACGCTCAGAAGCTGCGGGATGGAGACCGCTACCGCGGGACCGGGGATCTCCGGCGAGCGGTCCTGGCCTACTTCGAAGCGGTTCGGCTTGATCCCGACAATGTCACCGCCCGCGAACGCATGGCCTCGCTGGAGCTCCGGGCGGATCCGGCTCGGGCGGAGGCCTTGTTCGCAACGCTGATCGAAGAGGGGGCGAAGACCGCCTCGGTCTGGGCCGGGCTCGGCCTCGCCCGACTCGCGCAGGGACGTCTCGAGGGAGCTCGCGAAGCCCTTCTTCAAGCGCTTGCGCTCGATCCCGGCTCCGTCAGGTCCCTCTCTGCCCTGGGTGCAACGTACGATCGTCTCGAGCGACACGCCGAAGCGCAGAGCCACTTGCAGCGAGCGCGGGAACTGAGGCCTGGCGACTCCAGCATCCTCAACAATCTGGGCGTTTCCTACCTGTTGAGCGGGGATCTCGTGCAGGCAGAGGACGCCTTGTGGCAGGCGTCGGCGCTCGACCCTCATGATGCGGTCTCGCGCAACAACCTGGGACTCGCCGTCGGACTCCAGGGACGCTACGAGGACGCGCTTGCGGCGTTTCGAAGGGCGGGAACGGAGCAGTCGGCCCAGAACAACCTCGGCTACGTCCACTTTCTCAACGGGGACTTCGAGCGGGCCATCGCACGTTACGAGCGAGCCTTACTCGCCGAAGGGAAAGATGAGCTGAAGGTGATCTGGAACCTGCGGCAAGTTCAGCTACCAGCGGAGCGGACCGGGCACCATCAGCTTGTCGAGGAGGAGGCAGCCGTCATTCCATCTGCAGTAACCGAGCGCATCGTTTTGCCAGACGACAGAGAGCGTCCCGAAAGCCAGCCGGCCGACGCCGCCTTGGAGCCTGCTTCGGTCGTATTGGATGGGGAGTTCGAGGACGCCCCGACCAAGCGCACGGGCCTGCGCTATCGCGTTCGAAATCGCCGACACCCCCAGCCGGAATAGGGCGTTTTCGTGACGACGCGGAGCGTACTGAGCGCGTCTGGGAACCTTCTACTCGCTACGCTCTTCGGGCTGTTCGCGTATTCGCACCTGCAGAACTTTCTCGAGGTCGCTCGAGCGAGTGTCCTGTTGATCATTGCAAAGGAGCTGATCGACGCCTGTTTCTATCTGATTCGCCGCCGCCCTGTGGATTTCTCACTGTCTCCGTACGCTTGGACAACTGCCTTAGCCGGTACGGGGTGCTCGCTGCTGGTCCGGCCGAGCGACGTGTCCCATGACCTTCTTCTGGGCCAGGTGATTCAATGGTCCGGATTGGTGCTCCAAATCCTCGGGATGTTGTCCCTCAATCGGAGCATTGGCATAGTGCCGGCCAACCGGGGGATCAAGACGACCGGCCTGTATCGCTGGGTGCGGCATCCGCTCTATAGCTCCTACGCCATCACGCAGATCGGCTACCTGATCAACAACGTAAGCTTCCACAACGCGGCCGTGGTAACGCTTTCGATCTGCTTCCAGATCCTTCGACTCTTCAACGAAGAGAGGTTCCTGCGTGAAGACCCGGCCTACGAGCAGTTCATGAAGAGCACCCGCTGGAGGCTGTTCCCCTACATTCTGTGAGCGCCAGCGCTAGTGTGGGGAGGGCAGCCCCAGCTGCTCTCTAACCACGGGTTTCCGAAGCTTCCAGATCACGCCGTCGACGATGTAGTGATGAAAGTTGACCGTCATGTAGAGGATCACGAACACGGGAAGCCCAGTGAAGGAGAGAAACGCTCCCAGCTTGTCCAGAAAGACGAAGATGATGACCGTGATGGAGATGCAGATCGCGAAGTAGCTGACGGCGCGATTCGGCTGGCTGAGCGTCGACAAGAAGCGATGCTGCGGATCGATACCAGCCTTGAAGCGGTTCTGGTTATAGAACCACACGATCAGGATGTACTGCGCGTTGTGCCAGACATTCAACACCAGCCAGCCGTGGTCGATGTGCTGGATGACGCCGTATCCGATCAGGAAGATCGTAGCGTGAGACACGACGTAGAGGCTGTGAGCCAGTCGCAGCTCTCCGCGCCGTAGCTCCATGATGCGCTGAACCCCCCACACGATCAGGAACGCGGTGGCCGCCAGCGACGCCCCGGCCACCACCCACAGAGGTACCGGAAGGTACAGGATCTCCATCTCGAGGAAGAGCGGCTGCTGCTGGTAGCAGCGGAGCAGGATCCCCCAGAGCGGCAAGACGTAGACTACGCCCCAGGTGGCGCGGTCTCGGTTGCCTGCTCCCCCGGCTTTCCGCCAGTACATCTGCTCGATGCCGTAGCTCTGACGCGTGTAGTGGAACCATTGCCAGTAGAAGTACGTCGTGCTGATTGCCCACGCGCCGAACATCTGAACCGCCGCGAGGGTCGTGACGAGAACGATGGGGGGCAACCACACGATCAGGTGGCGGTGCTGCCGGAAGCTCTCAGAGTCGAACGAGATACGGGTGTAGGTCGAGACGACGTGGTGGTACCCGAGCAGAAAGAAGTTCAGCGCGAGCACGAGCGGAAACAGCTCGGGGTGAACCACGGCAAGTGACCCCGTCCCGATGGCGAGAAGCGCACAGCCACAGATGAGGAGCGAGTCGAAGTTCAGGCTGCGCAGCCAGGCGGTGGGCGGAACTCCAGCGAGGGTCGCGGCCCCGTCCAGCAAGGGGACGAGAGGTCCGCTCGGATCTGCTTCGGGCCGCATCCCGTTTCGGCTCCGTCCACCCTCACGACCCGCATACATTGTACACGCATCGGCAAGCCAGGGGACGAGCAAACGCCGTGATTACCGAATCCGGCAGCGTACACCGAAGAATGACGGTTCCAGGGCGGCGTCTGGCCCGATTCGTCCCGGGCCAGACGCTCAGCGTACGTTCAGCTCTGCGCCTTCTGGATGTAGTGGCGCACGCACTCGAACAGGTCGTTGCCCCAGAACATCTCGTCGCCGACGAACAGGGTGGGCGCGCCGAACACGCCGCGTTCCACCGCAGCGCGTGAGTCCGCGTCCAGGCGTTCCTTTAGCTCGTCGGACTGCGCCCGCGCGAGCGCCTTGTCTGCATCCAGCCCGGCTCCCGCGAGAAGACCGCGCACGACCTCCGGGTTGGCGATGTCGACCGGGTCGGCCCAGCGGGCTCGGAACGCAGGATAGTGGAACTCACGGAAGCGCCCCTCGTCCTTCGCGACCAGCGCCGCTCGTGTCATCAGGCGCGGATCCGGACGGTTGTCGCGTGCCTTCGGGGAGAGCTCCGCGCCGCACACCTCCGCCCAGTGGCGCAACGTGGCCCGGGCGTTCGCCAGCTTGCGCGGTCCGAGGCCCGGCGACTTCACGCCTTCGGGCAGCGGGTTGGGCGGTTTCTCCACGATGATCGAGAGCAGGGCGGGTCGGAAATCGAGCTCGACCCCGAGGTCTGCAAAGTAGGACTCGGCTCGGCAACTGCCGAGGTAGGCCCAGGGTCAGGCGTAATCGAAGTAGAAGGGAATCTCCATCGACGTTTCTCCTGGCTTGGTGGGGGGGCAGTCTAGCCTACGAGCCGACTCGTTTCGCGCCGACGGCGCTCCGCACGTTACAACGCGGCGACCTGCTCTCGTACCTTGCCCAGGCGCTCCAGCGAGCCCAGCGCCTTGGCCTGGTCCGAGACCAGGTTTCGCATGATCACGTCCGTGTAACCCAGCGCCGCGAGCTCGCGCAGCGCGTCGGTGACCTGCTCCACCGAGCCCACGATCATGGCGCCCGCCGGGAAGCCCCGATAGCCGCGCTCCACCACCGGTCCCCCCGTGGCCCGCGCCTCGTCCTCGCTCTCGCCAACGTAGATGTCGCGGCGGATTGCGGCGACCCCCCGCGGCCGGCCGTGCACCTCGCAACGCTCCGTGTAGAAGGCGAGCTTCTCGCGGGCCGTCTCCAGCTCGTGTCCGGGCCACGCGAGCCAGCCGTCACCCAGCCTGGCGGCGCGATCGATCGCCGGATCGCCGTCGGCCGCGATCCAGACCTCGACCGGTTCGGGCGGCACGGGCGAGATCCGCGCGCTCGGGAACTCGAAGCGGCCCTCGCCCGCGACCTCTTCTCCCGCCCAGAGGCGGCGCATGATCGAGAGCGACTGCTCGAAGCGCGACGGTCGGTGGCGAGGCGGGGCGCTCAGCGCGGCGTTCTGGTCCGCCCCGCCAATCCCGCACTGCAGGATGAAGCGCCCCTGCGCGATCGAGGCCAGGGTCCCGATGTGCTCTGCGAGCAGCAGCGGGTCGAAGAGCGGCAGCATGTAGAGCGCGCCGGCCGTGCGCTCGCCCCACTCGGCCAGCAAGCGGCCCAGGATCGGCGTGTTCTGGTAGTAAGGGACCGGCGTCACGTGGTGGTCGCCGACGAAGAGCGAGTCCAGTCCCGCCTCCCAGGCGACCCGGGCCCGCTCGATCATCCACTGCGCGCCCTCGCGCGGGCTCGTGTTGTAGGCACTCGTGATCGAGACGCCGACGCGCATCGCCCTCTCTCCTCGACCTACTCGTCGTCCGGGTCGAGACCCAGTCCGGTGATGGGGTTGAACACGTACTCTTCGTGGCCGCGCCCCAGCACGCAGACGTAGGCGCGACCGGTCTTCCCCGAGGAGATCGCCTCGACCACGGCGTCTGCGATCTGCGCGGGCTGCATGAGGGGAACACCCGTCTTCCGGGCGGCCTCGGCCATGCCAGGTCCCATGATGTTGGTTTCCACCCCACCTGGACAGATCGCGTTGATCGTGATGCCGCGCGGTTCGAGCGAGGGGGCCAGGCCCCGGACCAGTCCGATCACCGCGTGCTTCGTCAGCGTATAGATCGGGTCCGGTGCAAAGCCGAACAGCCCGGCTACCGACGCTGTTGCCACGATCGCCCCGCCTCCGCGGGCCTCGAGCGCAGGTGTCACGGCGCGCGCCCCGTAAACCACGCCATCGACGTTGACGCTCATGATCCTGCGGTAGTCGGCTTCCGAGAGCGCCGCAATGTCAGGGCCAGTCCCGGTCAGGTCGCCGCCCGGGGACAGGAGCGTCAGTCCCGCGTTCAGGTAGGCGATGTCCAGCCCGCCAGACTTCTCGACCACCTCGCTGACGACCCGGGTCCAGTTGTCGGGGTCCCCGACGTCCAGGCGCTGGAACTCGCCCTTGACCTCGTCCGCGACCTGCTTGCCGTTGCCCTCGTCGATGTCTGCCACGATCACGCGGGCGCCCTCGGCGCTGAGCCGGACCGCGGTGCCGCGACCGATCCCGGACGCCGCCCCCGTGATGAGTGCCACCTTGCCGTCGAATGCGCCCATGCCTTGTCTCCCCGGCTCGATTCCCCGCCACAGTCTACGCCGCGGGACGGATCGAAAGCGACTCGGCCCAGCCTCGAGCCTGCTGGTCGCGCGACTCCGCCAACGGCGTTGACGAGCGCTGAATCGAGGCGCACCGTGGAATAGTCGAGTCACCCGTCCCTGGACCCCACCCGAACGTCAGCCGGGAGGAGTCTCTCTGCTCTCCTCGTTACCCAGAGTTGTTCTCGGGCACCTCACTCTCGCCGGCTGGATCCTCGCGATCCTGGGCTTCTCTGCACACGCAGAGGCGCGAGTCGAGACGCTGCGCTGGCAGCAGTCAGATCTCACCAATGTCGCGGGCTTCAACGTTTATGTGAGTCAGACATCCGGGAGCTACGGACCGCCGATCGACGTCGGCATGGCAACCCTCGAGAGTGGCGACATCTACTTTTACAACCTCTTGATTGGGGACGGTGAAGTCGCGTACGTCATCGTCACCGCGTACTCGGGCACTGGCTCGGAGAGCGACTTATCGAACGAGAAGTTCCTACCCGCCTGTCTGGCCAACACGGACTGCAGCGATGGAGACGTTTGCACCGGTGAAGAGCTCTGCGTGAGTGGGATCTGCGGCGCTGGCCCTGCGCTGGA
The DNA here is from genome assembly GCA_965226855.1 of Myxococcota bacterium. Taxonomy (GTDB): domain Bacteria; phylum Myxococcota_A; class UBA9160; order SZUA-336; family SZUA-336; genus JAUXJB01. The sequence continues at coordinate 338,641 of CBDDEE010000031.1, read as the reverse complement.
CTGCTCCATCTCGAGTCCCTGCCAGACCGGAACCTGCGACAGCCAGCTGGGCTGCCTGACCCAGCCATTGGCTGAGGGGACGATCTGCGATGACGGAGATGTCGATACGATCGGGGATGTCTGCCAGGCGGGTGTATGCGTGGGGGCGTTACCCCCTCCACCCCCGGAGTGTGTAGCCGACGCGGACTGCAGCGATGGGGACGTGTGCACAGGTGATGAGCTCTGTCTGAGTGGCAACTGTACCGCTGGTACCGCGCTGGACTGCTCGATCTCGAGTCCCTGCCAGACCGGAACCTGCGACAGCCAGCTGGGCTGCCTGACCCAGCCATTGGCCGACGGAACGTACTGTGACGACGGCGATGCGGAGACTGGCGACGACATGTGCAGGGCGGGGCTGTGCGTGGGCGAGCTGCCGCCTCCACCCCCGGAGTGCGTCACCGGCGCCGACTGTGGAGACGGCGACCTCTGTAATGGTGTCGAGGGCTGCGTGGAGGAGACCTGCGTGGCAGGAGCCGTGCTCGACTGCGCGGTCGAGAGTGCCTGTGTGGCAGGGCTGTGCGACAGCCAGCTCGGCTGTCTGGTGGAACCTATGCCCGACGGCGCGCTATGCGACGACGGTAACTTGGAAACCAGCGACGATGCTTGCCGCGTGGGTCTATGCGTGGGCGAGCTACCGCCCCCACCCCCCGAGTGCTTGGAGGACGCAGATTGCCGGGACGCAAACTCCTGCACGGCGGGCGTATGTGGCGCCGACCTCACCTGCACATACGATCCATTGCAGGACGGGACCGCGTGCTACGACTCTGATCCAGACACGATCGGGGAGCTCTGCCTTGCCGGGGCGTGTGAGGCCAGCTGTCGCATCGGCGTCGACTGCGAATCAGGGGCGGGGCGTGACTACGTTCTGGGCTGGACCTCGCCCTCCGGTTCGACCCCGTTCGGGTACCTTCTGTACCTGCGCTTCGATCTGACAGACTACGGAGAGCCCCTCGACCTGGGATTCGTACCGCTCGACGCGACCGGCGCTCTGTTCTTTGCGCTCAGCAGGCTCGACTCCAACCGCACCTACTACGCACTGGTCAGCGCGTACGACGAGACCGGGGCCGAGTGGCAGTTCGGGGACGAAGTCGAGATTCCGGCCCTGCTCTGCGACCCGACCCTGTGTGATGACGGAAACTCCTGTACAGCAGACGCGTGCACGCCGGGGAGCTGCGAGAACCAGGTTGTGCCAGACGAAGCAGTCTGCGACGACGGCGACCCCTACACCGGTCTCGACACATGCGTTGCAGGAGTCTGTCAGGGAATACCGGGAGCCTGCCCGCCAGGCTCCGAGTGTGCGTTGGCCGGCACGAGCATGCTCATCCCGGAGCCGTCCCTTCGCGCCCTCCTGATCCTTGCGGCCGTCTGCCTCGCGCTAGTGCAGAGAAGGCGCGGCACAACGCGCGGCTAGCTCAGAACCGGTACTGGAGCCCTCCGCGGACCGCCCAATAGTCCAGGTCCTGGACCCCGCCCATGGGGTACGCGTAGGAGCTCTCCAGGTTCAGGACGATGTGCCGGGTCAGATAGATGTCGACTCCCAGGCCCCCTTGCGCGACCGAGCCGCTGCTGTCCTCGGACAGACCGAGGCCGAGCTGGTCCGAGAGATCGACCTCCATGTATCCGCCGCCTCCGAGCAGATAGGGCTGGATGCGGCCCGTGAAGGGATAGAACTTGCCGATCAGACTCGCGGACCAGCCGCCGAGCTCCGCAGCGTCGACACCGAGCAGCTCGATGTTGTAGTCGTCGTAGTAGTCACCCTGGAGCTCCAGGGCGAGCCACGGAAACAGGCGGTAGCCGAACCGCGTGCTAAACCCCTTGCTGCTGTCCACCTTGAGGTCGACGCCCGGAAGCGAGTCTTCGATCTCGCTCTCGAAGAGCTCCCCCAAGTACATGCTGTGGAAGCCGAAGTACACGCCTGTCCGGGTGTAGCCTTCGTCTGCCCGGACGGATGCCGGCGCAGCGAGCAGCAGGGCGAGACAGAGCAGGAGCAGCTTGGGCCGCATCAGGAACCTCCCCCGTTATCAGCGGCACGAACGCCTGGACTCATAAGCAGGGGCGGCGCCGGCCCTTATCGATCTCGCCGACCACCTCCGAGAGCAGCTTGGTCAGCTCGCACCAGAAGTCGCCATCTTCGCACTCGACCTTCGAACACTGTGGCACCGTCCCGGAACAGACCGAACCCGAGGCGGAGCAGACATCGCCCTTGGTAAAGAGATCACCGTCGTCGCAGGCCGTCCCGTCCGGGTGCGGCGTCTGTCCGCAGCCCGCGATGGCATCGCAGAACGAGTCCATGCACTGCGCCGTAGCGCAGATGAGACTGTCACCTGCGACACAGCTGAAGCTCTGACAGGTCTCCATTCCGGTGCAGACACTGCCGTCATCGCAATCGGGGTCTGCAATGCAGTTCCCCGCCGTTCCGGTGCAAACGCCGCCGAAGCAGACGTCCGCTTGCGTACCGCTATCTCCGTCGTTGCATGGCGTGCCGTCCGCCAATGGCACCACCTGGCAGCCTGCTGCCGGGTCGCAAGCGGAGCTTGCACACTGAGTCGATGGCGAGCAGACAGGCGGCATTCCCGCCAGGGACTGGAAGTCGCCGCAGCTCTCGATCCCGTTGCACACGTCTGCGTCGTCGCAGTCAAGGTCCTCGGCGCATTCGGCCATGCCACCGGTGCAGATGCCTGCCGCACACACGTCGAGAACAGTACCCGGATCGCCATCGTCACAGGTGGCGCCGTCTGGCAAGACGTCGTTCGTACAGCCCGTCGGCGTGCAGGCATCAGCGGTACATGAATCGCCGTCATCGCAGAGCGCCATGTCGCAGGTGAGGGCGGGAATCAGAAACTCGTCCACCACCACCCACTCGATGCCGTCCGCGTCGTACGCCGTCACCGTGGCGTAGTACGTCTGCGTGGAGTCGAGGTTCGTGAGCGAAAAGAACGGAAGCCCCGCTTCGTCCAGAGGAACGAACCCTAGGTCGAGGGGCTCCCCATACTCCCCGAGCTCGAAACGCAGGTAGAGGGAAAACCCCGCCACGGTCGGATCCGCGGGAAGCTCCCAGGTCAGGACGTAGTCCCGGCCTGCTCCGGCCTCGCAATCGACCCCGATGCGACAGCTCGCCTCACACGCTCCTGCGAGACAGAAGTCCCCCACCGTGTTGGGATCCGCATCGTAACAGGCGGTTCCGTCCAGCAGTGCGGCGTATGTGCAGCTGAAGTCGGTTCCGCACATACCTGCAGTGCACGAGTTCTGGTCGTCGCAGTTCAGGTCGTCCAGACACTCGGCCATGACCCCGAGACATGCGCCCGCACCGCACGCGTCATTCACCGTGGCTGCATCTCCATCATCGCAGCTTGTCCCATCCACGACCGGGATCTGCTGACAGCCCAGGCCCGGGTCGCAGAGCGAATTCGTGCATTGCGTAGGCGCAGCGCAGATCGGAGGAACTCCAACGACGCAGGAGAACCCTGTGCATGTCTCGACGCCGTTGCAGGCGTCTCCGTCATCACAGTCGGCGTCGGCCAAGCACTCTGCCAGCACGCCCCGACAGACTCCCGTGCTGCAGGCGTCGCTCAGGGTGGACGGGTCGCCATCGTCGCACAGCGTGCCGTCTGGCTCCGGGCTCTGCCCGCAACCGCTCACCGGGTCGCAAAAGGCCTGCATACACTGGCTGGGAGCGGCACAGACCGGTGCCGTGCCGGCGACGCAGACAGAGCTCTGGCAGGTCTCCATGCCGTTGCACGCGTCTCCGTCATCACAGTCGGCATCTGCCACGCAATCGAGCGGCGCGATGCGGATCTCATTCGAGAAGACCGAATCGCCCACCGTGTTGTAGGCGGTCATCACCACGTAGTATTCGCTGGCTGAATCGAGACCCGTAAGCAGGTATGACGCAACTCCGGCTGCGTCAGGAGCGTGGAAGCCGATGTCATTGCCCGGGCCGAAGGATCCCGACACAGGGGACTCGTAGACGTCGTAGCCAGTCACGGTCTCTGGAGGAACGATCCAGCGAAGCATGTGGTCTCGGCTCGCCCCGGGTGCGGACGCCGGGAGCAACACCGAGAGCAGAGCCAGGAGAGGCAGGACACGAGACGCCATACGCGCACACGTCCGGCCAGAACCAGACAACATCGCCACGAAGGTCAGCATCGGGAACTGCGCCCGAGGACTTGAGCAGAGCGCAGCCCCGGCGCTCGATGAGCACCGGGGCTGCTTGGTGTGGCTATGTTGTCCGGCTTTTCGCCAGGTGTCCGCTGTTAAGGCAAGCCGCGTGCCGACCAGGGCGGTCGTCGTAAGCCCTTGATTTGAAAGAGACTAGTCCTCGCAGCGCCGGTGGCGCAGAAGGCGCCAGGAGTCGCTCTTTGTCGCTGGTCACGGCGCAACCGGCAGAAGGGAGCCTAACCTCTCGAACCTACTCGATACGGTGTGGTTAGTTCCTAACCGGTAGCGCTGGTAAGGAAGTTACCGGCCGCGATCAAGGCCGAGCCTGCGCATCTTCTGCCGCAGTCCGAGCCTGGATACACCCAGTGCCTCTGCAGCCCGCGTACGGTTGCCCTGGGAGCGCTCGAGCGCATCCTGGATGGCTTTGGTCTCCAGGCACTCGATTTGCTCGCGTAGGTTCCCCTCGGTCGGGATGGTCGCGTGTGAATGCACCTGGGCGAGGCCGTCCAGGCGCTCCGCGCACACGGTCTCGCCGGGTCTCGTGAGCGCTATTGCGCGCTCTACGGCGTTGCGCAACTCGCGGATGTTCCCCGGGAACTCATGACGCGCGAGGGAGTCCAGGAAGTCCTCCCCGAGCGTGACGCGCCGCGCGTGCGCCTCTCCGAATTCCTCCGCGAAGTGCTGAGCCAGGAAGGGGATGTCGACCCGGCGCCGACGAAGCGGTGGCAGCTCGATGGCAACACTATTGAGCCGGTAGAGCAGGTCCTGACGGAAGCTGCCCCGCTCGACAGCCGCTTCCAGATCCTGGTGGGTGGCTGAGACGATGCGCACGTCGAAGCGCACAGACTCTGTTGTTCCGAGCGGCCGGATCTCCTGCTGCTCGACCGCGTGCAGGAGCTTCACTTGCAGTGCGGGTGAGGTGTCCCCGATCTCGTCCAGAAAGAGCGTCCCCCGGTTCGCCTCCTCAAACAGGCCCCGCTTCGAGTCGGCGGCGCCGGTGAACGCTCCGCGCCGGTACCCGAACAGCTCACTCTCGAGCAGAGTTTCGGGCAACGCCCCGCAGTTCACGGTGACGAAGGGGCCTTCGGAGCGCAGGCTCTCCAGATGGATCGAGCGCGCTACGAGTTCCTTGCCGGTTCCGGTCTCGCCCAGAATGAGCACCGGAAGCCCCGAGGGGGCAACCTGCCGCACCTGCTCGAGCACATCCCGGATTGCCGCGCTCACACCGAGAAGCACCGGAGCCGGCCGCTGATTCTCGCGCGCGCCCCGGCCCGGCGCTTCGCACGGGAGCGCCCGCTCCACCGCGAGACGCAGCGCCGGGGGCTGGACGGGCGCCTTCAGGACCGCGACCGGACCCAGGCGCCGGATCGCGTCTTCGAGCAGGCCGTCCGATAGGTCCCGCGTCACGAGCACCAGCGCCCGACCCGCAGGGAGCTCGCAGATCGGCAGTATCGCGTCCAGAGACCCCGGACTGGCCCGCTCGATCCAGGCGACCGCGGCCACGGCGTCCAGAAGGGCCGCGCTCCGGGTCAGGTCGGACGGAGCGAGGGTCCGGGTCTCCACAAGCGTGCCCAGCGATGACGCCAGCAGGCGCTGCTCGTCCGGGCGCGGCGCCACGACCAGGATCTCAGGTGCTGCCGGCGAAGTGAACACGGGTTGACCCGCCCCTCTGGTTCGGCAGGCCCCGCGGGTACCTCAAGCATCTGCTGGTGCAGTGCGTGATCTGGAAGAGGCGGCCGAGCTAGCGGCGCGACTGCCAGACCCGGTCGATGAAGGTCAGCGCGACCAGGTAGGCCAGGAAGAAGAGGGCCCAGAGCGCAAGGCCGAAGATCGATGCCAGGAACTCACCAGAGTTCGCGTTGCCTGAAGCCTTGATCAGCACTTCGACACGCGTCGCTGCGACTTCGCCGGGGACCTGAGTTTCGCTGACTTCCACAGTCGTCAGAAAGAGCATCAAGCCAATTCCCAGAACGACGGCGAGAAGGGCGCCTCTCTTCAAGAACATCGCATCACTTTCGTGCGCAGGCGTTCAGTATACACCGAACGGTGAGTCAGGATTCGCTCAAGATCTGGCGATAGAGTGTCGAAAAGGTTTCAAACCGACACTCAAGGAGGGTCGAGCGTCGACATCGAGGAAGCCTCAGATGACAGCTTGTCCCGCGCGTGCGCATAACACACGCAAGAGTCGCCCGATCGAGATCCTGACGTCACTCGCCGCAGCCGTCGGGATCTTTCTTGCTACACCGGCATTCGCTCAGAGCCTGCCGGCCTCCCAGGCTGCCGTCGCCTACGGCGACGTGGCCATCATAGAAAGCACCGGCACCGAAGACTGGCAGCCGATCCTCGCCCAGCGGATCAAGACGCCTAACAAGAAAGAGCTGGGCATGTGCTTCATCCAGGAGAGATCGAGCTCGCCCGCCATGAGGCGCATGATCTTCTCTGCCACCTCTGGATCGGTGGCGTAGTCCTTGGGGGCGATGTAGGCCATCTGCGCTCCTGGCCGTAGGCGCGCCGAGTATAGCTCTTGGAGTGGGGAGCGCGTCGAACGAGGCGCCTCGGTCCGCTCATCGGCCGGTGCATGCTTCCCTGGGGATGGAGGTCAGCTCTCCTTGAGCGCCCGCTCGACTCCCGCGAGCCTGCGCTCGCTGCCCTGGCGGACCTTGCCGCCGAGAGCGAGGACCATGTAGTTCGAGTGGGCAGCCTGCACGGCGGTACGGTAGCCCTGGGCGTCCTGCATCTGGTTGATCGAGAACTTCAGCATGCGCAGCGTGAGGCGGTCGGTCTTCGCGATGCGCTCGGCCTGGGCGAAGGTCTCCTCGTCGAGCTTGGCGCGGGGGACGACGCGGTTCACGAGCCCGAGCTCCAGCGCCTCGGGTGCCTCGATGAAGCGGCCCTCGAACAGGATCTCCTTGCCCTTGCGCACACCGAGGTCCCACGCCGCGTTGAAGAGCTGCAGGTGGGCCGGGAGAAACCGAACGTCGTCGGCTGCGATGATCAGGTCCATGACGGACGCGATCAGAAAGCCGCCGTAGATGCAGTAGCCCTGCACCGACGCGATGGTCGGCTTGGGGAGCTCGCGCCAGCGCAGTGAGTTCTCGACGTGGAGCGTCCAGGTGCGCTCGAGGACGCCGCGCGCGCCCTCGGGCCAGGGCCTTTGTTCTGCGTCGGCACGCTCCTCTTCTGTGCCGAGATCGTGGCCCGACGAGAAGTGCTCTCCCTCGCCGGCCAGGATGATGCAGCGCACCTCGTCGTCGGCGACTGCCTCCTTGAACGCGGCGTCCAGCTCTTCCAGCAGCACGCGCGACTGCGCGTTGCGATAGCGGGGCCGATTCAGGGTGACGATGCCGACGCGGTTCCGACGCTCGTAGCGGATTTGCTCGTACCCCACGGCGACCTCCTTACTGCGCTTCAGTATGCGGGACGTAGCGTGCCGACAGCTCGGCCATGATCGCGAAGAACTCCTCGGTGGTCTCGCGGATCACCTTCTCGACGGGTTTGACCTCTTCGATGCGGCCGCAGACCTGGCCAGACAGCGCGATGCTCGCCTCCATGTCTCCGCCAAAGTAGAGGTCCATGGCGGTGCCGAACTCGCTCATCACGTTCTTCTCTGTCTCGCGCTCGAGGCGCATGGAGCGCTCGGTCCGCAGCGCGCGTAGGCCCGGGGAGGAGAAGCGGTTCAGGAACACCGTGTCGGTCTCCGCCGCGGCGACCACGGCGTTCTTCCAGTTCTCGTGCACGGGAGACTCGGCTGCAGAGACCATGCGCGTGCCCATCTGCACGCCCTCGGCGCCCAGGGCGAAGGCCGCGGCCATGGACTTCCCATCGCAGATGCCGCCGGCCGCGATGATCGGTACGTCGACCTTGGAGCGCACCAAGGGCAGCAGGACCATGCTCGCGACGTCGCGCGGGTTCTTGAAGCCCCCGCCCTCACCACCCTCGACGATGAGCCCGTCGACGCCAGCGGCGACCGCCTTCAGGGCGCCCCGCAGAGTCGGGATTACGTGGAAGACCGTGAGCCCCGCCTCCTTAAGCTGCGCGGTGTACTTGGTGGGGTCGCCCGCCGACGTCGTGACGAAGCGCACGCCCTGATCGATCACGAACTTGACGATCTCGGGGTCGCGCACGAAGGCCTGCGCGATGTTCACGCCAAAGGGCTTGTCGGTGAGATCGCGCATCTTACGGATCTCGTCGCGCACGGCGTCGAGCTCGCCCGAGGAGGTCTCGATGATGCCGAGCCCGCCCGCGTTCGACACGGCCGAGGCGAGCTGCGAGCGCGCGATCCATCCCATCGGCGCCTGTACGATCGGGATCTCGACCCCGAGCAGCCGGGTGATCGCGTTGTCGAACACCATCGACGGGGACTCCTCTTTTCTGGCGTCGCGGAGTAGGATACCCGAACCCAGAAATCCGATCTCAGCACCGCGGAGGAAGCATGGCCAGCATCGACGGATCGACTCTCATCGCTCGCAGCCTCAAGCAGCAGGGCGTGGACTACATGTTCGGAGTCGTCGGGTTCCCGGTGATTCCCGTCGCCATTGCCGCTCAGAAGGAAGGCATCAAGTTCTACGGCATGCGCAACGAGCAGGCGGCGAGCTACGCCGCCGGTGCGGTGGGCTACCTGACGGGTCGACCCGGCGCGTGCCTCGCGGTCTCGGGTCCGGGCATGGTGCACGCGATTGCCGGCCTGGCCAACGCCTGGTCGAACTGCTGGCCGATGATCCTGCTGGGCGGGGCGAACGACTCCTATCAGAACGGGCAGGGGGCCTTCCAGGAAGCGCCCCAGGTCGAGTCCGCACGTCCCTGGGTCAAGTACGCCGCACGACCCGATCGCACGAGCCGGCTGCCGTACTACATCGAGCAGGCCGTGCGCTCCAGCATCTACGGCCGCCCTGGTGCGACCTACATCGACCTTCCGAACGACATCATCGTGGGCAAGGTGGAAGAGGACGAGCTCAAGATGCCGCCGCGCATTCCGGACGCGCCGCGGACGCAGGCCGGGCAGGAATCGATCGACGCTGCGCTGGCCGCGTTGCGCTCCGCCCAGCGCCCGCTCGTGATCATAGGCAAGGGCGCTGCGTACTCTAGGGCCGAAGAAGAGGTGCGCGCGTTCATCGACGCGACACGTCTCCCCTTCCTCGCCTCCCCGATGGGCAAGGGCGTCGTTCCCGACGACCACCGCCTGTCGGTCGCGTCCGCGCGCTCCCACGCGCTCGGAAACGCGGACCTGATCTTCCTGCTCGGCGCGCGCCTCAACTGGATCATGCACTTCGGCCTGCCGCCGCGCTTCCAGGAGAATGTGCGCGTGATCCAGCTCGACATCGCACCCGAGGAGATCGGCACGAACGTGCCGACGGAGGTGGCGCTGATCGGAGACGCGAAGGCCATCGTCGGGCAGCTGAACACGGCGCTGAAGGAGCAGCCCTGGGAGTATCCGACAGAGACGAAGTGGCGCGCGGACCTGGCGGCCAACGCCGAAGAGAACACGGCCGCGGTTCAAGCCATGCTCGACGATGATTCCACACCCATGGGCTACTACCGGGTCCTGCGCGAGATTCGCGATCTCGTGGGGCGTGACGTGATCATCTCGAGCGAGGGCGCCAGCACGATGGACATTGGCCGCACCGTGCTGCCGAACTACCACGCACGGCACCGACTCGACGCCGCCACGTTCGGGACGATGGGCGTGGGCCTCGGGCAGGCGATCGCCGCCGCGGTGGTGCACCCTGACAAGAAGGTGGTCGCCGTCGAGGGGGACTCGGCCTTCGGCTTTAGCGGCATGGAGGTCGAGGTCGCCTGTCGCTACCAGCTGCCGATCACGTTCATCATCATCAACAACAATGGTATCGGCGGCGGACCCAACGAGCTCGATCCGGAGAACGTCCCGGTCTCGGCCTACACGCCGAACGCGCACTACGAACGCGTGATCGAGGCCTTTGGTGGCAAGGGCTACTTCGTGACCAAGCCCGACGAGCTCGGTCCCGCGCTGAAGGACGCGCTGGCCGACCCGTTCCCGAACATCGTCAACATCATGATCAACCCACGTGCGCAGAAGAAGCCGCAGAAGTTCGGATGGCTGACGAGATAGCAGCTCCCTTCGACCGCTACCGGGCTGTGGTCCGACCGGAGTGGATCGACGAGAACGGCCATCTGAACATGGGCTACTACGTGGTCGTCTTCGACAAGGCGACAGACGAGTGGCTCGACTACATCGGGCTCGACCTCGCCTTCAAGCAGGCGAACGACGTCACCACGTTCAGTGTGGAGTCGCACGTCACCTACCAGCGAGAGATCAGCGAGGGCGACCCGCTGCGCTTCACGACGCAGCTCTTCGGCTTCGACGCCAAGCGCATCCACTACGCGCACGAGATGTACCACGCGGAAGAGGGCTTCCTGGCCGCGACGAACGAGCTGATGTCGTTCCACGTCAGCAGCAAAACCCGCCGCAGCGCCCCGATGGCCTCCGAGATCCAAGCCCGCCTCGCCGAGATCCAGGCCGCCCACGAGAAACTCCCGATTCCGAGCTATGTGGGTCGGGTGATCGGCCTCAAGGCGCGCCCGGCGTAGGGTTTCGAGCTCAAACTACGGGTGGTGCATTTTCACTACTATTTCTGTGCTCTGGGGGCTATAATTGCGCTCGGCTGAACTCGAAGGATTCGATGAGGTTTAAATTTGCGATAGCGCTGTTGCTGGGAGCTGGGGTGGCCCTGTCATCGGGTCTCGCTGGCGCCACCACGATCGTGGATCTCACAGCTGGCGGCACAGCTTCCGGGATGATCAGCGACGGGACCCATACTGTCACCTTCGAATTCGATCAGCTGCAGCCGAGTGGAACGGGTGTGTTGAACCCGTTCGTGCGTATCCAGGGCAACGGTACGGAGCAGGGATACAACACGGGCGGCGCGGCCAACGCGAGCCAACTCCCATTCGATGAGCTATTCGGCGCCTTTACCCGCGACCTGCAGTTCAGCGAGCTGGAGTCCGTGGGCGGCGAGATTCAATTCGTGCTCGATATTGGCGAGCCTGCGAACGATCCCGCGAGCCTGCTTTCTCTCGATGGACTGAAGATCTTCTCTACGAGCACCCCAGGCCAGATCACCACTGATGTCGGCAGCTTTGGCACGCCTCTCTGGGACATGGACGGTGACGGGATGGACAACTACGTGATCCTCGATGCCAACGCGGATGGGAACCCGGGCAACGGGGTCAGCGACATGCTGATGCGTGTCCCGGATGCCGTCTTCGCCGGTGTAGCCGATGGCGACTACATCATCCTATGGTCCGAGTTCGGCTTGCAGGGCGGGGACATGGCCGTCGACAACATCATCATTGAGGGCTCGACCTCCGCTGGATCGTTCGAGGAATGGGCCCACGTCACAGGGGCCTCCAAGCCGATTCCCGAGCCCACCTCTGTGGCGCTCTTCGGCGTAGGCTCTCTCCTCGTTGGGGGAGCTCTCCGCCGAAAGGTCGGGGCCCGGACTTAGGGCAGGATCCCTGGACGTGCTCTGGTAAGGAACTCTCCCCGGGGAGAGTTCCTTTGCGCGCTACGAGACGCCCCGCCGGCTCGGAGGCCACCTGGCCTTCGCCGACCCCGACGCCGGGATCGGCTTCGCCTACACGGCCAGCCAGATGAAGATCCCCGACAACTTCCGCGACCCTGGAGTCGCCAAAACCCTGCGCAGAGGAAGCCGCAGAAGTTCGGATGGCGGACGAAGATAGCGCTCCCTTCGGTGGTCAATCGAGGATGTGGAGCAGCGAGTTCGCAGCCTTGTGTCGTGATAGGTATCATGGTATGTATCAAGACATGACGAAGCCAAAGCGAAAAGAGGACCCGCCGAAGGAGCTACGCGCCAAGATCTTTCGCACCGGGCGAAGCCAGGCCGTCAGGCTTCCGAAGGAGGCGCGTTTCGACGAGGAGCATGCGGAGGTGCGCGTCCGCCGCGAGGGGAAGCGGGTCATCCTCGAGCCGCTCGACGAATGGCCGGAGGCTTTCCTCGCGGCGCTCGGGAGCTGCCCGGAGTTCCCGGAGCCTCCGGAGCGGACCCCGCTCCACAAGGCGCGGGACCGCTTTGGTCGCTAGTGCAATTTCTTCTGGACACCGACACGATCAGCTTCGCCCTGCGGGGAGAGGGCGCCGTCGCGAGCGAGCTCCAGCGGCGCCTGCCTTCGGAGGTGTCCACGAGCTCCATTGTCGTCGGCGAGCTCGAGTTGGGTGTGGCGAGGCGGCGATCCCGCAGGCTTCGACGCGCGCTGGACGGCTTCTACTCCGGCCTCGAAGTGCTTCCCTATGACCTCGAAGCCGCTCGCCGGTATGGGCGGCTGGCCGCGGCCCTCCTGGACGACGGGGGCCCCATCGGCGTGGAGGACACGATGGTGGCCGCCCACGCCCTTTCGCGTGGGCTGACGCTGGTCACGCACAACCTCAAGCACTTCGAGCGAGTCAAAGGACTGCGCGTCGAGGACTGGTTCTGATAGGCGCGGTTTACGTCGCCGAGTGTGGCGGCGGAGATGGCGGAGCAGCGCGCCACGCTTCACTCCACGGTGACCTTGTCGTGTTCGGCCTCGAGGGGCGCTCCGCCGCACAACTAGCTCACGGCCCTGTTCGACAAACGCGCCGGGAAATGACGGGGCCGCACTCCAGGTCCGTCCGCGTTAGCCTTCGTAGCTTGCAATCGCACGAAGTGCGACTCTCCCCGGTTAGAGTCGCGTCCTCGCTACGACGCCTCCTGGGTGGTTCGGGAAGCAGGGGCCCATTCGTCCTGGCTGGACCGCTTGCTCCAAGCGCAAGGTCACGAGGTCGTCGTTGCCAACACGCGGCAGGTGCTGATCATCGGCGCGAGCGTTAGCAGGTCAGGAATATGGCTAAGCGGGAGATTGCTGTCGGAGAGTTCAGGCGGCGCGCCACCGAGCTTGTCCGCGAGGTCGAGGAGACCAAGGAGCCGATCACGATCACGCGCCATGGCGTGGCGGTCGCCGAACTCCACGCGGTGACCGTTGATCCGGACGCGTTGCTGAACTCAGTGACCTACCTGGCCCCCGACGTCACTTGCCCTGTAGTCGGCCCCGAGGACTGGGGAGCCGCCTCGTGATCGTCCTCGACATCACAGCCGCGTGGATCTGATGAGCGAGCGACCCGGAGCGTCTCACTTCTAGCTGATTGTCGGCAGGGTCTTGATGTGGAGAGGAAGCGGAGTCGCACGAAGTGCGACTCTCCCCGGGGAGAGTTGCGTCCTCGCTACGAGGCGCCGCCGCCTGTGAAGACTGCTTCGGCGGGGGCGTGCTCGCCGGTGCGGAGGTCGGCGAGGTCTTCCAGGATGAGGTAGGCGCAGGGGACGAGGACTAGGGTGATGACGGTGGCGAAGAGGACGCCGAAGGCGAGGGAGATGGCCATCGGGATCATGAAGAAGGCGGCGGTGCCGCCGAGGAACATGAGGGGGACCAGGCCCATGAAGGTGGTGAAGGAGGTGAGGACGATCGGGCGGAAGCGGGCCATGCCAGCGATTGACGCGGCCTCCTGGGCGGAGACTCCCTCGTTGCGCTTGCGGTTCAAGTAGTGGACCAGGACCAGGCTCGCGTTTACCACGACGCCGGACAGGGCGACGATGCCGAGGATGGAGAAGAAGACCAGGTTCAAGCCCATGATCAGATGTCCCACGATCGCGCCGACGGCGCCGAACGGGATCACGGACATGATGATCAGCGGCTGCACGTAGCTGCGCAGTGGAACGGCGAGCAGCGCATAGATGACGAGGAGCGCCAGCCCAAAGCCCCGGGCCAGGCCGCCCATCGCCTTGATGCGCTCCTCCTGCTCGCCCTCCAGGCCGAAGCTCACACCGGGGTGGTCCGCGAGGACGCGCGGGAGAGAGACGCGCTGCAGGGCTCCCATGAGCTCTTCGGGCGTCGAGATGGCGCGATCGACGTCGGCCGTCACGTTCACGATCTGCTCGCGATCCGTGCGCCGGATCGTGGCGTAGCCGCGGCCTAGCTCCAGGCGCGCGACGCTAGCGAACGGGACCTCGGTTCCGTCGGCTGTGCGGATGCGCATGTCCTCCAGGTCGCCGAGCGACGCTCGCTCTCTTTCCGGGTAGCGGACCATCACGCGGACATCGTCCCGACCGCGCTGGATGCGCTGCACCTGCTGGCCGTAGAAAGCCTGCCGCACCTGTCGCGCGAGATCGTCCTGGGTCAGGCCTAGGTGCTTCGCGGTGGGCAGGATCTCGAGCTTGACCTCCTGCTTGCCGGCGCGAAACGAGTCCGCGATGTCCCTGACACCAGGGAAGCCAGCGAGCTCGGTCCGCAGCTGTGCGGCCGCCTGCCTGAGCTCGTCGAGGTCCCGGCCGCGCAGCTGCACGTTGATGGCCTCGCCAGCGTGGAACTCGCTGGCCTCGAACTTCAGCTCGACCGCGTCGGGGATGAGCCCGGCCAGCTCCCGCCAGCGCCGGGTCAGCTCGTTCGAGCCGACGGTCCGCTCCGCAGCGGGGATCAGCTCGAGCATCACCTCGGCCTGGTAGGCCCCACCGAAGCTCATGCCGGGCCGCCGGGGTCCCATGTCGCGTGCGACCTGGCCCCCGATGCCCGTCAGCACGTGATTGATGACGCTCGGCTCGCCCTCGGGGCGCGCGCTGTCGATCTGGCTGCGGAGCTCCTCCGCGGCACTCTCGAGCTGGGCGACGGCCCGCTCGGTCAGCTCGAACGGGGTCCCGCGGGGCATGGTCAGCTTCGCGACGACGCGATTGCCCTCGACGCCCGGGAAGAACTGGAACGCCATGCGCCCGCTCGAGAACAGCGACACGGTCAGGATCAGCACGCCGACACCGATGGCGACGGTCAGATAGCGCCACTCCAGCGCGCGCTCCAGGAAGGGCCGGTAGACGTCGCGGGCGAAGTGTTCCAGGCGCAGCGCCACGCCGTCCTGGAAGATCGTCCAGCCACGCACAATGGTGTTGGGGCTGCCGCCCTTGCTGCGGGTGCGCCGATGCGCCAGGTGAGCAGGCAGGATCAGCTGGGACTCGAGCAGGGAGAAGATCAGGCAGACGATGACCGTCGCGCCGATCACGACGAACATCTTGCCCATGCGTCCCGGGACGATCAGCAGCGGGGAGAAGGCTGCGACCGTCGTCAGAACGCCGAAGATCACCGGGACGTAGACCTCCTGGGTGCCGGCGATGGCGGCGTTGCGCTGGTCCTCGTGCTTGCGTTCGTGCGTGTAGACGTTCTCCCCGACCACGATCGCGTCGTCGACAACGATCCCCAGCACCAGGATCAGCGCCATGATCGACAGCGTGCTGATCGAGAGCCCGAGCGCGGGAAAAGTCATCAGTGCTCCCAGGAAAGCGATCGGCACACCTGCCGCCACCCAGAGGGCCAGGCGGAAGCGCAGGAAGAGCGCCAGGATGAGCAGCACCAGGACCAGGCCGTTGCGCGCGTTTCCGAGCAGGGCGTCTACCCGCGCCTCCAGGTCCGCCGCCCTGTCGGACCAGACTGTGAGCTCGATCCCCTCGGGCATGCGCCTGCGCGCCTCCTCCAGGTAGGCCTTGACTGCCGTGGCGATCTGGAGCGTGTCCTCGTCGCCGACGCGCTCTACCCTGATCAGTACTGCCGGCTTTCCGTCCAGGTAGGCCTTCAGGTCGTCGTCGCGAAAGCCGTCCACGACGTCCGCGATCTCGCCCAGGGTGACGTTCGTGCCGTCGGGACGCGTCAGCACCACGACTTCCTCGAACTCGCCACCGCGGTAGGCCTGCCCCTTGGCGCGCAGCAGGATCTCTCCGCCCCGTGTCTTGACCGAGCCTCCCGGTAGATCGAGCGACGAGCGGCGCACGGCTCGCGCGACCTCGTCGAGCGTCAGGCCGTGGCGGCGCAGCGTGTCCTCGGAGACCTCGATCGAGATCTCGTACGGGCGCACGAACGAGAGTGTGACCTGGGACACGCCATCCAGCGCGGCGATGTCGTCGCGCACCTGCTGGCCCAGAATTTTCAGCGTGCGCTCGTCGGCGTCCCCCGAGACGGCGATCTGGAGCGAGAGCATCTTGATGAGCAGGCGGGAGACGACAGGGGTCTCGGTCTCTTCGGGAAAGGTGTCGATGCCGTCGATCCGGTTCTTGATCTCGTCGAGCGAGTCGCTCGAATCGGCGTTCTCGGCCAGTTCGATGATGACCGCGCAGACGCCCTCGACCGCGGTCGAGCGGATCGTGTCGATGCCCTCGGCTCCTTCGATCGCCTCCTCGATCCGCACGCAGACGCCCTCGGATACCTCTTCCGGGGCCGCGCCCAGGTACTCGACGGTCACCTGGATCACCTTGGTGTCGATGCTCGGGAACTCTTCCAGGTGGATCGCGGGCAAGGCGAGCAGGCCGCCAACCACGAGCACGGCCATGAACAGGTTCGCCGCAACGGAGTTGTCGACGAACCAGGCGATGATCCGCTTCACGAGCCTAGTCCCGCGCTTCCGGAGCCTCGAGAATGGGCCGCACCTCCATGCCCTCTACGACCGTCTGTAGCTGGGAGATGCAGACGCGCTCACCCGCATGGAGCCCGGCCCGGATCAGCACGTCGTCGCGATCGATGCGCAGGATCTCGACGTCGCGGTAGCGGAGCCGGTTCTCCTCGTCGACGATCAGGAGCCGACTGCCGTCACGCATGGCCGAGCGGGGCACCAGCGTGACCTGCTCGGCGGAGCGGCCCGCGATCTCCGCATTCACGAACAGGCCGACCGCCAGCGGAGGCCGCAAGCCATCCGCGGAGATCGCGTAGGGGTCCTCGACGCGAGCGACCACGTGCACCATGCGGCTCTTGGGATCGATCTCGCCCTCGGTGCGGACGATCTGTCCCTGCCAGACGTGGTCTGCACCCGCAAAGCGAGCGCTCAGCGTGACCTCGGGCAGCTCGCCCTCGAGGTCACCGCGATTCCAGAGCGGCACGTCCAGGTACGCGAGCTGGTGATCGGGAACGGGCAAGCGGATCTCGACGTAGTCGGTGGCGTAGATGGTTGCGAACGCGTTCCCACGGCTCAGGAACTGACCGACGTCCACGCGCTCGTCCCGGACGCGTCCCGTGAACGGTGCCACGATCTCAGTGCGTGTCAGATCGCGCTCCGCCTGGCCGAGTGCGGCGCGTTCCTGCCGCAGCGTGGCCTTGGTCACCGTTGCGGCGCGACGGGCTTCATCGAGGGCAGCCGCGCTCACGACGTTGCTGGACGCGAGCCCTTGCTGGCGCTCGAGCATCTGCCGAGCGTGCTCGTACTCGCCCTCGGCGCGCGCCACGTTCGCGCGTGCGCGCTCGAGAGCGGACTCGTGGTCGCGGCGATCGATGCGGAGCAGGACCTGGTCGGCTTCGAAGTAGCCACCAGAGACGAGCGCCGGCGACAGCCAGACGACCGGCCCGGACACCTCGGGGATCAATGCACTCTCGGTCCGCGGCGCGACGGTGCCCTGCGACTGGACGCGTAGCTGCACGGTGCGGGGCTGGGCTTCGAGCACGCGAACGGGTCGGATCTGGCGATCCGAGGGTCGCCCCTCGACGGGTGAGCTGGTCGCGATGAGAACGGCCGCCCCCAGAATGGAGACGCCGAGCGCGGCCACGGGCAAGACGACTTTCAAACGCATCAGCGCAGCCCTCCAGCCCCGTTGCCGCTCGCGCCGTTGCCATTGGTGCGCGCCCGTCTCTCCTCGAGGCCCTTCACGATGTGCTCGCGGCGTACGCGCATGAGGTTGCGCATGGTCTGAGCCGCGGCATCCGGATCGCGCCGCTCTACGGCCCGAAGCAGCTCGTTCGCCGCAGGCGCAAACTGATCGCGGGGTGGGGGCTCATGCAGCCCGGCGGCCTCGAGCCGTCCTTCGAACTGGAACCGGATCCCGCGGATGATCAGTCGCAGCACCAGATTGCCGCTGGCCTGGACCAGCAGCTCGACGAGCTCGTGAACGGCTCGCTGATGGTCGGTCTCGTTCGGCGTCTCGCTGATCTCCTCAATCAGGTGTCGGACGCGCTCGCGGTGTTGCTCGCTGCCGTTCTGGATCGCGCCGCGCATGGCGGTGGCCATGAGCGACTCCAACACCTCGAGGATCTGCTGGACCAGCTCCGGATCGGGCAGCTCCTCCAGCTCCAGCAGTGGTCCCACGATGTCCAGGCTTGCGTCATGCAGCGGCACGACGCGCGCCCCGCCCTGGCGGATGTCGGCCAGGCCCAGCTGCTCCAGGGTCTTGAGCGCCTCGCGGACGCAGCCCCGGTTCACGCCGAAGCGCTCGGCCAGGTCGCGTTCCGAGGGGAGCCGCTCGCCCGCGCGGTACTGGCCCCGCAGGATCTCGTTGCGGAGCTGCGTGGCTACCTCGTTCCTGAGCGACTGGGGCTGCGACATCCGGTGCCTTTCGGGGGGCTGGCGGACTGGTCAGACCATGCATGGACTGACCAGCATGGTCTGACCAGCATGGTCTGACCAGATATACCCGATCGGCAGCTCCCTTTCAAATCTCGCGGGAAAA
Source organism: Myxococcota bacterium (assembly GCA_965226855.1). GTDB lineage: Bacteria > Myxococcota_A > UBA9160 > SZUA-336 > SZUA-336 > JAUXJB01. The sequence goes on along the minus strand of CBDDEE010000031.1, from coordinate 319,973 downwards.
CGCGCTCTCCAGGGGGATCGCCTAGACTCGGCCCGCCCATGCCCGATTTCAGTAGCCTCGCCATACGGGTGCCGGAGGTGCTGTTGCCGGCTTCCGGGCTGGATCTGTCCCGCTGGGCGGTCATTGCCTGCGATCAGCACACGTCCGAGCCCGGCTACTGGCACCGGGTAGAGGCCGATGTCGGCGAGGAGCCCTCCACGCTGCGGCTGATCCTGCCCGAGGTCTTTCTGGCCGAGGGCCCTCCAGAAGAGCGCATTGCGGGGATTCAGCAACGCATGGGGGAGTATCTGGACGGTGGCATCTTCGCGCCTCCTGTCCGGGGCTTCATCTACGTGGAGCGGAGCACGGCCCGAATCCCCCGGCGCCGGGGCCTCGTCGCGGCCCTGGATCTCGAACGCTACGACTTCCGGCCGGGCGCTCGCTCGCTGGTCCGGGCCAGCGAGAGCACGGTTCCGGAGCGGATCCTGGCCAGGCTCGGGCTGCGCCGTGGGGCGAGCCTCGAGCTGCCGCACGTGATCGTGCTCTTCGATGATCCCGAGCGGCGCGTGCTCGAGCCGCTCGGGGAGCGACTCGTCTCGGAGCCACCCCTCTACGACGCGGAGCTGATGCTCGGGGCAGGGCGCGTCCGCGGCTGGGCGGTGGAGTCGGAGCCGGATCTCGAGGCGATCCACTCCGCACTGGCCGTGCTGGTGCGCCCGGAGAGCTTCCGGCAGCGCTACGGCGTGGCGGGCTCCGACGTGCTGCTCTTCGCCGCTGGCGACGGCAACCACGCGCTGGCCGCGGCGAAGACACTCTGGGAGGAGGTCAAGACGGGGCTGACCGAGGAGGCTGCTTCGAGGCATCCCGCCCGCCACGCGTTGGTGGAGCTCGTGAACGTCCACGACGAGGGACTGATCTTCGAGCCCATCCACCGAGTGGTCTTCGGGGTCGAGCCGACCGGCTTGCTCTCCGCGCTGTCAGAGTGGTTCGCGGCCCAGGGCTCGAGCTGCACGCTGGAGGAAGTTGCCGACGACGCGATGCTGGCGTCCAGGCTGGCCGAGCTCGGCCGCGATCCGCAGGTCCACCTGATGGGTACGGTCGCGGGCCGCAGCTTCGGGGTCGTCGCCCTCGCGCGGCCAAAAGCGAGTCTGCCGGTCGCCTCGCTCCAGGGCTTCCTCGACGCGTACACGTCTGAACGACGGGATGCGCGCGTCGACTACATTCACGGCGCCGCCGCCGTCCGGACTCTCGCGGGGGAGGCGGATCGGGTCGGATTCCTGCTGCCGGCCATGCAGAAGGCCGAGCTGTTCCGGACGATCGTCCGTGAAGGCGCGTTGCCGGCCAAAACGTTCTCTCTCGGCGAGGCCGACGAGAAGCGCTTCTACCTGGAGGCGCGCTCCCTCCGCAGCTAAAGGCTCGCCGTTGGGATCGAGCCGTGGCTCCAAAGTGGTACCATCAAGCTGTAGCTTTGGAGATATGCTGGATGAGAACACGCGAATGCGTCGCGCTTCTCGTGGCCATGGCCATGGTCTCCGGGGCCTGCAGCGGCCCGAAGTTGCTTCCGAGCTCGGAGAACCATCCCGAATGGAGTGAGTACCAGGTCGCTCCGCCCGATGTGCTGTGGGTCACCATCCGCCCTGAACCTGACGAGCGCGCCGAGGTCGTGGTGCGGCCGGACGGTCGGATCTCGATAGAGATGATCGGAGACGTCCAGGTTCGAGGAAAGACCATCCCGGAGATTCAAGAGGCGATTCGCGAGCGAATTCAGGAGTTCGTCGTGTACCCGACCGTCCTCGTCGAGCTCGCAGACTCAAATAGCCGCTTCTTTCACGTCATCGGTGAGGTCGTGCGCCCGGGGAGCTTCCCGCTCGATGGAGACATGACAGTCCTCGACGGGCTACTTCTGGCCCAGGGGGGAACCTTCGTCGCTTCCCTCAACGACGCGCACCTGGCCCGACCCGGGATCGGGGTCTACGAGATCCGGTTCGACGACATCATCGAGCAAGGGCTCGACGAGACGAACTACCCGCTGCGGGACGGAGACGTGATCGACGTCCCGGCGAACGGTTTCGGGAGGGTGGGAAACGCGGTCCGCATGGTGTTTCTGCCGATCACGGCCATCTTCTCAGTCGGGCGGACAGTGGTCGGGACGATAAGCCCCTTCTAGAGTCCGTCGAGCTCCTGCAGAGGCTGCCGCGCCGCCGCAGCAGCCCAGGCGGACCAGTCGACTCCCGAGCAGCCCCGCTTCCGGTAGACTGGCCCCATGAAGTACCTTCACACCATGGTCCGGGTCGCGGACCTAGACAAGTCGCTCGAGTTCTTCACCAAGGCGCTCGGCCTGAAGGAGCTGCGGCGGCACGAGGTCGAGCAGGGCCGCTTCACTCTCGTCTTTCTGGCTGCTCCCGGGGATGAGGACGCCCAGGTGGAGCTGACGTACAACTGGGACCCGGAGGAGCTCGACGGCGGCCGCAATTTCGGCCACCTCGCATACAGCGTCGACAACATCTACGAGACGTGTCAGCGCCTGCAGGATGCCGGGGTCGCGATCAATCGTCCTCCGCGCGACGGGCGCATGGCCTTCATTCGCTCCCCCGACAACATCTCCGTCGAGCTGCTGCAAAAGGGTGCCGCGCTGCCGAAGCAGGAGCCCTGGGCGTCGATGGAGAACACGGGCGAGTGGTGAGCCGCGCATGAAGCTCAGCGGCAAGCACGCGGTGGTGACGGGTGGCGCGAGCGGCATCGGTCGGGCTCTGTGTCGCCGCTTCAAGGCCGAGGGTGCGAGCGGGGTCGTCGTGGCCGATCTGGATGCCTCCGGCGCGAAGGCCGTCGCCGACGAGATCGGCGGCCTGGCCGTCGAGGTCGACGTCGCCGACGAGGCCCAGATCGTGAACCTGGTCGACACCGCCGAGCGCGAATACGGCCCGATCGATCTGCTCTTCTCCAACGCGGGTATCGGCCTGCCCGGCGGTGTCGAGGTCGAGAACGAGGGCTGGCAGAAGATCTGGGACATCAACGTGATGGCGCACGTCTTTGCGGCGCGCGCGGTGCTGCCCTCGATGCTCGGACGCAGTGAGGGGTACATCGTGAGCACGGCCTCCGCAGCGGGGCTGCTGAGCCAGATCGGCTCTGCGCCCTACGCCGTGACCAAGCACGCGGCGGTGGCGCTCGCGGAGTGGCTCGCGATCACGTACGGCGATCAGGGCATCAAAGTCTCGGTGCTGTGCCCGCAGGCGGTGCGTACGGCGATGACCGCGGACTCCCGCAACGGCGGGGTGGCGGGCATCGACGGAATGCTGGAGGCGGAGGAGGTCGCGGAGAGCGTGGTCCAGGCGATCGACGAGGAGCGCTTCCTGATCCTGCCGCACCCCACGGTGCTCGGGTACATGCAGCGCAAGACCGGGGACTACGACCGCTGGCTCGCGGGCATGCGCCGCCTGCAGGCTCGCTTCCTGGCCGGCTAGCCCGTGGCTCTCGCGCTCTTCGCTCTCGGACTCGCGGCCTGGTCGCTCGTCGAGTACGCGGTGCACGGCTGGCTCTCGCACCGCTTCCCCACGCCGGTCGGAGCGCTGCACCTCGAGCACCACAGGGACGCGCGCCGCGTCTTCACGTCACCGACGGCGTGGGTGCCTCTTGCGGGGGTCGCCTTCCTGCTGCTCCCCGCCGCGTTCGCGCTGGGTCTCACGTGCGGCTTCCTGCACTACGAGTACGTGCACTGGCGGCTCCACTTCCGGACGCCGAAGAGCGCGCGCGGGCGACGTCTGGGCGCTCACCACCTGGCGCACCATGCTTGCGACGCGAGGGCCTACTACGGGGTAACGACGCGCTTCTGGGATCGGGCGTTCGGAACGCTGCCCCGCACCTGGCGGGCAGACTACGCAAGCGTTGCCGATCGCGCGGTGCTCCAGGGACCGAGCAACTTCGGAACGCTCTGGCCGAGACGCAGCAGCAAAGGCGAAAGCAGATGAAGGTTGACGGCGGAATGATGGGGGAGCTGACGGCGGTGCCTGCGCGCGTTCGCGCGCTCGAAGAGGCCGGCTACGACGCGGCCATCTCGGCGGAGACGTCGAACGATCCGTTCTTCCCGATCCTGCTGGCGGCGGAGCACAGCGAGCGGATCGAGCTCATGACCTCCATCGCTGTCGCCTTTGCGCGCAGCCCGCTGAACCTGGCCCAGATCGGACACGATCTGAACCTGTACTCCAAGGGCCGCTTCATCCTCGGGCTGGGCTCGCAGATCCGGGCGCACATCACCAAGCGCTTCAGCATGCCGTGGTCAAAGCCCGCGGCCCGCATGCGCGAGCTGATCCTGGCCATGCGCGCGATCTGGGACTGCTGGTACGAGGGCACGAGGCTCGACTTCCGGGGCGACTTCTACACGCACACGCTGATGACGCCGATGTTCACGCCTACCGAGAACGACTACGGCCGGCCGCGGGTGTTCCTCGCGGCGGTCGGCCCGCTCATGACCGAGGTGGCCGCAGAGGTGGCGGACGGCGTCATCGCGCACGGCTTCACGACGGAGCGCTACATGCGCGAGGTCACGCTGCCGGCGATCGATCGGGGCCTTGCGAAGGCGGGCAAGAAGCGCAGCGACTTCGAGATCAGCTGTCCCGTATTCGTGGTGACGGGAGCAGACGAGGATGCCTACGTGCGCGCGCGCACCGCGACCTCACGGCAGATCGCGTTCTACGGCTGGACTGCAGGGTGAGCTGAACGTGCTCTCCAAGCAGGGCAAGTGGGCGGAGATGGGCACGCTGATCACGGACGAGATCATCGAGGCGTTCGCCGTCGTGGCAGAGCCCCAGAAGGTGGCCGCCGGTCTCGTGGCGCGCTACGGGGACATCGTCGACCGCGTGGCCTCGATGGCGCCGTTCGCCGATCGCGCGGCGCAGAAGGAGTTCATCGAGACGCTGCGGAAGTAGGCGTCCCGTCAAGACAGCGACTCGCGTTCTCCGGCAGGCAGACGTCGAGGCCCGTGTAGATCGGGTCCTCTACGCGGTTTCCGAGGGAGATCTGCTGCAACAGCTGCATGGCGCGGTAGCCCATCTCGAAGGGCCGCTGCCCCACCTGACCGTGGGAGAGGCCGTCCTGCAGGAGCTCCATCTGCATCGGCAGCGTGTCGGCGACGATGATCAGGGTCCGCCCGCTCGTGATGCGCTCGAGATGGGTAGTGACGATCTGGCGGTAGGCGCCGTCCACGAATTGCGGAAAGCCGCCGGTGACCAGGAACGCGTCGAGCTCCTTGTACTTGCCCAGGATGTCGGCCAGCTGGCTCACCGCCAGCGGGAAGTCGTCGTTCGAGTAGAGCGGACAGCCCTGCACCTCGTGCCAGCCGCGCTGGCCGTCGAGGCGTGTTCCGGGTGGGGACGCGGACTCCTCTCCCGCCAGCGTGTCGCGAATGCCCTGCATGCGCTCGTTGTGGTTCCCGGCCGCGGCGCCACCCGACTGGATGCAGAAGCTTCCGCCTTCGGGTTTTGTAGCGAGAGCGATGCGCGCGATCTCGACGCCGATGTCGTAGTTGCGCGTGCCGACGTAGGTCGCGCGCAGCCCGCGGTCTCGCTCCAGCAGGTCGGAGTCCCACGTGATGATGGGGATGCCTGCCGCCCGCGCCCGCTCGAGCGCGCGCGCGATGGCCGGGGCGTTCGACGGAGCGACGGCGATCCCGGCGACCCGCCGTGTGATCAGGTCCTGAACGATCTGGACCTGCTCCTCTTCCGTGTGCTCGCCCGGGCCGATGTACAGGCACTCGACGTCCCCGAGCTCGACCGCCGCCTGCTTGCATCCATCACGCGCCAGATCGAAGAACGGGTTGTTCATCGCCTTCGGCACGAGCGCAAAGATCGCCTTCGAAGGCGCCTCCCCGCACGAGAGGAGCGTCAGCAACAGAAGGGTGGTAACGAGCCTACGCATCTTCTGAGTCAGTCAAGACTAGCAGCATCGAACTCTCCCCGGGGAGAGTTCCAGGGCATAGATAACTTGGGGACGGTCCTCGATCACAACTTCTGCAGGGGTGTCGCCGGGGAAAAGCTCTAATTAGCGGGAAGTCCGTTTGAAAGGTAGCGCCGAATCGGCTGCCAGTACGTCAACTCCCAGTGAACCCGAACGATCTCAACCAGGGGCCCCACCTCTCCCTTGGGGTTGAACGGAGACGAGGGCATGGACACCTGATACGCGGGTACGTTGATCTGTGTCAGCACGATCTCGGCGCCCACGGTGTTGTCGTGGACCGACCTTCGCCTCCGAGTGGCGTTCGCCGGTAGCAGGGTTGACGAACGCTACCTGCCCCGAAGCCTTATGCGTGGCCGCACTGTGCTTCTCCGCGTTCGCATATATCTCGAAGAGCTGGTGACGGGTGGCTCCACGGTACACCGCCACCTGTTCGATCGAGCCGGTCTGCGTACCAGCCAGCGCGGGCGCACCCGCGAGAAGCAGGGACACCAAGAGCGAACGACCCACTCCCGAACTCTTCATCAAGCGCCTCCGCTCGGTACTCAGCGTCATTGGAGCATTGGGTTGAACATTGTCAAGCCGGACAGGAACGTTGTCAAGCCGGACAGGAACGCGGCGCGTGGAGCTGAGCAGGCCGTCCCTAAGTTCCTTCTCGGGCGCGGAGGCGCTGGAGGAGGATGGCTAGGATGATGAAGGCGCCGACGAAGGTGCCCTGCCAGTAGGGGTCGACGCCGGCCAGGAGGAGGCTGTTGCGGATGACCTCGATGAGGGCGGCGCCGACGAGGGCGCCCAGCGCGGCGCCTTCGCCGCCCATCAGGTTTGCGCCGCCGATGACGGCAGAGGCGATCACGCGGAGCTCGTAGGCCTGGCCGAGGGCGTTCGTGACGGCGCCGAGCCAGCCCACCGTGAGGACGGCGGCGAGGCCCGCGAGCAGGCTGCAGAGCAGGTAGGCGGAGAGCTTGAGACGGGCGACGGGGACGCCTGCCAGGCGCGCGGCCTGCTCGTTGCCGCCCGTGGCGTACAGGTGGCGGCCCCAGCGCGTGAAGCGAAAGAAGAAGCCGATGACCAGCGCCGCGGCGAGCAGGATCCAGACGGGGTTCGCCACGCCGAGGAGCTGGCCGCCGCCAAGGGCCAGGAAGAGCTCCTCGTCCGGTCCGAACTCGTAGACCATCCGGTTGTCGGACACGGCGAGCGCGAGCGAGCGCGCGATCGCGAGCATGCCCAGCGTGACGACGAAGGGCGACAGTCGGACGTACGCCACGAGCACTCCATTTACCGCGCCACAGGCCAGCGCGACGCCAAGCCCGTACGCGACGCCCAGCCACAGCGGCTGGCCCGCCTGGAGCGCAAGCGCGGTGACGACGCCGGAGAGCCCCATCACGGAGCCAACGGAGAGGTCGATGCCCGCAGTGATGATGACCGCGGTCTGGCCGAGCGCGATCAGCCCGATGAACGCAAAGTTGCGCGTGACGTTGAAGAAGTTGTCGTGCGTTGCGAACGCAGCGGTGCCGAGCGACATTGCGGCGCACAGAATGAGCACGGCCGCGCTGATCCAGAACGGCTGGCTGCGTGGCAGCACGCGCAAGGCTCGCTCAAGCGGATTCGATGGCACCGGTGATCAACCCCGTGAGCTGCTCTGGCGAGGTCCGGGAGGTTGGCGTGTCGGCGACCACGCTCCCCCGACGCAGCACGACCACGCGCTCGCAGACTGCGAAGATGTCGGGCATGCGGTGGCTGACCAGGACCACGGCCATGCCCTGCTCGGCGAGGCGCCGGATCAGACGCAGGACCTCCTCGACCTGTCTGACGCTGATCGCGGCGGTGGGCTCATCCAGCAGCAGGAGCTTTGCCTGCGTGAGACAGGCGCGCGCGATGGCCACGGCCTGGCGCTGTCCCCCGGACATGGAGCGCACGAGATCGCGCGGGCGCGTGTCGGAGCCGAGCTGTTCGAACAGCTCCCCGGCGCGCTCGACCATCGCGCCCTGATCGAGCACGGCTGCGACGCCTAGGACCTTGCGCCGCAGCTCGCGCCCCAGGAACACGTTGGCGGCGGCGCTCAGGTTGTCGCAGAGCGCCAGGTCCTGGTAGACGACCTCGACGCCCCGCTCGCGCGCGTGACGCGGTCCCGCGAGCGCGACGCGCTCGCCACCGAGCCAGAGGGCACCCTCGCTGGGCGGAAAGTTCCCGGCAATGATCTTGACGAGCGTCGACTTGCCCGCGCCGTTGTCGCCGATCAGGCCGACGACCTCGCCGGCAGCCACGCGCAGGTCTACGCCATCGAGCGCTCGGATCGCCCCGAAGCGCTTCGTGACGCCGTCGAGCCGCAGAACTTCTACTGGTGGAATACGGGCAGGACCTCTTCAATGAAGGCGTCGAACGCCTCCCAGTCGATGGGCGGCCGGAACGCGATGTTCAGGCCCTGTGCGCCGGCGCGCTCGTACTCGCCGATCCGATCGATCGCCTGTGCGGGGGTGCCGACGAGCATGCCGGCGCCCCCCGTCGCAGCTACGAATGGGGACTGCTGCTTCGTCCGCGCCGCCTCTTCGTTTGCGCCCATGTAGAAGCCGACGTTGACGCTGCGCTGGATCTCCGCCGGGTCGCGGCCGAGCTCTTCGCAGTAGCGATCGACCCGCGTAGTGCGATCGGCAAAGAGCTCGGGGGGTACGTAGGGCACGTTGAAGCCGTCGGCGAAGCGAGCGGCAAGGCGCGGCGTACGCCGCTCACCGCGGCCACCGATCCAGATCGGCAGCTGCGGATTGACTGGCTTCGGCGAGCAGACCGCGCCGTCGTACTGCAGGTGCTCACCCTTGAACGTCGTCGAGTCCTCGCGCAGGAGCGAGCGAAGGACCTGGATCGACTCCTCCAGGTGGTTCATCCGCTCGCCAAGGGTGGGGAAACCGTAGCCGAACTCGCGCCACTCCTCCTCGAACCAGCCGGCCCCGATGCCGACGTTTGCGCGACCGCCGCTCACGTGGTCAATCGTGGTGATCGCCTTCGCGAGCACGCCAGGAGGTCGGAAGCTCGAGCAGAACACCAGGCAGCCGACCTGCACGTTCTTCGTCGCGGCCGCGAGCGCGGTCATCGACGCGACGCCCTCGAAGCAAGGATCGTCACGGCTCTGGAGCGGGTTCGCGTAGAAGTGATCCCAGACCGAGATCCAGTGAAACCCCGCGTCGTCGGCCCGGTGCCAGATCCTCTGCAGCTCGTCCATCGACAGGTCCTGGGGACCGGTATGAACGCCTAACTTGATTGCCATGGTGTGCTCTCCTCTCAGACTTGGGCTTGGGCGCGAGCGGGTTCGGGGGCCTCGGCGCTGAGTCCCTCCGGCTCCTCCTCGCGCTCGAAGCGCGCCTGCAGCTGCGCGAACGCCATGTACACGACGGGGACCAGAAAGAACGTGAGCAGGGTCGAGAACATCATGCCGCCCACGACGGCGATGCCCAGCGGCGCGCGAGCCTCGCCGCCCGCGCCGAAGCCGAGTGCGAGCGGCAGGATGCCCGCGATGGTGGAGAGCGCGGTCATCAAGACGGGTCGGAAGCGCGTTTGCGCGGCCTGCGTGATCGCATCGATCACCTCGAGCCCCTGAGCCCGCAGCTGGTTCGCGAACTCCACGATCAGGATGGAGTTCTTCGCCACCAGGCCGACCAGCATGACCAGGCCGATCTGGCTGAAGAGGTTCAGCGTCTGGCCCATGGCGATCAGCGCGAGCAGTGCTCCCGTGAACGACACCGCGACGGCCACCATGATCGTGGCGGGGTGGATGAAGCTCTCGAACTGCGCGGCGAGCACCAGGTAGATCAGGATCACGGCCAGGACGTAGGCGAACAGCAGCGCGTTACCCGACTCGAAGAACTGCTCCGACTCGCCTGACCAGCGCACGGTGTAGCCCGTACCCGGTGGGATCACCTCGTCCGCGACGGCGCGCACCTGCTCGAGAGCACGGCCCAGCGGCATGTCGGCCAGGAGGCTGGCGGTCACGGTGGCGGAGCGCAGGCGGTGGAAGTGCGGCAGCGCCGGGGGGGCGATCGTCTCGTTCACCCTCACGAGCGAGTCGAGGGGGATGAGCGCGCCGTTTGCCGCGCGCACGTAGAGGCCGAACAGGTCCCTGGGGTTGGAGCGGGCCGGCCGGTCGAGCTGGGCGATCACGTCGTAGGTCTCGCCGCCCAGCTTGAAGGTGGAAAGGTCGAGCCCACCGAGCAGGATCTGCAGGGTCAACGCGATGTCCCGCGCAGAGACGCCGAGGTCGCTGGCGCGTTCGCGGTCGATCTCGACCTGGAGCTGCGGCTTGTTCAAGAGGAGATCGGTCTGGACGTTGAACAGACCCGGGATGGCTCCGGCTCGGCGCTTGATCTCGTCGCTGTAGCGGGCCAGCTGGCCGATCTCCGGCCCCTGCACGACCAGGGAAAGCGGCGCAGCGCGAAAGTTCGTTCCCAGCGTAGAGGGATTGGTCGGGAACGCCTCGATGCCGGAGATCTGCGAGAACCTGCGAAACAGCTCGCCCACGATCTGCTGCTGCGTACGTTCCCGCTCGCCCCAGAGCTTGAGCGAAGAGAAGATGATCCCACGGTTCACCTCGCCGGCGCCCCCGGTGCCAAAGGAGACGATCGAGAAGGACATGCGAACCTCGGGAGTGTCGAGCAGGATCTCCTCGACCTCGCGCTGATAGCGGCTCGTGTAGTCGAGCGTGCTGCCCTCCGGAGCCCGGGTGAAGGTGATGATGAGGGCCCGATCCGTGGTGGGGACGAACTCGCGCTCCACCTGTCCGAGCAAGAAGATGCCCAGCGCGACCCAGGCCAGACCTACGAGCCCTGCCAGCTTGGGGTGCGCGAGCACGGGACGCAGGAGTCGTGCGTAGCCCGAGCGCAGGCCGTCGACGCTCGAGGCCAGCACGGCCTTGACGCCGCGATCTTGCTGGTGACTGCGCAGCATGCGCGCGCAGAGCGCGGGTGAGAGCGTGAGCGCCACGAAGCCCGAGATCGCCACCGCGGCGGCGACCGTGATGCCGAACTCACGGAATAGGCGCCCGGTGGTATCAGTCAGGAAGGCGAGAGGCAGGAAGACGGCGATCGTCGACAGGCTGGCCGCGACGACCGCGAACGCGATCTCGTCCATGCCGCGGCGCGCCGCCTGCATGCGCGACATGCCCGACTCGATCCAGCGGCTGATGTTCTCGAGCACGACGATGGCGTCGTCCACGACCAGGCCGATGGCCAGGGTCACGCCCATGAGCGTGAGCGTGTTGATCGAGTACCCCAGGAAGTAGAGGACCCCGAAGCTTCCCACGATGGAGACCGGGATGGAGATGGCCGGCACGATGGTGGCGCGAGCCGAGCGCAGGAAGATGTAGATCACGATCAGGACCAGGGCGACGGCGTAGAAGATGGTCAGCGTTACGTCTCGGACCGACGCCTTGATGTAGATCGAGGCGTCGTGCGACATGTTTAGTTCCATGCCCTCTGGGAGCTCCGTCCGGATGACGTCGAGCTCCTCCTTTACGGCGTCCAGCACGCCCAGCGTGTTTGCCTTGGACTGCTTGATGACGCCCATTCCCACGATCGGCTCCCCGTCCTGACGGGTGAGCGAGCGATCGTCCTCGGCACCGACCTCGGCTCGCCCGATGTCGCGGATGCGTACGGGCTGACCGTCGACGCGCGCGATGATCAGGTCTCCGTACTGCTCTGGGGTCTTCAGCTCGCCGAGCGTCCGCACGGTGAACTCGCGATCCGTGCTCTCCAGCCGTCCCGAGGGGATGTCGATGTTCTCGCGCCGCAGCGCGGCGGCCACGTCCGCGATCGTGAGCTGCTGGGCGGTCAGCCGCTGCTGGTCGATCCAGAGGCGCATGGAGTAGCGCCGCGCTCCGGAGACCATGACGTTGCCGACGCCGGGCAGCTTGGAAAGGCGGTCCTCGATCTGCGTCTCCGCTATGGTGGACCGCTCGATCTGTGTATAGGGGCCTCCCCTGAGCGCCATCCACATGACCGCGCGGGAGTCCGAGTCCGCCTTGGCGACGATCGGTGGCCGGGCGTCGTCCGGCAGGTCGCGGCGCGCTCGCGCGACCCGGTCGCGCACGTCGGCTGCCGCAACATCGATGTCGCGGTAGAGCTCGAACTCGATCTGGATCTGAGAGAGCTGCTCGCGGCTCACCGAGGTGACGTGCTTGATCCCCTCGATGCCCATGATCTCGTCTTCAAGCGGCTGCGTGATCGAGGTCTCGACCACCTCCGGCGCCGCACCGGGGAACACGGTCGACACGGAAACCACAGGCGGGTCGACGTCTGGGAGTTCGCGGTTCGGCAGGCGCGAGAGCGAGATGGCACCAAAGACCAGGATGACCAGCGACATGACCGTCGACAGCACAGGCCGGCTGATGCAGACCTGTGAGAGCTTCACAGCGTCTCCTCCGGGGGAGCCGCTGCGACCTGAGAGTTCTCGCGCAGGTTGAGCTTCGCCCCGGGGTAGATCTTGTGGGTTCCGGCGCTCACGATCGAGTCACCCGGGCGGAGCCCGGAGCGCACCACCACGCTCGCGTTGCCCCGCGGTCCCAGCTCGACGTTCACGCGCTCGGCCGTGTTGCCCTCGGCGACGCGCCAGACGAAGGAGCCTTTGCCGTCGTACACGATGGAGGATTCGGGCGCCACGAGCGCGTTCTCGATGTGCTCGACCTCGACCTCTAGCGTCGCGAACTGTCCGGGCCGCAGCCGGCGGTCCGGGTTCGGGATCCAGGCTTTGAGCAGGAGCCGCCGGCTGTTGGGGTCGAGCGTGGGCGAGACGAAGTAGACCTCGCCCTGGAAGCGCTCGTCCGGGAACGGGGCGATCGCCAGCTCGACGTGCATGCCCCGGCGGGCCAGGCCGACCGCGGTCTCGGGCAGCGTGAACAGCAGCTGCAGGCGATCGATCTTGTCGATCTGCACCAGGTCCGTCGTGTCGCGGACGCGGTCGCCGGGAGACACCTCGCGCGCGCCGACGGCCCCGTCGAACGGGGCGCGGATCTGAGTGCGATCCAGGTTCACGCGTGCGAGATCGACGCCCGCCTCGGCGGCTTCGAGCTCCGCAACGGCGCGGTCAAGCTCGGCGACCGCCGACACTTCGTGCTTGGAGAGCTCCTCGGTCCGGCGATAGACGTCACGGGCGAGGGCCCGCTGGGCCGTGGCCGAGCGCAGCTCGGCGCGCTGCTCCTCGTTGCGCAGGCCGAACAGCACCTGACCCGCGGCGACCGTCTCGCCCTCTTCGAAGCCGATCTCGTCGATCACGCCCGAGATCTCCGGGCGGATGACGACCGACTCTTCCGCCTCTAGATGGCCGACCAGGCCGATGACGTCGGTAAACGGTTCGGGATCTAGGCGCACCGCCTCCACGGTTGCGGGAGGTCGTCCTCGATAGCCTGCCGACTGGGGCTCGCCACAGCCTGCGGAGACGAGCAGAGCCAGGGCTGCGCCGAGCGCAGTGGGGTTCCGGGGGGATCCGAACACCTCGGTATTCTACCAGCCCGTCAGAACGCCTTTTCGAGCGCCCCACTCAGGTCCAGGTCTTCGCGCCGCTCTGCGGTGTTGCGGACGCGTTCGCACAGCGCCACGTCGTCCTTGTAGATGGCCAGCGCCTCGATCGCGTCGCGCGCGCTGGGTCCTATCCCTTCTGCAATGAGCGCGAGCAGGAACTCCAGGGCCTGATCGTGGCGCAGCGTGGCGATCGCCAGCAGGGCGGTGCGGCGGAGCTCGGCATCGTCATTGCGTTCCCACAGGTCGCGCAGCAGCGCAAGCGCGTCGGGGACTCTCGATTCGCCGAGCGCGAGCGCGGCGGCCTGGCAGGTCTCACGGTCAGCGCGCTCGAGCAGACGCCCGACGAAGGCGAGCGAGGAGTCGGACCCGATCTTCAGCAGCGCAGCAAGGCACTCTGCGATCACCTCCGGGTCTTCGTCTCCGGAGAGCAGCTTCAAACGGAGCAGCGGCAACCCGCGCTCGCTCTCGTGGTAGCCGATCGCGCGCGCCGCGCTCCTGCGGGCGGCGGGCTCCGGGTCCGCGAGCAGCTCCGCAAGCTCCGCCAGCACGTCGGGGTAGTTGATGCGCACGAGGCCCAGTGCGCAGACTCCGCGCAGGCGAGCGGCAGTGTCGGCCTTGCCGCCGTACACCGGCTCCAGCTGCACGTGGCGGATGCCGCGGAGGTACAGCGCGTGAGCCGCCTCCTCGGTCCGGTAGAGCGCGTCGGACAGCGCGGCCTTCGCCCTGCAGCCCTTGTCCGTCTTCGCGGGGTCGCGCATGAAGCGGTCGAAGGCCGCCTCGAGCTCTCTCGCGAGGCCCCGGATGTCCAGCTCGGCGATGAGACCGGCCGCCGAGGCGACAACGTGAGAAGAGCGGTGCTCAAGCGCGTTGCGAAGCTCGGTGGTGGCAGCGTTGGAGCGCGGGTCGTCGCGCACGGAGCGCAGCGCGGCGAGGGCCACTTCGAGCTTGCGGTCCCGCGCCATCGCTACAGCTCGTCCAGCGCGTCGTGCCAGCCTTCCAGGTCGAAGAACAGCTCGCGCTCACCGGCGAGTCGCATTGCTCGTTCCACGTCGATCACATAGGGACCCTCGCGCACCACGCGCAGCTGCGCAGTCTCGCTCTCTGCGAGCGTGTACTCGCGATCGCCGTCCAAGGCCAGCACGCCCGGACCGTGCACCACGACCGGCTCGCCGAGCTCGACCCTGCGCCAGCCGCGCACGTGCACGCTCCGGTAAAGCCCCTGCGAGAGCGCGGCGCGCAGCGGACGGCCGTCGCCCTCCGGTCCCGTGCACTCGACCACCAGCCCGTACTCGTCCTCTGCCCCGCAGCTCTCGAGCAGCCCGCCGATCGGCGTCACGCCCACGCCGGTCGCAACCGCGCGGGATAGCACGATCGTGCGGAGCTTGTCTGGATCGTAGGGCAGCAGGTTGCCCACCATGTCGTCGACGAGCAGCACGACGTCGATCAAGCCGAGGTCGGGCGTTCTGCCTCCGATCTCGAGCCGGATCAGCTTGGCCGGCCGGGCGACCTCGTGCAGCCCGATCCGGCCCGACGCCACGAGCCCGCAGGCCGCGCCCGCGACCGTCGCCTCGACCATGATCGGAAAAGTGTTGTTCGTGCCGGTGGAGATCGGCAGGAGCGGCGCCTCCTCCCACACCTTGACGATTCCGCGGTTCGTGCCGTCGCCTCCGAGCACCACGACCGCCCCGCAACCCGCCTCGCGCATCAGCTCGGCCGCGCGCGTCGTGTCCTCGGGCTTAACGGATGCGCCGATGTCGAGCACCTCGATCTTTGCGTCGATCCGCAAGCTCTCGACCGCGCCGACCCCGATGCGGAACGGATCCCGGAACACGATGATGCGCTCCGCCCCGGCCGCCGCCGCACCGACGACCGCCCGCGCCACCTGATTGCGCTTGTCCTCCGGCGTGGAGCTCCGCGCACGTGCAGCTAACCGTCTGACATCCCGCCCCGACACAGGATTGACGATGACTCCGACGGGCTTCATTGCTGCCGCCGAGTCTAACGTCAATCGCACCCGTCATGGCACCGGCGCGCGCTTGACATCACGCTCTGCGGTGAGACCATGGCCGAAGAAGAGGCTGGGAGGGCAGTCTGTGCGTGGCGACAAGACAGCAGCGATAGTCTTGCTACTGGTCGGGATAGGGCTCTTGGGCGCGTCTCTGCTCGCCGACGTCATCGGAATTGGAGACAATCCCGGCTTCGGGCGTCAGCAGACCGCCGGTGCCACTGCGGGAGTGGTGATAGCAGCAGTCGGCCTGTACCTCACACTCAAGGGGTCCACGAGCGCCCAATAGGTTGCTCGACTCTCCCTCGGTGAGAGTTCGGATCACTCCGCCGCGGCGGCCTTCTCCTTCTTCTCGCGCTCCTCGTCGGTGTGTTTCTGGATCATCTGCATGCCGCCGCGCGCTACAATCGCGCCGCCCCCACGGAGACGGACCTGGATGAACACGCGTCTGGCTGCGCGGCTGCTCCCGCTCGCCGGGATCGCACTCGCGCTGGCGCTTCTGTATCCCGAGCCCGATCACGACGCGCTCCTGGCCCAGGGTGTTCCGAAGCTGCTCGAGGGGGAGGCGGGCGCGGCGATCTTCGACGCGCTCGCGGAGCGGGGCCCCGACGCTGAGCGCTTCCAGCTCGCGCTCCTGCACGACGGGCGACGTGTCGAGGGCGACCCGGTGTTCCGGCGCCCGTTCGACTCGCTGCTGAACGTCGTGAACGACGAGCGCGGTACGAGCTTCACCGTCGTCGAGGGCCCAGCAGAGCTCAGGCTCGAGCTCGTGCTCGCGGAAGAGGAACGTGCGCTCACCCTTCGAGCCGCGCTCGTCCACGGGAGCGAGGTGCAGCGCTTCGAAGCGCTCGGTCTCTGGATCATCCCGACGCGGACCGCGCTCCTGCCGCCGCTGCTCGCCATCGCGGTAGCGCTGGCTTTTCGCGCAACGGTGACAGCGCTGTTCCTCGGGATCCTGTCGGGTGCGGTGCTCATGCGTCTGCAGACGGACGTCTCTGCGCTCTTCGTGCTCCCGGCCGCGTTCTGGGACGTGTTCGCCGTGTACCTGCGGCGCGAAATCCTGGACACGTTCCGGCTGGAGGTGATCG
Organism: Myxococcota bacterium; assembly: GCA_965226855.1. GTDB lineage: Bacteria > Myxococcota_A > UBA9160 > SZUA-336 > SZUA-336 > JAUXJB01. The sequence goes on along the minus strand of CBDDEE010000031.1, from coordinate 303,456 downwards.
GTTTCACCGTTGCGCTGATCGCGATGGTGGGGGTGATGACCCGGAGCGGCGGCGTCATGGGCATGATCCACCTGGTGGCGCGCTTCGCGCAGACCGTGCGCTCCACGCTGGCCGTCGCCTTTGCCTCGGGACTCGGCCTGTTCTTCGACGATTACTCGAACTGCCTGATCGTCGGCAACTCCATGCGTCCCCTGACCGATCGCCTCAGCATCTCGCGCGAGAAGCTGGCCTACATCGTGGACAGCACGGCCGCCCCGGTGGCGGGCCTCTCGGTCGTCTCCACGTGGATCGCGTTCGAGGTCTCGACGTTCGCTCCGCAGCTTCCCGCTGCGGGGATCGTCGAGAACGCGTACGCCATCTTCTTTCAGACCATCCCGTTTCGCTTCTACAGCATCTTCGCGCTCTGCTTCGTCGCGCTCGTCATCTGGACGGGCCGCGACTTCGGTCCCATGCGCACGGCCGAGCGCCGCGCGCGCAACCTGGGGCAGCTCGTGCGCGACGGCGGAACGCCCATGGTCTCCTCGGCCTTGACCGGGCTCCGGGCCAGCTCCGACATCGCGCCACGGGCGCGGAACGCCATGCTTCCGATCCTGGCCGTCGTGCTCGTCGCGCTGCAGGAGATCTTTCGGCGCGGCGGCGGCTACGCGGTGCTCGCCGACGACCCTGCCCTACTGCTGACACTGCCCGGGCTCACGGGCGTGCTGCTCGATGGCAGCGGGGCGACCGCGCTGTTCACCGCGAGCTGCGTTGGCCTGATTCTGACTGTCTTCCTGAGCGGCTCGAACGGGCTGCGCGGCGGGCTCGTTGCAGGTGTGCTGGCGGCGGTCGCATTCGCTCCGCCCCTGGAGGGCGAGCTCAGCGTCTACCTGGGCGGTGGACTCGCCGGACCACTCGCCTACACAGGAGTGTTCGCAGCCGGTTGGGCACTCGTTGGCTGGCCGCTGGGTTTCTGGCGCACGCGTCGCGGGCACTTGCCCGGGCGTGATGCGGCGCGCGCCGCGCTAATCAGCACGCGTGCGCTCACCATCGCGATCGTCATCCTGTTCGAGGCCTGGATGATCGGGCGGGTCTGCGTCGACGTGAGCACCGCCGACTATCTGGTGGCCCTGACCTCTGGCCGCGTCGATGCGCTCTGGCTCCCCACACTGCTCTTCGTCGCGGCGAGCGGCGTCTCCTTCGCAACGGGAACATCTTGGGGAACGATGTCGATCCTGCTGCCGAACGTGGTCGGCCTCGCGGCCGCGGTCGGTCTGCAGCACGAGATCGGATCGCTCGGCATGGTCGTGGTCTGCATCGGGGCTGTGCTCGAAGGCTCGATCTTCGGCGACCACTGCTCCCCCATCTCCGACACGACCGTTCTCTCCTCCGTCGCGAGCGCAAGCGACCACGTCGACCACGTCCGCACCCAGGCCCCCTACGCCCTCCTCGTGGCCGCCATCGCGGTCCTCACAGGCTACCTCCCCTCGCTCGCCTTTCCGTTCTGGTCCTTCCCCCTGGCACTGGCAACAGCCCTCGCCGCCATGCTCGCGACCCTCTTCCTCCTGGGCTCGGAACTTGGGGACGGTCCCTAAGTTCTGAGCCTAGGCTTCCAGGCGGTAGCCGAAGGAGCGGACGGAGAGGAGGAACTCGGGGGATTTTGGGTCCGGCTCGATCAGCTTGCGGAGGCGGAGGACGAAGGTGTCGACGACACGGGTACGGGTTTCCGGGTGGAGGTCCCAGACCTGCTGCAAGATCTCGCCGCGGCTCACCGCGCTGCCGCGGCGGGCGAAGAGGAGGGAGAGCAGGCTCAGCTCCTTCGCGGTGAGCTTCAGGCGTTCGCCGTTGCGCTCGAGCTCGAAGCGGTTCGGGTAGACGGTGACCTTGCCAATCTGGAAGGGGTGCTGCTCCGTGCCTGCTTCGTCGACGTGAGTGGCGCGGCGCAGCAACGTGCGCACACGCGCCAGCAGGACGGGCAGAGAGAAGGGCTTGGTCAGGTAGTCGTCCGCGCCCATGTCGAGTCCGGTCACGATGTCCTCTTCGGTGTCGCGCGCGGTGAGGAGCAGGACCGGCACGGGGTTGTCGCCCCTGCGCAGCTGCTCGAGCACCTCGATGCCAGAGATGCCCGGGAGCATGACGTCGAGCACGATGAGGTCGACGGGCTCCGCGTCCCTTGCCTCGATCCGCTCGAGCGCGTCCTCCCCGCGCTCGAAGAGCTCTACGCGGTAGCCCTCGGCCTCGAAGTTGAAGCGCAGGCCTCTGGCGAGGTGCTCCTCGTCTTCAACGAGCAGGATGGACGGATTCATCGAGCTGTCCTGAGAGCGTGACGATGAACCGACTGCCCTTCCCCTCACCGTCGCTCTCCGCCCGCACCGTCCCGCCGTGCCCGCGGATCACGTTGCGGACGATGAAGAGCCCCAGCCCCAGGCCCCCAGGACTACGCACGGCTTCCTGGGAGATGCGCTGGAAGCGCTGGAAGACGCGGCCGAGCGCCGACTCGGGCAGCCCGATGCCCTGGTCCTCCACCTCGACCTCTAGCTTGCGGCCCGAAGCCGGGCGCACGCGCACGCAGACGCGCGTCCGCTCGCCCGCGTAGCGGATCGCGTTCTCGATCAGGTTGCGGAAGGCGAGGCGCAGCTGCTCGATGTCGCCGCGCACGCGCGCGAGTGCCGGGACCTGGAGGCGCAGCGCCTCTTCATCCAGGCCGTGTCGTTCGCGCGCGTCGGCCACACACTCGCCCAGCAGGCCGCGCAGGTCGACGGGCGTGCGGTGGTTCCGGCGCGCCTCCGTGCGCGCCGCGCTCAGGATCTGGTCGATCGTTCGCTGCAGCCGGTCGATGTCGTCGGACATGACGTCGAGGAACTCGCCGCGCTGCTCCTCGTCGAGCGACTTCCCCTGCAGCGTGTCGACGTACAGGCGCAGCGAGGTCAGCGGCGTGTGAAGCTCGTGCGTGACGGCGTCCAGAAAGTTCCGCTGCCGCTGATTCGTGCGAATCTCACGCACGAGCCAGACCGCCTGCAGGATCGCCACGGTGATGATCGTGACGAAGAACACCGAGCCCAGAATGGCGATGAGCCAGTGGATCGAGGTGAAGCCCTCCGCGAAGGCCTCGAACTCGCGTGCCACCAGGATCTGCCAGCCCGCGGTGAGCGCTATCGTGATGGTTACGAGTCCCACTGTCAGCGTGATCGGGACGGTAACGCCGCGACGATCCATCTCGTAAGTGTACGGTACTATGGCGCCCGCTACCTGGGGAGGTGTCTGAGTGCTGCGAAGGGCGGTGTGCACGCTGCTGATGCTTGGCCTGGCCGCGCCACCCGCCGCAGCCCAGCTCGACGCCGACGAACGCCTGATTCGGGAACGCCTGCAGGCCCGCCAGCAGGAGATGGTCGCGCAGCTCGAGCGCTGGGTGGCTCTGAACACTGGCACGTTCAACCGTCCAGGGCTCGAGGCTTTCGCCCAGCTGCTCGTTACCCCCCTGCTGGAGCTCGGCTTCGAGGTCGAGCGCCACTCCGAGTGGCTCGACGCCTACCCCGGTCGCGGGCGCGTCGGGGTGGGGCCGCTGATCGTCGCGCGGCGCCCTGGACCGGGACCGGCAAGCCAGCGCTTCCTCGTCTTGGGCCACTACGACACCGTCTTCGAGCCGGACTCCCCCTTTCAGAGCTACCGGTTGGATCGGGACGACCCGCTGCGCGCGATCGGACCGGGTGTGTCCGACATGAAGGGCGGCCTGGTCGTCCTGTTCTTTGCGCTGCGCGCGCTGGCGGAGAGCGGTGATCTCGATCGGGCGCAGTGGACCGTGCTCTTGAACGCAGACGAGGAGATCGGATCGCTCAGCACGCGGCTGCGTATCGAGGCGGAGGCCCGCAAGGCTACCCTCGGGTTCGTCTTCGAGAGCGCGCGGCCAGGCGGTGAGATGGTCCGCTCCCGGCGCGGCCTGGGACAGTTCTATCTCACGGTCGATGGCGTGGCGTCGCACGCGGGGGGCGCGCACAGCAAGGGTCGCAGTGCCATCCTTGCCCTTGCGCGGAAGGTCGTGGAGATCGAGGCACTGACGAACTACGACGCCGGCATCACTTTGAACACAGGTACCTTCGATGGAGGCACCAAGCGCAACATCGTGCCCGAGTTCGCGGAGGCGTGGATCGATCTGCGCTACGACGATTCGAACCAGGGCGACGAGATCCGCGAACGCCTGGAGCAGATCGCGGCCCAGCCACACGTAGAGGGAACGCACGGGGCTCTCTGGGGCACCTTGCATCGTCCGCCAAAGCGAGAGACCGACGCCACTCGCGAGCTGCTCGAGCTGCACGCGGAGGTCGCGCGTGCGCTCGGCTCCGAGCTCCCCCCACCCATCCATGCGGGGGGCGGAACCGATGGCTCGCTGACCGGCGCACTGGGTTTGCCGACACTCGACTCCATGGGCGTGCGTGGCGGCGCGGCACATACGGACCGGGAATTCGTCGTACTGGACAGCCTGTCAGAGCGGGCCGCGCTCGGCGCTATCTTGATGCGCCGACTTGCTTTACGCACCCAGGAGCGGGGAGTATTGTCACCCGCATTCGTCCCCGACGGTGATCGCTGGGCCCCGGCCGGTGGTTCGCTCGTGAACTCCGCCAGGTCCGGAAGGAAGCAACGGTAGCGTTGCGGGGCAGGTGGTTGGATCGGCCCAGCGATCTCCCTCTGGGACGACCTTCTGCGATGAAGTAGGGAAAGTCGTTCATGAGCTACGAGGTTCTGGCGCGCCGCTGGCGGCCTCAGTCGTTCGAGGAAGTCTCTGGCCAGAGGCACGTCACGACGGCGCTGCGGAACGCGCTCGTGCACGGGCGCCTGCCTCACGCCCTCTTGCTGGCTGGGCCACGCGGGACCGGAAAGACCTCGATCGCCCGGATCCTGGCGCGCTCGCTCAACTGCGACGAGGGCCCGACGGAGAAGCCCTGCGGAAAGTGCTCGTCGTGCACGGAGATCGCCGCGTCAATCTCGCTCGACGTGCAGGAGATCGACGCGGCGAGCAACACGGGCGTGGACAGCGTGCGCGAAATCCGGGACAACATCCGCTACGCGGCCGCGCCGGGAAAGTACCGGATCTACATCATCGATGAGGTCCACATGCTGTCGACGCAGGCCTTCAACGCGCTGCTCAAGACTCTGGAGGAGCCGCCGGCGCACAGCCTATTCATCTTCGCGACGACCGACGCCCAGAAGATCCCCGCAACGGTGCTCTCGCGTGTGCAGCGCTTCGACTTCAAGCGCCTGGGGTCGCGCGAAATGCTCGACCGCTTGCATCAGATCGCGAGCGCCGAAGGGATCTCGATTCCCGAGTCGGTGATGCGCGCTCTGGTGCGCGAGAGCGACGGCAGCCTGCGCGACGCCGAGACCTTGCTCGATCGGCTGGTGAGCGCGTTCGGCAACGCGATCGAGGAGGAGGGCGCTCGCGAGATCCTGGACCTGATCGAGCACAAGATTGTCACGGACATCGTCGATCCCGTGCTCGCTCGTGACGCCAGCGCCGCCCTGGCTGCGGTGCGCCGCGCCATCGATGCTGGCGTCGACGGGGTCCGCCTCGCGGCCGCGATCCTGCAGGAGCTGCGGGACCTGCTTGTGGCCCGGCTGGTAGAGGATCTGGCCCCGCTCGTCGATGCGGCCCCCGCAGAGGTGGCGGAGCTGCAGCGCCGCGCCAAGCCTCACGACCCCGAGACGCTGCAGCGCCTGTTCCGCGTCCTCTTGACGCGAAACCAGGAGCTCGGGCTTGCGCCCCGGCCCGAGCAGGCGCTCGAGATGGCCGTCGTGCGTCTCGCGACCCTGCCCGAGGCCGAGGCGCTCAGCTCGCTGATCGAGCGCCTCGATGCGCTCGAAGGCCCTGCTGGCGGGGGGGCGCCGGGCGGGAACGAGCCGTCACAAGGGGGGCCAGAGCGCGGCTCGCGCCGCCCGAAGCGGCGGTTCCAGACATCCGCACCACCCAGCGCCGAGCCCACGCCCGGCCCCACGGCCTCCGAGCGCGAGGCGCGCCTGCGTCGCGAGGCAAAGGAAAATCCCGTGGTGCAAGAGGTCATCTCTGCCCTGGACGCAGAGCTGCAGGAGGTCCGCGTACCACGCCCGACGGGAGGGGAGCTCACATGAGCCAGTTCGATCTGAAGTCGATCATGGAGCAGGCGCAGGAGATGAGCGGCAAACTGAAGCAGGTGCAGGAGCAGCTGCGCCACCGCACTGCCCAGGCCACCGTTGGCGGCGGCATGGTGGACGCCACGGTGAACGGGCTGCTCGAGCTGGTCGAAATCAAGATCGACCCGCAGGCCGTCGACCCGCGCGACGTGGAAATGCTGCAGGACCTGGTGGTCGCCGCAGTCAACCAGGCGCTCGTGCGGGCCCGGGAGATGGCACAGAGCGAGATGCAGAACGCGACGGGCATTCCCATCGCACAGCTCATGGGGCAGCTCGGCGGGGGCGCCTAGATGGCCCGCCCCGGCCCGATCGACCGGCTGGTCAAGGCGCTGCGCCGGCTGCCCGGTGTGGGCGAAAAGACCGCCACACGCCTCGCGTTCTTCCTGCTCTCGGCGCCGGAGAGCACCGCCTCCGAGCTCGGCGAGGCGATCCTGCGGCTGCGACGCGAGGTCACCCTGTGTGCGGAGTGCTTCAACCTGACAACCGAGTCTCCATGCGAGATCTGTCGGGACGACACGCGGCAGACGAACCAGGTCTGCGTCGTCGAGGAGCCGGCCGACCTGGCGTCCATCGAGAGCTCGGGTGTGTTCCGCGGCCGCTACCACGTGCTCGGTGGCACGCTCGCGCCGCTCGACGGCGTGGGACCCGAAGCGTTGCGCGTGGAGCCGTTGATCGAGCGCATCCGTGCCGGTGGCATCGACGAGGTCATCCTCGCCACGAATCCGAACCCGGAAGGTGAGGCAACCGCGCTCTACGTCGCCGACCGCGTTCGGGAGTACGACGTGGGCGTCACGCGCATCGGCTACGGCATGCCCATGGGTGGCGACCTGGAATACGTCGATCCCGTGACCGTGCGAAAGTCGCTGGAGAACAGGCGCCAGTTCGGCTCATAGGCGGCTGGTGCAGCCAACGTTCTCAAGATATCGACGTGGGGGCCCGATTCGTCCTCTGGTTGCGGCTCTTGTGCCCGTGGAATGCGCTCTGCTAGCATCGGCTGCCGGGGGGTATTTCCCGAGCGATCTCAACCCCTTAGAGAGGACCGCATGTCCCTGAACCCACAGCTGGTCCTGTTCGAGGAGGATCACAAGAAGCTCGTCGCGGTGGCGGAGCGTCTGGTGCACGACGCCAACGCCAAGGCGGTGTTCCTGGTCGACCGCAACGGCCAGCTCGTGAGCGAGGCGGGCGAGCTATCGGGCATCGACACCACATCGCTGGCGTCGCTGGTGGCGGGCAACGTCGCGGCCACGACCGGCTTGGCCAGGATCATCGGCGAGCCGGACTTTCCCAATCAGTTCCACCAGGGCGAGCGCGACAACCTGCACATCACGCTGGTCGCGCAGCGCATCATCCTGGTGATCATCTTCGACGATCGCAGCTCGCTGGGACTCGTGCGACTGCGCGTCAAGAAGGCAGGTCAAAGGTTCTCGGAGCTCTTCGAGGAGATCTTCAAGCGGGCCGAGTCGGAGCTGGATCAGGGCTCTAGCTCCCCCTTTGCTGAGATCAGCGAAGACGACATAGACAATTTGTTCTCGGACTGAGGTTCCACAAGTCTCATGGCGTTCATCAACTACTCCGCACGCGAGATCAACTGCAAACTGGTCTACTACGGCCCGGGCTTGTGCGGGAAGACGACAAACCTGAAGTACATCTACGAGAAGACCGCCGGTGAGGCCAAGGGGAAGATGATCTCGCTCGCGACCGAGACCGAGCGGACGCTCTTCTTCGACTTTCTGCCGCTGTCGCTGGGCGAGATCCGCGGCTTCAAGACCCGCTTCCATCTCTACACGGTTCCGGGTCAGGTCTTCTACGATGCCAGCCGCAAGCTCATCCTCAAGGGTGTAGACGGCGTCGTGTTCGTCGCCGACAGCCAGGATGAGCGCTTCGAGGCAAACATCGAATCGCTGGAGAACCTGCGGGGGAACCTGCGCGAGCAGGGCTACCACATCGACAAGATCCCCTGGGTGCTGCAGTACAACAAGCGCGACCTGCCTAACATATTGTCGGTGGAAGAGCTGCGTGAGGCGCTGAATCCGGACGGCAAGATGCAGGACTTCGAAGCGTCCGCGCATACCGGCAAGGGCGTCTTCGAGACGCTCAAGGCGCTTGCCAAGCTCGTACTCACCGAGCTGAAGCGCGGCAACAAGTAGCTCCCTCCCCGGCCGGGGAGCGTGGCGGTATTGTACAATCCCGCCAGTGCCGACCTTCAAGACGCGCGGCTTCGAGATCTACTATGAGACGTACGGGGAAGCTGAACGCACGCCCCTCGTGCTCATCATGGGTATGGGCGGCACGTGTCAGGGGTGGACGGTCACGACGGTGCCGGAGCTGTCAAAGCAGCGTCCCATCATCATCTTCGACAACCGCGGGGCGGGGCTCTCCGAAGATCCCGGAACGGCGTTCACTACCCTCGACATGGCGGAAGACACACTCGCGCTGCTCGACGAGCTCGAGCTGGACCGCGCGCACGTTCTTGGTGGGTTCCTTGGCGGCATGGTCGCGCAGGAGCTCGCCCTCGCGTATCCGGAGCGCGTGGGTTGCCTGATCCTGCAGGGGACGTGGGCCAGGGTCGACGCGAAGCGCCGCGCCATCCTGGAGCTGTGGAAAGAGATGATCGAGTACGGCGTCCCCGCCGAGACCCGCATCAAGAATCGACTCGCCTGGACGCTCGGGGACGACACCTTCGAGGAGGACGTGCTCGAGCGCATGTGGCGCTTCTACCTGCGCGACGACGCGCCGATGGAGGAGAAGGTCTTTGCGCGCCAGGCCGAAGCCTCGCTGCAACACGACGCCCTGGAGCGCCTGGGCCAGATCCGATCCCCCACGCTCGTCGTGTGTGGCGAGGAAGACATCCTGACCCCGCCAAAGCTGCACCGGCAGATATCGCGCGCCATCCCTGGGGCGCGCCTCGTGCAGATGGCAGGCGGTGCGCATCTCGTGGCCGCCGAGCTGGCTTCGCGCTTCAACGGACTGGTCCTGCGCTTCCTGGACGAGCACGATCCGGCTCCGCCCGCGACGGAGGAGTGAGCTCAAGTTCACTTCTATGCGTCCGATACGTCTGTTGACGCCTTCGGTCTCAGGACCGGCGGCGCTGGGACGCAGCGCGGGCGCAAGTTCGGCTGCTCCACGAAATGGCAAACCCGACGGAAGTCGGGGACGCAAAGCCAGTGCCCTAACCCGAGTGCTCTCGGGCGGGTCGAACGGCTGTCGAATGGAGACCGAATGCAGCACGCAACCCCCATGTGGGAGCCCGCGGAGAGTCCGAGCCCCATAGATCGGCTCGTCCTGCGGATGAAGGGGCTGCCCACCCTTCCCGACGCCGCGCTGGAAGCGCTCCACCTGCTTGACGATACGGATTACGACGTGCGCTCCGTGGCCGCTGTGATCTCACGGGACCCGGTCCTGGCGCTGCGTGTGGTCGGAATGGGCAACTCGCCCTTCTTCTGCATGGGGATGCGCACCTCTTGCGTCAAGACCTCGATCCTGCGACTTGGGGAGCTGGAAACGCGCGGCGCCATCCTCTCCGTCGCGATCATGAACGTGTTCCCGCGTCTCCCGGCTCCCCTGGACGTGCGGCGCTTCTGGACCTTTGGCCTGGCCTCGGCCATCTGCGCGCGACGCCTCTCCGAGGATCTCGGCTATCCGGATCTCTCCGCCGCCTACCTCGGTGCGCTCGTGTCCCGCCTGGGAGAGGCGTTCCTGGCGGTGTCCTTTCCCAGGCGCTTCGGCGCTGCGTGGCGGCTGGCCGCGACTGGGGAGGTCGACCTGGACGAGGCTCTCTACAAGGAGTTCGAGGTCTACCCGAGTGAGCTCTGCGCCCGCGTGCTGGAGAGCTGGAGCCTGCCCCCCCACGTGGCAGGGGGTGTGCGCGACTGCCGTCGTCCGGAGATCGCCGTGGAGCAGCCGCTGCTCGCGCTGGTTCTGTGGACCGCTGGCTGGGTCGCCACGGAGCTTGGCCTCGGTCCGGAACCGCCCGAGGACGAGCGCAACGTCTGGAGGTCCGGCCTGACCCAGCACATGCGCACGGAGCTCCACGAGCTCGGCTACGCGAAAACGCTCGACTATCTGCTCCAGCGAGGCGACTTCGTGAGGGAGGTGCGCCACCTCGGTAGGCTCGTGGCGGGCCGTCCCGGACCGATGGCCCGGGCCTTTCGCAGGTTCAGCTGGCGCTAGAGGCCTCGGCCAGTCGCGCGAGATCCTCCGGCGCCGGCATGGCCGCCCCGGCGCCCGGACGCAGGGTGGCGGCCGTACCCGCGAGGATCGCCTGGCGCAGGGCCTCCGCCAAACGGGCGCCTCCGGCCAGGGCGACGGCGAGCCCGCCATTGAAGGCGTCCCCCGCCCCGGTGGTGTCGACGGGCTCGATCTGCGGAGCGGGCAGGTGCACGGTGCCACTGCCATGGACCCGGACGCAGCCCAGCGCTCCGAGCGTCACGACGACGTCGCTGCCGGTACGTTTCTGAAGCAGGGCTCCGGCGGCCGCTGCCGACTCCACGCCGCTCACCCGCACGCCAGAGAGCGACTCGGCCTCCGTCTCGTTCGGTGTGAGCACGTCGACCTTGCGCAGGACGGAGTCGGGCAGCTCGCGAAACGGGGCCGGGTCGAGCACCGTGAGCAGCGAGTGGCGCCTGGCCAGATCGAGGGCGGTCTCCACCGTTTCGAGGGGGAGCTCCAGCTGGACGAGCAGCACGCGCGCAGCGCGGAAGACGGGCTCGGCCTCTCGCACCTGATCAGGGGTCACCCGCGTGTTTGCTCCTGCGGCAACCGAGATCGCGTTCTGCCCAGTCTTTGCGTCGACGGAGATGAGCGCCGTCCCCGTGTGCTCGTCCTCGCGCACGCGTACGCGGGTCGTCTCGACGCCCGCGTCGCGCAGCGCGTCGAGCGGGATCGCGGCGAAGACGTCCGCGCCGACACAGCCGATCATGTGCACGCTCGCACCGAGTCGGGCCGCCGCAAGCGCCTGGTTGAGTCCCTTTCCCCCGGGACCGAGCTCGAGCCCGCTCGCGCGGACCGTCTCGCCAGGCCGCGGCAGGTGCTCCGCCCGCACGGAGATGTCGAGATTCAAACTGCCCACCACGACGATGCCCGCCATCGTCCGCAGCCTAACACCGTCCCCAAGTCATCAAGTCTCAGTCCGGTCGGCGGGTTGGGGGGAACGTGCTAGAAAGAGTCGGTGAATCCCCCTCGCTGCGTCGAGGTTGCGGTGTCGCTTCCGCTCGACGACACCCTTGATTACGAGGTCTCCCAAGAGAGTCGTGTGGTGCCCGGTATGCGCGTGCTCGTGCCGTGTGCGGGGCGGCAAGTCGTCGGGGTAGTTGTAGCGGAGCGAGTCGAGGGAGCGGCCCGCCGATCCGGCGAGGCGCGCTCCGTGATCGAAGTGCTCGACTCCGCTCCTGTGCTGCCCGAGTCGCTGTTGAAGGTGCTGCTGCGGGCCGCTCGCGACGCCCTGTGTCCGCCCGGACTGGCCCTGGCAGCGGCGCTTCCTCCGGGCACGGCCCCGCGCATCGAGCGTCGTGTTCAGCTCCAGGAGGCGGGACGCCAGGCGCTCGCGCGCGGCGAGGCGCGCGGCAGCCTGCGCGAGGTCCTGCGTGCGCTCGAGCGCGGTGCGCCGACGGAGGTCCAGTTCCGGCGGCGCTTCGAGGAGGCAGGGGCCAGCCTGGAGCAGCTCGAGCGGGTGGGTTGGGTCAAGCGCGAGCTCACGAGGACGGAGCCACGCGTGCGAGTGAGGACACAACGAGTGTACCGGGTCGACCCGTCCACCGATCCGGGCCAGGCGCGAGTCCAGCTCGGGAAGGCGAGGCGCCAGCTCGAGCTCTACGAGCAGCTCCTCCACGGACCCCAGCCGCTGCCCAGCAGCGCGCCGTTGCGGGCCCTGGTCCGCGCGAGCCTGGTAACCGTCGAGCTGGAGGAGCTGACACGAACGCGTGTCGAGGCGCCGCTCACGCAGACGGAAGAGGTGCAGCGCTTGACGCGTCCACAGAGCGAGGCGTTGCAGGCGATCTCCGACGCGATTGAAGGCTCGCGCGGAAGCAGCTTCATGCTCTATGGCGTCACGGGTAGCGGCAAGACAGAGGTCTACGTGCGGGCCGCCGCCGTGGCCTTGCAGCAGAAGCGCGGCGTGATCGTGCTCGTGCCGGAGATCTCGCTCACGCACCAGGTTGTGGACCGCTTCCGCGCGCGGTTCGGGGAAGAGGTCGCCGTGCTGCACAGCGGTCTCTCCGCGGGCGAACGCTTCGACCACTGGCGGAGCATTCGCGAGGGGAGCCGCCGGATAGCGATCGGCGCCCGCTCTGCGATCTTCGCTCCCTTCCAGGACCTGGGTCTCGTTGTGATCGACGAGGAACACGATTCGGCGTACAAGAGCGAGGAGGGCTTCCGCTACCACGCACGCGACGTGGCGCGCCTGCGAGCAGAAGACAGCGGCTGTCCGCTGGTGATGGGCTCGGCGACACCTGACGTCGAGACGGCGTTCTGTTGCGAGCAGGGTACGGTGCAGCGACTCGTCCTCCCGGAGAGGGTCACTAGACGGCCGTTGCCACAGGTAGAGATCGTCGACATGAACGCCGAGCGACGGGGGCGCGGACGCACGCTGCTGCTCTCGCGTCCGCTCCGGCAGGCGCTGGCGGGGGTGCTCGCGACGGGGAGCCAGGCGATCCTGTTCCTGAACCGCAGGGGCTTTGCGACGCGCGTGTACTGCTTTGCCTGCGGACATGCCATCTCGTGTCCGCGCTGCGACATCTCGCTCGTCTACCACGCGACGGGCAGCGCCCCCCGGGCGGACGATCCCAGACAGGGGGAGCTTCGCTGTCACTACTGCGGTCACCGCCAGGACCCGGCTCCGGCCTGTCCTGCTTGCGGGACTCCCGACAGCGCGTTGCTGGGTTTTGGCACGGAGCGGCTCGAGGAGGATGTTGCGGCCATGTTCGGGCACGCGCGCGTGGCTCGGCTCGACCGAGACACCTCGTCCCGAAAAGGCGATCAGCGCCGCATCCTGCAGGACTTTCATCGGGGCGTGATCGACGTGCTCGTCGGCACGCAGATGATCGCGAAGGGCCACGACGTTCCGGGAGTGACGCTCGTGGGTGTCGTGGCCGCCGACCTCGGACTGCACTTTCCGGACTTTCGCGCCAGCGAGAGGACCTTTCAGCTCCTTACCCAGGTCGCGGGACGGGCCGGTCGCGGCGAAGAGCCCGGGCGCGTCGTGATTCAGACCTTCCTGCCGCACCACTACGCGATTGCCCTGTCGCGCATGCACGACTATCCGCGCTTCCTGCGCGAGGAGCTGTCGCGCCGCAAGCCGCACGGGTACCCACCGTACCGCAACATGCTGCAGGCCTCCCTCAGCGGCAAGAAAGAGGACGTGGTGGAGGGCGCGGCCGGAGCGCTGGCGGAGTGGGCGCGGGCCGCGCCCGGCGCGGGGGACGTGGTGGAGGTCCTGGGCCCGGCCCCCGCACCCATTCGGCGGGTACGGGATCGCTTCCGCTGGCAACTCCTGCTCCTGGGCGATCGCGACGACGTGCGCAGGGTGGCGTTGCAGCTCCGGCGGCGCGCTCGAGCCGAGCTTTCGGGTGTCGATCTAAGGCTGGATACCGCCCCGCTCCAGATGCTATGAGTCTCCCATGCTTGTCGAGGTGCTCCAGTTTCCCGATCCTCGCCTGCGCGAGAAGGCGAGCGAGGTCACGCCCGAGGGGCTGACCAACGAGCTGCGCGAGCTCGCGCAGAACATGGCAGAGACCATGTACGACGAGCCGGGCATCGGTCTGGCCGCGACTCAGGTCGGTGTCGCGAAGCGCCTTTTCGTGATGGACCTGGACTGGACGGACGAGGAGGGCGAGAAGAAGCCGCGCACCCTCATCAACCCCGAGATCGTGGCGCGCGAGGGACGCTCGATCTCGGAGGACGAGGGCTGTCTGTCCGTGCCGGACTTCAAGTCGGACGTCGAGCGGGACACGCGCATCGTGGTGCGCGCGCGCGGACTCGACTGGGAGCTGATCGAGTTCGAGGCGATCGAGCTCGAGTCGTACTGCATCCAGCACGAGATCGATCACCTGGACGGTATCCTGTTCATCGACCGCGTGAGCAAGCTCAAGCGAGATCTCTACGTCAGGCGCCGAAAGAAGCAGCTGCGACGCGACCTGGGCTGACGCGCATGCCGCGTGCCACGACCGATCCTCCGTCTCTTCGCCTGCTCTACCTCGGCACGCCGGACTTCGCGCTGCCAGCGCTGCGCGCGCTGGCAGGAAGCAGGCACCAGGTCGTGGGCGTGGTCAGCCAGCCGGATCGACCGCGGGGACGCGGCCGCAAGCTCGAGCCCACGCCCGTGAGGCGCATGGCCCAGGAGCTCGGGCTCTCGATCCGACAGCCGGTAAAGGTGGGCGACCCGGACACGCTCGAGTGGATGCGGAGCCTGCGACCCGACCTGGGCGTGGTCGTCGCGTTCGGTCAGTTCATTCCCAAGAGCGTGCGGGAGCTACCCGCCCACTGGATGATCAATGCGCACGCGAGCCTGCTGCCGCGCTGGCGCGGGGCGGCGCCGATCCAGTGGACGATTCTCGAAGGGGACGTGAAGACAGGCGTCTCCGTGATGCGCGTGGTCAAGGAGATGGACGCAGGCGACGTCTGCCTGGTGCGCGAGACCGAGATCGGGCCGACCGAGACGACCGGTGAGCTGAGCGAGCGGTTGGCGGAGCTCGCAGCGGAAGCACTGCTCGAGGCAATCGAAGAGATCGCCGAGGGGCGCGCCGTCTTTCGGCCGCAGGCTAACGCCGACGTCACGGACGCTCCGCGGGTCGGGCGCGAGTTCGCGTGCCTGGACTGGCGCGAGCCCGCCGAGCGCATCCTGCGGAGGATACGCGCGGCCAGTCCCAGACCCGGCTCCGATCTGGTGCTTGGGGTGGCCGCGCAGAAGCTCCGCATCCTCGAGGCTCGCCGCGACGGGGACGCGGAGGCCGCATCAGAGGCTGGCGTGGTCCGGGTCAGGGACGGTCGGCTGTGTGTGGCTGCGCCCGATGCCTGGGTCGAGATCCTGCGCCTGCAGGTGCCCGGGCGGAAGCCCGTCAGCGCCGAGGAGTTCCTGCGCGGCACCGAGCTCTCGGCGGAAGAGAGGGTCGCTCTGCCATGAGCCCCACCCGCAAGCTCGACGCCAAGCTGGGACGAACCGCGCGAGGTGTGGCCTGGCACGTCCTCGAGCGGGTGGAGCGGGACCGCGCTTTCGCGGAGCTGGCGCTCCACGCGGCGCTGCGCGACTCCGATCTCGACAGGCGTGATCGCGCGCTAGCGACCGAGCTCTGCTACGGCACGCTGCGGCTGCGTGGACGCCTCGACGCTGCGCTCGCCCAAGCCCTCAATCGACCGCTCAACCGCGTGGAGCCGAGCATCTGGAGCCTGCTGCGCCTTGGCGCCTATCAGATCCTGGAGCTCGACGGTGTGCGCGACGCGGCGGTCGTGGACGAGAGCGTGAAGCTCGCCAAGAGCCGGGGCCTTGACCGTGCGGCCGGCTTCGTGAACGCCGTGCTGCGCGGGCTCGCGCGGCTTGTCGAGGCGGGAGGAGTCAGCTACCCCGACCCGAAGCTGGATCCTGCGCGGTACCTGCGCGACTGGGGCTCGGTTCCGGAGTGGCTCGCAGACCGCTGGCTCTCTCAGTTCGGACTCGAAGAGGCGATCGCGTTGGCCGAGGCCTGCACACGCGCGCCGCCTCGCTGCGTGCGTGTCTCACCGGGCGTGGACGTTCTCGAAGTGGCGCGTCGACTCGGCGGGCGTCCGGGGCGCTTCGCGCCCCACGCGGTCACCGGCCTTACGCGCGATCCGGTGCGCGACGCCGGCTTTGCGCGCGGTGAGCTCACCGTGCAGGACGAGGCGTCCCAGCTCGTGCCGTTGCTGCTCGGCGCCCAGCCGGGCGATACGGTCGTGGACTGCTGTGCTGCGCCGGGCACGAAGGCCGTGCAGCTCGCCCAGCAGGTTGGACCGGATGGGGAGGTCGTCGCGCTCGAGCTCCACCGGAATCGACTCTCGCTGATCCACCAGGCCGCGAGGCGGCTCCGGCTCTCTAACCTGCGGGTCCTGCAGCGGGACGCTGCAAAGGGCTTCGATCTGCAGGGCAGGCTGCGCTTTTCGCGCATCTTGGTCGACGCTCCCTGCACCGGTCTGGGCACGCTGCGCCGCAACCCCGACGCGCGCTGGCGCCTCGTCCCAGAGGAGATTCCGCGTGCGGCCGAGCGCTCGCTGGCGCTCCTGAGCTCGTGCGCGCGCTACGTCGGGTCCGCCGGGGTGCTCGTCTATAGTGTATGCACATTCACTCCCGAGGAGACGAGCGGCGTGGTGGTGCGCTTTCTCGAGTCACACTCCGACTTCAAGCAGGAAGACGCGCGCGCACACCTGCCAGCAGCTGCGGCCGATCTGGTCGACAAGAGCGGCGCGCTCGCGACCTTCCCCCATCGTCAGCGTTGCGACGGCTTCTTTGCCGCACGGCTGGTACGGACGTGAGGAGGTTCCGGATCGCGGCCTCGATCCTCTCCGCGGACTTTGGTCGGCTCGCCGACGAGGTGCAGGCGGCAGAAGAGGCGGGCGCGGACTGGATCCACGTCGACGTGATGGATGGCCACTTCGTGCCGAACCTGACCATCGGTCCCGACGTCGTCCGAGCGATCGCGAAGGCGACCGCGCTGCCGGTCGACGTCCACCTCATGATCGAGGATCCAGGCACGATGATCGACCGCTTCGCCGACGCCGGCGCGAATGCTCTCGGTGTGCACGTCGAGGCCTGCCCACACCTTCACGGCACGCTCGAGCAGATCGCGAGGCACGGCGTTCGGACTTGCGTCGCGCTGAATCCTGGTACTCCGGCGTCCGCGCTCAGTGCCGTGCTGCCGCAGCTCGACCAGGTCCTGGTCATGACGGTCAACCCGGGCTTCGGTGGTCAGAGTTTCATTGCGGGTGTCATGCCCAAGCTGCGCGAGCTCCGCAAGGCCATCGATCTGAGCTCACGCGAGACCGACATCGTGGTGGACGGCGGCATCAACCTCGAGACCGTCGAGGAGGTGGCCAGCAACGGGGGCCGCGTCTTCGTGATGGGCTCCGCCTTCTTCGGGAGCGGCGACAAGAAGCGCTTCGTCGACGCGGTCCAGGCCCGACTCACGTCCCACATGGCCAGGACGTAGGGGCTGGTGGTGGGGCGACTCGGACTCGAACCGAGAACCAGATCCTTATGAGGGACCTGCTCTAACCATTGAGCTATCGCCCCCAGAACGCAAGGGTAGACGACCTGCCCGGCACAGGAAAGCGACCGTCGCTCAGAACTTCACGCGGGTGGTAACTGCGATGAAGTGCGCGTGGACTGAAGCCGTCGGGTGCTAGGATGGGCGCCGTGAAGGCCCCGTGCCTTGCGCTCCTGATCCTCTTCGTTTTTCCTGGTGTCCCACGCGCGGGCGCGCCTGCCCACAGCGGCAGCGTCGCGATGGCGGATACAGCGGAGACGAGCTACTCGAACCCAGCCGGAATGGTCCGGCTCACAGAAGAGACGGGAACGCTGCGTGTCGTGATCGGCAAGGGCCTCGCGGAGTTCGACGTCGACAAGTCGCAGACCAGCACGAGCGGAGGCAATCCCGATCGAAATGACTGGCCCGTCGCAATTCCGTCCTTCCACTGGGTTAGGCCGCTCTCGGAGGACTGGCGCTTCGGGTTCTCGGCGAACGTGCCCAGCGGCTTCGGGTCTGACTACGGAGACGACTGGGCGGGACGCTACTACACAGACAGCTTCTCACTGGTGTACATCGGCGTGACGCCATCGGTCGCGTATCGCATCGATGAACAATGGTCGGTGGGGGCCGCGCTGAACGTCACCTACAGCTACTCCAAGACGAAGGCTCGCATCAACAATCCAGAGCCGGGACAGGCCGATGGCAAGCTCGAATACGAGGCAGACTCGATCGGGCTCACCGCCACGCTGTCGCTGCTCTACCAGTGGACGGAACGCACACGCATTGGGCTGACCTACACAGGAGAGACGAGCAGTGACCTGGAGGGAGACCTGAAGCTCCGCGGCCTGGGCCCGATCCTGGGGGCGACGATCGGCCGGCTCGACGGCGTGGACCTCGATGTGGAGAACATCCTCCCGCAGCGCCTTTCTGTGGGCGGCTATCACGAGCTGGACGACGGGCGTTACTTCACCTTCGGTGCCACCTGGGTCGACTTCTCGGAGTTTGGCACCGGTGACGTCGAGATCGAGGGCATGACAGTCGCGGAGCCAGCCGGCATCTATGAAGACATCTGGGCGTTCTCGGTCGGCGCCGGGTTCCCGGTCGATGCCAAAACCACCTATCGGGTGGGGGCGTTGTATGTGAGTCAGGCCGTAGATGACGACAAGCGAACGCTCGCATTGCGCCTGGATCGCGTGATCGCGATCGGTGCTGGTGTAGAGCGCGTGTTCGAGAGGGGCGTGCTCGACCTCAACATCAACGTCTACCTGATCGGCGATGCGCCGGTCGACACGGGCCCCAGTCTGCTGAGGGGACGGGTCGTGGGCGAAAGCAAGAACCCCTACGCATTCGCGATCGACTTGGCCTGGCACTGGTAGCTCGAAAGAGGCTCTTTCGAGACGGCGGACGACACGTTCCGGGCAGGGTGAGGCCCATCGCGACGAGAAGCTGGTAGATTGGCGGACAAACACGGGCAGTGGCCCCAACAGATCAGGGAGATACAGAGATGGGAAGCGACGCGCTCGAAGCTGTGCGACAGCGTATCCGCGATACGTTTGGATCCTGGGGAGCGGACAAACCGCTGGACGAGATGCGCAGGGAGTGGGAGGAGCTCTTCCTCGTGCCATCGGCCGAGGCACAGTCCGAGCGTGTCTCTGCCGGAGGGGTCGAGGCCGAATGGATCACGGCGCCAGGTGCGAGCACGGACCGCGTGCTGCTCTACCTGCATGGCGGTGGCTACTTGCTGGGCTCGGTGCGTTCGCATTGGGATCTCATCGCACGGCTCTCGGCTGCGAGCGGCTGCCGAGCGCTGGGTCTCGACTACCGCCTGTCCCCCGAGCATCCGTTTCCCGCGCCGGTAGAAGACGCGACAGCCGCCTACCGTTGGCTGCTCGAGCAAGGTATCCGTCCGCAGCGCATTGCCGTAGCCGGAGACTCCGCAGGCGGAGGCCTTACAGCGGCCACGCTGGTTGCGCTGCGGGATGCGGGGACCGAGCTACCCGCCGCGGGTGTGATGCTCTCGCCCTGGGTCGACCTCGAGGGCGAGGGCGAGTCGATGCGGACGCGCGAGGAGCTGGATCCGATGGTAAAGCGGCCGCTGATCATGGCGATGGCGGAAACCTATCTCGCCGGCGCCGACCCGCGCGCCCCTCTGGCCGCTCCCCTGCACGCGAAGCTCGAGGGTCTGCCACCGCTCCTGATCCAGGTCGGTGACCACGAGACCCTGCTCGACGACGCCACGCGCTTCGCTGCAAAAGCGCGCGCTGCAGGTGTCGACGTCACGCTCGAGCCGTGGGACGAGATGTTCCACGTCTTCCAGCTCTTCAACGACCTCCCCGAGGCCGCGCAGGCAGTCCAGGTCATCGGCACCTTCCTCCGCAAACAGATGGACTGAACTGCGAAGGTCGCGTAGGCCTGAGCGGAGGCGGGTGGCGCGACCGCTCGCAGCGGGTCCCGCAAGGATGGGCGCCGGGTCCCGCAAGACTGGAGGTGGCAATGAAGGGGCGCGTTCGGACTCACCTGGTGGGGAGCCTCCCGTTCGGGCACGCGGGCGAAGCGATGCAGGAGAGCCTGGAGCGCCTCGGCGGCACGCTGCCCTACGTACCAGATGGCGAGACCGGGGAGCGTGCGAACTACATCATGCACTTGGTCGACCGTCTGGCTCGCAACCCTTCGTTGTCTTCGTACGAGGTGACGGCGCCTCTCGGGGGTGAGAGCACGCGAAGGAAGCGGTTTTCGATTCGCCGCGGTCGCAAGCTCGAGCTCGAGCTCGGCGCGCTCGGCTACTTCCGCGACTGGTCGGCCAGCCTGCCGCTCTTCCACAAGCTGCGCGAGGAGCTTGGGCGTCCTGAGCTGCGCTATCAGCTGGGCGTCGCGCCCGCGCTGTCGATCGCCTTCCCATTCTTTCGCAAGCCGTTCAGCATGCTGAAGGCGCTCGGGCCACTCCAGAATGCGTTGCGCGAGGAGATCGGCGCCGCAGTACAGCTGGAACCGAACGCTGTGGTCGTGCAGCTCGACGCCGCCATCGAGCAGATCTTAATCGCGCGCCTGCACGCGCTCCTTCCTACGGCTGCGCGAATCCTGGCACGCCGTCTTGCCAGACAGCTCGCGTCCCTGGCCGTAGACGTCCCACCCGAGGTTCCCGTGGGCGTGCATCTCTGTCTGGGCAATCCTGGCAACCGGCGCGCAGTGACACCGTCGTCTTCTCGCCCGGTCGTACTGTTTGCGAACGCGATCGCCGCGGTGTGGCCAGCGGACCGACCACTCGACTACCTGCATCTCCCCATCGTCGACAGCACTGATCCCCGCTACTACGAGCCCCTCGAGAAGCTGCGACTGTCAGGCTCGACGCGCCTGATCGTGGGAACGGTCTACGAGGACGGCCACCCCGCCAACCTGGAGCGCCTGCGTCTGGCGTCGCGGAGCCTGGGCTTTACGCCCGACATCGCGTGCGCGTGCGGCATGGGCCGCCGCTCGGCCGAGGTGGGACGCCAGCTTCTCGACGAGATGAAGGCGCTCGCGGACGACGTGTCCTAGCCGCTTACCAGGCGCTCGAGGGCGGGCGCCACGGCGGGGAGCACGCCCCACGGAATTCCCGCAAGCAGGATCAGGATGGTCCTGCTCCGAATGAGCGACAACGGCTCCTGGAACGTGAAGAGGCGCAGCCAGAGGAGGTTCGCCGCTTCATACAGGCAGCCGAGCACGGCGCCGGCCGCGAAGCGCACCAGAACGGGTTGCTGGGCGACGGCGCTCGACAGCGAGCCGAACACCAGGCCGAACACCACGACTACGCTCACGACTCGGAGCCACGCTCGGGGATACCTCCACAGCCGTAGGGCACGGGACAGCGTTTCTGTAACGACACCGAGCGCCAGACAGACGAGGAGTATGCCGAGGCTCATCTGGCAAGGGTGCCACCATGCGCGCGTCGTGTCAGCCGCGTGCTAGCCTGGCCTCGCATGAAGAGTAGGATCGTGAGGATGGTCGTCACGGATCTCGATGGGACTCTCCTCGACGAGCACTCCTTGCTGAGCGAGCGAAATCGTCTCACGCTCGATCGACTCGGTCGCGCCGGCGTCGTCCGCGTGCTCGCCACGGGTCGCAACCTTCACTCGGCGCACCGGGTGATAGATGAAGACTTCCCGATCGACTACCTGATCTTCTCCTCTGGCGCAGCGATCGCGGCCTGGCCGAGCGGCGAGATGCTCCGTGCACACCACATGGCCTCGCAGCAGGCGCGCCTTGCGGCCAGCGTGCTGATGGAGCTGGGCCTCGACTTCATGCTGCACGCACCGGTGCCCGAGAACCACCGCTTCTTCTACTGGCGGGCGGGGCGGAAGAACCCCGACTTCGAGCGGCGCTACCAGCGCTACGCGAAGTATGCGCGAGAGTGGCCGGATCCGCTGCCGGAGGACCTCGAGGCCTCGCAGCTTCTGGCCATCGAGCCCGCTGGCACGCCTTCTAGGCAAGACGAGCTGGAGCGCAGGCTGTCCGAGCTCGAGGTAATCCGCGCCACGTCGCCACTGGATCATGCCTCGCGCTGGCTCGAGATCTTTCCGCAGGGAGTCGGAAAGGCGTATGCAGCGGAGTGGGTCCGCAGCCGCGTCGGGGCCGGGCTGGGCCAGGTGGTGGCCGTCGGTAACGACTTCAACGACGAGGATCTGCTTGCGTGGGCGGGCAGCGCCTTCGTAACGGGGAACGCGCCGCCGGAGCTTCGCTCGCGTCACCGCACCGTCACGAGCCACGAAGAGGACGGATTCACCGAGGCGATCGATCTATGGCAGGAGGAGCATGATGAGTAGATGCCGGGTTCGCCGTGAGCTGCGCGCCGGAGCGGAGATCATCATGAAGGTTCTGCAGGTATGACTGCCAAGGACGCACTGTCCCACTACTTTGTGGAGCAGGGCCTCTTCCCGGAGGGGTCGAGCGTCGAGGATTGGCTCGAAGAGCGCTGGTACCGCATTGGCGGTTTCCCGGTCCTGCCCCTCGTCGGCAAGATCAAGGAGTCGCTGATCCTGCACGACGTGCACCACCTGGTGACCGGGTACGAGACGACCTGGATCGGTGAGTTCGAGCTGGCCGGCTGGGAGCTCGGCAGCGGCGGCTGCCATACCCACTTCTTCTTCTGGCTCGACCGCCTGGGCGCGTTCGCGTTTGGGCTCCTCGTGACGCCGCGCCGCGTCTGGCGCGCGCTGCGTTCCGGGCGCCGTGCGAGGAACCTCTACCGCCTGGACGCGTACCGCATCCTCGAGGAGGACATCGACGCCCTCCGCACGTACGTAGCGAGCCAGGCGGGCTAGCGCTTCGCAGGGTCGCGGCCCTACTTCTGCAGCGCGATCTCCTCTTCCACCTCGCGCAGTCGGTCCTTGCCGAAGAAGAGCTCGCCTCCTACGAAGAAGCTCGGCGATCCGAATACGCCCCGGGTCACGGCGTCTTCCGTGTTCTCGATGAGCTTTTTCTTCACCCCGGGGTCCTGGATGCCCTGGAGCACGGTGTCTGCGGGTAGGCCCGATTCGACGAGCGCAGCGCGGATCACCTCGGCGTCGTCCATCTTCTTTGGCTCGTTCCACATGTGGCGGTAGATCTCGTCCACGTACTCCTCGAAGAAGCCCTCGCGCTGCGCGACGATCGCGCCGCGCATGATCTGGAGCGTGTTCACCGGGAAGTGGGGGTTCGCCCGGTAGCTCGTGATGCCATGCTTCTTGCGAAAGCGCCGCATCTCGAGCCCTTGGTACTCGCCCTTGTTCTTGATGCCTTGCAGCGACACCGCAGGCGAGACGTTGTTCGTAGCTTTGAACACGCCGCCGAGCAGCACGGGAACGTACGTGAACTTCTCGCCCGTGCGCGCCTCGATCTCGGGAATCACGAGGTGCGAGAGGTAGGCATTGGGACTGCCGAAATCGAACAAAAACTCGACGCTGACGGGCACGGGTCCTCCTTACCACTTCTCCGCATAGGGCCTGAGGTCCATCTCGAAGGTCCAGGCGTCAGGCGGCTGGTTGTGCATCTGCCAGTAGGCTTCGCCCACGGAGGCGGGCTTCATCAGGGTGTCTGGTGGCAGGTCGGACGCGTCCGCTCCGCGCGACTTCTTGAGCATCTCCCGCACCCAGGCTGTGTCCACGCCTGCGTCGATGATCAGGTGCGCGACGTGGATGTTATTCGGGCCCAGCTCGCGAGCCATGCTCTGCGCGAGCGCGCGCAGGCCGAACTTGGCGCTGGCAAAGGCCGCGAAGCCGGATCCGCCGCGCACGCTGGCCGTGGCGCCCGTGAAGAAGATGGAGCCCTTGCCCCGCGGCACCATGTACTTTGCGGCTTCCCGACCGGTCAAGAACCCGCCGAAGCAGGCCATCTCCCAGACCTTGTAGAAGACGCGGCTCGTCGTCTCGGTGATGGGAAAGTTGACGTTCCCGCCGGGATTGAACACCACGACCTCGAGCGGGCCTACCTCGTTCTCGATCGTGCGGAAGACCTCCTCGATGCGCTCTTCCTTGCGCGCGTCCAGGGTGAAAGGGACCGCCTTGCCGCCGTCGCTCTCGATCTCGTCGACGAGCGTCTTGAGCTTGTCGGCGTTTCTGCGCCCCACGCAGAGCGTGTAGCCGCCCCTCGCGAAGCGCTTCGCGATCGCGCTACCGATGAAGTCGCCCGCTCCCACGACCAGGGCGACGGGATTCGTGTTGCTCATGCTCATATCCCCTTGAACTCGGGCTTTCGCTTCGCCATGAACGCACGTACGGCCTCGCGGCTGTCTTCGGTGCGGGAGCAGCGCGCCATCCGGTCTGCCTCCATGGCGAGGCAGGTCCTCAGATCCGCCAAGGCTGCGCGGTTCAGGTTCTCCTTCATGAACCCGAGCGCGATGGGAGGTCCGCTCGCGATGCGCTGTGCGAGCTCGCGCGTCGCGGCGGGGAGCTCCGCGTCCGGCACGACGCGATTGAAGATCCCCAGCCGCAGGCACTCGTCCGCGCCAACCCGGTCTGCGGTGTAATAGAGCTCCTTCGCCTTCGCACTGCCTACGAGCTGGGTTAGGAACCAGCTACCGCCGTAGTCCCCGGACAGGCCGATGTTCGCAAAGGCCGTGGTGATGAAGGCGCTCTCTGCGGCGATGCGGATGTCGCAGGCAAGCGCGATGGAGAGACCCGCGCCGGCCGCGGGCCCGGGCAGTGCAGCGATCGTGGGCTTGCCGAGCTCGTGAAGACGCAGCGTCAGCGTCTCTTGTCTGTGTTGCAGGTTGCGGATGCTGTACTCGAGCGGGGGCGGCGGGCCAGCGTCCGCGCTAGGAGCGCCAGCGCCCATCCCGGACACGTCTCCTCCGGAGCAGAAAGCCGTCCCGGCGCCGGTGATCACGACGCATCCGATGCCGGGATCCCGCTCGACCACGAGCAGCATCTCGCGCAACGCGGGGGTGAGCTGAGCGGACAGGGCGTTGCGCTTCTCTGGCCGATTCAGCGTGAGGGTGGCGACGCGCTCCTCGACGGAGCAGAGCAGCTCGTGGGTTCCGGTGTCGATGGTCTCCATGTCCGCTCTCCTAGCTCTCGGTCGCTGGCGAGCCGATGAGGCCGTCAGCTCGCAAGCGCTCGATCTCGGCGGCCTCCAGGCCAGTCTCGCGGAGCACCTCGTCGGTGTGTTCTCCAACGAGCGGCGCAGGTCGGTTCAGGCCAGACGGCGTACCCTCGAAGCGCGCGGCGGGACGAGCCTGCTGCATGCGACCTGTGCGGGGATCGTCGCTCTCGACGATCAGTTTGTTCTCGATGATCTGTGGGTGCTGCGAAAGCTGGTCCCGGCTGAGCACCGGAGCGCAGGGCACCTGCGCCGCGTCGAGCCGCTCGAGCCACTCAGCCGTCGTGCGGGTGGCCATGACGCTCGCCATCAGCTGTATGCGGGCCTCGGCGTTCCTGGCCAGTCCGGCCGGGGTCGAGAAGCGCGGGTCCTCGAGCCACTCCGGCTTCTCGACGGCCTGGCAGAACGCGACCCACTCCCGGTGCGCGACGGTGCCGGCGATCATGTATCCGTCCTTCGTGTCGAACACCAGATCGCGACGGTCGGGAGGCGTGGCATCCTTGACGTCATCTCCGAGGTACGTGTAGTAGGCCATGCCCTCCGGCCACATGAACTCCACCACGGCGTCGAGCATCGCGAGCCGGACGTGCTGTCCCTTTCCAGTCCGCTCCTTCGACAGCAACGCGGCTGTGACGGCCTGGGCCGCGGCCAGCGCGGTCACCTTGTCGGGAATGATCAGGCGCATCATCTGCGGCTTGCCCCGGATACCGCCCTGGATCGCGGTGAGTCCGGAGACCGCCTGGATGACCGGATCGTAGACGCGCTTGTGCGCGTAGGGTCCGGTCTCCCCGAAGCCGCTGATGGACACGTAGATGAGCTCCGGGTTCACTGATCGCAGCGCTTTCTCGCCGATCCCCAGGCCCTCCGCGGCTCCGGGTCGGAAGTTCTGGATGAACACATCTGCGCCGCCCACGATCCGCTTCAGCACGTCCAGTCCCGCTGGATCCCGGTACGAGAGCACAACAGAGCGCTTGTTCCGGTTCGCGGTCGCGAAGATAGGCGCCATCCCGCGCTTTCCTCCGCCCATGCCCCGCATCATGTCCCCGTTCGGTGGCTCGATCTTGATCACGTCCGCACCCTGATCTCCGAGGATCCGAGTGGCGACGGGACCCGAGATCACCTGCGTGACGTCCACGATGCGGTAGCCCGTCAGGGGACCGGCATTCGCTTGTTCGGAGGTTCCGCTCAAGGTCGTTCCCTCTCAGTCAAGGGGGTCAGGGGGATTCCAACCTCTATACTGCCAGATCCAGCGCGGAACCCAGCGCGGAACCCAGCGCGGCGGTCTGGCATGTTGCCTTCCTCAGGAGCCCTGTCATCTTACGCCCATGACTCGATTGCAGCTGACCGACAGGACACGGCTCCGGCGCAGACCCGATCGCGGCAGCTACGAGCTGGACACGATTCACGCGATTGTCGACGAGGCGCTGATCTGCCATGTAGGCTTCGAGCTCGACGGTCATCCCGCCGTCATCCCTACCGCGCACTGGCGAGAGGGGAACGAGCTCTACCTGCACGGCTCGCGCGGCAGCGGGCTGATGCGCGCGATCCGTCACGGCGCCGAGGTATGCGTCACGATCACGCTGCTCGACGGTCTCGTGCTGGCGCGATCTGGCTTCCACCACTCGCTCAACTATCGCTCCGTCATTGCCTACGGCCGTCCCGACGTGGTCGAGGAGCCGGCCGACGCCCTGCGCGCATTGCGCAGCTTCATCGAGCGCCTCGCTCCCGGTCGCTGGGAGGAGCTCCGCCCGGTGAACGACGACGAGCTGCGGCAGACGCAGGTGGCAGTGCTCTCGCTCGACGAGGCCTCCGCGAAGATCCGCAAGGGCGGTCCGATCGATGACGAGGTGGACTACGCGCACCCCGTCTGGGCCGGCGTCGTTCCAATTGCTCCGGGCGTTCCCGCAGCGCCCGTCCCCGACGAGCGCTTGCCGGCAGGCGTCCCGTTGCCCTCCTACTTGAAGGGGCAGACGTCTTGAAGACCCAACCGGTTCCGCCGAGCTCTGAGCGCGGTGGATCAGGTGCCCCGTTCGGTCGTCTGTCGCTCGATCTCGAACAGCTCTTCCAGTCCGGCCAGCTCCGATAGCTCGGCGTAGGCCATGCGCAGCCGTTCGCCGCCGAGCTTGGTACCCGTGTTGCCCTCTGCCGCGAAGCGTGCGTAGGCTTTGCGCACGACGTCCACGCTCAGCAGCTGGGCGGTGAAGGGATCGATCACGAGGGACCAGCCGAGCTCGGCCCACTCTTTTGGTGTGCGCGCATCCAGAGAGGTGATGGCCGCGAGCGGGGCATCGAGCAGTTTTGGAGCGCGCTCCCACTCTGCCTTACTCGCGGGAAAGAGCATCAGGATGTCGGCTCCCGCGTCGCGATACGCCTTCGCTCTCTCGATGGCGGAATCGAAGCTCTCGTTCCGGACCGCGCCCGTGCGCGCGATGATCAGGAAGTCGGGATCGACGCGTGCTCCCGCGGCCACGCGGATCTTCGCCGCCATCTCGCCCCGCGGAATCAGATGCTCGATGCCCCGGTGGTGGCTGACACGCTTGGGCGCAACCTGGTCCTCGAGCTCGATCGCGGCAGCGCCGGTCTCCTCCAGCTCCCAGATCGTGCGGGCGTTGTGCACCGCATCTCCGAAGCCTACCCCGCCGTCCACGATCAACGGTAGCCCGGAGCGACGCGTGATCTGACGGCTCGCAGTCGCGAGCTCGGTCAACGTGAGCAGCGCCTCCGACACCGCAAGCTCGTAGCCGAGCGCCCCGCCACTCAGGTAGCCGGCCCGATAGCCCAGCTGTTCCGCAATGCGCGCCGTCAACGGGGTCAGACACAGAGGTGCGAACACCGGCTCCCCGGACTCGATTGCTGCTCGGAACTGCTGACGTGGCCTCATGTGGAGATACTACCCGAGAGTGCGGGTGGGTATGCCGTTGATGCGTCTACAGCGAGAGCACGCTCGTGGCGGCGGGTCGCTCTCGGTACGCTGCGTCCCAGCGCGCCAGGTTCTTGAACGCCGGATCGATCTCCAGCTTTCCGAAGCGCGCGAACTGGAATGCGGCCGCGAGCGTGCAGTCCGCGACGGTCGGATTCTGGCCGGCAAGGAAAGGGCGACCGTCGGCGAGCGCTGAATCCAGAAATCTCAGCCCCTCGGGGAGGATTTCCCGGAACAGCGTTGCCACTTCGGGAACCGGCGGCAGGCCGAGCGGCGAGTTCGTGGCGTGCACGATGCGCCCGACCGGGAGCAGCACGC
Organism: Myxococcota bacterium; assembly: GCA_965226855.1. GTDB lineage: Bacteria > Myxococcota_A > UBA9160 > SZUA-336 > SZUA-336 > JAUXJB01. The sequence goes on along the minus strand of CBDDEE010000031.1, from coordinate 275,340 downwards.
CAAGGTCCGCCACGCGCTCGAGCTCGCGCACGCTGGCTCGTTCCTGCACGTCGCGTCCGATCAGGGGAGGCTCGGGAAAGCGCTCTTCCAGGTACTCGATGATCGCGAGTGACTCGATCAGGTGCGTCCCGTCGTCCAGCTCGAGCACCGGGAGCTTGCCGAAGGGGTTTCGAGCCAGGTGCTCGGGACTCTTCTGCTCTCCCTTCGGCAGGTTCATCGACACCTGCTCGACGTCGATCTCCCCGCCCCCCGCTGCCTTCTCGGCCAGGTAGAGACGCACCTTCGTTGGGTTGGGAGCGACCTGGAACATGTAGAGCTTCATATTGGCCCCATTCTACCTGTTCGCGTGAAGTTCCGATAAGCGGTTGCATGAGAGCGGTGTGGCTGCCGGCAGGAGTGCTCGCTTTCGCGCCAGGGACCGCGCTGGCGGGCATGCCGGTCTACTTTCTGACGGACGTGGCGCGTCTGCGCCTCGAGACGATCTCCCTCTTTCTGCTCGTCGTCCTGGTCGTGGGCCTGGCGGTGCAGCGGATCTGGAACCGGCTCGGCCTGGATTTCGAGCGCCTGCCCAGGCTCTCCTACCGCGGCGCGCTGGCCTTCGTCGTCCTGTGGGGCTTCGTCTTCCACCTTGTGCTCACAATGATCTCGGGTGCGCGCGAGCTGATGACGCCGGGCGCCTGGGAGCGGGACCGGGCGACCTACAAGCTCCGGCAGGCGCTGCCGCCTTCGGAATCGGATCAGCTGCGCCTCGCGAGGCGCCAGCAGCTGGAGCGTCTTCGCACCGCGCTCTGGCAGTACGCAGAGCTGAACGGCGGCAGCTTCCCGCGCGACGACTACGCGCCTGGGCTTCCCGAGCATGTCTGGACCGTGCTCGATCCGTCTGGCCTCCACTACATCTACGTAGGGGGCTCACGTCCGGACGCGACGCGGACGCCACTCGCGTTCGAGCCCGGGATCTACGGACGCGAGCGCTTCGCGCTGTTCACGAACGGAGAGATCAATGCGCTCCCCATCGACCAGATCTACGCGTTGTTCGAGGACGGAGCGTCCTGATGCTGCGGCGCATCCTCAAGGCTCTACTGGCCTTGGTCCTGCTGCTGTTCGTCTCAGCCCTCACCGGAGGGATGTGGCTCTTCACCCTGCCGTTCCTGCTGGCTCTGGGTTGGCTCGCCTATCTGGTGCGCGTCATTCCCGAGGTTTCGGTGAACCCCGGCTCGGTCCTCTTCGCGGCGCTCACCCTCCTGGTCTTCGGTGTCGGTGCGCACCACGCTTTGCGCTGGCTCTATCGATCTTGGGGCGTCGACGCGGACGAAGGCGCACGCGCCTGGCTGCCGCGCTGGACCGTCTCGTTCACGGCTCTCCTGGTGTTGCTATTCGCTGCAAACATTGCGGTCGTCGGCATCGTGCACCAGACAGGCTGGATCGTGTCCGGCGACGTTCTCGAGCACAGCTGGGAGAGCCCGAGCTTCCGCGTGCGCCAGCTCTGCCGTGAGATCGGTCGGCGCCAAACAGCGGCTGAGCTGCGTGGGGCACTCTGGCGTGACCCCTGGCTGCGCAGACATGCCCGCGGCTTTCACGTGCTCACGCGCGACCGTGCCGACGGCGGCGTCGTTGCCGCCGTCTTTCCGCGGGCGCCGAGAGACCTCGAGCGCCACGGGATCCGACTCTGCAGTGCGGATCTCGAGGCCGAGTTCGAGGGTGCAGAGCTCTCGCACGTGCTGTCGGAGCACGGCTTCGCCGGGCCCGAGACGCGGTCCGGGACCTGAGCTCGCCTCCACCCTCCCGATTGAAATATGATGCGGGATCGATGCGGCTCTGAAGCCCACCTCCTAGCATGAGACACAGCCTCCGCGACTGGGCTTCTCTTCTCGTACTCGTGGTCGTGTGGGGGACGGGCTTCGCGTTCATTCATCTGGCGGTGCAGTCCATCCCCCCGTTGAGTCTTGCTGCCGGGCGCATCGTCAGCGGAGCCGCGGTCCTCTATGTGGCGGTGCGCGCGGCCGGTCTGCGTCTGCCCCCGCCAGGTCGCATCTGGCTCCACTTCCTCGTTCTCGGAATCGTGGGGAACCTGCTGCCCTTCTATCTCATCAGCTGGGGACAGGAGCGAGTGGCGAGCGGTGTCGCGGGCATCCTCATGGCCATGAACCCACTGGTCACTCTGCTGCTTGCGCACTTCTTCGTGCTTGGCGAGTACCTGAGTCGCAACCGGGTCAGCGGCTTTGCGCTAGGCTTTGCCGGAGTCGTCGTGCTGATAGGGCCCGAGGCGCTCCTGGGGATCGGAAGCGGAGGGAGCGACGTGGTGCGGCAGGGAGCGGTGCTCGGTGGCTCGCTCTGCTACGCGACCAACGCCATTCTGGCGCGGCGCATGCCCGCGACGCACCCGCTGGTGGCGGCGGCGGCCGTCCTCTTGATCGCGAGCATCGTGGTCGTGCCCGGGGCTCTGATCGTGGACTCGCCTCTAGAGCTCGCACCTTCGGCGCAGTCGCTTGCGGCGCTCGCCTGGCTCGGACTCGTCCCCACGGCGGTCGCCACAGTGGTCTACTTCCGGGTCGTGGCCTCGGCGGGTCCCACCTTTCTGTCGCTGGTGAACTATCCCGTGCCGGTGGTGGCGGTCCTGACCGGCGCGGTTGTGTTCGGCGAGCAGCCGGAGTGGACCGCGCTCGTGGGGCTCGCACTCATTCTCGGCGGCATCGCTCTCAGCCAGTGGGGTCCGGCGAGAATGGTGTCTGCGGAGCGCGTGTCCGAGTAGCCGCAATCCTCTCGTCTGCTAGCCTCCGCGCGCCCATGGACCTCCGCAACGTCGCCATCATTGCGCACGTCGATCACGGCAAGACCACCCTGCTGGACGGGCTCTTGCGACAGACCGGTGCGTTCCGAGACAACCAGCAGGTCGAGGAACGCGTGATGGACAGCGGCGACCTGGAGCGCGAGCGCGGCATTACGATCCGCGCCAAGAATACAGCGGTGGAGTACGGCGGTGTGCGCATCCACCTGGTGGACACGCCCGGCCATGCGGACTTCGGCGGCGAGGTGGAGCGCGTTCTGGGCATGGTCGACAGCGTGCTTCTCCTGGTGGACGCGGTCGAGGGTGTCATGCCGCAGACGCGTTTTGTGATGAGCAAGGCGCTGGAGCACGGCCTGCCTCCGATGGTCGTGGTCAACAAGATGGACCGCCCTGATCAGCGCGCCACGGAGATCCTCGATCAGGTCTTCGACCTGCTGGTCGAGCTGGGTGCCAGCGACGCGCAGCTCGATTTTCCCGTCGTCTACGCGTCGGCGAAGCAGGGCGTCGCGGCTCTCGAGCCCGATCATCCCCGCAAGGACCTGAGTCCGCTCCTCGATATGATCCTGACCCACGCGCCGGCGCCTGACGTCGACGCCGATGGACCGTTCCAGTTCCAGGCCGTGACGCTCGGCTACGACGACTACCTGGGGCGCCTCGTGATCGGTCGTGTGGAGCGAGGCGTCCTTGAGCGTGGGAGGCTCGCAGTCCGGGTTCCCGAGGAGGGCGACCCCGAGATCTTTCGCATCACCAAGCTGTTTGGCTCGCGTGGCCTGGAGCGCGTCGAGCTCGAGCGAGCCGAGGCGGGAGAGCTGGTCATCATCGCGGGCGTCAACTCGATCGAGATCGGAGACACGATCTGTGACCGCGATTCCCCGGAGCCGCTGCCTCGCATCCGCGTCGACCCGCCCACCGTTCGCGTGCGCTTCTCGGTCAACACCTCGCCTTTTTCGGGGCAGGAAGGACGCTTCCTCACGAGTCGCCAGATCGCGGAGAGGCTCGAGCGTGAGGCGCTGGGGAACGTCTCGATCGGGGTCGAAGCGGCCGACACGCCGGACACCTACGAGGTTGCGGGCCGGGGCGAGCTGCAGATCGCGGTGCTGATCGAGACGATGCGTCGCGAGGGCTACGAGTTCGCGGTCTCGCGTCCCGAAATCATCCTGCGCGAGATCGACGGCGAGAAGTGCGAGCCCGTAGAGGACGTCGCCGTCGACGCGCCCGAGCGTTACGCCGGCTCTGTCATGGAGAAACTCAGCTCACGCAAGGGGCGCCTGATCGGCATGGAGCAGCGCAGTGGCCGGACCCACCTCGAGTTCGTGGTCCCAAGCCGCGGCCTCTTTGGCTACCGCTCGGAGTTTCTCTCCGATACGCGCGGCGAGGGCGTACTCCACCGCACGGTAAGCGGCTACGAGCCCTACGCCGGCGACCTGGCACGCCGCGGAGTCGGCGCCATCGTCGCCAGCGAGTCCGGCCAGACCACCCCCTATGCCCTCTTCGGTATCCAGGCGCGTGCCACCATGTTCGTCCCCGCCGGTATTCGAGTGTATGAAGGCCAGGTGGTCGGAGAGAACCGCCGCACGAGCGACATGAACGTGAACGTCTGCCGCCAGAAAAAACTCACCAACATCCGAGCCGCAGGAAAAGACGAACAATCCATCCTCACCCCCCCGCGCGAAACCACGATCGAGAGCGCCCTTGAGTGGATCGAGCACGACGAGCTCCTGGAAGTCACCCCCACCTCCCTCCGCCTCCGCAAACGCAAACTCCCCTCCCGCCTGAGAAAACGAGGCTAGCGGTTTACACAACTTCCCCTGGGGGAAGTTGTGTCTCGCGATTCGCTGCCTACTGGTTATGTGCTCGACATCGCAGCTCGATCCTCTCGACCGAATGGCACCTCGATGCCGCCCAAGGGTCCAGGTGGCGATACTCCACGAAGTCCGCTGACCCGCACCGGCGCCCGGTGCGCCCCACGAATACGCATCGGCCTCCGTCTCGCGCTGCGATTGCCCGCTTGATTGCCGCGGGAATGTGTCGAGATGCGGCCCTTGCGGGACGATCCACTCTCGACTGCCTTCGAAGTCTCCTACTTTCCGCGAACTTCCTCCGACGCGTGTCTTCGATCAGCAAGGTAAGGGCGCGATCGAACACCTGCGCGAGGTCGCCGTCCGGAAGCTGATGTCGAAGCAATGCTTGTGCTTCGCGGAGCTTGTCGCACAGCTGCTGGCTGGCCGTGAACTGGATCTTGTACCGTCGGTGGCCGAGCGGTTCTGGAGCAAAGTTCTGAGAGCAAGCTGCGGGCAGAGGGCTGGCCTGCGCCCGCGGATCCGGGCCAAGCGCTACCGGCTCGTCTGGTTTGCGCGAGTCCTCTGTCCTGGCGGAGACACCTCTCGTCTCAGCTAGCTCCCGGACAAGCGCTGGAACGTCAGGCCTTGGTGCGCGATCCGCCAGAAACTTCTCGATTGCGCGCTTGCTCTTGTGGCACGCCAGGTCAAGAAGCTCGACGTGATTCTCCAGAGTCAGATGAGGTACGAGCAAGCTCAGTCCGGCAAGGTGGATCCGCCCTTGTCGCACGTGCTCCAGAAGAATCAAAAACCTGCGCGCAGCACGAGCGACATGGATCCTGTGAAACGCAGTCGCCTCCGAGAAGTGCAGCACCTCGGTGCAGTAGCGGAACATGGAGGAGCAGCCCTCCGCAAGGTAGAGATCGCGCGCATCTACCTCAGCGATGTGGGCCAGAAGATCTGCAACGACATTGCGGCTACTCGCCACGAGCTTGTTGAGTGCAAGAAGCAGCTCGCTATTGGACATACGTCCGAGGGGGCTAGTGTTCATGACTTCCCTTTCATTTGGATCAAGAATGACTAAGAAGATAGCGCTACGTATTTCGGTGTCGGAGGATCTGACGTACGACACGATCTCAGCGATCTGCAATCTCCGGAACAGAACTCGCGGGATCGAGTGTCAGAGAGCGGTTTATTCGACGAGGAACAGAATCCCGGTCCTGAGAACTGCGGAGCGGTTGTGTTCTCCAAAACCTGTCAAGAGGCATCTCACATTTCTTGCGAGATTTGCTGAGCTCGGAGCTTCCCCCGGGGGAAGCTCCGCCCGAAGGACGATCCCTGCTGGTGTCTCGACGGCCGGGATCTCGAAGCCCGAGCCGATCAGGCGGAGTGGGGCCTGGCGGGTCTGAGCTCCCGCGCGGCGTTGATCTCCAGGCCGATGCGTTCCAGATCAAAGGTGTTCAGCGAATCCGTCACGAGTCCGATATGTCAGTGGCGCGCCGGTCTGCGGCCGCACAGCCTTGACTACCGGGAATTCGCGGGCTCATACTTCTTTCAAGTGTTCGTAGCTGCTCGCGTTTCCCACTATGGGGAACTCCGAGGAGGCAACCATGCGTAGCATCTCAACTTTCGTTGGATTGGCCATTCTCGTGTCGCTTGGGCTGGCCGCGCCAGCGGCTGCCCAAGGCGTCGGGAACAACCCGCGCCTGGCGCACGTGATGGCGATCCAGGATGCCCACACCCCTGGCCTGATGGCCCGATCCGGAGTGTTAGGCACCGCTACGGGGCTGACCGCCAAGGGCGAATTCGCTGTGGTCGTCTACGTCAACCAAGAGAGCGCCTCCCTCGCGAGCACGATCCGCGGCCTCCCGGAGTTTCTCGGCGATGCCGAGGTGGTCGTTCGTGTCACCGATCCAATCCGCGCCCTCAAGGGTCCGCCGAGCAAGCCCCCGAAAGACAACGAACAGACTGGTACCGACCACAGAGGCATGCAGACTATCCCCATCCAGCTGGGCACCTCTGGGGGCTGGGGCTACGATCTGGCCAACGGCTACTGCTGCGGCGGTACGCTTGGAGCGCTAATTCAGGTCGGTGGGCGGCAGCGCATCCTCAGCAACTACCATGTATTCGAGGCGGACATCGTCTCAGGCGGGAATAGTGCAGCCGCAACGACTGGGGATCCGATCATTCAGCCTGGGCTCATCGATGTCAGCTGTAACGCTGGGAACGCTCAGGAGGTTGCGACGCTGGTCAAGACGAGCTCTCTTTCCGGAAACAACGTCGATGCGTCGAGCGCGAACGTCATTCCGGAGATGGTGGATTCGAGCGGCTCCATCCTCGAGGTCGGAACGATCTCGAGCGAGACGGTGGCGGCCTCCATCAACCAGAATGTCAAGAAGAGCGGTCGTACGACGGGGCTCACTCGCAGCCGGGTCGAGGGTCTCAACGCTACGGTTTCCGTCGCCTACGACAACGAGTGTGCCGGGAGCCGTGCCTTCGTCAAGACATTCACCGGCCAGATCATCATCCGCAACCGGGGTAGCAAGTTCATTGCAGGCGGCGACTCTGGCTCGCTCATGGTGGAAGACGAAAACACTGACCCTGGTGCGGTTGGTCTCCTCTTCGCCGGCAGTAGCCAGATTGCCGTGGCGAACCCGATCGACGAAGTGCTCAGCTTCCTCAAGGCAAGTATGGTGGGGAACTGAGGGCTTCTCTTTTTCTCGGTCTGACAACGATCCTCGCGATTGCTTGCAACAGCAACGGAGATGAGCAGGTCACGCAGGACTTGTCTCTCGCTGAGATCAGTGCGGTGTTAGAGGCGCGCGACGAGGAGCTTCTGGCGATTCCCGGTGTAGTCGGTGTCTACGTTGGTCTGCTCGATGACGGCGAGACGCCCTGCCTCAAGGTCATGGTTGTCGAGAGGACGCCTGAGCTGGACGCGCGATTGCCCGAGATGCTCGACGGGTATCCCGTGATAGTGGAGGAGACGGGCGTCATCCGACCGCTCGACGACTCCTGAGCATCTCTACCAGCTCATACCGCTTGCAAAAGTTTCGTGGAGGTCTTTGCGGGCGACCAGGTTGATCCGTTCGGACCAGGTGTCGATGGGGTTGAGATCGTCGGTGAGCACGGGAGCGTCGCTTACGTCGGGCTTGAAGCGATTGTCCCAGGCGTGGTTCTTCCAGTATGTGGTGCTGAACCGGTCGCGTGTCGGGGCCTGCTCCTCGCGGAGCTCGAAATCTCGGCGCGATGCGAGCAGTACCAGATTTCCCAGCGTGTTCGGTGGCTCGGCGATGGGCAGAGCCAGCACGTGGGAAAACTCTCGCCCAAGAGTGGCGGCGAGCGAGCGAACGACCTGATCTCGCCAGCCCACGGATTCCAGGTTGAGGGCAAGTACACCTCGCGGCTTCAGATGCGCGGCCATGAGTGCGAAGGACTCGCGCGTGACCAGGTGAAAGGGGACGGAGCTGCTGCCGAAGGCGTCGATGACGATCAGGTCGTAGCTCTTCGTGGTCGTGGCGAGGAACCGGCGTCCATCCGCGTGGAAGACCTCCGCCTCAGAAGCTTTGAGACCGAAGCTCTGGTACGCGAGCTCGGTGACCACCCGGTCGATCTCCACCGCGTCGATCTGCCAACCATGGCTGGCGAACTCCTTTACCACGGAGCCGCCGCCAAGGCCGATGAGCAGCATGTCGCCGGGTATGGCGAACTGGCGTCGAGCCAGGTCGAGCACGTGGACATAGGGGAAGTACGACTCGTAAGTTCTCGGGTTGATCGCGCTGTGCACGCCGCCGTCGATCAGCAGATATCGCATGCCATCCTGGTCGAGGACGCGGAGCTCCGCATAAGGACTTTGCTCGAGCGCGAGGAGACCGCGGTCCGGGTCTGCCGACTGCTGCCGGGCTATGAGGCTGATCCCGCCGGCCACTAAGACGCAGCCGACCCCAACGCTCGCAACGACTCGCCGCGCGGCCACGAGTCCGACCAGCGCGGTGGCCAGCAACGTGAGCCCGACGATGACGGTGAGACCGCTGACGCCAACGCTGGGAATGAGGAAGAAGCCGGTGAGGAGCGCTGCGATTACGCTGCCGATCGTCGAGATCGCGTAGAGATCGCCCGCGGTACGTCCGACCTCCCCAAGGCTCGGCGCGCGCAATCGGATCGCGTACGGGCTGACCATTCCCAGGAGCGTCAGTGGCGGTGTGAAGAGAAGAAAGGCCGCCGCGAGCACGGCGAAGCGCAGACCGATGGGCTCGGTGATCCGGAGCACCGGGTCTCGAAGCCAGGGGACCAACAGCAGCCAGGCACCCGCGCAGGCAACGAGAACGCAGAGTCGAAAGAAGGTCGGCCCACGATCTGCAAAACGCCCGCCGATGGCGTAGCCCACGCTCAGCGCGACTAGCGTCACCGTGATGAGCGCAGACCATAGGAACAGGCTCACGCCGTAGAAGGGTCCGAGGATTCGCGTCCCGAGCAGCTCGACCGCAAGGACCGCCGCGCCAGCTACGAAGACTACGACAAAGAGGTAGAGGGACTTCATTTTTGCCACTCCTCAGGGCGCGCATTAGGACTCTAGGCGGAGGCGATTGCAGGGAGGATGCGGTCGCAGAGGACGTCGATGTTGCGGCGGTACTCTGCGGCGTCGTCGTAGCGCTGGGTGTGGACGAGGTGGTGCACGCCCACCGCGGCGAAGGCGCTCGCATAATCGACCGCGCGCGGCGGATCGTCGAGCGGGAGCGTCTTCATGGCGATGATCTCGAGGGGCTCTCGCCCGGCTTCCTCTGCCAGCTTCTGCAGCTCCGGGATCTGGGTCGCGAGGACGTCGGGCTCGACGCCTGCGGGGATCCAGCCGTCCCCATACAGGATGGCGCGGCGGAAGGCGTGTGGGGGCGCGCCTCCCACGTAGATGGGTGGACACGGCGGGCGGGGCTGGAACAGGATGCGCTCGCCGTTCACCTCCAGGTCTTCGCTCTCGAAGCAACGGCGCAGGAGCGCGAGCGAGGCGTCGGCCAGCGCGCCGCGCTCACGGCGCTCCACGCCGAGCACTTGAAACTCCGTCGGCATCCAGCCCGTCCCGACGCCGAGGCGAAGGCGCTCCCCCGCAAGCGCCTGGATGCTCGCGACCCACTTGGCGGTGAGAAACGCGGGCCGGTAGGGCAGCAGCAGGACGGCGGTCCCCAAGCCAATGCGCTTGGTGGCGCCTGCGAGAAAGGCGAGCGTCGCGAGGATGTCTACCTGGATTCCGGTCGCGAAGTCAGAATCCGCCTTCGACGCCGCTGCCGCAGGGACGGCCACGTGGTCGTTGAGCCAGAGCGTGTCCAGCGCGGAGGCGTCTGCCGCCCGAGCGCACTCGAGCATGAGCTCGCGCTGTGCTTGTGGTCCCCAGTTGCGCAGGTTGAGGCTGAGCTTCATGTGCAACTCCTCAGGCTCTCGCGATGACCTCAGCGGCCGCGCGGCGGCCGGACTCGATGGCGCCGTGTACGGTGGCGGGACGTGTTGGGTTTGTGGCCTCGCCCGCAAAGGCCAGACAGCCGACCGGAGCTGCCAGCTGATCGCGCAGGCCCAAACCACCCGGGGGGACGGAGGAGTAGCCCATCTTTGTATGGGGCTCGGCACCCCAGGCGATGAAGCGTCCGTCTAGCACGTGGCCGGCCAGGGCTCGCCCGAGGACGTCGCCAAGATCGCGCGTTGCCTCGACCAGCGCCTCCTCCGTGCTCATTGCCTCGAACTCCGCGGTGTCGCGCCCGCCGAAAAAGGCCGTGAGGACGGGCTCCTCCGCGGCCTGACCCTGCCCCGGGCGCCACCAGAGCTGCGTCTTGTGCGGTGTGAAGAGGAAGGTCAGGTCCGGCGGCCAGTACACGCGGTCGAGCTTCAGCACGATCTTGTTGATGTGCCCGGTGTTGAGCCGTGCGATTGCGTCCTCCTTCTCCTTCGGGAGACCGGGAGCGAACTCGACGTCGCCACGCTTGAGGACGCCCAGAGGCAAGGCCACGATCACGCTGTCGAAGCGCTGGCGGCCGGAGGCAGCGATGATCTCAGCCCCGCGCTCATCCCACTCGACCCGCGCGACCGAGTCCGCGAGCCGGATCGATAGCCCGGCAGCTGCAGCGTCCATCAATCGCGAGTAGCCCCCCAGCAGTCGAAAGTGCTGGAGCCGTCCGTCCCCCTCGTAGGTCGCTTCAGTCCCCCGGTACGCGCCGAGCTCTTCCAGGTTCGAGGAGCTGAGCTGTGCGGCCAGGTTCCCCAGCAGGGTGCGGTCCTCCGCCGAGAGTTGCCCACCGAAGTGCTCCTGCCAGGTTCCCAGCACCTCTCTCAGGCTCGCGTCCGGTCGCCCGGCCTCGACCCAGGAGCGTGTAAGCCGACCCACGGCGGATAGAGGGTTGGTCCCGAGCATCTTCGCGTAGGAGGCTGCATCGACCAGCTCCCCGCCGCGGTACGCCCAGCTCGCATAGGAGTGCGCAGCTCCGCTGGTCTCGGCCCCGAATTCCCGGATCCAATCCCAGGTCGCGACGTTCTCGCCATGGATGAACTCGGCGCCCATCTCCACGGGGTGACCCGCGAGCCCGTAGTCCGTCAAGGCACGCCCACCGACGCGATCGCGGGCCTCGTAGAGCTCCACGTCGTCCCCCCGACCTGCCAGTACCCGTGCGGCGCTCAGACCCGCAGCCCCTGCTCCCAGTACGGCGACGCGTTGCATTGCTACGAGTATAGGCGCTCGTAAGGACGTGAGAGTGGACTCCAGTGAGTGGAGCCGTCGGACACCTTGTGGAAGCGGACTTCTATGCAGTTCCGTTCGTTCCCAGGCGCACGTGCGCGCAACAGGAGGCCGGGAATGCTCGCTCGAGCTCCCGATATCGGTGGATCGAGCCGTACGGGAACGATTCTTGAACCTCTCCTCATCCGGGGGGATCTGCAGCGCTGCTGTCGAGAGGTTTCCATTGCTGGCCAACAAACGACTAAAGATGCTGGACCCGGTTCCGATACGTATCCATGAAGGCTCCCCCGGCCGACAGCGGGGGGTCGGGAGAGGACACGGGCGTCCATCTCCTCGACAAAGGCAAACCCGTGGTGACACGGGGACGCAAAGCCAGTGCCCTAACCCGGAACATCCGGACGGGTCGAACGGCTGCCGAAAGGAGCGAAGATTGGGCGCACCCGCCCCCGAAAGCCTCAGAATCTCATTCCCCATCGCGAAGCGTTCAGCGTGGCTAGCGGGCCTAGTTGTGATTCCCAAGGAGGTTGTTCATCCAGGGCTCCTCTGAGAAAAGGGTTTGTACCACCAACCCCCAGCCTCAGAGGAAAGCACCTGAATGAAGCTCCATCCTAACGCGAGGACGACGCCCTCCGGTCGTTGGCTGCTCGTGCAGCGCGTCCGCGAACAGCATTGGACGGTCTCGGAAGCCGCAGAGGCGGCAGGTGTCAGTTTACGGACGGCCTACAAGTGGCTGGCCCGGTATCGCGACGAAGGCCGACCGGGCCTGGCGGACCGGCGCTCGAGGCCCCGGAGGATCCCGCGGCGCACGCCCGCCCGCGTCGTCCGACGTGTCGAGCGGCTACGTCGTCGCCGCTGGACGGCCTCTGAGATCGCCTCCCGGACCTCCATCCCGCTCTCGACCGTCTCTCTGATCCTCCGACGTCTGGGACTCCACAAGCTCTCGCGCCTGGAACCCGAGGAGCCGGTGCGGCGCTACGAGCGAGCGTCCCCCGGCGAGCTCCTCCACCTGGACACCAAGAAACTGGCTCGGATCCGCGGGGTTGGGCATCGCATCCACGGCGATCGCTCCAAGCGGGTCTACGGCATCGGCTGGGAGTTCGCCCACGTCTGCATCGATGACCATACGCGGCTGGCCTACGTCGAAGTGCTTTCCGACGAACGGGCCAACACCGCTACGGCCTTCCTGCGTCGGGCCCTGGCCTGGTACCGGGCACGCGGCATCGGGGTCCAGCGGGTCATGACCGACAACGCGCCCTGCTACAGGTCCAAGCGCTTCGCGGCTCTCTGTTGCGAGCGCGAGATCAATCAAATCTTCACCAAGCCCTACACACCCAAGACCAACGGCAAGGCCGAGCGCTTCATCCAGACCCTGACCCAGAGGTGGGCGTACAAACGTCCCTATAGGACCTCAGCTCTCGGACCTCTGCACTCCGGCCTTGGCTTAAGCACTACAATCACAAGAGACCCCACAGAGCCCTCGGAATGAAACCCCCGATCAGCCGGCTCAGAGAAGCCCGTGAACAACGTGCTTAGGAACCACACCTAGTCGCCTGCGTGGGTGTCTCGCTGCCTGGCTTCGCAGCTGCAGGGGATTCGGGTGCGCTCCAGCTCCGCGGGCTAGTTCCTCTGGCCTGCAGCATCCAGGTGGATCCGACGCAGGCCGCCACCTCTCTCGATCTATCGAGCAGCTATACGGACGTTGCTGTTGCCTCCGTGACCGAAACGTGCAACAGCTCGACCGGCTATACGATCGAGGTTCATTCGCTCGGCAACGGGAGCTTCCTCGGAGAGCTCGACGCCGTCAGCTACATGCTCAAGTATGACGAGACCCAGGCGGATCTCAGCTCGAGCGGAGCTCTTTTGACCAGCGTGCCTGGTCGGACAGGCCCGGCAGGGGTCATCAAGACAGTTACGGTCTCGTATGCCGCCGCCACCAGCCAGAGCGGCGGTACCTACGTGGACACTCTCGTCTTCACGGTCGCGGCCAAGTAGGAGGAAACAGCAGCAGGTAGAGCCACAAGCTGATTGCGAGTTCTGGCGGAGGCGAACATCACGCCTGGCTGCTCGGGGTGCTGTCCCTAAAGTTCACAGATGGCGCCACCGATACCAGGAGACATGAAATGTTGGTCATCGTCATCGTATAGGTCCAGGGTCGGGTTCAGTGGTCTGCTTATGGCTTTCCTGCTGCTCGGAGTATCAACCCCAGCTTTTGCCGCCAGTACGGGAGATCTCGATCTCTCGGGCTCGGTGGTTGCCGCCTGTGACGTCACAGTCACACCGGTGGCGGGCGTGGCAGACAATCTGCCACTAACCAGTGCCCAGAGTGGTCTGAACGTCGGCTCGGTCAACGAGACCTGCAACGACGCCGACGGCTACACCGTCACCGCGCAATCTGCAAACAGCAGTGTGCTCGAGCCGTTGGGCCCGACGAGCACCGACAGTGTGCCTTACACGTTCACCTATGGCGGTGCGCTGGTGGATCTGACCACCGGTGGCGCGATCACGGTGACCGATGCCAGCGCACCCACAGGCTCGGGCGGGGTATCGAGCTTCGTCGACATCTCGTACGCGAACCCCGGCTTCATTGAAGCCGACACCTACACAGACACGATCACCTTCACGATCGCCGCGAAGTAGGAACACTCAGCTCAGGCTCGAACCGACCCTGAGCCTAGACCCGGCCGGCCCTGACCACAGCCGGCCGGGTCTTCAGTGTGGCCCGAGGGGGGCCGAAACAGAGGACCATGAGAGCAGGACTCTTCTCCCTCTGTCTTGGTTTTCTCCTGTGCCTGGCGCCGCTCCCCGCAGCAGCATTTCGCTTCATCCCGTTCACGGCGGACTTCGACCCCTCCGGTCCCGGCGCGAACCAGACTTTCAGAGTCGAGAACAACTCCGATGCGCAGATCGCCGTCGAAGTAAGCGTCTTTCGCCGGCTCATGAATCTCGATGGCAGCGACGAGCTCACCGAAGCAGAGGACGACTTCGTCGTCTTTCCCACACAGATCGTGCTAGACCCGGAGCAGAGCCAGATCGTCCGCGTGCAGTGGATCGGGAATCCGGAGCCCGAGCAGGAGCTGGCGTACCGAATCATTGCGGAGCAGTTGCCCGTGGATCTCGAGCCCTCGGAGGGGTCCGGCGGCTCCGTCCGGATTCTCGTGCGCTACGTGGGGTCGATCTACGTGCGGCCCGCAGGGGCCCGAGCCGATGTCGTGCTGCAGGGCGCCGTCGCCGAGCAGGCGGGCGGCGAACAACAGCTATCGGTCACGCTCCACAACCGCGGGCATGCCCACGCAATCCTGCGTAAGCTCAGCCTCTCGCTCGAGGGAGAGGCGAACGGGGATGCCGCCGTGGCTCTCGCCCTTGGCGCCGAGCGGCTCGGTGGTATGAACGGCGAGAATGTTCTGGCCGGGCACAAGAGGCGTTTTCTCCTGCCCTGGCCCCGGGAGCTGCCCTTTGGCCCCGTCGAGGCGACCTTTCAGTTCGACGGAGCTGTCGCAAGATAGTGGTGCCGTGGCAAAGCCGTGGCAGTCTTCCTCCCCAGGCGTCCTTCCGTCGGCCTCGCTTCGAGGCAGCTCTCTGAGGCCAGAGTCCAGCTGGTACTCCTGCTGGGCTTGCTAGCCCTGGCGGCGGGGCAAGCGTCCGCGAACGAGCCTGAGCCCCAGTCCGAGGTCTTCGAGCGGGTATTCGGACACTCTCGGACGGTCGAAGAGCTGGCCGTCGAGCTCCCCGTGATCATCGATGGCAGGCTCAGACGCTCAGTCCCCGCTCGCATTACCAGCCATCTAGAGACGGTTCGGCTGAAGAGCGGAGCCCTCCTGACGCTGCTCGAGAACACGCTGCGCCCCGATCTTCGTGCCAGAATCGCAGGCGACGTAGACGCGGATGGCTACGTGCCGCTGGCCGCTCTCGAGGAAGCCGGGCTCGTGGCCGAGTTCGACGGTAGCAAACTCAGCGTTGCCATCACGATTCCGCCCGAATCGAGCCGGCTGCGCGTTATCCGGCTGCGCGGAGCCCAGCCGTCGGTCTTCGCGGCAACGGAGGTCGAGCCCCAGGCGTACAGCGCCTTTGTCAACCTGCGCGGGTCGTTCGACTGGATTGGCACCACCTCGTCTGCACTGAAGAGAGGGCTTCAGCCGCTGCGTTTCGAGCTCGACGGCGCGGCGAACGTGCGCGGCTGGGTACTGGAGGGGGCGGTCTCTGCCGAGGAGGATGCGCGCCACCCCTGGAAGCGCCGGGAGCTGCGCCTGGTTCGGGACCTGCCCGAGCGCCAGATCCGCGTCCAGCTGGGCGACCTCGCCTACGAGACTGCCGGCTTTCAGCGCCGTCAGGCGCTGGGTGGGCTGACCGTTGCAACGAACTTCGACCTGCAGCCCTATCGCGTGGTGGAGCCGGCCGGCTCCCAGGAGCTCACGCTGGACCTTCCCTCGAGGGTCGAGGTGATCGTGAACGGGCGGCTGGTTCGAAGCATGCAGCTCACGCCGGGCCGCTACAACCTGCGCGACTTCCGCCTGGGGACGGGGATCAACGACGTCACGATTCGGCTGCGCGACAGCCTGGGACGCGAGCGCGAGCTGCACTTCGGTCTCTCGTTCGAGCCCAGGCTGCTCGCCGTGGGAACGAGCGAGTTCTCGCTCAGCGTGGGTGTACCCACCGTCGAGAGTGACGTGATTCGCTACGACCGGGACAATTTTGGTTACTCGCTGTTTCATCGCTACGGCCTGAGTCAGGGGCTGACCCTGGGGGCGAGCCTGCAGGGGGATGAGCAGCGGCACCTGTTCGGACTCGAAGCCGTCGTCGCGAGCCCTTGGGGATCGCTGCGCGTGGACGCGGCCGTGAGTGACGACGACACTGCCGGAACGAGCCACGCGGGACGCCTGCAATACGAGTACTACGATGCAACCACCCGGAACCGGACCCGCCGACGCTGGATCGTGTCGATGCTCTCGAGGGGGCGAAGGTTTACCGGCGTGGGCGGCGCGGTTCCCGACAACCCGACCGCGTACGAGTTCTCTGCTTCGGTGAGCCAGGAGTTCTGGTCGACAGGGGTCCGGGGTAGCGTTGCCAGCGTATACGCGCTCGGGAGGGGCGACACGCCCGACAGCAGCACGGTGTCTATGTCGCTGCGCCGAAGGCTCTTTCGGGACTGGGAGGTGGAGCTCAGCCTGGATCGCACCCTGGCCTCCGGCAAGCGGCCTGACCAGAGCGCGTTCGTGACGGTCACCTGGAAGAGTCGCGAGCGCAACCACTCCGTGCGTCTGGACCACGACACGACGGACCACGCGACACAGCTCGAGTGGCAGCGCACGCCCAGTCAAACCGTCGGTGGAACCGCGACCAGTCTGGGTGTGACTCGCAGGCCTGATCAGTATGAGCTCGGTGGCTCGCTGCAACACGTCGGGGCGCGCTTTGAGGCAGAGCTCTTCCAGCGCTCGACCTCCGCAAGAACAGCGAGAGGGCTCGACGAGCACAGGACACAGGTGCGAGTGTCCAGCGCGCTAGCCTTTGCAGGTGGAGCGTTCGCGATCTCGCGCCCCATCTCCCAGAGCTTTGCACTGGTGGTCCCGCACAAGAGTCTCGCAGGCAAGACGATCGGAGTGGATCGATCCGGCGGTGGAGGCGTTCAGATCGACCACCTCGGCCCGGCTGTCATTCCGAACCTGGTTCCCTATCAGGTCCGCGCGGTCTCCATCGATGCCCCGGATCTGCCTCCCGGCTTTAGCCTCGGAGAAGAATTCTTTGCCACTCGACCGACGTACAAGAGCGGTCTCTTGATCAGGGTCGGCAGAGACGCGACGGCCGTCGTGCGCGGCAGGTTGATGGTCGACGGGGTACCGGTGCGTCTCCAGGCTGGCTTGGTGAGGGCGCTCGGAGAGGCTCGTCCGGAGCTCGTGCTCTTCACGAACCGCAACGGCAAGTTCAGCCGCGGGGGGCTGCGTCCTGGCCGCTACGAGCTCAGCATGCACTTTGCTCCGGGACGATCGGTCGAGTTCGAGATTCCCGATGGCACCGCCGGTCTGTACGACGTGGGTGAGCTCGAACTTCCAGGTCCCTGAGCGAGAGGAGAGTTCGACGATGATCAAGCAGGCGCGAAGGCTGGCCGCAGGACTAGGGCTCACAATATGCGCGACGCTGGTGACCGCGCTGCCGCACAGCGCGCAGGCGGGCTGCGGTCAGATCCATCTCAGGGACATGGATCCCGTCGACTGGCGGGGAGGGGGGAGCAGCTACGATTGCTTCGACGCTGCCCAGTACGTGCAAGCCGTGGAGATCCGTGTGCGGAAGACAGGAGGTGGCAGCTGCCGGTACGCGATCGGAATCTCGGAAGGTGGCTCGGGCGTCTTCGATCCCCGCCAGCTGTCGCGACATGGGGGAAAGCTCGACTACAACGTGCACGACTCCGCTTCGCTCGCGAACATCCTGTTGGACATGAAGTTAGGCGGCGCGGTGATCACGGGCGAGTTCAGCACGGCGGGTGCGCAGCAGGAGGAGCAAAGGCACACTTACTACTGGGCCATCCCGGCGCTGCAAGTCGCTCCAGGCTCGAACAGTCGGTACCAGGACCGACTCGCCTTCCGTCTTTACGAGGAGGTCGGGGGTGTCTACGTCCAGCGGCACAGCGCCACAAAGCACCATCGAGCTAGAGCAGCCAAGATGGTCGAGGTGTCGCTCGTGGATACGGGTGCGCCTTTCAACGCAGCTGACGTCTCGCAGGAGCTGGACTTTGGTACGTTCTTCAGCGGGGAAAGCCTCAGGTTCGACCTGCGCGCGCGTGGCAACACGAGCTTTGACGTGAGCCTGCAGTCTCAGAACCGGGCGGTGATGGCACACGCTTCGTTGCCGAGCTCGGTCCCGTACATGCTCAAGGTCGACGGTGTCCCCGTGGATCTCACGAGCGGGGCGCCGATCCCCATGGCCTCGTCCACCACTGACATGACGGGGCCAGAGGGCGACGTGTACGAAATCGAGGTGACGATCGGATCGCTTTCCCAGAGCCTCGGCGGGCTTCACCGGGACAGCATCACCGTCACCCTCACTGCGGAGTAAGTCAGGCTCCGATCAGCTGCGCGTGCGTGTCGAGCAGCTTGAGGATGGCATCCTCGGACTCGGTGGGTAAGCCGACGATGAGGCGCTCCACGCCGAGCTTCTCGAACTGCGACAGCTCCGCTCGGCTCGAGACGGCTCCGAAGAGCGACACCGAGATGGAGCTGCGATCGCGGCCCTTTTCCTCGCAGAGACGGTCCATCTGTCCGAGCCGCTCTTCCAGGTCACAGGTACCCATGATGGGAAGCCAGCCGTCTGCGTACTCGACGACGCGCTCGATGGCCCACCTCGAGCTCGCGCCGATCAGGATCGGGGGATTCGGCTTCTGCACGGGCTTGGGCTCGACCCAGGCTGGCTCGAAGTCAATGAACTCTCCGTGGTACTCGGCGTCCTTCACGGTCCAGCATTCCTTCATTGCCAGCACGCACTCCCGTGTCACTTTCCAGCGCTGCTCGAACGCGACGCCGTGGTTCTTCAGCTCTTCGGCGTTCCAGCCCGCCCCGATCCCGAACAAGAAGCGTCCTCCGGAGAGCACGTCGAGCGTGGCCACGCGCTTGGCCAGGGTGATGGGATGGTGCTCTGGGACCAGGCAGATCCCTGTGCCCACCCGTAGCCGCTCGGTCACGGCCGCGGCCTGAGCGAGTGCCGTGAATGGCTCGTAGGCTTCCCAGTAGATGCTGGGCAACTCCCCTCCCATCGGGTACGGCGTGCGCCGCGAAGCCGGAATGTGCGTGTGCTCGACGAAGAAGAGCGACTCGAACCCGCGCGCCTCGACCTCTCGCGCCAGCCTGACAGGATGGATCGAATAGTTGGTAGGGAAGATCGATAGCCCGATGTGCACAGCGCACCTCCTGACCACACGGTATCATGCGCGGGGAGCCGCTAGTGCAACCCCAGGTCATTCCGGTTGCTTCATGTCCAGCTGGTCCCGGGACCAGTTGTCTCGCGTCTTGAAGCGCGCCATGTAGGCTGCGCCAAAGTCCTGTACCGACCGCCGCGTAGTGGTTGTGCCCTCGACACCGTAGTTCGATTTGGTCTGCGGAGTGTCGCTTCGTCCTGGCCCAGGGATCCAGGTGGTGGAACTCGAGGAAGTCGCCGGCGGCCGGGTAGCCAGGTCAGAGAGCGTGTGGTCCAATACGAGGCAGCGGCAAGAAGGGTGGTGACAGCATGACGGCAGAGAAGCGAGCGGATGCGAGCCGGATCGACGACACGATCAAGCGCGGCCTGAAGCACCTGTGGATTCACACTCAGCAGTACAACGAGCTCGCGGTGGAAGACGGGTTCGTGGTGATCGACCAGGGCGATGGTATCTACCTGACCGACATCCAGGGGCGCCGCTACATCGACGCCATGTCGGGGCTCTGGGTGGTGGCCGTAGGGCACGGCCGCCAAGAGCTGGCCGACGTCGCGGCTCGCCAGATGCAGAAGCTGGCGTACGCCAATCCATTCGCGTATGCGACCGGTCCGGCCGTCGACCTCTCGTCGAAGCTCGCGGAGCTCGCGCCGGCGAACATCAACCGCTTCTACCTCGTGAACACCGGGTCTGAGGCGGTGGAGACAGCGGTTCGCCTGGCAAAGCAGTACCACTACAACCGCGGGCAGCGTGGACGCTACAAGGTGATCTCGCGAATCGGCTCGTACCATGGCACGACGCAGGGAGCGCTCGCGATCAACGGCTCGAGCTGGATCAACCGGTCGCCCTTCGAGCCGCTGCTGCCCGGCACCATCAGCGTTCCGAGCCCGACAGGCGTGGGCAAGCTCGCGAATACCGAGACAGGACTCGACGACACCTTCTGGGCGGACTTCGTAGATGAGATGGTGAAATTTCACCGCGCCGACACCATCGCGGCCCTGATCGCGGAACCCATCTCGGTGTCGAGCGGGAACCATGTGCCGTCGCCGGAGTACTGGCAGAGGTTGCGAGCCATCTGTGACGAGCACGACATCGTGCTGATCGCGGACGAGGTGATCAACGGCTTTGGCCGCACAGGCAAGTGGTTCGGGATCCAGCACTTCGGGATCGAGCCCGACTTGATGACGGTGGCCAAGGGGCTCTCGTCCGGCTACGCACCCATCGCCGCGGTGATGGCGTCGGACAAGCTGGCGGATGCCTTCGTCGGGGGGCCCAAGGAGGCTTTCATCGGCGGATCCACCTTCGGCGCCCATCCGGTTTCCTGCGCGGTTGCGCTCGCGAACATCGGCATCATCGAGCGCGAGCGTCTCGTCGAGAACGCGGAGAAGACGGGAGCCTATCTCGGCGAACAGCTCGGGAAGCTGCAGTCACGCCACCGTATCGTCTTCGACACGCGCGGGATCGGGCTCATGCACGTGCTCGACCTGAAGCGCGACCCGGAGGCGGGCCTTGACTTCACCGAGGCGGACGACCTCGCGCACCGCATGCCGCGGCTCATGCAGGAGCACGGCCTGCTCGCGCGGGCCGGCGCCAGCATCTCCGTTGCTCCCCCGCTGGTGATCGACAACGCCGGCGTCGACGACCTGGTGGAGCGGCTCGACCAGGTGCTCCGCGGCCTCGAGCGCGAGCTCGAGCTCGACTGAGCGCGCCAGGCGTGCGCGAGCACGCTGAGACAGGGGAACCTGCTCAGGCCTCCTGATCGGGAGTGCGCGACTCGTGTATGCTCCGCGAGGCGGGTACGTAGCTCGCGCAGGAGAAGGCGTCGATGCAGGCAGGTTCACTGGGAGTCTGGTTCTTTACCGAGGGCATGTCGTCGCTAGAAGCAGCGGAGTTCGCCGGCCGGCTGGAGAGCTTGGGCTACTCACACTTGTGGCTGCCGGAGACCATGGGCCGGGATCCCTTCGCGCACGCGGCCTACCTCTTGAGCCAGACGGAGCGACTTCACCTCGCGACGGGGATCGCGAACATCTACCACCGCCACTCCGGCATGATGGTTCAGGCGCAGAAGACGCTTGCCGAACAGTCCGGGGGCCGCTTTCTGCTTGGCATCGGCGTCTCGCACGCGCCGCTCGTCGAGGGTGCGCGCGGTCTCCGCTACGGCAAGCCCGTTGCCACGATGCGCCAGTACCTGGAGGACATGGTGGCGGCTCCCTACCGGGGACCGGAGCCGAAGGAGAAGCCAAAGACCGTCCTTGCGGCGCTGGGACCGAGGATGCTCGCCCTCTCCGCCGAGAAGGCGGACGGGGCTCACCCGTACTGGACGACCCCCGAGCACACGCGGACCGCTCGGGAGATCATGGGTCCGGACAAGCTCCTCTGCGTGGAGCAGAAGGTCTGCCTGGAGACGGACCCATCCCGGGCGCGCGAGGCGGGCAGGAAGGCGCTCGGCATGTACGCGGCACTGCCGAACTACCGCAACAACTGGAAGCGCCTCGGGTTCACCGAGGCGGAGATCGAAAACGGCGGCAGCGACAAGCTGATCGATGCCTTGCTCGGCTGGGGCGACGAGAAGGCGATCGCGCGGCGCATCCAGGAACACCGCGACGCCGGCGCCACGCACGTCTGTGTCCAGCCGCTCAAAGCGGGTGGTGCCACCGGCGAGCTCGACTGGGCCCTGCTCGAGGCGCTGGCCCCGAACGGCTAGACGCGCGGGACGACCCGGACGGTCTCCAGCTCCTGCGTGTCGAGGTTTGTGATCATCACCTCGCCGCCCCTGTACTCCACGTGAATGTGGTCGGAGACGTCCTCCGTGTCGTCCTCGCGCTCCACGATCAAGACCCGCTGCCCCGCTTGCCACAGCTCGACCTTTGTGGCGTCGCCCGGATTCGGTACGTCCCAAACCGAGCCGTCATCGAGCGTGATGCCGTCTCCATCCTCGTGAATCTCGATGATGGTGCCGGTCGGTTCGGGCTCTTCTTCCTCTTCGTACCCGCTCATGTCGCGTGGGCCTGGACGAGAGTGTCAGCCGATTCTACTCGCAGGGGGGCGTCAGCGAAACAGGTGGGAGACGCTCTGGCCGTCGTGGATCGCCCGCACCGCCTTGGCGAACAGCTCGGCGACCGATAGGACGCTGATCTTGTCGATGCGCTTGTCGGGCGTGACGGGCACGGTGTCCGTCACCACGAGCGAATTGAGCGGAGATGTGCTGATCCGTTCGATGGCGGACCCGGACAGGATCGCATGCACTGCGGCCGCCTGGACCTCGACGGCCCCTCGCTCGAGGACGAAGCGCGCGGCCTCGACCAGGGTTCCTCCGCTCGCGACCTCGTCGTCCACGATCAAGGCGCGCTTTCCCTCCACGTCACCGATCAGATGCGTCGCGCGGGGAACCTCATCGTCCCCGTCGCGCCGCTTGTCCACGATCGCCAGTGGCAGCTTCAGTCGGTTCGCGTAGCGACCCACGTCCTTGGACTCGCCGACGTCGCCAGCCACCACGACGGTGTTCGACAGGTCCCGACTGGAGGACAGGTAGTCGCACAGGATGGGCTCGCCGAGCAGCTGGTCCACGGGAATCCGGAAGAAGCCCTGAACCTGCGGGGAGTGCAGGTTCAGGGTCAGCACGCGGTTGGCCCCGGAGGTCTGCAGCAGGTCCGCCATCAGACGGGCCGCGATCGAGATGCGCGGGCGGTCCTTCTTGTCGGAGCGGGCGTAGGGGAAGTACGGGACGACGGCCGTAATCCGCGACGCCGATGCGTGCTTGAGCGCGTCGATCGTGAGCAGCAGCTCCACGATCCCGTCCGAGACCGGCGCGCAAGAGGGCTGCACCAGGAAGACGTCCGCCTCGCGAACGTTCTCCTCGATCTGCACCATCATGTTCTCGTTCGAGAAGCGCACGGTCCGGGTCTTCGAAGGCTCGACACCGAGGTGCTTGCAGATTTCGCGGGCCAGCTCGGGGTGCGCGGAGCCAGCGATGACCTTGATCTCCCCGTACAATGAAGCCTCTCCCTCTGCAGTCTGCGTGCCAGATCATAGCGCGCGGTGCGTTCCGGAGTGCCGCGAGGATGCGGCGGAGGAGAGCCATCAGATCGGCGATGCATTACCCTCTGCGGCGTGGAGGGTGAACCGATTAGCGATCGGGGCGCGGCTGCGCCCCGGCAGGCGCGGTTGCTCGTCTCTCCGGGTCGAAGCGCGAACATCCCCGCCCTGCGCTCGCTGCTCGAGGCGTGGCGGATCGCCGGGCACGTCTCCATCGAATTTGCTGCCTCTGCGAGCGAGCTCCGCCTGAAGCTGGCTCGAGACGACTGGGATGCGGCCATCTGCGGGCTGACCTCGGCGGACGACGCTGCATTGGACGTAGTGCGCGAGCTGCGCGCTCGCGGGGTTCGGACACCCTTTCTCATGCTGGCCGGTGCTCCAGACGAGGCCCTGGTCTACCGCGCGCGCACCCTGGGCGGCTGTCAGGTCCTGGAGCTGGGGGAGCTGAGCGAGGCAGCCCTTCGCGGCGCTCTCGCCGACCTGGTCGGACCGCTGGCGCCGACGCAGGCCGCCCGCAGCGCGGACTTCGCGCCGGCCATGCTCTGGAAGACCGACGCGGCGGGGGAGTTCGCGAACTTCACCCGCCGCTGGTCGCACTTCACCGGCCGCCCCGAAGAGAAGGAGCTCGGGCGCGGCTGGTTCGACGGCATCCATCCCGACGACCTGCCGACC
This sequence comes from Myxococcota bacterium, assembly GCA_965226855.1. Classification (GTDB taxonomy): domain Bacteria; phylum Myxococcota_A; class UBA9160; order SZUA-336; family SZUA-336; genus JAUXJB01. The sequence goes on along the minus strand of CBDDEE010000031.1, from coordinate 251,461 downwards.
TGGAAGGAGAATTACGAGAACCGCCTCGAGAAGCGCGACGAGTTCAGCCTCGATCTACGTATGCGAAGCGCGAGCGGTGCGTACCGGTGGGTGCGTCATCACGGCATCCCCTGCTTCGATGGGCGCAAGCAGTTCTCGGGCTACGTCGGATCCTCTTATGACATCACCGACCTGAGACAGGGGAACGACGAGCTGATGCAGGAGACGCGGCGCCTCTCGGAGGCGAAGCGCGATCTCGAGGAGCTGGCTCAGAACGCGGCGCACGATCTCCGCGAGCCGCTGCGCAATCTCGAATCGATGCTCCGCCGCCTCGAGGGCGCGGGAAAGGCCGAGTCGGAGCTGCTCGTGAAGTCCTCACTCGGGCAGGTCCGTCGACTGGGCGTGCTGGTCCGCGACATCGCCGACTACGCCGGTGCCGGCAAGGGCGAGCTGATGCTGGCCGTCTGCGATCCGGCCGACTCCCTGGACTGGGCGCTATCGAACCTGCGCGAGCGAATCGAGGAGAGCCACGCGGTGATCGAGGCGGAGCCCCTGCCGCGCGTGATGGCCGATCCGATCCAGCTGGGTCGCGTGTTTCAGAACCTGACGGGGAACGCGCTGAACTTCGCAGGTGGCGAGCCGGCCGTGATCGTGGTGAGTGGGGTTCGCACTGGCAAGGAGGTGCAGCTCTGGGTGCGCGATGACGGCATCGGGATCGAGGCTGCCCATCACACCAGTATCTTCGGGGCCTTCCAGCGCGTGCATCCCGAGGCGCCGGAGGGCACAGGGATGGGGCTCGCCATCTGTCGCCAGATCGTCTCGCGCCATGGGGGCCGGATCTGGGTCGAGTCGCAGCCGGGCCAGGGCTCCACGTTCTTCTTCACGCTGCCGGCCGCCTGAGGGCTACTCTTCGGGCGGGAGCTCCGCGGTGTCGCCGGCGCGCTCGCCGAGCTCCTCGCGCGCCTGCGGCGTCGGTCCGGCCTCCTCGCGATCTCTACCGTTCAGGAAGCGGGTGACGAGCTGATCGGCGGCGTCAGCCTCCACCGAGCCGCCAAGAGTGACGACTTCGCGGGCCCTCTCCTCGTCTTCTTCGGAATCGTCTCGGCGGTTCGAGCCGAGGATCTCCGCGCGTCGGGCGTCCTCGTTGCCGGGAGCCGGCCCGACCTGAGGCGCCACCGCGGTCGCCCGATCCAGATCCTCCGGCTCGTCGGAGCGCTCAGTACTTCGAGTCTCCACGCGCTGCAGCGCCTCAGCGACGGCCCTGTCACGAGTTCCCGCGTCCCGGGACGCGAATGCGTCAGCGCTGGCGGGGGTCGGAGCGAACTCGCGCTCCTGGCTCGCCAGTCCGACCTGCTGGAAACGGTCCTCACCAAGGGCCTTTGTGCGCTCGTTCTGGTTGGCCTGGGCGGGTAGGGTGACCGTCTCGGTCTCGTCATCGTGCTCCTCGAACAGCCCTTGCACCTGGGGAATCAGCGCGCGTTCGCGCAGACCCTGGCGGACGACCTCCTCGGGCTCCGAGCTCTCATGCCTCTGTTCGAGCTGGGTCGGTCCCATGCCCAGGCGCACCGCGATCACTCCAGGCTGCACAGCTTCCTTCTCCGCCGCCGCCTGCTCGTTGCTCCGCAGGGTCTCGTGGGCTCTCTCGCGGAGCTCCTCATTTCGAGCGGCCGCCGCCTTCGCCTGCTCGTTTCGTTCTCGCCCTTCCTGGGAGATGGTGACCTCCGCGTCACCCTGGCGCTCCTCGGGGCGAGGAACGCGCTCCGGGCTCGAGGCCGGCGCTTGAGCCGTGCTCTCTACCGCCGTGCCGTTCTGAAGGTTGCCTATTTCCATTGCTACTTCTCGGGTCCCACATCCGTGAACGGATTGCGGGGCCTACAGCCTCTACATCGTCGGCGTCAGCAAGGTCCTTTAGCGTCTTTTCTGGGAGAGCTGCAGAAACGCTGCCCCTTCTTGCGCAGGAGCTGCACAGGCTGCGCCCGTGATGCACGTCTGCTGCCGGCGTATCACATGAACGGCGGGCGCCGCTCAAGTCGCTACACCTGCGTCCCGATGAGATCAGCGGAGACGGGAGAGGACACGTGAAGGCGGATGCCACCTCCATCGCACTGTCGGGAATCAAGGCCGGCGAGACGCGGCTGAGGGGCGCGAGCCACAATCTCGCGAACCTGCTCACGAAGGACTTCCACCCCGTCCGCACCGAGCAGGAGGAGGTCGCTGAAGGCGGCACCCGCGCGACCCAGCGGCGCGCCAGCCAGCCCGAAGACGTCTCCATCGCCGAGCAGCTCGCGGAGCAGACGCTCGCCTCGCTCCAGGTCGAGGCCTCCGCCCGAGCCCTCGACACCGCCCTCGACACCCTGGGAAGCGTTCTCGACATCAAGAGCTAGCACGCTTCTTCTGCCTGCTAGGGGGTGCTCGATGTAGGTGGGCCGGTACAATCGGCCCATGCTGTGGGGAAGGTTCGTGGGGCTGATGCTTGCTGGCTGGCTCGTAGCCTGTCAGGCGCTCGGCCCAACGCGGTCCCCAAATAGACCCGCTGAGGCACCCGCCGCCAAACCAGAGACCTCCGAAGTCACTGGATCGATGCTGTTGCTGCGCGGGGGCTCGGTCATGACCGCGGCTGGCCCTACTCTCCCCCGCGCAGACGTGTTGATTCGCGGCGACAAGATCGCCGCTGTCGGTCCGAACCTAGAGGTCGCCGAGGACGTCGAGATCATCGACGCTTCAGGGCGCTGGATCACGCCGGGTCTGATCGATCCCCACTCCCACATCGGTGTGTACCCCGTTCCGCACGTGGCCGCGCTCCGGGATGGCAATGAGAGTACGGGGCCGTTCAAGCCCGAGGTGCGCGCAGCGGATTCCTTCTGGCCTCAGGATCCGACGATCGAGCGAGCCCTCGCCGGAGGTGTGACCACCATTCACGTGTTGCCCGGATCCGCGAACCTGGTGGGAGGGCAGGGGGTGACGCTGCGTCTGGTCCCGGGTCTCTCGGTCAACGACATGACGTTCTCCGGCGCGCCCGTGACCATGAAGATGGCGTGTGGCGAGAATCCGAAGCGCATCTACGGCTCGCGCAAGCAGGCGCCCGCGACGCGTATGGCGGAGGTGGCGATGCTCCGCCAGGAGCTGGAGAAGGCGCGCGCTTATCAGCCCAAATCCGAGGAGGGGCTGGACTACGGCAAGGACGCGCTCGCGCGGGTGTTGACGGGCGAGATCCTCATCCAGAACCACTGCTATCGGGCCGACGAGATGCTGCTCCGGCTGGAGCTCTTTGCAGACTTCGACATCGCCCCGCGAGCCTTCCACCATGCAGTGGAGGCCTACAAGATCGGCGAAGAGCTCGAGCGTGCAGACGTCGCGGCTGTCGTGTGGGCGGATTGGTGGGGAGGGAAGCTCGAGCAGCTCGACGCTGTACCGGCAGGGGCCGCCATACTCGATGCAACGGGTGCCCGTGTCTCCCTGCACTCGGATTCGCTCCGAGACATCCAGCACCTGAACCAGGAGGCGGCCAAGGCGTGGGCTGCCGGGCAACGGGCTGGTCTCGACGTCGATCGCGACCGCGCCATCCGCTGGATCACGGCGAACCCGGCCTGGGTGCTTGGCATCGCGGACCGCGTGGGAACCCTCGAAGCGGGGAAGGACGCGGACCTGGTGATGTGGTCGGGCGACCCTTTCAGCATCTACAGCCGCGCCGAGCTCGTGTTCATCGGGGGGGTGCGCCGCTACGACCGGGCCACGGCGAGCGAGTCCCCGCGCTCCGACTTCGAGCTTGGCATAAGGGCAGAGCCGTGATCGCCGTCCTGGCCGCCGTCGCGATCGTGGGTGGGACCGTCTATACGGGTGAGGGGCCCGCCATCGAGCAGGGAGTCGTCGTCATCGAGTCGAACCGCGTGCTGGCCGTGGGCCCCGACGTCCCCGTGCCGACGGGCGCGACCGTAATCGATGCGCAGGGTGGGTTTGTGACCCCGGGCCTGATCAATGTGGAGTCGCGGCTGGGAGTCGTCGACGTGTCGCTCGTTCCCTCGAGCGTCGAGGCGACCCTGACCGATGGAGATCCCGTGCGCGCGGCGCTCCGGGTCGCGGACACCTACAATCCCGCCTCGCTCACGATTGGACCGGCGCGTCTCGGGGGCATCACGTCGTCTGTCATCGTGCCCGCGGGCGGCCTCGTGTCTGGCCTCTCTATCTGGGTGGATCCCGTCGAGGAAGCGCCGATCCGTAGGCAGGCGCTCGCCCTGCACGTCTCGCTCCGGGCCGAGTCCCATCGGGGCTCGCGCGCGGAGAAGTTCCTGCGCCTGCGGGAGGTCCTGCAGGATGCAGACCTGTACCGCGACAACCGCGGGCCCTACATATCCGCTCGCTTGCGAGCTCTGTCCGTCTCGGCGGGAGATCTCGAGGTGGTGTCGCGCGCTCTGGCAGGAGAGCTTCCCGTCGTGTTCCAGGTCGACCGCGCGACCGACATCAAGACCACACTCGAGATCATCCGCGAGTACGAGCTGTCCGGTGTGCTCGCGGGAGCTCGTGAGGGCTGGGCCGTCGCTGCCGAGATCGCGGCGGCGGAGGTGCCGGTGCTCCTCGACCCCAGCTTGAACCTCCCGTATGGTTTTGATTCGCTGCGCGGCCGCGATGACAACGCGCTCCGCTTGCACCAGGCTGGTGTCACGGTCGCCTTCACGTACAGCAGGGGACCCCACTACGCCTCCCGGCTGCGCCACGTCGCGGGGAACGCGGTGGCGGAGGGTTACCCCTACGAGGCGGCGCTCGCAGCGATCACGAGCGCTCCGGCGCGGATCTTCAAGGTCATCGACTCCGGATCGATCCGCCCCGGTGCGCTGGCCAATCTGGTCGTCTGGAACGGGGATCCGCTCGAGCTCACGAGCTGGGCAGTGCACGTCTTCGTCCGCGGTTTGGAGGTGTCTCTCGAGACGCGCCAAGACCTTCTGACGGAACGGTATCTGCCCGACAGACCGTGAGCACGCGGTCCGATCTCCCTACGCCAGGAAGTCCACGACGATCTCGAGGAAGACGTCGAGCTGGTCGTGGTGTACCCAGTGGCCGGCGTTTTCGATGTCGACCGTGCGCGCGTTCTGGAAGGCCGCCGCCCGTCCGTCCTTCTCGGGATCCTCCGCCCAGCTCTCCATTCCCCTGACCAGCAGGGTCGGGCAGGTGATCCGCGACCAGAGCTCGGCGGCCTCCTCCGAGTTGAAGTTGTAGGGGGAGAATCCGCGCACGTAGTTGTCGAACTTCCAGCTGTAGGTGCCGTCCTCGTTCTGGTTGACCCCGTGCACCGTCAGGTGCGTCGCCTGCTCGGGAGACAGGTGCGGGTTGGCCTGTTGCATGCGTCTCACCGCCTGCTCGATCGAGGCGTAGCACCGCGGCGTCCGTCCGGCGAACTCGCGTAGCGCCTTGATCCACTGCTCCATGCGTTCGCCTGGTCCTAGCTCTCCGCGCTGGGAGATCTGTGCGGGGGAGGGTCCGAGTCCCTCGATCGACACGATCTTCAGCACGTTCTCCGGATAGACGCCCGCGTACTGAAGGGTGATCGAGCCGCCGAGCGAGTGGCCGATGATCGTGATCGGGGTCTCATGCTTCTGGTGCACGAGCTGTGCAATGTCGGCGACGTAGTCGACCATCGAGTAGTTGCCACCGAGCATCCACTGGGAGTCCCCGTGGCCACGCAGATCGGGAGCGATGATGTGGTAGTCGCGGCGCAAGTCCTGCGCTACCCAATCCCAGTTGCGGCAATGGTCGCGGCCGCCGTGGATGAGCAGCAAGGCAGGAGCTCCTTCGTTCCCCCAATCGACGTAGTGCAGGCGCAGCCGCTGCGAGAAGTACGTGCGAGAAGCGGGGCCTGTGGTAGGTGTGATCATTTGCGGCCATGATATAGGACCGAAACAAGGAGACGCCATGGCCACGGAGCCGGCTTCAAAGTCCGGACGACTCTCGCTCGAGGAGCTCTTGGAGCTGATTCGCACCGGTGGGATCGAGACGGTCGTGACAGTCTTTCCCGACATGTATGGGCGCCTCGTCGGCAAGCGGATCACAGGACCATTCTTTGCCGACGAGACCGCAGAGCACGGCATGCACGTCTGCGACTACTTGCTGGCCTGCGACATGGAGATGGACCCGGTTCCAGGCTACGGGCTCACCTCGTGGGACACGGGATACGGCGACTTCCTCTGTGTCCCAGACTGGGGAACGCTGCGCCGAGCGAGCTGGTTGGAGAAGAGCGCGATCGTGATCTGCGACGTGATCGACGAGGAGGGCTCGACTCCGGTGTCGGTCGCACCCCGAGCGATCCTGCGGCGACAGATGGAGCGGGCGCGGATAGCGGGCTACCTGCCCGTTGGAGCCTCCGAGCTCGAGTTCTTCGTTTTCAAGCACTCCTACGCCGAGGCTCGCGAGCGCGGTTACGCCGGGCTCGAGACCTTCGGTGGCTACATCGAGGACTACCACATTCTGCAGGGCACCCGCGTCGAGCCTCTGGTCGGCTCAATCCGACGTCACCTGGAGAGCTCGGGAGTGCCGGTGGAGTTCAGCAAGGGCGAGTGGGGCCCGGGCCAGCACGAGATCAACCTCCGCTACTGTGAGCTGCTCGAGATGGCGGACCGGCACGTTCTGTACAAGAACGCCGCAAAGGAGATCGCAGACAGCCAGGGGCTGGCGCTCACGTTCATGGCGAAGTGGGCTTCGGAGCACGCCGGAAACAGCATGCACGTGCATACCAGCCTGTGTGACGTCTCCGCACCCTCCGTCAACGTCTTCGCGGGCGATGAGCGGCTCGGCGCGACGTCGGTGCGAGGCTCGGCGCTGTTTCGGCACTGGCTGGGAGGACTCCTTGCGCACGCACGCGATCTCACCCTGTTCTTCGCGCCGTACGTGAACTCCTACAAGCGCTTCGCCGCCGGAACCTTCGCGCCGACGGCCATTGCCTGGTCGTACGACAACCGAACGACCGGCTTCCGGGTAGTCGGTCGCCAGAGCTCGCTACGCGTCGAGTGTCGGATTCCGGGAGCCGACGCGAACCCCTATCTGGCCTTCGCAGCCCTCATTGCGGCGGGGCTGGACGGACTGGAACGAGAGCTGGAGCCTGAGGATGCCTTTGAGGGCAACGCGTACGCGGGAGAGGGGTTGCCCCAGCTGCCTCGCTCACTCGGGGAGGCGATCGGCGCGGCCGAATCGAGCGAGCTGCTGCGCACGGCCTTCGGGAAGGAGGTCGTGGACCACTACCTGCACTTTGCGCGCACGGAGCGGCGCAAGTTCAACGAGACCGTTACCACGTGGGAGCGTCAGCGCTTTCTGGAGCGCGCCTGAGCCCATGGCTGCCGGCCCGCCGGTTATCGGGATCACGACTTACGGTCCAGAGGTGCTCGTACCGGGCGGCCTCTCCGTCTGCTCGCTGCCGCAGGCGTACAGCGACGCCGTCGCAGACGCCGGGGGACTTCCGTTTCTGATCACGCCGACGAGCGCTCCGCTCGAGCAAGTGCTCGGCCAGCTCGATGGACTCGTCATCTCCGGCGGAGGCGACATCGACCCGGCCCTGTATGGCGGTAAACAACATGATACGGTGTACATGGTGAACGGAGTCCGCGACGCCTTCGAGCTCGCCGCAGCGGAGTGGGCCCTCGCTCGCGAGAGTCTGCCGCTTCTTGGCATCTGCCGCGGAATGCAGGTACTGAACATCGCACTCGGGGGCGACCTCGAGCTCCACATTCCTGACGTGTTCGGAGACGAGGTGGCGCACCGGCTGCCGCCGCGGGAGCCAACGCATCACCCCGTGCGCGTGGAATCAGGCAGCGCCCTCGAGGAGATCTACGGCCAGACGGAGTTCCCGGTGTGCTCGTGGCACCACCAGTGCGTGCGTACACTGGGGCGCGACCTCTTGCCCGTGGCATGGGCGAGCGACGGAGTCGTCGAGGGACTCCTCTGTGAGGCTCGCCCCTGGGTCGTCGGGATCCAGTGGCACCCCGAGATGCAGGTAGCCGACGATCCGCTTCAGCGCAGGCTGTTCGACGCGCTGGTGCAAAGCGCGCGGCGCGCATGAAACCGGTCGCGACCGTCATCAGCGTGTTTCGCGGCGGCTGCGAGGCCGTCCACGATGGCAGGGTCACGCCGCTGCGTTTGGTGGGAAGGCACGCGCATCGCGAGCAAGCACTGGCCGTCGGCGATCGCGTCTCCTTCGATCAGGAGCAACAGATCGTCATCGACGTGGAGCCTAGGCGGACGATCCTGGCGCGCCAGCGGTCGCGGACTCCTCACCGACCCCAGGTGATCGCCGCGAACATCGATTGTCTGGCGATCGTCGCTGCCGTAGCAGACCCTACGTTCCACTCGGAGTCCATCGACCGCTTCGCGCTCGCGGCCTACGCGGGCGGGCTTGGCGTAATCCTGGTCGCGAACAAGGTCGATCTCCTCCAGGACCAGCAGCTACCGGAGGAGCTCGGTGCCTACGAGGAGGTGTTCGAGGTCTATCGGACCTCCGCCCTGTTCGGCACTGGGGTCGCGAGCCTTGGCGAGCGGCTCCGTGACGGGATCACCGTCTTTGCGGGCAACAGCGGCGTCGGCAAGTCCTCTCTTCTGAATGCGCTCGAGCCGAAGCTCCGCTTGGAGACGGCACACGTAAGTGCCAAAACCCGCGGCGGTCGGCACACCACCACGAGCGCGAGCTGGATTCAGCTCTCGAGCGGCGGCGTGGTGGTGGACACTCCCGGCGTTAGTGAGATCGCGAGCGGCCCGGTCGACACCGCCCTGCTCGACGACGTCTACCCGGACATTGCGGAGGCTCGCGCGGGCTGCCGCTTTCGGAACTGTCGCCACGGCTCGGAGCCGGAGTGCGCGGTGCGGACCGCGGTCGAGGAGGGGCGCCTGCGCGCCTCGCGCCTGGCCTGCTACCGACGACTCATCGAGGAGCTCGACAGCTCTCCCTACTGACTCGTCGTCGGGCACGCCTGATAGCATAGCCGCATGGACACGCTTGCGATCACGGGCGTCCGAGTCTGGGACGGTGAGTCCTCGCAGCGCAGCCGCGCCGACCAAACGATTCGGATTGAGGGCGAGCGGATTGTCGCCATCGGTACATCCGACGAGCTCGAGACGGGTGCGGAGGTCGTATCCTTCGACGGCGCGACGGCGCTGCCCGGTCTCACCGATGCACACGTCCACTTCTGCATCGATCCGCAGATTCAGGCCGTAGAAGATCAGGACAAGGTCAGCGCGGAGGAACGTGAGCTCGCGATGGAGGCCCGCGCACTCGCCATGCTTCGCGCGGGCATCACGTGTGCCCGGGACCTTGGCGGCGGGGCCTGGCGCGAGCTCGCGCTGCGCGACCGGATAGCGGCCGGCGAGATTCCCGGGCCGCGCATCCTTTGCGCCGGTCAACCCCTGACCTCCGCGCGGGGTCACTGCTGGTTCTGGGGCGGCGAGGCGACGGGCGAGGAAGAGATTCGAAGCGTGGTCGCCCGGCAGGTGGAGCACGACGCTGACTGGATCAAGGTGATGGCGACGGGCGGAGTGATCACCAAGGGGACCCACCCCAGCGAGCCCCAGTTCGAGATCGAGGAGATCGCGCTTGCCGTCGCGGAGGCCGCCTCGCACGGCCGCGCGGTGGCCGCGCACTGCCACGGGACCGAAGGGATCCGGCGCGCCGCAGAGGGCGGGGTGCGCACGATCGAGCACTGCTCCTTCGTGGGTGGACCGGGCTTTGGCGGAGGGTTCGACCGGGAGGTCGTGAAGCGGATCGCCGCCCGGGGAGCCTGGGTCTCTCCGACGGTGAATGCGGGCTGGAAGCGCTTCCTAGAGCCGGGGAGCAAGGCGGCTGCTTTCGGCACCAGGATGTCCGAGGTTCTGCAGGGTCTTCGCAGCGAGGGGGTAGCGCTGATCGCGTCGACGGACGCGGGCATCCCCCGCGTGGAGCACCATCGCCTGCCCGAGGCGCTCGCGGTGTTCGCGGCCCTGGCAAAGCTCTCGAACGTGGATGCACTGCGCAGTGCGACCTCCGAGTCCGCGCGAGCGCTTGGGCTCGAGGCGATCACGGGTCGGCTGCGCCCGGGTCTGGAAGCGGATATTCTCGTGGTTGCGGGCGATCCGCTCACCGATCTGAGCGCCCTGCAGCAGCCTCTCTGCGTGATCGCGCGGGGCAGGCGCGTCGCCATGGCCGACTGAGCTGCACGGGAGCTGCCGGCTGGCTGCGCAGACTAAGACTCGGTCTGTTCGCTGCCGATGCACGCAACGGAGGGTCTCGGGAAGCCCGCGGAATGAAAGCGAGTGAGATCCTCGGAGTCGTCCTCCTCTCCCCCCTCGGGATCTTTGGCGGGTTCCCCGGTGTCGTCGCCTTTGCTGTGGGCACTACCGTCCTCGTGGTGGCCGGCGTCGCGAAGGAGAAGGAGCGAGACGAGTTGGCCGCCCGGCACGCGGCGCAGAGGCTGCGCGATACCGCGAGCACGAGCACTCCCCGCGTGAGGTGACCTTTCGAAGCCCGTCTGCAGCGCTGTAAGATGGCCCCCTGCATCCCTGGCAGGAGGATTCGTGGCGACCGACCGACCCGTAGACCAAGAGAAGCTGGAGCAAACAGTCGAGCGTGTCTTTGGCCTGCTGGGGGGTGCAGTCGTCTCCGGCATGATCTATCTCGGAGACCGGCTCGGCCTCTACCGCGCGCTGGCGGACGCGGGCGAGGTGAGCAGCGTGGAGCTCGCATCGAAGACGGGACTCCACGAGCGCTGGCTGCGCGAGTGGCTGCGGGGTCAGGCCGCCGCGCGCGTGATCGACTACGTGGGTGACGAGCGCTTCGCGCTATCCCCCGAGGGCGCGATGGTGCTGGCAGACGAGTCTAGCCCGGCCTTCTCGGCCGGGGGCTTCAGTGCCTTACCGGCGGAATTTGCGGTGCTCGAGAAGCTGCCCGAATCGTTCCGAACCGGGCTCGGTTTGCCATACGACGCGCTCGGAGAGGAAGGGAACAAGGGCGTGGAACGCCTACTCGCTCCGTGGTTTCGCAACACGCTCGTTCCCGTCGCTCTTCCTACACTGGACGGTGTCGTGGCCAAGCTCGAGGCCGGCGCCAAGGTGGCCGACGTCGGCTGCGGCGGCGGGGTCGCCCTGCTGGAGATGGCAAAGAGCTATCCGCGCTCCGACTTTCACGGCTACGACATCTCGAAGCACGCCCTGAGCCACGCCGAACGGAACAAGGCCGAGGCGAAGGCCACGAACGCGAGCTTTCACGACGCAAACGGCGACGCGATTCCCCCGGACGCGAGCTTCGACCTCATCACCACTTTCGACTGCATCCACGACATGGCCAATCCGGGTCCGGTGATGCACGCCATTCGCAGAGCGCTCAAAGAGGACGGGACCTGGCTCATCGCCGACGTCAAGAGCAAGCCGACCTTCGAGGAGAACCTGGCAGACAATCCCCTGGCTGGCATGATGTACGGCTTTTCGGTGCTGGGCTGCATGTCCTCCGCGCTCTCTGAGCCCGGTGGCGCGGGTCTCGGCACGCTCGGCTTTACCGAGGACGTGGCCCGCACCATGACGGCCGAAGCCGGCTTCAAACGTTTCCGTTGCCTCGACTTCGAGCACCAGTTGAACGCGTACTACGAGGTCCGCCCGTAGCTGTCACTCGACCTCGAGCTCCGCAACGCAAGACTCGTCGGAGCGCTCCCGCGATACCAGACCATGGATCGCGTCTCGTCGTCGAAGGCCCATGTTGCCCGGCACTCGGCGACGCCCATCCCACCGCCAGATCGGATGCAAGACACGAGATCGAGGCCGACCCTGCGCGTCCACCGTCGCGGCGCTGCACCAGACGATCCGATGTGCCATCTCCACGAACGCAGGTACGACTTCGCCCGAGCTCGGCGCCATGACGTGGGATAGGCCGATGATCAGGCCGAAGCCTTGGCGGACTCGATCTGAGCCCGGATCTCCTTCTGGCGCTCCTCGGTGAGGGGGTAGCTCCACAGGAAAGGAATCGATAGGAACCAGAACCCCGCCGGAATGATCGAGTACAGACAGGCCAGCAGGAACTTGGAGCTTGCGGCGTGGCCTCCCGCCGCCTCCGACAGCGTGGGATCGAGCTGCACGTTGAACGCGACGTACGCCAGCGCCCAGAACGCGACCGCACCACCGAGTGCGTACGCAGCCTTGCGAAAAATGCCCCATACGGCGAAGTAGATGCCCGTGCGCTCCTCGCCGGACTCGAGCGTATCGAGGTCAACGGCATCGGCGGCCATCGAGTAAGGGAGAAAAATCAGCGCCGAGACCCCAGCTCCCTTCATGCACATGATGAAGAGGATCAGCCCGAGGCGCTCCGGGGATATGAACGGGAGGAACGAAGCGAAGAACGCGTACCAGAAAATGGCCACGACGGAGGCACGATGCTTGCCGATCCGATCCGCGAGCCGTCGCCAGAGCGGGACGGCCGCCATCGAGCTCAGGTAGTAGACCAGCAGGTAGAGGGGATACTGGTCCTCGACCATCAACACGTGCTTGACGAACAAGAACGACAGTGCGCCCGTCATGGCCGAGCCGAAGATGCTGATGGTGTAGCAGAACAGCAGACGCTTGAAGGGGCCGTTACGGACGATGATCATCCAGCGCTCGGAGAGCGAGCGTGTCGGTCTCACGAGGGTTCGCGGTGGACGTTCCGGAACCCAAAGCACCGCTGCCAGGACCGTCAGCGGGAGCACCACAAGGAAGATCTTGCCGATCACCTCCAGATACACCATCAGCGCGGTGATCGCGAAGAAGGTCTTCACGATGAACGGCACGCTGATCGTCGTGAGCGTGCCGACGAAGTGGAACTGCTCCCGAATGCCGGCAACGCGGGTACGCTCCGAGTAGTCGAGGGAGATCTCCGCGCCCCATGCCAGGTAGGGCAGGTCCATGATCGTCGAGGCGAGGAAGAGCAGCGAGATCCAGACCAGCAGGTACCAGCCGCTGGGCTCCGCGGGTGGCACGAATACCATGTAGACCGAGATCATGAAGAGCGGGATCCCGGCGAGCATGAACGGCTTGCGCCGACCAATTCGCGACCTGGTCCGATCGCTGGCGATCCCGATCAGTGGATCCGTGATCGCGTCGCTTAGGCGCGAGACGAGGAAGATGGGACCATCCGCTTCGAGCGATCCGGCGACTGCCGATCAAGCCGAGCGGAATGCCCAGCTCCGCATACGCAGCCGGAATCCAGACGGCCAGCGGCAGGCCGACCACGGAGAGCGGCATGAACACCGCGCCGTAGGTGAGCATCTTGCCGAAGGAGAGGGATGGGGCGGACTCCGACACCGATTCCGGCGTTGAGTGCGGCTCCGTCTGGCTCGCTGGCTGCGCGGGCATGAAAACCCTCTCAGGCCCCGCAGCATATCAGCTCCGAGCGGACCCTGGCGAGACGTTTCACCAAGGCGGAGCTGGCTGCTTATCCTCTCTCAGCTTCTGTTAAGTTTGGAGGACTATGAGAAAGCCTCGTGTCGTCACGTTGCTGGTTCTTCTCCTCGCAAATGTCGCTTCGTCCGCCGAACCTGAGGTCCCGGAATTTCCGACGTGGGAGAAGGCTCTCAAGAACGACTACTACGAGATCTCGCTCGACCTCCGTATGCGTCTGGAGCTCGCGGATCAGGACGGGGCCGACAGATCTCGAGCCAATACGTTCCGGACCCTGCTTGGTCTGAGAACGAAACCGACGCACGGACTCTCAGGCTTCGTCCAGCTCGAGAACAACACGGCGATCAACAACGATCGCTACTGGGGCCTGGTTCATGCGTCAAACGGGAAGACGGGAATTGCAGACCCGCGTCACACGTCCGTCAACCAGGCATACGGCCGCTATCAAAACCGCGAGCTGTGGGGGCTCGATGTCAGGGGCGGACGACAGATGATCGTCTTGGATGATGCCCGATTCATCGGCAACGTTGGCTGGCGCCAGAACATGCAGACGTTCGACTCCGCCCGCGCAGGGACGAACCTCGGAGTCCACGGACTGCAGGCCACGTTTGCTTACCTGTGGGAGGTGCTCCGGATCTTCGGAGATCAGGGCCCAGCCGACAGGAAAGACTTCGATTCCGACTCCGCCCTGGTCCACGTTTCGTACGACAAGCTCGGCTGGGTCGATGCGAGCGCCTTCGCCTACCTTCTGGACTTTGACAACTCTCCTGGCAACTCGTCCAACTCTTACGGGTTCCGCGCTATCGGAAAGTACGAGATCAATCAAGAGTGGTCCGTACTCTGGGTCGCTTCCTACGCGTACCAGACCGATGCGGCCGACAACACCGTGAGCTACCACGCCCACTACGTGAACACCGAGGCGGGTGTCGGCCTGAAGGATCGAGGGACCTTCAAGATCGGCTACGAGCTCCTGGGAAGCGACGCTGGCAAGGCCCGCTTCGTCACCCCGCTCGTCACAGCCCACAAGTTCAACGGCTATGCAGACGCCTTCCTCGACAACGGTGGCCCGAACGGCCTCCGGGATCTGTACTTCACGCTCAGTCCCGAGCTGCCACTACAGCTCAATGGCCACGTGACCTACCATCGCTTCTGGAGCGACGAGCACTCGGACGACCTGGGCCAGGAGTGGGATGTCGTAATCAGCCGTCCGATCACGAGCTATCTGACGGGACTCGCCAAGGCCGCCTACTACAACGGGAAGTCTCCTGGCCCCGCCGACCGCTGGCGCCTCTGGCTCGATTTCACCTTTACCTACTGACTCGGTACTACTCGAAGTCAACTACACTCGGGTCGGAGTCATCATGGATAGCGTTGCGGATCGAGTCGTCATCGTCACGGGTGCTGGAACGGGAATGGGCCGCTCGGCGCTGCTTCAGTTCGCGGGTCTCGGGGCGAAGCTAATCGCTGTCGGGCGCACGGTGGCGACGCTCAACGAGGCCATCGAGGCAGCGCGGAAGGCGGGCGGCGAAGCGCGGGCCGTGGTGGCCGACGTTGGTACCGAGGAAGGCGCAGCCAGGGCAGTCGGCGAAACCGCAGCCGCGTTTGGAGGGCTCGACATCCTGGTGAACAACGCCAGTGTCGGCTGGTCCTACGAGGAGAAATGGCCGGGCAGCATGGCAGCCACGGCCGACGCGCCTGCGGATGCCTGGCGTGACGTTCTACGCATCAACCTCGAGTCCACCCACCTCATGTGTCACGAGGCCATTCCGGAGCTCCGGAAGCGCGGCGGTGGGGTGATCGTGAACGTGTCTTCGGTGGGTGGGACCCGCGGCATGGGCGACGCACACGCCTACTCGGCCGCCAAGGCCGGCGTCATCAACCTGTCGCGATCGATTGCCAAGACCTATGGACCGGAGCAGATTCGCTGCAATTGCCTCTGCCCCGGTATCATCGACACCGGCATGATCGAACCGTACCGCGAGACGTTCGACCAGGCGCTCTCGGATCCCGTTTCAGCGGCGGCCCTCTGTCCGCTTCTGCGCATGGGGACACCGGAAGAGGCCGCTGACGCCATCGTCTTCCTTGCAACGGCGACCTACTGCAACGGGTCCGTTTTGGTGATGGATGGCGGCTCGAGTGCCTGAACGTGCTCTCTCGTTGAGAAGTCCGCGCCGACCGGGCAAACCAGCTCACAGAGCTGGCAGCCTGTGAACGCGCCCTGGCGCAACACCGTCATGTTGAACCAGATTCGCTCGGTGATCGGTTCGCGCGCCTTTGCGACGGCCTCGTCGGCCGAAGACGCACCCAGGATCTCACCCAGATGTCTGACCATCCGGTCCGGCCCGTAGGGTTGGGTGCTGCGCGCGCACGCGTCGGCGTCGAGTCCCCGTGTGGCCGCCAGAGTCGCCCCTGCAGGCGCCTGCTTCGGGATGGCCCCTTCGGGGCAGACGCTGGCGCAGCGCCCGCAGTCGACGAGTCCCAGACAGAGCTCTCCGTCGAAGGGCGGATCTGGCTTCACGTCCAGGGCGGTGAGGACGCCCGCCAGAAAGAGACGCGGGCCGAACTCTCGGGTAAGCAGCATCTCATTGAGCCCGAGAGATCCGAGGCCGGCCGCCACCGCGGCCTGTCTCAGCAGCTTGGACCCCTGCCCGGCGGGACCGGCATACGCGACCGATTGTCGGCGAAGGTCCGCGGCGGTGGACAGCAGGGCCGCCGGACAATCCAACTCCTCGAGCCAGTAGGCAAGGTCCGCCGTGGCCTCCTCGAGGTGACGAGCAGTGCGGCCGGTGACGTACTGTCGCACGGAAGCGTCCGGCGACACGGCGACACCAGTAGGATAGCGCTTGACCAGCACCATCAGGGTGTCGAGGTCGGTCGTGATCCGGGCCGGCTTGTCGTCGTTGGGCGCGTCGGCTTCGAGCGCAGACCACGAACAGAAGCCCACCCGGTCGATCCCGAGCTCGCGCGCCCGACTTCGTATCTGCGCCTTGTCGGGCTGCACGACCAAGAGCCTCTCAGCGCCGGGAGTCGGGATGGACTAGGTCGTCGAACTCCCGATCCCGGCTATACTCCGGCTCTCGATCTGGAGGCGGACCGCGGAACACCAGCGAGTGGCGCTCGTCGGTGCGGATGTGCTGGACGCTACCGCGCGGCAGGTCCTGACGGCGGTACGGTGTGCGCATGATGGTGCGAATGTCTCTGGAGCCCACGGGGCACACGTACATGCACTCGAAGCAGGCCGCGAACGCCCCGCGTTTGCTGTTTGTGGCGAGATAGAAGTCGCGCCAGAAACGATTCTGGAGCACGGCCTCGAGCTCGAGCTCGCCTTCGGCCTCGAGCAGCTTGCGCAGCACCGCATAGAGCGAGCGGATGCTGATGCGCATGGCCGCCAGTGAGCAAGCCTTCTGATCGAGATCGCGATAGTCGTTCACGTGGTCCCCGCGGCCCGCCTCGAGCGGGATTGCCTTCGGGGGGCAGATCACGGCGCAGCGTCCGCACGACATGCCTGGGCACAGCGGTTTCTCAAGGGGCGGGTCCGGCTCGAGCTCTGCGTCGGTGATCAGGCAGCCCAGATACACGCGAGAGCCGTATTCCGGACTCAGGAAGTTGAGATTCAGCCCCACGTGGCCCAGTCCGGCGAACTCCGCCGTCCACTTGAGATCGAGCAGGCCCGCCCCGCTCCACTTGAGATCCATGTCGGCGTACTCCGGGGATACCGGCAGGGCGACGTGGCCGCGCTCCTCGAGCCACTCCGCGAGGCCATAGCAGGCCTCCTCGGCCGCGTCGAGCGCAAGGTGGGAGTTCGTCGACTGGGTCGCGACGTCCCGCAGCTGCATCGCGCCCATGAGGATGTGCTTGGTCACAACGACGATGCTCTTCATGCCGTCGACCAGGTACGAGGGCTTCTGATCGTTCTCGACCAGCGCGGAGTAGGCCTCGACGTCAGCCACACCCACGCTGTCCATGCCCAGCTCGGTCGCGAACGCGCGCAGCTCCGAATCGAGGCTCATCGCTCTCCCTCGCGTTCCCATGTCGTTCGGCGGCGGATCTGGGGACCGAGATTCTCGACCTGCAGAACACCGTCCACGACCGTGTGCGGCAGCTTGTCGGGTAGATCGTCCCGTCGGTGGGGCGAGGCCGCCAGACGCGCGTAGTCCTCCCCCACCGGGCAGACCTGGGTGCACTCGCTGCAGCCCGTGAGCGCACCTTCCTTCATCATGGCCATCTCCGACCAGATCTCGCCGGTCTTGCGGCTACGCATGCGGGTCCACATCTCACCCCGGTCGAGGGTCCGCGCGATCTCGGCAAGGTGGTCGGTAAAGGCCTGGAAGCCGAAGGGCTGCGAGCTGCGGGCGCACGCGGCCGCATCGAGGTTGCGAATGGTCGCCAGCTCGGCGCCCTGCGGGGCGCGCCGCGGAATCGCGTCCTCCGGACAGACGGCGGCGCAGCGGCCGCAGCGCTCGAGTCCCAGGCACAGCTCTCCGTCGAGCTTCACGTCGCCCTCGAGCTCCAAGCGCGTGAGCACCCCAGCCAGGTAGATCCGCGGACCGTACGCCTGGGTGAGCACCATGCGGCTTAGCCCCCAGGTCCCGAGGCCTGCCTCGACCGCGCCGTGCCGCAGCAGGGTCGAGCCCTGGCCGGCTGGTGTCACGTCGTGCGCGTTGCGTCTCTCGAAGTCGAGCGCCGCCGACGAGACGGGCAGGGAGACATGCCCGTGCTCTTCGAGCGTGAGCGCCACTCGCTCCGCGATCGATCCGGTCGAGCTCGCGCAGCGTCCTGCCACCGGCGAGCTGCTTGCTCGGCAGGTGCTTCGACCAGAGCACACCACGGAGAGTCCGCTTCGCCAGCACCACGAGTGTGGCCATCTCGGTCGCGATCGTCGAGGGCCGCAGCTCCGCCGGGAGCGCCACCTCGAGCGCCTCGACCCGGGCAAAGCCAACCAGGTCGACGCCCAGCGCGCTCACGCGCGCGAGGAGGGTCTCCTTGTCGAGCGGCTCTGCGATGGGAGCCGGACTGCCTTCTTGGTCGCCGTTGCCGGACACCGCCACCATTCTACGACGATGCGGAGTTGTGGCGACTAGGCAAATCTGTTCGCAGGGCACGATAAGCCCCGTCTCGAGGACCTGGAGCTCATTTAATTCCTCAGGCGAGCCGGAAGAGACTCTGGGCGTTCTCGCCGAGGACGGCGCGGCGCCGCGCCTCGGAGAGCTCCGAAGCGCTCGTACTTCTCGTCGAGGCGATCCATGATGTAGCCGACCCAGCCAGCCCGGTCTCGACCACGAGAGCCTTCAGGCGCGGGAAGCGGTCGAAAAGGCCATCGCAGACGAGCGCGGAGATCGCAGGGATCAGCTGGTAGGTCCCACCGAGGCCGAAGCCGAACACGGTGTTGCTCTCGCCCTTCGCCCGGTCGAACCACTGCGTGACACCGCCGACTGTACGGTTGAGCCGCACGATCACGTGTAGGCAGAGGGGCAGGTCCGCCGCCTGGAGCTCGCGCCAGAGCGGATCGAAGTCGGGGTGAGAAGGACGCTTGCCGCACACTGGCTCGGGCGCCACGAAGACCCCCTTGAACCCGAGGCGGAGGCAGCGGTTGTAGGCCCGCGCGTATGCCATGGCGAGCTCGGGATCCTCTTCCTTGTCCCACAGGATTCCGATCGTGGGAAACACGACGGCCGCGTCCACACCCCAGTCGTCGAGGAGGCGGATCCTAGTCCGCGTCGACCACAAACCCCTCGAAGTCCTGCGTTCCGGATCTGACCGTCATGCTTTCTTGGAATCAGCGGCTCGCTTCCTACCCGGATGCTACACGCTGTAGCATGACAGAGGCCAGCGAGATGAAGAGATGACGACATGACGACCGAGGCCGATCGGCGCGCGGCCGACGACCCCCGCCGGGCGCGCTTTCTTCCCTATCTCGCCCCATCCCGGGGCGAGCGGGCCGGCAAGTGGGTCAGAGCCGACGAAGCAGTTGCGGCCATAGCCGACCGTTCGCGCGTCTTCGTGGCCGCAACCTCCGGTACGCCGATGGCCCTCATGGACGCTCTCAGTGCCAGCCGCGAGCGCTGGACGGATCTGGAGCTGGTGATGGCTTACATGCTGCGCCGTCCGTCGGTCTTCGACCACGCGGGCGACCCGTTCCGCTTCACCACGACCCAGGCGACTCCCGCGTTCGAGCGTCTCTGGGACACGGGCACCGTCTCGATCCTGCCGGCCCGTTACTCCGACCTCGCAGGGCTATTCCTCGCTAGCGGTCCCTACCCCGTCGACGTGGCACTCATCCAGGTGAGCGCGCCGGGACCCGAGGGTCGGGTAAGCCTCGGGACGTCGGCAGGGGGCAACGTCGATGTTGCGCGCAACGCTCCACTCGTGATCGCTCAGGTGAACGAACACGTGCCGTACACCTTCGGCGCGAGCGAGCTGGAGCTCGGCGAGATCGACCTCCTGGTCGAGGCCCCCGAGCTGTTGAGAGCGGCCCGCATGGTTGACTCGGCCAAGGATGAGCTCGTCCAGACGATCGCGCGACGCGCGGCCGAGCACGTACCCAACGGCGCCACACTCCAGTTCGGAGTCGGCGCGATTCCCGACGCCATCCTGGCGCGGCTGAGCCACCACAAGAACCTGTCGGTGCACTCGGGGATGGTGTCGATGGCGTGCGCGGAATTGATCGAAAAGGGAGCGATCACCAGCTCGAGCAAGGGGTTCGACGACGGCTACATGATTGCGGCCGAGGTGTGGAGCACCGAGCCCATGCTGAAGTGGGTCGACCGCAACCCGCGGGTGCTCATGGCGCCAGCCCGCTACAGCCACGGGGCAGAGGTTCTTGCAAGGATCTCGCGGTTCGTCGCCCTCCAGTCCGCGGTGGAAGTCGCCCTCGATGGCGCGGCGAACAGCGAGACCGCCGGCGGGCGTGTCCTGTCTGGGCCCGGCGGCGCGCCCGACTACGCTTTTGCGGCCAGTGTGGCCGTGGGCGGGCGGTCGATTCTCGCGCTGAAGTCGGTCACGCGGGACGGCTCGATCTCGCGAATCGTACACAGTATCGAGTCACCGAATCGGGTCACGCTTCCCTACTATGCAGCCGACCTCATCGTCACTGAGTACGGGGTTGCAGAGGTTCGCGGCCTAGCAGGCTGCTGAAAAACTCCTCATCGAAGGGTACCTTTGAGGGAAGCCCCAAGGGGGAGATGTGAGAGGACCGCAGACGCTCCAGGGTGGGATCTTCAGCTACGTATCGCTGGAGTCCCGGATTCCCGAGGACCATCCGCTTCGAGCGATCCGGCGACTGGTGGACGCGGCGCTGGAGCAGCTGTCGCGACGCTTCGATGGTATCTACGCCAAAGGGGTCGGCCGACCGTCGGTCCCGCCGGAGCAGCTGTTGCGGGCGCTGCTGTTGCAGGTGCTGTACACGATCCGGAGCGAGCGCCAGCTGATCGAGCAGATCGACTACAACCTGCTCTACCGCTGGTTCGTGGGCCTGGAGCTGGACGATGAGGTGTTCAGCGCGACGGTGTTCACCAAGAATCGGGAACGGCTGCTGAAGGGCGAGATCGCTCAGCATTTCTTCGAGGCGGTGCTGGCGCAGGCGGAGTCGGAGGGGTTGGTGTCATCGGAGCACTTCACGGTGGACGGGACGCTGATCGAGGCGTGGGCGAGCCAGAAGAGCTTCGTGCGCAAGGACGAGAAGCGCAGGGACGATGACGACCCGGGCAACCCGACGGTCAACTTCCGGGGCGAGAAGCGGAGCAACCAGACGCATGCGTCGAGGACGGATCCGGACGCCCGACTGGCGGGGATGAGGGGCCAGGGCGCGCGGCTCGCGTATCAGGGACACGTCGTGACGGAGAACCGCAACGGCCTGGTGGTGGCGGCGAAGCTCACTCAGGCGTCGGGGTATGCGGAGCGCGAAGCGGCTCTCGAGATGGTGCTGGGTCTGGGGGGCGCTCGCCGGATCACCCTGGCTGGAGACAAGGGCTACGACGCCAAGAGCTTTGTGCAGGCGCTTCGGGCCTGGAGCGTTACCCCGCACGTGGCACAGAACACGACGAACCGCCGAAGCGCGATCGATCGAAGGACCACAGGACACCCGGGCTACGAGGTGAGCCAGCGCTTCCGCAAACGGGTGGAGGAGGTGTTTGGCTGGATGAAGACGGTGGGCTTGATGCGCAAGACCCGGCACCGGGGCACGGATCGGGTCGGCTGGGTCTTCACCTTCACTGCTGCGGCCTACAACCTGGTCCGTATCCGCAACCTGTTGGAGGCGACATAGCTCATGATCCCGCAAGATCTACCCGTGCGACACCGAACCGGTTCGTACCGGGAACGGCGATCCCTCTCCCTGCTCGGCACGCCTCCCGTCAGAGGCGTCCCGCCCAACCCAGTCACTTTCTCCGCAGCCTGCTAGGTCTGGAGGCCCGAGCAGAGGCCATCCGGGCGATAGCTCACCCGGACCACAGGGCTATCCTCGCTTGAGCCCCCAGCGCGACGGCACAAAAGTGATGTCCGACTCCGCTAGGTCAATGCCCCTCCACAGCAATCCCACCTGCGTCGCCTCTATTCTACTCAAACCCAGCAGGCGGCGAGAGACTACAATCGGTGGCGGGGGACCGCAGGAGAAGAAGCATGCAGGACGTGGCAGGAAAGACCGCCTTCATCACCGGGGGCGCCAGTGGGATGGGGCTGGGCATGGCGCGGGCCTTCGCCGACGCAGGCATGCAGGTCATGCTGGCGGACATCGATGCCGAGACGCTCGAGCGGGCGGAGGGCGAGCTGAAGGAGCAGGGGGCCAAGGTTTCCAGCATCGTCTGTGACGTTACGAAGGAGAAGTCCGTCTTCGAAGCGGCCGATGCGACGATCGACGTCTTCGGCAAGGTCCACGTGCTGTGCAACAACGCCGGCGTGGCCGCTGGCGGCTTGTTCGACGAGCTGTCCCAGGAAGATTGGGACTGGGTGATCGCGGTGAACCAGGTCGGCATCGTCTACGGCATTCGCGCCTTCCTGCCAAAGATCAAGTCCCACGGCGAGGGTGGACACATCGTCACCACGTCTTCGATGGCGGGGCTGGTGAACTCCGGGGAGGGCTGGGGCCCTTACTGCTCGACCAAGTATGCCGCGGTGGCTCTGAGCGAGGTGCTGTACAGCGAGCTCAAGCGGACCAACATCGGTTGCTCGGTGCTCTGCCCCGGCGCTGTTGCCACCAACATCGGCGACGCCGCGAGACACCGGCCGCCGGAGTACGGTCGCACCGCACGCCCTGTCGCGGTGGGCGACGGGAACCTGGATGGCCTGCTGAGTCAGGGGCTAGACCCGGACATCGTCGGCCGTCTGGTGCTCGAGGGGATCCTGGAGGATCAGTTCTATCTGTTCACCGACCCCCGCATGCAGGAGTGGGTCGAGCGGCGCCTCGGACGCATCCGTCAGGGCTTCGCGTGGTCGGCACGGAGCCGGGCCCTGGTCGACTCGAGCTCGCCCGGCGCGATCTCCGACTGACCGCGCCGGGCGAGCTCGGCGAGTTCCGCCTACTCGGCTCGTCCGTGGCGAAGCAGCTTGCCTGGGGTCGCGCCAGTGCAGGCCCCGTCCTCGAAGGTGACCTCGCCGTTGACGATGATCGCCTTGTAGCCGACCGCCCGTTGCACGCGGCGCCACTCCCCGCCGGGCAGGTCGTGCGCCACGTCTCCGATCCACGGAGGATCGATGGCCAGCTCGTCGATGTCGTAGACCAGGACGTCGGCGGCCGCGCCCTCCTCGATCACGCCCCGGTCGCGGAATCCGGCTGCCTGAGCGGGTAGGTTCGAGAGCCGGTAGTGAGCCTCTTCCAAGCTCACAAGCTGTTCGTCGCGGACGAGCCAGGACAGGAAGTCAGTGGTGAAAGCCCCGCCTGTGAAGAACTTGGTATGGGCTCCGCCGTCAGATACCCCAGGGATCGAGTAGGGCTCGCTGATCATCTCGGCCATGAACTCGGCGTTCGAGCCTCGGTCCGGGCCGAGGAACTCGACGTTCAGGTCGCCGGCGAGCGACAGGTCCAGCATGGTCTCGATGGGATGCTTGCCCTCCGCCTCGGCGATCTCGCCGACCGACTTGCCTACGTAGGGCGCGAGGTCGTCTTGTCCGTTCACGCTCTGCACGACCAGGAACTTGGGGTTGCCGCCGACGCCGGCCTGAATGATCTGCAGGCGGCGATCAGCAGCTTCGGCCTCGTCGACCAGGGCCTTCCGAAGTGCCGGGTCCTTCATCTTCTCGAGCTTCTCTTCTTTCGTGCCCGTGGTCACCACGCGCCAGGCCGGCGAGGCGTCGTACAGGTTCCAGTGTTCGAGCGTGAAGGCAAACCCGGCTCGGACAGTCGCGCACTGCGCGTAGATCGGTAGGCCCTTCTCGCGGCAACGGTCGATCCAGCGCAGGGGCCGGCGATGTACCTCTGGGTCTCTGCGAGATGGAATCACGACGTTGTGGAGGATTGGACGGTTCGCCGTGGCAGCCAGGGTCTCGAGGAACGCGAGATCTTTCTTGATGCTGCCCTCGGCTTGCGTGATCTGAATGAAGCCGTCGTCGCGTTCGCGCAACACCTCGGCGAGCGCCAGAATGTCCGCGTCGGCCATCGTGTCCGTGACCATCGGGGAGCCGTCGAAATCCGCTTGCACGGAGTCGGGTCCGAGCCGCTGGATCGAGAAGCCGCACAGGCCCGCCTCCATGCCCTCGTGGAGTAGCCGCTGCATCTCCTTGCGCTCCACGTCGGTCGCCGGACGGCTCTTGGCCGCTTCCAATCCCATGACGTAGGTCATGAGCGAGGCCGTCGGCATGTACTGGATGACGTTAACACCCTTGTCCGCGCGTTCGAGGCTGTCGAGGTATTCAGGGATCGTCTCCCAGTCCCACTCCATTCCCTCTTTCATCGAGTCGAACGGAATCGCCTCGGTACGCGTCATCGTCAGCATCGAGCGCTCGCGGAACTCGGGCTTCACCGGTGCGAACCCGAAACCGCAGTTGCCCAGCACGACCGAGGTCACGCCGTGCCACCCGGAGATCGTGCACCACGGATCCCAGCGGATCTGGGCGTCGTAGTGAGTGTGCAGATCGACGAAGCCCGGGGCGACGATCAGCCCACCCGCATCGATGACTCGCTTGGCAGTGCCCGTCACGCGTCCCCCGAGCTGCGTGATGCGACCGTCCTTGATCCCGACGTCTCCGACATAGCGCGGAGCGCGCGTGCCATCGACGATTGTTCCGCCTCGCAGCTGAAGATCGAGCTCGGCCATACCGAACCTCCCTGGGTTGCTCTGTTGATCCAACTATAGTCCGGAGCCCCGAATTCTACTATAGCTGTGGGGCTCCACTGGATTTCTCTTCTCCCTCTATAATGGCGCGAAGCTGAGATGACGTGGAAGGAGCATCCAATGGCAATGAGGACGGAGCAGATGACGCAGGAGCTGTTCGATCGCGAGAAGATCCGCGAGCTGACAGCCTGGTACTGCTTCTACGTGATGACAAACCAGCGCGAGAAGGTACCTACCCTGTTCGCGGAAGACGCTTCATTCCTCGGCAACGCGGGGCCGCCGGCTCACGGCAAGAAGGCACTCGAGAAGATGTTCGGAGGAACCTCGGGGGTCACGCTGATGCCCTTCATCCAGAACCATCTGATCGAGGTCGAAGACACGACTCACGCGCGCGGCACCTGTGCGGTCGAGGTTCGGGCGGTCCAGGACAGCGTACCGATGACAGCCGCCGGGTACTACCGGGATGAGTACGTGAAGGTGGGTCAGGACTGGAAGTTCCAGTCGCGCAACCTGCATCTGTTCCACTTCGTTGCTCTCGACAAGGGATGGACCGCGGAGGACGGCCAGGTCGAGCTGCGGACTCGCTAACGGTCAGGACCGGTCATATTACCCGGGCAGGGGCAACGTGGCGCAGTCTGCGCCAGCTTCAGACGCGAGCACGCCCTCGTCCATGGCTGGTGGCAAAGAGGATGCTGGGCGGTAAGAATGTGAGCGATGAAGTCGAACGTGACGGGACTCGCAATCGTTGGTTCCCTCCTCCTGATCGGCGGCGCGGCGGGGCTGTTCGCCTACCCGACTGGCTCCGCCGAAACCGGGCGGACGATCGCGGTCTACAAGTCCCCCACCTGAGGCTGCTGCGAGGAGTGGGTGGGTCACCTGCGAGCGAACGGATTCTCGGTCCTGACGAACGACCTCGGAGATGCTGAGCTGCAAGCGCTCAAGGCGCGCCACGGTGTCACGCGAGGGCTTGCGGGCTGCCACACTGCGAAGATCGGTGGCTACGTAATCGAAGGTCACGTTCATGCTCGGGACATCGTGAGACTCCTCGTGGAGCGACCAAAGATCACCGGACTCTCCGTTCCCGGCATGCCGGTCGGTTCGCCGGGTATGGAGGTTCCGAGCGGTCGAAAGGACCACTACGCGGTTCTGGCTTTCGACTCCGCGGGAAACACCTCCGTCTACGCGCGGTACTGACTCCTCTCCGAAGGACTCGCCCTGTGGAGGGCGACTTGCCGGAGTGCCTCGCCCGCAGGGTATGATCCTGGATTCTGGACAGGAGGAGGAGCGAGATGGCCACTGTTGAGACGGCCCGGGGACCGATGGACACCGCCGACCTCGGTCGGGTCCTGATGCACGAGCACGTGTTCGTCATCTCGACCGAGATCCAGCAGAACTATCCTGAGGAGTGGGGGGACGAGGAGGAGCGCGTCGCGGATGCCATACGGAGGCTCACCGAGCTCAAGGAAGCCGGGATCGACAGCATCTGCGACCCGACGGCGATCGGTCTCGGCCGTTACATCCCGCGGATCGCGCGCATCGCCGAGCGGATCGACCTCAACATCATCGTTGCAACGGGCCTCTACACGTTCAACGAGCTCCCCATCTACTATCGCGCGCGTGCGCCCAGGGGCAACGAGGTCGACGCCATGACGATCCACTTTGTGCGTGACATCACCAAGGGTATGGGGGACACGAATATCAAGGCCGGCGTGATCAAGTGCGCCACGGATGAGCCTGGCCTGACACCTGACGTCGAGCGAACCCTTCGCGCGTGCGCCCAGGCCCACCGGCAGACGGGCTGTCCGATCACCACCCACACGAGCGCTGCACGAAAGCGCGGCCTGGATCAGCAACGCATCTTCAAGGAGGAAGGTGTCGACCTGAGCCGCGTCGTCATCGGCCACTGCGGCGATACCGAGGACCTCGACTACCTCGAGGAGCTGATCGCCGCCGGGAGCTATCTCGGCATGGACCGCTTCGGCCTAGACGGCATCCTGTCCACCGAGGCTCGAGTCGAGGTGGTCGCCGAGCTCTGCCGGCGGGGTCACGCCGACAAGCTGGTCCTCAGCCACGACGCCTCGTGTTATCTCGACTGGATTGCCGGTGAGAACGCGCTCGGGGCGGTTCCCAACTGGCACTACCTTCACATCAGTCAAGATGTGATCCCAGCCCTCCGGAAGGCGGGGGTCAGCGAGGAGCAGCTAGACACCATGCTGGTCGACAACCCGCGTCGCTTCTTCGAGACGCTCGAGCTGGGCGGCTACTGAGGAGCTGGCCTCCGCGGAGTTTAGTGGATCGGCTGAGCGGGCTAGGCCGACGGTGGGGCAGGTCGAGACCGTTGGGCCGGATCGATAGGGCTCATCAGCCCGACCGCGTTCCCGCTCGGGTCCTCGACGATCGCGTAGCGCGCGCCCCAGAACGTATCGTACGGGGCCTGCTGTCCGACGTGGCCTGCGCCAACGAGCTCTTCGTAGAGGTCGTCGACGTCCTCGCGTTTGGCCACCCGGAAGCCCACCACAACACCAGGCTGCGAGGCCGGCCAGCCGGCGTCCCACTGCGGGGTGAACGCTGTGCTGTCGAGTTCGAGATCGACCTCGCCTCCTATGTCGGCTGTCCGGTGGTGGGCCTGCCACTCCGGCAGCGTCTCGGGAATCTCGAGCCCGAGCAGGCGATAGAAGTCTACGGCCGCCTCCATGTCGCGGACCACGATGTTGAGCTGGTCGAGGACCGGGCGCTTGCGTGCCATGCGGGCCAGTTTACCTCAGTTCAGCAAGACTCCCGCAAGAGCTCAGCTAGCTGAGCTGCCGCTGGAACTCGGCCATATCGAAGTAGTCGCGCCACTCTTGGATCTTGCCGTTCTTGAGCTCAAACACGCCCATCACGCGAATCGCGAGCCAGCCCTTCTCGGTCTTGAAGCGATCCGTGCGCTCGTTCATGACGACGTCCGCGTCGGGGCTCTCGGCGGTGTTGTGGATCACGAACTCCACGGCCTGCGGCGTGAAGCCAAACGATCCCAGCGCCTTGCGAATTGCGTCGATGCCGACGGCCGGGGTCTTCATGGGGATGTTGGTCCACACGGCGTCCTTGTTGAAGAAGCTCAGGGTCTTCTCGACGTCCTGCTCTTCGAAGCTCCGCATCAAGCTGCTCACGATCGCGACGTTCTCGGTCATCGGCGGTCCTCCTCCTCGCGATCATAGACCCATTGACGCCACAGGAGCTAGGCTAGGTGCTCGATCCGCAGGAAAGCGCCCCTTTAGCGCGCGCAGAGGTCAAGGAATGTCCGTCCGAGGTTTCGATCACGTCTCACTGCCGACGAAGGACCCCGACGCGTTCATCGAGTTCTATCGCCGGCTCGGCTTCAACATCTTGTACGAGGACGAGTGGCGCGCGGGAGATTTCCCAATCTTCGCGATCCAGGTAGGCGATCACTCCAAGATCAACGTCCATCCACCAAAGCTCTGGCAGAATCCCCGCTTCGACGCCAAGGGTCCGACGGCCCAGCCGGGCTGCGGCGACCTGTGCTTCTTCTTTGACGGCACCCTCAGCGCCGCGGAGCAGCGGATACGCGACGCCGGCGCCGAGATCGCGTACGGTCCCTTCGACCAGAAAGGCGGCGGCGACGCTGGACAGAGGCAGGGGACCAGCATCTACACGCGCGACCCGGACGGGAATCTGCTGGAGTTCATGACGTATCCGGCGCGCAACCTCGAGTAGTCAGCGCCCCGCGGGGGTCTACTCGACGTCCGCCGGGGACGACGCTCGGCTCAGGATCAATCCGTGATGACGACGAACACCGCATGGACGCTGGCGCGGACGCCGCCGGAAGGTTGGCCCTCTGACGGCGACTTCGCGTGGGTGGAGACGGAGACACCCACGCTCAGACCCGGGCAGGCGCTGACGCGAACGATCTACCTCTCGATCGATCCCTATCAGTGGGTACGTCGCCGCTCCGGCGCCGAGGCGGTCGGCGCCACCTGCCATGGGCGGACCGTATCGGAGGTAATCGACGGCTACCGAAGCGAGTACCAGCCAGGCGATCTGGTCTTCAACACCAATGGCTGGCAGTCGTATGGTTTGACGGGTCGGGATATCGATGTCTTCGGCTACATGCATTCCAGGAAGCTCGATCCCACCGTGGCTCCGATCTCGACTGCGGTCGGCGTTCTCGGCATGCTCGGCTTGACCGCATACAGCGGCATCTACGTTCAGTGCGCGCCCCGTGTAGGGGAGACGGTCGTCGTATCGGCGGCCACCGGCGGCGTCGGCCAGGCGGCGGGACAGATCGCGAAGATCAAAGGCTGCCGGGTCGTCGGCGTCGCTGGGGCTCGGCGGAAGTGCGACTTCGCCACTGCTGAGCTCGGCCTCGACGCGTGCGTTTCGCACCTGCCCGACACCTACGCCGAGGATCTCGCAGCTGCGTGCCCCGATGGCGTCGACATCTACTTCGAGAACGTAGGCGGAAGAGTCTACGAGGGTGTACTACCGCTACTCAACCGGGGCGCTCGCATCACGCTCTGCGGCCTGATCTCGCAGTACGGCAGAACCGACGGCACGAGTGCAATCGAGGTGTGGCGCAAGACGGGCGCCCCGTTCTTCGCGTCTTACGAGGTGACCGTTCACGAGCTCTTCGTGGGAAACTACGTAGCGTCCCACCAAACCGAGTTTCTCGCAGAGATGGCGGATTGGATCCGAGACGGTCGCGTCAAGTACCGCGAGGACATCTGGGAGGGCCTCGAGAAGGCGCCGGAGGCTCTCGCGGCAATGCTCAGGGGAGGGAACTTTGGCAAGACCCTGGTTCGCGTTGGCGACGATCCGACCCACCCCCAGCCCGGATCCCTCCGCAGCATGAGATAGGCTCGGATCTCGCTGCCCTCTCCGAATGCCCGAAAGTTTTCAACCGCCTTCGGGTATGCGGGTTAGCACGATGACTGGAATCACACGCTGCGTCTTGCTCTGATACTCCGAAAAGACGGGCATCGCCGCGGCCATCTTCCCGTACAGCTCCGTACGCTCCGGCTCGTCTGCGATTCTGGCCGTGGCCCGGAACCGCTCGTGGCCGACTTCGACCTTGACCTCGGGATTCGCCACGAGGTTGTAAAACCAGGGCGGATTGTTCGGACCGCCCGCATACGAAGCAACGACCGCGAGCTGGTCGCCGTCCGCCATATAGGCCAGGGGATTGGTCCGCGGCAGGGCGCTCTTCGCGCCGGTCGTATTCAGCAGCAGCAGCGGTGCTCCGGCGAACTGCCCCTCGACCTTGCCCCCGTTCGCCCGAAAGTCCTCGATCACCTTCCGGTTGAGTTCCTGGATGTCCATGGCGGAAATAATACACTGGATCGACCCCGTAACCGAGGAGATCGCACTCCATGCGCCAGTTCACTACGGCTCTAGCGAACGTTTTTCTCGTCGTCGCAGTCGCTTCACCGGCTCTTGCGGAGCCCCAAGACGAGCCGCTCCACGTAGTGGTGGTCTCGATCGACGGCTTGCGGCCCGACGTGTACCGCGACCCCGAGGGCCTCGGTATCGAGGTTCCGAACCTCCTGGCGCTGCGGCAATCCGGGGTCAGTGCAGACCGGATGATCCCGACGTTTCCTTCAGTGACCTATCCGAGCCATACGACGCTCGTCACCGGAACCACCCCTGCGGCCCACGGCATCGAGACCAACTTCAAGAGTGGGACCTCGTGGTATCTCGATTCGGCCGAGGTCCGGTCGGAGACCCTGTGGCAGGCCGCGGCGGAGGCAGGACTCACCACAGCCATCGTCACGTGGCCCGTGAGCTACGGCGCGAACGTAGATTACCTCATCCCGGAGAATCTTTCGTTAGAGGTTCCAGACGTACCGGGGCTCATTCGGGAAGGGTCGACACCGGGCCTGTTCGACGAGCTTGCGAAGACGTGCGGGCCCATTGAGATCCCGTCGTTCGACGCTCTCGATGCCGGGGAGAAGCTCGACCGCGTCACGGCCTGCTTTGGGGCCGAGGTAATCCGGCGACACCAGCCGAACCTACTCCTGGTCCACTTCCTCGATGCCGACCATCAGCAGCATTTCATGGGGCCTAATTCGAGGGAGGCGCTGCATGCATTCGAGCTCATCGACGCGCACATCGGCTCGCTACGGCGTGCGGCCCGCGATGCGGGGATCGAGAAGCGAACGGTCTTCGTCATTGTGGGCGATCATGGATTCGTACGCGTCCATACGAACATCAACATCGATGGGCTCCTGCTCGCAACGGGGTTCGCAGAGCTGGGCGAAGGTGGAGCCGTCTCGGTTACACCGGAGGTTCTCGCGGCTCCACTGGGCGGCTCGTGCGCCTTCTACGTTCGGGACGCGAGCGACACCGCCCTGTCTGAGCAGCTCAAGGCCGCGATCGAGCGCGAGATCGATGACCGCTATCGAGGCATTCTCACGCTGGTACCTGCGGAAGAGCTGGAGCGGCTCGGCGCCTTTCCTGGCGCCTCCTTCGCGCTCGCAGCGACGCAGGGCTACATGCTGACCCGAGCGCCCATCGCTCGATCGGTCGTCCCGACGAGTCCGTTCAAGGGCATGCACGGGCATCTCCCTTCAATGCCGGAGATGGCGACTGGGTTCATCGCGTCCGGTCCCGGGCTCCGCTCGGGTTTGCAAATTCCCGTGATCCGCCAGCTCGACGTTGCTCCGACGCTCGCTCAGCTCGTTGGTGTGCGGCTCGACCAGGCGGCGGGACACGCGGTCGCGGGCATCTTCGTCTCTCCCGATGCGGGTCCGGGCCTAGCAGGCTGCTGAAAAACTCCTCATCGAAGGGTACCTTTGAGGGAAGCCCCAAGGGGGAGATGTGAGAGGACCGCAGACGCTCCAGGGTGGGATCTTCAGCTACGTATCGCTGGAGTCCCGGATTCCCGAGGACCATCCGCTTCGAGCGATCCGGCGACTGGTGGACGCGGCGCTGGAGCAGCTGTCGCGACGCTTCGATGGTATCTACGCCAAAGGGGTCGGCCGACCGTCGGTCCCGCCGGAGCAGCTGTTGCGGGCGCTGCTGTTGCAGGTGCTGTACACGATCCGGAGCGAGCGCCAGCTGATCGAGCAGATCGACTACAACCTGCTCTACCGCTGGTTCGTGGGCCTGGAGCTGGACGATGAGGTGTTCAGCGCGACGGTGTTCACCAAGAATCGGGAACGGCTGCTGAAGGGCGAGATCGCTCAGCATTTCTTCGAGGCGGTGCTGGCGCAGGCGGAGTCGGAGGGGTTGGTGTCATCGGAGCACTTCACGGTGGACGGGACGCTGATCGAGGCGTGGGCGAGCCAGAAGAGCTTCGTGCGCAAGGACGAGAAGCGCAGGGACGATGACGACCCGGGCAACCCGACGGTCAACTTCCGGGGCGAGAAGCGGAGCAACCAGACGCATGCGTCGAGGACGGATCCGGACGCCCGACTGGCGGGGATGAGGGGCCAGGGCGCGCGGCTCGCGTATCAGGGACACGTCGTGACGGAGAACCGCAACGGCCTGGTGGTGGCGGCGAAGCTCACTCAGGCGTCGGGGTATGCGGAGCGCGAAGCGGCTCTCGAGATGGTGCTGGGTCTGGGGGGCGCTCGCCGGATCACCCTGGCTGGAGACAAGGGCTACGACGCCAAGAGCTTTGTGCAGGCGCTTCGGGCCTGGAGCGTTACCCCGCACGTGGCACAGAACACGACGAACCGCCGAAGCGCGATCGATCGAAGGACCACAGGACACCCGGGCTACGAGGTGAGCCAGCGCTTCCGCAAACGGGTGGAGGAGGTGTTTGGCTGGATGAAGACGGTGGGCTTGATGCGCAAGACCCGGCACCGGGGCACGGATCGGGTCGGCTGGGTCTTCACCTTCACTGCTGCGGCCTACAACCTGGTCCGTATCCGCAACCTGTTGGAGGCGACATAGCTCATGATCCCGCAAGATCTACCCGTGCGACACCGAACCGGTTCGTACCGGGAACGGCGATCCCTCTCCCTGCTCGGCACGCCTCCCGTCAGAGGCGTCCCGCCCAACCCAGTCACTTTCTCCGCAGCCTGCTAGGGCTTGGCATCGGGAGCACCCCGAGGGATTGAGAACTCCAGTGGTGCACCGCGGGCGTGTACCAAAATGCTGGGGCGAGACGAACAATCTCGACGCGGTCCCGGCCTGTCCGCGCGCCGGACGATTGAGCAAGCCAACGGGACGAACACAGGTATAGGGAATTTGTGAGCGTCGGACGGCCTGCTCGGCCGCTTCTTTAGAGGCGTAGTAACGATTGAAGAGCAGAGAGACCGCAGAAAACAGCCAGCAGCTTCGATCGAGTCCAAACGCGCTCAAGAGTACGAATTGCCCGATCGACTCGCGACCGACCGCCTCGACGAGGTTCTGCGTTCCGATTGCGTCGACCGCAGGGCCACCGTTGCGTCCAAAGTAGGTCCGCGTTCCGAACGCCGAAACAACAAACTCCACGTCACGTGCCACCGGGAGGGTTGCAACGAATGCTGTGACCTCCTCGGCGACCCGATCGGGAGCGTCGATGTGGACGTCGTGACTTGATCCGACGATCGCTACGAAGCGTGCATCGGCGAGACGAGAAGTGAGAGCCCGCGCTGCGTCGATGGGTATTGATTCGTCGAGGGTACCGTGCATTTGAAGCACCGGAATCTCGATGTCCTCATAGGTGCCTCGAACGAGGCGGAGACTATCGATGGTGTATTGGCGGCGAACGAAGGTGAGGTACGCGGCGCGTGTGCCGCGGATCCGATAGGCGGCTTCGACCCTGCTCCGATGACGGTCCGAGAACGTGTCACCGATGACGGTCTTCCGAGCTAGCGAGAATTCGCCGATTCCGGGCAGCAAAGGAATGATCTGGACAGGGTCTACCGCGAGCCCGTGGCCTATGAATATTGCCCCGCGAAAACGCTCTGCATGATCCGCTGCAAGAAATGCCGCCACGACGCCCCCGGCCGAGTGACCCAGGACCACGGCGCGCCGGACTTTCAGGGCATCGAGAACGTCCATGGCTTGACGCGCCCACAGGGCATTCCCGTACTCGAAGGGGTGGTTCCGGTCGCTCAAGCCGAAGCCGTAGTTGTCGAAGGCCACAACGCGGTGCGACGTAGCCAGCCGCTCGGCTACGCCCTCCTGCCAGTCTGCGACGCTCCGGCCCGATCCATGGACGAGCAGGACGACATCACCCTCGCCGACATCGAGGATGTGCGCGTTTCCGGATCTGGTAGACAGGAACGAGGTTTCGTGGCCCCAGGTCACGAGTGGGCGGGGCTCGGTCTCGAGGCGCCGCGTGAGGAGCCTTCCGGTGATGAAGAGCGCGCCTAGTGCGATGCAAAGTGTGAGTATGAGGAGGCCAAGGACCTTCATCGATCGATACACTTCTTGCGAACAAAAAACCGATCGTGTCGACCGACTAGAGTAACAATCCGCCCGGCAGACCCGAGACCGTCCTTGTCAGCCGGTCAGAGCGATCGTGGGGGCTGCCCTACACTCTGACTCGTGAGGATATCGAGTGAGCGTCAGAGCCGAAGCGTTCTCCTACGAGGGGCACGACCTCGAGGCCCTGGCTGATCTGCCCCGCTACTACCGCTGGATCCGCTCGTTCTTTGGACCGGAACTGTCGGGCAGCGTGCTGGAAGTGGGGGCGGGAATCGGGAACTTCGCGGCCCACTATGTCGACGAGGTAGACCGAACGGTTCTCGTCGAGCTGTCTCTCTACTTGGCGCAACGTCTGCGAACGCGATTCTCTGAGCGAGCCGGCGTGGAGACGCTTTCCGGCTTGCTCGCTCCATTGATGAAGACTGGCGAGATCCGGCCGGCTTCATTCGACTGTGCCGTCCTGGTGAACGTGCTGGAGCACGTACCCGACGACGAAGACATGCTCCGAGATCTCCACTCGGGGCTCCGGCCCGGGGGTCGTCTTCTGCTATTTGTCTCGGCGCTACCTTGGCTCTACGGCAGTCTCGACGAAGTCGTGTTCCACGTTCGACGCTACACTCGCCCCGAGTTGCTGCAGAAGTTGGAGCGGGCTGGGTTCGAACTTGTGCGCATGCGTTACTTCGACATCCTCGGTGTGCTGGCATGGTTCCTCGTGGGGCGTGTGCTTCGGCGGCGACGCTTCGATGCTGCGGCGGCTCGGGCCTACGATCGGATCGGCGTTCCGGTGACCGCTTGGCTTGAGCGTCGGATCGAGCCGCCATGGGGCAAGAACTTGGTCTGCGTCGCGCGGCGCCCCAACGTGTAGACGCCTTCTTGGGTGCCAAGCCGGCCAGCACTCTCGCGCCGAGCCTGCGCGTATGCCCCCGTGGAGCCCGGCTTACTCGACTGTCCCGCGGCAGTGAAGGTCATGGACGGCAAGATACGCATCCGGCTCTCGCAACTCGCATCCGCCAACCTGTTGCCGACTCGATCCGTGCAACCGGCCGTCATATCTGATAAATGCAGGCCGGGGCCGGGGTGCTCAAACCCGATCCGGGAGACGAACATGGCAGGTGGACACCGGCCGCGACGACATGTGATTGCGCTCGCAGTCGTCTTGGCGGCTTACGTTGCGATGGTGTCGGTCTATCTGGCTTTTCCCGGCGGAATGCAAGTAAAGATTGGTAGGATTCCCTTCAGCCTCATCGTGCACGCCCTATTCATCGCGGGCGTGTTCGGCATCATGGCATATCAAGCCCGCCCTTCGGCGAACGACACAAGAGAATCGCGATGAACGTCATCGCAACCGGGATGTTCGCGGTTTTCGTCGTGGTAACCCTTGCCATCACCGTGCGCGTCGCGGCACGCGCACGGTCCGCAGCAGGCTTCTATGCCGCCGAGGGCCGGTTCAGCGGCTCCCTCAATGGCCTCGCAATCTCCGGCGACTTCATGTCGGCAGCTACATTCCTCGGCGTCACTGGGCTCTTGTTCACGACCGGCGTCGACACCGGGTTTTACGTCGCCGCGCCGCTGCTGGGCCTGGCCATTCTCATGTTCGTCATGGCCGGACCATTTCGCAAACTCGGTCGCTTCACCCTGACCGACGTCCTGGCCGTCCGTCTCGCGGAGCGCCCCGTACGGATCTTTGCCGCTCTGACCTCGCTCGTCGTCGTTGTCTTCTATCTGATCCCGCAGTTCGTCGGCGCCGGCAAGCTCGTTCAGGCATTGCTCGGTGTGCCATTCATCACGGCCGTCGTCTTTGCGGGCACATTGACCATGATCTACGTCGCGGTCGGCGGAATGATCGCAACGACCTGGGTGCAGATCATCAAGGCGACGTTGATGATCTTTGCGATCACACTGCTGACTATCTGGGTGCTGTGGAAATACGACTTCAGTCTCGGCGCGCTCTACGATGCCGCAGCCGCAACACCGATGCCGACGGACGTATTTGTCGTTGGCAATCTTTTCCCGGATTCGTTTTCGCTGATTTCGTTTTGCGTCGCTATCCCTCTCGGCACGGCGGGTTTGCCGCACATTTTGATGCGGCTCTATACGGTACCTGACGACCGTCAGGCGAGCCTATCCGTGATGTGGGCCACTCTCTGGATATCCGCGGCGTTCATCATGATTCTCGTTGTCGTGGGCTTTGGCGCGATTCCAATCCTTGCCGAGCACCCGGAGTTCTTCACCGAGGCAGGCACACTGGACGGTGGCAGCAACATGGTGGCGCTGTACCTCACACAGGCACTCGGGGGGGACGTTTTCTTCGGCTTTGTCGCGGCGGTCGTGTTTGCCACGATCCTCGCCGTCGTTTGTGGCCTCATTCTCGCCGGCGCGTCTGCTTTCTCGCATGATCTCTACAGCCGCGCAATAAGGCAAGGCAAGGGAAGCGAGCGCACGGAGATGATCGTTACGCGGGTCGCAACCGTTGTGCTGGGCGTGACAGGAATCTCGCTGGCGCTTGTATTTGAGAATCAGAACATCGCATTCATGGTAACGATCGCTTTCGCTGTCTCCGCGAGCACCAATTTTCCCGCGCTCATCCTCGCGCTCTTCTGGCGCGGGTTGACGACGCGCGGGCTGCTCGTCGGCGGTGGCTTGGGGCTTCTGTCGACGCTCCTGCTGGTCGTCACGGGGCCCATCGTATGGGTGGACGTGCTCGGCAACGAGACGGCGATTTTCCCGTACGCCTATCCTGGCCTCATCACATGCCCGACGGCGTTCGTCGGCATGTGGCTATTCTCGAAGCTCGACCGATCGGCGCGAGCGGTCGAGGATCGCAACCTCTACGACGAGCATGTGGCAGACGTGATCGCATAAGAGCGCCGAGGATGGGCTGAGCCGCGCTCTCCGTGGGGGTGCGTATCATCAGGATCTCCGCAAACGCCTAGACCCGACGAGCGACTACGCGCGGTTTGGGGAGGTGACGCCCTTCCTCGGACCACCGGTGATCTCGTGGGTCGGCCTCGCCCCGGAGGGGCGTGCCGGAGACGTAAAGTCCTCCTAAACTCCCTATCCTCGGATGTCGGTGGGCTGGCGAGCATGCGGGCAGCTAACTCACGGCCAGGTTGATGGGGCCTGGGAAGTACAAGCCCTGTGTGCGATGATGGGGTCCGTCTAACTGGGGGCATACTATGGACCGGCTCAAGGTCATCGCGAACCACGGCGCGGCGGGTACGGAGACATTTTCGTCGGTCTATGTGCCTCCCCTCCAACTCACAGAAGGGCAGCCACCACCCATCGCTGCGAACGGTGGTTTGTCCTACATGTCGTTCGATCAGGACGGGGATGCGGGAACTGCTGCGGCGACGGAGGCGGCGCTCAGCCAGATTGCCAAGGGGGAGGGGCAGGCGGTTATCGACATGCTCGACAACGCTCCCCCCGGCCCCATCGAGACCGAGTGGGGCGTCGGGTTTCGGGGCTACTCGGAGTGCCTGGAACATATTCAGGCGAACAACATCGAAGCCCCTGAAGGCGGCCTAGCGCTTCCGCTGCGCTACGCGGTCCACGAGCAGCCGTCCTACTCCATCGTCTCGTCCAACGCACTCTGGCGGGACCCGGCGCGCGAGGCCGAGGCAAAAGCGTTGCGCAAGGAAGAGCAGGACAACGGGCGGCGCTACCTCTACTTTCCGCAGGTGATGCGCGACGCGCGACGAATAGAGGAGTACCACCCAAGTCTCTCGCCCAACAGCCCCGAGTGCATGGACAAGCTTGGCGTCGCGCTGGCGCACTGCGAGTCCAAGTGCGAGAACTTCTACGACGCGGCCGAGGTGGAGCGCGTGTTCTACCCGGAGATGGAGAAGCTCCTCTTGGCGTTTTTCCCGGACGCGACGGATGCGCTCGTGTACAACCACGACGTGTTTGACAAGGACTACGAGGGCGACCGCACAGAGGACCAGGACAACAAGAACCCGGGTGTGAACGCCAACTACGCCAACCTCGTGCACAACGACCTGAACGACAACAGCGGCCGCGTGCGCTGCCGCGAGCTGCTCACGAAGAACCTGCGGAACTTCGGGCGCGAGCAGCACTACACGGAGGAGCAGGCCGACGCGAAGATGTCGCGGCGGTTCATGTCGATCAACCTCGCCAAGCCGATGGAGACCGTGCGCCAGAACCCCTTCGTGCTCTGCGCCTGGCCCTCTTTCGCCGACCAGCCGTACATCACCAACTACCGCGTCTACGACGACCGCGTCGGCGAGACCACCCGCTTCACCCACCGCCCCGATCACGAGTGGTACTGGCTTCCCGAGCAGAAGCCCACCGAGGTCTCGATGCTCAAGTGCTACGACTCTGTCACCGACGGCTCCGTCTCGCGCTGGTCTTTCCACACTGCCTGCATCGACCCAACCGCGCCCGACGACGCTCCCTGCCGCAAGAACGTCGTGGTCCGATCCTATGTCTTCTTCTAAGAAGACAAGAAGACGCGGCGGGGAGAGACAGAGAGCTGCGTGAGACCCCATCTCCTAACGGAGCTGCGACGGCGCGGGGACGGGAAACTCGCAGACGGGATCGAGGCACTGCTTAGCGACTGACCGGGCACGTTCTACGGGCCCTCCCGGGTGCGGCTGGACCCGGTCCACGGGCGACCCATGGTACCGTTTGGGGATCGAACGGAGCTGGAGCCGTCATGCCGATAGAAGCCCTTCGAACCCCGGACGAGCGATTCGATGTTCTTCCCGAGTTTCCCTACGAGGCGCGCTACGTCGACGATCTTCCGGGTTACGAATCCCTGCGCCTTGCCTATGTCGATACGGGGCCCGCAGGCGCCGACAGCGCGTTCCTCTGCCTGCATGGCGAACCGAGTTGGGGATACTTGTATCGAAAGATGATCCCCGTCTTCGCGGCAGCCGGACATCGTGTAGTCGTGCCGGACATGTTCGGCTTCGGTCGCTCGGACAAGCCGGTGGACGACGCGGTCTACACGTTTGACTTCCACCGCGAGAGCCTAATGCGGTTCATCGAGCGCCTAGATCTGCACGGGATCACGTTGGTCTGCCAGGACTGGGGCGGGCTCCTCGGCCTCACACTCCCCATGGACATGACCGGGCGCTTCGAGCGCCTGCTTGTGATGAACACCGCGATTCCGATCGGCGAGCCGATCTCGGACGGCTTCACGTGGTGGAAGATGTTCGCAGGCATGGTCCCGGAGATCCCGGTGGCCGGGCTGATCGCCATCGATGCTCGCGACGCATTGAACGCCATGGACGCGCTCGCGTACGACGCGCCATTCCCCGACAACCGCTACAAGGCGGGCGTGCGGCGCTTTCCGCAGATCGTCCCGGTCGAGCCTGGAATGCAGGGAATCGAGCACGGTCAGCGCGCGCGCAAGTTCTGGTCGAACGATTGGAACGGCGACACGTTCATGGCGGTCGGGATGCGAGACGGTGTCCTTGGGGAGCCGGTCATGGAGGAACTGCGGGCGCAGATTCGCGGTTGCCCAGAACCGATGAAGATCGCCGAAGCCGGGCACTTCGTGCAGGAATACGGCGAGACCATTGCCCGACGCGCGCTCGAGGCCTTCGGACTTGGCTGACCTGCACCATGCGACGGAGAATACTTGCTCGCCCAGATTTCCAGGTTGGGCCTTGGGAAGTCCGGGTCGGCAAACACCTCGGGACTTCGAAGGCGCCGACGGCCACGAAGAGTTCCCTCCACGGCAGAGGCAGATGCCCAAGCGACCCTGAGCCTGCTGAGCTTCCCGCCCCGCCACTCGGTCTCCCGATGTAGGATGAACCCATGCCCGAAAACCAGTTCGTTCCCGACGAAGCCACGCTCGAGACGCTCTCGAGACTCCCGGACGACGGCCCTGTCGTCATGCTCAATCTGCTCCGGTTCAAGCCGGACGGTGGCTTCGAGGAGTACATGAAGTATGGCGCGATCGCCGGACCGCAGGTCCTGAAGCGCGGCGGTGCGATCTTGTACAACGCCCCCAGCCTGGGCTTCCGCGGCCAGACACCGGATTGGGACCGCGTGATCGTCGTGCGCTATCCCTCGCGCGCCGCTTTCATCGACATGATGCGCGACCGGGAGTACCAGGGAGTACCAGAAGGGGCTGGGGCACCGCGCCGCGGGTCTCGAGGACACGATCCTCTACGCTCTGAAGCCGGGCGTAGCGCTGCTGCCGGGTGCAACGGTTCCGCCGCCCGAGCCGGTGAAGCTCTCTGGAGGCGACGAGGTGTTCATCGTCAACTTGCTGCGTTTCAAGGGGGAGCAGGGGAAAGAGGACTACCTGCGCTACGGGCGTGTCGTGGGCCCGATCATCCGCGATCTCGGCGGAGGCCCCGTGCTCGAAGGGGACGGCGAGCTGCCCGTCGTCGGAAGCGAGACCTGGGACCATTTCGTGCTCGTGCGCTACTCGGCGATCGAGAAGCTCCAGGGGATGGTCCAGAGCTCCGAATGGCAGGCCGCCAACGAGCACCGGCAGCGTGGCCTAGACGCAACCGTTGCTTTCCCGACGCAGCCCGATCCGAGCTAACGCAGCACGACCGGACACAGCGCGTTTGTCAGCTCGCAGAGAAGGACATTGACAGGGGGCGGGCGGGTCGAGCTTCGTCATCAGTCGATCCCGGGGCCGGACAGGATGCTGTTCGATCGCGTCCGCTAGTTCAGTGCCGCAGCGCAACAAAGCGCGCCTGGGTGATCTTGTTGGCGCGTGCCAGCTCGGCGAGCCAACGGAACCCGGCGGTCGTTCCCAAGAGGAGCTCCGCATCGAAGCCGAGTATCTGGAGCGCGTCGTACTTGAACTGCGTCTCGATCAGACGGATGTACAGGTCGATCGAGTCCGCGAAGCGGCCCGTGTCCACGGCCTCCAGTACGTGGCAGTCGTTCTTCTCCAATAACGCGGTGTACCCGGGTATATCCTGGATGTTCGGAAGGCGTAGCGACCTGAGCAGCTGCTCCGCCTCGCCCTCGGCAAGCCCCGCGGGTCCTTCGACCCACTCAGTGAACGCAATGATTCCGCCGGGTTTCACGATGCGAGCCGCCTCCGATATCAGCCGTGGCTTGTCGGGCACGTACACCCAGGCGTCTTCGCCCCAGATGAAGTCCGCGCTCTCCGAGGGAAGTCCGCTTTCACACGCGTCAGCGAGCACGAAGCGAATCCGTTCTGAAGAACCCTCGGTCGCGCAGCGCTGCCGGCCGCGCTCGACGACCGTTTCGGAGATGTCGACGCCGGTCATCGACGCAACCCCGCGGAAGCGCACCAAGAAGCGCATCCCCGCCCCGTTGCAACAGCAGAGGTCCACCCCGCTCTGGCCGGTTCCGATGCCGCCGGCGTCCGCCAGCCCGACAGAGGAGTCGAGACCTCCGACGTGGATCTGTTCTCCCATCAAAAGCTCAAAGAGGTCTCCCTCAACCCCGTCGTAAACCGCCCTTGCATCCGGCGGCTCGCTGTCCTTGCGGCTCTTCATTCGGAGTTCCTCGACCTTACGACGGAGTATATCTACGTGCCTCCTACCGACGAGCACCCGTTAGCTGCAGCTGCCACACTCCGATCTCCGCCACAATCGGCACAGTTCATCGACGCAAGTCCCCAAAATCTAACGGATATCCCCCAGGTCCCCGATCATGCACTTGACGGAGCCGCCGCCTTTCTTGTGGAACTCGGAGACGTCGGCCGACAGGATTTCGACCCCTCGTTCCCGGACTGCGCGCTGCAGTGAGGTCGTGATGCCCTCCGGCATTACGAGGAACGGCGTTCCATCGCGGCTGAACGTGAACGAGTTCGCCGCGTAGATCGCGGCATCTTCAGCGCTGATCTCGATCAGCTGGTCGCCGAAGACCTCGCGCAGAGTGCTAAGTGATGTAGGCTCGATGACGGGAGTGTAGGCGAGCAGGAACTCGCGCTTCGGTCCGAATGAACACAGGCACGTGTCGCCGTGATAGTAGCGCTCGTCGATCAGGCGGATGCGGAGCAGGTCGCCGCCGAGCGGGTGGATCGCCTCGATCTCGGCCAGGCTCTCTGGCTCGCTGCGAAAGCCGTAGATGCGGCGCCACGGCGGCCAGCCCAGCCGGGGAACGAAGCGCTGACGCTCGATGCCGCCGAACGTGAAGATGTACCGGTCGCCAACCGGGAACAGATCCGCCTCGCCCTCGAAGCGACTCTTGATCGTGTGGCAGCGGAGACCCAGTCGCTCGGCCGCCCGTCGATAGGCGGGCTGCTCGCCCGCGCGCGTGGGAGTGAGGTTCGAGAGGATGAACGTGTCGCCGCTGCGGAAGCCCGCATTCGCGGGGTACACCAGACCGGGGTATGCGGGATCCGGAGGAACGACCTCCACGCGCAGCCCTATCTCGCGCAGCTGCTCGCGCAGGCGCCCCCACTGTCGCTTCGCGAGCTCGCGGTCGACGGTCTTCTTGCGGCCGTAGCGGTCGCGCGTGTGCGGGTTCGCACCACCTACGACCGAGAAGTAGGTGGGATCGCCCATCAGGATGGTGTGGGTCACTTCGCTGGAAAGCCCGGGTAGGCGGCGGGGGGTCCGGGCTGCTCGACCTCCAAGCTCGCGACGGGGTAGGTGCAGTACTGCGTGGCGAGGACCCCTGCAGGTCGATCATTCCCGCTCTTCCCCACGCCCCCAAAGGGCAGCTCGGAGGAGGCACCAACCGTGGTGGTGTTCCAGTTGAGGAGTCCCACGTGCGACTCGCGCAGCGCGCGCTCGAAGCTTGCGCGATTGGTGCTGAACACGCTGTTCACGAGCCCGTAGTCGCCCGCTTCGAGCGCGGCGATACCGTCCGCCAGGGAATCCACCTCGAGCAGGAACGCGTCGGGCACGAAGTGCTCCTCGGTCTGGTAGAGACCAGCGGACAGCGCCGGCACGCGGTGCAAGGTCGGCCGAACGTAGTGGCCGCGGCGCGGACCCTCGCACGGTCCGCCCGCGACGAGCAGCTCGGCGCCCTCCTCGCGCGCCCATTCGATCACGGCGACGTGGCGGGCCCGCGCCTGCGTGGAGATCAGGGGTCCCATGAACACGGCCCGGTCGAGTGGGTAGCCGATCACGATCTCCTGGAAGATCGAGATCAGGCGCTCGGCGAGCTCGTCTGCCACCTCTCGCAGCGCGATCACGCGACTCGTCATGCTGCAGCGCTGGCCGGCGGTCACGCAGGTCGCGAAGGCGATGTCGGCTGCCGCCACCTCTAGGTCTGCGTCCTCACAGACGAGCACGCCGTTCTTCCCCCCCATCTCGAGGGCGACCAGCTTGTGCGGCTGATCGAGTGTCGCGTCGAGGATACGGCGACCGACCGCGTAGGAGCCAGTGAACAGCACTCCGGCGACGCCGGCATGCGCAGACAGCCGGGCGCCCTGCTCGCCGTCTCCCTGCACCAGGTTGAGGACGCCGGGGGGGAAGCCCGCGCGATCCGCGAGCTCAACGTAGCGCTGGGCGGTGGCCGGCGCGTGCTCAGAGGGCTTCAACACGACACAGTTTCCGGTAGCCAGGGCCGGTACGATGTGACCGTGGGACAGGTGTCCCGGAAAGTTGAAGGGGCCGAGCACGGCCAGCACACCGCGCGAGTGCCAGCTCCAGCGCGCCTTCCGTCCACTCGCTGCCTGGAAGCTGTGCTCCTGGACCAGATCCAGACCTTTTTCCAGGGTAATCGCGACCTTGCCGACCATGGCCGAGACCTCTGTGCGGGCTTCCCAGAGCGGTTTCCCCACCTCGCGCGCGATCAGCTCGGCCAGTTGCTCTCGATTCGCCTCGATGATCGCCGCAAAGCGTTTCAGATACACTGCACGCTCCGCTGGAGCGGCGTCTCGCCAGCGGGGGTAAGCGCGCCGCGCGGCCCCGACCGCAGCGTCGACGGCATCCCACGAGAACGGGAACGCGCCGCTCAACGCGGCCAGGTCTCCTGGCTCTTCCAGCGCGATCTCTCCAGAACTGTGCTCGGGCAACGAGAAATGCCCGTCGATGTAGTCGCCGCGAGGCTCGAAGGGAGATGCGTCAGCCATTCTTACGCTCTCTTCCGCTCGAAGCTGGAAGCGGCGTGCACGTGACCTCCTCGCCCGCGCACAGCCCGAGGCGCTCGCGTGCCTCCTTGGGCAGACAGATCTCGTTCTCGCTCGAGAGAGCGGGTGCGATCGTCGCTCGGAACGACCCACCCTCCTCGGTCGACACGATGGCTGGCAGGGTGCCCTCGCACACTGACCCGGTCCCGAGCCGTCCGGGAACGCTCAGACGGATCGGAACGATCTCAGACACGGCGGCCCCCACGAAGGGCCCCCCGTCGAAGGGGTCGATCTCCCCGATCCAGCGCAGCCCCGCCTGCTCCAGCAGGCGCAGCGCGGGGAATGCCTCGTCGTGGACCTTGCCGAGCTGTTGTGCCGCCTGCTCGTCCAGTAGAGCCGCGTAGAACGGCGTGTCCGGGAACAGATCCAGGATGAAGCTCTTCTCGGTCGCGCTGCGCCGATCCGCCTCGGCGTAGGACATCCCGGTGAAGTGGCGGCCAAAGGCGTCCCAGAACGCGCTGCGGCCCTGCCCGTCGATGGCCGCGCGCATCTCGGCGAGTAGCGTCGGCTCGAAGGCGTTGGGGTGGCGGGCGATGAACGCGAAACGACCCCACGAGAGCAGCT
Source organism: Myxococcota bacterium (assembly GCA_965226855.1). Lineage (GTDB taxonomy): Bacteria > Myxococcota_A > UBA9160 > SZUA-336 > SZUA-336 > JAUXJB01. The sequence goes on along the minus strand of CBDDEE010000031.1, from coordinate 206,887 downwards.
TGCCTGGCTGTCCCGGTCGACCGCGTACGCTCGGGTGAAGGATCAGCGCACCGAGCTCGGACGGGCCGTCGCGCGTGGCTTCGAGCTGGAGCGTTGTGTGCTTGACGCACACGCCGACGCTCTCCGAGCGGCGCTCCTCCTCGCGCACGCGCAGAGACAGGTGCGGCAGCTCCGGAGTGCCGTGCTTCGCCAGAATGACGCAGGTGCCCACCACGCCATTCGTCTCGTCTTCGAGCGCGAACTGGTACTCACGCTCCGCACGGGGCGGGCCCAGTCGTTGGAAAGACTCCTGCGAGCGCTCGAGCCTCGCGCGGAGGAAGCCCGCCTCCGCCGGAAGATTCGGGCTGTCGAGGTAGCCCGCCAGCTCGAGAATGGCAGCGAGGTCGTTGGGGCCCCGCAGGCCTCAGCAGGAACACGTGTCGGACGCCTCCACGCAGAACTTCTGCACGACGTCGCGATAGAGCGCTTCGGCTCGCTGCAGTTCACTCACGCGGGTGTACTCGTTGGGACGGTGCACGTTGCCGACCGAGGTCCCGGGTCCGATGACGAGCGCGTCAAGGCCCGATTCCGACAGCGCCCCCGCCTCAGTACAGGTCGCCTTGGTGCCGAGGCGTTGCCCGAGCCCCAGCGACTCTTGTGCAGCACAAACGGCACTTACCAAGGGCGAGTCGAGCGAGGTCGAGAGGGGGGGGTTGACGCGCAGGCACTCGAGCTCGGCGAGCTCCTGCAGCGGGGCGACGGCCTCGTCGACATCGACGCCCGGGATCGGCCGCAGATCGAACTCGAGTACGGCCACGCCGTCGCGCAGGGCGGCCCGACCGAGGCTGCCCACGCTGTGGTCCGGATCGAAGTTCGTGTCGCGGCGCTTCCGGAGCTCCTCTAGCATCCCTTGCAGTGCCGCGTGAAAGCGCAGCAACGGGCCCGCGCGCCACGAGCTCCCACCGGGGCGCGCTCCGACGTCCTCGAGGAGCAGCTCCAGCCCGCAGCGCTCCGGTACCTTGTTGGCGGCCTCGCCACCAGCGATGTCCACGAGTCCGACCACGTCGCTGCGCGCGAGCCTGCCGAGCGCGGCGTCGATGGCGTTCACGCCCAGCTTCGGCGAGCTCGAGTGAGCAGAGCGTCCGGCGAAGGTCTGCCGTTCCACGCGCCCGGCTACCTTGCCGAGCGGTTCGAGCGGAATGCGCGCCTTGTAGACCCTGCGACCCTTGTGGGCGTGGATAGCCACGAGCTCGGAGGGCTCTCCCACGAGCGCGTAGCGGAACCCCTCGGCCAGACCCTGGTCGATCAGCCAGCGCGCACCGAGCAGCCCGATCTCCTCGCCGAAGCTCCCGACGATCCGTACGGGCCGTCGGAGCCTTGCGCGGTCCACCCCGGCAAGGCCCGCCACCTTGCAGACCAGGTCGACCTTGGCGTCGGCGGAGCCGAGCCCGTAGAGGCGATCCCCTTCACGTGTTGGCTTCCACGGATCCGACCCAGTCGACGTCCAGGCCTCGGGATCTCCGGAAGGCACCGTGTCCAGGTGGGTCAGGAGCAGCAGTCCGTCCGCGCCGGGAGGGCCCAGATCGGCGATGACGGTCTCGTGGAGGACCCCGTCGACCAGCGCCGGCTCGCGGCGCGCCTCTAGGCCGATCTCAGCGAGGAGCTCGCAGGCTCTTGCGGCAATCTCGGTGTTCCCGTCCGCCGAGACCGAGGGGGTGGCGATGAACCTCTCGGCCCACCCGAGCAGGTTCAACACGGCGCACAGCAAGGGCAGAGGCTGCGGAGGTACTCGAACGTGTGGATGCCAGTGTCGTGACCGTCGCTCCAGGTGAACTGGATCGCATATCGACCGACAGGAGAGATCTGGACCGGTCGGACGTCCAGAGGGACGTTGGTCTCGTCGAGCAACGGGCGGCCGGTGCCCTCTTCCACGCAGCGCGCGCAACGGCACGCCAGCCGTAATTGGCGCACCGGATAAAGGCTCTCGTGCCCATCCTTCCACACGATCCGGAGGGCGTCTGGGCCGGCCTGGTTGATCGCCGTGGGCGTCTCGGGCTCGCTCACGCCGTGAGACTAGCTCACCTCTGCTAGGATCCGCTGCTCCGGAGCGGGGATTGCGGCCGGCGCAACGAAGGGATCGAGATGCCGAAAGAGGTGGTGGCGATTCTGGGCGGAACTGGCGAGCAGGGTCTCGGGCTGGCATACCGCTTTGCAGCGGCCGGGCGCTCCGTTCGGATCGGCAGCCGCAGGGCCGACCGCGCACTTGCCGCGGCGAAGGAAGTACTGGCGAAGTTCCCGGACGCAGACGTGCGGGGCCACGAGAACCCAGAGGCTACGCGCGAAGCCCGGGACGGCATCGTCATCGTATCGGTCCCGTTCGAGCACACGGCGAGCACGGTCAAGGGCATCCGCGACGAGCTCTCGCCGGGAACGGTGCTCGTCTCGATGGGAGTCCCGCTCGCGACCTCGATCGGGGACGTCCCCGGCCGTGTGATCGGCGTCTCGCAGGGCTCATGCGCGGAGCTGTGTCAGGGCCTGGCCCCCAAGGGTGTCCAGGTGATCTCCGCCTTCCAGAACGTGGCCGCGCACCGGCTGCTCGACGTAGACAAGCCCGTCAAGTGCGACGTCATCATCTCGGGAGCAAAGCAGGGTCGCAGCCGCGTGATGGCCCTGTGCGACGACATCCCCGGAGCCCGTGCGATCGACGGAGGCCCCCTGTACAACGCTCGCTACGTCGAGCAGCTCACGGCGCTCTTGATCGGCATCAACTCCCGCTACAAACTCCCTGAAGGCGCCGGACTCCGCCTCACCTACATCTGAACCGTTCCGTTTAGACGTCGAGACCGACGGCGCGCATGAGGGCGAGGGCGTTGCCGCGGGTGACGACTCCATCGTGGAGCTTGTAGTCGAAGGACATCTGGCCGTCGACGAGCTGGTCCTCGAAGTGCGTGTTGCGGGCTCGCGGGGCCAGCGCGTCGACCATCTCGGTGAGCGCCAGGTCGTGGGTCGTGATGAGGCCGAGCGCCCCGCGATTCACGAGGCCCCTCACGAGCTCGGTCGCGCCGATGCGGCGATCGTGCGAGTTCGTGCCCTGGAGGATCTCGTCCAGCAGGAACAGGAGCGGTGGGCCGTTCTCCGCCTGAGTCACGATGCCCTTCAGGCAAGTGATCTCGGCATAGAAACGCGATTTGCCGTCGAGCAACGAGTCCTGGATCCGCAGCGACGCGCCCAGCGAGAGCGGCGAGAGGCACAGCCGCCGTGCACGCACGGGAGCGCCGGCGAGTCCCATCACGACGCTTGTCCCGACACTGCGCAGGAGCGTGCTCTTGCCCGACATGTTGGAGCCGCTGACGACGAGCAGCGCGAGCTCCGAGTCGAGACGGACGTCGTTCCGCACGCAAACGTTCTCGGAGAGGAGCGGGTGGCCCAACCCTTCCGCCTCAACGCGTGGGCCGTCGGAGCGGATCTCGGGGAAGGGGTCGTCGGGGTGCTCGTAGGCGTAGCTTGCCAGATCGGAGAGCGCTTCGAAGTCCCCAACGATCTGGATCCACTCACCTAGGTGCGGGCCGCAGGTCAGCCGCCAGCGCTCCAGCGCCAGCGCGAGCTGCGTTCCCCAGAGCAGAAAGGGTGAAACGAGCGCGAAGAGCTGGTTGCGGCGTGAATCCAGCAGCGTGACGAGCCGCCCGAGCCGGGCGACCTGACGCGAGGGGGCGATGCCCTCGGTGTCGAGGGTGCCCCGCAGCTCTACGAGTCGGGGGGATGAGAAGCGCTCGGACTCCAGGAGCTCGAGCAGACCGATGAAGCGCCCGAGCTCTCGGGCCGGCCGGTCGACGGTCCGGAGCACCTGCGCCACGCGTCGGCGCAAGAGCAGCGCCCACCCCCCTTGTAGGGAGAGCACCGCCAGCAAGGGCAGGATGCCGCTCCCCGCGAAGATCGCGGCGCACGCCGCCAGCGCCCCCGCACACGGAAGCGCCAGAGCGAAGACCCGCAGCCCCGGACGTGGCTCCAGGCTGGCGGGTGCATTGCCCCATTCCACGAGCTGCTCGGGATGCAGCCCCTCACGAAACTCCGGACCGAGCTTCGCGAGCTCCTCACGCAGGTCGAGCGAGGGTCGCAGCTCGAGGACGGCCGACTGCCGGGCTCGAACCTCGTCGGCAGAGGCGGGCTGCAACAGCCAGCGGGCCAGGGTCTCTTCCCCGGCAGCGGTGTGTGCCAGGCTCAGGAACTCGAAGAGCGACCCGCGTCCGAACAGGTCCAGGTGCGTCGCGTAGGGATGGTCCGGATCCGCAAAACGGTCGCCACTGTGCCCTCGACCCGCGAAGCGATAGTCGAGGCGGTCCAGGGCGCGCTCGTACCAGTCCGCCGCCCGTTCTACGCGCAGCAGCTGGCGTTTCGCAGAGTCATGCGCGAGCACCAGCCCGAGGAACAGGACGCCAGCGGCTCCTGCCCCCCACATGTAGCTGCCGTTCTGAAAGCCCAGGGCCGCCAGGGCGACGCCGAGTGTGAACACGCCGAGCCGCGCGTTCGCGAGCTGACGCACGCGCGCTCCTCGCGCGGTGACGGCGGCGCGGCGCGCCCGGAGCCGATCCTCGTAGCAGGCGCGCGCCCCGCTCGCTTCCCCCATCATCGTGGGCAGGGTACGCAAGGCGTCCCGCCTGCGCATCCGGCACGCCCCTCAGCGCCAGGCGAAGACAGGCTGCTCGAAATGGTCCACGCGCGTGGGTCTGCCATGCACCGCCACCTCACGCAGCTGGAACAGGACGGCCGCAGTGGGAGCGTGCACGTTCACGCCCAGCATCTCTATAGGTAGAGAGAGCACGGGTCGGTCGCTCTCGGGGATGGCCCGGAGCTGCGGGATCTGGGGCAGATCCAGCGCGTGCAGCGGGACCACGTAGGCCTCTGCGACCTCGGCCGGGTTTGGCGCGAGCTCACCCGCGCCATCTCCCCAGACCACGACGGGAGTGATCACGTAGCCCGAGCGCGTCGGGTAATCGTCGAGCCGGCCGAGCACGTTCGCCTCGGGAAGGCGCAGTCCTACCTCTTCCTGGAGCTCCCGCAGAGCCGTCTGCTCCGGGCTCTCACCCGCATCGACCCGTCCTCCCGGGATCGCCCACTGCCCCCCGTGCGAGCGGAGCGTCGCGGCGCGGCGCGTGATGACGAAGCTCGCCTCCCCTTCGGCATTCCCGACCAGCACGATCGCGACAGCCGCCCGCCTCTTGGTGGCGTCGTGGTGCTCGCGGCACTCATGACGCTCGAGGTGCGTGGCGATGCGGTCGCGCAGCGCCGTGTCGAAGACGTGCTTCAAATCCGTGCCTGGGGTGCACGCAGTCCTGCAACCGATTCGCGCACGCGGAAGATGCAGCCCTTGAGCTCAGGATCCTGGCTGTTATCTGCGGTCGCAATGTAGAGATCTCTCGGGTCGTCCAGGCCGAAACACAGGCTGGTGACGCTCTCTGCCGGCACCTCGACCACTCGATCGAGCTTCCCCTCCGGATCAAAGCGCATGAGGCAGCCCGCCCCGACCGCCGCCGTCCACACGCAGCCTTCCTCGTCGATGGCCAGCCCGTCGGGCGCTCCCTGCTCGAGCTCTGCAAATACGCTGCGCTCGCTCACCGCGCCGTCGTCTGCCACGCGGTGCACGATGATGTGTCGCCGCGCCGAATCCGAATGGTAGAGACGGCGGCCGTCAGGTGAGAAGCCGATGCCATTGGTCAGGGCGACGTCTCCGTACAGCTCGATGACGCTGCCTTCCGTGTCGATGCGGTACATCTCGCCGGGTGTGCGCGGTCCGGCATCGGAGAAGGGATCCGAGCGGATGCTGCCCGTGTACACACGCCCGACCGAGTCGGTATAGAGGTCGTTGAAGCCTGGGATGCCGTCGCGCTCGAAGAGCACCCGTGTCTCACCGTCCTTCACGTGACAGATGTTGCGACCCGAGATGACGAGTCCGCCGTCTGCGTGCAACGCGATGCCTCCGACTCCGCGGCGCTTGGGCACGACGGTCTCGACCTGGCCGTCGGGCCTGCGGACGAAGACCCCGCCGTAGAGGACGTCGCTGAAGTACAGGTTCCCCTGCTGATCGACCCGCGGTCCCTCGATCAATCCATAGCCGGAGATGAGCGTCTCCATACTGAGACCTCCCCGAGTTGTGGCCATTCTACCCGCTGCCGCAGAGCGGCTGGTCCGGGTCACGAAACGCTTGCTTTTTCAATAGGTTGCGGGGACGCTCGGGGCCGTACGAGGCCTTCGCGTGGAGTCCGACCTCGTCCCGTTCGGGGACTGGCCAAGAATCCCCAAGTAACTCAATATCTTGGAGCTTGGGGAAATGGAACCGCAAGATATTGTGCACCAAGGGTTGACCCTTTGGGCGTCGCGAACTACAACCAGAGTTGGGACTCAAGGATTCTCTCATGCAGCCAGGGGGGGCTACGGGCGGCAGGAGGGGAGCGGGTCGGTAGACTTGGAGGAGGTCACGGCCCGGGGGCTCTGAGGTTCAGAGCCTCTCCTTGACCCCCAGATTCTCTATGACACTCGAAGGTCTGGATCCCGGGAAATGAGGAGAGGCTGAGGAAGACTAGCGTGGCAGAAGGCGTGCGGTATGGCGATGGGGCCGAGGAGATCGAGCTTCGAAGACACTTCACGCGGTCGGGCGAGGACGTCTACGACGGCGTCAAATGGGAGCTGCGCACAGCCCGCATCCAGGGAGACGGCGGCGAGCCGGTCTTCGAGCAAGAGGGTGTCGAGGTTCCCGCGAGCTGGTCGCCACTGGCGACCAACATCGTCGCCTCCAAGTACTTCCGCGGACACCTCGGGAGTCCGCAGCGTGAGCACAGCGTTCGGCAGCTGATCGGTCGAGTCGTCAAGACCCTGCGCGATTGGGGTCGTGAGGGCGATTACTTCGCAAGTCCGGAACGGGAGGAGACTTTCTCGGACGAACTCACGCACCTGCTGCTGCACCAGAAGGCCTGCTTCAACTCCCCAGTCTGGTTCAACCTGGGCGTGGTGGAGCCCGACGGGCGCATAGTCCCGCAGCAGGCCAGCGCCTGCTTCATCAACTCCGTCGAAGACGACATGGGCTCGATCATGGACCTCGCACGGATCGAGGCCATGCTTTTCAAGGGCGGCTCCGGCACCGGGACGAACCTCTCCGACGTCCGCAGCTCGGTGGAGCCGCTCGCCGGCGGAGGCAGCGCGAGCGGCCCGGTGTCCTTCATGAAGGGCTTCGACTCGTTCGCCGGCGTGATTCGATCGGGTGGCAAGACGCGGCGCGCAGCGAAGATGGTCATCCTGAATGCCGACCACCCTGACATCCTCGACTTCGTGCGCTGCAAGGCCGCCGAGGAGCACAAGGCCTGGGCGCTGATCGACGCGGGCTACGATGGGCGCTTCAACGTGTCGGGGGGTGCGTACGACTCCATCCAGTATCAGAACGCGAACCACTCCGTTCGCGTCTCGGACGGCTTCATGAAGGCAGTCGCGAGCGATGCCAGCTGGCAGACGCGCGCGGTCACCACCGAGGAGGTCGTCCACACCTACCAGGCGCGCGACGTGATGAAGGAGATCGCCGACGCCGCCTACGTCTGCGGGGATCCGGGCCTGCAGTACGACACGACCATCAACCGCTGGAACCCGGTCAAGAAGAGCGGCCGCATCAACGCGACCAATCCTTGCAGCGAGTTCATCTTCCTCGACGATACGGCCTGCAACCTGGCCTCGCTTAACCTGCTTCAGTTCGCGGACCAGCGGGGGCGGTTCCTCGTAGACGACTTCGTTCAGGCGGTCGACGTGATGATTCTCGCTATGGAGATCATCGTCGACTTCGCGGCCTACCCGACGTCCAGGATTGCCGAGAACAGCCATGCGCTGCGACCGCTCGGGCTCGGTTACGCGAACCTGGGCGCTCTCATCATGTTGAACGGCCTCGCCTACGACAGCGACGAAGGGCGACACCTTTGTGGAGCGGTCACCTCGCTCATGTGCGGCCGCGCCTACCGGCGCTCGGCCGAGATCGCCAGGCGCACGGGCCCCTTCAGCGAGTACCACAAGAACCGCGTCCCCTTCCTCGAGGTGATCGGCCTCCACCGCGAGTATGCGGGGCGGCTGGAGTCCGAGGGAGTGCCTGTCGACCTGCACTTCGCGGCGCGCCAGTCGTGGGACGAGGCGCTCGAGCTCGGACGGACGCACGGCTATCGCAACGGGCAGGTGACGGTCATCGCGCCAACGGGAACGATCGCGTTCATGATGGACTGCGACACGACCGGAATCGAGCCGGATATCGCGCTCGTCAAGTACAAGCAGCTCGTTGGCGGTGGAGTGCTCAAGATCGCGAACCGGACCGTGCCCGTAGCGCTGCGAAATCACGGCTACAGCGAGGTCCAGATCGCCGCGATCGCCGAGTACATCGACGAGAACGACACGATCGAAGGGGCGCCATTCCTCGAGGAAGCGCACCTGCCCATCTTCGATTGTGCCTTCGTCTCCGCACGGGGCGAGCGCTCGATCCATTACATGGGGCACATCCGGATGATGGCCGCGGCGCAGCCCTTCCTGTCGGGGGGGATCTCCAAGACGGTGAACATGCCAAAGGAGTGCACCGTCTCGGACATCGACGACGCATACACGGAGGCCTGGACGCTCGGCCTGAAGTCGCTGGCCGTCTACCGTGACGGCTCTAAGCGGACCCAGCCGTTGAGCACGAAGGCCGAAGCGGTGAAGGAGGATGCCGGGGTCCTCGAGCTCCCTGCGGACCCGGAGCTGCGACGCAGGAAGCTCCCCGACGTCCGTCAGGCGCTCACCCACAAGTTCTCGATCGCCGGCCACGACGGCTACATCACGGTTGGACTCTACGAGAGCGGCCAGCCAGGCGAGCTCTTCCTCAAGATGGCAAAGGAGGGGTCGACGATCTCGGGCTTGATGGACCAGTTCGCGATCATGACCTCTATCGCCTTGCAGTACGGGGTTCCGCTGAAAGCCCTCGTCGACAAGTTCAGCCACACACGATTCGAGCCTTCCGGCTTCACGCAGAACTCCGACATCCCGATCGCGAAGTCCGTCACCGACTACGTGTTCCGCTGGCTTGGCCTCACCTTCCTGCAGGGCGAGGCAGTCTCGGCGGATACTCAGGAGACGGAGGCCGAGGAGGTCGGGCTTCGCAGCCCAGCAGAGCGCGTCGTGCCGATCCGTGGCGGCAGCGTCGGCGAGCCTGCGCGCCTGGGTGGGCAAGAGGATGCGCCACCGTGCGCGAGCTGCGGCACGATCATGTTCCGAGCGGGCAGCTGCTACGCCTGCCCGACCTGCGGCGAGACCGGAGGCTGCGGCTAGTCACATGCGGGACCCGGCGCGCGAGCGGTCGCGCGCCACCCGCCTTCGCTCGGCTCCGCCTTGCTGCGCGCGCCGCGTTCGCGGCGCTTGCACGGTTGCCGATCTGGCGAGCACTCGCGGTGCGTGAGTGGCAGCAAGCCGCGCCGAAGGCGCGGTGCGCAGTGAGCCGCCGGCGAACGAAGGTGGGTGGCGCGCGGCCGTCCGCGGGCCGGGTCCCGCGTGACGGGGCGGCCGCGCGCTTCCCAGCTTCGCTCAGGCCTCCGGCCTTCGCTGCGCGCGCCGCGTTCGCGGCGCTTGCTGGGGTGCTTCTACTGTCGGGGTGTGCAAAGCCAGTCGGGATGAAGGACGGGGCTGCGATCGGGGCCGGGCTCGGCGCTGCGGTAGGTGGAGTGAGCAGCTCGAACCACGGTGGGGGTGCGGCCCTGGGAGCGCTCGCCGGTGGGATCCTGGGCGGGGGGATTGGAGCACTCATTGCCGATCCCGAGTCCCGCGGTCCGGACACGGACGGCGACGGCATTGCGGACCTGCAGGACAACTGCCCGAAGATCCCGAACCGAGGTCAGGACGACTCCGACGGCGACGGCCGAGGCGACCTGTGTCAGCCGTAGCCCGCCCCTTGGGCTACATCCGTGTGTAGTCGGGACCGTCGCCCCCTTCGGGGGTCGTCCAGGTGATGATCTGGTAGGGGTCGGCGATGTCGCAGGTCTTGCAGTGCACGCAGTTCTCGTGGTGGATGATGAGCTTGCGCTTTCCCGGCTTGGCGTCGTCATCGATCATTTCGTAGACGTCCGCGGGACAGAAGTTCTCGCAGGGGTTGCCGTACTCCTCGGCGCACTGCTCAGCACACACGTCCGTGTCCGCGACGACCAGGTGGTGCGGCTGGTCGACCTCATGGCGCGAGCCCGCGAGCGAAACTGCCGTCACCTTGTCGAAGGTCAGCTTGTTGTCGTACGCGACCTTCTCTGACTTGCGCCGCTCCTGCGGCGAGAGCTCGCTGAGCTTCTTCATGTGCGTGTGATCCGGGTGAGACTTCACGCGCCGGAACAGGCCCCTGCCGCCTGTCAGGATGGCCAGCGCCTGTCCGTTGAGCAGCCACGGGAGCTGGCGGAGCCAGCCCAGCCAGCTTGGCATCTTCTGCACGAAATCGAAGGAGGCGTGGAAGTTCCGGTCCTTCCAGAGCTGCTTGTAGGCCCAGCTCTTGTCGTAGAGCTCCTTGTACCGCGAGAGTGTGGCCTCGGAGAAGTCGTCCTTCACCACCGCGCTGATCAGTGCCTCGGCGGCAAGCGTCCCGCTCTTCATGGCGAGGTGGACACCTTTGAGCCGTCCGCCGTTGCACGTGCCAGCAGAGTCCCCCACGAGCAGCGCACCGTTCGTGTAGAGCTTGGGCTGCGCGAAGTGGCCAGCCGCCGGCAGCGTCTTGGCGCCGTAGCGGACGCACTCTCCACCTTCGAGAATCTTTGCGATCTTCGGGTGCGTCTTGAAGCGCTGCATGAGGTCGTGCGGATCCGTGTACGGGTTGTCGTAATTGAGTCCGGTCACGAACCCGAGCGAGATGTGGCTGTCCTCGATATCGTAGATCCAGCCGCCCCCGAAGGTCGTGGGGTCGTGCGGGTAGCCCATGGTGTGAATGACACGGCCCGGCTGGTGGTTCTCGGGCTTGATCTTCCAGATCTCCTTGATGCCCGTCTCGTAGGACTGCGGGTTCTCCCCGTACATGTCGAACCGGTCGAGCAGCTGCTTCGTGCACGATCCGCGCGGACCCTCGCCGAAGACGACGCACTTGGCGTAGATCTCAGGGCCCGCCTCGAAGACGCCCTTTTGCTTCCCGTCCTTGTCGATACCCCGGTCTTGGATCTGCACGCCGACGACGCGATCCCCTTCGAAGAGCGGGCGCGCGGCGGGGAAGCCCGGGTAGATCTCGATCTCCAGCTCCTCCGCCACCGTGGACAGCCACTTCACGACGTCGGAGAGCGAGATAGCGTAGTTCCCGTGGTTCGCGAGCGGGGGAGGGGTGATGGGGAGCGTGTAGGATCTCCCCGTCTTCGTCAGCACCCAGACTGCGTCCTTCGTGCAGCGATAGGAATAAGGAAAGCCCTGCTCTTCGAAGTCGGGAATCAGCTCGGACAGGGCGAGCGGATCCATCATCGCGCCGGAGAGCTGGTGCGCGCCGACCTCGGGCGCCTTCTCGATCACGAGGATGGCCGGCAGCTCCACGTTCTGCTCGCGGCACAGCTGCGCGAGGCGGATCGCGCAAGACAGGGTTGCGGCACCCGCTCCCACGAACAGGATGTCTACGTCCAGCCGCTCTCGCTCCACGTCACTCATGCTCCCCTCACTGGTTGCTCCGAGCGCCACAGCGTTGCTCGTGGATACAAGATATCTCCGTGATCAGACCTTGGGTAGCAGGACTCGCGCTCCCGCGGCGAAGATCGCCAGGGCGCCGAGCGTGCTCAAGCCGCTGAACAAGAACGGCGCTCCCGCGCCCGCGGAGTAGAACACCCAACCCCAGCAGAACGATCCTATCGTGCGGCCGGTGTGGACCATGGCCTGGCTCTGGCTAAGGTACTCACCCGCCTCGTGCTCGCCACACACCTGCGAGAACAAGCTCGTCAGCGTTGGCAGCGCCAGTCCGGCACCGACCGCCAGGCCGAGGCCGGAGGGGACCAGCCACGAGAGGTCGTACGACAGGGACAGGCACAGCGTCGACACGGCCATGATGCCGAGGCCGACCATGGTCGTCGGTCCCTCCCCCCAGGCTCGGCTCAGCCGACCGACGGCCAGCCACTGGGTCGCGCCGAGGGCCGCGCCGACCAGAGCCATGAACAGGCCGATCTGCAGCTCGTTCCAGCCGAACCGATCCTCGGCAAAGAGCGGGAAGATGGCCTCGATGGCGGAGAACGCGAAGAAAATGTGGAGGAAGAGGTACAGGTACAGGCGCGTCTGGTTGCTGTGCACGCTCGCGGCAACGAGCACCGGTGCGGGAACGAGCACGCGTGCAAAGCCGTGCCAGCCAACCGAGGCGGGTTCGGCTGGCCTCGACTCCGGCAGGGTCCAAGCGGCGAGTACGAAGTTGAGCGCGGCAACGCCCGCCGTCGCCCAGAACGGAAGGGTCGGGCTCACGTAGGCAAGCGTGCCCCCCAGGGCCGCGCCAAGCACGAGTCCCAGGTCGGTGGCCGCTCCGAGCAGTCCCATGCCCTCGGCACGCGTCTCGACGTCGGTGAGATCGGTCATGTATGCCTGTGCGGTGCCGATGCTCGCGCCGAAGAAGCCGCCGAGAAAGCGCGCCAGGTAGACCGACTCGAGGGAGTCGGCGCCAGCAAGCAGGGCGAAGGAGAACGCGGTTCCCAGCAGGGAGACGAGCAGCACTGGTCGACGACCCACCCTGTCCGAGATCCAACCCCAGAGGGGAAGGAAGAGCACGAGCCCCAGGGCGTAGAGCGAGGTGATGAGCGGTACGTGAAACGATTCCTCTCCCAGGCCTCGGACGAACTCCGGCAGCACGGGCAGCAGGATGCTGAAGCCCATGAAGTCGATCAGGATCGTGGTAAAGATCACCGCCGCCGCGATCCGGTAGTGCGCCGGCTTGTCGTTCACGCGTGGCTGCTCCAGAGCCTTCGTGCATTTGATATCGTAGCTGGCGAGGGGAAGGCGAGCGGCTGCATGGGACTCAGAGTCTAATGGAGCGACGAGCACGGCGCGTGGCGCAGATCGTCCGCGAGTTCATGGAGGCCTTCGTGCTCTCCAAGGAGATCGGCGCGAAGCTGACTTCCGGCGAGCTCGACTTTGCGGACGTGGACCGGCTCGTCGAGCAGGACGAGGGGAGCGTTCTTTTTCGGCTCAAGGAGGAGTGCCACTCCCTGTTCCGCAAGGACGACACCAATGCCTATGCCGACGTGCAGGCCGAGGAGCTCTTTGATCTCGCCGTCGGCTCGCTGTTCCACGAGAGCATGAAGTTTCGCGAGGGCTATTACACGACAGCAACGTACGAGCCGCGCCTGCAGCGGCTGGTCGCTGAAGGCAGCGCCGCGGGCCCGCTCGCCGGGGTCTTCCTGCAGGCGTTCGAGGCGGGGCGGCGTCGCATGCTCGAGTCAGAAGCGGAGACGGAGGAGCTGTTCCGTGAGACGCGGGATCAGCTCTTGATCGTGTTGCGGCACATGCCCGAGAGCGGCGCCGTGGCGCGCAGCCTGCTCGACGATCCGGACCGGACCGAGAAGGTGTTCGACTCCCCGCTCGCCGCGCTCCTCGAAGACGTGTACGGCTCGGCGGCGCGGGCCTTCGAGCTCGCGATCCACAGCCTGCTCGACAACGGCCACTTTGCCGAGGCGGAGGTCCTGCTGGACCATCCGGAAGTCCAGGACTCGCAGACGTGTGAGGCGGCCAGACCCTTTGCACACGGCATGGCCGCCTACTACACGGGGGACGATCGCTCCGCGCTCGACGCCTTCGAGATCTGGGCGTCGGTGCACAATCGTCCTGCCCTCTGGAGCCAGCGGGCCCACCGGATCCTCTGCGGTCTTGGCGAGGTGCGAAGTGGCGGCGACTCCGAGCTGGCGTCGCGTGCTCTGCGCGTCGCGGCCTCTCTCGCTCCCCCGACTGCTTAAGCGTCGCGTGCGGCAGTCTTCCGCTGGAATGCGAGCCAGGCGCCCGCCCCGACCAGAACGAGGAGCAGGGCGACGATTTGTGCGTTCGTGAGTCCGAAGAGCCCGGGCGGATTCGTGCGCAGGGCCTCGATCCAGAACCGGCCGGCTCCGGTAAGGATCATGTACTCGCCGAAAAGAAACGGCGAGGAACGTCGTCGTAGCCACAGCCACCACGCGGCGGGCAGCAACCAGAGGGTCTCGTACAGCATGGTCGGATGCACAGGAAGCTCCGTCGGCGGTGTACCCGCTGGGAACGCGATCGCCCACGGCACGTCGCTCGTCCTGCCGTAGTCGTCGCCGACGAGCAGGCAGCCGATGCGTCCGAGCGCGTGTCCCAGCGCCATCGCGGGCGCCGACGCGTTCAGGCCCCGGAGCTGGGCGACGCCGTTCGCCCGGAGCCCGAGCGCTCCGCCGAGCACACCACCAAAGAGCCCTCCGTACCAGGTCAGTCCCGCGCGTGAGAGCAGGTGATCGAAGACGGATGTTCCGGGGTACCTCGACAGCTGCTCGGCTACGAACCAGAGCTTAGACCCGATCAGCCCGCCCACGATGCACCAGGTCAGCACCCGCCACGCGGCGTCACCGGGAAGCCCATCCTCCTCAAAGGCGCGGGCGGCGAGACTCGTCCCGATGAGCAGGGCCAGCGCGACCATGACGCCGAAGCTCGACAGCTCGAACGATCCGATCCGGAACAGGACAGGGTACATGCTCAGCCCGCTCCTCCGAGCTGGCGAGCCTGCCTGAGCCAGGCGAGGAGCCTCTCCCGCTCGTTCTCCTGCGGACGTTGCACGACCCGCCAGTGCAGGCGACGCAGCCACCTACCCAAGTCTGGTCCCTCGGAGATTTCTAGGGTCTGCACGACGTCCTTTCCCCCAATCGCGAGCGACTGCTGCTTCCACTCGGAGGCCGCCGACCGGATGCGCGCCTCGTGCTCTTCCCACTCGACAGACGAGCTCCCCTCGTCCTCGCCCTCCGCGCGCTCGGTCCGGCGCAGCTCGAGGAGGTCGCTCAGGGTATCGCGACCGGCGCGCTCGAGCATGCGGCGGATCGCTCGCGCATCAGAGGGTTCGCGTCGTAGGCAGCGAACTCGAGTCTCCAGATCGCGAGCTTCACGCCTCGACAGGCGCAGGCGCCGGGCTACGCGGGGAACCAGAGCGGCGCCGTGCAGCTCCACGCGCTGCAGCTGGAACTCGCCGCGCCGGGGCAGATAGCGCTTCGAGTCGGCCCATGCGGCGCCGCGTAGCAGGGCCGCGAGTCGGAGCTCCGACGCCGGACGAAGGGCGTCGCACAGCGCGAGGCACATCCGATAGACGTCGCCGGTCGAGTTCGGTCGCGCCACGCCGACGCCGCGAAGCAGCTCGGGGAGCAGCGCGGCCAGGGCGCCGCAAGAGCGAAGCTCTTCGAGGACCGTGCTCGCGTTGGCCAGGCTCAGGACCCTGTACAGCTCGACGCGCACGCGTTCACCTGGGGCCCGGTGCAAGCACCATGAGGTGCGCCCCATCTCGGCGCGCGTCGCGCTCTCCACCCCGAGGCTCAGCTCGCCTGCCAGGCGCAGACCGCGCACGATACGCAGCGGGTCGGCGCGGAACGTCCGGCGCGGATCTCCTGCTCGCAGCAGCCGGGAGGCGAGATCCGAGATCCCGCCGGTTGGATCACACCAGGCTCTCTCGCGCAGGTCGAAGGCGATCGCGTTCAGGGTGAACTCGCGATTTCGGAGGTCGGCTTCCAGCGAGTGGCCACGCTCGGTGAGCGATGTGATCTCGATCTGTGGTCGATTCCCGCGCTGGGGTAGCCGCAGCGTGGCCTCTCGCGAGCGGATGATTCGCCCCTCTGACAGCGTCGCGCGCACCGCCTCGAGCGGTGAGGCGACAATGAAGTCGTAGTCGCGCGGTGGGCGCCCGAGCAGCGCGTCGCGGAGCGCGCCGCCAACCGCCCAGGTGTGGTGATGGCGATTCTGCAGTCGTTTCGTTACGGCTTCGACACTCGCAGGAAAACGCGGCGCATCCACGGCGAGACCTTAGCGAGCCCTGCGATCGCGGCCGAGCTGCGACGCGGCGCGCTGCCGGGCGAAACCCTTCGCTCGTTCCGGCTCCGGAACTCCCGCTCGATCTCGTCGAGCTGTGCCGGAAAGCACTCCTTGGCGGCGCGGATGAAGTGCGGGATGCGCCCGGTATCGAAGAAGTCGGCTGCTGTGTCGCCCAGCTCCAGCCCCAGCAGGTCGACATCGTCGCGCTGCTGGACCAGCGCTACGGCGCGCCGGTGCATGGTGTCGATCCCAGCTGCGGCGACCGTCTGGAGCAGTCGAAACTTGCCGACGCGTCCCGTGCGCGTGGTGTAGGCGTTGAGGGAGCCCGTGAGCTTGACATAGAGGATGACGAGTCGCTGTCGGGATTCGACTCCCGCCGCGCGATCGAGATCGAACTTGCGCAGCGCCGAGTACAGGGGAACGTCCTCGGTCGTCGAGCCGTCGATGTATGGCGCATCCCCATCCTCGTGGTGGATCAGCCTGGGCACGAAGAGGAGCGGAACCGCTGCCGAGGCCAGGGCTGCCTCGCGCGGGTCGGCCTGGGTGATCAGCTCCCGCAGGTGCTCCGGCACCGGCTCGGGCGTCAGCACCTGAGGTCTGCACTCGGCCAGGTTGAAGGCGGTGCAGTAAAAGGGACGCCGCGAGCGCGCGTCCGTGCAGTAGCGGTCCAGCATGCCCGAGAGTCCACGGGCGACGTCCACGAAGCCGGCCGCCGCCGTACCGGCCGAGGGCATGAGCGTATCTCTCAGCAGATGGCGCAGGAGCTGCAGCTTCGAGGGCCGCAGGGCCAGCCGATAGCGCCCGGAGTAGAGGTCGTAGCCCAGCTGCTCGATGGCATGCGGCGAGAAGCCGTGACTGTAGAGCAGCCCGGCCAGGGCGCCTGCGCTCGAGCCCCAGATCTCCTCGATCTGCTCCCCCAGGCCGACGCCTTCGAAGAGTCGCAGCGCTGGGGCGTGGGCGAAGAGCTTGAGGCCTCCCGAGCCGAGCGCCAGTACCACACGGGTGTCCTCCGCACAGACGAGGCTGCGAAGCGTGGAGAAGCGCTGCTCGAGCCCCAGCCGCTGCTCGACCTCCTCGGCTGGCACCGTTTGCCAGACGTAGCTGCGGCTACCGCCGAAACGATCCAGCACGAAGGCGTCCGCGGGAATGGTCCGGTTGCGGCCCAGGAAGCGGATGTGGACGCTGCCGTCCGCTCGCTCCTCCGCGAGCAGGCGCGCCAGGACCGCCATGCGAACATCGGCGGGTGGTGGATCGAGCACGGCTCCGTCATGCGGGAGCAGGAAGCGGACGGGCACGTCCTCCTCCTCCACCTGCCGCACCACCTCGTAGCGGAACCCCGTTCCGCGCAGGTGCTCGAGGCCCTCGTCACCGAGGTAGTAGGTTCCATCCGGGGCGCGGAAGCGCAGCGCCTCCTCTCCCTTGGTGCCTTGTCGATCGACGGAGTCTGGAAGCCGGATCTGATGGATCTGATTCAAGGGGAGGTTCGACTCCTTCGGTGGAAGCATCGGCTTTCCTCCGGAGCGCCCTTAATCGACGCGTTGACCGGCGGTTGCGAGGCGATTAGCCTCCGCAGACCGGTGTTCGGACGTGCCTGATTCTCGATCGCGCGATGCTCCGAGAGAACCCCGTGGGAGCCACTTCGATGCCGAGGGGCGCGCGCGCATGGTGGACGTGGGAGCCAAGCAGGTGACCGCGCGGGAGGCCGTTGCGAGAGGGCGTGTGCTCCTCTCGCAGGAAGCTTTTCGGGCCGTGGTCGAGGGCTCCGCCAGGAAGGGCGACGTGCGCGGGGTCGCGCGGATCGCCGGGATTCAGGCGGCCAAGCGCACCTCGGAGTGGATCCCGCTTGCTCATCCATTGGCGCTGGATGCGGTCGAGGTCGAGTTCACTCCCGTCGCGGGGCTGCCCGCGATCGACATCGAGGCGCGGGTCCGCGTGACCGCCCGCACGGGCGTCGAGATGGAGGCGCTGGTGGCCGTCTCCGCGGCTGCCCTGACGGTCTACGACATGTGCAAGTCGATCGACCGGGGAATGACGGTCGAGCGGGTGCGCCTGGTGCGAAAGAGCGGTGGCAAGAGCGGCCTCTACGAGCGCCCCGACGAATAGGTCTGCTATTCATAGCGGGGGCGGCCACGACGCTGCCCGGCGAAGCGCACCCACGCTTCGTTCTGCCCGAAAGCTCCCTCGCCCCGAGAGAGTCAGATGCGATGCCCTGGCGAGGCGGACTGCGGGAGCGGCCGCGCGAACGGCTGCTCCATACCGGTAGCGGGAACCTCTCTCCCTCGGAGCTCGTCGCTCTGGTATTGCGCACCGGGGTGCCGGGCTGCCCGGTCACCCAGCTGGCGGACGAGCTCATGCGCCGCTTCGGCACCCTGGAGGGCATCTCGCAGGCAGGCGAGGCGGAGCTGCGCGGCGTTCTCGGGATGGGCCCGGCCAAGATTGCCTCGCTTCGCGCCGCCTTCGAGCTCGGCTCGCGGGTCGCCCGGGCCCCGCTGGTGCCCGGGCAGAAGCTGGGCTCTCCCGAGCAGGTGTTCTCGCACTTCGGCGGACGGCTGCGCCGCTGCCGCCAGGAGCTGTTCTTCGCGCTGTTACTGGACAGCCGCCACCGCCTGATTGGAGAGGTCGAGGTGAGCCGCGGGAGCCTGAACCAGAGTCTGGTTCACCCGCGCGAGGTCTTCGCCCCGGCGCTTCGGGAAGCCGCGGCCGCGATCCTGGTGCTGCACAACCACCCGAGCGGCGATCCGCTGCCCAGCCGGGAGGACCACGAGGTAACGCGCCGCTTGGTTCGGGCCGGCGAGCTGCTGGGCATCCGGCTCCTCGACCACGTCGTGATCGGAGCGGAGGGCTACGCCAGCTTCGCGCGCAGCGGCTGGCTCGATGGCTCAAGCGGCTGAGGATGGGCGCCGATCCTACGCGCTGGAGCTTCCTATTCGCCTGGAGGCGTGCATGTCAACGGAGAGGTCTGAGCGCCGACAGTCCGAGCGTCAGCCGCTAAAGGTCCGCGTCGACTACAGCGCTGTCGACGCGTTCTTCGGTGAGTTCTCGGCCAACATCAACGAGGGTGGCGTCTTCATCGAGACCGACTCTCCCTCCGAGATCGGCACCCTCGTGCAGCTCCACTTTCGGGTCCCCGACCTGGAGACCCCGATCCAGGTCGCGGGCCGCGTAGCCTGGATCAGCGAGGAGAAAGACGAGGGCGCTTCCGGCATGGGCATCGAGTTCCACGAACTCCAGCCCACCGTCCGCGAAACCATCAACGAGCTCGTCCGAAAGCTCAAGCTTATGCCCGCCGGACTACTTGCCGGGACGGCACCCCTGCAAGCGGCGCGCGCAGCGAAGGCCCCTGGCCTGAGCGGAGAATGGGTGGCCGCGGCCGCCCGCGGCCGGGTCCCATCAGAAGGGTATGTCGTCGTCGGGGGGTGGGGTGCTCGGGTCTGCTGTGGTGCTCGGCGCTGGGGTGTCTGTCGTGGGGGCCTGGGAGTCGTTGTAGGAGGTGTTGGTCTCGCCGCGCCGGCCGAGCATCTGCATCTCGCGGGCCACGATTTCGGTGGTGCGGCGCTTCTCTCCCTCACGGTCTTCCCATTCCCGCGTCTGGATGCGGCCCTCGATGTAGATCTGCCTGCCCTTGCTCAGGTACTCGGCGCAGATCTCGGCGAGCCGCCCCCAGGCGACGATCCGGTGCCACTCCGTTCGCTCTTCGCGCTCACCGTCTCGCTTCGAGTATGACTCCGAGGTCGCGAGTGTGAAGTTGGCGACGGCCTGTCCGCTCTGTGTATACCGCAGCTCCGGGTCGCGACCGAGGTGTCCGACGAGAATGACCTTGTTGACGCCTGCCATCGGGGAATTCCTCCCAAGTCATTGGGATGAGGCTCGTCGGTACAAGGTAGCACAGCGACCGTTGTGGGTTGCCTTTCGCGCGCGCGTTTCCGATTCTAGGCGGCCCCCCGCTGACGCGGGCACGTAGTGCCCGCGCCGTGGAGTCGGGGTGACCGTTTTTCAGGCGCTGGCGCTCGGAGTTCTGCAGGGAGCGACAGAGTTTCTTCCGGTTTCTTCCTCAGGCCATCTCGCACTTGCCGAGAGTCTCGTCGCCCCGCTCGAAGCCCCGGGCCTGCTCTTCGACGTGGTCGTCCACTTCGGAACGTTGCTGGCGATCGTGGTGATCCTGCGCGAGCGGGTGAAGCGCCTGGCCGTCACGGTGTGGGCGCTCTTGCCGCGCACGCGACGGGCGGATGAGACCGACCGGCGCTGGCTCCTCCTGCTTGTCGTCGGCAGCCTTCCGACGGCCGCGATCGGTCTGGCGCTGCGCGAGACCGTCGGTCGTGTCCATTCCGAGCCCGCGCTCGTGGGCGCCTGTCTGCTCGGGACGGCGCTGATCCTCGTGCTCTCGGAGCGCAGGGGCAGCCGCACACGGGGCGCAGCCGAGCTGCGCGTGGCGGACGCGCTGTGGGTTGGCGCGGTGCAGGGACTGGCCGTGCTGCCCGGCCTGTCGAGGTCCGGCTCCACCGTGGGCATCGCGCTCTGGAGGGACGTGCGCGCCGAGACCGCCGTGGAGTTCTCGATGTTGCTCTCCGTTCCCGCCGTACTTGGCGCGAATCTCTACGAGGTTTCGAGGATCGGCCTGGCTGCCGTGCGGGCCGAGCTGTTACCTCTCACGCTTGGCTTCAGCACCGCGCTGATCACCGGAGCGCTGTGTCTTAAGGCCTTGCAGTGGGCGGTCACGCGACGCAAGCTGCGGCCCTTTGCGGCGTACTGCGCGCTTCTCGGCGTAGGGGCAATCGTCTTTGGCTAAGCAGGGGGGGAGAGCGGAGACGACGAGAGGTCGCGCCGGCCTCCGAGCTCCCCGGACGCCGGGGCGCGTGGAGGCGGAGGTCGTGGCGCTGGCTCTGCTCGCCGGAGCGCTCCTGGTCGAGGTCGCGCTCGCGAGCTACAGCCCGGCGGATCCGCTCTGGGGACTCGGTCAGCCGGTCGAGAACCTCTGTGGTCCGGTCGGCGCCTTTCTCGCGTTTGGCCTCGCCGGGAGCCTGGGCTGGGCATCGCACGGACTTCCCCTGGCCGGGCTGGTGGTGGCGCTCCGCTACCTGCGCGGCCTGCCGGTGAGGCCGCGCTGGGTTCCCCTCGCCGCCTGGAGCGTCTTTTGGGTCAGTGTCGCGGCGAGCCTCGATGCCGCGCACGGCCTCTTGCCAGCAGCAGTTCCAGAAGGACTCGGGGGCTCGTTCGGTGCCGTCACGGTCGACGCGTTGGAGCGGGTTGTGTACCTGCCCGGTGCCACGCTGCTGCTCTCGATCACGCTCCTCGCGAGCCTGTTGATCGCTACGGGCGGCTCCGCACGCGACACGCTGCTCCGAACCCAACGGGTTCTGCGCAGCGTCTGGCGGGAGCTATCACAGCGCTGGCGTGTCGGCTGGGCGCGGGCTCAGATGCGGCTGGTACGCTTTACGGAGGCGCGAGCGGAGCGGGCCGCCCTTGCAGGAGAGGAGAGCGAGGAGCCCGACTCCGGGCTTGCACCGCGCCGCGTGCTGCCTCGTCGCGTGCCGGCGGCGACCGAGCCCGAGGTGGTCGAGCATCGGGTCGCGAGACCGACCGCACCGCGTCAAGAAGCGCTTCCTTTCGAACGTGGCGCACTCGGGCCGTACAAGCTACCGGATCTCGACCTGCTCGCGCTGGGCCCCGACGCGAGCACGAACTTCGATCGAGAGGCGCTGCTCAAGAACTCGCGAATCCTCGAGAAGAAGCTGGCGGATTTTCAAGTGCTGGGCCGCGTGGTCAAGGTCCATCCCGGACCTGTGATCACCATGTACGAGTTCGAGCCCGCGCCCGGCATCAAGGTCTCCCGGATCACGAACCTGGCCGACGACCTGGCGCTCGCGCTGCGGGCGATGGCCGTGCGCATCGTGGCGCCCATCCCCGGCAAGAGCGTCGTGGGCATCGAGGTGCCGAACACGGAGCGTGATGTCGTCATGCTGCGTGACGTGATGGGCCATCCGAGCTACCAGGAATCGGAGTCGGTGCTCGAGTTTGCACTCGGCAAGGACATCTTTGGCAACCCGGTCACGACGAACCTCGCGACCATGCCGCACCTTCTGGTTGCCGGTGCGACCGGCACGGGGAAGTCCGTCTTTCTGTCAGCGCTGCTCTGCAGCCTGGTAGTTCGCGCACGTCCCGACGAGCTCAAGCTACTCCTGATCGATCCCAAGATGCTCGAGTTCGCCCCCTTCCAGGGAGTTCCCCACCTCATTGCGGATGTGGTGACGAATCCCAAGCGGGCCGCGGCCGCGCTCGTCGGCATCGTCCAGAAGATGCAGGAGCGCTACGTACTCATGGCCGAGCTCGGCGTGCGGAACATCCAGCAGTACAACAAGCATGTCGCGAGCCAGCGGGCACAGGCGCGCCTGGATGCCGACGACGACATCGTTCCCCACCCCATGCCCTACATCGCGGTGGTGGTCGACGAGCTGGCGGATCTGATGATCGTGGCCTCGCGGGACGTGGAGGAGTCGCTGATCCGCCTGGCGCAGATGGCGCGCGCGGCGGGGATTCACCTGGTCCTGGCGACCCAGCGCCCGTCCGTCGACGTTCTCACGGGGATCATCAAGGCGAACTTCCCCTCGCGTATCTCCTTCCAGGTCAGTTCCCGCACGGACTCCCGTACCATCCTCGACGCGAACGGCGCAGAGAGACTGCTAGGAATGGGCGATATGCTCTACGTACCGCCGGGGACGTCCGCTCTGGTGCGCATTCACGGGCCTTACGTCTCAGAGAAGGAGATCGCGGCCGTCTGCGACTATCTGCGCGAGCAGGCCTCGCCAGAATTCGATCCGTCCCTGATTCGTCTCAAGGAGGAGAGCGAGAATCGGGAGGAACGTGGCGAGGAGATCGACGAGCTGTTCGACGCCGCCGTCGATATCGTTGCCACGCACAGGATCGCCTCGATCTCCTTCATTCAACGCAAGCTGAAGATCGGCTACAACCGCTCGGCGCGCATCATGGAGCAGATGGAGGCGGAGGGAATCGTCGGCCCGCAGGAAGGAACGAAGGCACGTGACATCTTCGTGCGTCCACCGGAGGAAGAGACTGGCTAGGCGGCTCGTCGTGCTGCTTGCCATGGGGCTGCTCGGGAACGGCGCCAGGGAAGAGCCGACCACAGCCGCGCTCGACGCCATCCAGGCGCGCTACGATGGCATCATCGATCTCTCTGCCGGTTTCGTGCAGACGAGCTACACCCCTGCACTCAGAAGCGAGAGCGTTTTGGGCGGCCGAGTCACGATGAAGCGCCCGGGCTTCTTTCGCTGGGAGTACTCGCCTCCGGACGGGCGCGTGATCGTGCTCGACTCCGACACGCTGCGCATCTACAGCCCGCTCGACGAGCAGCTGCAGATCGCGGGCCTGGCAAAGGGCACCGTTTCGCCGACGGCGCTCTCCTTCCTGCTCGGAGAAGGCGTGTTGCGCGAGCTCTTCACTGCGGTGGCGATCGACGCGGACGAGCGTGCGGAGCTCGGTCTCCGACTGGATCCGCGCCAGGAGTCCAGCTTCGAGTTCATCGAGCTGTGGGTCGATCGTGAGACGTACCAGCTCCGCGAGTCCGTGATGGTGGACCTGTTCAAGAACCGGACGAGCGTGCGCTTCGACTCGATCGAAGAGAATGTGGGTGTCAACGACTCGACCTTCGACATTCGTGTTCCCGAGGGAACCGAGATCATCGACCTGCGCTGAGCTCGTCCTCGCTCAACACAGCGCAACTCCCATGAATCCCGAGAGCGCCGACCTGCGTCAAACAGAGGTCGAAGAACACTGTGGGGCAGCAACGTGCGCACCTCGGCTGCAAGCAACCATCGTGATCAGAGTGGCGGATACTCGACGCATCGCCGTCAACGATCCGTCGGCGTGGCGCAAAAGGATGCGCGCGAACGCAGGCTGGCATCAAGGCCGTCTGCGGTCGGGAAACCCCGCAGAATCAAAGGCTTTTGTCGAGAGCTGCCGGGCGCGGTGCGTTGACACGCCAGAGATCTCCAGTTAATGTCACTAGCGGTGTAAGTTTGTGTTTTTGCACATGATTTCCCATCCAAACTCGAAGCGCCAAGCGGCGCGAGGGAGACCTCGAGCTGCTGCGCTGGACTGTCTGCCCCAGCAGGGCGCCGGCGAGCGCGCGTTCCGGGCAACACGGAGCGGGCAAACGGCGGTTTTTTCCTTATTGTTTCGGTCGGGTCGGGGTGGATCGAGCGGGCAGAGCCAGGCTGCCGGGCCTTTGCTCGTGTCTACAGGAGAGGTGCCGATTCCCTTCCCCCAAGAGGCTGGTTCTCCTTGGTATGTCGATTGCAACTACATCCAGCTTGCGGAGAGAGCTGACGCAAAGGATCGTGTCGCGCAGTCGATGGCAGCCAATGGCGAGGAAGGCATATGAGCGAGTCAGGTTCAGGGAGAAGAGGCTTCGTTCGAGACGTGATGAAGCGAATCTCGTCGCCGGGTTCACGAGAGCAGGAATCCGACCCGGACGCGCAGGAGATGACTGATCTCGAGAGCGTGCGGGACGCGCTGCGCTTCCTGGGGCCCGAGTCCCGGGACCTGGTCCGCCGCATCGAGCGGTTTCTCATGGAGTACGAGCTGCAGCGCCAGCGCTACGACCGCGCGCGTCACCAGCTCTACGACGCGGAGCGGCAGAATGAGAAGCTCGTAAGTGCGCTGCAAGACGCGAAGCAGCAGATCGATCTTCTGAAGCAGGAGGTCGACAAGCTCTGCGCGCCCCCGAACACCTACGGGGTGTTCGAGCGTTCCAACAAGGACGGAACTGTCGAGATCAACGTTGACGGCAGGATGATGAGGGTGAACGCGCATCCGAGTGTCCGGACTGAGGACCTGATGGAGGGCCAGCTCATCGTCCTGAACGAGGCCTTCAACGTCGTGGACTCGACGGACTTCGATCCTCGCGGCGAGGTCATGCAGGTCTCGGAGGTGCTGGGAGATGGTCGCCTCGTCGTCCTGGGGCACGCCGACGAGGAGCGGGTCATCACGCTCTCGCTGCCGATGCGACGAGAGAAGCTGAAAGTCGGAGACAACATTCTCGTCAACCCGCGCAACGGCTTCGGCGTGGAGAAGCTCCCGAAGTCCGTCGTCGACCAAGTGGTGCTCGAGGAAGTTCCGGACATCAACTACGAGGATATCGGGGGTCTCGGCGACCAGATCGAGGTCCTGCGCGACGCGATCGAGCTCCCATATCTCTACTCTGACGAGTTCAAGAAGTACAACCTGTCCCCGCCAAAGGGGATCCTGCTCTACGGTCCTCCGGGCTGCGGAAAGACCATGATCGGAAAGGCCGTTGCGAACGAGCTCGCCAAGCGCATCGCCGAAAAGAAGGGGGTCGACCCCAAGAGCTACTTCCTGAACGTGAAGGGCCCCGAGCTCTTGAACAAGTACGTCGGGGAGACGGAGCACAAGATCCGCGAGGTCTTCAAGAACGCCCGCGAGAAGGCGGAAGAGGATGTTCCGGTCGTGATCTTCTTCGACGAGATGGACTCGCTGTTCCGTATGCGCGGCTCGGGGATCTCGTCGGACATGGAGGCGACCGTCGTCGCCCAGTTCCTGTCAGAGATCGACGGGGTCGAGTCGCTGAAGAACGTGATCGTGATCGGCGCGTCGAACCGCCAGGATCTCATCGATCCAGCCGTGCTTCGGCCCGGACGCCTGGACCTCAAGGTCAAGGTGAACCGACCCGACGCCAAGGGCGCGGGCGAGATCTTCCGCAAGTACCTCACCGCGGACCTGCCGCTCAACGCGGAGGAGCTCGGCAAGTACGGCGATCCCGAACGCGCCGTGGCAGGGATCATCGACGAGGTGATCGAGACGATGTACGCGGAGAACGAAGAGAACAGGTTTCTGGAGGTGACCTACGCAAAGGGTGAGCGTGAGATCTTCTACTTCAAGGACTTCTCCAGCGGAGCCATGCTCCGCAACATCGTTGATCGTGCCAAGAAGAAGGCCGTGAAGCGGCTGATCACCGATGGCGAAGGCGGGATCCGGCTCGATGACATGCTGGATTCGGTGCGGGAGGAGTTCAAGGAGAACGAGGACCTTCCGAACACCACGAATCCGGATGACTGGGCCCGAATCTCGGGTCGCAAGGGCGAACGGATCATCAACGTTCGGACCCTGATCACGGGGATCAACCGCAAGGAGCAGGCAATCGAGAACGTGGGCGGCTCCGGGCAGTATCTCTAGGACGCCAGGAGGGTCGGTTTTCAGGACATGCCGCTTCCGAGCGTATTCGGCACCGAAATCGAGTACGGGATTACCGTTCAGGGGGACCCGGACTTCGATCCGATCTCTAGCTGCGTGCTCCTGGTGAACGCCTACCAGGACAACAAGGACGCCCAGATTCTGTGGGACTATGACCAGGAGAATCCACTTGCGGACGCGCGCGGGTTCCACGTCGAGGGCGAGAAGTACACGCCGAACCAGCACGAGAACATCGCCCGCAACAAGACGCTGAAAAACGGCGCCCGCTTCTACGTCGACCACGCGCACCCCGAGTACTCGACGCCCGAGGTGACGAACCTCCTCGACCTGCTGGCCTACGAGCGGGCCGGCGAACGTACCATGGAGACCGCTCGCCGGGCCGCAACCGCGCTCCTGCCACCGGGCCAGACGTTGCTCATTCACAAGAACAACAGCGATCGCAAGGGCAACTCCTACGGCAATCACGAGAACTACCTGATCAGCCGTTTCACTCCGTTCAAAGACATCGTCGAGCACCTGACGCCGTTCCTCGTGACGAGGCAGATCTTCTGCGGAGCGGGCAAGGTGGGGAGCGAGAACCGGGCGGCCCCGTGCGAGTACCAGATCAGCCAGCGTGCGGATTTCTTCGAGACCGAGGTTGCCCTCGACACGATGGTCAAGCGTCCCATCATCAACACGCGCGACGAGCCGCATGCCGACCGGGAGAAGTATCGTCGGCTCCATGTGATCCTCGGGGACTCCAACCTCTCCGAGGTCTCGATCTACCTTCGCGTCGGGGTAACGGCCATCGTGCTCGGCCTGATCGAGGACGGTGCGATCGACAAGAACGTCACCATGAACGAGCACGTGAAGGTCATCAAGGAAATCTCGCACGACATCGGCTGCAAGCGCGAGTACGCCATGGATCGGGGTGGACGCTTGACCGCAGCGCAGGTGCAGCAGGAGTACCTGGAGATGGCGCTCCAGTATTTCAGCTCGCGTGAGATGGACCCCATCACCAAAGATGTGCTGACCCGCTGGGAGTCCCTCATCGGGAGGATCGCCGAGGACCCGTTGCAGTGCGATCGCGAGGTGGACTGGGTGATCAAGCACAAGCTGATGAGCGAGTATCTGAGCACGCACGACCTCGATTGGAGCAGCCCAAAAGTGGCGATGCTCGACCTGCAGTACCACGACGTGCGCCCGGACAAGGGGCTCTATCACCTGCTGCAGCGGCGCGGAGAGGTCGACCGGATCATCGACGACGAGGCCATCGAGCGGGCCATTCATGCGCCCCCGGAGGACACGCGAGCCTTCTTTCGGGGCGAGTGCATTCGGCGCTACCCTGGGTCGGTATTCGGTGTCAACTGGGACTCGATCTCCTTCAACGTGGGAGATGAGGTCATCAAGCGGATTCTGATGAACGAGCCGTTGAAGGGAACGAAGTCGCACGTGGAGGAGCTTCTGGATTCCAGCCCCTCGGCGGAGGACCTCGTTCGCAATCTGACGGCGTGAGGAGAGAAGCATGAGCGACCAGACCCAGAAACAGCGGCAGGGGGGTGGCGAATCGGGCGCCTCCGGGTCTGCCGACTCTGGCGGGCAGAAGAAGCTCGCCAAGAAAGGCGAAGAGCTCAAGGAAGAAATGGACTCCTTGATGGACGAGATCGACGAGGTCCTGGAGGAGAACGCGGAAGAGTTCGTGAAGAACTACGTGCAGAGAGGGGGCGAGTAGGGGTGTTCAAGGGCCAGACCTACTCGGGCTCGAGCTTTCTCGAGTTTCTTCGGCTCGATCATCCGGAGCTGTTCCCGAACTTCGATCGGGGTGATTGGAGGGGACTCGAGCTGCCCCACGCGACGACAGTGCTCGCGCTCGTGTACGAACACGGCGTGCTGATGGCCGGCGACCGCCTCGCGACCGAGGGCAGTCAGGTGGGCGCCCGCGACATCGAGAAGGTCTTCAAGATCGACGAGAACTGTCTGATGGCCATCGCGGGCGCAGCGGGCCCCGCCGTCGAGATGATGAAGGTGTTCCGTCTCGAGCTCGAGCACTACCAGAAGCTCGAGGATAAGGCGCTGACCTTCGAGGGAAAGGCGAACCGACTCTCCTTTCTGCTGCGGCAGAACTTGCCGGCTGCGATGCAGGGCCTGGTCGTGATGCCGCTCTTCTGCGGCTACGACCACCAGAAGGGCTGCGGTCGGATCTACAAGTTCGACATCACCGGTGGGCGGTACAGCGAGGAGGACTACTACGCGACGGGCTCTGGCGGCAAAGACGCTCGCTCTAGCCTGAAAAAGTCGTTCCGACACCGCAACTTCTCCACCGAGCACGCCATCGAGGCAGCCGTCGAGGCGCTCATGGACGCTGCAGACGAGGATCGCGCGACCGGTGGCTTCGACATCGACCGCAAGATCTATCCCATCTGCAAGCTCGTGATGGACGGCACAGTCGGAGACGTGTCAGAAGAGTCGCTGCTCGCGGCCTACAACCGCGTGATGGAGCGGCGGAGAGAGATCTAGACGATGAGTTCTCCCTTCTACATCTCGCCGGAGCAGCACTATCAGGACAAGGCCGAGTACGCCCGCAAGGGAATCGGCCGAGGCCGACCGATGGTTGCGCTCGAATACGACGGCGGAATCGCCATGCTGGCGGAGAACCGCAGCTCGGGCCTGCGCAAGATCGCCGAGATCTACGATCGCATCGCGTTCGGTGGCGTCGGGAAGCTGGACGAGTACGAGAACCTGCGGAAGGCGGGGATTCGCTACGCGGACATGCAGGGCTATTCCTACTCGCGAGAAGACGTGTCGGGAAAGAGCCTGGCGAACGAGTACTCGACCGTCCTCGGCTCGATCTTCACGCGCGAGATGAAAGCCCTCGAGGTCGAGATCCTCGTGGCCGAGATCCGCGAGGACTCTGTGTCCTTCTACCGGATCCTGTACGACGGCAGCATGACCGACCACGATAACTACGTGTCGATTGGCGGCGACCCTGACGAGCTCATGGGCGTGCTCAAGGACGGCTGGAAGGCTAACCTGAGTCTGGACGAGGCAGTAGTGCTGGGACGCAAGGCGCTTGCCTCCGCCGCAGACGGAACCGAGCTGGAGGACCTGGACGAGCG
This sequence comes from Myxococcota bacterium, assembly GCA_965226855.1. Lineage (GTDB taxonomy): Bacteria > Myxococcota_A > UBA9160 > SZUA-336 > SZUA-336 > JAUXJB01. The sequence continues at coordinate 177,602 of CBDDEE010000031.1, read as the reverse complement.
AGCCCTGGAGATCGGAATCCTGGAACGCTCGCGCGAAGGCCGCAAGTTCAGGCGCTTGGGAGAGCCCGAGATCAAGGAACTCGTCGCCAGGTAGGAACGCCGTGCAGAAGAGGATCTACGGACTAGAGACCGAGTACGGGATCATCTTCACGCCGGAAGGGCGCAAGACCCTTCCCGTGGAGAAGGCGATTCGGTTCCTGTTCGAGAAGCTCATTACGACCGAGCACTTCCTCAACGTCTTCCTCGAGAACGGCGCGCGCTTCTACCAGGACACCGGCTGCCATCCCGAGTACGCCACTCCCGAGTGCGCGAGCCCGAAGGACCTGGTGATCTTCGACCGGGCCGGCGAGCGCATCCTGGAGGACTTGCAGCTCTACGCCGAGGAGAAGATCCGCGAGGAGCGCGTCCCAGGCAAGCTCTCGATCTTCAAGAACAACACGGACTTCGTGGGAAACAGCTATGGCTGCCACGAGAACTATCTGGTCGATCGGGACGTGGACTTCTACTACCTGGCCGAGCAGCTGATCCCGTTCCTGGTAACGCGCCAGATCTTCGCTGGCGCTGGCAAGGTGTTCCAGACGCAGGAGGGCGTGCACTACTGCGTCAGCCAGCGCGCTCAGCACATCTACCAGAAGATCTCCGGCACGACGACGAACGACCGCTCGATCATCAACACCCGTGATGAGCCACACGCGGACCGGGAGAAGTATCGACGCCTGCACGTGATAGTTGGCGACTCGAACATGTCCGAGTACACCAACTTCTTGAAGCTATCGACCTGCGCGATCGTCCTGCAGATGATCGAGGACGGCTTCATCACCAAGGACTTCACGCTCCGTCACCCGGTCAAGGCCATCAAGGACATCTCCTACGACACGACGTGCCGCAAGAAGGTGCGCCTGGAGAATGGGCGGGAGTACTCCCCGATCGAGATCCAGCGCGAGTACTGCGAGATGGCAAAGCGACACATCGAGCAGTACTCCGTGAGCGACCAGCTTCGCGAGGGAGTCGTGGAGTGGGATTACGTGCTCACGTGCCTGGAGGACGATCCCGACCAGCTCGACCGCAAGCTCGACTGGATGATCAAGCGCAAGCTGCTGCGCCAGTACGTGGATCGGCACCAGATCTCCTGGCACGACCCGCGTGTCTTCATGCTGGACCTGCAGTACCACGATATCCGGCAGGACCGCGGCTTCTTCTACCTGCTGGAGCGCAAGGGCGTCGCCGATCGACTGTTCTCCGACGCGGAGATCGAGAAGGCCAAGACCGAGCCCCCACAGGACACGCGCGCGCGTATGCGCGGCGACTTCATCAAGCTCGCGCGACAGAACAACATCCAGTACGACCTCGACTGGTCGAACATCCGCCTTGGCAACCTCTTGAACGTGCGCGTCATCTGCAACAATCCGTTCGAGACCGATACCGAGAAGGTGACCGAGCTCGTGCGCACGATTCAGAAGACCAACCTGCGCCGAACCTCGCTCTCCAAGCTGGTCATCCAGAGCTAGGCCCCATGTCCGAGCCTGAGCCGCGGCTCCGCACCATCCCGCCGCTATCCGAAGACGAGAGCTCCGAGGGAGCGCGCGAGCCCAGGCTGTCGCGCATGACGCTATTGCTCGCCCTGGCCCTCTCCGTCGCGCTCGCGCTGCTCTTGTGGAGTCGCTTCCAGCTCGGCAACCGCATCGACGTGCTCGAGACCGAGGCACGCGCGCTCATGCAGATCGTCGTTGACCGTGAGGCGACGATCGCGGACCAGCACGCCACCATTGCCGCATACGAGGAGCGCCTGGGCGAGGCGCGGGCAGGTGTGGCGGCCGTTCTGGACCTCTTGAGCCGGCCCGTAGACAGCGGCCGCTAGGGCCTGCTGCGAGTTTCTCCAGTTCCGGGCCGTGTTGCCGATGCAATTGGGGGTCCTTCTCTTTGAATCCGGAGCGAAAAAATGGTCTTTAGCTGGTTGGCCGGGCTCCTTTCCAACGATCTGGCCATCGACCTCGGCACGGCAAACACTCTCGTGTACGCACGGGGACGCGGCATCATCTGCAGCGAGCCGTCCGTGGTGGCGATTGCGGAGGGGTCTTCGCGCAAGGTGCTTGCGGTCGGCAGCGAGGCCAAGGAGATGGTCGGTCGCACTCCCGGGAGCATCACGGCCATACGTCCGATCAAGGATGGCGTCATTGCCGACTTCGAGGTCACCGAGGCGATGCTGCGCTACTTCATCCAAAAGGCGCACAACCGCCGCCGCCTCGTGCGGCCCCGCATCGTCATCTGCGTGCCGCCTTGTATCACGTCCGTCGAGAAGAGGGCGGTCCGGGAGTCCGCCACCTCGGCCGGCGCGCGCGAGGTCTACCTGATCGAAGAGCCGATGGCCGCCGCGATCGGAGCCGGCCTCGACGTGGTCCAACCCACGGGGAACATGGTGATCGACGTTGGCGGTGGAACGACCGACGTCGCGGTGATCTCCCTGGCCGGCATCGTGACCTCGAGCTCCGTTCGGGTCGGGGGCGACAAGCTCGACGAGGCGATCATCCAATACGTGAAGCGCAAGCACAACTTGCTAGTCGGCGAGCGCAGCGCGGAGATCATCAAGATGACGATAGGAACGGCCACGGGTGACGGCCCCGTGAAGACGATGGAGATCAAGGGGCGCGACCTGGTTGGCGGCATCCCAAAGATGATCGTGATCTCCAGCGACGAGATCCGGGAGGCGCTCAGCGAACCGATCCACCAGATCGTCGACACCGTGTTGCAGACCCTGGAGCGCACACCTCCGGAGCTCGCTGCCGATATCGTCGATCGCGGTATCGTCCTGGTCGGTGGCTGCGCGCTCCTGCGCGACTTCGACCAGCTGCTCCGCAACGAGACCAAGCTCCCGATCGTCCGCGGCGACGACCCCTTCACTGCCGTCGTGATTGGCGCAGGCACCGTCCTCGACTCGCTGGGCCTCCTCCGCGAAGTCGCTATGCCAAACTGAGCGCTTTATCCGGCGCGGGCGGCCGCACCGCCACCCACTACGTTCGGCTCTGAATTCGTCTGGCTCTTGGATTACACTGGCGGGGTTCCAAGCGGGAGAGATCACCTGCGTCTCAGCCTCGCCTTCACGGGAATGGGTCCCATCGCGCAAACCTTGCCCGCCGTACGTGCGGCGGAGCAGAACGGTCTCGACGGCGTGTGGCACGCGGAGCACTTCGGCTTTCACGATGCGTTCGTGCCGACTGCGCTGTCGCTCACGCAGACCGCGAACATCGAGGTCAGTCTGGTCGGGCTCTCCGGTGCGGGACGTCACCCTGCCGTAACGGCCATGGAGCTCGCCTCGCTGGCTGAGATCGCCCCGGGACGGGTGCGCGCCGCAGTCGGCACGGGAGACCCCGGCCTCGTCGCGACGCTGGGCACCCCGCTCGATAGGCCGCTGGCGCGCACCGAGGCGCTTGTGCGGTCTCTGCGCGCTGCGCTCTCGGGCGCCCACATGCACGTGGAGTACGGCGACCATGCGTTTCGCGGCTTCAAGCTTGCGACCGTCGGGCCCGACGTGCCGCTTGACATCATGGCGGTCCGCCCCCGCATGCTGAAGCTCGCGGCGCGGCTCGGCGATGGGGTGTCGCTCTCGGTGGGGGCGTCGCGCCAGTACCTCTCCGAGTCGGTCGCGACCGTAGAGGCCGAGCTGGCTGCGCAGGGCCGGGATCGCTCGCGGTTTCGGATCGTCGCGATCGCGCTGGCCGTGGTCGCGCAGGACCTCGCTGCGGCGCGCAAGCAGCTCATGCCGATCTTCGCGGCCGCGGAGCCCGGCATGGCGGAGCACCTGGCGCGCGGCGTGATCGAGCCGGGTGCGCTCGTCGAGGCGGCAGCCGCGCCCAGTCCCCACGCGCGCTTCGAGGTGCTCACGCCGGACGTGATCGACGCGACGGCGCTCCTGGCCACACCCGACGGCCTCGCGGACGCGCTGGCGTCGTACGCGGAAACCGGGATCGACGAGCTGGCGCTCGCGTTGTCTGCGGAGCCCCAGGCTCTGCCCGAGATCGTGAAGCAGGTGGGCGAGGCGCGCCCGAGCTAGGAGGTAGAGACGTGGCGGACGACCATGAGACGATTCTGGAGCTGCACCGCGGCTTTCTCACGGCGAACACCGTCGGCGACACGGCCTTTCTGCGGGCCCACATGGTGCCAGGTAACGAGAAGCTGCTCTGGTTCAACCTGAACCAGAGCAATTACATTGGCGTCGACCACATCTGCGAGCTCTGGGATCTGCTCCGCACCTCGTCGCCGAGCGACAAACCGGCCGAGATCGAGACCTACGACGAGCACGTCGCCGTATCGGGCGATGCCGCCTGGGTCACCTACGGCCTGCACTTCCGGGCCGACTTCGGTCCACTCGGACGGGTCGAGCAGGACTCCCGCAGCACGGAGATCTGGCAGCGCATCGACGGGCAGTGGCGCATGGTGCACTTCCACTGCTCGAACCACGTTCCCGGTCAGATGGGCGGCCTGTAACGGCACTGCGCAAGCGCTGCGAACGCTGTAGACCTGAGCGCTACCTCTGGTAGCGTTCGACGGCGCGAGAGTGCTCACGCAAGGTCGTCGAGAACTCGTGGGTGCCGTCGTTGCGGGAGACGAAGTAGAGGTAGGAAACGTCGGCGGGCTCGAGGACGGCGCGGACGGACGCGATGGTGGTGTTGGCGATCGGGCCCGGCGGCAGGCCGTGTCGCGTGTACGTGTTGTAGGGGTTGTCTGCGCGCAGGTCTCGGTAGCGGATGTCCCCGTCGAAGTGGCCCTGTGTCTCGATCAGCCCGTAGATCACGGTGGGATCGGACTGGAGGCGCATGCGTTTGTGGAGCCTGTTCCAGAACACGGCCGCGATCAGCGGGCGCTCGGACTCGACCGCAGTCTCCTTCTCGACGATCGAAGCGAGCGTCACGATCTCGTGTAGCGAGCGACCGGACTCTCTGATGCGTGCGCGGTCCTGTTCCGTGATTCGACTCAAGAACTCGTTGACGGTGCGCTCCAGGATCTCGTCCGGCGGCGTGGGGCGCCGGAAGCGGTAGGTCTCGGGGTAGATGTAGCCCTCGAAGGACTCGGCCTCGATGCCGAGCGAGCGCCCGAGCTTCGCTTCGCGTGCATGTTCCAGGAACTCCTCCGCGTCGACGATCTGCGCGCGCTCCAGGCGCTCCGCGACCTCGTCCAGGCGGATGCCCTCGGGCAGCGTGACGGAATGGGTTTTGACGTGCCCCGAAACGAGCTTTGCGAGGATCTGCGCGGGCGTCATGCGCGGCGTCAGGTCGTACTCCCCGCTCTTGATCGAGCGCTCGGCCCCTGTGACCTGCCCCCAGGTCACCAGGATCCAGGGCTGGAGCTGGATCAGCCCCGAGCTGTACAGGCGCTCGGAGACCACACGCAACGTGTCCCCTCCGCCGATCCGGAAGACGCTCTCCTCGCCTGCAGGGTCAGCGGGGACCCACAGCTTCGAGGCGACCCAGCCCAGCGTGCTGGCGCCGACGAGGACGATGGCGAGACCGACCAGCAACCACCGCTTCATGCCGTCGACTCGCGCGCCAGGAAGGTGGAGAGCAGGAGCGCCGCCGCGACCGGGTCAACGCGCCCCTTCTGCTTGCGTGCGGGGACGCCGGCAGCGCGCAGCGCGCGGCGTGCCTCGGCGCTCGTCAGGCGCTCATCGAGGTACTCGACGGACACTCCGGTGCGCTGCGCCACCTCACTGCCGAAGCGACGGGCACGCTCGGCTTGCGAGCCGCTCGCTCCGTCGAGCAGGAGAGGGAGACCGACGACGATCCGCGCCACCTCATACTCGGCGACCAGGTGGGCGATTCGCTTGAGTGCCGTGTCGGAGTTCCCGCGCCGGGACAGGGTCTCCAGCGGCTGGGCCAGCGTTCCTGTCGGGTCGCTGATCGCGACGCCAATGCGCCGCTCGCCAAAGTCCAGGGCCATCGAGCGCACCCGGAGACCCTAGCAGGCAGCAGCGGATGGGTCAGCCGGAGCTGCCTGGGTCATCTGGCGGCCCGAGGCGCTCGAGCGCGGCACCGCAGGCCCGCCGCACTGCCGTATCGCCCTGTCGCGAGCTTCTCTCGAGGGCCTCTCGGGCCGAGCTGTTGCCGATCCGCGCAATGGCCTGCGCCGCTGCGATGCGCAGGGGACGCATGCGCCTTCGGTGCAGGAGCGAGCCCTGCTCGAGGAGCGAACGGAGGGCCGCGAGAGCCTCCTCTCCGCCCATCTTGCCAAGGCTGCGAATCGCCTCGCGGCGCACCGACTCCGGGCGGCCGCTGCTCTCGCCGATGGCTTCGATCAGCGCGGCGCGTGTCCGCGGCTCGCACGTCTCACCAAGGCAGCGGGCCGCGAGCTCCGCGCGTTCCGAGTCGTCTTGAAGCGCCTCGATCAGCGTGTCGATGGCCTGCACGCTGCCGATGTGGGCGAGCGCGCGCGCGACCTTGGGTCGGATGCCCGGATTCTCGGCGTTCCGGAGGGCCTTGGTCAAAGACTCGACCGCGCGTGGGTGCTGGATGTCGCCGAGCAGCTGGGCAGCGCGCCGCGCCCGCTCCAGCGTGGGTGAGCCGAGCTCTGCGACGATCACCGGCAGCGCGGCGTCCCCCATCGCGATCAGAATCGAGGTCGTGCGCTTGTTCGTCTCGTCGTCCGCCACGAAGTGCAGGTCGAGCAGTCTCGGCACGACGGCCTCGCCGCAGGCCAGGAGGACCTGCGTCGCCTGCACGCACGTGAGCCCCTGTTCTCCAGAGGCGAGCTCCATCACGAAGCCAAGGAAGTCGTCGCACTCCATCAGGCGCTGCAGGCGGAGCTGTGCCTCGGCGCAGATCTCCTCGGGGTGTCCACGGCGATCGCTCGAGTGGCGGGAGAAGAGCAGCGCGGCCCGATATGCGTCGAAAAAGCTCTGGGCCTCGAGCAGCGCGTTCGAGCGTTCACTGATCTGGTCGGCGAGCTCGCGGTACGCCTCGAGAGCATCGCAGCCTTCGAGCTCGGCGAGCTGGCGCAAGAGCTTCGGTGCCTCCTCTCCGGTCTTCCGATCGTCCGCCTTCACGACCGCAGGTGCGGGCGGCGCCTCGCCTAGACCGTCCACCACCGTCGGCGTGCCGGCCTCTGCTTCCGGGTCGGGCTCCCGCGAGGCTGCCGGTAGGATTCGAGTCTCTGCTTCCTCGCGCTCGTCATGCACCGCGTGCGCGCCGCGTCCAGGTAGCTCGCCGAACGCGTGATCCGTCGTTGTGATGTTCTGGACGCCGGAGCGCGCCAGAAGCTGCTCGAGCTCTTCAGCTCCCGAGAAGTCGTGAACGAGCGCATCGATCAGTGTGTCCATCTCGGCGGGCTCGACGTTCGAGCCGACCCGGAGCCGTCGGATACCTCGCGTCTCGAGCTCGGCGGCCAGCTCATCGATGCCGGGCCCGCGTAGCTCGGACACGCCCATCAAGCGGAAGCAGCCGCGCTCGAGCTGTAGCTCGAGCTCGTCCACCTCAGAGAGGGCCATGCGCCAGACGCGCGAGAGCCGCTTGAGCGCCTCGGAGAGTGTCGGATGGCCCGGCGAGTAGAACTCACGGGCTCGGCGGGCGCGGGCGATCTCGAGCAGCAGCGGTACCGCCGCCGCCCTGGCCGGTGCTCCCTCCGTCATGAGACACGCTTCCCCTGGGATGCTCAGCTCCCGGGAGCGAATCGACCAGGAGACTCCTCCGCTTGAGTCCCCTGCTTGCGCGTGATCGTTCGGTCTGCAGGCGGCGCGGATTTTCGCTATATTTTCGCTCACCTTGACACGGTCCTGAGCCCGGAACTACGATCCCCTTTGGCGGCGGAAGTCCCTGATATACAATGAGAAAATTGATTCTCTTCGTGGCGACGGGCGCGGGCGTGGGCTATTCGCCGGTAGCTCCGGGCACCGCGGGATCCGTCATCGGGCTGGGTGTGTACGCCGTGCTCTCGCCGCTCTCGACGGGCCTCTACGTGGCGGCTCTGGGTGGCCTCGCGGTCGCGGCTGCCTGGATCGCGGACCGGGCGGAGCGGCTGCTGGGGAGGCACGACGACGGGCGGATCGTGATCGACGAGGTCGCCGGCGTACTCACGAGCCTTGCCTTCCTTCCCGCGCGGGTGGACGTCGCTCTGGCGGGGTTCGTGCTGTTTCGAATCTTCGACATCTGGAAGCCCCCGCCGGCCCGCAGAGCGGAGCGGCTGCCCGGCGGCATCGGCGTCGTCATGGATGACCTGGTGGCCGGCGTGTACGCCAACCTGGCGGGCCAGCTGTTGTGGCGGGTCGCGCTGCCGGAAGGGCTCTTGTGAGCGGGCTCGGCGCCTGGGTGGTTACGATCGGAAACGAGCTGTTGCGGGGCGAGATCGTCGACTCCAACAAGTCGTTCCTCTCCGAGCGGATGCTGCAGCTCGAGCTCGAGTCGACCCGGCACGTCACCGTGTCCGACGACCCGGAGCCGATCATCGAGGTGCTGCGCGAAGCTGCTGTTCGAGCGCGCGTGGTCCTCGTCTCCGGAGGCCTAGGCCCGACGAGCGACGACATCACCACGGTGACCGCGGCGCGCGCGTTCGGACGCAAGCTCGTGCGCGATTCACAGGCGCTCGAGCGGATCCGCTCCTACTTCACCGCCTCGGGGCGTGAGATGTCGGAGAACAACGCCAAGCAAGCGGACTTCCCCGAGGGAGCGGAGATTCTCGCGAATCCGATCGGAACGGCGCCGGGCTTCATGCTCGAGGTCGACGGCTGTCAGCTCTTCTTCATGCCGGGGGTCCCTCGCGAGCTGTACCGTATGACCGACGAGCAGGTGATGCCGCGCTTGCGCGGTCGGCTCGACGGGATCGGCGTTGTGCGCGCGGCTCTGCTGCGGACCTTCGGGATCGGGGAGTCGAATCTCGATCGCCTGCTGGACGATCTCGTCCACGACGATCCGCAGGCTCAGCTGGGCTATCGAACCCAGTTCCCGGACAATCTGGTCAGGGTCGTGGTGCACGGAGCCGACGAGGCTGAGGTGGAGTCCAGGCTCCGGTCCTTGGTGACGCGGGTGTGTGAGCGCCTCGACGATGCGGTCCTGGGGGAGGGCGAGCGCCAGCTGGAGGAGATCCTCGGCGAGCTGCTGCGCGAGCGCGGGCTCACGATTGCGGTAGCCGAGTCGTGCACCGGGGGCCTGATCGCGAGCCGCCTCACAGACGTGCCCGGGAGCTCCGAGTACCTGCTCGAGGCCGTGATCGCCTATTCGAACGAGGCAAAGGTCAGCGAGCTCGGCGTTTCTGAGGCGGCGATCCGGGCCGAGAGTGCGGTCTCTGAGCCGGTGGCACGCGGCATGGCAGAGGGTATGAGGCGCCGCAGTGGCGCAGATATCGGCCTGGCAACGACGGGGATCGTCGGCCCAGAGGGCACGACGGATGCGGCTCCGATCGGAACCATCTACGTCGCTCTGGCTGACGCCGAGGGAACGATCTCTCGACGCTACCAGCTGACCCGCGAGCGCAGTCGCAACAAGCAGCTTGGCGCCCAGGTGGCGCTCGACTGGGTGCGGCGGCGCCTGCTCGGACTTCCGACCCCCGATGAGACCTTCCCGCGCCTGCGCGTCGGCGCAGGGGTGTCGAGATGAGCGACGAGACGCTCCGCGCCTTCTTCGCTCTCAACCTGCCCTCCACCGCGCGCGCGCTTGCGGCGCGGGCGGCCGAGGAGCTCCGGCGCGCGATCCCCGAGGGGGTGCGCTGGGTGCCGGCGGAGAGCCTGCACCTGACGCTGAAGTTCCTCGGCGACGTGGGTGAGCGTCAGGTGCCGCGTCTGGTCGAGCGCGCGGCCGCGAAGCTCCGGCCGGTTCCACCGTTCGAGGTCGAGCTGTCCGGCTTCGGCGCGCTTCCGAACGCGCGGACGGCTCGCGTCGTCTGGCTCGGCGTCAGCAAGGGAAGCCGCGAGATGGCCCGGATCGCTCGAAAGCTCGACGCGGCGGGCGCGAGCATCGGTGTCGAGCGCGAGCGGCGACCCTTTCGCGCGCACCTCACGCTGGGGCGCCTCCGTTCGCCCGCGCGAGCGGCGCTCGAGCGCGCGGCGACTCCCGGAGAGATTTCTTTCCGTGTCCAAGAGGTCGTACTCTACGAGAGCCGTCTCTCCTCCGACGGCGCCCGTTACAGCCCCCTGGCTCGTTTGCCTCTGATCGAGGTAGAGGACGCCGAAGCTCGAGAATTCGCCCCCGAGATCTAGGAGAAGAAGAATGGCGCGAACACGAAGCGATCAGCTGGACGATCGCAAGAAGGCCGTCGAGCTGGCCGTCGCATCGATCGAGAAGCAGTTCGGCAAGGGATCGATCATGATCATGGGCTCGGACCGGATCGCTCAGGAGATACAGGTCATCTCCACGGGATCCCCCAGCCTCGACATCGCTCTGGGTATCGGAGGCCTGCCGAGGGGCCGCGTGATCGAGATCTACGGGCCCGAGTCGTCGGGAAAGACCACGATGGCACTGCATGCCGTAGCGGAGTGCCAGAAGACCGGGGGAGTCGCCGCGTACATTGACGCGGAGCACGCGCTCGATCCCGTGTACGCCGGCAAGCTCGGCGTGAACGTCGAGGAGCTCTTGATCTCACAACCCGATACGGGCGAGCAGGCCCTCGAGATCTCGGACATGCTGGTGCGCTCTGGAGCGGTGGAGGTGATCGTGATCGACTCGGTTGCCGCCCTGGTACCGCGAGCCGAGATCGAGGGCGAGATGGGCGACACCCACGTCGGGCTGCAGGCCCGGCTCATGAGCCAGGCGCTGCGGAAGCTCACGGGCAACCTCGCGCGGTCCAACACGGCCATGATCTTCATCAACCAGGTGCGCATGAAGATTGGTGTCATGTTCGGGAATCCGGAGACCACCTCCGGCGGTAACGCCCTCAAGTTCTACGCATCGATACGTCTGGACATACGCCGCATCGGACAGATCAAAGATGGCACCGAAGCCATCGGTAATCGCACCCGAGTCAAGGTTGTCAAGAACAAGTGCGCCCCTCCGTTCCGCCAGGCCGAATTTGATCTCATGTTCAACCAGGGAATCTCCCGTGAGGGCGACATCCTCGACCTCGCGACGGACTTCGGCCTCCTCGAGAAGAGCGGCACCTGGTACAGCTTCGAGGAAACCCGCATCGGCCAGGGCCGCGAGAACGCCAAGCGCTTCCTCCGGGAGCATTCCGACGCCTACGATCGGATGGCCGAGCTGGTCTATACCCACGCCGGGATCAAGCGCCAGGTTCCCCTTGTCGAACCGGCGGACTCCCCGACCGAAGAGGAGTAGATCGGTCGGACATTCGCGCCACCCACCGCTCGCACGAGCGGTTCAAGGTTCCCCTGTATTGCGTCGATCGATCCCCATACTGCGCGTGCTGGCGTCGCGCGCAGTCTGGCGGGTATGGAACTCAACGACGTTCTAAAGATCGCGATCAAGGGCACCGCCTCGGACATCCACCTGAAGGCGGGTCTGCCACCCCTGTTTCGGGTGGACGGTGTACTCGTCCCCCTGCGCAACGGTGAGCGCAACACACCCGAGGCCCTCAACCAGATCGTGAACCAGATCATGACGCCCGGGCAGCGGGCGCACTTCGAGAAGCACCACGAGGTTGACCTGGCGTACTCGATTGCCGGCCTCGGTCGCTTCCGAGTGAACACGTTCATGCAGCGAGGGATGGTCGGCATCGTGTTCCGCGTGATCCCGTTCGGCGTGAAGAACATCGAGCAGCTGGAGCTCCCGAAGATCGTCGAGAGGGTCGCGACGGAGACGCGCGGGCTGGTGCTCGTGACCGGCACCACCGGCTCGGGCAAATCGACGACGCTCGCAGCGATGATCGACAGCATCAACTCTACGCGCACCTGCAACATCATCACGATCGAGGACCCGATCGAGTTCCTGATCCGGGACAAGCGCTCGATCGTGAACCAGCGCGAGATCGGTGTGGATACGAACAGCTTCGCATCAGCCCTTCGTTCCGCCCTGCGCCAGGACCCAGACGTCATCCTGGTCGGCGAGATGCGGGACTTCGAGACGATCGAGACGGCGCTGACCGCTGCCGAGACCGGGCACCTCGTGCTCTCCACGCTCCACACCATCGACGCCACCGAGACCATCACCCGCATCGTCTCGGTCTTCCCGCCGCACCAGCAGGCGCAGATTCGGCTGCAGCTGGCGAGCATCATCAAGGGCATCATCAGTCAGCGCCTGGTTCCCCGTGCAGACGCCAAGGGCCGCGTCCCCGCGGTCGAGGTGATGGTCTCCACGGCGCGGATCCGCGAGTGCATCGCGGACAAGGACATGTCCAAGGAGATCACGGACGCCATCGCCAAGGGCTTCACCACCTACGGCATGCAGACCTTCGACCAGTCGCTGATGCAGCACGTCAAGAACGGCCTCGTCGAGTACGAGGCTGCCCTCGCGCACGTGTCCAACCCCGACGACTTCGCCCTGCGCTTCAAGGGTATCTCCGCCACCTCTGACGGAACCTGGGACGATTTCGAGCAGGCGAAAGAAGACGACCTGGAGCTCCTCGACGCCGAAGAAGAGAGCTCTTCCGATACCAAGCGGGAAGACGACCTCAAGATCGAGCGGTTCTGACTGAGACTTGTGGGTCTTGTGGGACCCGGCCGCGGGCGGCCGCTGCCACCCACCTTCGCTCAGGCCCAGGGCCTTCGCTGCGCGCCGCGCTAGCGCGCGGCTTGCGGGGAGCTCCGCACCACTGTGGGACCCTGCCGCAGCTGTAACAAGTCAGTGAGGGCAACCTGCAAGCGCCGTGGAGGCGGCGCGCGCAGCGAGGCGAAGCCGAGCGAAGGTGGGTGGCCGCGGCCGCCCGCGGCCGGGTCCCACAAGTTTGGGTATCTTGGCGGCCATGAAGGGAGCCGAGATCAGGCGGGAGTTTCTGCGTTACTTCGAGGAGCGCGGGCATCACGTGGTGGCGGCGGGATCGCTCGTGCCCGAGGGCGATCCGACGCTGATGTTCGTGAATGCGGGGATGGTGCCCTTCAAGCGCGTCTTTCTCGGCGAGGAGACGCGCGACTACGTGCGTGCGGTCACCTCGCAGAAGTGCATGCGCGTTTCGGGTAAGCACAACGATCTGGAAGAGGTTGGCCGCTCTCCCAGCCATCAGACCTTCTTCGAGATGCTCGGGAACTTCTCCTTCGGCGACTACTTCAAGAAGGAAGCGATCGAGTACGGCTGGGACTTCCTGACGAACGTGTTGAAGATCGCACCCGAGCGGCTGGTCGTCTCGGTCCACGAACGGGACGATGAGGCCTATGATCTGTGGCGGCAGGAGATCGGCCTTGGCCCCGAGCGCATCTTTCGCCTCTCCGACAGTGAGAACTTCTGGCAGATGGCGGAGCAGGGGCCGTGCGGCCCCTGCTCCGAGATCCACCTGATCCTCGACCAGGAGGCCTTCGAAGCAGGGAACGATCCCTCTGGAGACGGCTACATCGAGCTCTGGAACCTGGTCTTCATGCAGTTCGAGCAGCTGGAGGACGGTAGCCGGGTGCCGCTCCCCAAGCCGTCGATCGATACGGGCCTGGGTCTGGAGCGACTCGCGAGTGTGCTGCAGGGCGTTTCCAGCAACTACGACACCGATCTGTTTCGCCCTTTGCTCGAACGGGGATCCGAGCTCTCCGGGAAGCCCTACGGCGCGAACGAGGAGAACGACGTGTCGCTCCGCGTGGTCGCCGATCACTCCCGTGCCTGTACCTTCCTCATCGGTGAGGGGATCCTCCCTTCGAACGAGGGGCGGGGCTACGTGCTGCGCCGCGTCCTGCGCCGCGCCGCGCGCCACGGCGTTTTGCTCGGCCTGCAAGAGCCGTTTCTCTACGAGGTCGCCAACGTGGTGATCGCGGAGATGGGTGCGGCCTACCCCGAGATCCGCGAGCGGCGTCCCTTCATCCAGGAGACGATCAAGCGCGAGGAGGAGCGCTTCCTACGCACACTGAGCCGCGGTCTTGTGCTGCTCGACGAAGAAGTCAGGCAGGTGCGTCGCGCGCGGCGTCAGCGCCTGTCGGGTGAGGTCGTGTTCAAGCTCTACGACACCTACGGTTTCCCCACCGACCTGACCGAGGACATCCTGCGCGGCCACGAGCTCGACTATGATCGTGCCATTTTCGACGCCTGCATGCGCGAACAGGCTGAGCGCGCGCGGGCGGCGTGGAAGGGTGCGGGAGCGGGAGCTCCGAGCGAGGTCTACAGCCGGCTCGCGAGTCGGCAGAGCTGCCGCTTCGTCGGCTACGATGAGCTCGAGCAGCGGTCACGAGTTACCGCGTTGCTCCGCGATGGCGCGGAGACCGACACCGTCTCCGAGGCCGAGCGTGTGGAGATCGCCGTCGAGACGACGCCCTTCTACGCGGAGAGCGGCGGCCAGGTCGGCGACGTCGGAATCATCGAAGGACCCGAAGGGCGCATCGAGGTCGAGGACACGCAGAGTCCCGTACAGGGACTGATCGTCCACAGCGGGCACGTCGGCATCGGGAGGCTGCGCGTGGGCGACGAGGTGACCCTGCGGGTCGACACTCGAAGGCGCGCGGCCACGCTGCGCAACCACTCGGGAACGCACCTTCTGCACTGGGCCTTGCGCAGCGAGCTCGGGCCTCAGGTCGTGCAGGCGGGATCGCTCGTCGCTCCGGACCGGCTGCGCTTCGACTTTGCGCACGACGAACCGCTGACCGATCTGCAGATCGAGGAGATCGAGCAGCTGGTGAACGACCTGATCCTCCAGAACCTGCCGTCGAGCATCGAGCAGAAGAGCCGTCAGCAGGCCATCGACGCCGGGGCCATCGCGATGTTCGGGGAGAAGTACGGCGACACGGTTCGCGTCGTGAGCTTCGGCCCCTCGACGGAGCTCTGCGGTGGGACCCACGCCGGCGCCACGGGCGATATCGGCTCGTTCCGGATCATCTCACAGAGCTCGATCGGTGCGGGGGTGCGGCGTATCGAGGCGCAGACCGGTCTAGGCGTGCTGGAGCACTCGCGCCGCGAGGCAGCCACCCTCCGTTCGGTCTCGCAGCTCTTGAAGGCCTCACCTTCCGAGGTGCCAGAGCGAGTAGGCAGGTTGCTCGAACGGCAGAAGGAGCTCGAGCTCGAGCTCGAGCAGGCACGCGCGCGTCTGCGCCGAGGCGGCGGCGGCGGCGATCCGATGCAGGCGCTGCGCGAGGTGTCAGGTGTCCGCCTGATCATCAGCGAGGTAGAAGAGGCCACTGCGAAGGAGCTTCGTGGCATGATCGACGAGCTCAAGCAGCGCATCCGTACCGGTGTCGTCGTGCTCGGCACTCGCCAGAACCGCAAGGTGGCCCTGGCCGTGGGTGTGACCTCGGACTTGACCGAGCGCCTGAGCGCGAACGAGCTCGTCAAGCAGATCGCCCCTCTCGTCGGCGGCTCCGGTGGCGGCCGCGCGGACTTCGCCCAGGCCGGCGGCACCGAGGGCGATAAGATCCGACACGCCCTGGACCGCGCTGCCGAGCTGATCGAGGAATTCCTCGCTCGCTGAAGTTCAGGGTTCGTTCGAGAACTGCTCTGCCGTGTAGTCGCGGGTGAGGAGCTCTAGGAGGTGGCCGTTGGGGTCGCGGAAGTAGACGCCCCGGCCGTCGTTCCAGTGGTTGATCTTCCAGTCTGTGGGGCTGAACGGGCCGCTGCCGTACTCCAGCCCGGCGTCCTTTACGCGGCCGAAAATCACGTCGAACTCCAGCTCGCTGACCTTGAAGGCGTAGTGATGTGACTGGAACGACTCGCGGTTGTCGAAGTCCAGCGTTAGCGATTGGCTGGGAATGCGAATCGGCGCGAAGTGCCCGAGCGGACCCTCATACTTGAGCCCGAAGATCTTCTCGTAGAAAAGAGCAGACTCTTCCCTGTCCCGCGCCGGCACGATCGTGTGATTGAGCTCGATAGTCATACGCTCATCATCCCCCAAGCGACGAGCACGGTGTAAGAAAAAAACGCACCGAATATGCACCCTGCAAGCGCCGCGAACGCGGCGCGCGCAGCGAAGGCCGAAGGCCTGAGCGGAGGTGGGTGGCCGCGGACGCCCGCGGCCGGGTCCCACAAGGCCCAGTCCCACAAGACCAGTTTCAGAACATTCCCCACATGGCGCCGAATAGCTTACCTGCTCCGGAGCCGAGTGCGATGAACGGTCTTGCGACCAGCCGGAAAGGTGCGCTGGTGGTGCGCCAGGCCCGCTTGTAGAAGGACGGTCGGTCGCGCAGCACCGGGCTGTCCGGGACCTCCTCGAGCATCGCGGCGTAGCCCGGCAGGGCCGTGATCTCGTAGAGCTCGGAGTCGATCAGGTCGCGTAGCTCCTGGTCCGGATTCGAGGCCAGCACCTCGGCCAGGATCGCCTCCCCCTGAACGGGATCGCCGACGCGGATCAGTGCGACTCCGAGCATCGCCGAGGTCGTCAGGTGGCCGGTGTGATTCGGGAACTGGGTCAAAGCTCGACGAAAGCGCTCGACGGCCGCGTGATATTCCCCACGATCAAAATAGAACTGGCCGACCGTCAGATCGACCTGCGCCAGCAAGTCCTCCGCCTCCTGAAGCCGTAGGGCGGCAGCGTCGGCCGTCTCGGCATCAGGGTAGCGCGCGAGCAGCGTCCGGAAGTGGGAGACAGCCTGGAGTGTGGCGGTCTGGTCCCGGTCGGACTCGCTCATCTGCTCGAACGAGCACATGCCGCTCCGATACAGGGCGTGTGGGATCATCTCGTGGCGGGGATGGAGCTCGACGAAGTCTTGGTAGTAGCTCGCGGCCTCGGGGTATTGCCTCCGCTCGTAGTGAATGTCGGCGAGCTTGATCTCCGCGAGGGTGGCGTACTCACTGTAGGGGTAGTTGTCGATTACCTCCTGGAAGTTCTCGATGGCAGACTCGTACTCCACGTCCCTGAAGAAGAAGAGGCGACGGTGTGGCACCAGATCCTCGAGCCCGCGCTCGTAATAGGTCTCCGCGGTCGGGACCTCATGCGTCTCCGGGGTCGAAGCACAGCCAGCCCAGATCGCGAGTGGGAGCCCGAGACCGACCATGAGGCGCCCGAGGGCGGGTGATTGTTTGGCCATAACTATCCGGTTTACCGGGGGATTCGCAGGTTAGGGGGGACTCGCGGCGGTGTCAACGCAAACGGGGGCAGGCCACGACCCGTCTTGTTAGAATCTCCAGCCGGCAAGCGCCGCGAAGCGGCGCGCGCAGCGGAGGCCGAAGGCCTGAGCGGAGGCGGGTGGCCGCGGCCGCCCGCGGCCGGGTCCCACAAGGGGGGCTGGGTGCCACGAGAACCGAAGGAGAAATCGAGTATGGCCTCGTCGCAAAGCCAGGACACCCGACTCCTCGAGCGAGCCATTCGCCAGGGGGCGCTGAGCCAGAGCGAGGTCGAGAAGGAGCTCGAAAAGCTCCCGGATCTCGCGGAGAGCGTCGAGCGCAGTTCCGACGCTGATGTGGAGCGCCTTCGGGCAGAGTTCGAGGCGGAAGGGGTTGCGCGCGCGGAGCGCGTCGAGCGCTTCCTGGAGGAGGGTCCGCTGCCCGTGGTCCGGCCGGAGCCCGTCCCGATCGACGAATCCGACCTGTAGAGGATCCGGCCGGTGATCAAGGCCCGGCTCGGTGCCGACTTCGACCGGGTCGTGAAGCGTGCCTTTCCCTTCCTGGAACGGCTGCGTCTGAGTCCAGACGTTCTCACCGTGGCGGGCGTGATCGTGTCGGGTACCAGCGGCCTCGCCTTCGCGCGAGACGCACCCCTGCTGGGGGGCTTGCTGCTCCTCCTAGCGGGCCTCTTCGACCTGACAGATGGGGTCGTGGCTCGGATTCAGGGTCGGGCGTCCGCCTTTGGGGCCTTCTTCGATTCCACTATGGATCGCGTCTCCGAGCTGCTCGTGTTCGCTGGTATCGGCTTCTCCATGGCGAGCCACGGAGACGGTCCCGGCGTGTTGCTCTTGTTCTGGGCCGTGCTCGGCTCATTCCTGACGAGCTACACCCGCGCGCGTGCAGAGAAGGACCTCTCCAACCTCTCGGCGGGAATGATGGAGCGGGCCGAGCGCTGCGTGATCCTGATCCTGGGTGGGCTGACTGGCTTCGTCCAGGTTGCTCTGGTGATAATCGCGCTGGGCTCGACCTGGACCGCCGTTGAGCGGATCTGGGCCGCGCATCGCCTATTGCAAATCTTGGACGACACCGGCAAGGATCCGACGCTCGAGGCTGGTGTCGAGGGGGCTTCCCATGACTGAGGAGCAGCGTGGACCCAGTGGGTTCAAGATGGAGGGCGCCGCTTCGGCTGCGGTGCCGGAGCTGACCTTCAGCACACTCGTGCTCTCGCTCTCCACTTCGGCGATGGTGCACCTGGGCGTCTCGCCGGTCCCGGAGGCGGGCGAGGCGCCCGAGCTGAACCTCCCCATGGCGCGGCAGACGATCGACATTCTCGAGATGCTGGCCGAGAAGACCAAGGGCAATCTCGAGCCCCAGGAGGAGGCCCTGCTCGATAACGTGCTGCACCAGGTCCGCATGAGGTACGTCGAGGCAAGCAAGGACAGCAGCTGAGGGTGGTCCGTTTCCTCGCTCCCGCCAAGCTCAATCTGGGGCTGCGGCTCATCGCCAGGCGCGCTGACGGCTACCACGAGATCGAGACGCTCTTCGTGCCGCTGCGGCTGTTCGACGAGCTGGAGCTGGACACCACTCCGCAGCCCGGGATCAGGCTAGAGGTCCGCGGTGCAGAGCTGCCGACGGACGAGGGAAACCTCGTTGTACGCGCCGCGCAGCTGACCTGCTCCGCGCTTGAGCTGGAGCCGGCCCTGGAGCTGCGCCTCACCAAGCACATCCCGATCGCGGCTGGGCTCGGTGGTGGCTCCTCCGATGCCGCGGCGACGATCCTGGGGATCGAGCAGCTCGCGGGGCGGAGTCTCTGTGCGCGGACCCGCAACTCCCTCGCCCTCGCGCTGGGGGCCGATGTGCCCTTTTTCCTGTCCCCAAGGGCGAGTCTGGGCCGCGGCATAGGCGAGCTCCTGGAGCCGCTTCCGGACGTGCCGGAGATGTGGTGGCTGTTGATCTGCTTCGACTTCCCGGTCTCCACCGCGTGGGCCTATCGTCATGCCTCCCGCGAATTGACGCTCCCCCGGGATGTGTCTAGTATCGCGGCGCTCCTGGGGCCTTCGGGGGTCCGCTCATCCCCCGAGAACGACCTCGAGACCGTGATCTCGCGGCGCCACTCCCAAGTCGGGGTGGCGCGGCGGGCGCTGGAGAGTGCGGGGGCGCTGGCGACGGGGATGAGTGGCAGCGGACCGAGCGTGTACGGCCGGTTCGAGAGCGAAGCAGCAGCGCAACGCGGGAGAGGCGCTCTCACGCTGTCGGATGGAGCGAGAATAATCCTGGTGAGCTCGCCCGGTAGCGCTTCCGACGACTGGGGATGGGGCGTCGCCAAGTGGTAAGGCAACGGGCTTTGGACCCGTCATTCGCAGGTTCGAATCCTGCCGCCCCAGCCAGTCGCCGAGGAGAGCATGACCAGCGCGAGGAGCAGGTGGCCGAACGGCGGGAAAGAGCATGTCTCGTAACGACCTGAAGATCTTCAGTGGGAACGCGACTCCCGAGCTCGCGGCCGCCATCTGCCGTCACCTCGACGTCGTGCCGGGTCTGGCCGAGGTGAAGTCATTCAGCGACGGCGAGAGCAGCGTGGAGCTCCAGGAGAACGTGCGAGGTATGGACGTCTTCGTGATCCAGTCCACCTGCACCCCCGCGAACGAGACCCTGATGGAGCTCTTGATCCTGCTCGACACCGTGCGGCGCAGCTCCGCCAAGCGCATCACGGCGGTCATCCCGTACTACGGCTACAGCAGACAGGATCGCAAGGTTCGACCGCGCACGCCGATCACGGCGCGGCTGGTAGCGGACCTGATCCAGGCATCCGGGGCGCACCGCGCGGTATGCCTCGATCTCCACGCCGGCCAGATCCAGGGCTTCTTCAGCATTCCGGTCGACAACCTGTTCGCCATGCCCGTGCTGCTCGAGGAGGTCCGGTCCCTCGTTCCAGCCGGCGAGCCCCTCGTCGTGGTCTCGCCGGATGCAGGGGGTGTGGAGCGCGCTCGCGCGTACGCGAAGCGCCTGGAGGCGGATCTCGCCATCGCGGACAAGCGACGCGAGCGGGCCAACGTCTCCGAGGTCCTGCACATCGTGGGCGACGTGAGGGACAAGGTTGCCATCATCGTCGACGACATGGTGGATACCGCGGGCTCCGTCACACAGACTGCAGAGGCGGTCATGAAGGCCGGGGCGCGGCGCGCGGTCGCGGCGATCGCCCACCCAGTGTTCTCAGGGCCTGCGGTCCGGCGCATCAGCGAGTCACCGCTCGAGCGCCTCGTCACCACAGACACGATTCCGTTGCGGCCGGAGGCGCAGAGCTGCGCGAAGATCTCGGTGGCGACGGTCTCCCGTCTGCTAGGGGAGTCGATCCTGCGCATCCACAGGGAGGAGTCGGTCAGCACGCTCTTCGTGTGAGCCGGCGGGGGAAGCGAGATGCAGAGATTCAAACTCGAGGTCAGCCTGCGCGAGGCGACGGGCAAGGGAGCGGCTCGCAAGCTGCGGGCTGCCGGGGCCGTTCCGGCGATCTTCTACGGCCACGGCCTGGCGACCATTTCATTGCAGATCGAGACGAGGCCGCTGGAGCGCGCCATCCATGGCGGAGCGAACGCCCTGATCGACCTCGAGGGTCCGAAGCAGGTGCAGAAGAAGCCCGTCCTGATCAAGGAGCTGCAACGCGATCCCGCGACGCGCAAGCTCCTGCACTGCGATCTGTTCGCGGTCGACCTGAAGCAGAGGCTCACGGTCGACGTGCCCATACACTACGTCGGCCGAGCCAGGGGGGTCGTCGAGCAAGGCGGTGTACAAGAGATCCTGATGCGCGAGCTCCAGGTGACCTGCATGCCGCTGGCCATTCCCGAGTCGATCGAGATCGACGTGAGCGAGCTGGTGATCGGCGAGTCCATCCACGTTCGCGACGTGTCGATCCCGGAGGGCGTGGAGGCCACCGCCGACGCGGACGCCCCTGTCGTGCACGTGGTGACGCCACGGGTCGAGGAGGAAGTGAAGGACGAGGAAGAGGAGGTGCCCGAGGTCGCCGGGGATGCGCCGGAGGGCGAGACACCGCCTCCGTCTGCCGCCGAGGACGGCGGCGAAGCGTAGGCCCGCTCGAGACGGATGCACCTGTTCGTTGGGCTCGGGAATCCCGGGAGGAGATACAGGGCCACCCTGCACAACGCGGGAGCTCTGGTCTGCGAGCGGTTCGCGGCGCGCAACCGACTCGGCGACGCGGTCCGCAAGTTTCAGAGCCGCTTCCGAAGGGGCAGGATCGGGGACGCGGATGTCGGGGTGCTGGAGCCGCAGACCTACATGAATCTCTCCGGCGACGCCGTGGCCGAAGCCGTGCGCTACCTGCCGGTGGAGGCAGAAGAGATCGTGCTCGTCTGGGACGACATGGACCTGCCGCTGGGCAAGCTCCGTCTGCGCCAGGCGGGCGGGCACGGTGGCCACAACGGAGTGCGCTCGGTGATCGAGAGGCTGGGCACGCAAGACTTTGCGCGCCTGCGGGTAGGCGTTGGCCGTCCCCCGCGCGGCAAGGGCGGCCATCTGCTCTCGAAAGCGCGTAGGGTGGGGCGGAAGAGGTTCTCGGAGACCGTCGAGCTGGCCGCCGAGGCGCTGGAGATGATCGTGCAGGAAGGCTTCGAGGCGGCCATGAACCGCTACAACGCGCTACCTGCACCCCTACAGGAAGGGGAAGCAACACGTGAGTAGCTTGGTGGTGGCGGCGGCGGGGGCGGGAGTGCTCGCCCTGATCTTCGCCTGGATCAAGGCTCGCTCGGTCGCGCGAGCGGAGGTCGGGACGGATCGGATGGCCGAGATCGCGGGCTTCATCCAGGAGGGCGCGATGGCCTTTCTGAACAGGGAGTACCGGGTGCTCTCGATCTTCATCCTCTCGGTGGCAGTGCTCCTCGTAGCCGGCTACTGGACCCGAGGTACGCAGCTGATCGCCCTGTCGTTTCTCGTCGGTGCCACCTGCTCCGGGCTGGCCGGGTTCTTCGGCATGCGCGTGGCCACGCTGGCGAACGTGCGGACCACGGCGGCCGCGCGGAACTCGCTCAGCGAAGGCCTCAGGGTCGCATTCAGCGGCGGCGTGGTCATGGGCATGAGTGTCGTGGGGCTCGGCGTTCTCGGGCTCTCCGGGCTGCTGTTGCTGTATACGCGCCTTCACGGCTGGGGCGTGGACGACGTGACGGGTCAAGTGCTCACCCTGATGTCCGGCTTCAGCCTCGGCGCCAGCACGATCGCGCTGTTCGCGCGCGTAGGGGGCGGTATCTACACCAAAGCCGCCGACGTCGGTGCGGACCTGGTGGGCAAGGTCGAGGCGGGGCTTCCGGAGGACGATCCGCGCAACCCTGCGGCAATCGCAGACTGCGTCGGCGACAACGTCGGTGATGTGGCCGGCATGGGCGCCGATCTGTTCGAGTCCTACGTCGGCGCGATCATCGGGGCCATGATCCTGGGCGTTCCCTACGCGATCTCGCTCGGCGTTGCGACGGAGGGTCAGGTCAACTTCGTGATCCTGCCGCTCGCGCTGGCCGGCCTGGGGATTGTCGTCTCGATCGTGTCGACCTTCTTCGTGCGCACGTCGGAAGGAGGGAACCCGCAGACTGCCCTCAACGTGGGGGTGTTCGGCTCGGTGGGCGTGATGATCCCCGTGGCCTACTTCGCCATTGTCCAGATCGTGGGAGACGGACCGGCCTGGAACATCCTCGGCGCGATGGTGCTGGGTCTGGGTGGCGGCGTGGTCATCGCGCTCGCCACGGAGCACTACACCGCGACGGGTAAGACCCCCGTCAAGGAGATCGCCGCCGCCTCCCTCACGGGAGAGGCAACGAACATCATCTCTGGCCTCGCTGTGGGGATGCGCTCGACGGCGATTCCGGTCCTGACGATCGCGCTGGCCATGGTGGGTGCCCACGCCCTGTGCGGCCTCTACGGCATCGCCATGGGCGGACTGGGGATGCTCTGCACAGTGGGAATCCAGCTCGCTGTCGACGCCTATGGTCCGATCGCAGACAACGCCGGCGGGATCGCGGAGATGAGCGGGTTGCCGCCGGAGGTTCGGGAGCGCACGGACCTCCTCGATGCCGTCGGGAACACGACGGCGGCCGTCGGCAAGGGCTTCGCGATCGGCTCCGCGGCGCTCACGGCTCTGGCCCTGTTTAGCGCTTTCCGGACCCAGTCCAACCTGGAGTCGCTCGACCTGTTGAACCCGATCGTGATGGCGGGTGTGTTCGTCGGTGGCATGGTGCCCTTTGTTTTCAGCTCGCTTGCGATGAAGGCGGTGGGAGACGCAGCCGGTGAGATGATCGATGAGGTGCGGCGCCAGTTCCGCGAGATCCCGGGTCTGCTCGAGGGCACGGCCAAGGCGGAGTACGCGAAGTGCGTCGAGATCTCTACCACGGCTTCGATCCGTCGCATGATGGCCCCCGGACTGCTGGCTGTCAGCGTGCCGGTCCTGGTCGGCTTCCTGATCGGCAAGCAGGCGCTTGGAGGTGTACTGGCCGGGGTCACCGTCACGGGCGTGCTGATGGCGCTCTTCATGGCGAACGCCGGCGGGGCGTGGGACAACGCCAAGAAGACCATCGAGAAGGGCGCCCATGGCGGGAAGGGCACCGACGCCCATCGGGCGGCAGTGGTCGGCGACACGGTCGGGGATCCCTTCAAGGACACGGCGGGCCCATCTCTCAACATCCTGATCAAGCTGATGGCCGTCATCAGCGTAGTGATCGCCCCCCTGATCGCTTGACTTGTGGGACCCGGCCCGCGGGCGGCCGCGGGTCACCCACCTTCGCTCAGGCCTACGGCCTTCGCTGCGCGCGCCGCGTTCCGCGGCGCTTGCGGGGTCCCTCGCCCCATTACTTGGGCGGCTATGCGGGTGAGTTGCTAGACTGCGCCTCCCCTAGAAGGCGCCACGTCCTCGGTCCCGATTGCTGGGGCCCGATTGACCAGGAGGAAGTCAAGGGTGCGAGAGTTCGAGCTCATCTACGTCATTCAGCCCGATACTACGACCGAGCGAGAGCAGGAGATTCATGGCCGGGCCGACAGGGTAATCGAGGGGGCCGGGTCCCGCGTCCTACTGCGGGAGGATTGGGGCAAGCGAAAGCTCGCCTACGAGATCAAGAGCTTCCAGAAGGGCCACTACTTCCAGCTGAACTTCCTCGGCAATGGGAGCGAGGTGGCCGAATTGGAGCGCTCGCTCCGCATTGATCAGGACGTCCTTCGCTTCCTCAGCATCCAGGTCAGCGAAGACGTCGTGGACGTGGAGGCGCGGGTCAAGGAAGCGACCGAGCAGGCCGAGGAGCAGGCGCGTCGGCGCGAGGAGCGTGCTCGCATCGAGGCGGAGCGCGAGCTGGAACGGGAGCAGGAGCGCGCGCGCATGGAGGCGGAACGCGCCGAGGCGTCGGCGGCCGCCGGGGAGCCGGAGGCCGCCAAGGAGTCGGCTGGCGAAGGATCCGATCAAGCGGGCGACTCCAGCGCCGATCGGGATGCAGACGAGTCGCCGCCCAGCGCAGCTCCGAGCGACGCGACGGAGTCCGAGGCCCCCGAGACTACGGAGCGCGGGGAGTAGGAGGACAGCATGGCCGAGATTGTTGCCAAGAGGCCGACCCGGAAGAGGCGCCGCGGTGGGCGGCTCATGTTCAACCGGGACAAGATGTGTCGTTTCTGCGCGGATTCCACGATGGAGCTCGACTACAAGGACGCAAAGACGTTGCGCATCTTTCTCACGGAGCGCTGCAAGATCATTCCCCGGCGCATCAGCGGAAACTGCGCGAAGCATCAGCGCAAGCTCACCGTACAGATCAAGCGCGCCCGCCACATCGCGCTGCTCCCCTTCACCACGGCTCATCAGTAGGGGGCGCGCAGTGGCCGGATCGATGCACGTGATTCTCACCGAGGACATTCCCAAGCTGGGTCTGGCAGGCGAGGTGGTGAAGGTTCGCCCCGGCTTCGGTCGGAACTATCTGCTGCCGCAGAAAAAGGCGATGCTGGCGACGCCCGGGCGCGTCAAGCGTCTGGAGCATCAGCGCCGCGTCGTCGATGAGAAGCAGCGCAAGGACATTGCCGGCCAGGAGGGCGTTGCCCGCCAGTTGGCTGCCGTCGATCTCTCCTTCGAGATGCAGGCGAGCCCCGAAGGCAAGCTCTTCGGGTCGGTGACGAACGCCGACATCGCCGCGCGGCTGGCCGAGGCGGGCTTCGAGATAGACCGCCGGAAGATCGAGCTGGCAGAGGCGGTCAAGCAGCTGGGAGAGCACACTGCCTCGGTGCGGCTCCATCGCGAGGTGATCGTCGAGCTCCAGCTGAAGGTCGTCTCGGCCGGAGTCCCGGAGCCCGAGGCTGACCGGGAGTCCGAGGTGGAGACCGAGGATTCCGACGAAGTTTCCGACGAGGAAGCCTCCTCCGACGAGTAGTCACGGTGTACACTGTGAGTTTCGTGGGGGAGGGGTTTGGCGACCGAAACGGAACTCACCGGCAGGGCTAGCGGCGGAGCGCGTCGGTCCGAGAGCCTCCGGGCGATCCCCTCCGATCACGAGGCCGAGCGTGCGGTGCTCGGTGCGCTCATCCTGGACCACGACTCCTTCTACAAGGTCGAGGACAAGCTGAGCTCGCAAGCCTTCGATCTGCCAAGGCACCGCATCCTTTACGAGGCCTGCGTCGAGCTGGCGGCGAAGCAGCAGGCGGCCACCCTGATCACACTGCGCAGCTACCTCGAGGAGCGTGGCCAGCTCGATCAGATCGGTGGCGTGACGTTCCTGAGCCGAGTGGCCGATGCCGTTCCCACGGCCGCCCACGTCGAACATCACGCCGACATCCTGCGCGAGAAGTCGCTCGCACGCGCGCTGATCCGCAGCTGCGAGGAGATCTCCTCGCGCGGCTACTCCGGGCGGGAGACGGTCGACGAGCTGCTCGAGCACGCCGAGCGGGAGATCCTGCAGATCGCGATCGGCCACGCGCAGAATCAGTTCTCGTCGATGCGCGACGAGATGCAGAGCACGTTCGACTGGATCGAGCGCGTCCAAGCCGGCGACGTGATCGGCGTGCGCACGGGCTTCGAGGACTTCGATCGCAGGACCGGCGGCCTGCAGGGCGGCGAGCTGATGGTTCTGGCCGGACGCCCCAGCATGGGGAAGACCGCCCTGGCGCTCAACATGGCGCGCAACCATGCCGTGGATCAGAACGGATGTGTCGGCTTCTTCTCACTCGAGATGACCAAGCGAGAGCTCGTGCTGCGTCTCCTCTGGTCGGAGGCCAAGGTCGACAGTGTCCGCTTCGCGAACGGGATGCTCTCCGACGAGGATTGGACGCGCCTGACCCGCGCGGCGACGACGCTCGAGAGCACGCGTCTGTACCTGGACGACAGCATGGCCGTCACGGTGGGTGACATCTCTGCCCGCGCCAGGCGGCTGCACCGGGAGCAGAACCTGACGCTGATCGTCGTCGACTACATCCAGCTGATCCAGGGGCGCCAGGCCCAGGAGCGGCGCGAGCAGCAGGTGGCGGACATCAGCCGCTCGCTCAAGCTCCTGGCCAAGGATCTGGACGTCCCCGTGATCGCCCTGTCCCAGCTCAACCGGGGTCCGGAGAATCGCCCCGACAAGCGCCCGCAGCTGGCCGACCTGCGCGAGTCCGGTGCCATCGAGCAGGATGCCGACAACGTGGTGTTCATCTACCGCGACGAGCTCTACGACGAGGACAGCCCGGATCAGGGCATTGCAGAGGTGATCATCTCAAAGCAGCGCAACGGTCCGATCGGGACGACAAAGCTCCAGTTCGAGAAGCGCTACGGATGCTTCCACAACCTGGCCGGTTTCGACGCCGCACCCCCGGTCGAAGCGGGCTTCGATCCGGGACCGGACCCGAAGGGTTGGAAGGGCGGAGGCGACACGGAGCCGCCATTCTGATGCACCTCGGGCTCGGGCGAAGGCGAGTGAGACCGCTCGCGCTCCGGCCAGGCTCCACCGTCGGCATCTGCGCACCGTCCGGTCCCGTTGACGCTGCCGCGCTGGAAGACGGACTGCGCTGGCTCGATGGGGCGGGCTACCAGACGCGCTGCGGGGCGCACCTGCGCGATCGCTCCGGCTTCCTCGCCGGCACGGACGAGCAGCGGCTGGCGGACCTGCTCGAGCTGGTCCGAGCGCCGGAGGTGCGCGCAATCATGCTGGCGCGGGGTGGCTACGGACTGGGTCGATTACTCGGAAGGCTGGACCCCACGGAGATCCGACGCGCGCGGAAGCTCTTCGTCGGCTATAGCGACGCCACGTTGCTCCTGCTCTGGCTCTCCCGTGCTGGGCTCGTCGGGGTTCACGGGCCCATGCTGGAGCGCAGCGACACGACGCCGGAGGCACGGGAGCGCCTGCTCGAGCTCTTGCGCGGGGGCGCGGGGCGGCTGGTACCGCTAGCGGGTGCCCCGCTCAAGCGCGGCCGGAGTCGGGGACGCCTGGTCGGAGGCAACCTGACGTTGCTGGCGGGAAGTCTGGGTACGCCGTGGGAGCTGGACACACGTGGCGCCATCCTGTTCCTGGAGGAGGTCGGGGAGGAGCCCTACGCGATCGACCGCGCACTGGTGCAGCTGCGCGAGGCCGGCAAGCTTAGGGAGGCCCGCGGCGTTGCCGTGGGGGCGCTCGTGGACTGCACCTCCGAACGCTACCCTGACGTCACGGCACGACACGTCGTCGCCGACATCCTGAAGGCCGAGGTCGAAGGGCCCATCGTCGAAGATCTGCCGTTCGGACATGTCGCGGATAATCGCGCACTTGGCGTCGGAATCGCCGCGGAGCTAGACGGCAACCTCGGCACTCTCACCTTGCTCGGCCCGGTCGTGGAGGATGGCGCTTGAGATTGGCCGCCGTACGAAAGAAGCTCGCGAAGGTCGATCGCACGGTCGATCGAGCGATCCAGAAGGGAGAGCTCCCGGGCGCCGTGATTGAGTCGGTGCTGCCCAGCGGAGCGAGCACCGAGGCACCGGGGAGTCGACTGCACGCCGGCGAGGAGCTCCGCTACCGCGGAGTGCACGGCGCCGCGGTCCTGGCGCCGGAGCGTCACGAGGTGCAGCCGGATACGGTCTACGACCTGGCCTCGCTCACCAAGGTCATGGCAACCGCGCCCGCGCTGATGCTCCTGCTGGCGGAGCAGAAGCTCGCGCTCGACCAGCCCGTCATGGACGTGCTGCCCGCCTTCGCGGAGCACGGCAAGGAGAAGATCAGCGTGCGCCACCTCCTGGCTCACTGCTCGGGGCTGCGCCCCTGGCGCGCCTACCACGCCGACCTGCGCGAGCGCGAGCGGCGCTCCGGCGAGCGGCTCCTCGCCACGCCCTCGGGTCGGGACTCGATCGTGAGTCGGATCCTGCGCGGCGCGCCCGTTCACGAGCCGGCAGCGGCGTCCGTCTACGGGGACCTCGGCTTCATCGTGCTGGGCGAGATTGTGACGGAGCTGGCCCAGGAGCCGCTCGACTCGTTCTGCAAGCGGCGCATCTACGAGCCCCTCGGGATGACGCATACGGACTTCAATCCGATACCATTCCGCGCCGCACGGGCGAAGATTGCCGCGACGGAGGACTGCCCCTGGCGCGACAAGGTCGTCTGGGGCGAGGTCCATGATCCGAATGCCTGGGCCATGGGCGGCGTGGCGGGGCACGCGGGGCTGTTCGGAACGGCGGAGGACGTGCTCCGCTTTGCAAAGGAGATGCTCGCCGCCGATCGCGGAGAGAGTCAGCTCTTCTCGCAAGAGGTCGCTCGCGAGTTCTTTCGTCGGCAGGAGCTCACGCCGGGCAGCGACTGGGCGCTCGGCTGGGATACGCCGACTCCCGGTCGCTCGACGTCTGGACGCTACTTTTCGCCCCGCTCGATCGGGCACACGGGCTTCACGGGTACGAGCCTGTGGATCGATCTCCCTCGCAGCTGGGTGGTCGTGATGCTGTCCAACCGCGTGCACCTCGTCGCCAAGCGCAGCCGCTTCGAGCTGCGGCCGCAGGTTCACGACCTGATCTGGGAGGCCTTCCTTGCCGCCTGAGCTGCCACCGCTCGAGACGATTCGCCATATCCACCTGATCGCGGTGGCGGGGACGGGTATGGGGTCGCTGGCCTGTATGCTCGCGGATCAGGGCTTCCGCGTGACAGGGAGCGATCTCGATACTTACCCGCCCATGAGCGATCAGCTGCGCGACGCGGCGATCGAGGTGCAGAAGGGCTACGTGCCGGACCACGTGCTGCGCGAGCCTCCGGATCTGGTCGTGATCGGAAACACGGTGCGCGTGGACAACCCGGAGGCGCGGGCCGCCATCGACAGCGGCCTGCCCTACCTCTCCTTCCCCGACGCGGTGCAGCTCTTCTTCATGCGTGGAAAGCACAGCGTCGTCGTGACGGGCACGCACGGCAAGACGACCGCGACCAGCATGATCGGCTGGATCCTCACCCATGCGGGGAAGGACCCGAGCGTCCTCGTCGGCGGGGTCGCGCGGAATCTCGGCGGCAGCGTACGACTCGGTCGGGGTGAGCACTTCGTGATCGAGGGCGACGAGTACGACACGGCATTCTTCGACAAGACGCCGAAGTTCCTACACTACGCCGCGCGTACGGTGCTCCTCACCTCCTGCGAGTTCGACCACGCCGACATCTACGCGTCGCTTTCGCAGATCCAGGGCGAGTTCCGCAAGCTCGTAGCGGCGGTGCCGGAGGACGGGCGCATCATCGCGGCCAGCGACGCGGAGAGCGTCCGCGAAGTGCTGGACGTCGCGCGAGCCAGGGTTGAGGGCTACGGATTCCGGGATCCCGCGCTCTGGCGCGTGAGCGATGTCGCATTCGACTCCGACGGCACGAGCTTCACCCTCTGGAAAGAAACCCGACGCATGTCGCGGATCCGGCTCCCTCTCTACGGCCGCCACAACGTTGAGAACGCGGTCGGAGCGGTGGCCGTGAGCGACGCGTTGGGCGTGGATCCAGAGCGGGCCGCCGAGGCGCTGGAGGAGTTCCAGGGCGTGCGCCGTCGGCAGGAGCTGCGGGGCGATGAGAGCGGGTTTGCCGTCATCGACGACTTCGCGCACCACCCGACCGCGGTGCGCGAGACCATCGCTGCCATCCGGGCCAGCTATCCCGAGCGCAAGCTGTGGGCGGTCTTCGAGCCGCGCACCAACACCAGTCGGCGTCGCTACTTCGAGGCGGAGTTCAGCAAGGCGCTGAGCGGCGCAGATGCGATAATCCTCGCCGGCGTATTTCGGCCGGAGCAGATTCCGGATGAAGAGCGACTGCGGCCCGAACGGGTCGTTGGTGAGCTCGAACAGCGCGGCCTGGAGGCGAAATTCCTTCCAGAGGTGGATGACATCATCGAGCACCTCGTGAGCGGTCGGACCGGTGCGGACGTGGCTTTGATCATGTCAAACGGGGGCTTCGGCGGCATCTGGGAGCGCCTGCTCGCGAGGCTCAAGCAAGGCTAGGCAAGATGGCAGAGATCCAGGCGACCAGTCTGAGACGAGGGACTCCCATCGTTCACGAAGGGATTCCGTATCGCGTGCTCCGGTTCGAGCACCGCACGCCGGGCAACAAGCGCGGCTTCGTGCAAACCAAGCTGCGCAACCTGCTCGACGGCACCCAGCGAGAGGTGAGGTTCTCCGCCTCGCAGTTCGTCGAGCGGGCCCACGTCGAGGCCCGCGAGATGGAGTATCTGTATGCGGAGCCCGATACGGCCGTGTTCATGGACACGGAGAGCTACGAGCAGCTCAGCCTGTCGAAAGAAGGGCTCGGGGACGCGGCTCCCTGGCTCAGTGAAGGCATGCGCATCCACGTGGAGCTGCTCGACGGGAACCCGATCGGCGTGCAGCTGCCGAAGACCGTCGAGATCGGCGTGCGCGAGGCAGAGCCCGTCGTCAGGGGCCAGACCGCCGCCAAGTCCAGCAAGCCCGCGGTGCTCGAGAACGGCGTGAGCCTTCAGGTGCCCCCGTTTATCGAGGCGGGCGACAGGATCCGCGTGGATCCCAGCGAGCTCCGCTACGTCGAACGCTCCAAGTAGTCTCGGTCCGGTCGGAGGCGAAGCTGAAGCTGGCCCTTGCCGAGCTGCTCGGCCTCGGCAATCGCCTGCGTGAGCCAGCGCTTGGCCCCGCGTACGCACTCCTCGAGCCCCTCGCCGCGCGCGTAGCGAGCGGCGATCGACGAGGAGAGGGCACAGCCGGTGCCGTGGACACTGCGCCCGGAGACGCGCTCGCCGGCGATCCAGCACTCGCCCTGCGGGGTCAGCAGGTAGTCGTCTGCTGGACCTTCGGCGTGCCCGCCTTTGATGAGGGCGGCGCCGGCGCCCATTTCCAGCAGGGTACGGGCCGCGCGCTCCGGGTCCGTGGTCCCGGTCAGAACATCGGCCTCCGACAGGTTCGGCGTGACCAGGGTGGCGCCGGAGATCACGCGCTCCACCAGGTTTTGCAGCGCCCGGCGCTCCAGCAGGAACGCGCCGTCCGAGGCCCGTAGCACGGGGTCGACGATGCGCGGCAGCGGGAAGCGGTCGAGCACTGCACAGACGCGCAGCAGCACGTCGTCGGTCGCGAGCATGCCGATCTTGATGACATCGGGGCTAATGTCCTCCAGCAGAGCGCTCAGCTGCTCGCCGACCACGTTCGGGAAGACGGGCAGAGAGCGCCGAATGCCGACGCTCGTCTGCACGGTGAGTGCCGTCGGAACCGCCATTCCGTGCACACCATGGAGCGCGAAGACCTGAAGATCGAGTTGGATGCCGGCCCCGCCGCTGGGATCTGAGCCGGCGATCGCCAGCGCGCTCTTCACGCTAGGCGGGTGGCGGGGCCATCAGGGTGAGGACTACCAGACGGGCGCCCGAGTTGTTCGTGATCCCGTGAAGCTCCCCCGCTGCGGCCATGACGGCTTCGCCGGTGACGAGAGTCCGGCTGTCCTCGCCGATCTGGAAGCGCCCCTCGCCCTCCGCCACCAGATAGACCTTGTCGGACCCGTCATGCGCATGCGTCTTCTGTAACTGGCCTGGCTCCAGGCAGTAGAGGTCGAGAAAGAAGCGCTCGGAGGCGAACAGCCCCACCTTCTGCAGCTTCTCCGACGCAAAGCGGTGAGCCACGGAGTCCCAGCGAACGACCTTCATCAGGGTGTGTTCACCCACTGGATGTTGCTGTCCAGCACTTGCGGTGCCTCCGTGTTCAGGACCGAGAGCCTGCGCGCCACGAGCCCGGCGAGCTCGCGGATGGCGGCGGCGGTGCCCGAGTCGGGCCGGGAGATCAGCGTCGGCTCTCCGGCGTCGCCCGCCTCCACCACCTGCGGCTCGAGGGGGATCTGCACGAGGAGCTCGGTGCCGAGCTCGCGGGCCGCGCGCGCCCCCCCGCCCTCGCCGAAGATCGCGTGCCGCGTGTCGCAGCCGTCGCAGACGAAGTAGCTCATGTTCTCCACGATCCCGAGCACCGGCACGTTCACGCGCTGAAACATCTGCAGCCCCTTGCGCGCGTCGATCAGGGCGACCTCTTGTGGTGTCGTGACGATGACCGCGCCCGCGAGCGGTGCAGTCTGAGTGAGCGTGAGCACGGCGTCGCCCGTACCGGGCGGCAGATCGAGCACCAGGTAGTCGAGCTCACCCCAGCGCACGTCGCCCAGGAACTGCCGAATGATGCCGTGGACCATGGGCCCGCGCCAGATGACAGGTCCGCTCTCTCCCGCGAGGAAGCCGATCGACATGAGCTGGAGGCCGAAGCTCTCGAGCGGGATGATCTTCTTCTCCTTCGTGACCTCGGGTCTACCGTGGATCCCGAGCATGAGCGGAATCGACGGGCCGTAGATGTCGCAGTCGAGCAGCCCGACCTTCGCACCGCCAGCGGCCAGCGCCAGCGCGAGGTTGACGGCGACGGTCGACTTTCCCACGCCGCCCTTGCCACTCGCGACCGCGATCGCGTTCTGCACGTTCTGCAGGCCCTCGGGCTTGCCCTCGTGGCCACTACCACGCGTCTGCGCGGTCATGTTCACCGAGACGTCGTCGACGCCGTCCAGCGCGCCGACCGCCGCGCGCGCGGCGCCCTCGAACTTCTCCTTGACCGGACAGGCCGGCGTCGTGAGCTCGATCGAGAAAGAGACACGGGAGCCGTCGATCTCGATGTTCTTCACGAAGCCGAGATCGACGATGGAGCGGTGGAAGTCCGGATCCTCGATCGGGCGCAAGGCGTTCAGTACCTCACCCTCGGTCACACTGCTCATGGGGGCTCCTCGCTGCGATTCGGTCGACAGGTATCAAAATATACTAATCCGTCAAGATTATCTCCGGGTAGACTCGCGACTATGGCAAGCCTCTACGAACGGATCTATCGCGTGGTGTGCCGCATACCGCGCGGCAAGGTTGCGACCTACGGTCAGGTCGCCTGGCTTGCGCGGCTGCCGAACCAGGCCCGCCTGGTGGGCTACGCCCTCCACGCGCTCTCGCGCGACGACGTGCCGTGGCAGCGGGTGCTGAACGGGCGTGGGGAGGTGAGTCCGCGCGGTGTCGACGGTCCCGACGAGCTGCAGCGCGAGCTCCTGGAAGACGAGGGGGTCGAGTTCGACCGACGCGGCCGGGTGGATCTGTCGCGCTTCGCCTGGAAGCGGAGGTCGCGGTGAAGATGGTGCCGAGCTCCGGCTCTGAACTTAGGGACGGTCCTTAATCGGAACTTTCTGAGGGCTTGTTCCTTAGTCAGGTCAGGTCGGCGGGGCGGGCGCGGCGCCAGGCTGCTCGTGTTACCCGCCAGTTCTTGTCTTCTTCCTCCGCGAGCTCCAGGTCGAATACGTAGATGTCGGCCTGCGGTCGGCTCAGCTCGCCGAAATCGAGGGTCGGTGCGCGTGCCAGCCCGGCGAAGACGCTCGCCCGCGCGCGCCCGTTCTCCTGAAGCTCG
Source organism: Myxococcota bacterium (assembly GCA_965226855.1). GTDB lineage: Bacteria > Myxococcota_A > UBA9160 > SZUA-336 > SZUA-336 > JAUXJB01. The sequence goes on along the minus strand of CBDDEE010000031.1, from coordinate 143,744 downwards.
AGGCTGCGGACGCGCGTGAGCACGTAGATCGATCCACGGCGCAGGTAGTACGCTGTCAGGATCGCGCTCACGTCCGCTTTGTCGCGGCCCCTCTCGTCCGAGTAGCTCTCGGAGATCATGTCGCGGAGGGTGGCGAGATCCCGCTCCCTTGAAGCTTGCTCCACCTCCGAGAACAGCGCGCGAATGCGGGCTTCCGGAGTCAGCGGAGGGCGGTCGCAGCCCGTGAGCAGGACGAGTAGAACGGCGGCGAGCCAGGCACCCCCCTTGTGCACGACGACAGGCTAGCGCCTCGAGGGTCGCAGCGCCGAGGCGGGAGGCCCTGGCGCGGTCGGCACTTCTCCTGAGGTATGATCGGCCGAGACAATCAGGAGGTCAGCGGGGAATGTCCGAATTTTGCAAGACCGAGCGCGACGGCCGGGTGCTGACCGTCACCATCACCCGCCCCGAAGTGATGAACAGCCTTCACCCGCCGGCAAACTGGGAGCTTGCCAAGGTGTGGGACGACTTTGCGGCTGACCCGGAGCTCTGGGTGGCCATCGTCACGGGAGAAGGGGATCGCGCTTTCTCTGCTGGCAACGACTTGAAATTCCAGGCGTCTGGCGAGCGTAGGGAGCAGCCGAGCGCAGGCTTTGGCGGGCTCACGTCTCGCTTCGACCTCGCGAAGCCGCTGATTGCGGCCGTAAACGGCGTCGCCATGGGCGGAGGCTTCGAGATCGCACTCGCCTGCGACCTGATCATCGCTTCGGAGCAGGCCATCTTCGCGTTGCCGGAGCCGCGCGTCGGTCTGGCTGCCTTAGCGGGCGGCCTGCAGCGGCTGCCGCGGACGATCCCGCTCAAGCATGCGATGGGCATGATTCTCACCGGTCGTCGGGTCGGCGCCCAGGAGGGAAAGGAGCTGGGCTTCGTGACCGACGTGGTTCCCCACGCGGAGCTACTCAAGTCCGCGCGCGCCTGGGCTGAGCAGATTCTGGAGTGCTCCCCGCTTTCCATCCGCGCGAGTAAGCAGACCGTGACACGCAGTCTCGACGTCGCCGACCTGCAGGAGGCCATGCAGACTGGCCGCTATCCCGCGATCGCGGAGATGGTGAAGAGCGAGGACTTCGTGGAAGGTCCCAAGGCGTTCGCCGAGAAACGCCCACCCCAGTGGAAGGGCAAGTAGTCGCAGCTGGCGGTAGTTAACGAACCAACGTTCGTCGATGCAGCCATGCAAGCGCAGCGGAGCTGGCGCGCGCAGCGAAGGCCGTAGGCTTGAGCGGAGGTGGGTGGCCCGCGACCGCTCGCGGGCCGGGTCCCACATTACAGGGCTTGCCAGCCGGTCCCGGCGTGGCCGAACTCGAAGCTCTGGGGGTGCAGCACCTCGCACAGAATCTCCAGCGACTCGGCCAGGCGCGGTCCCGGCCTGTTGAAGAACTGGTTGCCCTCGAGCAGGTAGATCCGCCCGCTCCGGGCGCAGTCCAGCTGTGCGAAGCCCGCTCGATCGAGCAGGGGACCGAGCTCCGCGCGAGTCCGCTCGAGCCCGAAGCCGCACGGCAGGACCAGGAGCACCTCTGGGTCGCTCTTCCGGAGCTCCTCCCACTCGAGCCAGGGGGAGTGCTCGCCGGCGCGCCCGAACAGGTTTCGCCCTCCCGCGAGCTCGACGAGCTCGGGCATCCAGTTCCCCGCTGCCATCAGCGGATCGATCCACTCCAGTGTCGCGACGCGGGGACGTTCGGCCATGCGCGCGCTCTGCTCGGCCAGCGACTCGACCCGAGTCCGCAGCCCGGCCGCGAGCTGCTGCCCCTCGCGCTCCAGGTCCAGCGCCCCGCCGACACGCTCGATGTCGGCCCAGACGTCTTCGAGTCGCAAGGGCTCGAGCGAGACGAGCCGGGGCGCGAGGCCGGTCCAGTCCTCGAGCGCCTGCTCCAGGTCTCTCGGGGTAATCGCACAGACCTCACAGAGCGTCTGCGTCAGGATCACCTGCGGAGCGAGCTCGCGAAGTCGCTCGGCGTCCACGTTGTAGATCGAAAGGCCCTGCGCGACCAGGGCCTTCACGTCCCTGTCGATCTCGAGGCTGGGTGCCCCTGCGTTGATGCGCGCAGAGGTGAGTGAAGGCAGGCTCAGCACCTCCGCGGGAAAGTCGCACTCGTGCGAGCGGGCGATGAGCTGGCTCCGCGCGCCCACGGCACAGGCGATCTCGGTACTGCTCGGCAGGAGAGAGGCAACGCGCACCGGCGTATCGGCTCAGGGGCCGGGCGGCGAGCTGACCCGGCCAGGGAGCAATTCGTCTTTGGTGCCGCTCTTCCAGCGGTGTCGGCAGACACCGCACGAGCGAGACTTGCTCTCCAGTGCGGAGGCCGGCAGCGGTACCAGGCTTTTGAGTACCGCGCGCCAGATCTGACCCAGCAGCGACGATTGCTGGACCTCGATGAAGGAGGACTCGCAGACCGGGCAGCGCTCGGACTCGACGTGATCCGACCACTTCGACTCCGGAGCGGGCTCCGCCGGCGCCTGTCGCAGGATCTCGAGCGCCTGTCGGCCTTGCGTACGCGTCACTGCGAGCTGGACCGGGAGCTGATTCTCGAGCTCGTCGCTGACCTCGACGCCCATCTCGTCTGCCAGGGTGGAGTCGATTCCGGCGGACGCCAGTCTCGCACGCGCGACGTTCGCCTCGCTCGACGATTGATAGCGCGCAATCGCAACGAGTTCGTCTGGCATCATCGAAATGGTAGCACGGGGTATAGTGTCCGCTGAGGAGGACACATGCGGCTGGTAACGTTCACAGAGGCGGGAAGCACGCGAGTGGGCGTGGCGGTGGGCGATGAGATCGTCGACCTGGCCGCGGCCGCGCCGGATCTGCCGACGGAGATGTGCGCCTTTCTCGCGGCCGGGTCTAGTGCGCTCGAGGCGGCGCAGAAGGCCGCCGATATCGCCCAGCGACGCCTCGCGCTCGGCGACGTACGTCTCGAGGCTCCGGTGCCGCACCCGCCCAAGTTCCTCGCGATCGGCTTGAACTACAAGGACCACATCGAGGAGACCGGGCAGAAGCCGCCTACCTTCCCGATGGTCTTCAATAAGCAGACGAGCTGCGTAGTTGCGCACCGGGATCCCATCCACATCCCGCGCGTGTCGAGCGCCGTCGACTACGAGGGCGAGCTCGCGTTCGTGATCGGCAAGCGCTGCCGGCACGTGCCGGAGGAACGGGCCAGCGAGGTGATCGCGGGCTATACGATCGTGAACGACGTGAGCGTTCGAGACTGGCAACGCCGCTCGCCTACGATGACGCTCGGCAAGTCCTGGGATACGCACGGTCCCATGGGTCCGTGGCTCGTGACCCCGGACGAGATCGGCGATCCCCACTCGCTCGGGCTGGAGACCTACGTGGACAGCGATCTTCGACAGCAGTCCAACACGAAGCACCTGTTGTTCGACTGCTTCAGCCTGGTGGCCACGCTCTCCACCGTGTGCACGCTCGAGCCCGGAGACGTTGTGTCTACAGGCACGTCTTCCGGCGTCGGCGCCGCCATGTCTCCTCCTGGCTTCCTGAAGCCAGGACAGTCCGTCCGGATCGAGATCGAGCGGATCGGAACGCTCGAGAATCCCGTCATCGAAGAGCCCGGCGACACACAACGGGTATAGGTGCAGGCATGAACGGTGCTGAGAGCGCGCTGCGGACGGCGGTGGATGCTGGAATCGAGGTGTGCTTCGCGAACCCTGGGACCACGGAGATGCAGCTGGTCGCCGCGCTGGATGCCGTCCACGGTATCCGCTCCGTGCTGGGACTGTTCGAAGGCGTGGTCACGGGAGCCGCCGACGGCTACGCGCGGATGACCGAGCGACCGGCGCTCACGCTGCTTCACCTCGGTCCCGGCTTCGCGAACGGTATTGCGAACCTGCACAACGCCCGCCGCGCGCGCAGCCCGATAGTGAACGTGGTCGGCGATCAGGCGACCTGGCACGTTGCCGCAGACGCACCGCTCACCTCCGACATAGAGTCGCTGGCCCGGCCGGTGTCGAACTGGGTCCGGACGACGAGCACCGCCAAGGAGGTGGGAAGCGATATGGCCGATGCCATCGCGGCCTCCACCAGCGCCCCCATCGGACCGGCGACCCTGATCATTCCGGCGGACTGCGCCTGGGACCAGGCCAGCGGTCCCGCCAAGCCCGTCGAGCCGCAACCTCCCGCTTCGGTCCCGGGGACTCGGATCGAGGCAGCGGCCGCCGTCCTCCGCGAAGACGCTCCGTCCGCCATCCTGCTCGGCGCTCGCGCGCTGCGCGCACCGGAGCTCAAGATCGCCGCACGCGTCGCGGCCCGAACCGGCGCGCGCATGTTCTCGGACACCTTCGTTGCTCGCGCGGAGCGCGGGGCGGGACTCCCACTAGTCTCGCGGCTGCCGTATTTCCCCGAGCAGGTGACGGAGGCGCTCGAGCCCTTTGCACACCTGATCGCGATCGGCGCCCGCTCGCCAGTGAGCTTCTTCGGCTACCCGGGCCTGCCGAGTCGACCTACTCCTGACACGTGCAGTGTGCAAGTCATGGCAGGACCGGGGGAAGACTGCGCGGCCGCGCTCGACGAGTTGGCCCATGTCCTGGGCGCACGCGACGAGGGCGTGATGGCCGGTCTCGAGCGTCCGAAGGCTCCGTCGGGCGAGCTCAGCGTCGGCTCGCTCGGTCTCGCACTCGCCGCCCTCCTGCCGGAGGACGCCATCGTCATGGAGGAGGCCGCCACCTCGGCCGCAGCCTTCCACGGCACCTCGCTCGGCTGCCCGCCGCACACGGTGCTCGGTCTCACGGGTGGTGCGATCGGTCAGGGACTGCCCTGCGCGACCGGCGCAGCTATCGCGTGTCCGGACCGGCCCGTGATCGCGTTCCAGGCCGACGGTAGTGGGATGTACACGATGCAGTCGTTCTGGACCCAGGCCCGCGAGGACCTGAACGTAAAGACCGTGATCTGCGCGAACCGCGAGTACCGGATCCTGAAGCTGGAGCTCGGGCGCGCGGACATCGTGCAGCCAGGCCCTGCCGCGCGCTCGCTCACCAATCTCGCAGATCCGGTGATCGACTGGGTGGGACTCGCAAAGGCCCAGGGTGTTCCCGGAGAGCGGGCAGAGACGGCTGACGAATTCGTCTCCGCACTGGAGCGCGCCTTCGCCGAGCCCGGCCCCTACTTGATCGAGGCCGTGATCTAGCCCAGCGGGACCCCCGCTCGGGGACCATGCCCGCATTTTCCGGTGTTCGCTCTCGCAGCTCCATCATCCGAGGCGGAACTTGGGGTCGCGCTTCTCGAGGAACGCCGTGGTCCCCTCACGCATCTCGTCCGTGCCGCAGGCGGCGGAGAAGAGCTTGGCCTCGACGCCGAGCGCGTCCTCCAGGGGCAGGTCGAGGCCGTCGCGGATCGCGGCCAGCGAGGCGGCGATGGCGCGTGGGCCGTTCGCGAGGCACTCGTCGAGTACGGCTCGCGCTCGGTCGAGCAGGGCGTCGGGCTCCACCACCTCGTTGACGAGCCCGATCCGGAGCGCCTCTTCGGCGTCGATCACCGCACCGCTCAGGATGAGCTGTGTCGCCGCACCGCGACCGACGAGCCGCGGCAGACGCTGTGTGCCGCCGAGGCCTGGCAGGATGCCGAGCTTGACCTCGGGCTGCCCGAACCTCGCGCGCTTCGCTGCCACGCGCATGTGGCAGGCCATCGCGAGCTCACAGCCCCCGCCGAGGGCGAAGCCATTCACGGCCGCGACGACCGGCTTCTCGAGTCGCTCCAGGCGCGAGAAGACGGCCTGCCCGCGCTCGCAGAAGCGCAGGCCCGCTCCTGGGTCGAGGCGCGAGATCTCCTCGATGTCCGCGCCCGCCACGAAGGCGCGACCGGCGCCCGTCACGATCACCGCCTCGATCTCCTCCGAGTCCTGGATCTTCGTGATGGCGTCGTCGAGCTCGTCGAGCAACGAGGCCGAGAGCGCGTTCAGGCTGTCGGGTCGGTTTACCAGAACCGTTGCGATCGAGCGATCGACACTCAGCTCGAGATCGGCCATTTCTTACCCTCCGTTCTCTGGATTCTACGCTGCTCGCCGGCAATGTCGCTCACGACCCGCGGGTTGCTAGACTTGCCACGTCGAGCAAAGAGAGAGGGAGGCCCCGTGAGCAGCAAGCCAGTCAAGGACATCCTTTCCTGGTATTCGTCCGATAGCCCGGGGACCCGCACGAATCTCGCCCGGATGCTGAACCACGGACGCCTTGGCGGCACCGGCAAGATGGTCATCCTGCCCGTGGACCAGGGCTTCGAGCACGGCCCCGCTCGGAGCTTCGCGCCGAACGCACCCGCCTACGATCCGCGCTACCACTTCGAGCTCGCCATCGACGCGGGCTGCAACGCATATGCGGCCCCGCTCGGCTTTCTCGAGGCGGGCGCGGCGGAGTACGCGGGCGACATCCCGCTCATCCTCAAGCTCAACAACTCGGACTCGCTGTACAGCGGCGAGGATCCGTGTCCGGCCGTGACTGGCTCTGTCGAGGACGCGCTGCGGCTCGGTTGCTCGGCGATCGGCTTCACCGTCTATCCCGGCTCCGCGAACCGCAACGAGATGTACGAGCAGATTCGCGCGCTCGGCGAGGAGGCCAAGCAAGCGGGTCTCGCGGTCGTCATCTGGTCTTACCCCCGGGGCTCCGGCATCTCCAAGCAGGGCGAGACCGCGATCGACGTGTGCGCCTACGCCGCGCAGATCGCGGCGCAGCTCGGAGCGCATGTCATCAAGATCAAGCCGCCGACGGATCACATCGAGCAGGGTGCCGCGCGCAAGGTCTACGAAGAGCAGGGCATCCCGGTGAGCTCGCTTGCCGAGCGCGTGAGCCACGTGGTGCAGAGCGCGTTCGGCGGTCGCCGCATCGTGATTTTCTCCGGCGGACCTGCCAAGGATCGCCAGGGCGTGCTCGACGAGATCCAGGGGATTGCCGACGGTGGAGGCTTCGGCTCGATCATCGGCCGCAACTCCTTCCAGCGCGACAAGTCGGAGGCCATCGAGCTCTTGCACGCTGTCATGGACATTTACCGGGCCGCGGTCTGACGGAGGCCCCGACACGCGCATGAAGATCGCGGTCGCCGTGGATCACGCCGGTTACGACTTCAAGCGCGAGCTCGTGCGCGAGCTCGAGGGACTCGGGCACGAGGTCGAGGACTTCGGTACCGACTCCGCCGAATCTTGCGACTACCCCGACTTCGGCATCCCTGCCGCGATGAGCACCGCCCAGGGCGACACGGACCGGGCGATCCTGGCTTGCTCGAACGGCATCGGTATGTCGATGCTGGGGAACCGGATCCCCGGCGTACGCGCTGCCCTCGTGTACAGCGAGCGTAGCGCCGCCATGACCCGCAACCACCACGACTCAAATGTTCTCTGCCTCGGCGCCGGCGAGTTCCCGGGCGGAGACCTACTCAAGTGGGTCCGCATCTGGCTCGACCAGCCCTTCGAGGGCAACCGCCACGCCCGCCGCATCGCGAAGATCGAAGCCCTCGACCGCAAGAGCTGAGCGCCGCCATTCGCCTTGATGTGGCAGGTCGGAGTCAGTGGGCCTCGAATCGCGTTAGGTGATGCATGAGAGTTTCCACGCATTCGCGCTGCTGGGCCTCGAGCGCAAGGTCGCCCTCTGCGTGTCGCGCGAGGCGCAGACCCAAACCGTCAACGAGGGCAACGAGGTGAGCCACCTCGTGTTCGGTCTGGGTCCCGTGCCGGGTCAGCGAGCCGACCACTCCCTGCAGGAGCTCGCGCCATTCGGCGTAACGCCTCGCGTTTTCCTCGGCGAGCTCGGCATCGTTCATCGATTCGGCCCAGAACGCGAGCCAGACCCGCCACTCCCGTAGCCTTGCCTTGTCGAGCGGCAGGGCCTCTAGCAAGATCGCTTCGAGCCGTTCCAGGTCGGAAGATGCCCCCCGTGCCGCCTCGGCCATTCGGCCGCCAGCCTGATAGTGCACCGCTCGCAAGGCGTCGACCAGCAAGGACCGTCTGTCGCTGAAGTAATGCGTCAGGGCCCCGGTGGTGCAGCCGGCGGCCGCCGCCACCCTTCGCAGGGTGGCCCCCTTCAGCCCTTCTGTGGCAATGACCTCGCAGCTTGCGGCGACCAGCTCGGCGCGCCTTTCGATCGGGTCGATCGACTTTGGCATGGCCTCCTCTTGACGGACGTAACACTTGTTATATAACAATTGTTATGCAAAACGCAACGGGAGTCAGTAATGCCCGATTCCGCGGAATTCAGACGTGAACCCGGTCACCTGGCGCACTTCGGCCGACCTTACGACTGGAGCCGGATCGACCGCGTTGTGCGGACGACCGGCGGTGCAGTCTGCGAAGGGCTTCTATCGCCCCAAGCACTGGGTCGTCTCAATGAGGAGATCGACGCCTACCTGAAAGCCCATGCTGACGCCGCCGCACCGGCCAGCGGATCGCGGTCCTATGACCTGTTCCTTGGCCACAAGACCCTGCGTCTCCACGGTCTTGTGGAGAAGGTCCCGAGTTCCGCCGACTTGATCGGCCGGCCAGAGCTCGTCGAGTGGGCGGAACGGCTGATCAGCCCCATCGCGAGCTCTGTCCTCCTGAACGCTGGCGAGCTAATTCAGATTCAGCCTGGCGAGCCGGCGCAACATCTCCACCGCGATACCGAGAGCTGGCCAGACGTACCGATCGGTGAACATCCGATTCTCGTGAATGCAATCGTCGCACTGGATCCCTGCACGATGCAGAACGGTGCGACCTACATCGCTCCCGAGAGCTGGCGGTGGGACGTGGAGCGGGAACCGCAAGCTCACGAGCTCGCTCGCGCTGTGATGAACCGAGGCGATGCCGCGCTGTTTCGTGGCGATCTAATACATGGCGGCGGCGAGAATGAGAGCCAAGAACGTCGGCGCGCGCTTTCCATTTCGTACTGTGCCGGCTGGCTTCGGGCGGTAGAGAACAGCTTCCTCAATCTCTCACGAACGACGGTGGGAACGCTGCCGACGAAGCTCCAGGCAATCCTCGGGTATGCCGCCCATCGTGCTAAGAGCGGCGGCCTGGTCGGCCTGTTCGAGAACGGCGACCCCGCCCGCGCGTTGCGCGTCCCGGCTGACAGACAGAAGGCACGGATATGCACGACACCATGAAGCGAATGAGGCCGCTTGTAATCGTTACCGACTTTGGCTTGATCGTCTACTGGGCGGTCTCGTTCCCCCTTCTGTTGGGCATGGACGTGGTTCCGGCGTCGTGGCTCTTCAAGGACTACCACGATCCCATCGTCTACGCGTGGAACTGGTCCTTCTTCCCGCTGGACATGGTGCTCTCGATCTGCGGGCTGCTCGCCGTCCACCGGCATTCCGCCGGCGATCCTTCCTGGCAGCCGCTCGCAGCCTTCTCGCTGGCACTCACCTTCTGCGCTGGCTTCATGGCCGTCTCGTTCTGGGCGATCCGTCTCGACTTCGATCCGGTCTGGTGGGGCGCGAACCTCTTCCTCACCATCTGGCCCTGCTTCTTCCTGCCCCGACTCGCTCGTGCTGCCGCGGTCCGCCGGTGATGCGAGCCGATCGCTTAGAAGGCTGCTAGCGAGCTGTTCGCGCGCGATCCGCGCGATGTGTTGGGATTGGATGACCCCTAGCTGAGCTCTCGCTTCAGGATCTTCCCGGTCGGGCCCTTGGGGAGGGCGTCTAGGAATTCGACGTGGCGGGGGTATTTGTAGGCGGCGAGGTGTTGTTTGCAGTAGGCGATGATCTCGTCTTGGGTGGTCTCCTGGCCCGCGCCCAGGGTGACTACGGCTTTGATCTCTTCGCCGAGGCTTTCATGGGGGACGCCGATGACGGCGGCTTCGATGATGGCCGGGTGCGCGTACAGGATCTCTTCGATTTCGCGCGGGTAGACGTTGTAGCCGCCGCGGATGATCATGTCCTTGAGACGGTCAACGATCCGGTAGGAGCCATCCTCGTCGCGGATGCCGATGTCTCCCGAGTGGAACCAGCCGTTGCGCAGGGTCTCCGCGCTCGCATCCGGGCGCTGGTAGTAGCCCTTCATGACGTTGTGCCCGCGGATGCAGATCTCGCCTCGCTCGCCGTCTGGGAGTGGGCGGTCCTTCTCGTTGAGAATGGCCAGCTCGACGCCCCAGACGGGGTAGCCGATAGAGCCCGGCTTTCGCGGCCGATCGAGCATATTGAAGCTCGCAACCGGCGAGGTCTCGGATAGCCCGTAGCCCTCGAGAATCTGGACCGGGTACTTCTCCTCGAACTGCTTCATGACCTCGACGGGCATCGCCGCGCCGCCGGTCATGCAGTAGCGCAGGCTCGAAAGGTCGTACTGATCGCCGCCCTCGTGGTTGAGGATCGCGAAGTACATGGTCGGCACGCCCGCGAACAGAGTGACGCGATCGCGCTGCATGAGCTCGAGGGCGTCTTGCGGCGTGAAGCGCGGTAGCAGCGTTACGGTGCCGCCAGCCGCGAAGGTCGCGTTCTGGATGCACGTCTGTCCGAAGGAGTGGAACAGCGGCAGCGTTCCGAGCGCCACGTCGTCCCTGCCGAGCGGGATGAGGCGAGGTACGACCACGCTGCAGTTGAGCAGCAGGTTCGAGTGCGTCAACTCGGCGCCCTTCGGCTTTCCGGTCGTGCCCGAGGTGTAGAGGATGACGGCGGTGTCACCCTCGTCGGTGGGGTACAGGTCCGGGAGGGGCTCGCAGAGCGCAAGGTCGCGGAGACCTGGCGATCCTTCCGCGGCCCAGACCACCGACACGCCGGCTCCTTGGGCACCTTCGCTGGCGGGTCCCTCGAACAACGGGTGGGCGATGAGCAGCTTCGAGTCAGAGTCCTGGATGTGGTAGCCGACCTCGGGGGCGGACAGCAAGACGTTCAAAGGCACGACCGTGCAGCCTGCGTAGAGGATCCCGAAGTACGCTTGGGGGAACTCCAGCACGTTCGGCAGCATCAGCGCGACGTGGTCGCCGGGCTCGAGCCCGCTCTCGCGCAGCCCCGTCGCGATGCCGCGAGCGGCCCGGTCGAGCTCCGCGTAGCTCAGCTCGGACTCGTTGAGTCGGATTGCCACGTGCTCCGGTCTCTCGCGTGCGGAGGTCCTCAGGATCGTTCCCAGGTTCAGCGACATGTCTACCTTCCCCTCGGGAGCTTCGTTTCTCCCAGTGCGAGAATCAGCTCGAATTCCGTCTTCTCGACCGGCATGACGGAGAGTCGCGACTGCCTCACGAGCGCCATCTGCCGGAGCCGTGGATCCGCCTTGATCTCCTTCAGGGATACGGCGCTCGCCACCTTGCGCACCGGCTCGATGTCGACGACGACCCAGCCCTCGTCGTCTGTTGTCGGATCGGGATACGCGGTACGGGTGACGCGCGCGATGCCTACGATGCCAGGGTCTTTCACGGAGTGGTAGAAGAAGACGAGGTCGTGCTTCTTCATCGCCTGCAGGTTGTTCTTCGCCTGGTGGTTGCGGACCCCGTCCCAGTAGGTGGCGCCATCCGCTTCGAAGTCGTCCCACGAATAAGAGCCGGGCTCGGACTTCACGAGCCAGAAGGCGCGAGCCATCGTCAGCTATGAGTTCTCGCGGAACGCAGCAGGCAGCTCGTTCGCGACACGGACGATCGGAATGCCAGTCTGCGTGTTCCGGTGCATCTCGTGCATGCAGCGAGGGAGGTCCTCGAAGCCGTACACTTCTTTGTGGATCGTCGGTTTGAACACCCTGCCGTAAAGCTCGGTCGCAGCAGCGACGCCTTCCAGCGTCTCGAAGTGAATGTGGTCGAGCGTGACCTGTTTGACCGACAGCAAGGTCGAGTTATATGTGAGCTTTTGGGCCAGCATCCAGCCCGCACTCACGTTGACACCCTGACGAGAAGCTACGGCGATGCCCGCGTCGGCGACCGGGCCGCGCATCATGTCGCATACCAGGTGCATGCTCTCGCCATCGGTGAGCTTGCGGACCTCGCGGCTGAACGCTCTCACGTCGTCGCGCGTGGCGAACCGGTTGAAGGCCTGCTGGTCGATCCCGACGATGCCGAGCTTTGCCAGGGCGTCGCGCCGCTCGGGGCTGCCGGAGCAGAGGAAGGTGTCGTGGCCCTGTGACTTTGCCAGCATCAGGAAGAGCTCAGAAACGCCGCCGCCAAAGCCAAGGACGTTGAGCACGGCCTGCTTCTCGATGGATACCTTCAGCCGATAGATCCCGAGCGCCCGGCGCCACAGGTGGTACGCGGTGGGCGCTCGCAGGGGCAGGGCCGCGATCTCCCACAGGTTGAGCCCGCAACCGACCGGGCAGGAGACGAGCTGCCACTCCTCGACGATCGCCTCCTCGGCGTACCATCCAACCGAATCGGGCTGATCGTAGGCCCAGATGCGCAACGGGAAGCCGAACCTGTCCGGCTCTCCGTTGCAGTGCGTGACGACGATCTCGCCCGCCTGAAACTTGCTGACCCGCTCGCCAACCGCCAGGACCTCGCCCACGGCGGAGTTCCCCGGATAGATCTTCCCGCCGCGCGCCTCTGCAATGTTGATGGTGTCCGCCAGGGCCGCGTGATCGACGTTGTGCTCAGCGGAGATGGCCAGGATCCGCAGGTGCACGTCGAACGGACCCATGGAGCGCAGCTCGAGCTCGTCCAGCCGGATCACGTGCGAGACGTCGAACTGGGACAGGTCGCCATCCACACGCGCGTTCTCCTTCGCGATGGACTCCGCACTGATCGAGTAGGCTCGGGGCATCGATTCCGCTCCTCTTGCTCACCGCCCGCCGGCTGGCATGATGAGGGCTCGGCGAAGCGGGTTCAAGCCTTCGGGTTGACACTCCCCTCAGTGTCGGGATCTGATAGAGGGTAGTGGGGGATCTGCGCGGCTCGCGGGAGCGCAAGAACGGGCGCCGGCCCGTGCCGGAGCTCGCAGTGGAACGAATCCTGGCGGGGATTCTGGACGGGACGTTGCGTGCGGGTGATTGCCTTCCCCCCGAGCGCGAGCTGGCCCAGGAGCTCCGCATAAACCGCAGCTCGCTGCGTGAGGCCCTGAAGAAGCTGGAGGAGCTGCGCTTGATCGAGATCCAGCACGGCTCGGGGACGCGGATCCGCGACATGCAGCACGCCAGCCTCGAGCTGGTCTGGGAGCTCTCCGTGTCGGGTGGGCGCCCCAGCCTTCCCTGGCTCGCCGACTTGCTGGAGCTGCGCGAGGTGCTGATGCCCGCCCTGGTGCGTCGCATCATCGAGAGCGCGCCTCCTGACAGACTCGACTCGGCGGCCGCGCTCCTGCGCGGCACCGCGAGCACGCAGCTCTCCGAGCGCGAGTTCGTCGAATCGCTACTCGCCCTGCCAGCGACCCTGTGCGAGCTCGGAGGCAACCGCGTCGCGCTCCTGCTCGCGAACTCGATGCACCGGTTCTTGACCCGGGCAGGTCCCGCGCTGATGGCGTGGCTGGGACCGCCCGAGCGTCGCGCCTTCCGCCCAATCCTGCAGCGCCTTGCGGTCACCATCGAGGCGCGCGATGCCGACAGCGCCGAACGTTGCGCGCGCGAGCTGATGCGCCGGCTCAGCACCCAGACCCGCAACTATCTTGCTACGCTCCCGGCGCCCGTCGACGCCCGAGGTTGACCGAGATTCGGCCTTCGGGATAAAACCCTCACGGTGGGGGCTGGATCAGCTCTTCGCACTGTTGTCACGGAGCCTGGATGAGATCGTCAGTACGTCGCGGCGAAGCGGTCAATCTTCCGCTCGAGTTCTTCAAGGGCTTCCTTCGCAACCCCAAAGAGGTCGGCTCCGTGGTGCCGAGCTCACGCTTTCTTGCCCGGCGTGTGCTCGAGTGTGGACGCGTCTCGACGGCGAGAGTCGTCGTCGAGCTGGGGCCAGGAACGGGGGTGCTCACGAGTCAGATCCTGGGACGCATGCCGGCAAACGCGAAGCTGGTCGCGATCGAGATCTTGCCCGAGTTTGCCGAGCTGCTCCGGTCCAGCTGGTCAGATCCTCGCTTCAGCGTCTACGAGGGCTGCTCGGCAGATCTCGAGCTCGCCCTCGCCGACGCGGGTGAGGTCCAGGCGGACCTGGTGGTGTCGGGGATCCCCTTCTCGACGCTAGAGCATGGAGTCGGCAGGCGCACGCTCGAGGCGGCGAAGCGCGTGCTGGGAGAGAACGGGCGCTTCGTGGCCTATCAGTTCCGGAGTGCGGTACGGCGGATCGCCGAGCCCGTGTTGGGGCCTGCGGAGACGCACAGCGGCTTCTGGAACATTCCGCCGATGAAGATCTACGTCTGGAAACGCGGAACTTTCCCGAAACTCCTTGACCTTCCGACTGGCGGTAGCTAACTCTGCGCCGCGACATGCGTCACCGGAAGCGCATTTTGATCCCCTTGGCCGCCGTGTGCGCCTTTGCACTGGTCCTGAGCGCTGCCGCCGCAGGGCTGTACGACTACACCGACGAGGAGCTCGAAGGCCCGGTACAGCCGATCGAGTTCAGCCACGAGATCCATGCGGGCAGCGCCGAGGACGGCGACCTCGGCATCCCGTGCCTCTACTGCCATAGCGCCGCAGAGGTGAGCCAGCACGCCACCATTCCCGCGGTGTCGACCTGCATGGGTTGTCACGTCCACGTGGCCGAGGGCCGCACGGAGGGCAGCGCGGCAGAGATCGCCAAGCTCAGGGAGTACCACGCAAAGGGCGAGTCGATTCCGTGGATCCGTATCCACAACTTGCCCGAGTACGTGCAGTTCAAGCACTTTCGCCACATCAACGCGGGGGTCGAGTGCCAGGAGTGTCACGGACAGGTGGAGGAGATGAACCGAGTGTATCTAACGCCTGACACCGTGCTGCGGCCTTCCAGCGGGTTCCTGCCCGCGGCGAAGCTCGAGATGGGCTGGTGCATGGACTGTCACCTGGAACGCGGAGCCGCGGACGACTGCTCCGCGTGCCACTACTAAGGAGGCGAGCCACCGCCCATGTCCGAGCTCGACCGCCGAGACTTCCTGAAGATCGTGGGCATGAGCGCCGGCGCTGCGGCTACGGCCGCCTGCCAGGAGCCGCTCGAAGCAGTCATCCCATACCTGAACCAGCCGGAAGAGATCGTGCCCGGCATCCCGACCTACTACAACAGCACCTGCCGGGAGTGCCCCTCAGCCTGTGCGATCCGCGTGAAGACGCGCGAAGGGCGTCCCATCAAGGTCGACGGCAACCCCGACGACCCGATCGGCGTCGGCAGCCTGTGTGTCCGCGGCCAGGCCGGGCTGCACCGCACCTACGACTCGGCCCGCTTCAAGGGCCCCATGCGCCGCGAGGGGGCTGACCTCGTTCCGATCAGCTGGGACGAGGGCATGGCGCTACTGGTCGAGAAGCTCCGTGCGGCAAACGCCCGGGTTGCGTTTCTCGGGGGAGCCGAGACCGGCACCAAGGGCGAGATCATCGACGGATTCCTGGGCGCTCTCGGCTCCTCGAAGCGGCTGCGCTTCGAGCTCTACGCCCACGAAGCGCTTCGAAGCGCGAACGAGCGGGTCTTCGGTACCGACGCCGTTCCGCACTTCGCGCTCGACAAGGCCGATGTCATCGTGGCTTTCGGGACCGACTTCCTGGAGACCTGGCTGAACCCGCTACAGAACCAGCGGAACTTCGCTGCCGCGAGGGCTGACGGTCGCGGCTTTGCCGCCTTCGTGGGCCCGCGCCTCGGCGTCTCCGGCAGCAACACGGATCTGTGGCTGGCCGCGGTGCCCGGGACCGAGGTGCTGGTCGCCCTTGCCCTGGCGCATGAAGTTGCAGAGCAGAAGCGAGTCGAGCCCGCGCTGCGACGTCTGCTGGCCGGCTTCACGGTCGAAACGGTGGCCGTCCAGGCGGAGCTCGAGGCGGATCAGCTCCGAGCGCTGGCGCAACGGATCGTGAGTGCGTCCGCCCCACTCGCGCTCCCGCCCGGGATCGAGGTCCAGGGCACGAACGCGGCCAGCTTCGCGGCCGCTGTACAGATTCTCAACTACGTGAGCGGCGCGATCGGAAAGACCGTCGAGTTCGGTCCCGACCACAACGTGGGCAAGCTGGCTCGCTTCAGCGATCTGAAGGAGCTGGCGGGAGAGCTGCGGGGCGGCGAGGTCAGCGTTCTGCTCGTGCACGGGGCCAACCCGGTGTACGCCGCCCCGCAAGTTGGCTTCGCGGACGCGATGGGCTCGAGTGGCGTGTACACGGTCAGCTTCTCGAGCGCGAACGATGAGACCACGGCTCTGGCAGACCTGGTATTGCCGGACCATACGCCGTTCGAGGAGTGGGGCGACGCGGAGCCCATTCGGGGGATCCGGCGCCTCCAGCAGCCGACGCTTCGCCCCCTCTACGACACCCGTGCCGTTGGCGACGTGCTGCTCGACGCTGGACGCGCGCTCGGACGAGGCGGGAGCCTGCCCGGAGGAAATTTTCGGGACGCGCTCAAGGCGCGCTGGGGCGCGGCCGGCTTCGATCAGAAGATCGCGCACGGGGGAGAGTTCAAGAGGGCTGGCAGCCGTGGCGTATCGCTCGCCGCGGGCGCGACGAACCTGAGCTTCGAGCCGGCGAGGCTCTCCGGAGCGGCTGATGGTCTGGCCCTCGTCGTCTACCCTTCGCTCCACTTCTACGACGGACGCAGCCAGCGCCTGGCCGCGCTCAACGAGATTCCCGATCCGGTCACGAAGACCATGTGGGGCAGCTACGCCGAGCTTCACGACGACACGGCGCGCGAGCTGGGGGTCGACGTCGGTGACGTGGTCGAGATCTCGACTGAAGCAGGCTCTCTCGAGCTCGCCGTCTATCCTCACCAGGCCATCCGCCCAGGTGTGGTCGCGATCTCGGTGGGTCAGGGCCACCAGCCGGTTGACCCGAACGCTCCAGATCCCGATTACCAGCAGCAGCGCAGCACGGTCGGAGTGAACGCGCTCGAGATCATACCGGGGCGACTCGACCCGGAGAGCGGCGGGCTCGCCTGGCTCTCGACGCGAGCGTCGGTGCGTCCGACGGGAGCTCGCATGCTCGTGGCGCGCGCCCAGATCACCTTCGATCAGGAGAAGCGCGGTCTGGCCAAGGCGACCACCCTCGCCGCACTCGCGGGGCATGACGCCGGCCACGATGCCGAGGACGCTGCCCAGCACGCGCCCGATATACACGCGCTTGCGTCGGCCGAGCACCTGGTCACCAAGGAGTACGACCCGGCCGCGGACGCCCACCCGGACAGCCCCTACCGCTGGGGGATGTCCGTGGACCTCGATGCGTGTGTGGGCTGCAATGCGTGCATCATGGCCTGTGGTACGGAGAACAACAGCCCCGTGGTCGGCCCCGACAATGCGCGCGCCGGCCGGGAGATGCACTGGATCCGGATCGAGCGCTACGTCGAGCTCGGACACGACGGTCAGATCGACGTGCGCCCCGTTCCGATGATGTGCCAGCACTGCGGTGCCGCTCCGTGCGAGAGCGTCTGCCCGACGATCGCGACCTACCACAGTCATGACGGGCTGAACGTGATGGTGCCGAACCGCTGCATCGGCACGCGCTTCTGCAGCAACAACTGCCCCTACAAGGCGCGCCGATTCAACTACTGGCCGTACGACTTCTTCTATCGTGAGCCGGAGGAGCTGATCCTGAACCCGGACGTCACCGTGCGCTCCAAGGGGGTGATGGAGAAGTGCACGATGTGCCTGCAGCGGATCACCGCTGCCAAGGACCAGGCGGTGATCGAGAATCGCACGGTCCGCGACGGCGACATGCAGACGGCCTGCCAGCAGGCCTGTCCGTCGAACGCGATCAGCTTTGGAAACCTGCGCGATCCGGAGAGCGTCGTGTCGAAGCTTCGGGTGGACCCACGGGCCTACCGCATCTTCGAGCAGCTGTACACGCGCCCCGGCGTCTCCTACATGCGGGCCGTGAAGCGGGTATAGGATGGCCGCCGCGACTGAGCTCGTTCCGCTGACGCCGGATCAGATCAACGATGACATTCTGCGGGTCATCGAGCCGCCGACGCCCCTGTACGTGCTCGCCGTGCTCGCTTGCATCGGCATCGTTGGCGCGGGCGTCGGCGCGTTTGTGTATCAGACGTACTTCGGCTTTGGCGTCACGGGCCTGATGCATCCCGTCATGTGGGGCGTGTACATCACGACCTTCGTGTTCTGGGTGGGCATCGCGCACGCCGGGACGCTGATCTCCGCCATCCTCTACCTGTTCCGCGCAAAGTGGCGGAACGCGGTCAACCGCGGCGCGGAGGCGATGACGGTCTTCGCCGTGCTCATTGCGGCGATGTTCCCGCTGATCCACATCGGTCGTGTGTGGAAGTTCTACTTCATGATTCCGTACCCGAACCAGCGCGGCCTGTGGGTCAACTTCAAGTCCCCGCTCATCTGGGACCTCTTCGCGATCAACACCTACATGATCATCTCGATCCTGTTCTTCGCGGTGGGTCTCATCCCGGACATTGGCGCGGCTCGGGATCGCGTGCGCGACTGGCGGCGACATCTCTACAGGGTGCTCGCCATGGGCTGGAAGGGCTCGTCGCAGCAGTGGCGCCACCACGCGCGCGCCGTCTTGCATCTCTCGGGCCTGGCCACGCCGCTCGTGCTCTCGGTGCACAGCGTCGTCTCGTGGGACTTCGCCACCTCGCTGGTGCCTGGCTGGCACACGACCATCTTCGCCCCGTACTTCGTAGCGGGCGCGATCTTCTCCGGGATTGCGATGGTCATCACCCTCCTGGTGCCCGTGCGCAAAGCCTTCGGTCTGGAGCGCTACCTGACGGCGAGCCACTTCGACAACATGGGGAAGCTCATACTGCTGACCTCCTCCATCGTCGGGTACTCGTACGGGATGGAGTTCTTCAGCGCCTGGTACAGCGCGAATCCGTTCGAGCAGGGCTCCTTCTGGCATCGCGGCTTCGGCTATCAGTGGACCTCGACCTGGATCATGCTCATCTGCAACGTCGTCGTGCCACTTCCCCTCTGGGTGAAGAAAGTGCGCGAGAACCCCTGGGTCATGTGGGTGATCTCCATCTTTATCAACGTGGGTATGTGGTTCGAGCGCTACGTGATCATCACGACAGGACTCTCCCACGAGTACGATCCCGCGGCCTGGGGCTACTACGTGCCGAGTGTCGTGGAGCTCACCATCCTGGCCGCCAGCTTTGCGCTCTTCCTGACCATGTTCCTGATCTTTCTGCGGATGTTCCCGGTGATCTCGATCCAGGAGGTCAAGGAGCTGCACTACCACGAGCTTGCGGGGGAGTCACACTGATGGCGAGCGTGCTGGGAGTGCTGACTTCTCCGGAGGCGGCTGCCGGGGCGGTCCGAACGCTGAAGCTGGCGGGCTTCGATGATCTCGAGGTCTACTCGCCCTCTCCGAGCCACGAGATCGAAGAGGCGATCGGTCGTCGGCCGAGCCGGGTACGCATCTACACGCTGATCGGCTGCCTCACGGGCGTCACCTTCGCGTACACCGCGCAGATCTGGATGGCGTACAACTGGCCTATCGTCATCGGAGGCAAGCCGTTCGCCTCGATCCCGGCCTACACGATCGTCGGCTTCGAGCTGAATATCCTGCTGGGTGGGATCCTCACGGTCATGGGGCTCCTGATCCACGGGCTTTACATGTCTCGAAAGGGACACGATGCCTACCGGCCAAGCTTCAGCGGCGCCGAGTTCGGCTGCGTGGTCGGCTGCCACCATGACCAGATCTCCCGCGTGCAGGAGCTGCTCGGGAGTGTCGGGTGCGCGGAGGTGCGTGTTGTCGAGAGCTAGGAGCGTTCTCGCGGTCGCCGCCGTCGCCGTGCTCGGCACGGGCTGCTGGGAGCAGGTCTCGAGGGGCTGGTTCGCATCGATGAAGGAGCAGCCGGCCATTCAAGCACTCGAAGCCGAGCCCTTCGCTCCGCCCGAGGGCACGGTACCCATCGGTGGCTACACGATCCGGATCAAGCCGGACAATCCGCTCTTCGTGAATCCGATGCACGCTGCGGAGGCCCGTGCACTCGTGAACCCGATTTCCGCGAGCGTAGGGTCGATCGCGCGAGGGAAAGAGGTCTACACGAACTTCTGCGCGGTCTGTCACGCTGCCGACGGCATGGCGAGCCCCGCGAGCAGCCCGCTGGCGCGACGCCTCGCCGAGTCGGGTGCTCCACCGTTTCCGCTGTCCACCACCGTCGCCTACACCGACGGTCAGATCTTCACGAAGATCCTGTACGGAAAGCCGCTCATGCCGGGCTACCCGCAGATCTCGCCGGAGGATCGGTGGCACACCGTCAACTACCTCCGGACCCTCTTTGGAGGCTGAGCTGTGAGCGCCGACGTAGCGAGTCCGAGATCCATTCCGACTAGGACGCTCATCATCTTCAGCGCCCTCGTCGCGGTCGGCGTGATCACGTTTGTTGTCGGCATTGCCGGTAGCGAAGAGGCGAGCCAGCGCACGTATCGCGTATTTCTGCACAACTGGCTGATGTGGGGAGCCCTCGCGCAGGGCGCACTGGTGCTCTCCTGTGCCATGCGGCTCACGAACGCACGCTGGCAGGGTCCGATTCACCGCGTTGTCGACTCGATGGGCGCCTACGTGCCGTTCACGCTGGTGCTCTTCGCCGTCGTGTACCTCGGTCGTCACGAGCTCTTCGAGTGGGTAGATCACGAAGTTCACGGCAAGGAGTGGTGGTACCGAGAGGGCTTCACCTTTGGACGCGACCTCATAGCCTTGCTCTGGATCACGTTCGTGTCCTGCTTCTACCTGTACCTGTCGGTACGTCCGATGCTGGGGGAGGCTCGGGAGAACGGGTCGGGACGCTTCGCCGGACTGTACGCGAGATGGGCGAGCGGCTGGCGCGGCGAGTCGCGCGAACGCGAGGTCTCGGAGCGACGCCTGCGTAAGCTGGCGGTCGTGCTGATTCTCTCGTACGCGCTCTGCTACACGCTGCTCGCCATGGACATGATCATGTCGCTGTCACCGGAATGGGTCAGCACCATGTTCCCCGCCTACTTCTCCTGGGGTGGCTTCCTGTCCGCGATCTCCCTGCTCACGATCATTTGTCTCGTGCTCCGCAACTCCCGGGAGCTCAGCGGAGAGATCACGGTGAGCAGGCGCCACGACCTCGGCAAGATGATCTTCGCGTTCTCGACCTTCTGGATGTACCTGTTCTGGTCGCAGTACTTCGTGATCTGGTACGGGAACATGCCGGAAGAGACCGGCTTCGTCGCCGCCCGACTCGGGTCGCAGTTCCTTCAGGACACCTGGTACATGACGGGGTTCTGGGAGCGTGTCGCAGAGCCCTACGCGAGGATCACCCTGTTGGCGTGGGTCCTGCTCTGGGTGATTCCCTTCTGGGTGCTGCTGGGCGCGAGTCCGAAGAAGACCCCGGCGATCCTCGGCACCGTCGCGGCAGGCTCCGTGATCGGCTTCTGGCTGGAGCGGTACATCCTTGTGACGCCATCGCTGGTTTCGCCGGCCGAAGTACTCGCCGGCGCGCCGGTGACACCGTTCTCGGCGATCGAGCTCGGCATCGGCCTGGGCTTTCCCGGAATCTTCTTTCTCTGCTTCTTTGCATTCGCCCGGGTCTTCCCGGGTGCCCTGCCCGCAAAGAGCTAGCCCCGGATCTCGCCCTCTCGTGGGTCCTGCGATCTTTGCGCGCGAACTGGGCTAACATGGCGGAGATGGCAAGGGTTCAGAGGATCGCCATCCTGAACCGGGGTGAGGCCGCGACGCGCTGTCTGCGCGCGATTCGCGAGCTTCGCAGCGAAGAGAAGAGCGAGCTGATCGGAATCGCTCTTTACACCGACCCAGATCGATTCGCGCCCTTTGTCCGCGACGCGGATGAGACGATTTCTCTGGGTCCCGCGCTGCGACGCGTCGGAGGAGTGGCGGAGAAGCCGGCCTATCTCGACCGCGATCGGGTCCTGGCCGCGCTACGCGCGACGCGCGCGGACACGGTGTGGCCCGGCTGGGGATTCCTCGCCGAGGATCCCTCCTTCGTAGAGAGGCTCGAAGCCTCAGAGCTGATCTTTCTCGGACCGCCCTCTGCGACCATGCGTCTGCTCGGTGACAAGATTCGCTCCAAGCAGCTCGCAGCGGAGGTCGACGTTCCGGTTATCTCGTGGAGCGGCGGTCCGGTCGAGCGCTCTGACGTGCTGCGGCACGCCGAGCGCATCGGCTTCCCACTCATGTTGAAGGCGTCTGCGGGGGGCGGAGGGCGCGGCATTCGTGTCGTATGCGAGGCGTCCGAGCTCGAATCCGCCTTCGACAGCGCCGCCGCGGAAGGTGCACACGCGTTCGGAGACGGCACGCTTTTCCTCGAGTCTCAGATTGGCGCGGCGCGTCACGTCGAAGTGCAGCTGGCGGCCGACCAGCACGGCGGAGTGCTTGCGCTGGGGCTGCGCGACTGCTCTGTGCAGCGACGCCATCAGAAGGTGGTCGAGGAAGCGCCGCCCCCGGGGATCCCGGATGAGCTGGCGCGCGAGATGCGCGAGGCGTCGATCCGCTTGCTCGAGGCGGCGGGATATGTGGGAGTCGCCACATGCGAGTTCCTCGTTTCTGGCGACGGGTCGTTCCACTTCCTCGAAGTGAACCCACGGCTCCAGGTCGAGCACGGGATCACGGAGCTTCTGAACGGCTTCGACCTCGTCAAGTGGCAGATCCGCATCGCGCGAGGCGACCGGCTGCCAGGTGTCGCGCCACCGTCCCGGGGCTGCTCGATGGAGGTCCGACTCTGCGCGGAGGATCCCTCCGCAGACTTCGCGCCCAGCCCGGGGGCCGTCATGCAGCTCGAGCTGCCCTCCGGTCCCGGGATTCGCGTCGACGCAGGCATTGCGGCGGGAGACAGCATCCCGGCCGAGTTCGACTCCATGATCGCGAAGGTCATGGCGCACGGGGCGTCGCGGGAAGAGGCCCGGGCCCGACTCGAGCGAGCAGTCTCCGACGTCCGCGTCGTCATCGACGGCGGGATGACGAACAAGGGCTTTCTCCTGGGCGTGCTGAAGCACCCGCGGTTCCGGGAGGGCGGCGTCGACACGGGCTGGCTCGCCGAGGCTGGGCTTGCCGCGTCGCCGGATCCGAGCATCGAGGCGCTCCTGGTCGCCGCCATCCACGTCTATCAGCGTGAGCGCGCGGTCGTACGCGCGAACTTCTACGCGGAAGGAGGACGTCCCCAGAGGATCCCACCGTCGACAGGGGCGGAGATCGATCTCGTCTTTGCGGGGGTGTCTTACCGGCTCACCGTCTACGCGATCGGGAACTGGTCGTACCGCGTACACCTCGGCGATCGCGTCGCTCAGGTGAGGCTGCTCGAGCAGGGACCGCACACGCGCACCCTCTTCGTTGGGGAGCGCCGCCACCAGGTGCTCATCAGCGAATCCGAGGTCGAGCTCCGGATCGAGCTCGACGGCGAGCACCACCGCGTGCAGCGAGATATCGGGGGCAAGGTGCGCGCCCCGGCCCCCGCGCTCCTGATCGAGCTTGCGGTGGAGCCTGGTGAGAGCGTCACGGCTGGGCAGCGTCTCGGCCTGCTCGAGGCGATGAAGACCGAGACGGCCTTCTTTGCCCCCGTCGCGGGTCTGGTGCGCGAGGTCGTTGCCAGGGCCGGAGAGCGCGTCTCTGCGGGTGACGTGATCCTGGTGATCGAGCCCAGCTCCGACGTGGATTCCGCCGGCCCGCGTGCGGCGCCGCTTGAGCTGGCAGCCGAAGAGGATCCTCTGGAGATCTTCTTCGACAGCGACGGCCAGCTGGCGCCCGAGCGCGCGACCGAGCTTCTGGCATCGCAGCACGCCGCGGGCATTGCCGCGCTGCGCTCGGAAACGCGTCGCGTCCTGCTGGGTTACGACGTGAATTCCGAGCGCGCGGAACGCCTGGTGGAGATCCTCGAGTCGCCCGTCGCGGGCGTCTCCGAGGTGTTCCAGGCGCAGCTTGCCCAGCTCGCCGGTGCGGTGGAGCTGTTCAGCGACATCGAGACGCTCTTTTCCACGGCACCGACGGGCGTCGCGGTCGACGAGCTGGGGCCGTCGAACGACGCGCGAATGGCCATGTATGTGCGCCGGATGAGTGCAGCCGGTGCGGGGATCGACCAGGACTTCCTGGATCTGGTCCGTCGAGCGCTCGCCCACTACGACATCGATTCGCTGCAGCCGAGCGACTCGCTCGAGCGCGCGGCACTGCGTCTCTACGCGACGCGCACCACCCTGGCGCTGCGCACACGCCTGATCGAGGCGCTGCTCCACACCTTGATCCGTCTGGGCGAGCAGGGCGAGACGTTCTCGAGGCACCCCGAGCTGGCCGGCGCCCTCGATCGGCTCGCGTTACTGCGAGGTGCCGTGTCGGAGGCGGTCGCGGACCTGGCGGCCCAGGTGCACTACGCGCTCTTCGATCGCGAGACCGCGAAGAGCACGGGCGAGACCTCGGTCCCCCCCGCCGTCGACCTCGCGCACACCCTCGTGCCTCCGCCCGATCCCGTCGCCCTCGAGCGGCGCGCGCGCGAGCTCGGCCTGCCGGTGGATCTGGCGCGCCGCATCGAGCTGTGGCGTCTCGACTGTTTCGAGCTCGAGCCCATCGAGCTCGAGCGCTTCGAGGGTATCCACGCGTTCCACGCGCGCTCCCGCGACGATCCCGGGGACGCCCGCCTGTTCTGCTTCGCGGAGGTGAACGACCTCGGATCCGAGCTGCCGCACGCGCCGAATCCCACGAAGTTCGAGCAGCGCTTCCACGCGGCGATCGAAGCGATGCGTTCGCTGCGCGGGCAGCGCGATCCCGAGCACCGCTTGCGCTGGAACCGTCTGTACCTGTTCGTCCGACCGGCGCTGGTGCTGACGGATGAGCTGCTTCAGAACCTGCTCCGGAGGCTGGCACCGGAGACCGCGCACTTGGGCCTCGAGTGGGTGGTCGTGCGCCTCGCCAGCGTGGAGAAGACCGACCCCGACGCGGAGCCGAGGAAGATCGAGGTGTTGGCCGGAACACCTGTTGGCACGCGCGTGGAGTGGAGCATTCGAGAGCCGCACACGCGGCCGCTCCAGCCGGCCACACCGGCCGAACGTCGCATGGCCGCGGCGCGCGCGCGGGGGCTTTTCTACCCGTACGAGGTCGCCCGGCTCTTCGCAGCGGAGCCCGACGGCACGCAGGGCGGGCTCGGAAGCCCCACCGGACCCGGAGTGTTCGAGGAGTACGCCCTGTACGAGGGCAACGTGGCCCGGGTGGTTCGGGATCCGGGCAACAACGAGTGTGGCGTCGTTTTCGGGGTCATCACCACGCCGACCGTGAAGCACCCCGAAGGCATGCGACGCGTGCTCTTGATCGGCGACCCGACGCGCGGGATGGGCGCGCTGGGGGAGCCCGAGTGCGCCGCGATCGTTGCCGCCATCGACCTGGCGAAACGCGAGGAGCTTCCGGTCGAATGGGTGGGCGTCTCTTCGGGGGCCCGGATTGCAATGGAAAGCGGCACCGAGAACCTGGACGCGACGGCGCGCGTCGTACGGCGGCTGGTGACCTTCACGGATGCCGGTGGGGAGGTGAACCTGATCTTGCCGGGCGTCAACGTCGGCGCGCAGAGCTACTTCGACGCGCTTGCCACGATGGGTCTGCAGAGCCGCGGCGTCCTGATCATGCTACCGCGGGCGTACATGGTCCTCACGGGCCGCGCGGCGCTCGAATTCTCGGGAGGCGTCGCGGCCGAGGACGAGGTGGGCATCGGCGGCTACGAGCGGATCATGGGACCGAACGGCTACGCCCACCACCAGGCGCGCACCCTGCCCGATGCCTACGGGATCCTGCTCGAGCACTACGCCACGAGCTACCGGAGCCGTGGCGAGTCCGGCCCGCGCCCCTACCAGACCCGGGACCCCGACGGCCGGGACGTGACGCTCTCCCCGTACGAGGGAGAGGAGGACTTCCAGAGCGTGGGAGACATCTTCTCGCGCGAGGCGAACCCCGAGCGCAAGCGGCCATTCGCGATGCGTCCGCTCATGCGCGCGGTGATCGACCAGGACTGCGGGTTTCTCGAGCGCTGGCCCATCTGGCAGGGCGCGGAGACCGCGATTGTGTGGGATGCGCACCTCGGCGGCTTCCCGATCGCGCTCATCGGGATCGAGAGCCGCCCCTTGCCGCGCCTGGGCTACACCCCGAACGACGGGCCAGACAGCTGGACGGCGGGCACGCTGTTCCCGTACTCATCCAAGAAGGTCGCGCGCGCGCTCAACGCGGCGAGTGGCAATCGCCCCGTCGTGATCCTGGCGAACCTGTCGGGCTTCGACGGCTCGCCCGAGTCGATGCGTCGGGGGATCCTGGAGTTTGGTGCGGAGATCGCGCGAGCCGTCGTTCGCTTCCAGGGGAAGCTGGTCTTCACGGTGGTCTCGCGCTACCACGGCGGCGCCTACGTCGTGTTCTCGCGCGAGCTCAACGACGGCATGCACGCGGTCGCGCTGTCCGGCTCCTACGCCTCGGTGATCGGGGGCACCGCCGCTGCGGCGGTCGTGTTCGGTCGCGACGTGAGACGGCGCGCCGTCGCCGACCCGCGCGTGCGCGAGGTCCGCGCGCGCGTCGACGCCGCTCCCGATGTCCCGACACGCGTCGCGCGCAGAGCCGAGCTCGACCGCCTGCTCGAGGAGATAACCCTCGAGAAGCAAGCTGAGGTCGCCGCAGAGTTCGATGCTACCCACACGGTCGAGCGCGCCAGGGAGGTCGGCTCGCTGGAATCGATCATCGAGCCGAGGGAGCTCCGTCCGGCCCTGATCGGCTGGCTCAAGGAGTAGCCGTCAGGAAGGGAACCCCAGCTGTTCGTCCGAGACGAGGCTGCGGTAGTAGCAGGAGCGCCGCGTCGCGCCGCTCGGGTCACGCGTATGGCAGGTGCCGCCTCGCAGGCGCACTCGATACAGGAGGGAGTTTTGCTCGCAATTCACGCGCACCTCGACCAGGTCGAGGACGTCACCCGAGGACGCGCCCTTGTGCCAGAGCTCGTCGCGAGATGTCGACCAGAGTACGGCCGTCCCGCTGCTCAGGGTCTCCCGCAACGCCTCCGCGTCCGCGTAGGCGACGAAGAGCACCTCGCCGCTGTCGGCATTCTGCAGCACGACGGGGACGACGGGCCGGCTCGCGCGCGCAACGGCGGCGAGCTTGTCGAAGTCGAGCTGCAGCCGGGTTCCCTCTTCGAGCGGGTTCTCCATCTCTCCTCCTCGCAAACGCGCGTCTTGCCTGATGCTAGTCTGACGCGCTCGAACGAGCGAGGAGCAGTGTGACTCGAGCCTGGCTCGTGATCGCAGTCGCGTCATTCGTTCTCGCCTGTCAGGATCAGGGTACGCCGGATCTCGCCGAGACAGGTCGCCGGGCTTACGTGGCGAGCTGCAGCGCCTGTCACGATCGCGATCCGAAGCGTGAAGGTGTACTGGGTCCGGCGATCGCCGGCAGCTCGCGAGAGCTGATCGAGGCTCGCCTCATGCGAGCCGCGTACCCGCCGGGCTACAAGCCCAAGCGGGACACGAACCTAATGCCGGCGCAGCCCTATCTCAAGCAGCAGATCGAGCCGCTCGCGGCTTACCTCGCCCTCCCCTGAAAAATAGCGGTCCTACAGCAGCCGCGATCCGAGCAGGAACAGGACCAATGTGAGCCCGAACCCCGAGTAGAGCGTGCCCGACACGCTACCGAGCGGCTTTTGGGTAGCCGCGGGGCCCATGAAGGCGTTGAGCTCGACGAGCAGGATCAACACGAATGCAGCGACCAAGTAGGCCCCGTAGGCCGGGGTCTCCTGATTGACCAGTGCGAGATGCCGCGCGGAGCCCATGAAGAAGAGCATTGGGATCGAGAAGAGGGTGTTCGTGCGCGACGCCCGCGCGGCGGTTGGAGCCCTCGCAGCAAGCGCCGCGTCTGCCTCGCCGCCGGAGGCGGTGGTCTCCGCGTTCGCGATCAGGCCACGCTGGATCGGCCAGATCACGAACCAGACGTTGGCCCACATGAGCGTGCCCATCAGGCCGCCGGTGAGGATCAGCGTGTAGTAGGCCATGCTGGCAGTGCCGGTGACCATGTGGATGATGACGATCAGCCAACCGGTCAGGAACGTGAACATCGCCCCCCAGCGGAACCACCAGAGTGCGTTTGGCACGAGGCCCCGCATCATTGCGCCACGTGCTTGTCCCCCGAGGTCCGTGCCGAAGAACGGAGTCTGAATGAAGTTGAAGTAGTAGAGAACGCCAATCCAGGTGATGCCCGCCAGGAAGTGGAACCACCTGAGCAAGAACAGCCAGCCGTCTTGAGTGAAAAGCTCCATTCGGTCGATTCCCTCCGCACTCGGATGATGAGACGTGACATCGAGCGAGCAGCCCTGCGCACTCGCGGGTATTCGACCCGAAGCTCTACAGAGTTGTCAAACGTTTCTAGGTCTCCGCACGTCGATCGGGGGGGTAATACAACAACTATGTCAGCTGGGATAGACGTCGATGGCTCGGGCGTCGATGCGGGCCCAGACACGCAGCCCCGGCCTCAAGCCCTGTCGGGAGACAGACTCGGTCGGGACCGCAGCGCACAGCCGAGGTCGCGTCCGCAGACGCACGAGACTGCGATGGGAGGCGAGCTCGACGCTTTCGATCTCGCCGGCGAGTACGTAGCCGTCGTCCATTCCGGGTGCATCCGTCGTTAGCCGGACCGCTTCGGGCGGCACGGTGGCGAGCACCTCCCTGCTCCGGGGGATGTCCACGTGCGGAACGGAGAGCTGAAGTCCCTCGACGCTGAGCTCCGGCGTGCCGTGCACATCGCGCAGCTGCCCTCGGAGCAGAGTTACCCCGCTCAGGCCAGCGACGTACGGCGTGCGCGGACGTCGGCGCACGAGGTCCGCCGGGCCGGATTGCACGATGTGTCCATCCTCCAGGATGACCAAGTGGTCGGCGAAGAGCAGCGCCTCGAGCGGGTCGTGCGTGATCACGAGACGCACGCCGTCGAACTCCTGCAGCATCTGCTGGAGCAGACTGCGCGTGCGCGGGCGGGCCTCCAGGTCGAGTGCGGAGAGGGGCTCGTCGAGCAGCAGGACGCGCGGCTCGACCGCCAGCGCGCGCGCGAGCGCGACGCGCTGTGCCTCGCCGCCGGATAGCTCCGAAGGCTTACGCGCTGCGAGCGCCGACAGCTCGAGCCGTGCCATCAGTCGCTCGGCTCGGGCCCGGGCTTCGCGTTTGGGCAGACCGCGCGCGCGCGGACCAAAGGACACGTTCTCGAGCACGTTCAGGTGCGGAAACAGCCAGAGGCCCTGGAACATGACGCCGAAGGGGCGCTCCTGTGGAGCCAGGCGAATCCCGTCCTCGGGGCGCTCGATCGGCATGCCGTCGAGCGTGATCTCGCCGGACTGGAGCGCGAGCAGGCCTGCGAGTGCCTCCACCAGGGTCGACTTCCCGGACCCGTTCGGACCGAGCAGCCCGATCGTCTCGCCTGCTGCGGCCGACAGGTCGACGTCGAGGGCGAACGCGCCCCTCGAGAGCCGCACTCGAGCTTCGAGACTCACGCCGTGGGCCGCTGCCCGCGCAGGGCAGCAAGCACGAGCACCGACACCGCGAGTAGCAGCGCACCCAGCAGGAGGGCGGCCTGCGGTCGGCTCTGCAACAGCTGGTAGATCGCGAGGGGCAAGGTCTGCGTGCGCCCCTCCAGGTTTCCCGCGAACGTGATGGTGGCACCGAACTCGCCGAGCGCGCGGGCCCAGCAGAGTGCGAGCCCCGCGAGCAGCGCGGGACGGATCGACGGCATGAGGACCGTCCAGAAGCTGCGCCAGGGGGAAGCGCCGAGCGTGGCGGCTACCTGCTCCAGGCGCTCCTCGGCCTGGCTGAGCGCGTTCTCGAGGCTGGTCACGAGCAGTGGAGCGGAGACGAAGGTCGCTGCGAGGACCGCGGCCAGTGTCGTGAACGGGAGCCGGATCCCGAGGGCGTCGAGCGTCCCGCCGAGCAGACCGTAGCGACCAAAGGCCGCGAGCAACGCCACTCCGGCGACCACCGGCGGAAGCACCAGGGGTAGGGTCAGCGTGGTTCGTAGCCAGCGTTTGCCCGGCAGGGCCGTGCGCGCGAGTAGCCAGGCGAGCGGGAAGCCGAATAGGAGCGATGCGGCGACGGCGGCCGTCGAGACGGTGAGAGACAGCCAGATCGCGGAGCGAACCTGCGGCAGCTGTAGGAGCTCGAACGTAGCGGTCCAAGGCGCTCGGACCGAGAGGCCGACCAGCGGAGCCAGAGTCAGCACGAGACCCAGGCCGGCTGCCACGTAGAGCGCGGTGAGCTGGAGGCCGCGTAGCGTCATGGCCGCTCGAAGCCGGCGCGGCGCAGGATCGTGCCTGCCTCGGGACCCTCGAGAAACTCGAGGAAGGCCTGGCCCCCGTCTGGATTCCGGAGCCGGCGCACCCTCGCGGCGGGATAGCGGGCAACGACCTGTGCGTGCTGCGGGAGCTCCACCACCTCGAGCTCGGAATCCTCCGGGCGCACGTCCGTTGCGTAGACCAGACCGAGGTCGGCACCGGCGAGGCGCAGCTTGGCGACCACCCCGCGTACGTCGAGCTCGTTGGAGACGAGGTGTGCTTCGGCCGCTGCGCGCAGCCCGAGCAGATCCAGCGCGCGGCGTGCGTAGGCCCCGGCCGGCACCTCGGGAACCGCCAGGACGAGCGCCCAATCGGAGTTCGCGAGATCCGCGGGATCTCCGAGCGACGATCCGTCGGGAGTGCGGCGCAGAGCCCAGACGAGCCTCGTGCTCGCGAAGTAGCGGGGTGCTTCCACCAGGTCCTGGGCGGCGAGCTCCGCCAGGATGGCCGGGTCCGCGACCGCGATGACGTCCGCGTGGACCCCTTCGCGGAGCTGCGTGGCAACGGTCTGTGAGCCGGCGAAGCTCAGCAGCACCTGGCCGCCGTGGGCGGCTTCGAATGCCCGCCCGATCGGCCGGAACACGTCGCTCAGCGAGGCGGCCGCCAGCACGACCACCTCCGTTCGAGGCTCGCCACCGCGTGGGCAGCCCAGCTGGAGCGCCAGCAGCGCGCCGATGAGCGCACGCTCCCAGCGGACGACGGTGCCGTTCGATCGGATCATTCCGGATTGATGGTATCCTGTCAGAACGATAGGATATCAGCATGCACAGCGCGTTGCGCGAACGCCGCGTCGCCGCGAGCCGGACGCAGGTCGCGCTCGCACGCGAGGCCGGCGTGAGCCGGGCGCAGATCTCCGCCATAGAGGGAGGCCGTCACGTTCCGAGTGTGACGACGGCTCTTGCCCTGGCCCGAGCGCTCGATGTTCCTCTGGAGGAGCTCTTTCCCAGCCCGCCGGTCGAGGCGGTCCCCGTGGCGGAGCCGGCTGCCGAAGGGGCTCCCCTGCGCCTCGGCCGGGTCGGCGATCGCCTCGTCTACGCGGCGCTCCCGGATCGCGGCGCGGGAGCGCCGCTGTTTCGGGCACCCGACGCTGTGCTGCGTCACGGCCTGGTTCAGATCCTCCCCGGCTCCGAGACACAAGGGGTGGTGATCACGGGCTGCGACCCGTCACTCGGCCTGATGGCGGATCTCCTGCCGACCCGCGGTCACCGGGCCGTGCCCGTCCATGCCACGACCGCGGACGCCCGCCGAGCCCTCGGGGCAGGGCGCTGCCACGCGGCGCTCGTCCACGGACGGACGGTCGACCTGCGCCGTCGACCCGCGGACACGGTCGGCTACGCGCTCGCGCGCTGGCGCGTGGGCATCGCGTCCGCGGCGTCGAGAGTGCTCCGCCTCGGAGCTTTGGGGGATGGGTCGCTGCGGCTCGCCCAGCGCGACCCGGGTGCCTCGGCCCAGAAGGCCCTGCTGCGGGCCCTGCGCCGGGCGGGAGCGGATCTGCGCTTGAGCGGCCCGGTCGCCGCGAGCCACATCGATGCCGCTCGGCGCGCGTCGCTGGGCGAGGTCGACGGTGCGCTCACGATCGAGCCCTGCGCCCGCGCCTACGAGCTTGGCTTCGAGCCGCTCGAGGAGCATCGCGTCGAGCTCTGGATCCGCGAGTCCTTCGCCGGAGTGCCGGGGGTTCAGGCGCTGGGAGAGCTGATCGGCTCGGGTGCGTTCCGCGCGCGCCTCGAGGAGCTCGAGGGCTATCAGCTCGGCGCACCGGGGTTGACCCGGCTGTAGTCTTGTGGGACCCGGCCGCGGGCGGCCGCGGCCACCCACTCTTCGTTCGGCTTCGCCTCACTGCGCGTCCCGCCTACGGCGGGACTTGCGGGCCCCGCAAGACTCAGCGGCCGCGCCGGCGGTCCGTAAAAGGGAAGGCGCGGGAGCGCTGCTTGTCAGGCTGGGTGGTGTTGAGGCCATCGGGATGCCGGGCCGCGAACATTCTGCGGGTCGGCACGTAGGCATCGGGGGGCGCCTCGCGCGCGAGCTCTGGCTTGCAGCCGCACGTGCAGCGATCACTCCCGGCGCAGGCACCGCAGCAGTACCAGGTATCTTCTCTGGAGCTCGCGTGGTAGCCGAGCGCGCAGCCGCACCTGTCACAGGTCCCACTCACCGGGGCAGTCGATGCTTCACTCACCCCCTATCCATCGGAAATCCATGCCGCCTCATCAACCCCTCGCCTCGGAACTTGAGGCTCGGTTTCGGAGGGTCGTAGGGCGAACGAAGAGTGGGTGGCGCGGGGGTTACGCAAGTCCTGCCGCAGGCGGGACGCGCAGTGAGGCGAAGCTGAACGAAGAGTGGGTGGCCGCGGCCGCCCGCGGCCGGGTCCCACAAGACCGGCCGAGGCTATAATCGAGCGCGTGAAAGTCTACACGCGAAGCGGCGACGCTGGCGAGACGGGGCTCTTCGGAGGCCAGCGTGTGCGCAAGGATTCGGCCCGTGTGGTCGCGTACGGGGAGGTCGACGAGCTGAACGCGGCGTTGGGATCGGCGCGCGCGGAGCTCGAAGAAGCGGACTTGCGCGAATCGCTGTCGACCATTCAATCCTCGCTTTTCGATCTGGGCGGCGAGCTGGCGATCCCCGACGTCGAGGCGCTCGAGGCCAGGGGGAAGGGGCTGCCACGGGTGGCGGAGACCGAGGTCGACCAGCTGGAGCAGTGGATCGACCAGCTGGAGACGGAGCTCGCGCCACTGCGCCAGTTCGTCCTGCCGGGCGGAACGCGAGCGGGGGCGGCGCTTCACCTGGCACGAACAGTGTGTCGGCGAGCCGAACGGCGCGTGATCGCGCTGGCCGCTCTCGAGCAGGTCGCCCCGCTGCTGATCCGCTATCTGAACCGTCTGTCCGACCTGCTCTTCGTGATGGCGCGCACGGCGAATCATCGGGCGGGTGAGGTCGAGACCACCTGGTCGGGGCGGGAGCGGTGAACCGGCGCGAGGTGATCGGACTCCTGCTCGAGACGCGGGCTGTCGAGCTGCGCACGGAGCCCGGGGACTGGTTCACCTGGACTTCGGGCAAGCGCGCGCCCATCTACTGCGACAATCGGGTCCTGATCTCGTATCCCTACGCGCGCAGTCGCGTTGCGAACGCGCTCGCGGACCAGGTGCGAAGCGGGTTCCCCGACGCCGAGGTGGTTGCCGGGACCGCGACCGCCGCCATCCCCTTCGCGGCCTGGGTCGCGGAACGTCTGCAGCGCCCCATGGTCTACGTGCGAGGCGAGGTGAAGGGACATGGCCAGGCGAAGCGGGTGGAGGGCAAGCCGCTCGAGGGCGAGCGCGTCGTGCTTGTCGAAGATCTCGTGTCTCTGGGTGGCAGCGCGCTCTCTGCCGTTCGCGCCCTCGAGCAAGAGGGCGGCAAGGTGGTCGGCGTGCAGGCGATCTTCAGCTACGGCTTTTCGATTGCGGAGCGCGACTTCGAGGCAGCGGGCGTCCGGCTCCAGGTGCTCACGGACTACGACACCCTGATCGATTCGATGGACCTCGACGAGCCTACGGCTCGAGTCCTGCTCGACTGGAGAGCTGGCTGAACACCTCGAGCGCCGAGCCTTCGCTCTCGGCCGTGAGCTCGCGCAGCGCCTCCCTGCCACCGATACGCTCGAGTCCGAAGCTGCCGTAGCGACGCTCGAAGAGCTCCATCACCCAGGCCTCGCGCTGCGTCTCGCGTCGGCGCTCGAGTTCGCCCGCTGCCTCGAGGTGTGCGCGGTGGCGCGCGATCTCGCTCGCGAGCGTTTCGACACCATGCCCGGTCGCTGCGCTCACGCTGATCACGGGCGCCTTCCACGCTCCGACGGGATCGGCGCGAAGCGAGAGCATGGACTCCAGGTCGGCGCGGGTGCGCTCGGCGACGGCGCCGAGATCCCACTTGTTTACCACGAGCACGTCCGGGATCTCGAGGATGCCGGCCTTCATGAACTGGAGCGTATCTCCCGAGCCGGGCTGTAGCACCAGCACGACCGTGTCGGTGACAGTCTCCACGTCGACCTCCGACTGGCCCACACCCACCGTCTCGACGAGCGTCCAGCGGAACGCCGTTCGCAGCACCACCACGGCGGCGCGGGTGGCCGGCGCGAGTCCCCCGAGCTGCGCGCGCGAAGCCATGGAGCGCACGAACACGCGGGCTTCCGACTCGAAGCGCAGCCGAGCGCGATCGCCGAGCAGTGCCCCGCCGGAACGCCGGCTCGACGGATCGACCGCGACCATGCCCACGCCGTTCCCCTGCTCTAGCCAGTGCTGGATCAGAGCGCCGGCGAGCGTGCTCTTTCCGACTCCGGGTGGACCGGTGAGCCCGACCACGGCGTGGTCCACGGCCGTCTCAGATTCGAGCCGGCCGATCAGCTCGCGCTGCGTCGGGAGCAGACGCGAACGCACGTCCTCGAGGCAGCTGATCGCCTCCGCAATGGCGGCCCGCTCCTCTTTGAGTGTCCCTTGAACGAGCGCTGCGAGCTCGTCAGTCAAGCTTGTGGGCCCGCGCGCAGAGCTCGACCATCTCGCCGATGATCCGGCGCACGTCGTAGTCCCGCGGGGTGTACACGGCCGCCACTCCGTTCTCGAGCAGCGTCGCTACGTCCTCCTCGGGGATGATCCCCCCGACGACGACTGGAACCGCGACGCGCCGCACGACCTCAGGGACCAGCACGAGATGCGATCCCGACAGGATCGAGAGTCCGATCAGGTGAACGCTCTCCTGCTCGGCGGAGCTCACGATCTCATCGGGTGTCAGCCGGATCCCCTGGTAGACGACCTCGAAGCCCGCTTCCCGCGCAAAGATCGCGATCTGCTCCGCGCCGCTCGAATGTCCGTCGAGCCCGGGCTTGCCGATCAGTGCCTTGAGGCGGCGTCCCAGCTGCACCGAGACCTCGTCCACGCGCCGACGCAGCTTCTGGATGTCGTCAGATTCGCGCAGCAGGATCGGCGCCTCGACACCCGTCGGAGCGCGGTACTCGCCAAAGGCCTTGCGCAGGGTGTCCGACCACTCGCCCGTGGTGACCCCCGCGTTGGCGCACTCGATCGACGCGGGCATGACGTTGCCGCCGTTCGCGAGCGCGGCGTCGAGGGCGCGTAGCGCCCGCTCCACCTCGGCGCCACTGCGCCTGGCGCGGTGTGCTCGTAGGCGCTCGATCTGCTCGCGCGTAGCGGACTCGTCGACCCGGAGCGCCCCTGGCTGTCCATCCGTGAGCGGCGAGGCGCTGCTTTCCCGGTAGCGGTTCACGCCCACGAGGGTCCGCTCGCCGGACTCGATCTGGGCGATGCGGTGGGCATTCGACTCGACGAGCGCCTGCTTCAGATAGCCGGACTCGACGGCGGCGATCGCGCCCCCCAGCTCCTCGATGCGCGCGATCTCTTCCCAGGCTCCCTCCTCGATCTCCGCGACCTTGTCCTCGATCACCCGGGAGCCTTCGAACAGGTCCCCGTACTCAAGCAGGTCGGTCTCGTGTGCCAGGATCTGCTGGATCCGCAACGACCACTGCTGGTCCCAGGGCCTCGGCAGCCCCAGCGCCTCGTTCCAGGCCGGCAGCTGAAGCGAGCGGCAGCGCGCGTCGCGAGACAGCGTTGCGCCAAGCGCCTCCAGGGTGATGCGAGAGATATTGTTCTCCGGCTGTGCCTCCGTGAGCCCGAGCGAGTTCACCTGTACGCCGTAGCGGAAGCGACGCAGCTTCGGATCATCGACGCCGTAGCGCTCCCGTCCGATGCGATCCCACATGCGCGTAAACGCGCGCATCTTGCACATCTCCTCCACGAAGCGGATGCCCGCGTTGCAAAAGAACGAGATGCGCCCGAACACGGAGGAGAGCTTCTCCTTGGAGACCGTGACTTCATCCAGCACTGCCAGCGCGTTGGCGAGGGCGAAGGCGACCTCCTGCACGGGAGTCGCGCCCACCTCCTGCAGGTGGTAGGAGCAGATGTTGATCGGGTTCCAGCTCGGAATCTCTTCCACCGTGAACTCGATGATCTGCCGCGACAGGTTCAGCGAGGCCCGGGGCGGAAAGATGTATGTCCCGCGGGAGAGGTACTCCTTGATGATGTCGTTCTGCGTCGTGCCAGCGAGGCTCGCCCGGCTGATCCCCCTGCGTTCCGCGACGCAGACGTACAGCGCCAGCAGCCACGCTGCCGTGGCGTTGATCGTCATCGACGTGTTCATGCGATCGAGCGGGATCCCGTCGAGCAGGGCCTCCATGTCTTCGATCGATCCGATCGGAACTCCGACGCGACCGACCTCGCCGTGCGAGAGCTCGTGGTCCGCGTCGTAGCCTGTCTGCGTCGGCAGGTCGAAGGCGATGGACAGTCCGGTCTGACCCTTCTCGAGGTTGCTCTTGTAAAGCTCGTTCGATGCGCGCGCGCTCGAGTGGCCTGAGTACGTGCGGAGAATCCAGGGTCGGTCCGCCATGAGAGAAGGATAGCGTGTCGGATCAGGGATCGTGCGCCGAGAGGCGCGCGCGCAGGACGACGAGGTCCACGCGTCGATTGATGCGTCTGCCCTCCAGCGTTTCGTTCGAGACGAGCGGTCGTTGGTCCGCAAAGCCCGCGCTGGAGAGTCGCTCCGGTGCGATGCCCTGTGCTTCGAGCTCGCGCAGCACCTCGACCGCTCGCGCCGATGAGAGATGCCAGTTGCTCGGGAAGCGCCTGGTGGCCACGGGCTGGTTATCACTGTGACCCTCGACCCGCACGTGATTGGGAATCTCGCGCAATAGTGTGGCCACCTCGGCGAGTCTCTCACGCGCTCCGGCAAAGAGCTCCGTCTGGCCGCGCGCGAAAATTATCGTGTCCGCCAGGCTGATCACGAGACCCTCCTCGTTGCGACTGACGGTCAGCCCGCTGGCCCGCCCCGTCTGCCGGGAGAGCTCTCTCGCGCGCTCGCCCAGCAGATCGAGCCCCCGCTCCGGCTCGGCGGGGTGTGCCGCGAAGAGGTCTTCCTCGGTTCGGCCGGCAGCGCCTTGAAACCGCTCGAGCCGGCCGGGATCGTCCTCTCCGAACTCGAACACCGCGTTGCCGAACGACTCGCGGATGGAGCGAACCAGGCGTTCGGCCTTGGTGGCGTCAGTGACGGAGATGGCGTAGAGCGTGGTGAAGAAGGCGAAGAGCAGCGTGATGAAGTCCGCGTAGGAGATCAGCCAGCGTGCGGAGCCCGCGCTCTGGCCCTGCCGGAGCCGGCGGCGCAGCTCAGAAGTCCTTCTTGCTCTCATTGCTCGCCCTCCACGGTGTGGCAGCGCGCGTGGGGCTCGCCTCGCTGATACGGCCCTTTGCCTCGAACAGCGTGTAGACTTCGAGGCGCTTGGCGAGCGTCTGCGGGTGCAGGCCCTCCTGAATCGAACAGATGCCCTCCACGATCATCTCCTTGCAGCGTAGGTCGGCGCGGATCTTCATCTTGAGCTTCTCGCCAAAGGGCAGGAACAGGAGGTTGGCGCTGGCGACGCCGTAGATGGTCGCGACGAAGGCGACCGCGATTCCGGAGCCAAGCTGCGACGGGTCGTCCAGGTGCTCCATCACCTGAATGAGTCCCATCACGGCGCCGATGATGCCGATGGTCGGTGCGTAGCCGCCGGCAGCCTCGAGGAACCGGGGTCCGGGCGCGCGACACTCCTCTTCGTAGTCGATCATGCCCTCCAGAATGGAACGCAGCGTCGGGCCGTCGTAGCCATCGACGAGTGACATGATCGCCTGTCTGAGAAACGGGTCATTCGTTCGCACGACGTCGTCTTCGAGCGCGAGGAGACCATCGCGCCGTGAGCGCCGCGCGAGCTCCACGAGCTGGGCGATGAGCGGCTCGAGCGGCGGGCGACGGCTCACGAATACCTTCCGGATCTCGCGCAGAGCCCGTCGGAGCTCCGGCCCAGGGAACTGTGTGACCAGAGCGCCGAAGGTGCCGCCGATGACGATCACGAACGCCGTGAGCTGGACCATAGACCCCAGCTGGCCCCCTTCGAGCGCCTGTCCGATGAGGATGCAGCCGACGCCAAGGGTGATCCCGATGAGAGTAGTGAGGTCCACTGGGGCTGTTGATGCAATCGGCGTGACCCGTTCCGCCCTTGATCCAGTCTGGACACGCCGGCCAGCGCAGCGGACTCCCTCGAAGACGGGTATTGTCAGAGGCGGATGATCGCTGCTCGTTCGCTCGGCCCCCTGCTCGTCGCCGCGTGTCTGGTGCTCGCATCTGCCAGCTCCGCCCAGACCGTGAGCGGTTCCGACACGGAGCGCTCGCAGCGTGCTTACGCCCTGGCCGGCGACATGATGAGCCCGTTCTGCCCCGGAAGGACACTCGCCGACTGTCCCAGTCCGAACGCGGCCGCCTGGCGCGAGGAGATCCGCGGCTGGGTCGCCGCCGGGCAGCCCGATGCGGAGATTCGCGCGCGGCTGCAGGCGCGAGTTCCAGAGACGGACTTGTCCGCCCTACCCCGTGGGCCGCTCGGCTGGGCGCTGCCCGGTCTGATCCTGCTTGCTGGCCTGGTGATCCTCACGGCCGCGCTCCGACGCGTGACCGCTGCGAAGGGCGAGCCCGACCTCGATCCCGAGCTGGAAGCCGAGCTCCTCCAGGAGCTTCGGGACTAAAGTAGGGAAGCTCTCCTCCACCCTTCCATCCGGCGGGGCTCGTGCGGAGCGGCAGAAGTCGAGGTAACTCCCCGGACCGATTGCGCCTTGCGGAGCGTGACCCGGCTGGTACGGATCCTGCTCTGATCCAGCTCTGAGCCCACCCGGTCGTGCGCTCCGGACCGAAGCGCTTCGGCGCTCCAAGCCAACGCACTCCCACCGGAACTCTCCTCACCGGCCCAGTCGCACCTACTCGGCCGGGTGGCGCTCGTATGGCTCCGCTATGTTGCGCTCGTCTCTCGGAGAGGAGCGAAGCATGGCGGCGCAACGCGGCCCGAACTGGAGCTCGGGAACCCTAGACGTGGGCGGGCGTTCGTATCGCATCGCCCGCCTGGCCGCGGTCGCGGAGGCTGGGCTCGGCGAATTGAGGCGTCTGCCCCGCTCGATTCGGCTCCTGCTCGAGAATCTGTTGCGGCACGAGGACGGAAACAGCGTCACCCGCGATGACATCGCGGCGCTGGCCAGCTGGGTGCCCTCGGCGCAGGTTCGAGCGGAGATCGCGTTCCGGCCCGCACGCGTGGTGTTGCAAGACTTCACGGGTGTCCCGGCCGTGGTCGACCTGGCCGCGATGCGTGATGCGATGGCGGAGCTCGGCGGGGATCCCGAGCGGATCAACCCGCTGTGCCCGGTGGACCTCGTCATCGATCACTCGGTCCAGATCGATCACTTCGGCTCGCCGGACGCGCTGGCGCGGAACGCCGCGATCGAGTTCACGCGCAATCGGACGCGCTACGAGTTCCTGCGCTGGGGACAGTCTGCTCTCGAGGGCCTGAGCGTGGTCCCGCCCTCCACTGGGATCGTGCATCAGGTGAACATCGAGTACCTGGCGCGGGTCGTGTTCGGGCAGCAGAAGGAGGGCGAGTGGCTCGCCTTCCCTGACACTCTGGTGGGAGCGGACTCCCATACAACGATGGTCAACGGGCTGGGCGTCCTCGGCTGGGGAGTCGGCGGGATCGAGGCGGAGGCGTGTCTGCTCGGCCAGCCCGTCTCCATGCTCATTCCCGACGTCGTTGGCTTCGAGCTGCGGGGTCGCCTGCCCGAGGGGGCCACCGCGACCGACCTGGTGCTCACCGTGGTCCAGATGCTGCGGGCGCACGGCGTGGTGGGGAAGTTCGTCGAGTTCTTCGGTCCGGGCCTGAACTCGCTAGCTGTGGCGGATCGCGCGACCGTGGCCAACATGGCCCCAGAGTACGGCGCTACTGTCGGCTACTTCCCCATTGACGAGAAGACGCTCGAGTACCTGGAGCTCACCGGCCGCGAGGAGGAACAGATCGCGCTGGTCGAGGCCTACGCGCGCGCCCAGGGCGTATTCGCGCTCCCCGACGATCCCGTTCCAGAGTACAGCTCACGGCTCGGGCTCGACCTAGCGACGCTGGTTCCCAGCCTTGCCGGTCCCAAGCGGCCGCAGGACAGGGTGCCGCTCGACAAGGCGCACTCGGACTGGAAGCGCTGCTTGCCGGAGCTGATCTCGCCCACAGGTTCGGCCAGCGACGCCGAGCTCGCTCGCACGGTCAGCGTGCGCGACGGCGACCGCAGCTACGAGCTTGCGCACGGACACGTCGTTATTGCGGCGATCACGAGCTGCACGAATACCTCGAATCCGTCTGTCCTAGTGGCTGCGGGCTTGCTGGCCAAGAACGCCGTCGAGCTCGGGCTCGAGGTAAAGCCGTGGGTCAAGACCAGCCTTGCACCCGGCTCGCGCGTGGTGAGCGACTACCTGGCCGAGGCGGGCCTGCTCGCCTATCTGGAGAAGCTGCGCTTCAACGTCGTGGGCTATGGGTGCACGACGTGCATCGGGAACAGCGGCCCGCTGCCCGAGCCGATCGCCGCCGCCGTCGACGACGCGGAGCTCGCGGTCGCAGCGGTGCTCTCCGGCAATCGAAACTTCGAGGGCAGGGTACACGCCAGGGTCCGCGCGAACTACCTTGCCTCGCCACCCCTGGTCGTGGCCTACGCCCTTGCCGGGCGCATGGACTTCAACTGGAGCGAGGATCCGATCGGCACGGACCCCGCAGGACGGCCGGTCATGCTGCGCGATATCTGGCCGACCAGCGACGACGTGGCGCGGACGGTCGCCGGAGCCGTGAAGCGCGAGATGTTCCGGGAGCGCTACGCGAACGTGTTGGAAGGCGATGAGACCTGGAAGGCGATCGAGATCCCGACGGGCGTCCGCTACGCGTGGTCCAAGGACTCCACCTACGTGCGACTCCCCACCTTCTTTCAGGGCATGACGCGGGAGCCCGCAGCGCTGGAGGACATCCACGGCGCGCGCGCGCTGGTCGTGCTCGGCGATTCCCTCACGACGGATCACATCTCGCCGGCGGGCTCGATTCCCATCGACGGTCCGGCTGGCCGCTATCTGCTCGAACACGGGGTCGCACAGCAGGACTTCAACTCGTTCGGAGCGCGGCGCGGCAACCACGAGATCATGGCTCGCGGCACCTTCGCGAACATCCGGCTGCGGAACAAGCTCGTCCCGGGGGTGGAGGGCGGCTACACCGTACGCCTGCCCGGCGACGAGGTCATGCCGATCTACGACGCCGCCGAGCAGTACCGCGCGCAGGGCGTTCCCCTGATCGCGCTGGGCGGGCTCGAGTACGGCACGGGCTCCTCACGCGACTGGGCCGCGAAGGGACCGTTGCTTCTCGGGATCCGCGCCGT
Source organism: Myxococcota bacterium (assembly GCA_965226855.1). Taxonomy (GTDB): domain Bacteria; phylum Myxococcota_A; class UBA9160; order SZUA-336; family SZUA-336; genus JAUXJB01. The sequence continues at coordinate 102,279 of CBDDEE010000031.1, read as the reverse complement.
GCTTGTAAAGAGCTTCGAACGCATCCACCGCAGCAACCTGATCGGAATGGGCATCCTCTCGTTGGAGTTCGTGGATGGACAGGGTGTCGAGGAGCTCGGGCTCTCCGGTCGGGAGAGCTTCGACATCGAGGGACTCGACGCGCTCCAGCCGGGTCAGGAGCTCGTCGTTCGCGCCCGCTCCGACTCCGGTGAGCTGCGCGAGTTCACGACCCGCGTCCGCATCGACACTCCCGTTGAGCTCGACTACTACGAGAACGGCGGCATCCTGCCTTACGTTCTGCGCGAGCTCCTGGCAAGGCAAGATGCCTGAGCTGGAGCCGTCGCCGCGCGAGTGGATCGAGCAGACGCTGCGCGAAGCCCTCACCCCGCAGTCGATCCAGGTCCAGGACGAGAGTCACCTGCACCGGGGCCACGCGGGCGCCGCAGCGGGAGGCGGCCACTTCCGCGTACGCGTCATAGCGGAGAGCTTTCGCAACCAAACCCGCCTCCAGCGTCACCGGAGCGTATACGCCGCCCTCGCCCCCCACATGGGCGGCGCCATCCACGCCCTGGCCCTGGAAACCCTCACCCCCGACGAAGCCTAGTGGGTCTTGTGGGACCCGGCGCGCGAGCGGTCGCGCGCCACCCACCTCCGCTCAGGCCAACGGTCTTCGCTGCGGCTTGCTAGGTTGCCCTCAACTTCTCTGGGATAGGGCGCGCCAGGTGCGGTCGGCTTCGCGCATGCCGACGGGGCCGAGGAAGGCGAGGGCGAAGACGTAGATGCCGGTCAGGGCCTCGATCTGGGAATCGTTGCCCGAAGCCGTCGCGGCCAGGGCCGCAATGACGATGGAGAACTCTCCCTTCGGAACCAGGGACAGGCCGACGACGGCACTCTGCGCCGGCGTGTGTCCGACGCTGCGTCCGGCCAGAAAGCCCCCCGCGACCTTGGTGCAGATGCCGAGCACGATCAGGATGACGGCGGGCGCAGCGACGGCGCCGATGCTGGCCAGATCGATGCCCATGCCGAACGAGACGAAGAACAGTGCCGCAAACAGGGTCTGGAACGGGTGGAGCGTGCGGGCCGCCCGCTCCTTGAGGCGCGTCGAGCCGATCACGATTCCGGCCAGAAACGCACCGACCGCCTCCGAGAGTCCGGCACCGAGTGCGGACGAGGCGATCAAGAGGACGAAGGCAAACAGCAGCAGCGTGAAGCCCTCGTCCGAGCGAGTTGCGATCAGCCGCTCGAGCGGGGCCTGCAGCCGCCAGGCGAGCACGACGAGCAGCGCCACGAACATGAGCGGTCGCGCCAGGGCGACCGCGTAGTCCCAACCACTCGTGGCCGCCACGCCTCCGACGATGAGCGCGTTGATCAGCACGAGGTAGATCGCGATCACCAGATCCTCGAAGACCATGATCCCGAGGATCGTTTCTGTCTCCGGGCGCGCGGCTCGACCGAACTCGACGATGCACTTGCTCACGACGGCGCTGGAGCTCATGTAGAGGATTCCCGCGAGGAAGAGTGCCTCCGTCCAGCTCCAACCCAGCGCGCGGCCCGCAAGCAGGCCGATCGGGAAGTTGAGCAACAGATCGAGCGAGCCCGCGCTGAGAAAGCGCCGTGGCACGCTGGCCACCGAGCCGAGCGAGAACTCGAGTCCCATCGAGAACAGCAAGAAGACGACGCCGAGAGAGCCGAGAAACTCGACGACGGCATCCGGAGCGATCCAGTTGCCCAGCACGACGCCGGAGGCGATGTAGAGCGGGACGACGGGAAAGCGCAGCGTGATCGAGACCGCCGCTGCGACGCCCAGCACCCCGAGCAGGAGCGAGAACTGAAAGAGGTTCCCCTCCATGTCGTTTGGCTAGCTCTCGGGGCGAAGCGTGGAGAAGCTCGCGAGGAACTGGTCTACCTGATCGCGGTGTCCCATGACGACGAGCGTATCGCCCGACTCGATCTGCAGGTCGGGGGGTGGGCTCAGGATCGAGCCTTCCTCTCGCAGCACGGCGATCACGTTCACGCCCGTGCGCGCGCGGATCTCGGAGCTCTGGAGCGTGGCACCCACGAGGGGCGAGTCCTCCTCGAGCTTGAGCCATTCGAGACCGAACTCCTCCAGGAGCAGGCGCTTGCGCGGGTCCTCCTGCTGGATCTCGCTGCGCGACAGGATGCGCCCCAGCTCCGCGGCCTCGCGCCCGCGGAGCTGGATCAGCGGTGTGGTGTTCCCGGCGGCGTCGACGCGCGCGAGCTCCCAGTGCCCGGCCCGGTGCTCGACGGTGACGAGCTCGTCACCCCCGGCGAGATCGATGCTGTGCTTGGTTCCGACTCCGGGCAGCTCTGTCACGCGGCTGGCCATCACGTCTCCTCGGCTGGCAGGTAGACGGAGAAGATCGTACCGCCGGATTCCGGGCAGCGAAATCCGATGGAGCCGCCATGCTCTTCGACGATGCGCCGGCTGATGTACAGCCCGAGTCCGGTGCCGGAGCCAGGCTGTTTCGTAGTGAAGAACGGGGTGAAGAGCTGGGAACGGGTGCTCTCGCAGATGCCCGGCCCCGTGTCTTCGATCTCGATCGCGACGCCGCCGTCGCAGTCGCGGGTGCGGACGCGGATACAGGGCTTGTCGGACGCGGCACAGGCATCGGCCGCGTTCGCGATCAGGTTGAGCAGCACCTGGTCGAGCTTCACGCGATCGGCCGGGACTCGGCGCGTCGCGAGATAGTCGCGTTCGACCTCGGCGGGACGCGGGAAGTGAGGTGCTGCCAGGCGAAGGCTGGAGTCGATGACCTGCGCCACGTCGAGCGCTTCCTTCGAAAGCTCGGCTCCTCGAGTTGCCGCGACCAGATCGCGAACCAGGTCGCGAATGCGGCACGCGCCCTCGAGGGTGTCGGCGAGCAGCTCGTCGAGCAAGCCGATTCCCCCCGCTTGCTCGAGCACAGCCTCGGCGCTGACGATCGCCTCCGCCGCGTCTGACTGCGCGTTGCTGCGCGGGAGCTCGCGATAGGACACGATCACCTCGCGCATCGCGGCGGTGAGCCGCTCCAGCTCGGCCAGGTTTCCGAGCACGTACGTGATCGGACTGTTGATCTCGTGAGCGACCGCCGCGAAGGCCGTGCCCAACGGGGTCAGCTGGGTGTCGATCGACACCGCCTGCGGATCTCGAGCCGCAGGCCTGTGGCGCGGGCCTCGTGCCATCGGGTCAGCGTATCCGGCGGGGCCGGGATCGCGCCCGGTCGGGGCGTCGAGGAGATGAAAGTCGACGCCTGCACTAGACGTGGGAGTCGCTTCGCGTCACGCTCTCTGGGCGTTAGAATTCGAGACCTGCCGCGAGCCCCCGGGCCGACCGCGGCACGTCTACGGACGAGGAGGCGTAATGAAATTCCGAAAGGCAACTCTACTGGTGCTCGTGGCGCTGGTCAGCACGGGATGCGTGCGAATCGGGTCGGGTCATCAGGGAGTGCTCTTCAAGCTCTTTGGCGGGACGCAGAAGGACTTCTTCGGGGAGGGGATACACCGCGTCTGGCCCTGGGACACCATGTACATCTATGACGTCCGAGTGCAGGACGGTCCAGAACGGCTCAGCATCCTCGCCAGCAACGGGCTCTCGGTCGGCCTCGATGTCTCGATCCGGTTCCGGCCGAAGGCTGCGGATCTCCCCACGATGCACCAGGAGATCGGGCCCAACTACTACGCCAAGATCATCAAGCCGACCATCCGCAGCGAGGTGCGCAAGATCGTTGGCCAGTTCACGCCGGAAGAGATCTACTCCACCAAACGCCAGGAGGTCGAGACGTCGATCACCGACGGGATCGAGGCGGCGCTTTCCGACAAGTACGTCGACGTCGAGACCATCTTGATTCGCAATGTGGAGCTGCCCGAGAAGCTGCGGACCGCGATCGCCGAGAAGCTCGAGGAGGAGCAGCGCGCAGAGAAGATGGTCTACACGCTCGACCGCGAGCGCCAGGAGGCGCGGCGCAAGGCGATCGAGGCCGCGGGCATCGCCGAGTTCCAGAAGATCGTCTCCCAGGGGCTGACCCCCGACCTGCTGCGCTGGAAGGGGATCGAGGCCACGGAAAGCCTCTCGAAGAGCGAGAATGCGAAGGTGGTCGTGATCGGATCCGGACCCGACGGCCTGCCCCTGATCCTGGGAGGAAGCTAGCGAGGGCCGTTGAGGACCGTTCTCCATGCCGACATGGATGCCTTTTACGCGGCGGTGGAGCAGCGTGACGATCCCTCACTGCGGGGCAAGCCGGTAGTCGTCGGCGGGCCATCGGCTAGGGGAGTGGTCGCCGCAGCCAGCTACGAGGCGCGGAAGTTCGGTATCCACTCCGCGATGCCGTCGGTAGAAGCACGGAGGCGCTGTCCCGAGCTGATCTTCGTGCCCGGGCGCATGGCCCTCTACCGTCGCGAGAGCCGACGCATCTTCGAGATCTTCCGGCGCTTCACGCCGAGCGTCGAAGGTCTGTCGCTCGACGAGGCCTTCCTCGATCTGAGCGGCACGGAGCAGCTGCTCGGTCCGCCTGCAGAAGTTGGTCGCAAGCTGCGGGCGGAGGTTCGAGCAGAGACCTACCTCGCCGTCTCTGTGGGGATCGCTCCGGTGAAGATGGTGGCGAAGATCGCGAGCGACCTGGCCAAGCCGGATGGCCTGCTCCAGATCGAAGAGGGTGAGCTCCGCGAGTTCCTGGATCCGCTTCCCGTCGGCAGGATCTGGGGGATCGGTCCCGCCGCGCGCGGTCGCCTCGAACGGGTCGGGATCGACACGATCGGAGATCTCGCGCGAGCCCCGAACGAGCTAGTGGGTCGTGTGCTCGGAAGCTGGGGCCTGGAAGCGGCGCGCCTGGCGCGCGGAGAGGACCGGCGCGAGGTCGAGCCCTATCGAGAGGCCAAGTCCTACAGCGAGGAGAACACCTTCGAGCGCGACGTGGGCGACAGCGAAGAGCTCGAGAAGGTGATGCGCCTGCATGCCGAAGCGATCGCCCGGCGGCTCCGGCGCGACGGCGTGCGCGGCCGCGGAGTGACCGTGAAGCTCAAGCTGGCCCGTGGCCTCGGCGCCGGAAAGTACCCCCTTCTCACACGTTCTGCGACGCTACGAGAACCGACCGACGATGGCGCGGAGATCGCGCGCGTCGGACGCAGCCTGCTCGCAAGGGTTGCCCTGCGCGAGCCGGTCCGTCTGCTCGGCGTCTCCGTCTCGCACATCGAAGCGCTCGTCGGCTCGCAGCTGAGCTTCCCCGACGTCAGCGGCACCGACCGAGAGACACGCGGCCGCCTGAACCGTGTCGTCGACCAGATCCAGGAGCGCTTCGGCGATCGCTCGATGGCCCGCGGCGTAGGCCAGGTCCAACGCGCCGGCCTTTCGTCCCAGATCAAACACGGCACCGACGACAGCGGTTAGCGCCTCGCAAGGACGTTCCCGACCTCCGACTCCTTGCTGGGCTGCCGATCCGGCTGGTAGCCTCAATACATGCTCAACTCGAAATTTTTCGCAGAGACGCCGGAAGATGTGGGGATCGACTCAGAGAAGCTCGAGGAGGTTTTTGCGCGCGCCGAGAAAGAGGTGCGGGAGGGGTTGCTTCCCTCGGCGCAGATCGCGCTCGCTCGCAACGGACGGATCGCCGGCATGCGCACCATCGGGACCGTGACGCATGCTGGCCGCGAGACGGAGGCGACGAACGAGACGCTCTACTGCGTGTTCTCTTCCACCAAGGCGCTGACCTCGGCCGCAGGTTGGCTCTTGATGCAGGAAGGCAAGCTCGACACCGACGAGATCGTGGCCGACATCGTCCCCGAGTTCGGAACGAACGGCAAAGGCGGGATCCGGGTGGAGCAGCTCTTTACGCACACGGCGGGCTTTCCGCACGCCCCATTCCAGCTCGCCGAGTTCCTCGACCGCGAGCGGCGACTGGAACGCTTTGCGGAGTGGGGGCTCAACTGGGAGCCGGGCAGCCGCTTCGAGTATCACGCGACCTCCAGCATGTACGTGATCGCGGAGATCATCGAGCGTCGCTCTGGCAGCGCCTACGGCGAGTTCATTCGCAGCCGGATCGCGGAGCCGCTCGGTCTGGACGATCTTTGGGTGGGACTGCCGCGCGAGCACCACGGCCGGGTCGCGGACTGCGTGCACGTGGGCGAAGCGCTCACCGACGAGGACTATCGTGAGCTCGGCGTCCCGCCGCCGCCGGTGACCGAGGTGACGGAGGAGGCGATTCTCAGCTTCAACCTGCCCGAGGTGCGCGAGGCCGGAATTCCCGGTGGTGGGGGAACGATGACCGCGGCCGACCTGGCCCTCTTCTACCAGGCGCTGGTCAACAACGGCACGTCCTCGGACGGCGAGCAGATCTGGGAGCCCGCCACGCTGCGCTCGGCGCTCGAGGTCCGCACAGGAGACCTGCGAGACGAGCTGATGGGCCACCTGGTCCACCGCGCGCTCGGCGTGATCATCGCCGGTGACAAGACCCGCAACGCGCGCGGTTTCGGGCACACGAATTCCGAGCTCGCCTTCGGCCACGGCGGTGCGGGCGGGCAGATCGGCTGGGCGGATCCCGCGACCGGGATCTCGCTCGGCTACTGCACGAACGGCCACGATCGCAACGGCATCCGCTCCGCCCGCCGCAGCATCGGGATCTCGAGCCGAGCCGCCAAGACCGTTCTCGAGCTCTGAGAAGACTTGTTGACGCGCGGCGGGGCGCCGGAATAGGCTGCCCGTGACGGTTCCCGCTCGGGATTGAAAGGGAACACGGTGCGGCCGGTCGAAAGCCGGCCAAGGCCGTGGCTGTCCCCGCAACTGTAGGCGGTGAGCCCTCGCTCCAACACACCACTGGAGATCCGGGAAGGTGGGGCGAGGGCCGCGACCCGCGAGCCAGGAGACCTGCCGTCGCGCGTCACCTACCCGCGAGACGGGGCATCTCGTAGGGGCGGATCTTCCGTTTCGGTGACTGTTCCGCAACCCAACACCGAGACGGAGGAACCGAGAATGCGCGCAACGCCCACCGGGCCTCGGCCCGCCTGCCTTCCCCTCATCTGCCTGGCCGCCGTAGTCTGCGGGCCCTGGCTCGCTCAAGCCCAGCAGCCCGCTCAGGAGGACCCGCCTCCCGTCGTGTCCATCACGCGGCGGATGGAGATCCCGATCGAGCAGGTCGCGGGTCTGGTCACCGTCATCGGCCGCGAAGAGATCGAGCGCAGACAGCTGCGGACGCTGCCCGAGCTGCTGCGCACCGTGCCCGGCATGCACGTCGTGCAGGCGGGCCCTCAGGGCAAGCAGACCTCTGTCTTCACGCACGGCACGGAGTCGGACCATACGCTCGTACTGCTCGACGGGATCGAGATCTCCGACCCGAGCACGCCCGGGAACGTGTTCGACATCGCGCACCTGCTCATGGCGGACGTCGAACGTATCGAGATCGTGCGCGGTCCGTCGAGCACGCTGTACGGCTCCGAAGCCGTGGGCGGCGTGATCAACGTCATCCTGCGCAAGGGGCGAGGCACTCCGGCGCTCTCGTCGTGGGCAGAGGTAGGGGGGTACAACACGGTGCAGTACGCGGCGGGACTGCGCGGGAGCAGCTCCCTCTTCGACTACTCGCTCGGCTTCTCGAGCCTTCACACCCGCGGTACCACGGCCTGGGCCGAGGACTTCGGTGGGAGCGAAGATGATGGCTACGACAACCGCACGACCTCCTGGCGAGTCGGCTTTCACCCGGCCCCCGTACTCGACCTCAGCGTGGTCGGCCGTTTCATCGACACGGACAACGAGCTCGATTCGTTCGGTGAGGATCTCGACAGCCGCGCCTCGACGCGCCAGCTGTTCGTCCGCAGCGAGGGCGAGCTGGAGCTACTGGATGGATTCTGGACGCAGACCTTCGGGGTCTCCTATACGGACCACGACCGCAAGGACAACGACGATCCGTTCAGCGAGACCACCCACGATGGACAGAGACTGAAGCTCGACTGGAAGCACGACTTCACCGTGGCTCGCGATCACGTGTTCACGCTGGGAGGCGAGACGGAGCGCGACACCATGGACACCAGGCAGACCCACGCCAGCAACCGGACGAGTGCCCTCTTCTTGCAGGAGCAGTTCGCGCTGGACGATCGGCTGTTCGGGACGCTCGGGCTACGCCTCGACCATCACGACGAGTTCGGCTCGGAGCTGACCTATCGAGTGGCCGTTGCCTACGTTCATCCCGAGACCGGCACGAAACTCCGTGGCAGCATCGGCACCGCGTTCAAGGCCCCATCGCTCTCCGACATGTTCGACCAGTCATTCTTCTTTCGCGGAAATCCTGATCTCGACGCCGAGAAGAGCCGAGGCTGGGCGGTCGGCGTGGAGCAGCCGCTCTGGGACGGCCGCGTCCGTCTGGGGTCGACCTACTTCAACAATCGGATCCGGAACCTGATTAACTTCGTATTCGATCCGAACTTCTCTCTCTTCACCGTCAGGAACGTCGGGCGCGCCAAGACGGACGGCTTCGAGTCCTTCGTGTCGGTCAGCCTGCAGGATCGACTGACCCTACGGCTCGACCACACCTATACCATGGCGGAGGATCGCGACACCGGCCAGGATCTGCTGCGGCGCCCGTCCCACAAGCTGAGCTTTGTGGCGGAGGCCCGGCCGACGGAAAGTGCGACCATGAGCCTCAGTGTCGTGTACACGGGCCACAGGAAGGACTTCGCTGCGGTCTTTCCCTTTAGCCGCATCTCACTCGGCGGCTACACCGTGACCGACCTGGCTGCCACCTATCAGCTCTCGCCGCGCTGGCGGGCCTTCGGTCGGATCGACAACCTGTTCGACGAGGAATACGACGATCCCCATGGCTTCCAGAGCCCGGGAATCGTAGGCTTCGTGGGGGTGAAGGCGGATTACTGAGAGCCGGGTCCCGATCTCCGACTCGTTAGTAGGCTGGCAACTTGCAAGCGCTCGGGAGCTGCGCTTGCGAGACGGCCCTCGCGGCCGGACACTACCCTCTCGCCATGGAATCGCGCGTTTACCAGATCTCCGGGGCGGCGTCTATCGTGGAGGCCATGCAGGCCGGCGCCGCGGTGCGGTTGATTCTCGTGGCGCGGGACTCCTCGGAGGTCGACGTCAAAGGCGTGCTGCAGCGGGCGGAGCGCCTCGGTATCCCGGTGCGAACGACGAGCCGCCGGGCACTAACACGACTCAGTGTCAGCGGGGCGGTCGACGTCCTGGCGCTCGTTGGACGCGATCCCGCGGCTGGGATCGACGAGATGATTGCCGCTGGGGGCGCATGCTGGCTCCTGGTAGGCGTGGCTTACCCGGGCAACGTGGGCATGGTCGTGCGCACCGTGGAGGTGTCCGGTGCCGAGGGGATCGTCGTAGACGCGAAGTTCGACGGCGAGGGCCGCAAGGCGGCTCTGCGCGCCTCGATGCGCGCTGACAAGTTCATGCCCGTGCACTGGGCCCCACCCTGGGACATCCTCGCGGGTGCCGCTGACGCCGGCCACGGGATCTACGCCATCGACGAGGCGGGGGAGCACACGCCCTGGGAGCTCGATCTCTGCGGTCCACGTCTCTTCGTCGTGGGCGGCGAGAACGGCGGGATCGCCCCAGAGATCCTGGAACGTTGTCACGCCACGATCCGAATCCCGATGGCCGGCTTCATTCCTTGCTACAACCTGCAGGCAGCAGTCTCCGCCATCGCCACCGAACGCCTGCGTCAGCTGGCCGTGGAGGGGGACTAGGTGTGGGACCTAAGCACGTTGTTGGCGGGTCTGTCTGAGTCTTGCCATGGGCGGTTTCTTTCCCAGGCTTCGATGGGGTCGGTGATGATTGTAGTGCTTGAGCCAGGCGGGAAGCGAGGCGGCCCGGATCGCGGAGGTCCGGAACGGTTGGCGATAGGCCCAGCGTCGCTTGAGCGTCTGGATGAAGCGCTCCGCCTTGCCGTTGGTCTTGGGCGTGTAGGGACGGGTGAAGCTCTGCAGGATGCCTTCTTCCTCGCATAGCGTGCGGAAGGCCTTGGCCTCCGCATAGCACTTGGCGTTGTCCGTGAGCAGGCGCTGGCAGCGGATCCCGAGTCGCCCGAACCAGCGCAACGCTCGACGAAAGAACGCCACGGCGTACTTTGCGTTCTCGGCGGGCAGCACCTCGGCGTAGGCCAGGCGCGTATGGTCATCGACGCAGACGAACGCCACCTCCCAGCCCACTCCTCGCTTCTTGCGACTGCGATCGCCGTGAATCGCGTGTCCGACCCCCTCGATCCGCGCGAAGCGCTTGGCATCGATGTGGAACAGATCTCCAGGAGCGGCATGCTCGTAGCGCTGCGGCGGATCGAGCTCCTCCTCCAGCCGCCAAATCCGGCCCAGGCCCTGCTGCTTGAGATGCCGCGAGACCGTCGATGCCGGGATCCCGGTCTCCAGCGCGATCTCCCACGCGGTCTTCCGACGCCGCCGCAGCCGCTCCATGCGGCGAATCGCCTTGAGCGGCGTCCGTTTCGGGATTCGGTGCGGACGAGAGAACCGGTCCTGCAATCCGACCTGGCCTTCGGAGTCGAACCGGTTCAACCATTTGTAGGCCGTCGGGCGGCTCACACCGGCTTCTCGAGCGGCACGAGCCAGCGGCCAACCCTGCTCTCGAACTCGCTGCGCCAAACGATGGCGAGCCCACGGAGTCAGCTTCGCGTTAGGATGAAGTCGCACCTGGGGGTTCTCCTTGAAGTCTGAGGTCGTCGAACAACCCCATCTTCTCAGAGAGCCCTCAGGTGTAAACAACGTCCTGGGGCACCACAACTAGGCCGGAATCCAGCGGAAGAAGAGCGCGAGCTCGAGCTCGGACGCGGTGTCGTCAAAGCTACGGATGGCTCGCTCGCCCAGGTCGCGGATCGTCTCGGCCCAGCCCGAGTCCAGGTTCCACTCCTGGGGATCGACCGGCCTGGCCTCGCCCAATCCTGCGATGAGCTTCGTCGCCAGCTCCGGGCGCAGCTTCCCCGAGTCGTCGACGACGACGGCGCTCCACTCGGGCCCGTCGCGGAACACCAGGAGCAGTCCAGCCCCGGTCTCCTCTCCGTCGGGAAGCTCGCACAGCGCGGCTCGGCCTCGCGGGCCGTCCTCCAGCTCGAGGAGCAGGCCTTCGATCAAGGGATGACCGCTTGCGTAGAAATCGAGCTCCTCCTTGTCCACCGCCTCGGGGCGATCGAAGGTCCCGAGCCAGCGCGACCCTTCGGGAACGCCCGGTAGGGACTCGACCGTCAGAGAGGCGCCGAGCTCCAGGTAGTAGAGCGCCTCGCCGCCCTTCTCGACGATTTTCATGCCGAGGTTATTGGCCGCGCCGAGACAGAAGCGGCGTGTGCGCTGCTCCAGGTCTTCGGGCACGAGCGCCAGGATCTTCTCTTCCTGCGAAACGTCGTACGCGTCGTTGTAGAACACGCGGGGCACGTCGAGCGAGACCTCGCGTTCCGCCTCCACACGCGCGACGAGCGCGTCGATATCCAGGGACTTCCTCGGCTGGGCCGCATCCTCTATCGCAGCCGTGACGGGTGCCAGAGCGGCGTCCAGGCCCGCCGAGGGCCGCTCAAACAGGTCCAGACGTTCGAACAGGCGCGCCACGTCGGGTCTCGCTCGCTCGCAGCGGAAGTAGACAATCTCGACATCCTTGCTGCGCCCAATGCGGTCGAGCCTCCCGATGCGCTGCTCGAGCAGTACGGGATTGGTGGGCAGGTCGTAGTGGATCATCCGATCGCAGAACTGGAAGTTGCGTCCCTCCGTGGCCGCCTCGGAGACCAGGAGCAGGGGCGTGGTCGACTCGCGAAAGCGCGCGACCTCGATGTCGCGCTGGGCCGTGCTCAGACCCCGGTGGAACACCGATACGTGCGTGCGCGTCTCGGCCTCGAGGAACTTCTTCAGCTTCTCGAGCGTCTTTGTCTCGTGAACGAAGACGAGCACCTTTTCGCGCTCCTCGAGCCAGCTTCGGGTCTCGGCCGCGATCCAGGCCGCGCGCGGATCGTTCTTCGGCTCCTTTCGCGTGGCGGGCAGGTCGATGCCTAGAGCTCGACGGGGGGGCCAGGCGCCCAGGTCCTCGCGCCTGACGGCGCTCGTGCAGGGAAACGCGGCTTCGCCGGATACGAGCATCTGCTCGAACTCCTCGAAAGAGCCGAAGCGTTCGGGTCGCAGGAGTGCGAGCAGCCGGTAGAAACCCCTGCGGTCGGCCGCGAGCGGCGTCGCCGTCAGCAGCAGGGCGTGCCGGGCGCGCTTGACGAGCGGACCTACTACAGCCTCGATCTCGGGGATCGCCAGGCGGTGCGCCTCGTCCACCACCACGAGATCGAGATCCACCTTGTGGGCCTGCGCCGCGAGCTCAGGGTCGGAGACGAGGAGGTCCGCGGAGATCACCCCGAAGGGGTGAACGTCGAATGCGTTCGCGTCCTCCTCGTAGTCCCGCGTGACACTCTCGATCCGCTCGGGGTCGAGCAGCACGAAGACCTGGTGGAACTTGCGGTAGAGCTCGCCCAGCCACTGCACCGTGAGCGTTTCGGGCGCGATCACGAGCGCGCGCTGCGCGCGCCCGGTTCGGACGAGTGAGGAGAGGATCAAGCTGGCGACCACCGTCTTGCCAAGCCCGACTTCGTCCGCGAGCAGCCAGCGCACCGGGTCCTGCCCCAGCGCCACGAGCGCAGTGTGAAGCTGGTGCGGGAACAGCTCGATCCGGCCCCCGAGCAGACTCCCGAGCCCTCCGGCCTCGCGCATCTGGATCAGCCGGAGTCCCTCGAGCCGGTTTCGCACCGCCCCCAGGCGATCCAGGCGCAGCTGGGCGAGACGCTCCAACGGCGAGTTGGAGGTGTCGACCGGCCAGAGCTCCGCATCCAGAATGATGCGACCGTCGCTCGTCGTGTACGCATTCCCGTCCCACGCCGCGATCTCGACCTCTTCGTCGCTCTCGAGGATGCGGGCCAGCGCGCCCGGAGGAAGTATCAGCGGCTCGAGGCCCGCTCCCTCCCCAGCCAGGGTGATCTCCCGCTCGACCGCAGGGAAGTAGACCTTGAGGAAACGCCCCGACACCTCCACGACCAGTCCGGTGCCGAGCTCAGGGTTGAAGGGGTGAACAAGCTTGTTCCCGGGCCGCCACATGCGGGAGCTTGGTAGCGAAAAAGGCTGCGGCTTGCCCCTGATGGGCAGTGGAGTCTAGGCTGGGCCAGCCCCACAAGGTGAGGAGTCGATTCATGAGCTTCCAGGTTCCGGCGCACATGCTGCCGATTCGCAAGCAGGTCACGGAGTTCATCGAGCAGCGCGTCTACCCGGTCGAGCATCTCTTCGCGGAGCGTGGCAGCCCCGAGTCGGACAAGGTCATGCGCCGACTCATGCAGGAGGCCAAGGAGGAGGGACTCTGGGCGCTGGGCCATCCGAAAGAGATCGGTGGCCAGGGCCTCCCGTTTCTCGACTACGTCTACGTGAACGAGGTGGTCGGCCGCTCGAGCCTCGCCACGGTCGCCCTGGGGACGCACTCCCTGCAGGACTCGATCATGCTCCACCTGTATGCCTCCGACGAGTGGCGCGACAAGTACTTGAAGCGGCTGGTGGATGGAGAGGTCTTCCCGAGCTTCGGAATGACCGAGCCGGACGTCGCGAGCTCTGACCCCACGCAGCTCAAGACCACGGCGCTGCTCGAGGGCGACGAGTGGGTGATCAACGGCCGCAAGTGGTTCACGAGCGGGGCCGATCGCGCGGCCTACACCACGGTGATGCTGCGTACGGAGCTCGACGCGCCCGCGCACGACGCGTTCAGCATGATCATCGTGCCGACCGACACGCCCGGCTACAACATCATTCGCGACGTTCGGGTCATGGGCATGAGCGGCGGCCACTGCGAGGTCGAATACGACAACGTGCGCGTTCCGTATGGGAACCTGCTCGGACCGCGCGGTGCGGGCTTCAAGATCGCGCAGAAGCGCCTGGGGCCCGGCCGGATCTTCCACTGCATGCGCTGGCTCGGCCAGGCGCAGCGCGCTTACGACCTGATGTGCGATCGGGCGAACGAACGCGTGGCCTTCGGCAAGACGCTGGGCGAGCACCAGCAGATCCAGAAGTTCGTGTTCGACAGCTTGTGTGAGATCCAAGCCAGTCGCATGCTGACGCTGAATGCGGCGCACAAGATCGACCAGGGAGACGAGGCCAGAATCGAGATCGGGATGATCAAGGTGGTCGGCGCACAGATGCTGCACAACGTGATCGACCGCGCAATTCAGGTCTTCGGCGCAAAGGGAGTGTCGGAGGACACGCCGCTGGAGAGCATGTACCGTCACGCGCGTTTCGCGCGCATCTACGACGGGGCCGACGAGGTACACATCACCACCACGGCGCGCCGTATTCTGAAGTCTTACAAGATCGGAGACGGCTGGGACTTCGGACTCAGGTAGTGGGAGCGCCCAGAAGCGACCCCAGAGGGTACTGGCGCGCAAACGTCAGGCTCCTGGTCGCCCTGCTCAGCATCTGGTTCGTGTCTTCTTTTGGCCTGGGGATCTTCTTCGTGGAGCCCCTGAACAACCTCTCGCTCGGCGGCTTCCCGCTCGGCTTCTGGTTCGCACAGCAGGGCTCGATCTACATCTTCATCGTGCTCATCCTGGTGTACGCACGCCAAATGGACCGGATCGATCGTCGCTACAACGTCGACTGAGGCTCTCGCATGGGGATCCAGAGCTGGACCTACCTGATCATCGGGCTCAGCTTCGCGCTCTACATCAGCATCGCCATCTGGAGCCGCGTGCGCTCGACCTCGGACTTCTACGTGGCGGGGCAGGGCGTGTCCGCCGTGGCCAACGGGATGGCGACGGGCGCCGACTGGATGAGCGCTGCCTCGTTCATTTCGATGGCGGGGCTCATTTCTTTCATGGGGTACACAGGAACGATCTACCTCATGGGCTGGACGGGCGGCTACGTGCTGCTCGCCTTGCTGCTCGCTCCCTATCTCCGGAAATACGGCAAGTACACGGTGCCGGAGTTCGTCGGTGAGCGGTACTACTCGCAGTTCGCGCGCGTGGTCTCTGTGGGCTGCGCGATCTTCGTGTCGTTTACTTATGTCGCCGGTCAGATGCGCGGCGTCGGGATCGTCTTCTCGCGCTTTCTCGAGGTTCCCGTCGACACCGGCGTCGTGATCGGGATGGCGCTCGTCTTCCTGTACGCGACGCTCGGCGGCATGCGCGGCATTACGTACACCCAAGTCGCGCAGTATACCGTGCTCATCATTGCCTACCTGATTCCCGCAGGCGCCATCTCCATGGCCATGACGGGAAACCCGATCCCGCAGCTCGGCTTCGGCTCGACGGTTTCGAGCGGCCCCAACGCGGGAATCTACCTGCTCGAGACGATCGATCAGATCCATCGAGATCTCGGCTTCCCCGAGTACACGGCCGCCTTCGTTGCGGGAAAGAAGGGCATGCTCGACGTGTTCGCGATCACGCTAGCGCTCATGGCCGGAACCGCCGGCTTGCCCCACGTGTTGATTCGCTTCTACACGGTGCAGAGCGCGCGCGCCGCGCGCTGGAGCGTGATGTGGGCGCTCATTTTCATCGGCCTGCTCTACACCACGGCGCCGGCCGTGGCGACGTTTGCGCGGGCGAACATGATCCAGACGCTGCACGGGACTGCGTACGCCGAGGCGCCGGTCTGGTTCTCGAACTGGGAGAAGACCGGGCTGATCCGCTTCGAAGACAGGGATGGGGACGGCGTGATCAGCTATGCACCCGACGCCGCCACCAACGAGCTTCACGTGGACCGCGACATCATCGTGCTGGCAAACCCGGAGATTGCACAGCTGCCTGCCTGGGTCGTTGCCCTCGTGGCCGCCGGCGGTCTGGCTGCGGCCCTGTCGACGGCGGCGGGTCTGCTGCTCGTGATCTCCTCTTCGATCTCGCACGACCTGTTCAAATCCATCTTTACTCCCGGCATGAGTGACAGGCGGGAGCTGTTGCTGGCCCGCGTGGCCGCGGGCGCTGCCGTACTCGTGGCGGGCTACTTCGGCATCAATCCGCCCGGCTTTGTGGCCCAGGTAGTCGCTTACGCCTTCGGGCTGGCCGCCTCGAGCTTCTTCCCGATCTTGGTGCTCGGCGTGTTCAGCAAGCGGGTGACCAAGGAGGGTGCGATCTCTGGCATGCTCTCGGGGATCGGCTTCACCGGGGCCTATATCGTGTACTTCACCGCACGGCCGGAAGCCGGGCCGGCGGAGTGGCTGCTGGGAATCAGCCCGGAGGGGATCGGGACGGTCGGAATGCTCCTCAACTTCGCCGTGACCCTGGTCGTGAGTGGCCTGACCCCCCCACCTCCCGCCGAGGTCCAGCAGCTCGTAGAAGACATCCGGCTACCTTCCTCCCCGCGCTAAATCCGGCGCGGGCGGCCGCGAAGCGGCGCGCCTACGCTCGCCTACGGCTCGCTGCGCGCGCCGCTTCGCGGTGCTTGCAGTCGATATGCGCTCGTTTCTCTTGACATTGGAATCGGGTTTGCGAAAATCCGAATCAGAATTCCCGTTCGTGTTTGGAGAGCGAATTGACCGTAGCACCGCAGCTCGAGTGGATCCGTCCCACACACCAGGCGCGGAGTCGCGCCACCCTCGATCGCCTTCTGGACGCGGCCGAGGCGTTGCTGGCCGAGAAGGGTTGGGAGGACGTCGGCGTCGCCGACATCGCCCAGCGAGCCGATTCTTCGGTGGGCGCGTTTTACTCGCGCTTTCGCGACAAGGACGGGCTGCTGAGCGCCCTGCATGAGCGCTTCGTGTCCGAGGCGGAGGCGACCGCGGAGGAGATGCTCGATCCGCAGCGCTGGGGCCAGGCGAGCGTATCGGAGATCGTGGAGGACATCATCGCGTTCCGGGTCCAGATCTACAGCGAGCGCGTGGGATTGCTCAAGGCCTTCACTCTACGCATGGCCCACGACCGCGGCTTCGCGGCGCGCACCCAGCGCTACTTTCGGCAGCTCAACGAGGGCTTCGTGGCCCTCATGATCGCGCGCCGCCGCGAGTTCCTGCACCCAGAGCCGGCCAACGCGGCCGAGTTCGTGGGCCGCCTGATTACGAGCGTCCTCATGCACCGCGTCCTCTTCGACGATCACGTAGAGGTATCGAGCCGCGTCTGGAGCGAGCGCGAGATCACGACAGAGCTCACCCACACCTGCCTCGCCTACCTCGGAGTCTTCCCGGAGTCCGCTCGCGACATGTGAGCGCTCGGTCCTCTCTATTGCGCTGCGACCTCGGGTGAGGGGGCGTCGAGCTCGATTTCGAGGGTGCGGTACAGGGATCGGGTTCCCGCTCGGGCGGCGAGCTCGGTTTCGGTGGTGCGGGCGCGGAGGGCTTCGCTGAGCTCGGTCGCTCGCTTGAGGTCGCCGAGGGTGGTGCTGGTCGGAGCCTGGTAGTAGACCGTGCGCTCAACGCGAAACTGCTCGCCATCCGGCGCGCTCGCCTCGACGACGAGCGCGTTCTTGCCGGTCTGAAGACGCACGTAGCCGTCAAACGAGCCATCGCCGAACACGCGCACGGCGCGGCCCTCGGCTCCGTTGGTCCGATTCGTGAGCTTCACATTTGCGAGTAGGGCCACGTCGAGCCGCGGCAGGTGCCGGACGATCTCCCCCGGATCCCGGACCTCGAAGAACTTGCCACCGGTGCTGGTTGCCAGCTGCTCCAGCACGTCGGGCCGCTCCAGCCCGCCGTCTCCGAGCGCGAAGGTGTAGATGCGAATCCCCAGCTCTGCCGCGCGCTTGGCCGCGCGCAGCGCCGCATTTCGGGCGTGGAACTCGGGCGCGGGTGCCGTCGGATAGCCGTCCGAGAGGATCACGAGGATGCGTTCGCGGTCCGGCGGGCTGTTGCGCAGCGCTCGGATCCCGACGCGGATAGCAGACGAGATGTTTGTCCCACTCAAGCTGCGCGTGACCTTCACGCGGTCCAGGGCCATGAGCGCGTCCTCGGGGTTCCCAAGCCGAGCACGTACGCGGGAGGTCCCTGCGAAGGTGACCAGCGAGACCTGCGTCCAGCGTTCGTCGAGTCGCCGGAGCAGGCGACGGGCTGCGAGCAGCTCCGCCCGCGCGATCGTGTCACCGGGGTCGGTCGTCCACTTCTTGGGACGCTGGCGACCCATCCGAAATGCCCCCTTGCGCAGCTGGCCGACGATGCCGTCTCCATCGATGTCGTGGCCGGCGGGGAGCAGCGTGCTCGCGGAGAGGTCCAGGGCGATGACCAGATCGTAGGGAGTGACCGGACCCGCAACCGCACGTCCCCTCACCTCGAGCAAGGGGATCAGCTCCGTCACGCGCTCCTCGTCGGCGGGGAA
Source organism: Myxococcota bacterium (assembly GCA_965226855.1). Taxonomy (GTDB): domain Bacteria; phylum Myxococcota_A; class UBA9160; order SZUA-336; family SZUA-336; genus JAUXJB01. The sequence goes on along the minus strand of CBDDEE010000031.1, from coordinate 84,057 downwards.
CTCGATGTCGAGCCAGATGCGCTCCTCAGCCCACACCGGCGCTGCCGTGAGCACGAGCCACGAGATCGCGACGAGGCTCACCGGCCCGAAAGAGTCCCTCCCCATACGGAACACTTCGGAAGATTGAGCCGGGAGTTTAAGTAGGTGTTTGGTCGATACGAGGAATATGGATGAACGGCAGCCGACCAAGGGGTGCGAGGGGCAGAGCGTGCTCACGTCGATCGCTTGCTGGCTGGTACTGGCCGCGGTCCTGCTCGGGGTGGTGCGCCTGACCTCCATTGGCGCCCAGACGACGCCGACGCTCGAGTTGTCTTCCGCCGCCGGGGTCGCGGTTCCCCTCTGGTCGCCGCCAGGCTCTCGCGCCCATCGCATGGTCGAAGTTCGGCTCGGCCCTGCCAAGGAGCTGTTTCTGCTCGATACGGGGGCCGGGGACACCGTCGTCGCTCCGGCTGCAGCGGAGCGAGCCGGACTCGGCGAGACCGCGCGGCCGGTTCTGACCGCAATCAACGCGTCGTTCGGCGTTCGACCGCTGGTGCGCGTTGACGAGCTCTCGATCGGCTCCTGGATCTACACGGACTTCGAAGCGATCGTGCTCGACACCTCGCACCTCCACGCGGCCCTGGGCCGCGAGATCTCGGGGATCATCGGGATGAACGTGCTCAGTCAGACCCCCTTCGAGATCGACTTCGTCAACGACGTGCTACGGATCGGCGGCTCGCTCGAGGCCTTTGCGGCGGGCCGACCGTCGGGGGCCAGGGACACGATCTTTGGCGTGCTCGACCTCGACGGTACCTTCGTCGCCGAGCTGTCGATCGAGGGCCGGGCCGCCCGCTTCGTGATCGACAGCGGAGCGGTGCCCACCACCGTGCAACCGGACGGCGGCTTCGAACGACCGGTGTACGGTCGGGCCTCGACTCGGCTCGACGCGTCGCGTGCAGAGCTGGCATATGTCAAGAGCGTCGTGCTCGACTCGCTCACCCTGGGACACGTCGAGCGCCGGAATTTTGTCGTCGACTTCGGGGAGTTCAATCTGCTCGGCGCAGACTTCCTTCAGGGCACGGTACTGTTCATCGATCCCGGGCGTGGCCAGGGCGTGCTGCGGACGCTCTGACTTGCGGGACCCGGCGCGCGAGCGGTCGCGCGCCACCCGCCTCCGCTCAGGCCTTCGGCCTTCGCTGCGCGCGCCGCGTTCGCGGCGCTTGCATCTTGCCTGCAAGTCCCGCGTAGGCGGGACGCGCAGATAAGGACCGTCCCCAAGTTCCGACTTCCGCGCCGGTGGAGCGGCCACCCGCCTCCGCTCAGGGCCTTAGGCCTTCGTTGCGCGGCCCGCGGTCGCGGGGCTTGCAGGGGAGATCCTACTTCTAGCGCTCGAGGGTCTTCTGGATCCAGCGCCGGTAGAGCTCGCGGGGGTGGGCACCGGTGATGGCGGCGGGTTGTCCTTCGAGCTGCACCGCCGGCACCCCGGTCACCCCGAGGGAGATCGCCTCGTTGTGCTGGTCGATGACCTCCTTCAGCAGGTCGGGGTCTTCGGCACGGCCCAGCTCTCTTTCCGGGAGCCCCGCGTCCTTCCAGATGGAACGGAGCGTCTCCGGGTTGGTGATGTCGCGGTTGTCTACGAAGTAGGCACTCAGGAGCCGCTCGTGGATCTCCTCGAAGGCGTCGGGTCCTAGACGCGCGGCAGCCTTGGCTACGAGGTGCGGCGGCACGCTGTGGCTGGGCGGGCCCTCGTCGCTGCTCCAGACATTGAACTCGGCGCTGTCCTCGTCCGAAGCCGGGCGCAGCCATGACTGGGTGTACGTGCGGAAGCGCTCTAGGTCGCGCTTCTCATCGGGATGGGGACGCAGCAGAAAGCTGCGCCACTCGAACTCCACCTGGTCCCCGAACTCCTGCTGGATCCCACGCAGGCGCACCGCCGCGTTGTGGCACCAGGGTCAGAGGTAGTCGGACCAGACGATGAACTTGAGCGGCTTCACGGGCTCTCCTCCCGCCTCGATGGACCGCCGGAGCCTACCACAGCGTATGCGCGACGGATGAGGGGGCGTCCCCTCCACTCCGGCCGGATTGTTGCTATCGTCCACCACTCTCCCCCGCACTCTCCCCCGACGGATTGTCTCCCCCGACGCACTCGTCTCCCCCGACGAGGGGACACTCTCCCCCGACGAGGGGACACTCTCCCCCGACGAGGGGACACTCTCCCCCGACGAGGGGACACTCTCCCCCGACGAGGGGACACTCTCCCCCGACGAGGGGACACTCTCCCCCGACGAGGGGACACTCTCCCCCCCAGGGGAGTCTGGATGGAAAGGCGCACGATTGGAACGCGGCTTGTGGGCGCGTTCCGGAGTCGCGGCACGCCTGCCGTGACAGACGTCGATGGTGTGGGGGGGAAGCTCGGGCAGCCGCTAGACCCGACGGGCTGGGACCTGCGCGAGTCCCATCGAGAGCTGATCGAGATGGAGCGCCTGGCCACCCAGACGGAGCTCGCGAGCGACGTCGCGGATGCGATCAACAACCCCCTCGCTGCACTCATGGGTCGACTCCAGATGCGCATCGAGGGGAGCCAGCCGCCGGACTCCGAGGACCAGCGTCTGTACGCGCTCGGCCGCCGCATTGCGAGCGTGGTACAGGGCATGTTCGACCTCTCGCGGGGCACGCTGAAAGCCCGCGAGGTTCCCGTCGCCGAGATTGTCGAGCAGGCGCTTACGCCTCTTCGAGGTGTTGCCGAGCTGCGTGGCGTGAGGCTCGTCGTCTCCCTGGAGCCCGGGCTGCCGAGCGTATTCGGCGACGCGGCGTTACTGCCGCGCGCGCTGTCCGCCCTGCTCGACAACGCGCTCAAAGCGAGCGCGAGCGGGACTGCGGTCGAGCTCTTGGTCGAGAAGCTCGCGACGGCCCACGCGGTACGCTTCCAGATCCTGGATGAGGGTGCCGGTATTGCGCCCGAGCTCCACGAACGGGTCTTTGCTCCCTTCTTCACGACGCGGCCGGGCGCCCTCGGGCTTGGCCTCGCACTGGCCAAGCGCATCGCACACGCCCACAGGGGCAGGCTTCAGATCTGTGGGGCTCCGTCAGGCGGCTGCATTGCCACGCTGGAGCTACCCGTGCAACCGCGTTCGGACTGACACTCCTCCCGGGCGGGACCTCCGCCGCGTCAAGACCTCCGCCGCAATGTGCTAGAGCCCATCGACGTCGCGCTCATAGCCGCATACCTGGTGCTCGCCCTGGCGTGGGGGGCACGGCACGCGCGCAGGGCGGGAGCGAACATCACGGAGTTCTTCGTGGCGGGGCGATCGCTGCCCTGGTGGATCGCGGGTACCTCGCTGGTGGCGACCACGTTCGCCGCGGACACGCCGCTCGCGATTGCGGGTCTGGTGGTCACGGAGGGTATCTCCGGGAACTGGTTCTGGTGGGCGGACGTGCTGCCCGCGATGCTCGCCGCCTTCCTGATCGCGCACCTGTGGCGCCGAAGTGGCGTGCTGACGGACAACGAGCTCGTCGAGCTGCGCTACGCCGGAGCGCCCGCTGCTGGACTGCGGCTCTTTCGCGCGCTCTACTTCGGTGTCCTGCGCAACGCGATCGTGATCGGTTGGGTCAACCTCGCGATGCTCAAGGTGCTCCAGCTCGCCCTTGGACTCGACGCGTCCTCCAGCGGCTGGCTGCTTGCGGGGCTCTTCGGGTTGACCGTGGGCTACACGCTGCTCTCCGGTCTCTGGGGCGTGGTGTTTACGGACGCCCTGCAGTTCGTGCTGGCGATGGCGGGCTCTATCGTGCTCGCCTTCATGGCCGTAGCCGGTGCCGGCGGGCTCCCGCAGCTGCTCGACGATCTGCGGGTCACACTAGGACCGGAGTCGGCAGCGCGCACGCTCGCGCTGATTCCGGAGCAGCGCGAGGCGTTCTGGGCCTTCGTGATCTACGTCGGGTGCATGAGCTGGTCGACGGGAAATACCGAGGGCAGCGGCTACACCGCACAGCGTCTGCTTGCCTGCCGCGACGAGCGTCACGCGCGACTCGCGGCCATCTGGTTCGCAGTGGCTCACTTCGTGCTGCGCCCGTGGCCCTGGATCGTCGTCGGCCTGGTCGCCCACCTGGCGTATCCTGGGCTCGCGGATCCGGAGTCCGGCTACGTGCGTGCGCTGCTGGACAATCTTCCCGCCGGTCTGCGCGGCGTGATGCTGGCGGCCATGTTGGCCGCGTTCATGTCGACGGTGGATACCCAGCTCAACTGGGGGGCTTCGTACCTGACGAACGATGTGTGGAAGCGCTTCGTGCGGCCCGAAGCAGATGAACGCACGCTCGTCGCCGTGGCTCGGGTGAGCATCGTGGGCCTGGCCGCCGTTGGCGCGTTGGCGACCTATGCCATGCCCTCTATCTCGGGTGCCTGGAAGTTCCTGGTCTCGATCTCGGCGGGGACCGGCTGCGTAAATTCTTCGAGCGTGTGCATCCCCCGGGCTGGTGGACGCCGGTGGCTCGAACGAGCGGCCGGGAGCCTGCGACGCTGGGCTGGCGTCCCTGGCTCGCGGTGGGGAGCGCGACCCTGGGCATCTATGGCCTTCTGCTTGGCGTCGGCTGGCTGCTGCTGGGCAGGCCCCTGCAAGGTCTGGCCGCAACAGCTGTCGGGCTGGCGGCGCTCGCGTGGGCGGTCGCCGGTGCCGCTCGCGAGAGCCGCACTGCGGGTGCGGCTCCGCCGGATCCTCGCTACTGAACGATCTCGAGCAGCTCTACCTGGAAGCTCAGCACCGCTCCCGGCTTGATCGAGCCCCTAACCCCTTTCTCACCGTAGGCGATCTCCGACGGGCAGACGAGCTGGCTCCGCCCGCCCACCTTCATCATCTGCAGACCTTCCGTCCAGCACGGAATCACGGCGTCGAGCCCAAACGTGGCGGGGGACCGATCCCGCGTGCTGTCGAACACGCTGCCGTCGGCCCGGATGCCGTGATAGTGCACGCGGACCATGTCGCTTTGACTCGGCTGGGTTCCGGTCCCCGCCTCGAGCTCCGTGTAGATCAGCCCGCTCGGCTTGCGAACCGCGCTTGAATCTTGCTGCGCCCGGCTCAGGAACTCGTCAGAGGCAGCTTGCGTTCGCTCCCGGGCCCTGGCGACGCGCTGGGTTCGGAAGCCGTCGATACGGCGGGCCCACATCGAGGGAGAGATCTTCGGCTCGCGGCCGAGCGCCGCGTCCGACAGACCATCCAGCAGGACCTGGAACTCCGCCTCGCTCAGCTCGAGCTCCTGCACGGCCTGGGCGAGGGAGAGCCCGATCGTGTAGATGATCTTCTCCTCTTTCGTCAGCTTGGCCGCTTCCGCCCCCCCGGCGCTCGCGGGCACGGGAAGGGCGATGCACAGGACGAGAAGGAGCAGGCGTGGAAGTGATGAGCGCATGCAGGTCCCCTTTCGCTTCAGGTCCACCCGCTAATTTCGTCGCTTCTGAGGGACAAGTTGAGTCCTGTGGGGCCCCAGCGCCAGCCTTGCGGGTCCCGGCCCACGAGCGGTCGGGGTCGCGTGCCACTCACCTCCGCTCGCCTTCGGCTCAGTGCGCGCGGCGCTTGCCACGGCTGCCGGTCCGGCAGATCACGAGTGGTGGTGTCATAATCTCAGTGGACGGAGGGAGGACAAACATGACCATTGGGAAGACCTTCGAGGTGGAGCCGTTCGACGCGACCTTCGGGGCCGTGGTTACCGGCTTGAAGCTGGCGCAGCTCGACGACGACACGTTTGCTCGGCTCTATGACACGTGGCTCGAGTATGCGCTGCTGCTCTTCCCAGCTCAGTACCTCACCAAGGAAGAGCAGGTCGTGTTTGCGAAGCGATTCGGCGAGCTCGAGTTCGATCTAGCGCCGATCAGCAACGTCCGGGCGGACGGCACCGTTCGCCCCGATGACGAAAGCGACGACATGATGAAAGTGCTCAAGGGCAACATGGGCTGGCACTGCGACAGCACGTACATGCCCGTCCAGGCCAAAGGAGCCGTTTTCTCGGCCCACGTCGTTCCGTCGGCTGGTGGGGAAACCGGGTGGGCAGACATGCGTGCCGCGTACGATGCGCTCGACGACGAGATGCGGGCTCGGATTGCCGACCTAAAAGCGTACCACTCGCTCTACTACAGCCAAGCGAAGATCGGGCACACGCCGAAGGAAGGCGGCGATTACGGGGGCTACGGCTTCCACAATCAAGACCCGCCGCTGCGGCCGCTCGTGAAGATCCACCCCGAGACCCGACAGCCTTCGCTGCTGATCGGTCGCCACGCGTACGGCATTCCGGGGCTGGACCCAGACGAATCCGAGCGGTTGCTGCAGGGCCTCGTCGACTTCGCGTGCCGTGCGCCGCGGATCTACCACCATACCTGGTCCAAGGGTGATGCGGTCGTCTGGGACAACCGCTGCTTGCTTCATCAAGCCTGTCCGTGGGACATGACGGAGCCGCGGACCATGTACCATGCGCGGATCGCGGGCGACTCGACGAGCGAGCTCGCCGCTCACGCTTGACTCCGAGGCACTCAGAACGGTGGCGCTGCACAAACGGGTCTTCATCAGCAACCGAGGCGAGATCGCCATACGCATAGCGAAAGCCGCGTCCACACTCGGGATCGAGTCGGTGGGCGTGTACGTGCCGGCCGACTCCCTGTCGCTCCACACCCGGTTCACGACGGAGTCGCATGAGATCAGTGCACCCGGAGCGACGACCGACCCAGTGCGCGCCTACCTGGATGCCGAGGCGCTCGTCCGGATTGCGGTGGCGAGCGGATGTGACTGTGTTCACCCGGGCTACGGCTTCTTGGCCGAAAATGCCCAGTTTGCCGAGCGGTGTGCCTCCGCAGGCCTCACTTTCATCGGTCCGCCCCCCGCGACGCTCTCTCTGTTCGGCGACAAGCTCCGAGCGCGGGCGCTCGCGCAATCGCTCGAGATCCACGTTGTTCCCGGAAGCGCTAAAGCCCTGACATCTTCGAGTGAAGCATCGGCCTGGGCGGACGATCTCGGCTACCCCGTCATGCTGAAGGCGTCTGCAGGCGGTGGAGGCCGCGGCATACGGGTGGTAGAGAACCTTCCGCAGCTCGCCGAGGCGTTCGAGCGCTGCAGAAGCGAAGCGGAGGCCGCGTTCGGCGATAGCTCGGTCTTCGTCGAGAAGCTCATCGCTCGACCGCGCCACATCGAGGTGCAGATCCTGGCGGACGCGCACGGAAGTGTGGTCCACCTCCACGAACGCGACTGTTCAGTGCAGCTGCGCAACCAGAAGGTGGTGGAAGTCGCTCCCGCACCCGGATTGGACCGTGGTCTCCGTGAACGGATCCTCGCGGACGCGATCAAGCTCGTGCGGGCCGCCGGGTACGTCAATGCGGGGACCGTCGAGTTCCTCGTCTCTCCGGAGACCGGGGACTACTTCTTCATCGAGTGCAACCCGCGAATCCAGGTGGAGCACACCGTCACCGAGCAGGTGACGGGCATCGATCTGGTCGAGGCGCAGTTCCACGTCGCATCCGGCGCGTCGCTCGAGTCGCTGGGACTGGGCGACCAGGACGCCGTTGGTGACCCCCTGGTTTTGCCGTACAGGCCAGAATTGTCGCACAGGGCGCGGGCACGATTACCGCATACAAAGAACCCTCCGGAGCCGGGGTGCGGGTCGATGCCTGTGGCTACGTGGGCTACAGCCCGCCGCCCCAGTTCGACCCGCTGCTCGCGAAGCTGATCGGTTCGTCCAGCTCTGCCTCATCCTTTGCCTCCGCGGTCGGCCGAACGCTCGCGGCGCTCGCCGAGTTCCACATTGCCGGACTGCCGACGAATCTGCACCAGCTGCGCGCCATCCTCTCGCACCCCGGTTTCTGCGCCGGTGATGCGCGGACGTCCTTCCTCACGGAGGAGCAGGAGATTCTGGCCGCCGACCTCTCTTCGCCCTCCGACAGCGACGCCCTGGCCCTGCTCGAGCAGCAAGCGAGCAGTGTCGGTGTGAACACGGGCGCGGGTGGGAGTTCGTCGAGCGGGTCTCTGCTGCCGGAGCTCACGGTGGCCCACGGGCAGCATGGCGTGGAGTGCCCTATCGCAGGCTCCGTCATCGAGATGCGCTTGCGAGAAGGCGGCACCGTCGCAGCGGGCGATCCGCTCCTGATCATCAGCGCCATGAAGATGGAGACGGCGGTTACGGCGGCTTGCTCCGGCACCGTGACGGCCGTGCAGTCCGTGCGGGAAGGGGACAACGTCGTGGCCGGGCAGGTAGTGGCAGTCATCACGCCCGCGGAGGGCGATACAGGAAGGCACGTTCCAGCACGACCTGGCGAAGAGACTTGGGCCGGAGTTCTGGAAGAGGTCGCCAAGCTCCAGAACCTGGCACACGCGAGGCTGGCGCCCGGCTCCGAAGACCCCGGGGTAGTCCGACAGCGAAGTCGAGGCAAGCTCACCTGCCGGGAGCGCATCGCGCTGCTGTTCGACGAGGGCTCTTTCCGCGAAGTGGGCAGCGTCGCCGGCTTCGCCTCCTATGACGAAGACGGCAACGCGGTGGACTTCACGCCCGCCAACCACGTCGGGGGCTGGGGCAAGATTGACGGTCTTACGGCCATCGTCTGCGCCGATGACTTCACGTCCCGCGGCGGTCACGCGGACGGTGCCATCGGCGCGAAGAGCATGTACCTGGATCGGCTCTCGCTGGAGCTCCGGGCGCCCGCGGTGAGAATGCTGGACGGCTCGTCGGGCGGCGGCAGCGTGGCCGCCATGGTGCCGCAACAGAAGAAGGCGGGAGAGAGCGGCGCGAAGGAGAGCAGCGGAGCCATTAAGGCCGGTCGGCCGCGCGTTGCCGGTGGCGGCGGCTCTTTCCTGCCCGGGCACCTGGGCAGCTCCCAGTACACCGAACAGCTGTTCACGGTGCCGGTGGTGAACATGTTGCTCGGCAGCGTAGTGGGCATCGGTGCCGCGAAGGCCGTGCTCGGTCACTTCTCGGTCATGGTCCGCGACATCGCGCAGCTCTTCGTCGCCGGCCCTCCCGTCGTGAGTCACGCGATGGGATACGACATCACCAAGGAGGACCTCGGCGGGTGGCATATCCACTGCAGGAACGGTTCGGTGGACAACCTGGCGGAGACTGAGGAAGAAGCGGTGGAGATGACCAAGCGCTTCCTCTCGTACCTGCCCTCGAGCGTCTACGAGCCGCCGCCGGTGCTCTCACCGAACCCGAACGACCCACTCGATCGCCTCGAGGAGGAGCTCCTAACCCTCATTCCCCGAAAGCGAACCACGACGTTCGACATGCGCCGGGCCATCGGCCTGATGGCCGACGCCAACTCTTTCTTCGAGATCGGGCCGCTCTGGGGTACCGATCAGATCACGGGCTTTGTCCGCTTCAATGGCCATCCGCTCGGGGTGATCGCGTCGGACAGCAGACACGAGAATGGCGGCGCGCTCACCGCGGACGGCTGTGACAAGCTCAAGCGCCACCTGGACCTGTGCGACCTCTTCCATGTGCCCGTCCTCAATCTGGTCGACAACCCCGGCTTCGCCGTCGGGCTGGAGCACGAGATCGCAGGGACCATTCGTAAGGGCGGCGAGTGGATGATCGCCTTCGCGCAGGTTCGCGTACCTATCTTCTCGGTGCTCATGCGGCGGAGCTTCGGCGTGGCCGGCAACAACTACGCCACGCCGGTCTCTCGGGTATCCATGCGCGTGGCGTGGCCGGCGGCGGACGTCGGCGGTATCCCTCCGGAAGGGGGCATCGAGGCCGCCTACAAGCGTCAGCTGGCGGAGGCGGAGGACCCGAATGCGCTACGAGCAGAGATCGAGGCCCGCATCGAGAGTGCCCGTGGACCCTTGGGGCCGCTCTCCAAGTTTCAGATCGAGGAGATGATCGACCCGAGAGACACGCGGCGCCTGATCTGTGAGTGGGTCGAGGCTGCGTACAAGGTCGTCTCCGAGCCCGCGGGGCTCGTGCCCCGACCGCTGCAATTCAGGCCGTAGTCTTCGCACGCCCCTCTGGGGTTGGAGTAACTCAAGCTGCGGCTTGCGAAAGTCGGGGGTGCCGGTAGGATAGCGCCCATGAGGCCCGAAGCCGGCGCGTCGGCGCGAGAGAAAGTCCTGTTCCAGCTCAAGACGCGGGGACCCCAGTCCGCTGCCATGGTCGCGCGCCGCCTGGGAGTGACCGCGATGGCCGTGCGCCAGCACCTCTACAAGCTTGCAGAGGAGGAGCTCGTGGAGTTCGAGGATCAGCGGCGCGGTCCGGGGCGGCCGCTGCGTGTCTGGAGGCCCACCCCGAAGGCGGACGATTGGTTCCCCGATGCGCACGCGGATCTCACGGTGGAGCTGCTCTCGATCCTGCGCAGCGCCTTCGGAGAAGAAGGCGTCGACAAGCTCATCGCGGAGCGAACGCGCCTGCAGGAGCGGGAGTACCGGAAGCGTCTGCCGGATCGCGACGCGTCGCTCCGGGAACGCGTGGCCGCGCTCACCCGTATCCGCCGCGAGGAAGGCTACCTGGCCGAGTTCTCGCGCAAGCGTGATGGCAGCTTCCTGCTCGTCGAGAATCACTGTCCCATCTGTGCCGCCGCGAACGCCTGCCAGGGACTCTGCCGCGAGGAGCTGACGCTGTTTCGTACGCTGCTCGGGGAGGCTGTTCAAGTGGAGCGCGTCGACCACATACTGGCGGGTGCGCGTCGCTGCGCGTACCGCATCCAGGGAAGCGAGTGAGACGTCCGACTTCCTCGACGAGGCTCTGCAGGGCGGGATCGGTGTAAGCTCGTGACGTGAGCTCTACGGAGTCCCCATTCGAGGGCGTCTGGTCGCGGATCCGCGAGAACAGCGGCGAGTTCTTCAAGACCAGTGAGGGTTTCTGGTTCACGTACAAGGAGGAGGGGGACGTGATCTTGCCGAGCCACTCGGAGCTGCACATCCCCCGGTCGGACTTCGAGCTCGCCTTCCCCTTGCTGCCGGTGCCGCCGGCCAAGCTGAACAAGTTCGTGAAGGGTCCCCGGTTCGTCTGGGCCATCCTTCACGACCCGCGCATCTCGGAAGGCCGCTGGTAGGGCTGTCCAGTCTGGCTGAATCCATGCTGCAGTCGATTCGACCGCACGAACCTGCGGTTGTCACTAGAATCTAGGCTGGTGAGCGTTCTCGAGTTCGCAGGCGCGCGCATGCAAGTCCGTCTGGGCTGCTCGGTCGAGGAGCGGGCGGACCCTCAGGGCGTGGAGCTCGACGTGGCGGTCCGCTTCGCGGAGCTCCCCCCTGGCTGCGAGACCGACGAGCTCGTGGACACGGTCGACTACTGCGATCTGATCGAGGCTGCCCGCAGCCTCTGCGCGGAGCGCGAGTTCAAGCTCATCGAACACCTCGCCGCGGAGCTCGAGGCCCGGCTGCGCCGTCACCTTCCCGCCACTACCGAGCTCTGGCTGCGTATCACGAAGCTCCACCCGCCGGTCAAAGATCTCGAAGGCGGCGTGAGCTTCTCGCTCGGCGCCTGGGAGCCAGCCGGCCGCTAGGAGAGTGACCCAAGATTCGGGTGGGCGGAGGTGATTGTAGCGAGGGCCCCCAACTGGACGTGGAGCGATGTACGGGCCAACGGGGGTCCGAGGTAGCCGGTAGATGTCGATCTACACAGATATGCGTCAGATCCAGGGCCTGACGTGCGCGAAACGGGTCCGCACCCGCCCGATCACGCCATCTGCGCTCGGCAGAGCGCCATCACGTTGAAGCCCGAGCACACCAGGTCCCACTCTCCCGTCACCTTCTCCTGGCCGCGCAGCATGAAGCGCCGAAACCGCTGTCGTGCCTTGATCTCGGCAAACGGCCGCTCCGCCTGGGTCTTCCGCTGCGCGTAGCGTTGCTGGGCCCAGGGCAGTCGTAAGATCCGGTGCATCCGCTGCGCCCGGGCTCCCTTGGGCCAGCGGGACGACTTCCGCCCGCGGACCGCGATCAACGCCTGTTGTCCCCGCCGTTCCAACGCCTTCAGGTTCGACTCGCTCAGGTACCCGTTGTCGGCCAGCAGAATCTCCGCTCGCTGACTCGTGTTCGTCTCGATTGCCTCGACCATGGGCTCCAACTGCTCGTAGTCATTGGCCTTCTCTGTCAGCTCGTTCGCCACGATCAGGCCGTCCTCACTCGTCGCCAGCTGCGCGTTGTAGCAGTACTGCAAGGATCCCTCGGTCTTCATCATGTTCGCTTCGGGGTCCGCGAAGCTCTTCTGGTGCTTCGCTTCGAGCTTCTCCCCCTTCTCCCGCTCCAGCTGCTCCCGGGCCGCTCGGATCCGCTCCCGTCGTCGCTCGCGCAGCTGTAGCTCTTCTGGAAGCCCACCTCCGCCATCGTCGTCCCCGTGCTCTTGCTCTTCCGCAGCGTTGAGCTCGTCCATCTGCGCCACGATCTGCTCGATCTCGTCGCTCAGCTGATCCTCCGCCTCCAGCATCCGCGCGTGGCTCATCGCCTTGGACCGCGACGTGTTCGCCCGGATCTTCGTGCCGTCTACCGCCACCTGCCCGAGCTTCACAAGCCCCATCGCCTGCGCCACCTTCAGCGTCTGCAAGAACACCTCTCGGAAGTCCTTGTGGTGACGGTCCCGGAATCGGTTGATCGTCCGGAAGTTCGGTCGTAGCCCAGCCGCGAGGTAGCGAAACCGCAGGTCGTAGTGCAGCCGTCGCGCAAGCTCCCGCCCGCTGTACACGCCCACGACCGCCCCCAGAAGCCACAGCTTCAACAGCATCCGAGGCGGGAAGGCTCGCTCTCCACGCCGGCGATACCGCTTCTCGAACCGCCGCAGATCCAGCGACTCCACCAAATCGTCGATGAACAGCGCCGGATCCGATGGATCCAGAGCCTCCCCCACGTGCGCCGGTAGCAGCTCGCCCTGCTGCGGCACATACGCCTTGAACATGACCTCTTCCCCCACGCTCCCAAGTTAGCCAATAAGGGAATCTTGGGTCACTCTCCTAGTCCTGCCACCCGGGGTAGACTCTGTCCCCCGAGGAACGGAGCGGGAAGGGTAGACGATGGCTCAGTACGACTACGACCTCTTCACGATTGGCGGCGGCTCCGGCGGGGTTCGAGCCTCGCGCGTGTCGGCGGGCTTCGGCGCGCGTGTGGCGCTTGCAGAGGAGCGCTACCTCGGTGGTACCTGCGTCAACGTCGGCTGCATTCCCAAGAAGCTGCTCGTCTACGCCTCTCACTTCTGTGAGGACTCCGAGCACGCCGGGTCCTACGGCTGGTCAGTAGGCAAGCGCGACTTCGACTGGAGCGTGCTGATCGCGAACAAGGACGCGGAGATCGCGCGTCTCAACGGCGTGTACGATCGGCTGCTGAGCGATGCCGGCGTTGATCAGATCTCGGGACACGCCAACCTCGTGGACGCCCACACGGTATCCGTCGGGGATCGGCGCTTCACCGCGGAGAACATCCTGGTGGCGACGGGGAGCTGGCCGGCGCTCCCGCAGCTGCCGGGGATCGAGCACGTGATCACTTCGAACGAGGCCTTCCATCTGAAGTCCCTCCCGGAGCGCGCGCTCATCATCGGCGGGGGCTACATTGCCGTCGAGTTCGCGGGCATCTTCCACGGCCTGGGTGTCCAGACCACCGAGCTCTACCGGGGCCCGCTGTTCTTGCGCGGCTTCGACGACGACGTGCGGCAGGTGCTCAGCGAAGAGCTGCGCAAGAAGGGTATCGATCTGCGCTTCGAGGTGACCGTGGAGATGATCGAGCGTACGGACGCGGGACTGCTCGCCACCTTGAGTGATGGCAGCTCGATCGAGGTCGACGAGATCATGTACGCGACCGGTCGGCGCCCTCTCACCGCGGGCCTCGGGCTGGAAGAGGTCGGCGTTGAGCTCAATGACAAGGGAGCGGTAGTCGTCGACGATTACTCGCGCTCTTCGGTCGAGCACATCTGGGCGGTCGGCGACGCAACGGATCGGATCAATCTCACGCCCGTCGCGATCCACGAGGGCATGTGCCTCGCGAGCACGCTATTCGACGGCAAGCCCACCAAGCCCTGCCACGAAGACGTCGCCTCCGCCGTGTTCAGCCAGCCAGCCATCGGCTCCGTCGGCCTGACCGAGGCACGCGCACGCGAGCGCTACGGGGAGCTCGACATCTACAAGAGCCGCTTTCGCCCGCTCGTGCACACGTTGACCGGGAGCGACGAGACGGCCTTCATGAAGCTGATCGTCAACCGGGCGAGCGATCGCGTCGTCGGCTTCCACGTGGTGGGTGCGGACGCGGGCGAGATGACGCAGGGAGTCGCCGTTGCGATCAAGTGCGGGGCCACCAAGGCCCAGTTCGACGCGACGATCGGCATCCACCCGACCTCGGCCGAGGAATTCGTGACGATGCGCGAGCCGGTCGCGTAGGGTCCAGGCGCTGAGCCGCACCGACCCGTCCGTGCGCCGGAGAGCCCGTTGCGACTCGTAGGGTTCCTTGTGATCCTCGCCCTCGCCATGGTGGCGTTCGTCGCCATTGCTCTGGGCGTGCCCGAGCGACCGCCCGGGCACGGCTTCACGCACCCCGAGGTCGCCACCATGGAGCGGGGCGGGGAGGGCTACGCACGCGCCGAGGGCGTGCTCGAGCTGGGCTGGGCCTTCGGCCTGGCGCAGGTCCTGTTCTTCACGGGACTCCTCGCCCTGGGCGCGCGCCGACCCGACGGGCTGCGCGGGCTGGGTCCCGGTCTGCTGGCGGGGGGCCTCGTATACGCGGTGATCTGGACCGCGCTCGTGCTCACGTATCGAACGTATGCGCTGAGCTCCGATCCCGCCCTCTTTCTTGGCTTCCCCGTGCCGACAGCGATCATGCTCTTCGCCCTCTACGCCGTGCCCGGGATCTTCATGGTCCTTTACGTGGTCGGGTTCGAGCGCTGGATTGCCAGCCCTTCGGACCTCGCGGCGCTGGAACGCCGGCTGGCCGAGCTGCGCTCGGAGGGGCGGGACGGCCCCTGATGGAGGCGCTCCGGAACCCGATTATCCTGGGCTTCGTCGGCGTCTACATGGCGGTGTGTGTCGGGTTCGGCCTCTGGGCGATGAAGCGCACCCGCAGCACACGCGACTTCTTCATGGCCGGACGTCAGATCGGGGTCATGGTCGCGGGTCTGGCCATCTTCTCGAGCACGCTCTCGGGCTTTGGCTTCGTCGGCGGACCCGGGCTCGTCTACTCCATGGGCATGAGCTCCATGTGGATGGTGGTCTGCGCCTCGATGGGCTTCTGCCTCTCCTTTTTCCTGCTCGCCAAGCGCCTACGCCTCTTCGCCGGGGCGCGAGACACCGTGTCCTTGCCCGACGCCGTGTGCGCGCGCTACGGCAGCGAGGCGAGCCGCCTGCTCACGGCGCTCGCCATTCTGCTCGGCGTGATGGGCTACCTCGCGACCCAGATCCTGGCGATGGCCACGGTGCTGCAGAGCATCCTGGAGCGGACGGAATTCCTCGGCGGCATCGGTTTGATCGGATGCGTCGCCATCTCGAGCACCGTGCTGGTCTTCTACTGTGTGACGGGAGGAATCATCGCGTCCGTCTACACCGATCTGGTACAGGGTAGCGTCATGGTGGTGGCGGCCCTGCTCGTCTTTGTGACGGCGCTCTACGCGGTGGACGGCGGCGCAGCAGGCGCCGTGCAGATCATCATGCGCGACGACCCAGAGGCCATGGGTCCGTGGGGCACGTTGGGGATGCTGGGCTGCCTGTCCTGGTACTTCATGTTCGCGCTGGGCGCCTGCGGGCAGCCGCACATCGTCACGAAGTTCATGATGAACAAGTCGGTCGCTGACGCGCGCAAGGTGCTGCCCCTCACCGTCGGTAGCTTCGTTCTCGCCGCCTTGCTCTGGATCAGCATTGGCCTCGCGATGCGGGCGCTGGTTCTCGCCGGGGTGCACCCCGAGCTCTCGAACGCGGATGCTGCCGCAGCGGAGTTCCTGCAAACCTATGCCCATCCGGTGCTTGCGGGAGTAGTGTTCGCGGGGCTCTTCGCGGCGATCATGTCGACGGCCGATGGCTTCCTCAACATCGGTGCGGCCGCGGTGGTGCACGACATCCCGACGGCGCTGCGCGGCCGCTCGCTCCCGAACGAGTTGCTCTCGGCGCGGGTCGCGACGGTCGTGATCGCGCTGGTCGCCGCGCTCTTCGCGCTCTACTCCCACTACGAGAACGAGCGCCTCGTGGCCCTGCTGGGCGCGTTCGGCTGGGGGACCTTTGCGGCTGCCCTCGTTCCCACGGTCGCGATCGGCTTCAACTGGAAGCGCGCCACCGCCGCTGCGGCGAACACCGCGATCGTCGCGAGCCTGACCATCAACTTCGGTCTGGAGCTGCTCGACGTGGAGATTCCCTACGGAATCCACGGCGGCACGATCTCGATGCTGGTCTCCATCGCGCTCTTCTTCGGGATCTCCCTCCTGAGTCCGCCACCCCGGCTCGCCCCCGACATAGAAGCAGTCATGGACGTCTGAGCGGGGCGACGGCTAAGCTGTCGGTGCAAGCGCCGCGGCCGCGCGGCGCGCGCAGCGAAGGCCGAAGGCCTGAGCGGAGGTGGGTGGCGCGCGGACGCCCGCGCGCCGGGTCCCACAAGGAGACAGCACATGCACGTCGGAATGGCCGTTATCTTCCAGAACCCCGATGCCGAACGCAGCGACCGCGAGGTGTATCAGAGCGAGCTGTTGCTGGCTGATCAGGCCACCCCGCTGGGCTTTCAGTCCATCTGGGGCGTGGAACATCACTTCACCGATTACACCATGTGTCCGGACGTACTGCAGTTCCTCACGTACATGGCGGCTCGCCACCCCACGCTCGGCATCGGGTCCATGGTCGTCGTACTGCCGTGGCACAACCCCATGCGCGTGGCCGAGCAGGTCTCCGTGCTCGACCATCTCTCCGACGGGCGCCTCGTGCTCGGACTGGGTCGCGGCCTCGGCAGGGTCGAGTTCGAAGGCATGGGTGTGGACCAGAATACGAGCCGCACGATCTTCACTGAGGCGGCGACGATGCTGATCGAGGGCCTGGAGAAGGGCTACTGCGAGTTCGACGGTCAGTACGTCAAGCAGGTTCGCCGCGAGATTCGGCCCCGACCTTTCAAGAGCTTCAAGGGCCGCATCTTCGCCGCGGCGGTGTCACCGGAGTCCTCCGAGCTGATGGCCCGGCTCGGGGTGGGCATCCTGGTCATCCCGCAAAAGCCGTGGGAGGCCGTCGAGCGAGAGCTCCAGACCTACCGCGAGATCTACAGGGAGGTGAACGGAGGGCCTGCGCCGCCTACGATCTCCGCGGGCTGGGTGTTCTGCGACGAGGACGAGGGTCGTGCCGAGGAGCTCGCGCGCCGCTACATCGGCGGCTACTGGCACACCGTAGTGAAGCACTACGAGCTGATTGGCGACCACCTCGGCAAGCTCAAGGGCTACGAGTCCTACGCCAGGATGCAGGAGCTCGCGAGCGCCGAGGGCGGCACCGACGACATGATTGAGTTTTTCCTCGGCCTTCAGATCTGGGGCACTCCAGAGCAGTGCTACGGCAAAGTGGTCGATGTCACAAAGCGCCTCGGCAGCAACTCGTTCAACGCCGTCTTCAGCTACGCCGGCATGCCCTTCGCCGAAGCCGAACGCAACATGCACCTCTTCGCCCGCGAAGTAATGCCTGCCCTCCAAGATCTGGAGGTCTGACCCACCCCGTCCGGGCATGTTCCCGCCCCCGGAACTTAGGGACGGTCCCTTAATCGGAACTTACCCTTCGGAATCGGAATTTGAGGACCGTCCCCAAGTTCCGATCCCCCTGCTCGGATGACCCGGGGGCGAAAAAGAGGTAAAAGTACGGGATGGGGTCGTGGGGGATTGTTGCGCTCGCCGGTGTCTCGGGAGCGGTGCTCGGGGCGGGGTTCGTCTGGCTGCGCTGGCAGTGGCGTTGGGCCGAGGCCACCCGAGCGCAGGAGGTTCGGCTGGCCGGGGCGCTGGCCCACCTGGAGGATCGGTCGAAGCAGATCGAGCGGCTCGAGGGGGAGCTCGCCGAGCGACGGCGGCTCGTGGCGGAGCTCCAGAGCGAGCTCCGGGAGTTCGAGCGCGCGAACGCTCGGCTCGCACAGGAGCTCAGGGATGAGCGAGAGAGCGGTGAGCAGAAGCTCGCGCTCGTCGACCGCGCCGAGCAGAGGCTGACCGAGACCTTTCAGGCGCTGTCTGCCGAGGCGCTGCGCAGCAACAACAAGACCTTCCTCGAGATCGCCCGCGGGGACCTGGAGAAGCTGCAGGAGACCGCGCGCAGCGACATGGACGACCGACAGAAGGCAATCCTCGACCTGGTCCAGCCGATTTACGAGTCCCTGTCCCGCGTGGACGACAAGCTCATCGAGGTGGAGAAGGAGCGCCACGGTCACTACTCGGCTCTCACCGAGCAGCTCAGGTCAATGGCAGCCTCTCAGCAGCAGCTGCAGGGCGAGACCGCCAGTCTGGTGAAGGCTCTGCGAACGCCAACCGTTCGCGGTCGCTGGGGAGAGATCCAGCTGAAGCGCGTGGTCGAGCTGGCGGGAATGCTGGATCACTGCGACTTCTACGAGCAGCAGAGCGTCGACTCCGACGAGGGTCGTCTGCGCCCGGATCTCCTGGTTCGCCTGCCAGGCGAGAAGAACGTCATCGTAGACGCGAAGGCACCGCTGTCCGCCTACCTCGACGCCCTCGACGAGATGAGCGACGCCGAGCGCGAGAAGCGTATGCTGGATCACGCGCGTCAGGTCCGCAGCCACATTACCCAGCTCGGCGCAAAGCGCTACTGGAGTCAGTTCCAGCCCACTCCCGAGTTCGTCGTCATGTTCCTGCCAGGCGAAACCTTCTTCAGCGCCGCGCTGCAGTACGACCCCGGCCTCATCGAGTTCGGGGTGGAGAACCGGGTGATCCCGGCCAGTCCGACGACGCTGATCGCTCTCTTGCGAGCGGTTGCCTATGGCTGGCGAGAGGAGAAGGTCGCCGAGAACGCCATGACCATCAGTACGCTCGGCCGCGAGCTCTACGAGCGACTGGTCACGCTCGCGGGGCACTTCGACGGGCTGCGGCGCGGGTTGGAGGGTGCGGTCTCTGCTTACAACGATGCCGTGGGGTCTCTCGAGACCCGCGTGCTGGTGTCGGCCCGACGCTTCCGCGACCTCGGCGCGGGAGGGGACTCGGAGCTGGTTGCGCCGCCGGCCGTTGAGGCCACCACGCGCGCGATCACCCTCGGAGCTGCGGACAAGACCAGAGAGACCGACGAGACTCAGTCGCCCTCTGGTCGGTAGACGCGGATCGGCCGATAGCGGCGCATGAAGCCTGCCTGCTCGGACCAACGCCGCCCCGCCACGAGCCCGCCGTCGACGACGATGGCCTCGCCGGTCACGAAGGCGGAGGCGTCGCTGGCAAGCCAGAGCGCCGCGCTCGCGATGTCCTCCGGCACGCCGGCCCTCTGCAGCGGCTGCGAACTGACGAAATCCGGCTTCGCCGCCTCGACGGCCGAGTCTCGTCCACCCACTGTATTCGTGGAGAGCGGCGTCGCGATGAAGCCGGGGCAGATGCAGTTCACCCGCACGCCTCCTTCTGCAAGCTCCATCGCCACCGAGCGCGTCAGCTGGATCACGGCGGCCTTGGCCGCGCTGTAGGCGTGCGGGCCGTAGCCGGCGCGGAGGCCCGCGACGCTGGCCGTGTTGATCATGCTGCCCGACCCCTGGGCCAGCATCACCGGGGCCGCGTACTTCATGCCGAGGAAGACGCCGCGCACCAGAACGGCGAACGTGAGATCGAACTCGTCGGTGGGAGTCTCGGCGACTGGTCCTAGCGCGCCGCCGAAGCCGGCGTTGTTGAAGATGCAGTCGAGGCGACCGAACTCTCGCAGGGTGGCCGCGACCGCCTCGCGCACGTCCTCCTCGCGGCTGACCTCCGCTTGCTGGAACAGCGCAGAGCTCCGTAGCGAGCGCGCGACCTCGCGCCCGCGCTCCTCCTGCATGTCCGCGATCACGACGCGTGCCCCTTCCTCGACGAAGAGCCGCGCGCTCCGCTCGCCGATCCCGCTCGCGCCACCGGTGATGACCGCGACCTTCCCGTCTAGCTGACCCATGGGCCCCCCCGCGACTCGATCCGTTCAGGCGTCGATTCTACAGCGCGCGAGCCGGGACCGTTGCGACGCTGCTGCGGACAGAGGTCTGGGATCGCCGGACGTCATGGCCTTCGCCGGCACGGAGCGCGTCTGAAGCCGCGCTAGACTCCCCGCGTGGGAGACCGACGCGCGATCGATCCACAGCATCTCACCCCCGAGTTGCTGATCGCGGCCTACAGCCAGGGCATCTTTCCAATGGTCGATTCGAGGAGCGGAGAGGTCGGTTGGTACAGTCCCGATCCGCGTGCCATCTTTCCACTCGACTCGTTTCACGTTCCCAGGAGTCTCGCTCGGGTGGTCCGAGCCGAGAGCTTCGAGCTACGCACCGACACATGCTTCGAGGCCGTCATGCGCGCGTGCGCGGTCCCGCGCCCCGGGCGTGAGGAGACCTGGATCGACGAGCGCATGGTCACGGCCTACGCGGACCTCTGGCGCGACGGGCTCGCGCATAGCGTCGAGGCCTTTCGCGACGGGCGGCTAGTCGGCGGTCTGTACGGGGTGCACATCGGCTCCGCATTCTTCGGCGAGAGCATGTTCAGCCTGCCAGAGCTTGGAGGCACCAACGCTTCCAAGGTCTGTCTCGTGGGCCTGGTCGAGCTGCTCCAGAAGCGAGGCTTCCGGCTCCTCGACACGCAGTTCTCGACGGAGCACCTGAGCCACTTCGGCTGCGTCGAGATCCCGCGCGAGGAGTACCTGCGGCTGCTAGCCGCTGCGATCGGGCGGGAGGCGAGCTGGCCGACTCGGAGCCGGCTGTAGCTCCGCGCTACTCCAACAGAAACATGCGGTCTACGTCCCGCTTACAATTCTTGACACTGTCCAAAAATGGGCACACGATGCGATCATGCCCCTAGCACCGTCCATCGACGCAGCCAGCCTCCTTCGCGAACACGGGGTCCAGGTCACGGCCCAGCGCCTGGCCGTGCTGCGGGCGGTATCGGGTCGGCCCCACGGCACGGCGGACGACGTCGCCGAGCTCGTCCGGTCCGAGATCGGCGCCATCTCCCGCCAGGCGGTGTACGACGCCCTCGGGATGCTGGCCGACAAGGGCCTGATCCGGCGCATCCAGCCCGCCGGTTCACCGGCCCGTTTCGAGGACCGGGTGGGAGACAACCATCACCACCTGATCTGCCGCACCTGCGGACGGATGGTTGACGTCGACTGCGCGGTCGGTGTCACCCCTTGCCTGACCGCCGCCGACGACTCGGATTACGAGATCGATGAGGCCGAGGTGGTCTACTGGGGCCGCTGTCCAGAGTGTCTCGCGGCGGCTCCGGTTTCGGCCGGAGATTGAAGCGCAGACCCGCCCGTCCCGTACACGGGCGAGCAACACGACATCAACAGAGCAACACCGCACACCCCACCATCAGCAACGAACATCAGGAGAACTCACGTGTCAGAGAACACCGCAAGCAAGTGCCCGGTGATGGGCACCGCTCACCAGGCCGTTGGCGGCACAGCGAACCAACACTGGTGGCCGAACCAGTTGAACCTGCGGATCCTCCGCCAGAACCACCCCCAGGCCGATCCCAACGGCGAGGAGTTCGACTACGCCGAGGAGTTCAAGAGCCTCGACTTCGAAGCCCTGGCGAATGACGTCGATGCGCTGATGACCCAGTCGCAGGACTGGTGGCCGGCCGACTACGGCCACTACGGACCGCTCTTCATCCGGATGACTTGGCACGCCGCAGGTACGTACCGCATCGCCGACGGCCGTGGCGGCGGCGGCAGCGGCGACCAGCGCTTTGCGCCCCTCAACAGCTGGCCCGACAACGTGAACCTCGACAAGGCGCGCCAGCTGCTCTGGCCGATCAAGCAGAAGTACGGCCGGAAGATCTCGTGGGCCGACCTTCTGATCTTCACCGGGAACCGCGCAATGGAGACGATGGGCTTCAAGACCTTCGGCTTCGGCGGCGGCCGCGAGGACATCTGGGCGCCCGAGGAGGATGTCTACTGGGGCCCGGAGCGCGAGTGGCTCGCCGACGAGCGCTACAGCGGCGACCGGGAGCTGGCGAATCCGCTCGGCGCCGTTCAGATGGGCCTGATCTACGTCAATCCGCAGGGGCCGAACGGCAACCCGGACCCGATGGCGTCGGCCCGGGACATCCGTGAGACGTTCCGTCGCATGGCGATGAACGACGAGGAAACGGTTGCGCTCATAGCCGGCGGACACACGTTCGGCAAAGCCCATGGTGCTGACGATGAGAAGTACAAGGGTCCCGAACCCGAGGGTGCCAGCATCGAGGAGCAAGGCCTTGGCTGGACGAGCAGCCATGGCAGCGGCAAAGCCGGCGATACGATCAGCAGCGGGCTCGAGGGCGCCTGGACCAACGATCCGATCAAGTGGGACAACGGCTACTTCGAGAACCTGTTCAACTACGAGTGGGAGCTGACGAAGAGCCCTGCCGGTGCGCACCAGTTCGCTCCCAAGAACCCCGAGGCGCAGGAGGCCGTGCCGGAGGCGCACGACCCGTCGAAGCGGACCGCTCCGATGATGTTGACGACCGACCTCGCACTGATCACCGATCCGGCCTACAAGGAGATCTCGAAGCGCTTCTACGAGAACCCGGATGAGCTCGCCGACGCCTTCGCCCGGGCGTGGTACAAGCTGCTGCATCGCGACATGGGGCCCGTCACCCGATACCTAGGCCCGTGGGTTCCCGAGGAGCAGCTGCTTTTCCAGGACCCGGTGCCCGAGGTCACCCACGAGCTGATCGACGACGCGGACGTCGCCGCGCTCAAGGGCAAGATCCTCGGCTCCAGCCTGTCCATCTCCCAGCTGGTCTCGACCGCCTGGGCATCGGCCTCGACCTACCGTGACACCGACAAGCGCGGTGGCGCGAACGGGGCGCGCATGCGCCTCTCGCCGCAGGCGGGGTGGGACGTCAACGTGACGTCCGGCGTGTCGAAGGTGCTGGAGACCCTGGAGGGGATCCAGCGGGAGTGGAACGGCTCGCAGACGGGCGGGAAGCTGGTCTCGCTCGCCGACCTGATCGTGCTGGGCGGCTGCGCAGCCATCGAGGAGGCTGCGAAGAGGGCCGGGCAAAGCGTGCAGGTCCCCTTCAGGCCGGGCCGCACCGACGCCACGCAGGAGTTGACCGACACCGAGTCGTTCGCCGTGCTCGAGCCGACCGCCGACGGGTTCCGCAACTACGCGCAGAAGGGCCACGAGCGCTGGTCGGAGCACCTGCTGGTGGACAAGGCGTTCATGCTGACGCTGTCTGCTCCCGAGATGACGGCCCTCCTCGGCGGCATGCGCGTCCTCCACGCGAATGTCGGGCAGTCCGAGCTCGGGGTCTTCACCGACCGACCCGAGACGCTGACCAACGACTTCTTCGTGAACCTGCTCGACAACGCGACGGAGTGGAAGGCGACCTCGGACACCGAGGACGTATTCGGGGGTCGCGAACGCGGGACGGGCAAGCTCAAGTGGACCGGCAGCCGCGTCGACCTCGTCTTCGGTTCGAACTCTGAGCTCCGGGCGATCGCAGAGGTCTACGCGAGTGACGACGCCGGGCAGAAGTTCGTGCGTGACTTCGTTGCTGCGTGGGACAAGGTCATGAATCTCGATCGCTTCGACCTTGCCTGATCCCGGAGACCGTCTGGCGCGGAACGGAGTACCCATCGAGGTGGGAAAGGACTGAGACATGGCAGGACCAGAGAAGCTCTCCGATGCTGAGATCGTCCGGGCCCTTGAGACCCTTCCGGGCTGGGCGGTGCAGAACGGCAAGCTGCGACGCGAGTTCGAATTCCAGGACTTCAGCGAGGCGTTTGGCTTCATGACGCGCGCCGCCCTGGTGGCGGAGTCCATGAACCACCACCCCGAGTGGAAGAACGTCTGGAACCGTGTGGTCGTCGAGCTCTCGACGCACGATGCCGGGGGGATCACGGGGCTGGACGCCGAGCTCGCGGGAAAGCTGAACGCAATCGCCGATTGAAAGCCTGGCCCGAAGCGTCGGGGCTCACTCGCGCGGTGGATGGTGCGTGTCGGGCTCTATGTAGATGACGCGCGCCGGGGTCTGGGCGCGTAGCTGCGCCTCGATCTCGTCGATAGTCCGGGCCAGGTCCCCGACGACGAGGGCTCCGTCAAACTCCACCTTCGCGCCGACCAGGAGCTCGTCCGGTCCCAGGTGCTGGGTGCGCATGTGGAGGACCTGGCGAACGAGGGGGTGCGACTCGATGGTGCTCCGGATGCTCTGCTCTCCTCTGCGCGAGGCGGACTCGCCGATCAGCAGGCTCTTCATCTCGATTCCCATCACGGCGGCGATGACGCCGAGGAGCACGCCGATCGCGAGGCTCCCGACCCCGTCCCAGCGGGGATCGCCCGTCAAGATGGCGAGACCCACGCAGAGAAGCGCCAGCAGGATGCCGGTGACCGCCCCGAAGTCCTCGAGCAGCATGACGGGGATCTCGGGACTCTTCGACCGGCGAATGAACGCCAGCCACGACTCGCCCTCACGCAGGGCGTTCGCCGCTTTTACTGCGGTCCGCAGCGCGAGGGCCTCGACGCAGAGGGCGAAGAGCAGCACGCCGATCGCCCAGAGCGGAGACTCCAGGGGCTCGGGGTGTTGGAACCTCTCCCAGCCCTTGCTGATGGCGTAGAGCGAGCCCAGCGTGAACAGCACCACGGCGACGATGAACGCCCAGAAGTAGCGCTCCCGGGCGTAGCCGAACGCGTGCTCTTGACTCGCGGCCTGCCGCGCGCGGTAACCGCCCAGAATCAGCAGCAGCTGGTTTCCACAGTCGGCGACCGAGTGGACGGCCTCCGCCAGAAGCGAGCTCGCTCCCGTGAACGCGTAGCCGATGAACTTCGCGATAGCCACGCAGAGGTTCGCCAGCAGCGCGGCGACAATCACCCTCCAGCTGCCGTCGACCGCCAATCCATCCCTCCGCTAGTCACCGGCTCGAGCCCGGCTGTGTCCACCAAGGAACGTCGCGAAGTTCCTCGGGTTTCTCTACCTACCACGCTAGCCGTGCCCTCTGTGCCTGTGGGCTGGTGCCGTACAGTGCCGTTTGAGGCCGCCATGGAGCCCAAACCCGCTCAGCTCTGTCGGCAGGAAGTGCGTGGCACGGCAGCCAGGCCAGCGCCCCGCTCCCTTGACCTTGAACCTAGGTATAGGCCCTATCTTCTGGTAGCCATGATCATCGAGGTCCTCCACTGCGCGGCGCTCACGTGAGGGGAGACGTGACAACATCCGAGGGGGGTCCGATCCAGCGCAGCCGTGGCACCCTCCTCGGTATCCCCGTCTCCGCGCTCGCGGCGCTGTTCTACCGCTCGCGCGTTCGACGAGGCCTCGGGCCGTTCTGGCTGGGTCTCGTCGCGGCGGGCATCGTGCTCGTCGCCAAATTCGCACTGGCCCTCGACCCGGCAACGTATGTCGGTGTCGGCTTGTTGCTTGCGGCAGGGGTGTGGAACGTGTGGCCCCGACCAGACGATGGCTGCGAGCTCGAGATGAGGAGAGACCCGCTATGACGACGATCCCGTGGCGGAGCCTCACATTCCTGGTCCCGATCGCGCTCGCGGCGAACGTCGCGCTCGCGGCGCCGCCCGGGGCGACCGATCTGCGCGAGAGTCCGGGCGCGTTCGAGGAGGCGTTCGACCGCGGAGCCGGCCTTCATCGACTGGTCCTGCTGCTTTCGCCCGCCTGACCGATCTGCCGGCGTGGCGGTCGCCACGTGAAGGCTTTCCTCGAGGAGCACCCCGATGTCGACGTGGCCGTTCTCATCGTGTGGCTGCCGATGTTCCCGAGACCTGCCGAGTGGTGGATGCTGCCGAGAATGGTGAAAGAGTTCTCGGGACTCGAGCAATTCTAGGACCACGAGCGGACCGTCAGTGCGGTGGTGAAGGAGCGCATCGTCCCGGACTTCTCGGGCGACGTCCCCTGGGACCTGTTCATCCTCATAGATGCCGAGGCGACGTGGCGGACGGCGGGAGAGCACATCGTCGCCTCGGGCTACACCGTGGTCGAGACCCAGCATGCGCTCTTCGAGGAGCTCGAGCGACTCCCGCGGCGACCATCCGCCGGGGAGTGAGCGCGCGTCAACTGCGCAGGCAGACGGCGGATCGAAAGCGCGCCTTTCCCGTCAGGCGCTTTTTCGGTCTACTCTTCGCATGAACAGCGTCGAACGCTTCCAGGCTGATACGGAGGGTCTGTTTCCCGAGCTGCTCGGGCTCGAGTTCGTTCGGGCCGACGAGGAATGCATCCGCGCGGAGCTCACCGTGCGACCCGAGCTGTGCACGGTGCCCGGCGTTCTCCACGGCGGCGTGATCATGGCGTTTGCCGACACCCTCGGGGCGTGTGGTACCGGACTCAACCTGCCCGCTGGAGCGGGTACCACGACCATCGAGTCGAAGACGAACTTCTTCGCTGCCGGCCGCGTGGGCGAGAGGCTCGTGGCCGAGTGTGTTCCGCTTCACCGAGGGCGGCGGACGATGGTCTGGCAGACGCGGATCACTCGCCCTGACGGGCGCACGATTGCTCAAGTCACGCAGACACAGATCGTGTTGCTCCCAGAGCCGGCCGCGCCGCGCCGATGATGTCACTCACCGAGGCAATCGGGTCGCTCGGCGTGGCGCTCTTGCTTGTCGCGTTCTTTCTGAATCTGCGCGGCCGCCTGCCGCACGACGCGCTGAGCTACCAGCTGATGAATGCGACGGGAGCGGGGCTGGCCTGCTGGGCCTCGTACCTGCTCGGCTTCTTCCCGTTCGTGGTGCTCGAGGGCACCTGGAGCCTGGTCGCGGTCGTGGCCCTGGTGCGCCGCTCCCGCCTCTCCTAGCAGGCTGCGGAGAAAGTGACTGGGTTGGGCGGGACGCCTCTGACGGGAGGCGTGCCGAGCAGGGAGAGGGATCGCCGTTCCCGGTACGAACCGGTTCGGTGTCGCACGGGTAGATCTTGCGGGATCATGAGCTATGTCGCCTCCAACAGGTTGCGGATACGGACCAGGTTGTAGGCCGCAGCAGTGAAGGTGAAGACCCAGCCGACCCGATCCGTGCCCCGGTGCCGGGTCTTGCGCATCAAGCCCACCGTCTTCATCCAGCCAAACACCTCCTCCACCCGTTTGCGGAAGCGCTGGCTCACCTCGTAGCCCGGGTGTCCTGTGGTCCTTCGATCGATCGCGCTTCGGCGGTTCGTCGTGTTCTGTGCCACGTGCGGGGTAACGCTCCAGGCCCGAAGCGCCTGCACAAAGCTCTTGGCGTCGTAGCCCTTGTCTCCAGCCAGGGTGATCCGGCGAGCGCCCCCCAGACCCAGCACCATCTCGAGAGCCGCTTCGCGCTCCGCATACCCCGACGCCTGAGTGAGCTTCGCCGCCACCACCAGGCCGTTGCGGTTCTCCGTCACGACGTGTCCCTGATACGCGAGCCGCGCGCCCTGGCCCCTCATCCCCGCCAGTCGGGCGTCCGGATCCGTCCTCGACGCATGCGTCTGGTTGCTCCGCTTCTCGCCCCGGAAGTTGACCGTCGGGTTGCCCGGGTCGTCATCGTCCCTGCGCTTCTCGTCCTTGCGCACGAAGCTCTTCTGGCTCGCCCACGCCTCGATCAGCGTCCCGTCCACCGTGAAGTGCTCCGATGACACCAACCCCTCCGACTCCGCCTGCGCCAGCACCGCCTCGAAGAAATGCTGAGCGATCTCGCCCTTCAGCAGCCGTTCCCGATTCTTGGTGAACACCGTCGCGCTGAACACCTCATCGTCCAGCTCCAGGCCCACGAACCAGCGGTAGAGCAGGTTGTAGTCGATCTGCTCGATCAGCTGGCGCTCGCTCCGGATCGTGTACAGCACCTGCAACAGCAGCGCCCGCAACAGCTGCTCCGGCGGGACCGACGGTCGGCCGACCCCTTTGGCGTAGATACCATCGAAGCGTCGCGACAGCTGCTCCAGCGCCGCGTCCACCAGTCGCCGGATCGCTCGAAGCGGATGGTCCTCGGGAATCCGGGACTCCAGCGATAGGTAGCTGAAGATCCCACCCTGGAGCGTCTGCGGTCCTCTCACATCTCCCCCTTGGGGCTTCCCTCAAAGGTACCCTTCGATGAGGAGTTTTTCAGCAGCCTGCTAGCAGAAGGTTCGCACCCGGTCCGGCTGCCGCCATCCACGCAGCGCGGCGCGGCTGACGCTGCTCCCAGGCGGGATCGCAGGGGGTACTCGCGTAGCCCAGGCACCAGCCTTCAGAGAAGAGCGCAACGAGTGGTAGCACGACCATTCCGAAGGGCTCGCGCCGGATGTGCGGCAGCGGGTTTAGCGAGACCTGCCCCGCACGGTAGGCGGTCGGGTCGCCGCCCAGGTAGCCGCCAATGCGTGAGCCGCCTCGTGAGCCGTGGCCGAGAGCACGAATACGGCGTACCACGCGATCAGATCGGCGGGCATCGGACTACGTGAACCAGCTGCGGCGCTCCGCGAGGCCATCTTCAATCAGCAATGCGATGCGGTCGCGAATTCGCTCCACGTGCATCTGGATACTCCGGTCAATCCGGGGTGGCTCCGCTTCCAAGCAGCATGGCCTGCCCCAGCATCGCGCCATCCATCGGCAGCGTGTTCCCCGCGTGATTCGCGACCAGGACCATCCGCCCCAATGGGGATGTTTCCGATGCCCCGGGTCTCGACCCGGAGGTTGTAGCGATACAGGCCGCGAGGATCAGGGTGACGGTCCCGATCCCGCGCGGGTGCATCCCAAAGGAGGGAACCTGGGCGAGTCGCTCCTCGACCTCTTGGGCGAGGGTACGCAGGGGAAGCGGTAGCGAGGCCCTCATGCGACGGAGTATATGGTCAGCGAGAGGTCCCGGCCGGCTCAGGCTGCTCGCGTCTCCTCAGCCAGTACAGCGGCAGCGCCAGAGCGATCGTCAGCAGGCCGAGAGCGGACTCGAGGGGCTCGCGAACCACCATGAAGCCTGCGATCACGAGCGTGGTGAGCACAAACAGGCCCGGCACCCAGGGGTAACCCGGTACTGGGATCCTGTCGGCGCCCTCCCGCCGGCGGAGCGCGATCAGGCCTCCGATCGTCGCGGCGGCCGACAGGCTGAGCGTGAAGCCGATGTAGCCGAGTAGCTGAACCAGGTCGCTGACCCAGACGACGAGGATGGCGAGGCCCACCTGTAGGGCGACGGCCGCCCTGGGCGCGTCGCCACCGCTGGAGAGGGCGCGTGGAAACAGCCCGTCGGCGGCCATCCGCGCGTACACCCTGGGACCGGCCATGACCATGGCAGAGATCGAGGTGAATAGCGCCAGCGCCACCAACGCGGATACGGCGCTACGCAGCGTGTCTCCTCCGAGCGCCTCCGCAGCGATGGCTGCGACCTCGGCCTTGCCCGCCAGCTCCTCCGGAGCGGTGGAATAGAGAAAGACCGCGTTCAGACCGAGGTAGATCAAGGTCACCAGCGCAGTGGCAAGCCAGAGCGACCTATGCAGATTTTTCTCGGGGTCTCGGACTTCTCCGGCCACGTAGACCGCCGCGTTCCAACCGGAGTAGGCGAACGATATCCAGACGAGCGTGACGGCAAACGCGCCGATTTCCGGTTCGAGAAGGTCGGAGGTGCTGGTAGAGCCCTCGGACGTGCCCCAAAGAGCCCCCAGGACCAGCAAGGCCCCGATCACGAGCAGCATCAGGCCGACGGCCAGATTCTGGAGGATGACGCCCTCTCGCAGCCGCAGGCCGTGCATCAGGCCCGCAGCCAGGATCGCGGCGGTGCCGATCCACTCCGGGGAGCCGAGTCCGGCGAATGACGGGCCGAGATAGGCCTGCAGGGCCAGGGCGGCTGCGGCGATGGGGGCCGTGAAGCCCGCGAGCAGGGACACCCAGCCTGCCGCCAGACCGGCCAACGGATGCACCGTCGTGGAGAGCAGGGTGTACTCCCCCCCGGACTCCGGAATCCGCCTGGCCAGGGCTCCGTAGCTGAGGGCGCCACACATGGCCAGCACCCCGCCGATGCCCCAGGCCAGCATCACGAGATCTCGTCGGCCCAGGTCGGCGAGTGCGAAGCCGGAGGTGGTGAACACCCCGGCTCCGATCATGTTGCCGACGATCAGGGCTGCAGCGCTGGTGATGCCAAGGCGTCGCCGCGGACCCTCACCCCGCGCGCTTGGCAAAGACCAGGAAGCTCTGTCGGGCAAGGAAGTCGTACTCCCGTTCGAGCTCATAGCCAGCTTCTCTCATCTCGCTCCGGATCTCTTCCGCAGAGGTGGAGTGGGGGAAGATCTTCTGTATCCAGCCTTCCGGACGAAACTCGATGATCGCCACTCGTCCGTCTGGGCTTAGGTACTTCTGGACGTTCGCGAAGTACTCCGCCCGGTTCTGGATGTGGTGGTAGGTGTTGCACGTGAAGAGGAGATCCACGCCACCCTCCGGGAGCAGCGGATCGTGATACTCCGCGAGGATCACCTCGACGTTTTGGGGTGACTCCGACTTCGCCTGCTCCTCCAGGTACTCCGTCATCTCCTGGTCCACGTCGACCGCATAGACCTTGCCGCCCGGGCCCGTTGCCTCCGAGAGTCGGAACGTGAAGTAGCCCCCGCCCGCGCCCAGGTCGGCGATCCGGTCTCCAGCCTGCACCCCGAGCGAGTCGACCACCTCGTCGGGATTCTGCCAGCTGTCACGCCCGAAGCCGCTGTACCCGAAGCTCTTGAGCCGCGCGCAGCCGCTGCACAGGACGAAGAGCAGCAATGCAGCCGCGACGAAGGGAAGCCTGTTCGTGCCCATCGGATTCTCCTCTCATGCTTTCGGGCGTCGCCCGGAGTTTCTCACACGTGTGAGGCAGCAACGGCCGTGCCAGCTAGCGAAGGGCAGGAACAGGATCCAAGAGGTGGGGGGTGCAGAAAAGATACGACACCCTGAAAAGAGATGCGGCACCCAAGTAGTGTCAAGGTCCGGGAGTTGGGCCTGGGCCACCCGTAGGCGATCAAGACACCGACGATGATCATCCACCGCGCGCGCGAGTTCTTCTTTCGTCCATGCGAAGATCGATAAAGAACACCGGTGCGCGTATAATCTGATAGGAAACGAGAAAAGAGGAGCCTCCCCCAGTGGCCAGCAAGCTCACCCTCAAGAATCTGTCCACCGAGGACATTGTCGAGTTAGAAAAACAGCTCGCCGGTGAAAAGAAAAAGCGCGAGCGGGACCGGATCAGACTGGCCCGCGCCGCCGCACGAGAGGCGATCAAGCCCTACGGCGTCTCTCTCAATGAGCTGCTCAAAGGTGCCGTAGGCACCCGCGGAAAGGCCGCGCCGATCTACCGCAATCCCAGAAACCCGAAACAGACATGGAGCAAGCGCGGACGCCAGCCCAAATGGGTCAACGAGTATATCGCGGGCGGCGGAAAGCTAGAGGATATGCGCATATGACCCAGCCTGAAACCAGTGAAGGCTAACCTTTGACGACGGAACATGATCAGCTTATCGGGCAAAGTCTCTTGCAGGCGAACCTGATTAGCGAAGATGATTTGGATAAAGCCTTGTACTTGCAGCAGTCGGTAGGCGGTCGACTGGGTGCGATATTACTGCGTATTGGTGCTCTATCTGAAGATACATTGCTCAAGCAACTTTCTCAGCAATTGGACCTTCCTATACTAGGAATAGAAGAGCCTTTGCCTGATGACATTCGCGTCTATGAATGTCTCCTCGCTTCCGAGATTGAGTTTGATTGGTTCATCGATCAGTCGGTTGTTCTTTGGGAGCTGGCTGATGGCTCTCTCGGGTGCCTCGCAAGGGACCCCTTGGACCCCTTCGTACGGGAGACGCTGCGCTACTTTTACGCTGAGCGACAGATGAGCTTTTATTTGTGTCGCAACCACGATCTGGATCGCCTGCTGAGCGCGATCGCTCGCGAACGAGCAGTAGAGGGCCTCTTCGCTGGCGATGAGGGGCAGAAGCAACTTAAAGAGTTGGCAGAAGAGGCTCCCGTAATTGAGCTCGTCAACAACATCATTTCTCAAGCTGTGGATGTCGGTGCGTCCGACATTCACGTTGAGCCCGCCACAGATCAGTTCCATGTTCGGTTGCGGGTAGATGGCGTCTTGCGACAGCAGCTAACTCAGCCGATGGAACGTTTTCCGGCAGTTGCGTCTCGTATCAAGCTGATTTCGGGGATCGATATTGCTGAGCGCCGGCTGCCACAGGATGGGCGCATCACGACCCGGGTCAGCGGTCAGGAAATGGATATTCGTGTCTCTACGGCTCCGGAGATCAACGGCGAATCCATAGTCATGCGCCTGCTGCCAAAAGAGCGCGAGGAACTATCACTCGCCAGCCTGGGTATGGAGCAAGACCACCTGGAGCTGATTGCCGAGTGGTCCAGAGAGTCTCACGGCATTGTGTTGGTAACAGGTCCGACCGGATCCGGTAAATCCACCACTTTGCACTCTATGCTAGAGGCCATGAACTCGGGCGAGCAAAAGATCATCACCGTCGAAGATCCGGTGGAATATCAGCTCAAGGGAGTCACCCAGATCCAGGCTCACCCCGAGATTGGCTATACCTTCGCTACTGCCTTGCGAGCTATTTTACGCCAAGACCCGGATGTCGTCATGATCGGTGAGATTCGAGACCTAGAAACCGCTGAAATTGCAATTCGATCGGCGTTAACGGGACAGTTGGTTCTGTCAACCCTGCATACCAATGACTCAATTTCCGCCTTTACTCGGCTAATTGATATGGGTATTGAGCCGTT
Source organism: Myxococcota bacterium (assembly GCA_965226855.1). Lineage (GTDB taxonomy): Bacteria > Myxococcota_A > UBA9160 > SZUA-336 > SZUA-336 > JAUXJB01. Next base: position 51,392 of record CBDDEE010000031.1, on the reverse strand, counting down.
CCTCGTGGCCGCTCCTATTCGAGCTGTACAGGCGCAGCGATTGGTAAGACGGGTATGTCCGGATTGTGCTACTCCCACCGAAGCGCCGGAGAATCTTTCAGACCTGTTGGCGGGCGTTCCGATGGCTGAGAGCCAGCCGGGATGGGTGGCCGCAAAGGGTTGTAGAGCATGCCAGAATACTGGCTATAGGGGGCGTGTTGGCATCTATGAATTGGTGCCGGTGGGTACAGAACTGCAAGGCATGATTGCCCGTAATGCGTTCTTGGAAGAAATGCGCGAGTTGGTACGAACCCAAGGCTATCGTACACTGATACAGGATGGCTTGCTGAAAGCCTACAAGGGCATCACTACCGTTGAGGAAGTGTTGCGCGTGGTGGGCCACTAGACCCGTCCCAGGTTTGTGTTGATGAGGTACCAGTATCGGGCGATCAGTGAGAGTGGTGACACCGAGAGCGGCGTCGTAGAAGTTGAAACCGAGCGGGCGGCGGCTCGTCTGCTGGGCCAGCAAGGTCTGACCGTACTCCAGATCTCACCGTTCCGGAAGCAGACGGAGGGAAAGCCAGAGCGAGCCAGACCAGCTGACGTTCTGCAGGTGTTTGATGAGCTGGTGACGCTACTCGGCTCAGGCGTTTCGCTGGTGGACGCCATAGATTCGCTGGCAGAAGCTCACATCAATGCGGACATCGGCGGCGCCCTGGAGCTGATGTCATCGAGGCTGCAGCAAGGTCACTCGTTCTCCGAAGCCCTTGACGGGAGCAGGCTGCAACTACCGGACTACTTCTATCAACTGGCTGCTGCCGGCGAGTTGACGGGCAAATTGGCCTTGTCTCTGAGTGATGGCGTGGAGCAGATGCGCCGTGATCAAGAGCTGCTGAGTGAGACGCGGAACGCACTGGTCTATCCCTCGGTCCTGGTCGTTAGCGGAGTTCTTGCTGTAGGCTTGGTCTTCGTCGTTGTCGTTCCCAAGTTCTCGAACCTGCTGAAGGACGGTGTCGATCTGCCCTTCCTGGCATCAGCCGTGCTTCGTACGGGCATGTTCTTCAACCAGCACACGCTTGGGATCTTGGCCGTGGCAGTTTCACTGTTTCTGTTGGTAGCGAGTATCTTCCGCCGGCCGGCGGTGCGTCTGCGCTTCCTCGAAAGGATGAGCGGTTGGCCGGTGGTCGGAAGCTGGTTGGTTGAGTCAGAAACAGGTCGCTGGACGGCCGTTCTCAGCGCTCTCCTGGGGAATGGTGTTCCTCTGATGGAGTCATTGCAGCTGGCGAATCGTGGCGTTCGCATCCCATCGCGGCAACGAAAACTGAACAACGCTATGCAGGCGGTCAGGGAAGGCGAAACACTGTCAGCGGCGCTGAAGGCGCAGAGCGCACTGTTGCCCACCGCGTACCACATCTTGCAGGTCGGAGAGCGCGCTGGAGAGCTGCCAGCGATGCTGAAGTCCCTGGCGGATCTCTACGAGAAGAGCTGCAGAAACCGCATGAAGCGCATGCTTGTTCTACTGGAGCCCATGGCCATTTTGATTATCGGCGGTGCTATCGGAGTGGTCATCTTGGGGATTGTCCTCGCGATCACCAGTACCGCGGACATCCCGCTCTAAGGGAGCACGATGATGAGTCGCAAGTCGGTTGATCACTCTGGCTTTTCGCTGATCGAATTGCTTGTTGTCATGGTGATTCTGGGACTATTGGCCGGTCTCGTCGGCCCCCGCCTGTTCGCCAAGGTGGACACCTCGAAGGTAAGAACTGCAGAGACTCAAATCAAAATATTGAAGACGGTCCTGCAAACGTATCGGTTGGACGTCGGCTCGTATCCAAGTACGGAGCAGGGTCTCGCAGCGTTGAATGCGCGTCCGTCGGGGCGTGGTTCAAAACTGTGGCAAGGTCCCTATTTGGATGAGAATTTACCTCTGGATCCATGGGGCAACAGCTACGCATACAGGCTTCAAGCTTCGAATGGCGTGGAGTTTTCCCTCTTTTCATACGGGGCGGACGGTCAGCCGAAGGGTGAGGGCCTAGAGGCCGACATTGGCTACTTGCCCCAATGAAGACGCGTTCCGGCTTCACGCTAGTGGAAGTGCTGGTCGTCCTCGTGATCGTGGGGCTGGTAGCGTCGCTGACGACACCAGCTTTCCCCCGACTTTACGAGAGCTACGTGCGGAGACAGCTCGTTGATCAGGTCTCGGGCTCGATCAGCTCGGCCGCCATCCGTAGCTACAGCACGGGGGAATCCATAGAACTGGTGCCGTTCCTCGAGCGGCAGGTCGAACTCCCGTCGGGTTGGGAGCTCCGATCGGAAGCCCCGATCATCGTCGATTCAACCGGCGTCTGCTTCGGCGGGGACCTGTATCTGGTTTCGCCCCAGCGGGTTCACGCGTTTCACCTGACCCCGCCATTCTGTGGTCCAGGCAGCTGATGAGATCCAGAGACGGCTTCACACTGCTGGAAGCGATCGTGGCCCTCACCATTCTGAGCATCGGCTTGATGGCAGTCTTTGGCTGGTTCAATCAGAACATCCGCCACCTGATCAAGATCAATGATCTGGCTCTGGAAGAGGGAGTGACGGAAGAGTCCCTGGCTCGGCTGGAGCTTGAAGACTTCACCTCCGCAACGAGCGGCAGCTACCAGGTCGACGATTACGCCGTTCGCTGGCGAGCAACTCCGATCGAGCCACCCAGAGACGGTGTCTCGTCGAAGGGCGGCCAAGGCCTGTACGAGATCACTCTCTACGGTATCGAGCTGGAAATAGTCTACAGAGGACGCCTCATCTCGACCCCGAAGACGCGCATGACTCGGTTCAAAAAGGTGCGACTCTCCCCAGGGGAGCTCTAGCGATGGAAGGCTCCAGCCAGAAGGGTCTGACTCTGGTCGAGATGCTGGTTGTCATGATTCTCGTGTCGTTGGTAGCGACGTTGCTGGTCTCGGGTCTGGGGAATGCGCTCGCTCTGTATCAGCGAGTAGGCAGCAACCAAGGGGAGTACTACGCCAGCGCAATGACCCGCGGCTGGTTCCGAAGCGTGGTGGCTGCCGCAGTTCCCAGCACCGTTGGGAAGCAGGCGCTCGAGGGAGACTCGCGGACCCTGGCCCTTGCCAGCTTTCAGCCACTTCTCACGCTCGAAAATACGAATGCGCGGGTCTCCTGGAGGCTCGTCGAAGAAGAGGATGCCCACGCCCTCGAGTACCGGGAGGGCGACTACACCTTCCGCTTGCCTCTAGATGCGGAGATAGGGCCGAGCTTTCAATACCTGGACGAAGACCGGAACTGGCACGATTCGTGGCCGATTGATCCGCAGGCTTACCGGTTGCCGGTTGCCATCAGAATGGAAGCCGGGAGGGGGAGCGTGCTCGTTACCGTCAAGGCGCACAAGCAAGCTCACTACTATGCGGATGTGCTCAGATTCGGCCGGGACTGAGTCATGAGAGTCGGTGGCGAGTCCGGCTTCGTCATGGTTTCCAGCCTCTGGGTACTGGTGATCGTGCTGCTGATTGCTGCAGGCTTCGACGGCTTCGTGGAACGGAAGATAGAGCAGGCCACGCTGCTGGAGGACAACCTGCGGCGTCGGCTGGATGAGTACGCGACGCAGCAGACGGTCACGTACCTCCTGACGACCCAGCGTTACACCCGGGCGGGCTTGACCACCAGGCGCGAAGCGCCGTCTGACTATCGAACCGACGAAGGACACTATCGGACCGAGCCAATCGGTGGCGAGTTGTGGCTTGACGGCACGCTATATGCGGGAGTTGGGTCGAGCTGCTTTGCAATCCAAGATCAGGCTGGGCTGGTCGGTCTTGGCTCGACTTCTGCGTCTGATCTGCGCTGGCTGCTGAGCTCGATGTCGTCGAGACGACAAGCTATAGACAAACTCATCGACAACCTGCTGGATTACGTCGACGAGAACGACCGGGCCAGTCTGAACGGTGCCGAGCGCGCGGACTATCGGAGCACATCCCTGCCATTACCATCGAACTACTTCCTTCGCAGCCCAGGTGAGGTGTTTCGAGTGCTGGGCTGGTCGGAGTGGCTGAAGCAGAATCCCGACTTTCTGTGGTGGCGATGGCTATCGATCGGCCGCTCGTCGGTGATCAATCCCAATACGCTTCCGCCATCACTGGTGCTGCGTCTCCCTGGTGCGGACAAGAACAAGCTGGAGCTCGTAGTCCGTCAGAGGCGTCAAAAGCCCTTCCGTTCCGTCGATGATCTGGACGATCGGGTAGGGCTCCGACTGAGTTGGCCAGCTGAGAAATTCCGGTTCTTGGCCTCGGATCGAGTCCAGCTGTACATCCGCTCGCGTGAAAGCCGCCGGTTGCGCGTGGTCGGCCTGGAGTTGACTCCCTCTGGTCTGCTCGGACCCCTGCAAAAAAAGTACGAATACGAGTCCACACCACTCCTGGCGGCGGCCGGGACTGGCGCGCGTGTTGGGTCGCGAAACGGAGCTGCACTTGGAGCGCCTCGCGTCGATTGCAAGGAATCTGCAGTTCGGCTCTTCTGAACGACCTGTCTTTCGACAGGGCGCAGGGGGTGTCGAGCGCTTGTCCACAATTGCCTGGCAGCCGGTCTGGCTGGTGGGAGGCGAGCTGTGCCTGTTCACCTCTCTGCTACTGGTGAAGATTCCCGACGAGCACCGGGAAGATTACGTGTCGCAGCAGATACGCACGCGCTCACCCTTCAGGGAGACCGCCTCGCACTGTGAAGTCGTCGGGGACGTAGCGCAGATCTGGCTTTGGGATCACGCGAGGCAGCGGGACGAGGCGCTACGCTTCGAAGTTCAGGGGGAGTTCAGGAGCGCCGACCTCCTGGTGATACCCGAACATCTCCTGCTTTCGGAGGAACCGGACGGTCTATACGAACGACACGTATCGAGCAAGCTGGTGCTCCTGGAGAAGTGGGCCGAAGGGTGCCTGCAGAGCGTGTGCACGACGAGCCCGGAGTCGGTCGTGGCGGCCCGGGTCCTGTTTGAGCGCTCCGCAAATGTGTCGGGGTCGGACCCACGGGCGCGATGGCAGCGTATCGAGCCGAACTACTTGCACTACCCGCGTCACATACCGCTCTGGTGGGAGAAGAAGTCGATCGCCAGGCCCGAGAGCATCGCTCTGATCGTGGCGAGTCTCTGCCTCTGGGGGTTGCTCCTTGTCTCCGGCAACTGGCTGGGTTGGGGGGCGGCCCTGTCCGCTGTACAGGAAAGCTTGGAGAGCAGGATGCAGCAGGCCGAGCCGGAGCTCCTGGCAAGAGCTCTGTACGTTCAGCTGCAGGCGGACAACGAGGGTCGGCTGGAGGTACTCAACGTCCCGAGCCCGATCGCCGTGATGGCAGAGTTTGAATTTCTCGTCGGTGAGCAATACGAGAACGTCCTGGAGTGGCACCGAGAACGCTCCAGGCTGGCAGCAACCATCGAAGTGACCGCTGGATCACGGCGACGCTTGCTCGAGGCGCTAGAGCGGAGTCCGCTCTTTTCCGACGTTCGAGTGGAGCCGTCGGAGCGGCCAGATGCCATCGTGGTGGAGGCCACCCTGGTAGAGGCACCGCGGGGTGAGCTGCTGTTCGAGCAGGAGAGAGCCGAGCAAGATGGCTGAAGACAACCTCTGGGAACAGCTTCAGCGCGCGTACCGAGGTAGCAGGCTGGTGCAGTACCTACTGCCCGTGATCCCGGCCGTTCTGTGTGCCTATCTTGCACTGGTCGTCGGTGATTCGTCTGCTGCTCGGGAGCATGAGTACCGCCAACTGCAAGAGCAGTTCGCGAGACTGGCGCGCCTGAGCTCCGCTGGCGACTGGGGTGCGCTGTTGCAGCGAGAGCACGAGCGCCAGGAGGAATTGCGCCCTCTGCTATGGTCGGCGATGAGCATAGAACTCGGCCGCGCCGACTTACAGACCTCGCTGAGCGTCCTGCTGAGGGACCGACTCATCGGACTGCGGATCCGATTCGCCGAACCGAGATGGCTGGAGCGAGGGGCCCTGTGGTACATTCCCGTCGAGGTGAACGGCCGCCTGGACAAAGCTGATGCGGTCTCCCTGTTCGTGGAGCTCAGCGAGCACAGGCCTCGCTTGACCGTAGATCAGCTCGACTACTCACCACAGCGATCGGGCATGATCTCGATGCAGCTGCTGGCCCTGCTCGACATCTCTGCAGCCGAGTCTGATGATCCGGCGGAACTCGACGAGTGAGGGACCTGAGCATGTTGGGAAGCATGACGAGCCTGAGCGGACCGCAGCGCCGGCTACTCGGAGTGGTGGCGACAATCGCGTCAGCATGCTTGCTGGTGGGATTTCTCACCGGGTATGTGCACAGCGCGGGGGAGCATGGCGGGGAGCTTGTCGCGGCATCTCCCATGCCACTACCGCGCGACGTCGCGATAGCTCGAGCGTTACCGGTGCTGGAGGCATACCAGCACTGGGGCGAGTACACAGAGACGTCAGCTACGAGTGCTCGTGATGCAGAGAGGTCGGCGGAATCGGATCTGACTCTGAGTTTTTCTCTCGTGGGCGTGGAGGAGTTAGAGCAGTCTGGCGTGCGAATGGCGCTCCTCCTGTTCCTGGATGATGGGCCGATCGGAGCGGAGCGACTGGCATCCGTTCCGGATGCCGAGAACGTCATTCGGATCAGTGTGGGGCAAAGACTTTTTGACCGCGTATCGGCAAGCGAGATTACGGTCGACTCCATCACCTTGACCGGCTCGATTGACTCGGTGGCCGCTGATCCTGATTCCGCCAGTTCGGAGCTGGAGAGAGGACCCGGAGAGGCTCACACATGGGGACTCTTTATGTACGCAGGTAGGCCGTAGATCTGGCGTGACGAAAGAGCGATCGCGGGGGCCTCGGCCATGGTAAGCTTTTGGTGAGATCAGTGCCTCCGTACTGGACGGAGTGCGAAGGCGCGGCCCTCAACCCCACACATTGAAGCCTGCAAGCGGGAGCTCCGCTGCCACGTGCTTTGAACGAATACACTGAACGTAAATGAACCGTGGCAGTTCTGATTCAATGTCACCAAAACCGCTGCTCGACAGTCGCAGTGTCGCGTTGGTGACATGCTTGTTTCTCCTGCTGCAGGCGTGCGTATCACAGACCTCGGTAGATGTTGAGGAGTCCCCTCGATCACCGATCTTCGAGCCTGTTCGGCCACGTGTTCATGAGGGGCAGGAGCAGGAGCCCGAGATCGGCCCGGACGAACTGCAGACCCGATCGCATCCGACGCCCAGAGTGTCGGTAGATGATCTTGTGACGGAGCTTCTTACAGAGGATCTGGGCGCCGGGCTGGAAGGCGAATCCATCAGCGCCAACTTCAACAACCTGCCGATCCCTGTCTTTATCAACGAGGTCTTTGGCGAGAGGCTGGGTCTGTCCTTCACCCTCAGCCCCGAACTGACCAAGCAGCCCGACCTAGTGACGCTGCGGATCACTGAACCTGTGACACCGACTGAACTGTTCCGCGTTGCTCGCACTACCCTCGAGGCTTACGGCATCTCGATCGACCTGGCGGGAGAGCTGCTGGTCTTCACCGCCGATCAATCTCGACGGCTGAGCGGTCAAACACCGCTGCTGATCAGCGGGCGCACGTTGCCGGAAGTACCAGATCGTCAGCGTCCGATCTTCATGTTCGTTCCGCTGGAGGTAGTCTCGAGTAACAACGTCAAGCAGTGGCTGGACGCCCTGCTGCAGGGACAGGATCTGATCATCAGGCAAGATATCGTCCGCAACGCGATCGTTTTGCAGGGAAAGCCACGGGGGGTGGAGCAAGCGCTCGCGATCATCAAAGCGCTCGATCAGCCACTTATGCGGGGAAAGTTCTCGGTAGCGGTAGAGCCGGCCTATGTGCAGGTCGAGGATCTGGCGAAGAATCTGGAGAACGTACTGGAGTCGGAAGGAATTGACGCTTCGCTAAAACCTCCCCTGGGCAGCGTCATTCTGTTGCCGCTTGAAGGGAGCAACAAGATGGTGATCTTTGCCTCCACTCAGCAGATGATCGATCACGTTCAGGACTGGGTGGCAACCATCGACCGCAAAGAGCAACTGGGAGTGAGTCGGGGGATCTTCTCGTACCGGGCCAACAATACCCAGGCTCAGAACATCGTCGACATGCTCGTGGACCTGGAGGCCGGTTCGGGAGACGAGGACAGTCCGACCGGCCGGTTCGTCGTGGATGTAAACCGCAATGCCATCGTCTTCCAGGGGAGTGGCCCGGAGTGGTTGGAGCTTCTGCCCGTGATCAAAGACATGGACGAAGCTGCTCCTTCTGTGTTGATAGAGGTGTTGCTGGTCGAGGTGACACTCAGCGACAGCGAGACGACGGGGTTCGAGTTCTTGAGCAGAGGTGCGGTCACCATCTTCGGTAGGAGCTACGAGTCCGTCTTCGGCACACTCGGTGGTCTGGGAGTAGGCGGCAGCGGTTTCAGTGCGGTGCTGGACAGCGCCGGCGAGACGCGAGCAATCCTGAACCTGTTCTATGAGAACAACCTCGCGGAAATCCGCTCGCGTCCGCGCCTGCTCGTAAAGAGCGGGCAGGAGGCCAGAATCGAGGTAGGAACCGAGATCCCGGTAGTTATTGGAAGACAGCAATCGACGGAAAGCCCTGCTACCCCGGTCATTCAGGATATAGTGTACCGAAAGACCGGCGTCAGCCTCACGATCAAGCCGGTGGTTCACGCCTCGGGATTCGTAGATATCGAGGTCAGTCAAACGCTCAGCGAAGCCCTGCCTACGGCAACTACGCAAGAGAACCCCAGCATCTTCAACCGTCAGATCAGCACGGTAGCGACGCTCCGCGATGGGGGTTCACTCGTACTAGGTGGTCTGATCTCGAGAACCGAAACCCGAGGCTCTGTAGGCGTGCCCGTACTGTCCCGGATTCCCTGGGTAGGCAGGCTGTTCTCCAACGAGACAGAATCTTCGAGCAGGACCGAACTCTTGGTGATGATTATCCCCTATGTGATCACCGGGCCAGATGAGGGCGAGACCCTCACCAAGGAGCTGGTCGATCGACTCAGGTTATTGACAGAGTCAGTCGACTAGCGCCGCCCGGCACAACCTCAGGAGTCGATCTCCTAACTTACTGGAAACAGAGAATTTTTCCGGATTTCCCCATGTTATTTTCCACAGTGCTTTACACAGCAAGAGCGTGTGGGGGGCCTTACCGCTGAGGCGCCGCCGGTACGTCTGTCCCACATCTACTTCGGTTCAGTATTTGAGAGAACGAGGTCTCCTTTCATTGGAGGCCGGGCGCATATGACAGCCTCAATGCGCACAGATTTAACGCGGGTTGTCGAGGCGGTCGCGCAGCAGGGCAGCTCGAGACGGAAAGCTCCAATCACCGCTTGAAGTTCCTTGACATGGTTGCCACACCCCGTCAAACTCCTCGCGAATTGGCGGCACTTGGTGCATGGCACTCACGCGTCGCTGCTGCAAATACATCTATGGGGGAGAGCTTACATGTTCTACAGAAAAGTCTTGGCGGCGGCTGTTGCTATTGTGCCGCCGGCGGGATCAACCGTTGTAGCGCAACTGGCAGGCGCCGTCCCAAATCGAACTTCAGAAGCGGTATCGAACGAGCCGCTTATTGTGAAGCTCGAGGCAGCGCCAACGAGATCGCTGATCGGTGGGGCCCCCGCCCCGATCAGACCGCCTGCGGCCTCGACTCGAATGCTGCGTCAGGCGGACTAGCAGTGCTGTCGGGATCAATCACACTGAAATTGATGTTACCCAGATTAGCCGCTGTCGCGATACTACCCCCGGCAAGTGCAAACTCCTGGAAGTCGCTGGCGATGGTGGGTACGCACGGTACGCTTGCCGATGCCACTGGTAACCTGTCTGGCCTGACTCGCGAGGGTTCGACGGCTAGCATTGCAATACTGACGACCTTCTCGGAGTACAACCAGCGTCTCATCATCACCAACCGGTCCACTATAGCGGCCTCCTATACGATGACGTTCCTCACCGAAGCAGGTGTGACTGCAGTCGCCGGTGCTGCTTCGACGGGGACTATTGCCGCCGGCGAGGTGCTCGCGCTGAGAGCGGTCGACCTCGTCACCCTGACTGGCGGCACTCGTTGTTCAGCGACCCTGACCATCGAGGCCAACAAGGCGTTCCTGGATGCGACAACGCAGACAGTGAACTTGAGCGACTCGGGGACCGATACGGTCTTCTTGACGTTCAACTAGGAACCATAAAGACGGCACACAGGAGTAACGCCTGTGTGGGCCTCCGATGAAGGCGAGCCCGGTGCATTGAGTACCGGGCTCGCTTCGTTTCCAGGGCCTTCTAACGACCCAACCAGCGCCAGGAAGGCGTGGCACCCATCTCGGTCAGCAGCTGCCTCAGTCTCGAGTTGGAGCCGCGGAAGCAGTAGCGCAGCAGGGGCTTGTACTTCGAGCCGGCGTTCCTCTCGTACTCCCCGCTGAAGATCTGCCTTGGCTCGGCGATCGCAGCCGGTGAGACACCGAGAAAGCGCAACACTCTCGAGACCGTCGCGGCGTGGTGCTCGGACAGATCGCTGTTGTCCAGGACCAATATCTGCTGATCGGAGAAATGCCTGCGCAGATTACGTAGCTGCTTCTCGTAGTGGCCGCGATCCAAGTAGGAGTAGACCGTGCGAGCACCGCCCGGGTTTCTGGGATTGCCGAGTCTCCGTCTCAGCCGTTCCAGCAGGAAGGCCAGTCCCATCGGCAACCTCTCCTTCCCCCGCCCTTTCTCCATCATGTAGTGAGAGATCGCCCTGTCGACGGGGTCTCTGAGGATCGCGATCAGCTTGAGGTCGGGGTTGTAGCGATGTAGCTCTGGGGCGATTTCGGGCCAGTAGAGGTAGATGGGCGTCGCCTCTCCCCACAGGCGCGATTCCGAGCCAGCCGGAAAGGAGGGCTTGTAGCGCGCGTTGATCTCGTCCACCGACCACAGAGGGGAATACTCCGGGGAGTTGAAGAGGTGGACCTCCTTGGGATCGGACATCTGGAGATCCGGGTGCTCGGAGAGGAAGCTGGCAAGAGCCGTGGTCCCCGCCTTCTGGGCACCGATGATCATGAAATCGAGGCACTTGAGGGTTGTCATGCGGGTATCAGCGCTGCGAGCTCTCGTACAGGGCTGCGACATCCTCCCGTGAGTAGAAACGCCACACGGCGTCCCCGAAACCCTCGAGGCGGTGATGGAGCATCCGGAGTAGCTCGGGATCGTACGCGCCATTTCGGCTCTTCCGTTGCCCTGCCGGTGAGCTGCAAGAAGCTCGAATTCCCATTGTTTTGGGGACGACATCAGGGTTAGCCACGAAGTCCTCGTAGCGGAGGATGGAGTCCGGGTTGAGCGTCTCGGCGTACTGCTGACAGAACCACTCCAGGATCAAGAGCTGACGAGCGACACGATCTGAAGTTCGGTCCAACTGATGTTTCAGCGCGGGGGCGAACTTTTCTCCCGCGGGGATGCGCCCCTGGTTCACTGGCAAGTCCACAGTGTTCCAGCTTGCCAGCACCGCCAAGGGGTTGCGGACGATGCCGTACACCGGAAAAGCTGAAAGCAGGTCGGGCAACAGGGCGGTGAACAGCGCGTTGTGCTTGACTACCAGATCGAACCCCGGCCTCAGGTTTCGATCGCCAATATCGATCAGTCCCTGAGTGACGTCGAGGGTTCGCAATCCTGAGTCGGCGGTCTCCAGGGAAACCGGATCGTCTGGGACCAAGCCATCCCTGTGGCGCGACAGGGCCACCCCGGAGTTCCGCACGCGAGCACGTGTGCGCGCCACGAAGCCGCCGATGATCTCGAGAGCCATCTCGGGCGTCTGGTCGGACGAGAAGTCGGAGGGAGAGAGCGGTTCGTGCAGTGCCAGCACATTCTTACAGCCGCTGAGGATGTGGCAGCACAGGGTAGTGCCCGCTCTCGGCAGGCCGGTCAGCAGAAGCGTTCTGTAGTTCGCCGGCATCACCACAGCTGATCGAGCCGATCCATGACTCTCAGGAACTTCCTCCGCTCGCGCTCGGGGGAGTGTTTCGCCAAGGTGCTGGCGGCTGCGCGTCGGAATGACACCAATCGCTCCTGGCTCTGCAGCATGCGGTACGCTCGATCACAGTTCTCAGAGATGTTCTCCTCTGAGAAGCTGGGCATCAGGCAGTTCACGTCTGGCAGGCAGAAGCCGCGATTCCCGACACAGTCGGGCACCAGCGTCAGGTCACAGTAACGCATCGCCTCCAGCGCCGGGAGATAGAATCCCTCCGTCTCATTGGGCAAAAGGACCGCGATCCGCGATGCTGCCATCCTCGCGTACAGCTCCGGCGCCGGTACAAAGCGATCCAGCAGGCAGATCCTCTCATAGCGGCCTCTCAAGTGGTCGCGCACCGACCTAGCGAGGGCAGGCCGCTTGTTCCCCACAATGAGAAAGTCCCAGTTCTTTTCTGTCGGAGGCAGATCAGGCATGGAATGCCCGTTCGCAATGGTGAATACGGGCCCGTTCACGTTCCCCGTAGCGGCAATGGCCTCCGACACTTCCTGCGATACGCAGATCCGAACCGCTCTCTGAGCCAGGAAGCGATATACATCTTGCGACGGCTCGGCGTGCCGAACATGCTGGATGAGGTTGATGACCGGTATGGCAGGGTCCACGCCATCTGCCAGGTATACCTCCCAATCCATGCCAGCCAGAAAGAGGTAGTCGTACGCGGTGGAATCGAACTCGACCTGCTTCTCTTGAAACTCGGGGAACCAGGGATTGGTTTCATCCCATCGCGTACGCCCGGAGAAAGCGATGGAGGGAGCGTATTTGCGGGTCTGCTGGAGATGGGAGAAGTAGTCGGCCACCTTCCGGTGTCCACCGGAGTAGTGCGTGAAGTCGCGATAGAAGAGCACACTACGTGTGCGCCACGAGCCGAACAAGCGGGTGTTGATAGACCGGAGCATCCCTCCGCAGATCAGTTGTCGGAAGGCCGACTCAGATTGGTGATGAAGCCGGTGGGTGTGTCCAGGAGACTCATCACTGCGGTCTCGAAAGGAGCGTCCACCGTCAGATGCCACTTGCCGGCGCCATCGCCCAGTGCGCCGCTCAGCTCGTCGAAAGGCCTGCCATTCTCGATGTCCTGAAGGGTCAGGACGACGCCTTCACCGGCCCCTAGCTCGAACGAGACGGATCCGCCGGGGGCATCATCCCCGTTGTCATCCACACCCGTGATCGTAACCGTCTCTACAATGCGGGTGGTGTTGACGATCCTGAGGAGACTGCGCTGCTGCGCATTGCTGGCGGGATTTGCCAGATAGATCTCGGTCGTGCTGAGTGCGGACCCGGTCTTCGGCGCGATCCGGCTGAGATTCGTCAGGAACCCGTCCGCTGTACGGATTAAATTCAGGACCGCGATCGTGGTATTTGCAGCTACTGTGAGCTGCCACTTTCCGGCTCCGTCGCCGAGAGCGCCAATCAGGCCCTTTTCGGCGTTGCCGTTCTCGAGGTCGGTGGCTAGCAGCTGTTTGGACTGAAGAGGGCCGAGCTCGAACCGCACCACCCCGCCAGGTGCCGCATCGCCGTTGTCATCGATCCCGGAGATTGTGATGTTCCCCGTGTTCGTCGTTCTATTGACGACGCGAATCACAGTCGCTTGTTCCGTCTCGCTCGCGGGGTTCGCGTAGTAGATGCGATGGTTCCCATCGACATCCGTGGGTGCCGTCCCGCTGAGATTGGTCAGAAAACCGTCCGGCGTGCGGATTAGACTCATGACCTCCAGATCGACATCTGAAATCGCCGTCAGGTGCCACTTACCAGTTCCCTTTCCAAGCGCACCGCTCAGGCCTTTGCCCTCATTCCCGTCTTCGAAGTCGCGGCTGGTCAGTTGCTTCGACTCCCACCAATCAGAATCAGCAGACCTTCCTGCGCTTCGTGAATCAATCCGACGCTCCGGGATTCGTGACGCTCTCCGGAGTTGATGACACGGGCAGTCCGGCGCCAGGGACCAATGTTACGTTCACCCTGGCAATGTATATCTCGTTTACCCTGCTCGTTTTGGGGGCGATGTCGTCGACGCTTGTCAGGAATCCATCGGGCGTGCGGATCAGACTTATCACCTCGATTACTCCGTCGGAGCGGACCTCGAGCTGCCACTTGCCGATGCCGTCCCCGAGACTACCGAACAGGCCCTTCTCGGTATTGCCTTGCTCGAGATCCTGTGCTGTGAGTTGCTGCGATGCTCGTGGGGCCAGTGTGGCGTGAATGCGGCCGCCTGCTGCGGCGGAGCCCGCGTCGTCGAACGCTTCGATTGTGATCTCCGTAGTTGTCTCCGCCCTGTTCACGATGCGAAGAACTGACTCCTGCGTCGAGTTGCTCGCGGGATTTACCAGAGTGACGAAGTCGCGGCAGTCAGCAGTGCAAGTCAGGTCAGGCCCACGAAAGGCATAGCCAGAGCCGGCGTCGTCGTCCGGGTCATCGTCGTCTCCCGGCGCACCCGCTACCGTCACGTCGCGCGAGATGCCGACAGACTCTCCGAGGCGATCACCCGCTCCGGCGTCGGAGGCCCGCAGCTCTGCTCGCTCGACCCAGGTGGCTCCGTCGTATCGGAAAACATAGGCTCCGCCCGGCCGGGCCCCGGATCCGTCGGCACCGTGGAAGTGCGCCCACGCGCCAACGACGGCCAGATCACCCGAGACAGCGACGGAAAAACCAAAGCGGTCGTCGAACGCCGGATCGGAAGGCAGGAGCTTCGTCTCTTCCAACCAGGAGCTCCCATCGAAGCGGTAGATGTAGGCGCCACCGAAGGGCAGTTCGAGCACGCCAACGATGATCACATCGCCGGAGATGCCGACCGAGCGGCCAAAATTGCTAACCTGTCGGCCGTCGGAGGCGAGCAACTTCGCCTCCTCGAGCCACATCATCCCATCGTAGCCGTACACATAGGCGGAGCCGGTGTTGGTTCCGTTTGCATCATCCCGCTCAGATCCGACTACGATCACGTCGCCGTCGATGGCGACCGAGTTTCCGAACAGGTCGTCTAGCCCGAGGTCAGAGGCCACCAGAATCTGTTCCTCGGTCCACTCCACTCCGTCGTGCCGAAAGACGTGCGCGTGATCGGTCGCACCGACGACGGCCACATCCCCGGAGACGGCGACAGAGTTGCCATGTTGGCCATCGAAGGCCTGGAATTTTGCTTCCTGCAGCCAGTTCACTCCATCGTAGCGGAAGACATAAGCGGAGCCGGAAGACCCAGCAGTCTCATCGTCGAGTGGCGCGCCGACGAGGGCAACGTCGCCAGAGATAGCGACCGAATCTCCGAAGCCGTCTGTTGCCTCCCCGTCGGATGCAAGCAGAACCTCTTCTTCCCTCCATTTGGCGGTGGCCCCCTCGAAGCGGAACACGTATACCGCGCCAGGGACATCACCTTGGCGTGCCGAGCCAACCACGGTCACGTCGCCGGAGACCGCGACGGATCGACCGAAGGACTCGGTGAACTCTGAGGGGACCAGCTTCTGCTCCTCTGACGCTTGGACGGAGCCTTCGGCTTGGGAGAAGCCTTCGCGAGTAGCCAGCAGCATCAACCAGAGCAACGCGATAACAGCGGCTAACCAGTATCGAGATTTCATTGGACCACAGCGACCTCGCGATCGTGTTGGGCGATGGATACCCGCTAGCTCAGTTCAGCAGTCTGCGATAGATCAGGTCCAGTATAGATGACCGGTGACCTCCTCGGGTCGCTTGCGGTAGGGAGGCTATGCAACCTCCCGTGAATAAAGACAAACCCTGGGGATCAGCTCACCCCATGAGCGACTCGACCCTGCGCGCGAGATGACGGCGCTCCGGCGGAGCCCGGAGTCAGCTCCAGTGCGCGGCGCAGAGCTGCAGCACCCTCCGAGGCGTCCGGCGCGTTTGAGCAGGTCGGCTCGTGCGGCGTGGGCGGCCTCGGCGAAGCGAATCGAGGGGGCGTCGACCCGGTCTACGGCGCGAGGCCGCTGCGCTGCTTCACCCAGCGCGAGATCGAGACGCGAGTCGCGCGCGCTGATCGCGGGTGAGGCCCCGGAAGGTGCGTGCGCGCGGGTGAGCGTGGCCGACGGCCATCTCCAGGTGGCGATCGAGGCGCCCGTCTAGCCCCGCCGAGCGCTCTCAGGCGTACACACCTGGGTGCAGAAGCTCGACCAATCCCCGCCAGAGCGGCCCGATGATGCGCCCGAAGCCCAGGAAGATGAACAGCAGGACGACGATCGAGATCCAGCGAGCCTGCAGCGCCTCCTGAAGGCGCAGGCCGAGGTCTTCGGGGAGGACTAGCCGGATCGCGCTCGCCCCGTCCAGGGGAGGAACGGGCAGCAGGTTCAGCAGGAACAGCACCAGGTTGAGCAGCAGCGTGATCGAGAGCAGGCGGCCGAGCCCGTCGAGCAGCACGGCATCGCTCGCGACCACCTGGGAGTAGTTGATGGAGTCCGGAGCGAAGAAAACGCCGGCCGCGAGTCCGAGCCAGAGCAGGGCGAAGGCGAGCAGTCCGAGCAGCAGGTTTGCGCCTGGCCCTGCCGCTGCCATCCAGGCGGCGCGGCGTGGATGGCGCTGCTCCCAGCGCGGATCGTAGGGGGTGCTCGCCCAGCCGATGCACCAGCCGCCGGACAGCAAGCCAAAGAGCGGCATCAGGACCATCCCGAAGGGCTCGCGCCGGATGTGCGGTATGGGGTTCAGCGATACCTGGCCCGCGCGGTACGCCGTGGGATCGCCGCCCAGGTAGGCGACCAGCGCGTGTGCCGCCTCGTGCGCCGTCGTGGAGAGCACGAAGACGGCGTACCAGGCGATCAGGTCGGGACTCACGGGCTAGCGGAACCAGCTGCGGCGCTCGGCGAGGCCGTCTTCGATCAGGAGCGCGATGTGGTCGCGAACACGCTCCACGTGGAGCTGGATCGTGGAGTCGTCGTCGGAGGAATCTCCCAGCAGGTGGATCGGCTCGCCGAAGCTGAGCCGGTACTTCACGGGCAGCGGCACAAAGCCGAGCACGCCGAACAGGGGGAAGGTCCAGGTGATCGGGAAGGCTGGGGCTCCGATCAGGCGCCCCAGGGCCTTCGCGTCGAACAGACCGGGGCTCTGCTCCTCGGAGCCCACGATGCCAACCGGAACGATCGGCGCCTTGGCCTGCAGGGCGAGCCTCACGAAGCCGGTGCCGAAGCGCTGCAGCCGATACGCCTCGCTGTAGGGCTTGATGAAGCCTCTGTGACCCTCCGGAAAGACCATCACCGCCTCATCGCGCTCGAGCAGCCGCAGGCAGTTCTCCGGGGTTCCGACGACGCCTCCCGCCCGGTGAATCACCTCGCTGAACCAGGGGATCTGCGGCAGGTAGAACTCCGCCATGCCCCGTGCGATTCGCGGCGGTTCCGCCTCGAGCAGCATGGCCTGGCCCAGCATCGCGCCATCCATGGGCAGCGTGTTCCCGGCATGATTCGCGACCAGGAGCATGCGCCCGGGCGGGACGTTCTCGATCCCGCGGGTCTCGACGCGAAAGTAGTAGCGATACAGCAGCGCGAGCATCAGCGTCGCCGGCTCCATCGCGCCCGGCTGCATTCCGAACGGGTCATAGCCGTACTCGTTCAGGTCCGTGGGGATCCTGCCCAGTCGCTCCTCGATCTCGTCGCCGAGGGCACGCAGAGGAGGCGGTAGGGGGAACCTCATGCAGCGCAGTATAGGTCAGCGCGGAGGCCGCCCGGACCTCCGTCAGCCCGTTGCGTCTGCCCGCTGACGCTTCCGAAGCCAGGAGAGCGGGAGCGCGGGAGCGATCGTGAGCTGGCCCATGGCGGACTCGAAGGGCTCTCGCGCCAGCATGAACCCCGACGTCCCGAGTGTGGCGAGCACGAACACGCCCGGAACCCAGGGGTAGCCCGGGATCGGGATCCGTTCCGGGCCCTCACGCCAGCGTACTGCGAACAGTCCCCCGACCGTCGCTGCGGCCGATAGGCCGAGCGTGAAGCCGATGTAGCCGAGCAGCTGGACCAGATCGCTGACCCAGACGACCGCGACGGCGAGTCCCACCTGCAGCGCGACCGCGGCGGCGGGCGTGTCCCGTCCCCGTGTGAAGACGCGCGGGAAGAGGCCATCGGCGGCCATGCGTAGCGTACACCCTGGGACCGGCCATGACCATGGCGGAGATCGAGGTGAAGAGCGCCAGCGCCACCAGCCCCGACACCGCGCGTCACACGACGTCGCCTCCGAGCGCCTCTGCGGCGATGGCTGCAACCTCGGCCCGTCCGGCGAGCTCCGCCGGAGGGGCGGAGGCTAGAAACAGGGCGTTGAGGCCCAGGTAGAGCAGGGTCACCAGCGCGGTGGCAAGCCAAAGCGAGCGCTGCAGGTTTCGCTCCGGGTCCCGGACCTCTCCCGCCACGTAGACGACTGCGTTCCAGCCGGAATAGGCGAAGGAGATCCAGACCAGCGTGACCGCAAAAGCGCCGAGGTCGAAGTCCACCGAGCTCGCCGAATCGGTAGCGCTTGTCGTCCCCCCCTGGAGCGCCCCCAGAACGAGCAGACCGGTGATCACGAGCAGCATCAGCGGCGACCGCCAGGTTCTGGAGGATCACCCCTTCTCGGAGCCGCAGGCCGTGCATCAGACCCGCAGCGAGGATCGCGCCGGTACCCATCCACTCGGGTGAGGCCAGTCCCTCGAGCGAGTCGCCGAGATAGGCCTGGAGCGCAAGCGCAGCCGCGGCAATGGGTGCGGTGAAGCCGGCGAGCAACGAGACCCAGCCCGCGGCCAGGCCGGCCAGCGGGTGCACGGTCTTGGAGAGCAGGGTGTACTCGCCGCCCGACTCGGGAATGTGCCGGGCTAGAGCGCCGTAGCTGAGCGCGCCGCACATGGCGAGCAGCCCCCCGACCCCCCATGCCAGCAGGGCGAAGTCCCGCCGGCCCAGATCCGCAAGCGCGAAGCCGGAGGTGGTGAACACACCGGCCCCGATCATGTTGGCGACGATCAGGGCAGCAGCGCTGGTGACTCCCAGGCGCCGCCGCGAATCATTCCTCGCGCTTGGCAAAGACGAGGAAGCTCTGGCGGGAGAGGAAGTCGTACTCTCGCTCGAGCTCATACCCGGCCCCGCTCATCTCGCTCCGGATCTCCTCTGCCGAGGTGGAGTGCGGAAAGATTCGCTGCAGCCAGCCCTCAGGGACGAGGTCGATGATCGCCACGCGTCCTTCCTCACTCAGATACTTCCGGACGTTCGCGAAGTACTCCGCGCGGTTCTGAATGTGGTGGTAGGTGTTGCACGTGAACAGCAGGTCCACCCCGTCGGGGGGCAGCAGGGGATCATGATATTCCGCCAGGATCACCTCGACGTTCCGCGTCTGCTCTGTCTCCACCCGCTTCTCGAGGTACTCCGTCATCTCCTGATCCACGTCGACGGCGTAGACCTTCCCATCGGGCCCTGTCGCTTCGGCCAGTCGAAACGTGAAGTAGCCGCCGCCCGCGCCCAGATCCGCAATCCGATCGCCCGGCCGGACTCCGAGCGAGTCGACGACCTGATCCGGCTGCTGCCAGCCGTCGCGGCCGAAGCCACTGTAGCCGAAGCTCTTTAGTCTGGCGCAGCCGCTGCCCAGGACGAGCAAGGCGGTCGCGACGCCAAGGAACCTGAAGCTGCTCATCGGACTCTCCTCCTCGGTCGGGCAAATCCGGCGCTCAGTGTCAGCAACCACCGTGCCAGACAGGACTGCCGCTCGGGACCGGAGGCTGCCATTGAGCCTTGGGGGTGCAGGAGCTGGGCGACACACGAAAGCGGAAGAGGCGACACCTGGGAGAGTCTACCGTCGCGGCGGGCCTGCCAGCCCTGCTCCTCGGGCTTTCCGGGTTGCCTCTCGCTGACGTCGTTTCGGTTGACGGGTCCGGGTCAGGAGGCGCCCCGAGCCCATGGGATCGCGGCTGTCGTCCTCGTGCTCCTCTCTCTGTTGGCGGTGCCCTTGGAGCGCAGGCAGCGCAATAGGAGCACCGCGGCCAAGGCCATAGCCACCATGAGCTGGAGCGCCGGTTCGGGCAGCTCGACCGCTCCGACATCGCACACGGCCATTCCGTCCCCGTCCCAATCGAAGGGCCGCAAGACTCCTCGCTGATCGCGCACCGGGCACGACGCGTTGAGTCCAGCTTCGAGCGCCGGGCTTCCATCGCCCAGCGCATGAGTTTCTGTGGGCCCGACGGTAGACGACAGTGGCTCGAGCATCACATTGGCCACGTTGACCTGATCGCCCGGGCCGCCTCCGAACCTGCATGTGTCACCGGGACTCTCGATGTTTCCCCCGTTGCTGTCGATCGTGCCGAGATTGTTGCAGGAGCCATCGACGATCGAGTTCACTGCCATGACGGTCCCCTCGAAGTTGAATATGGCGTCACCACTGTTCGCGACATTGGCACTAATCGTTACGTTCGTCAGCGAGACACTTGCGAGCGCGGAGTTGTTCGAGATCCCGCCCCCTGCGTCCGCCGACGAGTTGCCGCTCAGCGTCGAGTTCGTGATGGTCACCGCGCCCTGGTCGTTCAGCATCCCTCCTCCGAATGCACCGGCAGCTCCCGCCATGTTCCCGCTGACCGTGGACCCTGTGATCTCCACAGTGCCGCCAGAGAAATTCCCGAGTCCCGCGCCATTGCCCGCGGTGCTTCCGGAGATCGTCGAATCGGTCACGGTCAGTGCGCCGGCCAGGTTTCCTATGCCTCCCGCGCTGTTGGTCGCAGTGTTTTGCGTAAATGCGACGAGAGTCAGGGTCGCCTCCCCCTCGTTCCAGAGGCCGCCGCCGTTGTCCCCCGCCTGATTGGCTCTGACCTCACCGCCCGTCATATCGAAGGTCGCAGAGGCGACACTGAAGATGCCCCCTCCGCTCGACACAGCTGTGTTGTCACTCACAACTGAGTTCGTGAAGGTCATCTGACCCTCGTTCAAAACTCCACCGCCGAAGTTGACCGCGTCGTTACCACCGATGGTCGAATTGCTGGCCGTTACGGCCGAGCCAAGGTTGTATAGTCCGCCGCCGCTGTCCCGAGAAGAGTTCCCCATCACCATCACGTTAGTGAGCGTGGTCGTGCCAACGGCATTGGAGATTCCACCTCCGAGAAGCTCGGCGTCGTTCATCTCCAGGGTCGAGTTCATCACGGTTAGCGTTCCCTCGTTGAGAATCCCGCCTCCAAACAGGCTCTGTGCGCTGTTGTTACTCAGTGTCGAATTCGTGGTGACGCCAAGGGTGGCGTTCTGATCATTGTAAATGGCGCCGCCGCTCGTCCCGGCAACGTTGCTGTCGAAGACAGAGCCGGACACGTTCACCACGCTCCCCGCGATGACAAGGAGCCCGCCTCCGAGCCCCGGACTCGTGTTAGCCGGAAGGCTGGAGCCGTCGTGCAACTCTGCCAAGTTGCCGGTGATTGTCGTGTTGGTCAGGGTGAGTTCACCGTTGGTCTCGATTCCTCCTCCACCTTCACCCTTCGCGGTATTACCTGTGAGAGAGGAGTCCGCAACGGACATCGTGCCCTGAAAGTTGAACAGTGCTCCCCCTCCACCGAGATCGACACCATCTGCACGGTTCCCAGTAAAGCTGGAGCTTTGGCTGATCGTGATCGTAGCTCCCGTCAGGTTACCGATGGCACCACCGTCATCCGCAGTATTCTGGTCGAAGGAGCTTGCTGTCACGTTCAGATCGCCAACGTTCGCCACCGCTCCGCCGACCGCTCCCGATTGGTTGAGATCGAAGGTCGACTGGTTCAGCGTGGCTGTGCCCTGGCTCCAAAGCCCACCGCCGTCCCGATCGGCAGTATTGCCACTCACGGTTGAAGTCATGACGGTGAGCGTAGCCCCGGCGTTGTTTTGAATCCCGCCGCCAAAGCCGGTCGTCGGCGAGCTAGCAGTAGCGACGTTCCCGCTGATCGTAGTGTTCGTCAACGTCAGGCTTCCGTCGTTCAGAATTCCCCCGCCGTTGCTCGCCGAGTTCGACCGGACGATGACGTCACTCAATGTCAGGGTGCCGCCACTCGGGTTGAAGATTCCCCCGCCGAAGACGGACGATCCGTTCTCGATGGCAACACCCGAGATGTCGACCATGACGTTCGGGTTGGAGATGGTGACGACCTCGAACACCCGGTCACTACCATCTCCCCGGATGATCGCGCTGGCTGATCCACTGCCCTGGATGGTGACGCTCTCGCTGAGGTCGAGGTCACCAGTGGCTGCGGCAGCGTCATTTCCAGAGAGTTGCAGGACATAGGTGTTGGCCGGGATCTCGATCGTGTCAAGGCCGGGGCTCCCGTTAGCCGCGATGACAGCTTCTCGGAGCGAACAGTCGGCATCGCAGAGTCCATCGTTCGTGTCGCCGGCTTTGCTGACGGTGAACGTGGCGGCCGGCGCCTCGAAAGCCACCCAGAGCGAGAGAAACGGGACGAGAACGAGCTTAGGGATCTTCACCAGTTCTCTTCGAGCATGATCCGGATAGGTCCCTCCACATGCTGCCGCTGCAGAGTAGGGGATCGTATCATGATCGGGCGAAGAGCAGGAAGAGCGGTCGAGAGCGTGTCGCGAAAGCGCCCCTCGCGGCCTGAAGGGGCTGGTGGCATACTACGACCGATGGCTTCGTTCGGTTCCATTGATGCCCCTGACCATCTTCGCAAGCTGAATCTGGGCTGCGGTTTCGACCATCGCGATGGCTACCTGAACGTTGACCTCCAATCGTTTCACAAGCCCGATCTCGTCGCCGACTGCTGCGAGCTCGCACTGCCCGACGGCCACTACGAGGAGGTGGTCGCCAGGGACCTCCTCGAGCATCTCCCGCGTTCGCACACGGCGAAGGCGCTGGCCGAGTGGAATCGGGTGCTCGCAGCTGACGGAGTGCTCCTCATCCGTACAACGCGGCTCGAGGGCATCTTGGAGCTGCTCAACCTGCCGCAGTTCAAGGGCATCGAGAAGCAACGCGAGCTGATCCAGTGCCTGTTCGGCACTCAGGCCTACGACGGCGACTTTCATCACACGGCCTTTACCGAGCCGCTCCTCCACGACTACCTCGAGAACGCAGGCTTCCTCGTAGAGAAGATCTCGGTGCGCGACCACTGGCTCTTCGACGCGACGGCGCGCAAGATGACGTCCGAGCTCAGATCGCGGGGTCTGCTGGAGCGTTCCCACCACGAGTCGAGGCCGCGCTCGGAGTTCTCGACCGCGCATGACGCGAAGCGCCCGGGTCCGCACCCGAGCACGGCGTCGGAAGCCGCGGACACGGCCGCGTGCGAGGAGAGTGCTCTCCAGGTCGTCGACGAAGAGCGGGCGCACGTACTTCAGGAAGGGTTCCTGACCAAGCTCTACCAGGAGCTCTTGGGGCGAGCTCCGGACCCGCAAGGTTCGGCGCATTATGAGTCCGCGCTTGCCTCGGGCAGCCTGAACCACTTCGAGATACTCGGTACGATCCTGAACTCGGACGAGTATCGACATCGACCTCGTGACGCCCAGACCGTCCCTCAGACCTCTTCGACGTGTCCGCCGGACAACGCGACGTATGACGAACAAACTCTCGCGGTCATGCGACGCTGTCTGCGGTCGAGCTCGAACTGCGTTGACGTCGGTTGCCATGAGGGCAGCATCCTCCGAGAGATGCTGGCGCTCGCCGGGGACGGCCGACACTTCGCGTTCGAGCCGCTACCCGGCTTCTACAAGAGGCTCGTCGAGAGATTTGGGCACCTGGCTCGCGTCGAGATCTTCGACGTAGCGCTCTCAAACGAGGCAGGAAGCTCCTCGTTTCAGCACGTAGTCACCAATCCCGGTTACAGCGGGCTCAGAAGGCGCCGCTACGACCGCTCCTACGAGCGCGTCGAAGAGATCCAGGTGAAGACAGATCTGATGGACGCGCTCGTGCCAGCAGATGTCCGTGTGGACTTCATCAAGATCGATGTGGAGGGCGCCGAGCTCCAGGTTCTCGAGGGAGCGATGGAGACTATCCGACGGAGCCGACCCGTGATCATTTTCGAGCACGGACTGGGGGGTGCTGATCACTATGGGACCGCGCCGGAAGAGGTGTACGACCTCCTGTCCGAATGCGGTCTTCTCGTCTCGGTTCTGGACTCGTTCCTGCGTAACGGGCAGCCTCTCGACCGCGCCGCCTTTGTCGAGCGCTTCCGCAAGGCTCTCGACTACTATTTCATCGCCCATACCTGAGGGCAGCTGGGGCGAATCTGGCGCGGACTCTGCGGAGAAGCCGCTCTGCAATGACCTCCCAATCGTAGTGGCGCTCGACCCACTCGCGCGCCTGGCGGACTCGCATCGCTAGCTGAGCATCCCGGCCCCTACGCAGTTCCTCGATCGGCTCCCGAAACGCGTCGAGATCGGAGACGCGCAGATGGTCACGATCCCGCAGAGTGAGCCCCCGGACGCCAAAATGCGTCGAGACTACTGGGGCGCCGGAAGCACAGTACTCGAGTACTTTCAGGTTGGTTCCAGAGCCGCTGGCCATGGGGTTGAGCGCGACGTCGGCCACGCCGAGAATCAGCCGCTTCGTTCGGTCATCCACGGTACCCATGAAGCCTACGTTTGAAGGTCGCGATTCTCGCGCGAACGCGTCGCCCACGCTGCCCACGACGAGATGGTTCACCTCGGGAAGCTCTTCAGCCAGCTCTATGATCCGACGCACCGCCTCTACGTTCGGTGGGTGCCAGCTTCCCAAGAAGAGTGCCGTGAAGACACCATCGAAACCGAGTTCGGCCTTGCGTTGGGCCCGCTCCTTCGGACCTACAAATGGCACGGCACCAACGTCGACACCGTTGGGCACAACGAGGAGTTCCTCGCCCGGGTGGCCATAGAGCGCGCACAGACGTGCGCCGTCGACCTCGGAACAGACGATCCGCTGCTCCGCCTGCTTCCAGCACGCTTCCTCTATAGCGCGAGTCTGATCCACGAGCTCGTGACCGATCGGTGTGTCCGAGAGGGCGTTGGCCTTGAGGTCCACCTCGACGTTATGTGCCTCGTACCAGAGTGGCTGTCCCGGGCACGCCTCCCGCAACGCTGGCAGTACGTAAGGGTGGGCGGCCACCACCAGGTCGGAGGTGCCGCCTGACTTGCGCAAGGCCTCGAGATAGTCGGGAGTAAGCCGGTACAGCAGGGGCATTGCGACATCGGTAATCGGCAGCCAATTCGCTCGCCGCGTGAGCTCGGCCTCTTCGCGCGCATGGGCCTCGGACATGGGTACCCTGTGCTCACGGAGCCCAGGAGCGATCTCGGCCCAGAACGACGGTTCACCCGGCCGGCCCAGAGTCACTAGATCGACCTCTACTTCACGTGCAATGCGGCGGTAAAGCTCGAAGATCCGGACCTGCCCCCCGCCGCGCGGTGGATGGACGGGATACGTGGTCGCAACGGTCACGCGAAGGCGACCAGGAGGCGCAGTGGCTTTCCGGGACGGCGTCTCGTTGCCCAACAGACCCTCCACTACCGGTTTCCACGCGATGTCGCGCACGCGCTCCCGACCTCGTTTTCCCAGCGCCCCGACGAGCTCCGGGTTCTCCCAGAGGTGGTCAATGCACTCGGCGATGCGAGCGGGATCAGGCTCCACGCAGAACCCATTCTCGCCGTTAGCCACGAACTCGGTGGGCCCGCCCGAGTCGGTGGTAGTGATGACGGGCTTGCCGCTGATCATCGCCTCGACCGTAACCAGCCCGTAGTCCTCGTCGTAGGGCGCATAGAGCACGGCGAACGCGTCGGCGTAGAGGGCCTCCACCGTTCGGTCGTTCACAAGTCCCAGGAACTCGATGCGCGGATCGTCCTTGGCAAGCCGTCGAAGCGCCTGCTCCTCCGGACCCGTGCCGGCGATCTTGAACTGCAGATCCGCCTTTGAAACGAGCATGGCCTGGACCAAGAGCCGGATCCGTTTCGCACTGTCGAGTCGGCCGATGGTGAAGAGATGCTTCGCGTCCCCCATCCTCAACCCACGGAGATCAGAGGGAGGGTACAGGACGAGGGGCTCCACGCCGGGCGGAAAATACCGGGCGCGCTCGGCCACCGTCTTCGAGATTGCCGCCCAACGCACGACTGACTCGGGAGCGAGGCCTATGCCGTCCAGGAAGTGGACGATCTCCCGCACAAACGGACCCGGAAATCGTGTCGCATCAGCTGGAAGGGTGTCGAGCCTGCGGAGTCGCTCTATTCGATTGAAGAACTCCGACAGAGAGCTGCGGAGCCCCCCGGCCTGGGCCATGAAGCGGCGTAGCGCGTCGATCTCGGGATGGCACGCCGAATGCGCGGACGGCTCACTCGTCAGCGGATATGTGTCATAGAGCCCCCGGAGACGGTGCATCATGTAGCACACGTGCCGATCGTGCCTGAGCATCCAGGCCGGATACTTCGAGGAGATCACAAGGTCGAAGTGGGTGAGATCGAGCTCTGAGAAACGCCGGTAGGAGTCGAGAAGCTCCCAGAACCCGGTTTCGGGGCTGGGGAGCTTTATCAGCTCCGCTCGGTGAGGGGTCTCCTCGTTGATGTACGCCTGCAGACCCCAGCAGAGCTTCTCTGCGCCCCCGATTGCGAAGGGGACCGAACTAGGCGCGACGATCGCAATCTGCATCAGTGTTACAGTCGAAGTGGTTCAAAGAGGGGCGCTCAATTCCCCAACAGCTCTTGCAAGACGCGGTCCCACGACACGTCCATCGACTCATATCGCTCTCGCCCGGCCCGGCCCATTGCGGAGGCCCGTCCGGGCTCGAGGGCTAGCTTCTCTATTGCGACTGCCAGCGCCTCGGGCTCGGGTTCGACGACGAACCCTGTGTCCCGATGGGCGACGAAGCGAGTCGGCTCTCCAGAGTCCGTGCAGGTAATGAGAGGCTTGGAGGCGAGCATTGCCTCGAGCCCAACGAG
This sequence comes from Myxococcota bacterium, assembly GCA_965226855.1. GTDB lineage: Bacteria > Myxococcota_A > UBA9160 > SZUA-336 > SZUA-336 > JAUXJB01. Next base: position 24,650 of record CBDDEE010000031.1, on the reverse strand, counting down.
TCCGTAGTCCTCATCATACGGACCAAAGAAGACGGCAAGGCTACGGGCGTAATAGGCGAGCAGCTCCTCATCACTGACCCACCCGATGAGGCGCACACGATCACGCAGTCCCAGGTCCTCGATCTGCTGCTCGAGGGCTGCGCGGCATCCACCCTCGCCAGCCAGGAGCGCCACGACAGGCGACCTCACCAGCGCCATCGCTTCGATCAGTAGATCCTGCCGCTTTAGCTTCTCGAGTCGGCTCGGGAAGAACACGTAGGGCTCGCTGGACGCTGTGTAGAGGCGCGAGGCGAGCCGCGGCGGATGGTACAGGGGTGTAGAACCGAGGCCGCTGTAGACCCTTAACCGTTCCGAGACTCGCTCAGCGATTGTGAGGATCCTCTCGCAGCTCTTCAAGGCGTCGACGTCTGTAGCTGCGATTCGCTCGCGGAGCTCGCGCCCTTCACGCGTGCACGAGAGACCACCGTCGTGCGGCGTTTCCCACAGATCGTAGACAGCCCGGTGTTGGTGGATCAGCCACACGCGCTTGTGGAGATGAGAAAGATAGTATGCAGGGAACTTCAGACAGATCACACGATCGAGCGAGCAGCCGTTGAACTCCCTAAAGTCCTCGCTCTCCCACACCTCTATCGACCGTTGGATCTCGCTCGCCGGGGCGAACCGGAACGGAATAGACACGACGTCGACTTCGTGGCCTTGCTCGCACATCGCTTCTGCGAGCCCATCGGCCAAGCTCTCCGCCCCACCCCGTATGAACGGCACCTGCACCGTTGCGATCGCGACCCTCATGGCTTGTAGCCGATCACGGCGTAGTCCCTGGGCCCATAGAAGTACTTGTTGAAGCGCTCAGCCATCGGGCCGGCCAACTCCATGCGTTCGGACTCGAGATGAGGGTGGAGGTCGCGGATCTCTGAGCGACACAGACCACGGGCCTCTACGAGGAACTTCATCATGGCCCCCGGGAGCGGGGCGCGGTGAGTGGGGGCCAAGTAAAAGTCATGGGTCGAGACGAGAATGTTGGCCGGATTTGGCGTCTCGAAAATCGCGACTCCACCTGGCGCGAGCACCCGTACGGTCTCGTCAAGCAGCTGAATGAGATCGCCGAGCGCCAAATGCTCGATGATGTGAAAGCCTGTCACTGCCCCGAGGCTGGCATCCGCGAGACTCCGCAGGTGCACGATTAGGTCGCTCTGAACGACTTCGAGACCGGCACCTCGACAGCCGTCAACGAACGCGCTGTTGCGATCGACACCGGTTGATACGAGGCCCCGCTCTTGCAGCAGCTCGAGCCACTCACCGCGTCCGCAGGCCACGTCGAGGACCGGAGCATCGGTCGTACCAGCCTTTGCGGTCTCGATTATTGGCAGGTAGATTCCAAGGCGATCCTTGATGTCCTCTCGCGAGCCGCGGAACTCGTCTTCGAGAGCGAGGTAGAGCGAGTCGAGAGTGTGCTCTCCCGCGTCTGCGAGCCTGCGCAGTTGCTGCTCGTCGAGCGGCTCTGGCAGGCGGCGGCGCGCCTCCTCCAAGAATAGGCCGAGCCGATGTTCCTGCTGGACGCTGTGGGCCCGCAAGCGCTGGAGGATCCGCTCAGCCCTGTTGAAGCGCTCTCCAAGCTCGCTCTGCTGGGAACTCTCTCCATCAAGCCGACTCACGAGCGCCTCGGTGAGAGAGCGGGTCTCGGCAACGGACCGCTCCAGCACCGTCATACCCTCAAGGGCAGCGGATGCGTCTTCGACTCGCTCCCCGAGCTGAGGGACTCGCTCCGCGAGATCCGAGACCCGCTCCAGATCCGGGATGACCCGTGACGCGAACGAATCCAGTTGATCCGCCAGCGCGCGCGCGCTCATCCCCAGCACCCAGACGCTCCTGGATCTGTCGGACCCGACCCACCAGATCGCTGAGCTCGTCGGCCCTCGCACGCGCATCAGCCGCGAGCGTCGTCCTAAGAGCCGCTAAACTCTCCTCGAGAACGTGGGAACGCGTCTCCTGCTGGAGGAGACCATCTGCTGCAGCCCTTGCGTAGGCTCCGATAGAGTCGGTCTGTTCCGATCGAGCGTCCACCTCCGTTGCAACTCGTTGGTGCAGTGAGATCGAGTAGGTTTCGAAGTGGCGCTGGTGGCTCACAACACGTGGGAGCTGGACAAGGGCCACGAACCAGTGCAAGACGTAGCCTAGGACTGGAAGGCGGTAGGCACGCTGGAGCGCAAAACGCGGCAGGAGCCCCTTCACTTTGATGGAACGGGTGCGGCCCTCGGGCGACCAGCGAAGCCGTCCGAGTATGTCCACTTTGTTCGTGCGACCCTGCCGCAGCTGATCCAGATAGTGCACCATACCGACAGGATCGGGAGGCCTTTCGAGCAGGGCGCGATAGGCATTCACAACAAAGGCTACGTCGTCGTAGTCCGCCAGCTCGTGCAGCGCGTAGACGCCGTCCGACCGAGGCTCGAATTCAGGCTGCAAGCGCAGCGGCACACGGGGGTCCGGCTTGGCCGCAGTGGAGAGTCCCGGAGCGGGCGCCGGCTCCTGAAGCGGGGTCGCCTCGTTGTCCACGGACTGGTCCGTAGCTCGGAGCCGCCCCACCTGTGCCTGGACACGGGCAATCACATCGTCGACAGAAATCGCTGGACGCCGCGTCTGCATCTCGCTCTCCTCCGGAACCCGCGGGTATTGGTTCAATCGACCGCCTCTAGCCGGGCGCTGCTCGGTAGGAATGCGCAACCCACAAACGGCGCCTCGTTGCCCGGGATCACCTGAAACACCAGTACCTTGTCCCACCAATCGTAGCTGCCCTCTATGTGGACCGATCCCGCGTGCAGCGCGGTGGTCAGGCTGTAGCTACCGCAGCCCAGGTTCAGTGGGAACTGGAATTCTGCCCGGAAAGCAGCACCGGGTCCCAGGGCCGGGCTCGCGAGTCCCAGGTGGTAGGTGTTCGTGCCGTAGACCTCGTTCCCTAGCAGGCTGCTGAAAAACTCCTCATCGAAGGGTACCTTTGAGGGAAGCCCCAAGGGGGAGATGTGAGAGGACCGCAGACGCTCCAGGGTGGGATCTTCAGCTACGTATCGCTGGAGTCCCGGATTCCCGAGGACCATCCGCTTCGAGCGATCCGGCGACTGGTGGACGCGGCGCTGGAGCAGCTGTCGCGACGCTTCGATGGTATCTACGCCAAAGGGGTCGGCCGACCGTCGGTCCCGCCGGAGCAGCTGTTGCGGGCGCTGCTGTTGCAGGTGCTGTACACGATCCGGAGCGAGCGCCAGCTGATCGAGCAGATCGACTACAACCTGCTCTACCGCTGGTTCGTGGGCCTGGAGCTGGACGATGAGGTGTTCAGCGCGACGGTGTTCACCAAGAATCGGGAACGGCTGCTGAAGGGCGAGATCGCTCAGCATTTCTTCGAGGCGGTGCTGGCGCAGGCGGAGTCGGAGGGGTTGGTGTCATCGGAGCACTTCACGGTGGACGGGACGCTGATCGAGGCGTGGGCGAGCCAGAAGAGCTTCGTGCGCAAGGACGAGAAGCGCAGGGACGATGACGACCCGGGCAACCCGACGGTCAACTTCCGGGGCGAGAAGCGGAGCAACCAGACGCATGCGTCGAGGACGGATCCGGACGCCCGACTGGCGGGGATGAGGGGCCAGGGCGCGCGGCTCGCGTATCAGGGACACGTCGTGACGGAGAACCGCAACGGCCTGGTGGTGGCGGCGAAGCTCACTCAGGCGTCGGGGTATGCGGAGCGCGAAGCGGCTCTCGAGATGGTGCTGGGTCTGGGGGGCGCTCGCCGGATCACCCTGGCTGGAGACAAGGGCTACGACGCCAAGAGCTTTGTGCAGGCGCTTCGGGCCTGGAGCGTTACCCCGCACGTGGCACAGAACACGACGAACCGCCGAAGCGCGATCGATCGAAGGACCACAGGACACCCGGGCTACGAGGTGAGCCAGCGCTTCCGCAAACGGGTGGAGGAGGTGTTTGGCTGGATGAAGACGGTGGGCTTGATGCGCAAGACCCGGCACCGGGGCACGGATCGGGTCGGCTGGGTCTTCACCTTCACTGCTGCGGCCTACAACCTGGTCCGTATCCGCAACCTGTTGGAGGCGACATAGCTCATGATCCCGCAAGATCTACCCGTGCGACACCGAACCGGTTCGTACCGGGAACGGCGATCCCTCTCCCTGCTCGGCACGCCTCCCGTCAGAGGCGTCCCGCCCAACCCAGTCACTTTCTCCGCAGCCTGCTAGGCATACTCGCCTTTATCTTCCTCTGGCTCGGCCTCATGGGCGGATTCTTCTTCGCCCCCGACTCCATCGACTTCTCTCGTTTGGTCGCGAGCGATGCCGTTCTGCTCGACGGGCTCGGCCGCTTTCTCTCCATCGCGCTGCTGCTCAACATGGTCCTGTTCCTGTTGAACCTGCTCCCGATCCCGCCGCTGGACGGTACCAGCGCGATGAGGCTCGTTCTCCCCGGAGGAGCTGGCCCTACAGTCGAGGGGGTTCGCCATCCTCGTCCTGCTCTTCATCTTCTTCGGCTTCGGACGGATCGTGAGTCCTCTTTGGCGAGGCCTCGTCGAGCTCCTGCACCCTGGGGTGTACTCCTGAGCGGATCCCCAAGGGGCTAGTCGAGCGCCTCGATCGCTACCTGCAGGTGACCGTCAGAGACCGTCACTCGTACACGGGCCCCCTCTGGGGCTTCGCCCGCGATCAGAGCTCTCGCGATGCGGGTCTCGATCTCGCGCTGGATGAAGCGATGCAACGGCCTCGCACCGTAGACCGGATCGAAGCCCTCGCGTGCCACCAGGTCGAGCGCCTCGTCGGAGAGCTCGAGTGTCACCTTGCGCTCGTCGAGCCGAGCTCGGAGATCCCCGATCATGAGAGCCACGATCTCCTTGATCTCCTCGAGCTCCAGCGCCTTGAACAGGATCGTGTCGTCGACACGGTTCAGGAACTCGGGCCGGAAGGCCTCGCGAAGCTCGCGGAAGATGAGCTCTCGCGTCTCCTCGGGGATCTCGCCGCCTTCAGTGACACCCTCCATCAGGTGATGCGAGCCGATGTTGCTCGTCATGATGATGACGGCGTTGCGGAAGCTGACGGTGCGCCCGTGGGAATCCGTGACCCGCCCGTCGTCCAGGATCTGCAGCAGCACGTTGAAGACGTCGGGGTGAGCTTTCTCGATCTCGTCGAACAGAAGGACGGAGAAGGGCTTGCGGCGAACGGCCTCCGTGAGCTGACCGCCCTCATCGTAGCCTACGTAACCTGGCGGGGCGCCGATCAGCCGCGAGACGTTGTGCTTCTCCATGTACTCGCTCATGTCGATGCGGACGATGTTGTCTTCGGAGTCGAAGAGCGTCGCAGCCAGCGTCTTCGCGAGGTAGGTCTTTCCCACCCCGGTGGGGCCGAGAAAGATGAAGGATCCGATCGGACGCCGGACGTCCTGGATACCGGCGCGCGCGCGCAAGATGGCATCCGCGACCCCGCGCACGGCCTCGTCCTGGCCGACGACGCGTTCGTGGAGGACCTCGTCGAGCCGGAGCAGCTTCTCCCGCTCGCTCTCGACGAGCCTCGCCACGGGGATCCCGGTCCAGCGCGAGACGATGTCCGCGATCTCGGAGTCGGTCACCTCCTCGCGCAAGAGGCGCTTTCCGCCGGCGCCCTCCTCGAGCTTCGCGGTCTCGTCCGCGAGCTCTCGCTGTAGCTGCGGCAGCTCGCCGTGCTTGAGCTCAGCCGCGCGGTTCAAATCGTACTGGCGCTCGGCCTGCTCGATCTCGTGGTTCACCCGCTCGATGTTCTCGCGCAGGTCCTGCAGCTTGTGCAGCTCACCCTTTTCCGCATCCCACTGGGCTCGGAGCGCGTCGCGCTTCTCGGCCAGGTCCGCCAGCTCCTTGCGCAGATCCTCGAGCCGCTCGCTGGAAGCAGCGTCGGTCTCCTTGGCCAGCGCGGCCTCCTCGATCTCGAGCTGCATGTGGCGTCGGTTCACCTGATCCAGCTCGGAAGGCATCGAGTCGATCTCGGTCCGGATCGTGGCACAGGCCTCGTCGATCAAGTCGATAGCCTTGTCGGGCAGGAAGCGATCGCTGATGTAGCGGTCAGACAGCAGCGCAGCTGCGATGATCGCACCGTCCTGGATGCGGACTCCGTGGTGGAGCTCGAAGCGCTCGCGCAGACCGCGCAGGATCGAGACTGTGTCCTCGACAGTCGGTGGATCGACGAGCACCGGCTGGAAGCGGCGCTCCAGGGCTGCGTCCTTCTCGATGTGCTTGCGGTACTCATCCAGCGTAGTGGCGCCGATGCAGTGGAGCTCGCCTCGAGCCAGCATCGGCTTGAGCATGTTGCCCGCGTCGACAGCGCCTTCTGCGGCACCTGCGCCCACGATCGTGTGGAGCTCGTCAATGAAGAGCAGGATCTCGCCCTCGCTCTGGGTGACTTCGCCGAGGACCGCCTTGAAGCGTTCCTCGAACTCGCCCCGGTACTTGGCGCCCGCAATCAAGGACCCCATGTCGAGCGCGAAGACCCGGCGGTCCTTGAGACCCTCCGGCACGTCGCCGCGCACGATCCGCTGTGCGAGCCCCTCGACGATGGCGGTCTTGCCCACGCCGGGCTCTCCAATCAGAACGGGGTTGTTCTTGGTGCGCCGCGACAGGATCCGGATCACTCGCAGGATCTCGTCGTCCCTCCCGATCACGGGATCGAGCTTCCCGTCCTGCGCTGCCTGGACCAGGTCGCGGCCGTACTTGGAGAGCGCCTCGTAGGTGTCCTCCGGATTGGCACTGGTCACGCGCTGGCTGCCGCGCACCTCGGAGAGCGCCTGGAGGAAGCGCTCCGAGGTCACGTTGAACTCGGAGAAGACCTGACCCAGCTCTGTCCGTGAGCCCTCCTCGAGCATCGCGATCATGAAGTGCTCGACCGAGACGTACTCGTCCTTGAGTCCCTGCGCGGCGCCCTCCGCACTGGCGATCAGGCGCTGCAGGCGCTGCGTGATGTAAACCTTGCCGGGCTCGGCACCTGGGCCCGAGACCCGGGGGCGGGTCTCCAGGGACTGAACGACTCGCTTGTCGATGGCATCGACCGAGACCTGCATCTTTTGGAAGACCCGGGGAACGACCCCGCCCTCCTGGCGAAGCAGCGCCAGCAGCAGGTGCTCGCCGTCGACCTCCGTGTGGCCATACTCGACCGCGATCCGCTGGGCCTCCTGCATCGCATCCTGGCTCTTCTGTGTCAGCTTGTCCGTGCTCATTGGCGGAAAGCTGAGCACCCGCAGAGACTTGTCAAATCGGCCTTCGGAGCGCCACCGAGCCCGGCGAAGGCGTGGGCGCCGCGCTCGCGATGGCCTAAAATGGGCGCGCCGGTCCCGTGGGGGCGCCCTCGAGGACCGCACGGTGGGCGTAGCTCAGCTGGTTAGAGCGCCGGATTGTGGTTCCGGAAGTCGGGGGTTCAAGTCCCCTCGCCCACCCCATGAAGGTCCGCGTTGCGACGGTGTTTACTCGCGCTGTGCTCGTCGGCTTGACAGAGAATTCGAGAGCATGGGAGGGTTGCGCTATGCGGCCCCTAGCCCTCGCCGCAGTGCTCTGGCTGCTGCTGGTGCCGACTCTCCCGTCGGCAGCCCCCACCGATCGCCCGGCAGCTCCAACCGACCCGAGTCCGAATCGCGCCTACCCCGTGAAGATCCTATACAAGCTGGCGCGCGGACTCACGAACATCCTCTCCTCTCCCACCGAGATCCCCTACAACATGGTCAAGGAGGGGCGTCTCATGGAGCCCGATGAAGACTGGCTGGTGCCCGATGGAGGAGACTGGCTGGTTCAACAACTGATGGCCGGCTTCACCGGCTTCTTCACCGGCATTGGGTATACGGTGGCCCGGATCGGGATCGGGACCTTCGACACGGTGACGTTCTTCGTCCCGACGCCGCCCATAATGGAGCCCGCGACACCCCCGAGCGCGCTCGACCTCGCTCTCGACAGCCTTCCCCCGACGCCTCAGTAGCGAGGCGAAGAGTTAGCCCGCATCTACGGCGTGAGTCTGGCTGCTCGGATGAGATCACTCCTCGAAATCCCTGAGTCCCCGAGGCCTACTCACGGACCCACACAACCGCACCTAGGGCTAAGTGGTCTTTAGCTCTCTCATCTTTTTATTCGCGTTTCTGCCTGCCGTGTTGGTGAGCTACTTCCTGTCGCCCCCGCGCGCTCGCAATTCGATCCTCTTATTCGCCAGCCTCCTGTTTTATGCGTGGGGCGAGGGGGCTTACGTCCTGCCCATGCTGGCGTCGGTTCTGGTGAACTGGCTGCTCGGGCTCGTCACCCACCGATGCGGCCGCACGACCGCCGGCAAGCGCGCGGTTGCGGCGAGCTTGATGGTCAATCTCGCGCTGCTGGCTGCATTCAAGTACGCAAACTTCATAGTGGACAGCCTCAACTTCGCGTTGACAGCTGTACACACTGGACCCATTGAGCTGGCGCCCGTTCACCTACCCATTGGGATTTCGTTCTTCACCTTCCAGGCCATGACGCCTGGGCCTGCCCAATCTGTGGACCAGCGAAAAGTTCGTCCTCAAACGCGTACGATCGGGCGGCGATCTAGGCGGCATGCTAGCCATGCCCACGGCCCTCACATCCCAACGACTCCGCTTAAGGACCGATGACCGACGAGCCCGTCGCACCAAGCCCGATGCTGTCAGAAACCTGACGCCAAGACTGCGACAGCACGAGGTCTACTCGGTAAGAGATGACACGCTTCCAACACTCCTGCTTTATCGTGACTCCTTTGCAACCGCTCTCATTCCCTTCCTGGCGGAGCACTTCCGACGCGCCGATGCGTTTTGGTCATCGGCACCCGATCCGGGAATGATTGCCGCCGTCCAGCCCGACTACGTCCTGTGGGAAGTCGTCGAGCGGTACCCGCATCGGCCCCTACCCGACATCGCGTCGCCTAGCGTTCCTGGCGATGTTGCACGCGAAATCGGGTGCGCGGAAATCCGCCGGAAGCTGGGCCTCGATGGCGCACAAGGTATGTCGTCTGCGGCGGAGGGGTACGTTGGTAGTGCAACCAGGGTTGGCGGCCACCTGAGCTTTTCAGGTTGGGCAGTTGCGCTCGACCCGGTGCGACCCGCAGCAAGGATTCTGGCCTGCTACGAGGGGAGGTTCGCCGGCGAAGGGGCCGTCACGGAATCGAGGGGCGACGTAGTCCGAAGGTATGACGAGCCAGGCCTCGTCTCGGGCTTTCGGGTCACTCTCCAAACAGGTTCACAGACGATTAGAACCTGCAACCAACTCGATTTCTACGCAATCAGTCCCGAGGGGCGCGCGGGTCGGCTCAAAGTCAGTCATCTCTGTCAGATAGATTGACGGCGGCTAATATGGCCACGTGGCGCCTTTGAAGCCGAAACGGTTCGCGCGGGCTGCGGCGCAACTACCTCCTGATTGCATCCGTGGTGATCGCTTTCTTCCTGTTCCGCCAGTTCGTCGAGCCTCGTCTACTCGAAGCCGCACGGCCGTTCCTCATGGATTATGTGCTTCTTCGCCTCAGCGAAGCCGAACGGGAGCGGATCTATCGCGACACCGCTGAGAGCATCCCATCTTTCTGGGACATCGTCCCGGACCATCTCGTTCACCGCTTGGGCCAGCGGGGGCGGACTACTACGTACAGGGGTGCTGAGGTCAGCATCAACAATGCGGGGATGCGGAGTGGGCGACCTTTCGGTCCCAAGCCGCCGAGCGTGTTTCGCATCATCTGCCTTGGCGATTCCTTCGTATTCGGAACGGCGGGGAAGGAGGAGGACCGGTTCTGCGACCAGATCGAGGACTACTACGCAGAGCAGGGAGTCTACATCGACGGGAAGCGGATCGAGGCGTACGCGGTGGGGCTGGGAAGCTGGACCACCGTCCAGGAGTCGGTCTACCTCTCTACCCGGTTGAGTGGCTCCCCCCCGGTTCCGGCGCCCATCAGATCACACTCCCCCGAGGGCGTGAAGCTAAAGCCGTCACGTCGAGGCTGGCTCGAAGCTTCGCGTCTTGCGTAGCCCGCTTCAGGTGAGCCTCATCCGCCGCACCAGGTCCACCAGCGTCGGCCTCCGCTCCCTGGCGCGCTTCGGTGGGCGAGGTGAGGGGGTCCGAGCTGGCCGGTCCAGCACGTGCGCCAGCTCACGCTCCGCTTGTTCACGGGGTACCGAGCGCAGGCGCCGGAATGGCCGCAGGTTGAGCAAGGCCTCGAGCCGGCCCTCCCTTGAAGTAGGTCCGCTGCGACCTCACTTGGATAGGATCACGCATCCCTCAATCAGCAGGTCCCGCTTTAGTGCGCGCGAAAAGCTGTCGTCGTAGAAGGCGAGGCGCTCCCAGCACCAGTCGGGAAGCGCTTCCGGGCCCAGACTCGCCGCCAGGGAGAGATTGGTTCGGGTCTGTTCCGTGAAGGGCGCCGCGAGATCGTGCAGCGGCGAGATCTCCAGCTCGTTGAAGCCCGCCTCGCGCGCGAACTCCTCGAACATGGAGCGGGTGAAGAGCCACTTGTCGTCGATCTGGAGGAAGTCGGGATCCGTCGCCTGAATGCCGGCGCGGAGCTCGTAGTCCCGACGCAGATCTTCGAGGACGCGCAGACCCGGCGAGCGCCTGCCGCCGTGGCGCGCGGCGGCGCGCTCCAGCAAATCCGCGTATGCGAGACGCAGGATCGCGTTGCCGTTCTCGAAGGGCTCGAAAAAAGATCGCCGAGCCCCCGGGCTCGAGCGCCGAGGCGATGGCCCGCAGAGCCGCTGCGGGGTCGGGCAGGTGATGCAGGATGGCCGCGCCCACAGCCAGCCCGAAGACCTCGGGAGCGTAGGGATCGCTGGTCGCCGACATGCAGACCGGGGTGACGCGACCCCGACGAGCCTCCTCAAGCTCGATGCCGTCCCGCAGGATCCGCAGGAGATCGGGGCTGATGTCCGTGGCGACCACGTGCGCGGTGGGAAGCAGGTCCAGGCAGCCGAAGACCGAGTTGCCCGAGCCAGAGCCGATGTCCAGCACGACGTCGCTCACCGGTGTGCCGAGGTGCTCGAGGGCGGTCTCTAGCAGGGCGCGGAAGTAGGGGACGTTCGCGTAGCGCTCGTGATAGTCCGCTGCATTCGCGAGGAACTGATCCGTGACACCCACTGGTGTGCGACCGACCTCGGACTCAGGCATCCATATACCGCGCATCGCGGGAGAATCGCGACCCAGATCCCGCAGCGGCTCCGAGAAGTAGTCTCGAATCGGAAAGCTCATCGTCCCCCTGATCCCGCGAACGTACTCGAGCAGCCGCGACGACCTCCAGTCACTGGAGACGTTCGCCTGAACTCAGCCCGGACGCGGCGTCTGCCCAGGGATAGCCGAGGTAGTAGTCCAGCTCCGAGGCTTTGCCGTCCTCCGACACGGCGAACATCCGTACCGTGGACTGCCCGAGGTTTCGAAAAAGGGTCTCTGGCAGCAGAAACTGGAAGCCCGACAGAGCGATCCCGGGAGCGTCGTACGTCGCCGCAGCGGCCCGGCCAATCGACGTCCTCCCTACATGGATCGCACGGTCGTCCTCGAAAACGAGGACCTTCGAAGCGAGCACCATCTCGGAGGCATCGTAGGCAATTCCGAAGAGCTCCACGACGCCGTCTGCTCGCTTCATGAACTCCAGTTGCCCCTTCAATCGCCCCGGCTCGATGGGAATCACTTCACCCCCGGCCGCGCGGACCTGCTGGTGCCCTTCCCCGCGCTCGAGCACGTACGCGAGGTTCGTTGCGGATCGATCGGTCCGGGCCTCGACGAGGCGCGCCGGCGCGGTTCCTTCCTGCTCGATCAGCCACACGCCGACGTGGTTCCGACCCGTTTGGAACGCGTTCTGCGGCACCATGGCGGTGAACTCCCGGTCTCGGCGGCCCATGGCTGCTCGAGTCACGGCCTGAACGACCCCGTTGACCGAGATAGCCAGGTAAACCTCGTTTCCCAGACTGGGATCCGCGAGAACCCTGCCCCGGACGTGGCTCGGGACAAAGCCGCCCTCCGGATCTACATGCTCGTACAGGTGGACCTTGTCTAGCTCCGCCCGGACCCCGGACACTCTACTCCCCTGCAATCCGGACGCGAGACGGCCGACCAGGTCGCCGTGACGGCCGACGCGGTACCACTCCCGCCACGGCCGGCCCACCGGGAACTCCCGGGCCTTCCACGCGACCGTCTCGTATTTCGCCCGATTCTCGGGACCGGTCTCCACACGCTCGAGATTCGTGTAAGCCCGGAACATCACTTTGATATCCGGTTCCACGGCCGACGGGCCGACGGGCCGACGGGCCGATCGCGGAGTGTCCGTCGACTCGCCAGGGAATCTCGATTCCCAGCACGTCGGCGATCGTCGGCACGATGTCGATGGTTTGCACATTGCTGTCGTCGACGACGCCCTCCCGCTGTCCCGGCAGCTTGATGAAGAGGGGAACCGGGGCGATGTCCCGTTCCATCCCCTCGCCGGGTGGCGGGTCCCGACGCGACGCGTCCGGAACGAAGCTCGCTCCGTGGTCCGCGGTAACGATGATCAAGGAGCGATCGTAGAGGCCGGAGCTGCGCAGACGATCGAGCAGTCTCCCGATCGCCTTGTCCGCCGCACCGACCTGGAACACGAAGCGCCGGTACGCCTCCTTGACCAACCACTCATCGGGTCCCCAGTGGCTAGTGCCCCTCAGTCCCGGAATGTCCCATCCACCCTGGTAGCGACGACCCGACGGCAGGTACTGATACGGTACGTGAGGGAAGAGTAGGTGAATGAAATGGAAAGTCGGCTCCTTGTCGGAGCTGATCGACCGGACGAACTCGTCGAACTCACCGAGTCGGTCAACGTACCAGTGCCTCTGTCTCCCCTTCTCCTCCTTAGCCACTGCTGAGTCTGCATCCTGTCCGAAGTCCTTCCACGAATGACTGATCGCGGGAAGCTCCTGGGCCCAGGCCGGGGGCGTCACGATGTGCAGGTAAACAACCCGGAGGTCTTCCAGAAGCGAAAAGAGCCGCCGGGCCAGTCCGGACCGTCGCTTCTTTCTGCGCTGGATAGCGTCCGGGCACAGATTCGTTCGCACCTCCACCGCCTCCACTCGGTAGCCGCTTCCCAGGAGCGTGAACAGGTTCTCCGGGTATTCGCGGTAGGTAGCCAGGGCGGCCCGCGTTGGAAGTCGGCCCGTGACGATGGCGGGAACGGCCAGCATGGTGCTCGAGGCAACCGTAGTCGCATTCCGGAACCAATAGGACGTCTCCGCCAACTTCGCGAAGTTCGGGAAGAGCACATCGTCGACTCGGTGACTCTCGTTCATGAGCACCGTCACCGGAAATTCGTCGAAGACTACCATCACCACCGGGACCTCTCCCTTGATCCGCGCCTCGACCGTAGGCACGGGATGTTGATCAGGAAAGACGATTGCCTTCACGGGCGTGTTCGCCAGAAAGTTCACGACGAAGACGAGAGGGGCCACCGAGAGGAGCGATAGGAACGACGAGACGATCGCCCGGCGCACGTAGATCGCGCAGAAAGCGACCCCAGCCGCGAGCGCGAGTCCCACGACCATAACCGGCGGCCAGGGCAGCTTGCCCAGGACCGGAAGTAGGATGAGCGTCGACAGTCCGACGACGAGAAGACGATGGAACCAACGACCCGCCATCAGGCTCAACGAGCGCAGCAGGACCTCGACCGTGATGAATCCTACGGGGATCAGGGCGACGAGGAAGAACGCGAGCAGGACGACGTCGGCTGGCTCGGACGACCGAGCGACGAAGAAGTTAGGGAAACGCCCAAAGAGGTCGAAGAGAGGCTGCGCGATCGCGATACCGCTCAGCGCGAAGATGTGGAGGAAGCCTCGAGGATCTTCTCCGCGGGCCGAGCGGATCGCGCGCCAACTCACTGTGAGAAGCTTCTTACTCCGAAGGCCACTCTCTGCACGAGAGCGCGCTTGTAGAGCGAGTCGTATTCTTGACCGGACTGTTCGGCCGTCAGTACGCCAGTCAAGTTGGCTTTCTCCTGCTCTACGCGATAACGCTTTGCGTCGGAAGCGATTTCAAGAATCTGGGCATGGGCCTGTGCCGGCTCGAGGCTAAGTACCCATCCTCCGCCGTGAGCTCGCACGCGATCCGCCGGTGCGCCTATGTCGCTCACAAGCGCCGGCAGGCCGACAGCCCAAGCTTCGCTGAGGGTGAAGCAGTACGTTTCAGAGCAGATCGAGAATATCCCAGCGAAGTGCGGAGCTATCGCTCTGACGCGTTCGGGAAACTCCTTCAGCTCATATGACCCGTGATCCACGAATCCCTTTAGTTCAGGATCCCCATTGAGGCCGAGCAGATGAAACTCAATCCGTTCTCCACGGTCGAGAAGCATCAACTCCCGGATGAACTTGCTTCCCTTGTGAACGTCGATATTTCCGGGTATGAGGATTCGAATCTTTTCATTGGCTTTGGGCGGTTCGACGCTGGCATCCCGCTCATCCAAGCTCACACCATGCTCGACGACTTCACATGGAATGTCCACTAGGAGAGTGACCCAAGATTCGGGTGGGCGGAGGTGATTGTAGCGAGGGCCCCCAACTGGACGTGGAGCGATGTACGGGCCAACGGGGGTCCGAGGTAGCCGGTAGATGTCGATCTACACAGATATGCGTCAGATCCAGGGCCTGACGTGCGCGAAACGGGTCCGCACCCGCCCGATCACGCCATCTGCGCTCGGCAGAGCGCCATCACGTTGAAGCCCGAGCACACCAGGTCCCACTCTCCCGTCACCTTCTCCTGGCCGCGCAGCATGAAGCGCCGAAACCGCTGTCGTGCCTTGATCTCGGCAAACGGCCGCTCCGCCTGGGTCTTCCGCTGCGCGTAGCGTTGCTGGGCCCAGGGCAGTCGTAAGATCCGGTGCATCCGCTGCGCCCGGGCTCCCTTGGGCCAGCGGGACGACTTCCGCCCGCGGACCGCGATCAACGCCTGTTGTCCCCGCCGTTCCAACGCCTTCAGGTTCGACTCGCTCAGGTACCCGTTGTCGGCCAGCAGAATCTCCGCTCGCTGACTCGTGTTCGTCTCGATTGCCTCGACCATGGGCTCCAACTGCTCGTAGTCATTGGCCTTCTCTGTCAGCTCGTTCGCCACGATCAGGCCGTCCTCACTCGTCGCCAGCTGCGCGTTGTAGCAGTACTGCAAGGATCCCTCGGTCTTCATCATGTTCGCTTCGGGGTCCGCGAAGCTCTTCTGGTGCTTCGCTTCGAGCTTCTCCCCCTTCTCCCGCTCCAGCTGCTCCCGGGCCGCTCGGATCCGCTCCCGTCGTCGCTCGCGCAGCTGTAGCTCTTCTGGAAGCCCACCTCCGCCATCGTCGTCCCCGTGCTCTTGCTCTTCCGCAGCGTTGAGCTCGTCCATCTGCGCCACGATCTGCTCGATCTCGTCGCTCAGCTGATCCTCCGCCTCCAGCATCCGCGCGTGGCTCATCGCCTTGGACCGCGACGTGTTCGCCCGGATCTTCGTGCCGTCTACCGCCACCTGCCCGAGCTTCACAAGCCCCATCGCCTGCGCCACCTTCAGCGTCTGCAAGAACACCTCTCGGAAGTCCCTGTGGTGACGGTCCCGGAATCGGTTGATCGTCCGGAAGTTCGGTCGTAGCCCAGCCGCGAGGTAGCGAAACCGCAGGTCGTAGTGCAGCCGTCGCGCAAGCTCCCGCCCGCTGTACACGCCCACGACCGCCCCCAGAAGCCACAGCTTCAACAGCATCCGAGGCGGGAAGGCTCGCTCTCCACGCCGGCGATACCGCTTCTCGAACCGCCGCAGATCCAGCGACTCCACCAAATCGTCGATGAACAGCGCCGGATCCGATGGATCCAGAGCCTCCCCCACGTGCGCCGGTAGCAGCTCGCCCTGCTGCGGCACATACACCTTGAACATGACCTCTTCCCCCACGCTCCCAAGTTAGCCAATAAGGGAATCTTGGGTCACTCTCCTAGCAGGCTGCGGAGAAAGTGACTGGGTTGGGCGGGACGCCTCTGACGGGAGGCGTGCCGAGCAGGGAGAGGGATCGCCGTTCCCGGTACGAACCGGTTCGGTGTCGCACGGGTAGATCTTGCGGGATCATGAGCTATGTCGCCTCCAACAGGTTGCGGATACGGACCAGGTTGTAGGCCGCAGCAGTGAAGGTGAAGACCCAGCCGACCCGATCCGTGCCCCGGTGCCGGGTCTTGCGCATCAAGCCCACCGTCTTCATCCAGCCAAACACCTCCTCCACCCGTTTGCGGAAGCGCTGGCTCACCTCGTAGCCCGGGTGTCCTGTGGTCCTTCGATCGATCGCGCTTCGGCGGTTCGTCGTGTTCTGTGCCACGTGCGGGGTAACGCTCCAGGCCCGAAGCGCCTGCACAAAGCTCTTGGCGTCGTAGCCCTTGTCTCCAGCCAGGGTGATCCGGCGAGCGCCCCCCAGACCCAGCACCATCTCGAGAGCCGCTTCGCGCTCCGCATACCCCGACGCCTGAGTGAGCTTCGCCGCCACCACCAGGCCGTTGCGGTTCTCCGTCACGACGTGTCCCTGATACGCGAGCCGCGCGCCCTGGCCCCTCATCCCCGCCAGTCGGGCGTCCGGATCCGTCCTCGACGCATGCGTCTGGTTGCTCCGCTTCTCGCCCCGGAAGTTGACCGTCGGGTTGCCCGGGTCGTCATCGTCCCTGCGCTTCTCGTCCTTGCGCACGAAGCTCTTCTGGCTCGCCCACGCCTCGATCAGCGTCCCGTCCACCGTGAAGTGCTCCGATGACACCAACCCCTCCGACTCCGCCTGCGCCAGCACCGCCTCGAAGAAATGCTGAGCGATCTCGCCCTTCAGCAGCCGTTCCCGATTCTTGGTGAACACCGTCGCGCTGAACACCTCATCGTCCAGCTCCAGGCCCACGAACCAGCGGTAGAGCAGGTTGTAGTCGATCTGCTCGATCAGCTGGCGCTCGCTCCGGATCGTGTACAGCACCTGCAACAGCAGCGCCCGCAACAGCTGCTCCGGCGGGACCGACGGTCGGCCGACCCCTTTGGCGTAGATACCATCGAAGCGTCGCGACAGCTGCTCCAGCGCCGCGTCCACCAGTCGCCGGATCGCTCGAAGCGGATGGTCCTCGGGAATCCGGGACTCCAGCGATACGTAGCTGAAGATCCCACCCTGAAGCGTCTGCGGTCCTCTCACATCTCCCCCTTGGGGCTTCCCTCAAAGGTACCCTTCGATGAGGAGTTTTTCAGCAGCCTGCTAGGGGGTGGGCTTCGACCAATCGTCAGACACTATGAACCTAGCCAGGCCTACGTCCTGCCGCTGGCAACCGCTCGACATCGCGTCGGGTCGGGTGCCCACCCAATGCAAGCGCCGGCATCGCCACCAGGAGTTCCTGCAGTTCTTACGCCACATCGAAGCGAGATCGAGCGACTTTAAAGCTGTTGCTGGGACACGACACTAGCCATACTACCCCGACACACAGGAGGACCAGACATGCTCGAGATCGGCGTCTTTCACAACGGTGCCTCGGATCTGCCGCCCATCCGCACGCCGAACGGTGTCGTCGTGAACGACGGCTCGCTCGCCGACGTTCACGCCGCGAACCAGCGCATGGTCGTGAACCAGGTCCGGCAGGGCATCCTCGCCGACCGCCTCGGCTTCGACTACTGGTTCCAGACGGAGCACCACTTTCAGCCAGAGGGCGCAGAGTTCAGCCCGAATCCGCTCTTCAGCGAGATGGCGATCGCAGCGAACACGCGCCGCATCCGTCTGGGCCAGGCCGCGAGCATCATCACGTGGCACCACCCCATCCGCTTCGCCGAGCAGGTCGCGATGCTCGACGTCCTGAGCGGCGGTCGCGTGGAGTGCGGGATCGGCCGGGGCTACCAGCCGCGCGAGAACGAGACCTTCGGCAAGCCCTTCGGCTCCACCATCCAGGATCAGGAGCGCAACCGTGCGGCCTTCCAGGAGGCCTACGACACGATCATCAAGGCCTGGACGGAGCCTTCGATGTCGCACCACGGCGAGTTCTTCTCGATCCCGCCGACCTACACCAAGTGGAATCACGCCGGTACGATCGCCTACTTCGGCCTGGACAAGGTGGAGCGCGAGGTCGAGGACGTGCTGAAGCTGGGCGCCCCCGACATGTACGCGGTCGGGAACCCGGTGCTGGCGACAACCACCACGCTGAAGGAGATCAGTGTTTTCCCGCAGCCGCTCCAGAAGCCGCACCCGCAGATCTGGGAGCCACTCACGAGTCCGCGCTCCATCGACTGGGCCGCCCAGCACGGCGTGAACGGCTACTTCATTGCGGAGCCCAATGCCTTCCTGAAGAAGCGCATCGGCCTTTACTACGAGGCCGCCGAGAAGCACGGCTGGCCCGACCGCCTGCAGCGGGGACCCTTCAAGTTCGGCTGGGACGCGGAGAAGCGCCGCGGCATCGTGACCTGCCGCTACATCCACCTCGTCCTGCCCGGCCAGGACCGCGAGCGGGAGCTCGAGCGCTTCAAGCTCGGCCTCGAGCTGCAGTGGCACTACTACGGACCCTTCGGCTTCGGCGCCCTCCTCGCCGCGGTGCGCGGCGAGGAGGTCGAGGACTTCGATCTCAACAAACTGATCGACGCGCAGGACCTGCTCGACGCTGAGATCGCCCTGTTCGGTACGCCCGCCGAAGTTGGGGAGGCCATCCTGCGCGTGAAGGAGGTCTGCGGCTACGACGACTTCATGTTCCACACCTGGTTCGAGACCGGCGGCTTCTCGGGGCGCGAGGTAGAGGACCAGATGCAGGCCTTCGCCGAAGAGGTCGCGCCGGAGCTGCGCCGCGCCTGTGGCGGCGGGCCCAAGCGCGAGGAGTCGAACGTCAGCTTCGATGACGTCCGGGCCTGAGCAGCTCGAGCGCGTTCCCGCCGAGGATCGCCGCCCCCTCGTCTTTCGCGAGTCGCGGCGGGGCGGTGGCAGCGCTACATCGAGCCGCGCTTCCGCGAGCGCTGTCTGCGGCTGACGCGAAGACCCGACGACGAGCCGAGGCCCCTTCCCTCTTCCGTCTGACCCTACCCGACGAGAACTCCCAGAATCCGCTGTCTGCACCGAAACGCGTAGTAGAGCATTGCTGCCGTAGGCATCTCACTGCTCCTCAGGCTTTGCGGAGCGAGTCGAGCTCCAGATACTCCGCAGCGAACCCACGCCGCGGCGCTTGGCCTCGAGCAGGCTTTCGACGTGCTCGCGGGTGTTGGTAAGCCCGGCGGCAACGACAACGCCGTTCTCGCCGACGAGCGCGGCGTGCGGCAGGTGACCCACACGAAAACGTAGGCCCAGCTCGCGCGAGACGACATACGGCAGTGCGCCGAGGTTCTTGCGCCGCACGTAGGCGGCGTGGTCGGCGTCATCACCGTCGCTCGCCAGCACGACATCAAGCCAGTCGCGCTCACTCCGCGCCAGGATGCGCACCGCGGGAAGTGGTGAACGCCGTGACCGCCACCCTCATCTCGCGCTTCGAGGGAGGTGCCCTGGGCACGACGATGCGGCCGGGTCTCAGCTCGTCGACGGACTGCACCCCGGGCTGTCGGGTGTCCGCGCCATCATCCTGGCCTGGGCGCCTTTCGAGGTGGACCAGCATGTCCGTGTCTGCCTCGACGCATCGAAGATCCCACGGTGCCGCGGGAGATCCTCGAATGCCTGAAGCTTCCAGCACGCGCGCCCCCGCTCGAGCCCGCGGCGGCTGACACCCCAGACCTGGGTCAGGCTGAGGACGACAGGCTCTTCGATCAGTCACCGGTCCACGACGAGCCGTAGCCGCTCGTCCCCGAGTCGCACTCGCTCGCAAGGCCACTGCAGCGCGCTGCCGAACCCCACCCCGCGGGCCCATGGCCCACGCTCGCCCGCGTGCCGGCACCTTGCAGCGCCGCACCGCCGAGACGCCCATCGGACCGCCGATCAGGGCGCTGCGCGGCCACCGGCGCAGCTTGAAATCGCCCCGCCGCGGGGTCCCCGTAGGGGCTTGACATAACGCCCATACTCGGACCTCGAGCCAGAACGCAGCCTGTTTATCCTATGCCCTCCATCGCCGCGCGTTTCATAGTAGATCTCGCAATCGTTGTCGGTCATTGCGAACGGCATTGAAGAGTGCTCTTGCCGTCAAATCCACTTACTTACGGATTGCCTCTACGGCGTGATATCTTCTACTATACAAGATAGATAACTCACTGATCGGAGGCGGGAATGGTGAGCACCAAACCTGTAAGACGATTGGTCACCGGGCATGATGGAAACGGCAAGTCCAAGTTCCTAATGGATGGGGATGCGCCCTGTGTCCAAGTGATGGACAAGATGGGTAATCTAACGGTGACGGATTTGTGGGAGACGACCGATAGTCCGGCCGATAACACCGGCGAAAAAGACAACACCGATCGTCCGGTGCATTTGGAGCCCGAGAAAAGAGGCACTGTGTTCCGCGTGGTCGACTTTCCTCCGGATTCAGCGTGGAAGGACGGCGCCGACGGCAGCGAAGCGTTCGAACAGCTTCAGGCCCGTCACGTCGCCGACGGGGACCATGGTGATCCGTCGATGCACAAGACCGATACGGTGGACTACGCGATGGTGCTGGACGGCGAGATCTGGGCGGTGATGGATACCGAAGAACGCCTCATGCGGGCGGGCGATGTGCTCATTCAACGGGGCACGAATCACGCCTGGGCGAATAAAACCGATCGATTCTGCCGCATGATGTTCGCGCTGTGCGGCGCGCATCCAGTATGACGCGTATGGTAGTTCCGCAGCTACAAACGACCGAGTCCCGCGTCGCTCGCCCAGCCTTCGGCTAGCGGTACGAAGTAGAACATCTCGACCCGGCGAGACCTGAATTTCCACTCGTCGTCGATCTTCTCGTACTTGTCGTGGAGCCGGCCGGCCCCGATCATGGAGTCGTCACCGCGGGTCGCACGATTCTCCAGGGAGCACCATCCGCTCGCGCGGTTGCCGTCGATGCGTATGACGTGGTTGGTGAAAAAGGGCTTCACTTTGAGTTGCCAGGTCGCTGTGTAGAATTCCTTCATGGCCTCGCGGCCCTCGATCAGGCCGCGACCGAGCGAGCTGAAGTCCACTGAACCACCTTCCGTGAATAGGTTTACGAGCCGCTCGGCGTCCTGGGCCTCGATGGCCAGCCCGTATTCATAAGTGAGTTCGCGGATCTTTTCACAGTCCCAGAGTTCGTGGACCATCTCTTCGTGGGTCATGGGCTTCTCTCCCCTAATGCGGATGCCCGGGCACCAACCGCTGCTCGACGGCCACCTGCAGGACTCTAGTTCGGAAGCCTAGGCAATACGTCCCTTACTAACGAGGTCATTGAGCGTACCCACTTGTCCTTGGGCAGCCACTCGTGGGCCATGGCAAGTAGGACTCCGAAGCCGCCCACGTCATCGTAGAGTCGCCGCAGCTTATCGGCCACATCGTCGGCGCTGCCCACCAACCAGATGTTGTCCACCATGTACTCTGTTGTGAGGTCGGCATCGGGCATCTCAGGGTCGACCTTGAGCAGATCCAGCATCTTTATCCGCGACAAAAGGGGTCTGATGTACCTCTCATAGTCGCGGGCTAGGACTCCGTGTAGCGCATCCAGCCTCGCCTCCTCAGTGGTGTCGGCAATGTATACTTCTCGGGCGATGCGCCAATTTGAGCGGTCCGCCTTCGCGCCGGTCTCGTGCGCCCCTTCGTCCACAGCCTCCCAGTGGGTCTTGAGGACCCGCGCCGGTACGAAGTTGATGCTCATCGGGATCCAATTGCGCTGACCTGCCATGAGCAGGGTATCGGATTTGACCCCCACGCCGGCAACGGCAATGGGGGGGTGAGGCTTCTGGTAGGGCTTCAAATGGAAGCGCATGCCGATCTCGTCCACCGGCTCGGGCACCGAAAATCGCCACCACTTATGGTCCGTATACACCGGGCTGGGGGTTCTCCCAGAGCTGGAGAACGGTGTCCACGGCGTCACGAGTCATGTGCCGGTGTTCGCCGGTGGAGGGGTCGAACCCGAAGACCTCGAAGTCCCCCGGGAAACCACCAGAACCCACGCCCCAGTGGAATCGGCCGTGGGCCATATGGTCCAGCTGGGCGATACGGTGGGCGATGACGAACGGGTTGTGGTTGGGCATGCAGCTGACGCCAGTGCCGAGGATGATGTTCTTCGTCTTAGCCAAGGCGTTCGCGATAAAGAGGTCTGGGGCTGAGATGTTCTCCCACACCGTGGTGAAGTGCTCGCCGATCCACGCTTCCTTGTACCCCAGCTGGTCGAGCGTAACGATCTGTTCTAGGTCGTCATCCAGGGTCTTGGTGATGTCTGACCCGGGTGGGTGGAGGGGCATGGTGAAAAAGCCAGCTTCCATGAAAGCCTCCTTCTTTTGATCTTGCTCAATATTATCAGGTCCAGAGTTCCCGCTGGAGGCGCACGGGCTCGCCCACGGCCGCACCATCCCGCTGCGCCCCATGCTCGAGATGTTCCGCAGCCGCTTCGGCATCTCCCCGGCCGACGACGACCGCGCCGCGCGCGAGAAGATCGCCGGCGCGCTGCTGCTGCTCGACCCCTCTTTCGCCGACGCGCTCCCCCTGCTCTTCGACTTCCTCGGTGTGCCCGATCCCGAGCGCCCCGGCCCGCGCCTGGACCCCGAGCTGGCCCAGCGCCAGATCCGCGAGACCTTCCGGCGCATTGTCCAGGCCGACACGCGCTCACGCACCGTCGTGAGCCTGATCGAGGACCTGCACTGGCTCGACGCGCCGAGCGACGGGTTCGTGGCCGACCTGGTCGACCTGATTCCCTCTACGTGCGGGCTGGCGCTCTTGAACTTCCGCCCCGAGTACGCGGCCGAGTGGATGAAGCACCCTACCTACCAGCAGCTCACGCTGGAGCCACTCGGCCCCGAGGCGGCGCGGGAGCTGGTGCGCGACTGGATCGGCGGTGACCCGAGCGTGCGCGAGCTCCTCGCACGCATCGCCGAGCGCACCGGGGGGAACCCCTTCTTCGCCGAGGAGGTGGTGCAATCGCTGATCGAGGACGGGAGCCTCGAGGGCGAGCGCGGCGCCTACCGGCTGACGCGCCCACTCGACCAGGTGCCGCTCCCGCCGACAGTGCAGAGCGTGCTCGCCGCGCGCATCGACCGCCTGCCCGAGCGCGAGAAGCGCGTGCTTCAGGCGGCGTCAGTGGTGGGGCGCGAGTTCCCCGGGCCGCTCGCAGGCCAGCTCGCCGGGCTGGCCGAGCCCGAGCTCGCCGCTGCACTCGCCGCCCTGCGCCGTGGCGAGTTCCTGCACGAGGCCGAGCTCTACCCCGTGGCGCGCTACGCCTTTAAGCACCCGCTCACGCAGGAGGTGGCCTACCAGTCGCAGCTCGGCGAGCGCCGCGCCGCCGTCCACCGGGAAGTGGCCGACTGGCTGGAGGCCGACGACCCGCGCGTCCTCGACGAGCGCGCCGCCGAGCTGGCCTGGCACCGCGAGCGCGCCGGCGAGCCCGTCGCCGCTGCACGCTGGCACGAGCGAGCCGCTGAATGGTTGCTGCCGCGCAGCCAGGCCGAGTGTGCCCGCCACTGGAACGCGGTCTGCGACCTGCTCGAGGACGCGCCCGCGACGCCGGAGACCGACGCGCTCAATCTGCAGGCCCGCACGCAGATCCTACTCGGCGGTTGGCAGCTCGGCATGGATGACGCGGAGGCCCAGCGGCTGTTCGAGGGCGGCCGCCGCATCGTCTCGAGCCGCGACGACCCGGCCGGGCTCGCACGCCTGATCCAGGGCTACGGCGTCGCACTCGTCTCCAAGGGCCGCCTGCGCGAGTCCTTGGAGCTCATGCGCGAGGTCGCCCGCCTCGCCGAGCAGGTCGGCGACCCGGAGATGCAGGCGGCCGGGAGCTACGAAGTCACCGCGGGCTGCCTGTTCTGCGGGGAGCTCGACGAGGCCGAACGCGCGGCGGCCCCCTACGAGTCGCTCGCACCCGCCGATCCGGCGTGGGTAAGCGAGTTCGGGCGCTTCGCGCTCAACGCCTTTATGCCCATGTTCCAGGCGCTGCTCGCCGCCGAGCGCGGCCGCTTCGACGACGCGCTACGCCTGCAGGAGCGTGCCGGCCGGGCCGCGCGTCTCTCCGAGGACGCCCGCACACATCTCCTGGTCGGCCTCGGCCGCGTCCTGGTGCTCTACCGCTGCGGTGACGCAGACGCAGACGCAGCGATGGCCGTCGCCGCCCCCCTCCTCGAGATCGCCGAGTCCTACGGCTCGCCCCACCTGCGCGCCGGGGCGCGCAAAGCTCTCGGCCTGGCCCACCTCTCTCGGGGCAGCTACGCCGAGTCGGCTCGCGCCTTCGCGGAAGAGCTCGCCATCATCGAGGAGTTCGACGCCTTCCGCGAGTTCGAGGCGCAGGACCGGGCGTCCCTCGCGGAGGCACTGCTCGAGTGCGGCGAGCTGGAGCGGGCGCACGAGTCGGCGGAGCGGGCGCTCGATGTGGCGACGGCGCCGGGGAGGGAGGCGCGGACCCAGGAGATCGATGCGAGGTTGGCGTTGGTGAGAGCGCGAGTCCACACCGATCGCGCGTACCGCCCGCAGGCCGACCTCGACCTCATCGCGCGCCTTATCGACAGCACCGGAGCTCTCTCGCGGCGGAGGCGCCTCGACGAGCTCCGTCTGACGACTGTCTGATCGCTCCCGGGGTCCCGCAGAAGCAGCAGGCAAGGTCGCGGCTCCGGACGA
>CBDDEE010000030.1:0-496593 GCA_965226855.1 Myxococcota bacterium | reverse complement strand
ACTCTCCCGTCACCTTCTCCTGGCCGCGCAGCATGAAGCGCCGAAACCGCTGTCGTGCCTTGATCTCGGCAAACGGCCGCTCCGCCTGGGTCTTCCGCTGCGCGTAGCGTTGCTGGGCCCAGGGCAGTCGTAAGATCCGGTGCATCCGCTGCGCCCGGGCGCAGGCTGCTGAAAAACTACTCCTCGAAGGGTACCTTGAGGGAAGCCCCAAGGGGGAGGTGTGAGAGGACCGCAGACGCTCCAGGGTGGGATGTTCAGCTACGTATCGCTGGAGTCCCGGATTCCCGAGGACCATCCGCTTCGAGCGATCCGGCGACTGGTGGACGCAGCGCTCGAGCAGCTGTCGCGACGCTTCGATGTGATCTACGCGAAAGGGGTCGGCCGGCCGTCGGTTCCGCCGGAGCAGCTGTTGCGGGCGCTGCTGTTGCAGGTGCTGTACACGATCCGGAGCGAGCGCCAGCTGATCGAGCAGATCGAGTACAACCTGCTCTACCGCTGGTTCGTGGGCCTGGAGCTGGACGACGAGGTGTTCAGCGCCACGGTATTCACCAAGAATCGGGAACGGCTACTGCAGGGCGAGATTGCCCAGCACTTCTTCGAGGCCGTGCTGGCGCAGGCCGAGTCGGAGGGGTTGGTGTCATCGGAGCACTTCACGGTGGACGGGACGCTGATCGAGGCGTGGGCGAGCCAGAAGAGCTTCGTGCGCAAGGACGAGAAGCGGAAGGACGATGACGACCCGGGCAACCCGACGGTCAACTTCCGGGGCGAGAAGCGGAGCAACCAGACGCATGCGTCGACGACGGACCCGGACGCCCGACTGGCGGGGATGAAGGGCCAGGGGGCGCGGCTCGCGTATCAGGGACACGTCGTGACGGAGAACCGCAACGGCCTGGTGGTGGCGGCGAAGCTCACTCAGGCGTCGGGGTATGCGGAGCGCGAAGCGGCTCTCGAGATGGTGCTGGGTCTGGGGGGCGCTCGCCGGATCACCCTGGCTGGAGACAAGGGCTACGACGCCAAGAGCTTTGTGCAGGCGCTTCGGGCCTGGAGCGTTACCCCGCACGTGGCACAGAACACGACGAACCGCCGAAGCGCGATCGATCGAAGGACCACAGGACACCCGGGCTACGAGGTGAGCCAGCGCTTCCGCAAACGGGTGGAGGAGGTGTTTGGCTGGATGAAGACGGTGGGCTTGATGCGCAAGACCCGGCACCGGGGCACGGATCGGGTCGGCTGGGTCTTCACCTTCACTGCTGCGGCCTACAACCTGGTCCGTATCCGCAACCTGTTGGAGGCGACATAGCTCATGATCCCGCAAGATCTACCCGTGCGACACCGAACCGGTTCGTACCGGGAACGGCGATCCCTCACTCGGCTCGGCACGCCTCCCGTCGAAGGCGTCCCGCCCAACACAGTCACTTTCTCCGCAGCCTGCTAGCGGAGATGCGGGCGGTCAGCGAGCAGGATCTCGACGCGGCGGTCGCGCAGTATGAAGCGTCCATCGGAGCCCAGCAGGCCTCGGAGGCACAGCTCGAACAAGCAGAGATCGAGCTCGGCTACACGCGCCTTCACTCACCGATCGATGGCCGTATCGGTCTGACCCAGGCCAAGGTCGGCGAGTTCGTGGGCCGGTCCCCGAACCCCGTGGTTCTCAACTTCGTCTCCCAGACGGACCCGATCCGGGTCCGTTTCGCGATCGACGAGCGACGCTACCTCCAGTTTGCGCGCCAACTCAGGGACGTTGGAGAAGCCCTGCCCGATGAGGCAAATCCACTGGAGCTGATCCTGGCCGATAGCACCGTGCACGAGTACGGTGGCCACATCGTCGGAGCGGACGCGGCGGTCAACCCGACGACCGGGACATTCACTCTCGAGGCGGACTTCCCGAATCCCGACAACGTCGTGGTGGCGGGACAGTTCGCGCGCGTTCGGGCAGTGGTCGAGACTCGCAGAGACGCGCTGTTGATTCCGCAGCGCTGCGTCAACGAGCTGCAGGGCAACTTCCGGGTATTCGCCGTCACGCGGGATGGCCGCGTCCAGCTCCGTGATGTGCAGCTCGGACCTACGATCGGAAGGCTCCAGATCATCGAGTCAGGGCTCGCTGTAGGCGAGCGCGTCGCTCTGGAGGGCGCGTTGCTCAGGGACGGTATGAAGGTAGTGGGGAAGCTCGCCGAGCTGGAAGAAGCTGGCGCGGCACAGGACACACCCGACCAGACCGGAGCCTGACGCTTGGCCGAATTCTTCGTTCGACGGCCCATCGTCGCGATGGTGATCGCCATCGTCATCGTTGGTCTGGTCGCGCTGGGTAGCCTCCCTGTCGCCCAGTACCCGGAGATCACGCCGCCGATGGTCTCGGTATCGGCAACCTATACCGGCGCGAGCGCGGTCAATGTAGAGCAGTCCGTCGCGACCCCCGTCGAGCAGAAAGTCAACGGGGTCGAGGACATGATCTACATGAAGTCGACCAACTCCAGCGACGGCCGCATGACCCTCGAGGTTTCGTTCGAGGTCGGCACGGACCTCGACATGGCCAACGTTCTGACGCAAAACCGCGTTTCCGAAGCCCAGGCGACCTTACCCTCGGAGGTCACCCGCCAGGGGGTCACCGTCAAGAAGAAGCTTGCCTTTCCTCTGCTCCTGGTCTCGATCATCTCCCCGAACGGGACTTACGACGAGAGCTTTCTGACCAACTACGCCACGATCAACGTCATCGACGAGCTTGCGCGGATTCGCGGAGTCGGCCAGGCAGAGGTGCTGGGAGGGAGCATCACCGAATACGCGATGCGGGTGTGGATCAAGCCTGATCAGCTGGCGAAGCTCAAGCTGATCGTGCCGGACATCACGAACGCCATCCGACAGCAGAACGTACTGGTCCCGGCGGGCCAGATCGGTGCTCCCCCTGCGCCTCCAGGGACGGAGTTCACTTATACGGTGCAGACCGCCGGGCGTCTCGAAACGGCGCAGCAGTTCGGCAACGTGGTGATCCGCTCGAATCCGGATGGCTCGCAGGTGCTTCTCAAGGACGTGGCACGGATCGAGCTGGGCACACAGAGCTACCTGATCACCGCCCGGCTCGACGGCGCGCAGACGGCCGTCCTGCAGATCTTCCAGCTGCCCGACGCGAACGGTCTGGAAGTGGCGCGGCAGGTGCTTGCGGCAATGGAGCGGATCTCGGAGCGCTTTCCGGATGACATCGAGTACGTGATCGCGCTCGACACGACCAAACCGATCACGGCCGGCATTCGCGAGATCGTGGTCACGCTCTTTCAGGCGGTCGGTCTGGTCATCCTGGTGGTATACATCTTTCTTCAGAGCGTCCGGGCCACACTGATCCCGGCGTTGACCGTGCCCGTCTCCCTCGTCGGCACGTTCGCGGTGTTCCCGCTGCTGGGCTTCTCGGTGAACACCCTCTCGCTCCTGGGTCTGGTGCTGGCCATCGGCATCGTGGTGGACGACGCGATCGTGGTGGTCGAGGCGGTCTCGGCCAAGCTGGAGCGTGGCATGTCGGCCGGCGACGCGACGATCGAGGCGATGCGCGAAGTGTCCGGGCCGATCGTCGCCACGTCGCTGTCACTGATCGCCGTCTTTGTCCCGGTGGCCGCAATGGGTGGCATCACGGGACGTCTCTATCAGCAGTTCGCGATCACGATCGCAATCTCTGTGGCGATCTCGTCCGTCAACGCGCTTACCCTGAGCCCCGCTCTCGCGGCCCTGCTCCTGAAGCCGCGCGGCGAGCAGAAGAGCGTGTTCGACAAGTTCTTTGCTGCGTTCAACCGGATTCTCGAGCACACGACCGAACGCTTCATGGTGCTGGCCGGTTACTTCACCGAGCGCGTGTCTCGCGCCGGAATCCTGCTGCTGGGCCTTGTCGTTGGCGTGTTCGTGCTGTTTCAGGCTGTTCCCGGAGGATTCGTCCCGGAGGAGGATCAGGGCTACGTCATGGCGACGTTCCTGTTGCCCGACGGCGCATCCCTGCAGCGCACGGATGCGGTCATGACGGAGGTCGAACAGATCATCGGCGAGGTCGATGCCGTCGAGACCGCTACCGCGATATCCGGCTACAGCATGCTGACGGGTACGCTTCAGTCCAATGCCGGCTTCGTCTTCATCCAGCTCAAGGACTGGGACGATCGGCCCGACGCAGCGGATCACGCCACGAACGTGGTGCGCCGGCTGAACGCTGCCTTTTCGACGCGGGTCGCGAGCGCAGTGGCCTTCGCGTTCGGGCCGCCGGCGATTCCGGGCCTCGGTACCGGCTCCGGCTTCTCGATGATGGTCCAGGACAGGAGCGGCAATCCCCCAGCCTACCTAGCCGAGCAGACCCGGAGCTTGGTCCAAGCTGCAAACCGACATCCCGCGGTGGCGGGAGCATACAGCCTCTACCGAGCCAATGTCCCGCAGATCTTTCTCGACGTCGACGAAGCCAAGGTCCTAAAGCTCGGCATCCCGCTCGATGACGTCAACACGTCCATCGGAGCGTTTCTGGGTGGCGCATACGTCAATGACTTCAACCGGTTTGGTCGGCTCTACAAGGTGTACGTGCAGGCCGAGCCGGAGTATCGGGCAGACGCGGATGCGGTCCGTCTCTTCTACGTGCGCAACTCGGAAGGTGAGATGGTTCCGCTCTCGACCTTCGTGACTAGTGCACGCACGAGTGGCCCTGAGTACACGAATCGCTTCAATCTGTTCCGATCCGCAGAAGTGTCGGGTCAGAGCGCGCCGGGGTACAGCTCCGCGCAGGCGCTGGCGGCCCTCGAAGACGTTGCTGACGAGGTCTTGCCGTCGGACATGTCCTACGCCTGGAACGCCATGTCCTATCAGGAGAAGGCGGCTGCGGGCAGTAGCGGTGTGGTGTTCGTGATGGCCCTCGTGTTTGTATTTCTCATTCTCGCTGCACAGTACGAGAGCTGGTCCACGCCGCTCTCGGTTCTTCTGGGCACGCCGATCGCCGTGTTCGGCGCCATGGCGGGGCTCTTCGTGATGCGCCTGTTCAGCGAGAGCTATGTGAACAACGTGTTCGCGCAGATCGGCCTGGTCATGCTCATCGGTCTGGCCGCCAAGAACGCCATCCTGATCGTCGAGTTCGCCAAGCTCGAGTACGACAAGGGGAAGAGCGCGCTCGAGGCCGCTATGGACGCTGCGCGGCAGCGCTTCCGCCCGATCCTGATGACCGCTTTCTCCTTCATCCTGGGCGTGCTGCCTCTTCTCGTCGCCAGCGGCGCTGGCGCCGAGGCGAGGAAGGTCATGGGCATGACCGTGTTCAGCGGCATGCTCGTGGCCACCGCCATCGGTGTACTGCTGGTGCCCGCGCTCTTCGTGATGGTGGAGCGCTACCTGGGTAGGCGCAGGGAGCCCGCCCCAAGGGACGCACCGAGCCCTGTCGTAGGGGAGAACCGCTGAGGTGTGGCTGGGAGCGCTCCGGCTCGGCCTCGCTCTCGCCATCGCGGGCTGTGCTCTCACACCGGACTACGAGCGTCCCGATCTCGACATCCCCGCGGAGTACGTGGAGCCACGCCCGTCTGGCGAGTCGATCGCGAACCTCGACTGGTTTGCGCTGTTTCAGGACGAGCGGCTGCAAGAGCTCGTACGCATCGCCCTGGCTGAGAACAAGGACCTGGGGATCGCGCTTTCTCGCATCTCCGAGGCCCGCTCACGGGTCACGGTCGTCCGTGCGAATCAGTTTCCGTTCCTGGACATCTTCGGCTTCGGGGGTCGCGGGAAGGCAAGCGAGATCGTGATCCCTGGAGCGAGCACCCGCGACAATTTCGAGCTCGCTGCGGATCTCTCCTTCGAGATCGACCTCTGGAGGAAGCTCTCCAGGGCCAGCGAGGCCGCTAGGGCGGATCTGCTAGCGACCGAGGCCGCCTATCGAAACGTGACGATCAGCCTCGTCGCGAACGTGGCGAGCTTCTACCTGGTGCTGCGCGACTTGGATGAGCGCCTTGCCATCTCACAACGCACGGTCATAAGTCGGCGCGACGCCCTGCGGATCGTCCAGGCGCGCTTAGACCGCGGCACGGTGCCGGAGCTCGACGTGAACCAGGCGCAGATCGAGCTGGCGATCGCAGAGGCGGCCGTTGCCAGCTTCGAGCGACAGGTCGTCCAGAGCCAGAACGCACTTCGCATCCTGCTCGGACGCAATCCGGGCCCGATCCCGCGCGGCCTCGCCCTGGACCAGCAGGTGTTCCCCCCGGAAGTACCCCCGGGGCTTCCCTTGGAGCTGCTCCAGCGGCGCCCCGACGTGGTGGCTGCCGAAGAGCAGCTGATCGCGGAGACGGCTCTCGTCGGTGTGGCCGAGGCGCTTCGCTATCCCTCCATCGCACTCACAGGCAGCGTCGGCGCGATCAGTAACGAGCTGACCGACCTCGACTCCGACGGCGCCGAGACCTGGAACATCGGTGGCAACATCCTGGCGCCGATCTTCAACTCTGGCCAGCTCAAGGCCCAGTCCGAGGCCCAGCGCGCGCGTGCCGAGCAGGCGCTGCGAGAGTACGAGGCGACCCTGCTGCAGGCGTTCCAGGAGGTGGAGGATGCGCTCGTTGCGGTCCGGACGCTGCGCGAGGAGCACGCCGCCCGACTGCGCCAGGTCGTAGCCGCTCGCAACGCGGCTCGGCTGTCACGCGCACGATACGACGGCGGCATCGTAGACTACCTCGAGGTGCTGGACTCCGAGAGAACCCTGTTCGCGTCCGAGCTCGACGAGTCCGCCACGCTCCAGCGATCGCTCAACGCCGTGGTCCGGCTTTACAAAGCCCTCGGAGGCGGCTGGAGCAACTGATCGCGTAGAGGATCGTCACGATGGTTCCCCGCAACAACTTCTTGTACCTGCTACTCGGATTGCTGGTCTTATTGCTGCTCGCCCCTATCGCGTCAGAGCGTTTCGACAACGTCGTTAATCTGGCATACATCGGAACGCTGCTGCTCGGAGTCTGGAGCCTCGCCAAGAACCGATGGGCCTACATCCTGGGCTGGGCTCTAGCGTTGCTGAGCCTCGCCGTCGGAGGCGTGCAGCTCAGTATCGAATCCCGCCTACCGTTCCTCATCGGAAAGGTGATCGCCTTTGCCTTCTGCTTGCTTAGCATGATCATCGTTCTGGGTGAGGTGTTGTTCGGGAAGTCCGTCGACGCCAACCGGGTTGCGGGCTCCGTGTGCGTCTATCTTCTTTTGGGATTGAACTGGGCCTTCGTCTACTCTTTTCTGTACGTCGTGGATCCGGCGTCGTTTGTCGGACTGGCCGAAACCCCAGGCGATGACTTCCTGAGCCTGCTCTACTACAGCTTCGTCACGCTGACGACGCTGGGTTACGGCGACATCTCGCCTGGGACGCCGATCGCTCGCGCGCTTGCCTACCTGCAGGCGGTCTCGGGCGTCATGTACGTTGCCATCCTCGTTGCGAGCCTGATCGGTTCGTTCAGCCACGGAGCCGAGCAGCGAGACTAATCGAGATCGAGCGTTCGCAGTGTTCGGGCGATGGTCACCGCCAGCTCATCGAGGAGCTCCATCTCGGTGCTCACCAGACCGGGATACCCGTCGCCCGTCTGACGCCGCGTCTGCGAGAAGCGCTGCGTCTCGACGACGGAGTCCTTGTCAACCCTACGAACCGACCAGCGGGCGACCAGGTGCGCCTGGCCGTCGAGTGTGCCGTGGAACTCGTTGATCCTGATGTCGACGCGATAGCGCACCGACTCGCCCAGGTCCTGCCCGGGGTGGAGCGCGCGTCCCAACTCCGACGAGATCCGCTCTCGCAGGTAGAACCAGACGCCCTCGTCGAGCGACTCGGCCCACAGGTGGAAGCGAGCCTCGCGCAGCTGGTGCTCGTCCATCTGAACCACGAGCCCGGCGCGATCCAGATACGGCGGGAGCGAGATCCGACCAAGCGCAACGGGCAGCGGATCTGCCGAGCTGAGCTCCGCCGGCGGGACTACCCGCAGCAGGTAATGCGCCGCCTCGGGCGGCGCGCTCGCGCAGGCCACGAGACAGAGCGCGAGTGCGAGACCGGGAGCGACCCGCGTCACGGTTGGCGCCCCCGAGGTTCGGGGTCCGGCTCGGCCGGTCGAGAGAAGATCATCGAGTTCGGCTTATTGTCCAGCGTGCGCAGCAGCCCGTCGGCGCTCTGCAGCGTGCGGTTCAGCTCGGTGATGGTGCGGTAGAGGCGGTCGTAGGGTGGGGAGTCGGGCGAGATCAGCTGCAGGTCTCGCCGGAGCTCGTCGATAGTGGCTTCGAGGGTCGCCGGCAGGTCCTGGAACGACTGGCTGCCAGTCACCTCGCGCAGATCGTCGAGGATCCCGTTGAGCTCGCGCACGGTTGCTTCGATCGGCATGTCGTTGAGCTTCTCCAGGAACGCCGAGACCTGACGCTCGATCCGCTCGAACCCGCCGGATACGGTGGGGAGCGTCTGGTAGCCGGCGAAGTCGCCGATCTCGCCCGCTTCTTCTTCCGGGTAGTAGTCGATCGAGATCAGGAGGGCTCCCGTGAGCAGGTTGGCCGACTCGAGGCTTGCTCGCATTCTCGCTCGGACACCCCTGTCGATGACCTGTAGCATCTGCTCGACCCCCTCGGCCGTATCGCCGAGCCCAATGCGTCCGGGCTCGATGCCGATCAATACGGGGATCGGCTGCGCAGTTCTCCCTAGAGCATTCGCCTCTGTGAGAGGCGCGATCAGGATTGCGCGGACCGAGCCGACGCGAATCCCCCGGTACTCAACGGGCGCGCCAGGCACCAGGCCGCGGACCGACTGCGTGAACGCGACCACGTACTCCAGGGAGTGCTGGTACGACAGGTCGGTTGCGCTCTGGCGGTCCCGGTGCAGCACGAATTCCGTACCGGAGTCGACACGGCCCTGCGCTGACACTCCCTCCGGGACTCCGAAAGCGACGCCACCGATCAGCAGGGCCTGGAGCGACTCGACGTCCACTAGCAAGCCGCCCGCCCCGGTTCGTACCACGATGCCGCCCGCGTCCCAGAACCGTGTCGCCCGATGCACGAGCCTGTCGAAGGGTTCCTCGATGAACACGCCGTGGCGCGTTTGTCCCGTGTCCGGATCAAAGGTGGTGCTCTCGACCCTTCCCACGCGATAGCCGTTGTAGAGAACGGGCTGGCCGGGGCTCACGACGCCGGCGCGATCGCTGAGCAGGACGAGTCCCAGGCCGGGGGTTCCGACCGCCGTCACGGGAACGTCATCGAGGCCGACGAAGTCGCGGCGGGAGCTCGGTGGTCCCGAGCCCGGTTCCAGCTCGATGTATGCGCCCGACAAGAGCGTATTGAGGCCAGAGATGCCGCCTGCGCCGAGACGAGGACGCACGACCCAGAAACGCGTGTCGTCCCGCAACAGCTTCGTGTTCTCTCGATCGAGCCTCGCAACCACGGTAACGCTGTCGAGGCCCTCGTTGAGCGTCACGTCCTCGACGAGTCCGACCTCGACGCTCAAGGAGCTGATCTTGGTTCTGCCGGCCTCGATCCCGGCCGCGGTCGAAAACACGAGCGTGATCTCCGGGCCCTCTGTCATGATGGTGTAGATCACCATATAGATGCCGAGCACGACGGCCAGGACCGGTACGAGCCAGATGACTGGCAGGCGGGGCGGCTCGAGACTACGGCCTCAGTCATGTTCTGTCTCAAGCCGATCCCAGATCAGACGCGGGTCGAAGCTCTCTGCAGCGAGCATCGTGACGATCACGACTCCAGAGAAGGCGAGCGCCGCGGCGCCGGGAAGGATCACCAATAGGCCGCCGAGCTGGATCAACGCCACCAGAATCGCCACCACGAACACGTCCACCATCGACCAGCGTCCTACGAACTCTGTCGCACGATAGAGGACGGCGCGTTGGCGCGGCTGCCCCTGGTGACCCGTGAGCACCGACCAGCAGAGCGCGCTGAGCGCGAACAGCTTGCTCATGGGCACCATCACGCTCGCGATGAAGATCACGGCGGCGATCGGGTACGAGCCGTGGTGCCAGAGCAGGACGACGCCGCCCAATATCGTGCTGTCCATCGAACGACCCAGCTGCTCCGTCGTCATGATCGGGAGCACGTTTGCGGGGATGTAGAGGATGGCTGCGGTGACTCCCAGCGCGACAGTACGCGCTACGCTGTTGGATATACGGAGGTGGAGCGCGGCTCCGCAGCGAGGGCACCGCTTGATCGCCGCGGGAGAGAGCTTGCAGCAGGTGTGGCAGGTCGCGAGCCCGTGTGCCGCCGCAGTCTCGGGAGCGAACCCGCTCATCTAGCGGATACCCGCTCGATTGCGTCCCAGACGTACATGCGGTCCAGGCTCGAGCCCAGCGCTGTGAAGCAGAGCGTAAAGGCGGCGTACGACCAGAACGAGATGCCCAGCCCGATGTCGGCCATTGCAGCCAGCTTGACCAGGCTCACGATCACTCCGATGATGAACACCTCGACCATCGTCCACGGAGCGAGGGCGAAGGCGACTCTTCCGGCAGGCACGAGCCAGGGTGCACCACGACCACTTATGAGCGGCACGAGCAACGCCACCACCGCGCCCAACATTGCAGCCGGAAGCACGACGATGAACCCGAGGACGAGCAAGGCCACGAGCTCGCCGCCGTTGCGGTACATCTCGATCGCGCTCATGGCCAGGGTGATTGAGTTCTCGAACCCGCCGGCCCTCATGGACATGAACGGGAATGCCAGCGCAACGGCAAGAAAGGGGGCAGCAGCGACCGCGAAGGCCAGGGAGCGCTGAAGTCCGTCGTGTGGGTTGGCTGTCAGGGCGTGCCCACAGCGCGGGCAGGCGGCCCGCTCTCCTTCACCGAGAGCTGGCGGAGGCAGCAGCAGGTCACACTCGAGACAGGCGATCCGGGGGGAGGCCACCATGAGCGCCTGAGTATACCTGCAACCGGCCAGAGTCGGCCGATACGCCGGGCTCTGTCGATGGCCGCCTCGATGAAGCCACGCGTTCACCATGGCAGGCGGTGCACCGATACAATGTCCCGATGGCGGAAGCGGCAATCGTCCTTTGTGGCGGCCGCTCGAGGCGCATGGCCCGGGATAAGGCGAGCCTTCCCTTTGGGAGCGAGACGCTGCTCGAGCGGGTCGTCCGGATCGTCTCGGAGGTCGTGGACGAGGTTTGGGTCGTCGCGCGGGATGGCCAGGAGGTCTCGGGTGACTTCCGGATCGCGCGCGACCCCGAGGAGGGGCTCGGACCGCTGGCCGGCCTGTGTGCAGGCCTCGAGGCCATGAGCGCAGAGCGCGCCTTCCTGACCTCGTGCGACGTCCCCTTGCTCAGGTCTGCCTACGTGCGCCGGCTGCTCGAGCTCTCGCGTGGCTATCCGATAGCAGTTCCCGTCGTCGGGACTCGCTACATGGTGACCTCCGCCGTCTACTCGCGAGAGGTCCTGCCCGTTGCGAGAGAGCTGCTCGACGAGCGCCGCTTGCGCCCGCTGTTTCTGGTGGAAGCTTTCGATGCCAGGCTCGTGACAGCGGAGGAGCTGCGCGACGTAGACCCCGAGCTCGAGAGCCAGCGCGACTGCAACACGCCGGAGACTTACCAGGAAGCGCTGCGCACTGCGGGCCTCGACTGAGCGCCTATAATCTCCCTCGCGAGAGTTCGGGAGCGTTCATGAATCCGATCGAGGAGCTCTACGCGCTGCAAGAGTCCACGGGGTACCTCTCCGAGCAGGACTTGCGCGCCCTCAGCAAGAAGCTCGGAGTTCCGCTCTACGAGCTCGAGGGGATCTCGAGCTTCTATCCCCACTTCCGCCGCACGCCGCCACCGACCTACCGGGTGGGCGCATGCCGCGATCTTGCCTGTTACCTGCGCGACGGTGGTCGGGCGCTCGCGAAGCTCGAGTCCGTATGCGCTGAACGCGACGATGTCGAGTTCGAGGAGATCTCCTGCCCCGGCCTCTGCGACCGCGCACCGGCGTGTCTGGTCAATGACGTACCGGCAGCGCCCGACGAGGTGGCGGAGCACCTGGCGGCCCCATCTGCCATGAACGCCCAACCGACAGGCCCGCCGCGGCGCTGGGAGAGCGACCCCTATGCGAGCCCGGGCGAGCACTACGGCGAGCTCCGGAAGCTCGTCGAGTCACGTGACTTCGACGGCGTGATTGCACGGGTCAGCGAATCCGGTTTGCGCGGATTCGGGGGAGCCGGCTTTCCCACGGGACGCAAGTGGGAGATGGTCCGGAGCGCCTCGGCCGCGCCAAAGTACGTGATCGGAAACGCCGACGAAAGTGAGCCGGGAGCGTTCAAGGATCGCGTGATCCTCGAGGAGCTGCCCCACCTCGTGATCGAGGGCATGGCGCTCGCAGGCCTCGCGGTGGGTGCCGAGCAGGGCTGGATATACATCCGTCACGAGTACCGGGGCCCCTGCGCTGCGCTTCGACGTGCTCTCGACTCGGCCTACGAGCGTGGCGTGATCGGGGAGAGCGTGTGCGGCTCCGGGCTGCGCTTCGACCTGCAAATCTTCGTCTCGCCGGGCGGCTACATCCTGGGTGACGAGACTGCCCTGCTCGAGGCGCTGGAGGGTCGGCGTGGTGAGCCGCGCAACAAGCCCCCCTTTCCCGGCGTCGCCGGACTGCACGGCAAGCCCACGCTGATCAACAACGTGGAGACCCTCGCGCACGTGCCGAGGATCCTCCGCACGGGAAGGGCGGATCTCAAGCTCTTCAGCGTGAGTGGAGATGTGAACGAGCCGGGCGTGGTCGAGGCTCCGCTTGGAATTCGCCTGCAAGAGCTGATCGAGCGCTCGGGCGGGCTGCGCGATGGCAAGCAGCTCCTCGCCTTCCTGCCGGGTGGAGCCAGCACCGGCTTCCTGCCGGGGTCGCGCGCCAATGTGCGCATGGACTGGGAGCCGCTGCGCGAGGCCGGCTCTGCACTAGGCGCGGGTGCGGTCGTGATCGTCGGAACCGGAGCCGATCTTCTCGAGCTCGGTCGCAACCTCACTGCTTTTTTTCGCAACGAGTCGTGTGGCAAGTGCGTGCCGTGCCGTATCGGCACCGAGAAGGCAGTCCTTCTGATCGAGCAGCGACGGGAGGAGGCGCTCGCGCTCCTGCCGGAGCTCGACGAGACGCTGCGCGAAACCTCGCTGTGTGGGCTGGGTCAGGTCGCGCTGACACCCGTGCTGAGCATCCTGGAGCACTTCCCAGAGGTCAGGAGCGAGCTGCGCTCATGAATGTCAGCCTCCACATCGATGGCCGCGAAGTCACGGTTCCCGAGGGATCCACGATCTGGGAGGCGGCGCACCAGGCCGATATCGCTATTCCCACCCTGTGTCACGACCCCGGTCTCCGGCCGGTTGGCGTGTGCAGGATGTGCGTGGTGGAGGTCGAAGGGTCGCGCGTGATGGCTGCCTCCTGTGTGCGCGAGGTCGAGCCCGGAATGGTTGTCCGAACTGCAACCGAGAAGGTCGAGCGCTGCCGCGGCGTGCTGACCGAGCTCTTGATGTCCGAGCAGCCGGAGGAGTCGCCAAAGGAGAGGACCACGGCGGACGACCAGCTCTTCGCCCTCGCGCGCCAGTACGGCGTGGAGCAGCGGCTGCCGCGCGGGAACTCGCGCCCGCTGGACGACTCGTCCAAGGTGATCGACGTCGACCACCAGGCCTGCATCCTGTGCGATCGCTGCATCCGCGCCTGCGATGACATCCAGCACAACGACGTGATCGGACGCACCGGCAAGGGCTACACCGCGCGCATCTCCTTCGACCTCGACCAGGCGATGGGCGAGTCCAGCTGCGTGAGCTGCGGGGAGTGCGTGGCCGTATGCCCAACGGGCGCGCTCACCAACAAGGCGCTCTCGGCGCCGCTCCGCCCCCGCTCCGAGCTCGAGTCGGTCGACACGGTCTGCCCCTACTGCGGGGTGGGTTGCGCACTGACCTATCACGTCGATCGGGAGCAGAACCGGGTCGTCTTCGCCGAGGGAAGGGAGAGCCCTGGCAACCAGGGCCGTCTCTGTGTAAAAGGGCGCTACGGCTTCGACTACGTCTCTCACCCGCATCGGCTCACCGTGCCGCTGATCCGAGTCGACTACCCCAAGCGCGCTCTCTCATCGGAGGTCGAGAGCTCCGAGCGCCGCCGCCGGAAGCCGGGTGGAGTCGTCGACTACGACGAGGTGCTACCTGCCTTCCGGGAAGCGAGCTGGGACGAAGCGCTCGACCTGGTGGCGACGCGCTTCCTCGAGATCCGCGAGCGTTCCGGGAGCGAGGCGCTTGCCGGCTTTGGCTCAGCCAAGTGCAGCAACGAGGAGGCGTATCTGTTCCAGAAGCTCGTGCGGGCCGTGTTTGGCACAAACAACGTCGATCATTGCACGCGACTGTGTCACGCATCGTCTGTCGCGGCCCTGCTGCAGATGATCGGCTCCGCCGCCGTGACCACCACGTACGGCGACATCCGCAACTCGGACGTCGCGCTGCTCACGGGCACGAACACCACAGAGAATCACCCGGTCGCCGCGACCTTCTTCAAGGACGCCGCGCGCAAGGGAACTCGCCTCATCGTCGTTGACCCCCGCAGGAGCGGGATCTCGGACCACGCCTGGCGTTTCTGTCAGATCCGCTCCGGAACCGACGTCGCCTTTTACAACGGACTGATGAACATCATCATCCAGGAGGGGCTGACGGACGAGTCCTATCTCGCCGAGCACACGACGGGCTTCGAAGAGCTCGCGAGCACGGTCAAGACGTACACGCCGGAGCGGGTGAGCGGCATCTGTGGCATCTCCGTGGAGCTGCTGCGAGAGGTCGCGATCACGTACGGCAAGGCGAAGGCGGCGATCACATTCTGGGGCATGGGGATGAGCCAGCACGTGCACGGCACCGACAACTGCCGCTGCCTGATCTCCCTTGCCTTGATGACCGGCAACGTCGGTCGTCCTGGCGCGGGGCTCCATCCGCTGCGTGGTCAGAACAACGTACAGGGCGCCTCCGACGCTGGACTGATCCCGATGAGTTATCCGGGCTATCAGCCGGTCACGTCCGAGCAGGTGCGCGCCAGGTTCGAGTCCGAGTGGGGCACACCGCTGGATGACCGGACGGGTCTCACCTCCGTGGAGATCATCGAGGGAGCGCGAGACGGGATCATCAAGGGCATGTACATGCTCGGTGAGAATCCCTTCCTTTCGGAGCCGAACGTCAACGAGGTGCGCAAGGGGCTCACGAACCTCGAGTTCCTGGCCGTTCAGGACATCTTCCTGACCGAGACGGCGGAGTTCGCGGATGTCGTGCTGCCGGCAACCTCGGCGCTCGAGAAGACGGGAACCTTCACGAACACCGACCGGCGCGTACAGATCGGGCGACCCGCCCTCGAATCTCCCGGTGAGGCTCGCCTCGACTGGGAGATCATCTGCGAGATCTCCACCCGCATGGGCTACCCGATGCACTACGCGGACGCCTCGGAGATCTTCGACGAGATCGTCTCGGTGACGGACTCCCACCGCGGCCTCTCTTACGACAAGCTCGGCAGCACGGGCAAGCTCTATCCCTGCCCGAATCCGGACGAGTCGGATGGAACCGTCGTGATGTTCGGCGCTGGCTTCCCGACCGAGGACGGCCGCGCGCGCTTCGTCGCCGCGGAGCACTCCGGCGCCGACGAGCTGCCCGATACGAAGTACCCCTTCATCCTGGTGACCGGTCGCGTGCTCGAGCACTGGCATACGGGCGTGATGACCCGTCGCTCGCAGGCGCTGTCCGCCCTGCAGCCGGAGTCCTTTGTCGAGGTCCACCCCGAGGATTGCGCG
Organism: Myxococcota bacterium; assembly: GCA_965226855.1. GTDB lineage: Bacteria > Myxococcota_A > UBA9160 > SZUA-336 > SZUA-336 > JAUXJB01. The sequence continues at coordinate 480,903 of CBDDEE010000030.1, read as the reverse complement.
AAGCTCGGCGTGGACGACGCTGACTTCGTGCGCGTTCGTTCGCGCCGCGGCGAGGTCACCCTGCAGGTGCGCGTGGGAACCCGGACCCAGCCCGGCTCGGTCTTCATCCCCTTCCACTACCGCGAGGCGGCCGCGAACGTGCTCACCACCGACAAGCTCGATCCCGACGGCAAGATCCCCGAGTTCAAGTTCTGTGCGGTGAAGCTCGAGCCGGCCGACCTCTGAGGCTCATCGAGGCACTGGGACTCGGGGCACCACCCGAGCTCGTGGCCATCGTCGGTGGCGGAGGCAAGAGCAGCCTCATGTTCGCCCTCGCCGAGGGCCTTCCCGGCCGGGTGGTGCTGACCACGACGACGCGCATCTTCGCCGCGCAGAGGCGCCAGGCCGCCGAATCCTGCAGTCTGGACGATCCGGACTGGGAAGACCGACTGGACACGTTCGAGTCGAGCTTGCTCGTGGTTGCTGGAGTGAACGGAGCTCGGGCAGTGGGGGTGCCTCGCGAACTCCCCTACCAGATGCTGGCCCGCCCGGGCGTGGATTGGGTCGTGGTCGAGGCCGACGGCTCGCGGATGCTCCCGGTCAAGGCCCCCGCAGCGCACGAGCCGGTGGTCCCCGTCGAGACCACCCTGCTGGTCCCGGTCGTCGGCATCGACGCGCTCTCGGGGCCGATCGGCGAAGTCGCGCACCGCCCGGAGCTCGTGAGCGCAATCACCGGCCTCGCTCCAGAACAGATCCTGACTCCCGAAGCTCTGGCGGTACTCCTCACGTCGCGGGAAGGCGGCCTGAAGGACGCACCACCGGACGCACGCGTGGTGGTGCTGATCAACAAGGTGGAGTCCGCAGGGCAGCTCGAGCTTGCGAACGCGGTCGCGCACAGCGTCCTTCGCGACGCACACGTAGGGCGTGTCGTTATTGGGGCGCTCGGAAGGCGACCTTCCTCGAACTGGCTCGTCTGCGAGCTGCGCCCGAGCCAGAGCTAGGCACGCCAGGGCTGAGTCCCGGGCTCGCCGGGTGGTAGAGTAGTCTACTCATGAGCTTCTTGGAGACCGACGAGCTGACGTGACACGCTACAGGGGGATCCACGAGCTCTATCGCGACGACCCGCTGGGGGCCGACCGAAAGATCTGGGGTCGCAAGGTCGATCCGTTGACCCGTCGTGGCTTTCTGAACGGTGCAGGACTGCTGGCCCTCGGCTCCTGCGTCGGAGCCTCGATCCCGTTCTCGCAGAGGCTACCCGTCGGGCTCATTCCCGCGGCTCTGGCTTCTACCGACGAGGGCTTCGTGATTCCGGGGAAGGAGCCGGGCCTCGTGGTCCTGAACGATCGCCCGCTCAACGCGGAGACGCCCGCTCACCTGCTCGACGACGACGTTACCCCTGCCGGGCGTCTCTTCGTCCGGAACAACGGCTTGCCGCCCGGGATCGATGCTGCGACCGCGTGGCGTCTAACGGTCGAGGGCGAGTCGATCGAGGCGACTCGCACATTCTCGCTCGCGGAGCTCGAGCGAGAGTTCGACCGGCACACCTATCGACTCCAGCTCGAGTGCGCAGGTAACGGACGGAGCGAGTTCTATCCGCCAGCAAGCGGGAATCAATGGACCACGGGAGCGGTGGGATGTGTCGAGTGGACCGGTGTTCGGGTGCGCGATGTCATCCGCTCGTGCGGTCTCCGACCTGACGCAGTGTACGTGGCGTACTATGGTGGGGACCGCCACCTGAGTGGCGACCCTGGCGCAGTGCCGATCTCGCGCGGGGTGCCGCTCGAGAAGGCGCTTCAGGACGAGACGTTACTGGCGTGGTCCATGAACGGGGCAGCGATCCCTCTCTTGCACGGTCCTCCGCTCAGGCTCGTGTGTGGAGGCTGGCCTGGGTCGACCTGCGGCAAGTGGCTCACGAAGATCGTCGTTCGCGACCGCGTTCACGACGGACCCAAGATGGGGGGCAAGAGCTACCGTGTCCCCTGCGGCCCGGTTGCAGCTGGCGTCGACGTGACCGACGACGAGATGTGCATCATCGAGTCGATGCCCGTGAAGTCGCTGATCACGTTTCCCAGGTCAGGTAGCGTGCAGGCGCGCGCGGAGGCGCTCGCTCTGCGCGGTCACGCCTGGGCGGGAGAGCGCGCAGTCGCCCGCGTCGACGTCTCGCTGGACTTTGGCCAGACCTGGTCGCCCTGTCAGCTGGACGCTGCTCCGAACCGTCTGGCCTGGCAACGCTTCAGGATCTCGCTCCGCTTCCCGACGCCCGGATACTACGAGCTGTGGGCGCGGGCGACCGATGACAGCGGCCGCGCGCAACCGATGCTCGTCCCGGGGTGGAACCCAAGGGGTTACCTGAACAACGCCACTCACCGGATTGCGGTTCAGGTTAGGGCGTGAGCTATAGGATGGGACTCGCGCTTGCGCTCACGGTTGCGGTCGTCACCCCGCGGCTCGTTCGGGCCTCGGAACTCGAGATCGATCCAGAGACCGGGTTCGTGCTCGCAGCGGGGTTCGAGCTTGTGGAGGCCAACTGCACCGCGTGTCACTCGTCTAGACTGACGTTGCAGATGCGGGCGAACCGGGACGGCTGGCTCGAGCTGATTCGCTGGATGCAGCGCACTCAGAACCTCTGGCAGTTCCCTCCCGCGACCGAGGCCGAGATCGTCGACTACCTCGCCACCCACTACGCCCCCACCCCCACGCGGTTCCGTCGGCCACCCCTCGACTCGTTGCTCCTGCCCCCACAAAAGTAAGCAGAGAACGCGTCCAGCGTGGGCCGCCTCCAGCTACTCCGCGTCGCCGGCGAGAGCCTCTGCTCGGTCCTCACGAGCGCGGGACACGACGTAGGCGCGGATCAGGCTCGCATCCTCCTCGTTCAGGACGTCGGCGAAGCTGGCCATGCCCTCAGACACGTACACGCCTTCTAGCACGATCTGGCCGAAGATCTCGTGGGTCGCGGCGTTCATCTGGCGCAGATCGGGCATGATCCCCGCGGACTTCGCCTCTCCGCCGTGACAGCCGGCGCAGATCTCATGGTAGAGAATCTCGCCGCGCTTGAGCTCCTCGGCCGATGCCTCGACCGTGGGGGGCTCCGGGATCGCGTGGTCGAGGAGGGCGGGCCGGGCGAGCTCTGCGCTGGCGTCGAGCTTGAAGACCAGCAGTTTCCCGGCGTTGCCGTACCGATACGACGCGATGTCGTTTACGTAGCCGCTGAAGTTCTCGGCGAAGCCAGTCCCCGTGAGGACGGCAACGTACTGCACCCCGTCGACCGCGTAGGTGATGGGGGGTGCGAGGATCGAAGTGTAGGTGTCGAAGCTCCAGAGACGCTCTCCGGTGTCGGCATCGTAGGCATCGAGCGTGCCCGTGGCGCTCCCCTGGAACACGAGGTCACCGGCCGTGGCCAGCGAGCCGCCATTCCAGAAGTGCTCGAGCTCCACCACCCAGGGCTCTTCACCCGTCAGCGGATTGAAGGCCTTCAGGTAGCCCTTGGACTCGGGCTCGCCCGGGAGGTCCGACAGCTCTGCGATCCGCCCGGACTCCACTCCGAGGTTCATCACGCCCGGCCTGATCTTGTAGAAGCCTGTGTCCCGGAGCGAGTCCGGGATAGCGTAGACGAAGGGGCGATCCTGGGCCGGGAAGTAGGCGATCCCCTTCCTCTGGTCGAAGGACATCGCCTGCCAGTTGTGCCCGCCGAGCGGACCGGGGAGGATCCACTTGGGCCCGTCGTCGTAGTTCGTAGCGGCGTTCTCGACGGGTCGACCGGTAGCGAGGTCGACATGGCTTGCCCACGTGGTCGCCACGAACGGGTGCGCGCGCAGCAAAGTGCCGTCTTCGCGATCGATGACGTAGAAGAAGCCGTTCTTCGGCGCCTGCATCAACACCTTGCGCAGCGTGCCGTCCACCTCGAGCTCCGCGAGGATCATGTCCTGCACGGCGGTGTAGTCCCAGTTGTCTCCCGGGGTCGTCTGGTAGTACCAGTTCATGCGGCCGGTATCGGCGTCGACCGCCACGATCGACGCCACGAAGAGGTTGTCGCCGCCGCCCGGCTGAGCCGGCTCCACGGCGCTGCGTTCCCGACGCCGAGATAGACCTGGTTGAGCTCCTCGTCGTACACGATAGAGTTCCAGACCGTGCCGCCCCCTCCGTACTTCCACCACTCACCGCCTTTCCAGGTCTTGGCGGCCATCTCGAGCTCGGGGTGCTCGAAGGGGAGCGACGGATCGCCGGGAACGGTAAAGAAGCGCCAGACCTGTGCGCCGGTCTCCGCGTCGTAGGCGGTCACGTACCCGCGGGCCCCGAGCTCCGAGCCGCCGTTTCCGATGAAGACCTTTCCCTTTGCGGCGCGCGGCGCACCCGTGATCGAGTACGGAACGTTGCGATCGACGATCGTGTCCACCTCCCAGATCTTCTGGCCCGTACCGGCGTCGAGCGCGAGCAGGCGACCGTCGAGCGTGGCCGCGTACACCCGCCCGCGGTAGACGGCCACGCCGCGGCTTATGGGTCCGATCGACGTGCGGAGTGCTTCCCGCGGGACCTGCGGGTCGAAGCGCCACTTCTCCTCGCCCGTGGTCGCGTCGACCGCGTGCACCACATTCCAGTTGCTGGGAAAGATGAGGGTGCCGTCCACCATCAGCGGGGTCGCCTCGTGGGCGAACTTTGTGCCGAGGTCCAGCGCGAAGGTAAGCCCCAGGCGCTTCACCGTGTCCTTGCTGATATCGGTGAGTGGCGAGAAGCGCTGCTCCGCGTAGTCCCGGCCGTAGGTGGGCCAGCTGCCCGGCTCCGGATCCTGAAGCTCGGCGTCGTCGACCTGTCCGAGTGTCGGGGTGGGCGCCTCTACGCTCTGCGCGGTGGGTTCCGGCTGCGGGGTCGGCTCCGATCCTCGCTGGCTCCAGTACACGAGACCACCGACCACGACGACTGCGATCAACACGATGACGGGCGTACGGCTCACGGGGCGCTCCTGCTTTGGTGGAGCTGGTCATTCAACGCCTCTTTCGGGCGTCCTGCAAGAGAATCCGATCCAGCGGCCGTTTCTACACCGAGATTGGCGCGTCAGTCGCCGTCCTTTGGCATCCTCAACACGCTGATCCCGCCTGAGACGTTGGAGATCACCCAGGGAAGCTGGGTGTCGGAGAAGACGTCCTTCTTCGGAACTACCCCTTCCGGATCGTCCAGACTCCCGACCGTGACGTCGATGATCTGAGGGTGCGAATCGTTCGCGCAGGCGAGGTGGGTGCCACAGTCCGAGCAGAAGTGGCGGGCGCCGTGACGGGACGATTGGAGGAGGCGCGGTTCCTTCGTGGTGGTGTACTTGAAGCTCTCGACCGGCACGATCAGCCAGGAAACATAGGGGGCGGCGTGCGCCTTTCGGCACATCGTGCAGTGGCAATTGACCGCAAGATGCGATCCCTCAGCGATCTCGTAGCGGATATTCCCACAGAAGCAGCCACCCTCGATCATATTCGTCCCTTCCCGAGGCCGAGGGGGGCGGCAGCGTGGAGTGCTCGGCGCGATTCGCGGCGGCTCCCAGGGCCAGTGTCCTTCGTCACACAGTGTACACCCGGCCCGGGAAAACTCCTCGTCCCCCAACCGCCTGTCGGCGGGGCCCGGGCAAGGTAGCCCTTCGTCCGATCGAGTCGTCTGCGCGCCGGCGGCAGCTGAGGGCTGGCGTCAACCGCTCTTGTCAGAACCCGAGAAACCAGCATAAACTCTCTATCCGCCTCGAGCGCGAAGGGGACCTCCATGCACGTCGGCTACACGTCCATGTTCCAGAATCCGTTCAACGCACTCGCCGATCACGAGGTGTACCGCGAGGAGCTGCGGCTCTGTGATCTCGCGGTGCAGCTCGACTTCGAGTCACTGTGGACCGTCGAGCATCACTTCGACGACTACACGATGTGTCCCGATGTTGTGCAGTTCCTGTCCTACATGGCCGGTCGCCATTCCGACGTCCTGCTCGGCTCTGGTGTGATCGTCTTGCCGTGGCACGATCCCCTTCGAGTTGCTGAACAGGTCGCCCTGCTCGACCATCTCTGCGACGGCCGCATGATCCTCGGTCTTGGTCGCGGGCTCGCCCGGATCGAATACGAGGGCTTTCGGGTCGACATGAACACCTCGCGAAAGCGCTTCGTCGATTATGTCCGTCTCGTGCTGGAGTCACTCGACAAGGGATACATGGAGTACGACAACGAGTTCGGCACCCAGCCCCGCCGCGAGATCCGGCCGCGGCCGCGCCACCCGTTCCGCGGGCGTACCTACGCCGCCGCCGTGTCGCCCGAGTCGATGCCGCTGATGGCCGAGCTCGGAATTGGCGTTCTGATCGTTCCCCAGAAGCCCTGGCCCGTCGTCGTGGACGACCTGGCCGAGTACAAGCGCGTCTACCGAGAGGTCAACGGTTCCGACGCTCCGCCGCCGTTCTGCGGCGGGTCGTTGGTAGTCGACGAGAGCGCGGACAGGGCGGAGGATCTGGCTCGCAAGTGGATCGGCGAGAACTACTCGACCGTCCTGCGGCACTACGAATTCGAGGCCGCGCCGCACAAGGGCGTGAAGGGCTACGAGTTCTACACAGGCATCGCGAAGCACCTCGAGAAACGCGGCAAGCAGGGCGCGATCGACGACTTCGTGAACCTGATGCCCTGGGGCACGCCCGCTCAAGTTCTGGAGAAGTTCGAGACGATCTACAATGCCGTGGAGACGAACGCGGTCATGCCGAGCTTCAGCTTCGGCGGCATGCCCTTCGAGGTGGCGGAGAGCAGCATGCGCCTGTTCGCCGCGAAGTGTCTCCCCGAACTCAAGAGCTGGGACACCCCTCCGCTCGACATCCCCCCTAGCTAACGGCGGAAGTCCGGGATCGGAACCAACCGCAGCCACCCCGGCCCGAGGGGGCAACGCCGCTTAGCAGGCTGCGGAGAAAGTGACTGGGTTGGGCGGGACGCCTCTGACGGGAGGCGTGCCGAGCAGGGAGAGGGATCGCCGTTCCCGGTACGAACCGGTTCGGTGTCGCACGGGTAGATCTTGCGGGATCATGAGCTATGTCGCCTCCAACAGGTTGCGGATACGGACCAGGTTGTAGGCCGCAGCAGTGAAGGTGAAGACCCAGCCGACCCGATCCGTGCCCCGGTGCCGGGTCTTGCGCATCAAGCCCACCGTCTTCATCCAGCCAAACACCTCCTCCACCCGTTTGCGGAAGCGCTGGCTCACCTCGTAGCCCGGGTGTCCTGTGGTCCTTCGATCGATCGCGCTTCGGCGGTTCGTCGTGTTCTGTGCCACGTGCGGGGTAACGCTCCAGGCCCGAAGCGCCTGCACAAAGCTCTTGGCGTCGTAGCCCTTGTCTCCAGCCAGGGTGATCCGGCGAGCGCCCCCCAGACCCAGCACCATCTCGAGAGCCGCTTCGCGCTCCGCATACCCCGACGCCTGAGTGAGCTTCGCCGCCACCACCAGGCCGTTGCGGTTCTCCGTCACGACGTGTCCCTGATACGCGAGCCGCGCGCCCTGGCCCCTCATCCCCGCCAGTCGGGCGTCCGGATCCGTCCTCGACGCATGCGTCTGGTTGCTCCGCTTCTCGCCCCGGAAGTTGACCGTCGGGTTGCCCGGGTCGTCATCGTCCCTGCGCTTCTCGTCCTTGCGCACGAAGCTCTTCTGGCTCGCCCACGCCTCGATCAGCGTCCCGTCCACCGTGAAGTGCTCCGATGACACCAACCCCTCCGACTCCGCCTGCGCCAGCACCGCCTCGAAGAAATGCTGAGCGATCTCGCCCTTCAGCAGCCGTTCCCGATTCTTGGTGAACACCGTCGCGCTGAACACCTCATCGTCCAGCTCCAGGCCCACGAACCAGCGGTAGAGCAGGTTGTAGTCGATCTGCTCGATCAGCTGGCGCTCGCTCCGGATCGTGTACAGCACCTGCAACAGCAGCGCCCGCAACAGCTGCTCCGGCGGGACCGACGGTCGGCCGACCCCTTTGGCGTAGATACCATCGAAGCGTCGCGACAGCTGCTCCAGCGCCGCGTCCACCAGTCGCCGGATCGCTCGAAGCGGATGGTCCTCGGGAATCCGGGACTCCAGCGATACGTAGCTGAAGATCCCACCCTGGAGCGTCTGCGGTCCTCTCACATCTCCCCCTTGGGGCTTCCCTCAAAGGTACCCTTCGATGAGGAGTTTTTCAGCAGCCTGTTAGACCGCATCCTCAGTCGGAAGCGGAGGAGTCGATGTCGAGCAACACAGGAAGGGCATACGCAGTTACGGGAGCCGCCTCGGGAATTGGGCGAGCGCTCGTCGAGCGACTGGTCCAGGAAGGTGCAGAGGTCGTTGCGGTCGACCTCACCGAGGAGGGGTTGGCGTGGGCTCGCAGCGACGATCGCGTGGTGGCGGTTGCTGGCGATGTGACAACTGAGGAAACGAACGAGGCAATGGTAGCTGCGGCTATCGAGAACTTCGGAGCCCTCCATGGGGTGTTCCTCAATGCGGGTGTGGCGGCCGCGGGCCCGATCGATCGGGCTTCGATGGCCGTCTTCGACCAGGTCCGAGGGGGTCCGAGTGAACGCCCTTTGCCCGGGGCCGATGAAGACCGGCATGACACAGACGATGCGTGACCGCGAGGACGTCTCCGAGAGCATGCGCAAGCGCGTTCCCATGGCACGCTGGGGTGAGCCGTCCGAACAAGCTGCCGCGGTGTCGTTTCTGCTCTCGCCCGATGCTTCGTTCATTACCGGAGTGGCGTTGCCGGTCGACGGTGGGATCACCGCCACGACGGGCCAGTTCCCCACCTACGGCGAGCGGCGTTGACGACACTGAGCGTGTGTCGTTCCCCGGTCGGGATCGTAGTCGAGACAACCTAGGAGGATGGCACCATGCGCGTCGGAACTTGCATTTTCGTGCAGAACTGGGAGGACTGGGATCGCTTTGAAGCGGAGGAGCGTGGCGAGGCCGCCCCAGCGCGTCCAAAGACCTCGGATCGCTCTATCTTCCTCGAGGAAGTCGGGCTCGCCCGGCTGGCCGACGCGTCCGGCTTCGACAGCGTCTGGACCATCGAGCACCACTTCACGCCGTACACGATGGTGACGAACCCGCTCCAGCTTCTGACCTACCTCGCCGGCGTCACCGACCGCGTCGACCTCGGCAGTATGGTCGTCGTGTTGCCCTGGCACAATCCGGTTCGTGTCGCCGAGGACGTGAATATGCTCGACGCGCTGCTCGGTCCGAATCGCGACATCATGTGCGGTGTCGGGCGCGGGCTCGGGCGGCGCGAGTACCAGGGCCTCTCCGTCGACCAGAGCGAGGCGCGTGGACGCTTCGACGAGAGCATCCAGATCCTGCGCCAGTTGCTAGAGACCGGGTACTGTTCCTTTGAGGGCGAGTTCTGGAAGGTCAAGGACGTGCGCCTGCGGCCGCAGCCGGACCGCGACCTGTCCCCGCAGCTCTTCTGCGCCGGGGGAACTTCGGAGACCACGCAGATCATCGCCAAGCACGGGGTGAAGCCCCTTTCCGTCCCGACGAGTTCTCTCGAGCTCGCTCTCGCGGGTGCGCGCAACTACGCCACCCTGCGCAAGGAGGCGGGCCATGCACCGGTTCACACCAAGCTCGCGCTCTGGACGTACTGCACCGAGGACGCGGCGGAGGCCGAGGAAGCCCGTCGCTGCGTGGTCCGGTACTCCGACTCCGCGCTCCGACACTACGAGATGGCCGGCACGCACCTGAAGGACATCAAGGGGTACGAGACGTACGCCGCAAACGCCGAGCGCGTGCGGGCAGATCCAGATGCCTTCCGGCAGGGTTTCATTCGCGATCACCCGATCGGTACGCCAGACGAGGTCATCTCGCAATCGAGGAACCTTGCCGAGGTCTTCGGAGCCTCGGAGATCATGTTCATCTTCAAGTACGGCGGTCTCCCATTGGCTCAGGCCGAGAAGAGCATGCAGCTGTTCGCCCAGGAGGTGATTCCGGCTTTGCGCGACTTCGATCCACCCCCGTTTCAGCCGGACTGAGTCCGAGCGGGCTCTTCGCGCTTCACGGAGCTTGCGCTCGCGACCAACCGGAGTCAGCCGTGCCAGATCAGCCCGTCAGCTCCACAGGTTCGGTCAGGGCGGCACGATGCGGGCCAGGCTCTGTTAAGTGGCTGAAATTGCTGGCTCCCCGGGAGGGACTCGAACCCCCGACCTAGTGGTTAACAGTTAGCGCCGGGCGTTCTAGTGCGTGCTCCTCTGGTACGTTCTGTTCGAAAAATCGCGCACTTACGGTCTACCTGGTTTCGTCCTGTTTGCGCCTGTGGCGACCAGTTCGCACACCATTTGGCACACCACTCTCGAAGACCCAGGATACGGCGCTAGCGGGTAGAGTGACTCTGGAGTGCCAGGAGTGAACTGCCCGAGCTGCGGCCACGAGAACCGGGAGGGTGCTGCATTCTGCGGAGGGTGCGGCCAGTCGCTCGCCGGAGAGCAGCGCTGTCCCCAGTGCGACTCCCCCAACCCGGCAGGCCAGAGGTTCTGCGACTCGTGCGGAAACTCGTTGATCGCAACGAACGCCGCGCAAGAGACGAGAGACCCCCGCTCCTACACCCCGAAGCACCTAGCCGACAAGATCCTCCAGTCCAAGTCCGCGCTGGAAGGCGAGCGCAAGCAGGTGACGGTGCTGTTCGCGGACGTGAAGGGCTCGGTGGAGCTCTCAGGCCAGCTCGACCCCGAGGAGTGGCACCGCGTCCTCGATCGCTTCTTCCAGATCCTGACCGACGGCGTGCACCGTTTCGAGGGGACGGTCAACCAGTACACGGGCGATGGCATCATGGCGCTCTTCGGGGCGCCGATCGCGCATGAGGATCACGCGCAACGCGCCTGCTACGCAGCACTCGCGCTGCACGACGACCTGGCCGAGCCGGCGCGCGAGGTGAAGCGCGAGTACGGCCTCACCTTCTCGACCCGAATCGGCATTCACTCGGGCGAAGTCATCGTCGGCAAGATCGGCGATGACCTACGCATGGACTACACGGCCCAGGGAGTCACAGTCGGCCTCGCGGCGCGTCTGGAGGGGCTGGCGTCGCCCGACACCATCTACCTGAGCGACGCGAGCGCCGCGCTTGTCTCCGGCTACTTCGAGCTGGACGACCTCGGCGAGTTCCGCCTGAAGGGGCTCGAGGAGCCAGTGCGCGTGCACCAGCTCGCAGGCGCGAGCCCACTGCGCACGCGCTTCGACGTTTCTCGCCCCCGCGGACTGACGCGCTTCGTCGGCCGCGACGCGGACATGGGGACGCTCGAGAGCGCGCTCGAGCAGGCGAGCGCCGGGCGGGGCCAGGTCGTGGGCGCGGTCGCGGAGGCGGGAACCGGCAAGAGCCGGTTGTGCTTCGAGTTCCTCGAGCGCTGCCGGGCGCGCGGGATCGCCGTACACGAGAGCGGCGGCGTCGCGCACGGCAAGAACATCCCGTTCTTGCCCATGCTGCAGGTGTTCCGCTCCCACTTTCGGATCGAGGACGACGACGACCCGCAAACGGTCCGCGAGAAGATCGCAAGACGGCTGCTGACCATGGACGCGGGCTTCCGCGACGCGCTGCCGCTCGTATTCGAGATCTTCGGGGCGCCCGACCCCGACAACCCCGTGCCCGAGATGGGTCCAGACGAGCGGCAGCGCCGCCTCTTCGGCGTGCTCCGGCGCGCCACGCAGGGCGAACGCGAGCCGCGCGTTTCACTCCTCGAGGACCTGCAGTGGTTGGACGCGACCAGCGAGAGGTTCCTCGAGGAGTGGGTGGACGCGCTGCCCGGCTCGAACACGCTCCTGCTCGTGAACTTCCGGCCGGAGTACCACGCGGACTGGAGGCAGAAGTCCTGGTATCGGCAGATTCCGCTCGCGCCACTCGGACCCAAGGCGACCCAGGAGCTGCTCGACGACTTCCTGGGTCACGACCCGAGTGTGGTCGGCCTCGGAGACCGCATTCACGAGCGCACGGAAGGGAACCCCTTCTTCACCGAAGAGGTGGTGCAGACGCTGATCGAGTTGGGCAGGCTCGAGGGCGAGCGCGGCGCGTACCGGCTGGCCGAACCCGTCGCGAGCCTGGAGATCCCCGCCACGGTGAGGAGCCTGCTCGCGGCGCGCATCGATCGCCTTGCTGAACGCGAGAAGCACGTGCTGCAGGCGGCAGCCGTGCTCGGCAAGGAGTTCAGCGAGCCGATCCTGGAGGCCGTGGCCGAGCTGCCGCGCGGCGACCTCACGGAGGCGCTGGCGGCGCTCAAGGGCGGAGAGTTCCTCTACGAGGAGTCGCTCTATCCCATCGCCGAGTACACCTTCAAGCACCCGCTCACCCAGGAGGTGGCGCTCGGCTCCCAGCTCCAGGACCGCCGGCGCCGCCTGCACGCCGCGGCGGCCCGAGCGCTCGAGGAGGCGCGCGCCGACCGGCTCGATGAGAGTGCCGCCCTGCTCGCGCACCACTGGGAGGAGGCCGGTGACTCGCGCGAGGCCGCGCGCTGGCACTGCAGGGCGGCCGAGTGGGTCGGCCTCGGCGATCCCGTGGGCGCGTTCCGCCACTGGCAGAGGGTGCGTGATCTCGGCACGCCGCTCGCCGGCGACGACGACGAGATCGCGCAGCTGTGTCTACGGGCCTGCCGAACGATCCTGCTGCTCGGAGGTTGGAGGCTGGGCGTCTCCGACTCCGCGGTCCGCGCGCTCACCGACCAGGCCCGTTCGCTGGCGGAGCGCTTCGGGGATCGCACGGCCCTGGCCACGCTGCTCTCCGCCGAGAGCATCAGCACGGGTCTGCTGCGGGGAGACATGCGCGGCTTCTACGAGAAGCAGCGCGCGGCCCGCGCGCTGCTTGGGGAAGACGCGAGTCGCGAGGACCGGATCTTCGTTCACACCAGCGTAGTCTTCTCGACCTACGTCATCGGCCGCGTGGCGGAGGCGGTGCCGCTATTCGACGAGCTGATTGAGCTCGGCGCGGGCGATCCACGCGCCGGATTGGCAGGCATCGGCTTCGGCATCATTGCCTGGGGCCAGAGCATGGGATCGCAAGCGCTCGCCATGGCCGGGCGCTTCGACGAGGCCGCCGAGCGTAATGAGCAGGCGATCCGCCTGGCGAGAAAACACGGGCTCTCGGAGAACCTGGGATGGGCGCTCGGGGCCTCAGCGCAAATCGCGCTCTGGGCGGGCAGCGTCCTGACCGGCGCGCCCGATCCACGCGCCGCGGCCGTCGAGTCGCTGGAGCACGCCGAGGACGTGGGGGCCAGCCGCGCGCGCGAGCTCGGCCTGCTCTACCTCGCCTGCGCCGAGCGGTTCGTCGGGAACTTCGAGGCGGCAGATCGGAACGCCGCCGAGGCGCTCGACCTGATTCGGGAGGAGGGGACCGGGCAGGACTACCGAGTGGCCCTGATCAGCACCCGGTCCGTCGCGCAACGCGAACTCGGCAACGCAGTGGGCGCGCTCGAGCTGGCGCGCGAGGCGGTTGACCTCGCCGAGCGTCAGCCCTGCCTCCACTGGGGCATCGACGCCCGGCTCGCGTTGGCGCGCGCGTGGCTCGCGGTGGAGGGACCCGCGGCGCGCGAGGACGTCGAGGCATGCCTCGAGCGGGCGAGTGAGTGGCTCGGCGAGTCGGGCGCGCGCGCGTTCGAGCCCCAGATCCTCGAGGTGCGAGCTGAGCTGGCGGGAGTCGTGGGCAACCAAGCATCGCGCGAGCGGGAGCTCCGCGAAGCCCACCGCCTCTACACCGAGATGGGCGCGACGGGGCACGCGAAGCGCCTCGCGAAGGAGCTAGGAGCCTGACGCGGTAGGGGATTCGTTCGGCTCCCCGAGATGGACTCGAACTCCCAGACCTAGTGGCTTCCCAGTGAGCCTCGGCGTATCACTGCGTTCGTTGGTGTGCCTCATAGGTAAGGACTATAGAAGCTGCGTTTCTCCCTTGTTCCCCCCAGTGTTCCTCGGTACTGCTCAATTGGCATACCACTTTGGGGAGCGACCATGTCCGGGGAGCTAGTTCGTCTGGGACTGGGAGGGAGCACAGAGATCGTGGCCTGGGGGCCTCCGCCGTCGCGGCAGCATCTCGCGAGTCTGGTCTTCAAGGTCATCCACGCCCATGAGCCAATCGTTTTCGAGCACCTTCGAGATGATGTGCTGCCTCATTTTCGAGAGATCGAGCCTTCGCATCCGGGTCTGCTCGATCTGGACGACATCAGATCCGTCACCAACCTCACCCTCGCCCGACAGATTGAGCGGGCGCGCGAACTCGCCCAGGCGGTTTCTCCCCTACGCCCCTACACGCTCGCGCAACTGATCTCGGACTCCCGTGACTCACCCAAGGATTCACCGCCCGGGCGGGCACTTGCCGCGCTCAATCGCTGGACGAGTTTCTGGGGTGGGCTCCACGCAACGGTTTTTCTCGACCTCGCGGTCCGAGCACTCTCACTCTGGGCCAGTGATCCCAAAGCCTTGGAGGCCTTGGATCTGCCCCTATGGGTATCAGGCCAGCTCTTTCCGAATCGAGTACCGAAGCCCATCTCCTGGGACCCTAGTCGAGAGGTCAAGGGGACCTTCATGAAGAGGGTCGAGGAGCATGTCAGGTCCCAAACCGTCGATCCAATCCCTGGATACCTTGAGGCGGCGCCAGCCATTGAGGCCAGCGCGATCGACGGGCAATTACGGTGGTTCCTAGAGGTCCGCGTGCGTGGCCTGTCGATCGGGAGGGTGGCTTCAGCCTCGAGAACCAGCAAATCGGTCGTCTGGAAGGCAGTCGCCGGCATCGAGCACATCCTTGAGCTCCCGCCCCGTAAGCACGACCTAGGTGGTCGCCCAGCGACACGAAACCGTTCGCACTAGCTCACCCACGAGGCGAACGGTTTTCTGCTCCTCTCTCTACCTTTGAGGTAATCCCTGTCACCCGGGGATAGGAGGAGTTGCATGACGTTCCTAACCGTCCCCGAGGTCGCGATCATCTTGCGTATCCGCAGAGCTCGCGCGTACGAGCTCATCCGACGCGGCCTTCTGCCAGCTGTCCGGCTAGGTCGGCAAATCCGAGTGTCTCAGGCTTCCTTGGAGGCGTTCACCGAGTGGGCGGAGCCCAAGGTCCTACTCACCCAGCGAGGCCCTCAGACGCCTAATCAACCGCCCCCGCCCGGTCGTTGACGGGCCCGAGCGGGGGCAAAGGACTGACCATGAACATCCGTAGCGAATCCTCGACTTCGAGGCCAAAGTACTTTTTCTCGCACATCTCTCGCGATCGATTGCCCCGTGAAGTCGAGACCCTACTGCGAGAGAACGATCAGCTTCGATGGCTGTACCAGGGCTTCAGAGGCGGCTGGGGGCTGAGGCTAGATTCGGAGATCGATCTAGTCCTGGCGGACCAGTTGGCCAAGCACGGCATCAGCCCAGAGCACATCGTCTCGGCTCTTCTCCAGCGACCCGCGGAGGGCAGACGATCCGAAGAGGATCTCGTTCGGCTTGCAGAGACGGCGTTCTTTGACAGCCTGAAGTGAGCCGCTTCGGAAAGATGTATCGGAGTCTTGTCGGTCAGGTCGTCGAGACCTTTGCTCCCCACACGGAGGCCGCCCCGGTCGCCATCGCAGCACAGTTCCTGGTTGGCTTCGGTAGTGCCGTTGGCCCTGGACCGCGGTTCTACGTCGGCGAGACTCCTCATCCGGTGAACGAGTTCCTCCTTGTTGTTGGGAGTTCGTCCCGCTCCAGAAAAGGGGAGAGTCTCAACAGTGCCAAGCGGCCGCTCGTCGATGCCGACCCCGAGTGGGCGAAGTCCGTGGCGCCTGGGCTCTCGAGCGGTGAGGGTCTGATCTTCCATCTTCGCGATCCCGTAGTTGAGATCGACGAAGATGGGAATGAGCGCATCGTGGACGCCGGAGTCGCTGACAAGCGGCTGCTTGTCGTAGAAACTGAGTTCGCGGCCGTCCTGAAGCAGTTCACGCGGCGAGGGAACGTCTTGTCTCCGATTCTCAGAGCGGCCTGGGACGCTTCGTCGCCGCTCCGCACACTGACGAAGAACCAGCCGCTTCGAGCGACCGGGGCTCATGTCAGCCTCATCGCGCACTGCACTCCAGAGGATCTGCACGCGCACTTCACCGACATCGACGTGGCGAATGGGCTCGGTAACCGCTTTCTCATCGTTCTCGCCACGCGATCGCAGATCCTTCCAGATCCGGGAAGGGCTAGCCAGGACGAACTGGACAGGCTTGCGGAGAGAGTCTCAGCGTCGCTCATTGCAGCCCGGGCGATCGAGACAATGCGGCGAAGCCCGGAGGCCACAGAGTTCTGGCACTCTATCTACCCGGAGCTAACCCGCGATCTGGGAACCAGCCTCGTCGCTAAGCTGTTGGCTCGCGCCGAGGCCCACGTCCTCCGCCTTTCTGCGCTTTACGCGCTTTGCGAGCAGTCTCAACAAGTGGAAAGGGCGCACATCGAGTCGGCACTAGCGCTCTGGGAGTACGCCGAGCTCAGTGTCCGCAGGATCTTCAAAGCGCGGACGGGGAACTGGATAGCCGACCGTCTGATGACCGACTTTCCAGTTGGAACGCCCATGTCACTCGGGGAGGTGAGGCGGGTCCACTTTTCCAACCACGCCCCGGCTGCGGTCTTCCGCGACGCCATCGAGATTCTAAGCGAGACCGGAGAGTTTCAAGTCTATCCCGAGCCGACGAGTGGACGCCCCAGAGAGATGCTCGTCCGAGTGTCGAGCGAGGATGGCGATCCAATGTCGTGGGCACAGACGCATCCTTGACCGCTATCAATTTCACACAGGAGTCGATCTCAACAGGTACGCGGTCCCAAGAATACTGCGCATAAAGCGCACAAAGCGTGAAAACTACGAGGCTCGTGCAGCCCTCTGGATGAGGCGCGCTTTGCTCTCTTGGCTGGCAAGACCCCAGGCTGGTACGCTCAGAACGTACCGCTTTGAGTGGAGTCAAGTTCTCCTTGAGTAGCCAGCCCGAAACTCCCACCAACCCTCCGGCTCGTCGCGGGATCCCGTTCCAGAAAGGCGCAGACCCGCGCCGACATGTAAACCATGCTCTAGCGCTTCAATGTAGGCTGCGGGAACTGTTCGACAGCCATGCGAATCGGATCTTCGAGGTCCTTGTGAGGCTCGCTTCCGCCGAGGCCGTTGATACCCGCACAGAGCGCGGCAACGGCTCGCGTGTCCTCCTCCGACCGACGGTCGACGACGTGCTCGCTGCACAGCGTCTTCTCTACGACCGGGTCTTTGGGAAGCCCGCTCAGTCTCTCAGCGTCGAGATCGACTCGCCCTCTGAGCCCGCTGCAGGGGCCCATAAGGAGATCCTCACGACGGAGGACCGAGAGAAGCTGGCCGCCGTGTGGCACGCGGCGCTCGTCCGCGCCGCGCGGGGTCCAGTCGTGGAAGTGCAAGCGAAGCGGCCAGTGCAGCACCTCCAGGGTGCGGAGGTCCTGAAGCCCACGCTCTAATGGGCTGGGCTACTTGCCCTACGACCGTCGTTCGAGTTCCCGGACTTTTGTTCGCACTGTCCGAAATCGAACGGTTCTGGACGCCGGTCTGGGCAGCTAGGCGTTGACCAAGGTTCGCGGAGTTACGCGGGGTGCTTCCAGGACCTTTTCGGTCAGGTGGCGGACAAGAGTGGTTCTGGGGACGCCGAGCTCCCGGGCAACGGCAGACTTCGTGAGTCCCTGGATGAGTAGTGCGCGCGCGCGGGCGACGTTCACATACGCTCTAGGGCGCCCGAGACGCTTCCCTCGTCGACGAGCGGCCGCCACCCCTGCTCGAGTCCTTTCTCGGATCAGATCGCGCTCTAGCTCGCCTACGGCGGCGAGAGTATGGAACAGAAACCGACCCGCCGAGGTGCGAGTGTCGATGCCCTGATCAAGGGCAATGAGATCCACACCGAGTGCTTCGAAGTCGTTCGCCAGATTGACGAGGTGACGTACGCTCCGCGCGAGCCGATCGAGCCGCCACACGGCGACAGCATCGAGCCGTCCTCTGCGGGCATCTGTCAGAAGACGGTCGAGAGCCGGGCGGCTTGACCTGGCGCCCGAGATGCCCTCGTCGAGGTACTCTCCCATGATCTCGAACTGGCGATGTCTCGCGTACTCTCGCAGCCCGTCGATCTGCAGGTTAACCGATTGGTCTTTTGTGCTTGCGCGTGCGTAGATGGCTAGTCTCATGTTGATTTATTATGACTCTCAATCAAGGGGATGGGAACCAGAGCTAGGAAGAAGAGAGGTGGTCACGGGGGTCGCAGACCTGGTGCGGGACGGACGCCCCTGCCCGAGGCGGAGCGCCGGGATCGCCGAGTTGCATTGAGCTTTACCGACGCGGAGTTCGCCGCACTCCGACGCGCGGCAACCGGCACTCCGATTTCAGCCTACGCACGGCGAGTCTTGCTGCAGCACTTGGCCAGGCGATTCAGTCGAGGCAGGAAGCGCTAGGTTTCCTGGAGACATCTCGACGCCCCCCGGGGCCTCGGTCATCTTCATGCCGCGATCCACTCGCCCAGTCAGCACGGCATTAGAGTCCAGGGCGTTGTGGGGATTTCCGTGAAACTCCCCTTTTGTCCCGCCTATGCTCCGGTAAGCATAGCCGCGAGGCTGTGAGGAAGGAGCTGGGATGTCACGCGTTTCGAGGTGGATGGCAACCCTCGCGATCGGAGCTGCGATGTGGTTCGTCCCCGCCCCCGCGGACATCGAGCCTGAAGGCTGGCACCTGCTCGCCGTATTCATCGCCACCATCGCAAGCTTCTTGCTCAAGCCGATGAAGATGGGCCCGATGGTGCTCTTCGGCATCGTCTTTCTCGCAGCAACGGGCACGGTCGATTTCAAGCACCTGCTCGCCGGTTTCGGCGACGCGACGGTGTGGCTTGTGGTTGGGGCCTTCCTGATCGCTGGAACCGTCGGCAGGACCGGGTTCGGAGAGCGAGTGGCCCTCACCCTCGTGAGGAGGTTCGGGCGGTCCATCTGGGGTCTCGGCTACTCGCTCTGCGGGGCCGAGCTCCTGCTCGGGCCGGTCGTGCCCTCCAGCACGGCTCGGGGTGGGGGTATCCTGGCCCCGATCGCTAATTCGCTGTCCTCCTCACTTGGCTCCCAGCCCGACGAGGAGACTCGGAACCGCGCAGGCTCCTACCTCGCGCTCGTCGGGGCCCACGCAAACCTCATCACCTCCGCGATGTTCCTGACAGGCATGGCGGCGAATCCCCTGGTCTCCAAGGCCGCCAGCGACGTGCTTCAGGTCGACTTCGGCTGGGGGACCTGGGCTCTGGGAGGCATCGTGCCGGGGCTCATCGGGCTGAGCTTGCTCCCCCTGTTCATGCGGGTGATTTCGCCACCGACCTTGTCGGACACGTCAGCAGCCCAGGCAGAAGTGACGCGCTTGCTCGAAGAACGCGGACCCTGGACCCGTAAGGAGCTGATCATGGCTGGGGTCTTCGCGCTTCTACTGGTCTTGTGGTCTACCAAGCCCCTGCACGGCATGGGAACAGGCCTTGTCGCATGGATTGGCGTACTGGTCCTGCTGATCAGCGGGGTCGACGAGTGGAAGGACATCGTCGAGAACCACAGTGCATGGGATTGCATGGTCTGGCTTGGTGGACTGCTCGCCATGGCCAACGCCCTCAAAGATACGGGGGTCGTCGACTGGTTTGCGGCCAGCATGCAGGACCAGGTCAGCGGGTTTTCCGGCATCGCGGTCACGGTCGCCCTCGGCTGCATCTACTTCTACTCGATGTATGGCTTCTCAATGCTCACGGCGCACATCTCTGCGATGGTCGCTGTGTTCATGGCGGTCGCACTGGCGGCGGGCGCGCCGCCGCTGTTGGTCGCGGGACTGCTGGCCTACTTTTCGAGCCTCTGCGCTTGCACGACCAACTACTCGACCGGGCCGGTGATCATCTACTTCGGTCTGGGCTACGTCGAGCCGGGCAAGTGGTTCAAGATCGGCTTCACCATGTCGCTGTACCACCTCGCCATCTGGCTGGGCATCGGGCTGCCCTGGTGGAAGGTACTGGGCTGGTGGTAGGCCTCGACCTGGCGTCCGGTGGTCGGTGGCTGCGGCCAGCGACCTCTCCGCTCGCTGATCAGCTACAGCTTGCGCCAAGGCTCGTCGCCTCGGCACTCCCCGTCGTGCCCTCAGCCGGACACGAAAACCTCACTCGATTCGTCACGGCTGAGGTCAGCGGATCGCCCCCCGGGGACCCCTCCTCGGGAACCTCGCTGGCGCTCGGGTCCCCCCTGCCCAGTTGGTGCTTGAGCAGTTCAAAACCCCGAACTCACGCTACCCGCGAGGGGTCGTCCCCTGGGAAGCGGGGAGGGGCGGCACCTGGGTAGGCACCGCCGGCACCCAGGTGGCACCGGCCGGGAGAGGCCCCGGGGACCCCCTCCCGCTATGGTCACTGCATTAGGAGTCAACCGCTTCGGTGGACATCCATTGCGCTTGATGGGACGAGAGAGCCGCCTTGCGCTGCTTGTGACATTCTCTTTCCCCGCGCAAACACGAATAAACTCGCTGCCTCGGGCCCGTTCGCGGAGATCCCGCTGTGAATATCGAGTCGCTAAAGGGAGACGTTCGGCGCTGGGGCTGGGCCCGCAGCATCTTCATTCGCGTCGTGAGACGGTTAGAGAAGCATCTGCAGCTCTACACCATATGGACTCGTCCATTGACGGTGAACCCGCCCAATCCAAACTTGCCATCGGGGGTAAGCTTCCGAATCCTTGATCGAGCAACACTACTGGCGGCTACCGAAGATCCAGAGCTGGATTTGTCCCGGGCTTGGGTCGAGTCCGCGCTGGCCCATGGGGGCGTCGCTTTTGGAGCGTTCGATGGCGCCATTTTGGCGGCCTATTTGTGGCGCACGGTCGGTATGGCACCGCATTTGGATGGATTGTGGGTCAAGGTGGATCGTCCCTATCGATATTCCTACAAGGCCTTTACGCGCCCGAAGTATCGCGGCAGACAGATAAACGCCGCCGTTTCGTTCTTCTCCGACACATACTTCTTGGAGCGTGGCTACACCACGGACATCCAATTCGTTGACTTATCCAACGTACCCAGTCTCAAGACAAAGAAGTACAAGGGCAATAGGTCAATTGGATTCGCTGGCTACGTTAAGTGGTCTGGGCGCTACTTTACGTTTCGCACGCCCGCAGTGAGGAGAACTGGATTCGCGTTTCTTTGAGATCACTGGCCGTGCTTTCCGGATGGGCTCTGGAAGCGCGTCGCCAAATCGCCTGGCGCCGAACTGCAGCTTACGGTAGATCGTGGGAACTGGGAACGGTACCACGGCACCGAGACGCACCAGTTTCTCAGTCGAGAGCGACCCCGGGGACCTCCTTTGGACCGTTCGAGCAGAGCGGGTCTTCCCTGCCCAGTTCCATATCGAGCGGTCAAAAACATCGAGAAGGCAGAGAACGCCCGATAACGGCGATGGGGAGAACACCCGTCCAGTCGCGAATCGATCGAGGAGACCCTCGTCGTGATGGCGGGCGAAGTAGCTGCTTCGAGATAGGGCGGGGAGAGGGCGAGATGGCTACCACGGACTAGCCCGGCGCGGATCACCGCGTAGCGAGGCTCCTCGACCACGCGTTTGCCCTTACTCTTCCGGCTAGCGAGGGCCAACCGGACCCACGATGCAGCAGCCCGAGCACGACGAAAGCCGCAAGCTGGATAAGCCACACTGAAGGCTCCGGCACTACGACTATCGCATTCCCGGCTTCGCAGGTCTCGGGGCCTCCCGTCAAGCCGGTGTCCTCCACACAGCCTCCGAAGTAGAACGTTGCCTCTTCTCCGGGAGCAAGCGCGATCAGGTCCAGAGGGACCTGCGCCAGGTCGCTACACGATGCTTCCTCACCGGCCGGGACGGCACTGGCGTCACAGCTTCCGATCTGGCGATCGGCAGCGGGATCGATTGTCTGGTCCTCCGAGAAAAAGAAGGTGAACACCACGGTGCCCGTCGAGTCCGACCCGGTCTGCGCCGCGTCTCCCTGGACCGAGATCGAGTTGCCAAGCTGCGCTGCGGCAGGCCCTTGGACGCTAACGACGGTAAGGTCGAGTGTGCACTCGCTCAGGTTCCCTGTGCAGGTGTATCCCGTCTCCTCTAGGCATACGTCACTGCATCCATCTCCGTTGATGAGGTTGCCGTCGTCACAGATCTCTCCCGACTCAAGGACACCGTTCCCGCACACTGCGAAGTCAATTGCAGCCTGAAGGGCCTTGTAGGCGTTCAAGCCGCCTCCGCTCGCAACGAGTCCTGACAGACTAGGCAGAGGATCGACGTTCTCCAATATGAGCTCTCGAACTTCCCGGTGCGTGAGATCGGGCCTCTGCGACATCAGCAAGGCAGCGACGCCAGCTACTAGCGGTGCTGAAAACGAGGTGCCGCTCTTTGTCTCAAACTGCGTCCCATCGAAAGCGAAATCATCCACGTCAAGTACGAATACATCGTCGACAAACACACCATCGCCGACCCCGAAGAGCCCCAACGCCAACAGTCGAAATCGGAGCTTGAGGGTTTGGCCCTCAAATCCCGTCAGGTCAACGGCTTCAAACGCCCCAATGAGAGGAGTTGCGGTCGATGTACCAAAAAAACGTGCGAAGTGTTGTCCAAGTTACGCCATCGGTTGACGCCTCAACCAAAAAGAAGTCCAGCAAGCTTAGCTCGTACCAACTCTGGAAGATGACACGTGGGCCGAAGCCCACTGTAAAGAACGGACTCTCGGTCCACGTGTCGGTCAGCGGGGAGTAATCGACGAACAATCCACTGTCCGTGAGCCACCTATCTCCCAATATCAGCTGGGTAACCCAATCGAAGCAGGTCGAGGGGCAGTTGTTGTCAACCGTCCAACCCGGCGCGCCGCTTTCGAAGTCCTCAAAGAGAACGAGTCGTCGGTTCACATCTGCGCCGTCTATGTCCTCGCCAGGTGCGGCGAGATCCACACTAACGGCTCCAAAGTTGGACCAGCTTGTCAACTCGTCCAATCGGTTACTAGCTGCGACGGAGATCACGTTCTCCGTGGGGTAGGAGGCAGGGTATATGGGGTCGAAGTCGTTATCGTCGCCTTCGGGGTCCGAATCAAAATTGCCATTCCCAGCCGCTGCCACGAGTAGGACTCCCTGATCATCGAGCCATTCAACCTGAGAACGTTCGGTGTTCGTGTAACGAGTCGTTCCAGCGCTGTAGTTGATAATCCTCGCACCATTCTGCGCTGCGTAGGTGGTAGCGTACAGGAAGTTCATCAGAGTCACGACCGGCCCGCCGAAGCCTCGGAGTTCGTCAGCAACGCGGAGCGACATGACCTGTGCTGTAGGGGCTACCCCAGCGTTGCCGATCTCGTCATTAGACTGAGCGGCAATGACACTTGCGACCAGTGTTCCATGGCCTATGTCATCGAGCGGAGCGGGGTTGCCATCAATGAAGTTCCAACCCAAGATGTCGTCAACGTAGCCGTTGTTGTCGTCGTCGATATCGTTCGGAACGCTCTCCTCGCCGAGGTTTAGCCAGATTCGAGGCTCGATGTCGGGGTGTGGCAGAGCGACGCCTGAATCTATAACAGCGACGACCACCTGCTCAGTTCCGGTGAAGATGTCGATCGCCTCGGGCCAATCTATGTCTACGTCCGGCGGCCCTTCGCGTCCGTTCACCTCTTGGCCGGTGTTGTGGAGGGCCCACTGCAGTCCGAAGCGCGGGTCATTTGGGATGGCCAGCGTTCGGTGGATGTAGTTGGGCTCCGCGTACTCCACTTCGGAGAGCCTGGCAAGCTTGGCAATGGCGTCCTCAACATCGGTCCCTTCTGGGACGGCGTAGTGGCGAACGCGAAGGTGAGGGATCTCGCCGATAAGCTCCAATCCTTGGACGTGCTCGATCTGCGCGATGCGTTCGCTCGGCACATCGGGGAGGAAGCGGACGATGACCTCACCAGCCACATAGGACGGCTGGGGGTCATCAGCGTGGCTCGCCAGTGGCAGAGCCATCCCAGCGATGAGCATCGCAAGAGCGACGAGCCGATGGCGCAGCAGCGACCGTGACCTTCGGTTGAGGCCGTGAATCTGCGGAGTCGTCACGGATGGTGTCGATGGTATCAGAGTCATCGAGTGGGTTCCGAACCAGATCGAGCGGCGTTGACCCAAGCGGACCATCGGTCGATGAAGGTGCTCAGCTCTCGCTTGGTCGGTGCGCGACTCCCTTGAGCGGCAACCACACACGGGATGGGGGAGTCGTCAATGCGAATGCCCAGGACTCCCGCCCAGACCGCAGCCTCTTGCATCGAGAGATCGACGTATATTTCGAGAAGGTCGGAGGGATCGAGGTCAGCGATCATGGTGCGATCGCAGACGACCTCCAGCGTGCCTGGGTAGCGGTGTTCCGACGGCCTCATTCCGGCGTCACGGTGGCGAGATCGGGGAATGAGCCGCGTTCCGCCACCTCGTCGATGATCTCACCGACCGCGCAGCAGCAGTCTCCCATCCGGTCACTGCAGCCACCGCACACGAACGCGGTCACGCCATCGACGACATCGCCATCTTCGAGTCCGAGCGCCGCAACGGCCTGCTCCAACCTGTCGATGCGTCTGGTGATCTCTTCGCCGGTCATGGTTCTCACTTTCGGCAGTGAGAATCGCGCACGGCGGAGTCCCGCACATGGCCAGAACCGGCCATTCGCATGACCACAGATGGCTAATCTGGACTCGTCAGAGGTCCTTGAGCCACTCGACCAGCTCGTGCTGGGACTCCACGCCGAGCTTGCGGTAGATCGCCTTGAGATGGTTGCGAACGGTGTGTCCGCTGATGAAGAGCCTCTTCGCAATACCGGGAACGCGGTGCCCGGCCCCGATGTGGAGCAGGACTTCTCGCTCGCGAGGCGAGAGTTGCTGGAGATCCGTATGATCGGGGGCGATCGGTCGAGACGGGAGGGCGCTCGCGGAGATCCCGAGGAGCTGAAGCTCCCTCGCGATCCGGTCGATCGCCGCGCCGAGATCGTCGCCTGCACGATAGCCTGCCTGCTTGGCGGTCTGGACCGCTCCAAGATCTACGACCACCGCGACGTAGCCCTCGAAACCGCCGCCTTCCTTGGCCACCTTGCTCGGCACTATGAGCACAGGGAATGTGGTCCCGTCCTTTCGCCTGAAGACAGTGATCCTCGCCCGAGAGTCCCCCTGTTCCACAGCCTGAAACTCAGCTCGCACGAGGTCATGGAGTTCGTCAGGCATGAGGATCTCAAGGGGTTTGCCTTTGAGTTCGCCCTGCTCGTAGCCGAGCCACTGACGAATGCGTTCGTTCACGAAGAAGATGGAGCCGTCCGCGTCGCGAGCGACCATCCCGCAGTTGAGCGAATCGACCAAGTCAAGGAGGTCGAGGGATCGCTCCTCAATCAGGGTCAGAGGACTCACAGAGTGAGTCTACGTCCTGCTGAACACTCGCGTTGCCGTCCTGTTCCTCAGTCGCGAGCGACCCCGGAGGCCCCATATGGAGCGTGTGAAGCCCGAGGGGGAGTCCCGGCCCCCATCGGACATCAGCTGGTTAGAAGAAGAGCCCATTTATTTCAGTGTTGAATCATAATATCATGTATCGTGACTTCGTGGTTGTGAGGAGAGGACGCCCACGGGGGCCACCGGAGAAAGTCCGTCGTCACCGCGTAACGATCTCGCTCACAGACGCTGAGCTACAGACGCTCGAACGCAAGGCAGAGGAGTCAGGAAAGCCAATGGGGAGGCTGCTCTACGACTGGATCCGACGACGTCTTCGAGATTGAAGAGCTGTGGCAAGGGAGAGGAACGAATGGCACGTCGAGACGGACAGATTGTCGGGAGAGGCGAGCGTCGCTGGCTCGTTCGCTGGTACGTGGGACTCACTGGCGAAGGTAGGCGCAAGTACTCCTCGAAGATGATCCACGGAACCAAACGGGACGCGCAGCGGTATTTGAACTCGGTTCTCCGGAGCCGGGACCTCGGGCAGTACGTTGAGCCGGCGCGTATGAGCCTCGATCAGTATCTCGATCAGTGGCTCGAGAAGTCGGCGCGCATGCGGGTCACGCCGCGCACATATGAGGGCTACCAGAAGCTGCTCAAAAGGTACGTCCGCCCGGAGTTCGGTGGGCGGAGGCTCGACCAGCTCAGGCCGCTCGAGATCCAAGGGCTCATTGGCAAGCTGGAAGATAGGGGCCTTTCCCCGAAGACAATCAGGCTTGCGGTGGGGGTGCTGAGCATGGCGCTCAAGCAGGCCGTCCGTTGGGGGATGCTCGCCAGCAACCCAGCGACCCTAGTAGATCTACCGAAGCAGCGCCGGACCGAGATGCAGGCACTCTCGAAGGAGGAGGTTGCTCGGTTCCGAGCAGCGGCCAAGGGAACCCGTCACGCGGTCCTGTTCGACTTCATGCTTGCAAGCGGGTGCCGGCCGGGCGAGGCCCTGGCGATACGGTGGGCTGACCTGGACCTCGAGACTGGAGAGGTCATGATCCAGCGAGCGCTGACAACCGTAGATGGTCGGCCTGTCTTCGGCTCGCCGAAGACCGCTGGATCGAGGCGACGAATCCCGCTGCCCTCGGCTCTTGCGGGCTCTCTCGTGCGACATCGCCTCGCCCAGGCCGAACAGGCTCTGATGCTCGGGCCTGTCTACGACCGGGAGCTGGATCTGGTCTTCGCGAACGAGGCTGGCGGGCCTTTGGAGTTGAGGAACCTGGCTCGCCGCCACCTCAAGCCAGCTCTCAAGGCCGCGAAGCTACCGGTCAGTCTCAGGCTCTACGACCTCCGCCACACTCATGCGACGTTGCTCTTGGCCGAGGGCGTACATCCAAAAGTAGCGGCGGAGCGGCTGGGGCACGCGACCACTCGGATGACGCTCGATGTTTACTCGCATGTACTGCCAGGGATGCAGGAAGGCGCCGCGAAGGTTATCGAGCGTGCCGTGTTCCGATGATGAAGGAACTGTCGCTCGTGTTCTGCGGCTGCGCTCTTGCAGGCTCGCTCGCTTGGTTCATCTTGGCGGAGCGCGGAGTTGAGCCCGAGCCTCCATCATCCTCAGTACACGATCTTGAGAACGCGATGCGTGAGCTTGCCGGTCGCTGCGACGGTACCGAGTCGGAATGGTCATGCATTCTCTGCCCGGACTAGATAGATCAGTGGCACTGATGGGTTGTCGCTCCTGATGCAACGTCGGTATCACGTGCGGTCCAGCGAGCTGAAGTTCTCTTGGCGGCGGGCCAGCGCGCTGGGATCGTGCGGGTCCTGGTCCATTCCCAGATTCTATCTCTCTCCGGATCCTCCGGCAGAGGCCTCGACGCTGCTGCAATGCCTCCGCCTGCATTGGCGCTACGGTCGCCCTCCCTTTGGGAGCAGTTTCCGAACGAGTGCGCAAACACTCTTCTGCGTAGTTCGTGCACTCTTGATCAACGAAGGCGGCGGCACGAACAGAGGGGTGTATCGCGTATCCCACGCCGCGTTGTACAGCTGTACCCATTTGATCCGCACCGTCCGAAGATGCGCATCAGTCCGCACCCTCATGTTTCTCGTTTTGTGCCCGTCGCTGGGACCATAGAAGGTCACTAGGTACGCTTCGATGCAGTGGACTCCGGCGTAGAATCGCCGGACGATCTCCCAGTCACCCAATGATGATTGGGAGTCGGCCAGCTTCTCGATAGCATCAGCTCGGTTTAGGTGATCCGCCGCCGAAGCCACGATAAGTCAGAGTCAGCGCTCATAGAGCGTGAGCGCATCTGCTGTCGCGACTGAACTTGCATCACGACCCTGATGTGCCGACACGCGGATGTGAGTCTCGGTTGCTGTAGCATCGAGCTTCACCTCAATTGGAACAAGCGCTTCATACACGTCGTCCGTATGCTCTCTCACCGCCACGAGCAATCCCCAAGGGACTTCCTCCATGCGGACGATGTAGATACCGTCGACGCACGGAACATTCCGCAGAGCGTCTAGGCCAATAGCAATCCAGCTGGGAAGGAAGCCGTCGGCTATCAGGTCGAGGGGTGACACGGAGTCAGAGAGTTCAGCGACCTCGTTATCCTCGAACTCCTCCTCAGCCCTGGACAGTGGTAGCGTATCGAGGTCGCTAGACACGCTCTCGGACTCTTTTGCTTCCACGACTTCTAGGCTCGGGTGGACTGTGAATATGCGAGACGGAACTAGCTTGCTCATAGTCTAACTCCGGACTAGTGGCTCGTGTCTGGCTCCGATGCCTGAACGATATTCGCCGCTCGGACCATGACCTCTGGCTGCCCTTGAGCGTTCTTCTTGCCTGTCACGAATATCTCGGAGACAATCGATCGACATCGGACGAGTGTTCCATCGTCGAGCTGATACTCGTTCCAGTGTTCCTCCAAGATCTTGAAGTGAACTGACTTCGCTTCCACCTCTTTGCCGCCGATTTCTATCTTCGCCATCCTGCCCTCTGTTCTAGACTCTTGTGCGCCCGACATCATAGTGGATTATGAGCAGTGTATTGCGATCCACCACGACCACTATATCTAGGGCGGGAAGGCGCGTTGCACATCTAGATATGGATGGTCCATGGCCTCCGGCCACGCTCGGGCGTCCCGACGCTCGCGGTTCACTTCGGGAAGAGCGCTTCGCTCGCCCGCGCTGCGCCCCGCTCCGCCGTGACGAGCTGCCGCGCCAAGAGCCGCTGAATGTAGGCGTCTAGGACCGCTTGTAGCCGGTGATCTCCCCGATGCGCTCCCGCGAGAGGCCATCCGGATGTGCCTCGACTCCCCGCTGCTTCTGCGGCATCAATCGTCTCGCGTATTCGGCGGACAGGCGTCACGATGGCGTAGTCTCTCCCTTTCGATGCTGATCCCGTGATCAGACCCCAGAGCTCGATGCGACCGGAAAACCACGGCAAACGCATTACCGGACCGCACTGTTTCCACCGAACGACAGCGCGTCGATCGCCAGTGCACGATCATCCGAGAAGGTCAGTGGCTTCTTGCCTACCGTGATCTTGTTGACGTGGTGGACCGCTCGGTAGGCGACGATGTCGGATCGAGCAAAGGGCGATGGGCGCTCGGGTGTCACATCTCCGGTCGGGAAGCCCAGGAAAGCAGCGAAGCTTAGGATCTGAGGATCCTGCTCGGGGAGCTGGTTTTCGAGCTTCTCTCCTTCCTCGTCTAACTTGCACTTGTCGATATCGGGGCAGAAATGACCTCATCTTCTCGTTGGGTTGACTGAGATCCGGGATTCTCATCACGGCGACGTCGATAGAGCGCTCCCATTGGAGTGCCTTTTGGGTAATGCACCCAGTCCCCAGCTGGCAGAAAGAGGAAGCGCCGGTTAGGGGGCTCATCGGACACGACTTCGGCACAGAGATCCCTACCAGTGACGTGTCGGGCCGTTACGAAGTACATGTGGCCTCCGTCGGACCACCGTTGTACGAGGAAACCGGTTCCCGACCACTTCGATGGATCGACCCCTACGGGTCTTAGACGGAAGATCCCCTGAGACAGTTGGTCGGCTAGAGGTGGCTCTGTTCGCTGCTGTCGTCATCCGCGATGATCACTGAGGACACAACGACAAACGCTAGGAGCAGCCAGAGAAGAGCCACTGCCTCAAAACCGTGTCTGCGGAGGGCCTCGCACACTATTCGCACACCGAACGACACCAGAAGCGCAGCACGAATCAGCTAAGTAGGTGAAATCCTTGGCTCCCCGGGAGGGACTCGAACCCCCGACCTAGTGGTTAACAGCCACCCGCTCTACCAACTGAGCTACCGAGGAAGGAGGGATCAGGGTAGGGACGTGGGAGCAGGATTCAAGTGCGTTCGGAATGACCGGGTCCGCTCCGGGGAGCTCCGCTCGCGTAGAATCGGAGTCGCCGAGCCCACAGCGTAGGAGAGCTTTTCGAGATGGCGCAGTTGCCGCACGCCGACGTGTTCACGGATCCGCTCACGCCCGTGGTCATGCTCGAGCGGACGGTGCGGGTGTTTCCGAATCGACCCGCCGTGATCCACGGCGAGCTGCGCTGGAGCTACGAGCAGCTCGGTCGCGAGGTCGGGCGGCTGGCAGGGGGTCTTCGGCGAGCCGGAATTCGAGCCGGCGACAGGGTTGCGATCCTCTCGCCGAACACGCCCTGGCATCTGGCGGCGCACTTCGCGGCGCCGCTGCTGCAGGCGCCGCTGGTCTCGATCAACACGCGGCTTGCGGCGCCGGAGATCGCCTACATCGTGGAGCACTCGGGGGCGGAACTACTGCTCGTGGATCCTGAGCTGGCGGGGCCGCTTGATGGTGTGCGCGGGGAGCTCGGATCGCTCCGGCGGGTGATCGAGATCGAGGATGCTGGGGTGCCGGTTCGCGCGGGTCAGGAGAGCTACGCGGACTTCGTCGAGGACGCTCCCGTGCTCGGGATCGCAAACCCCGTCACGGACGAGGACACGCTGCTCTCGATCAACTACACGTCGGGCACCACGGGCATGCCGAAGGGCGTCATGTACACGCACCGCGGTGCCTATCTGAATGCGCTGGGTCAGATGGGCTCGCTCGGCCTCTCGAAGCGGACGGTCTTCCTGTGGACGCTACCCATGTTCCACTGCAACGGGTGGTGCATGCCGTGGAGTGTCACGGCCGCGGGCGGAACCCACCTGTGTCTGCGTGCGATCGACCCCCCGACCATCTTTCGGCTGATCGAGGAGCACGGCGTCACGAACTTCAACGCCGCACCGACTGTGCTGCTGATGCTTGCGAGCGACCCGGCAGCGCGCCGGGTGCGCTTCGATCCGCAGATCCACGTATGTACGGGGGGCGCTCCCCCATCTCCTACGCTGCTCGAGCGTATGGAGCAGCTCGGCGTGCGCATCACGCACCTCTACGGTCTGACCGAGACGTACGGGCCGCATGTTCTTTGCGAGATGCAGCTCGAATGGGAGGGGCTCGACCCCACGGGTCGCGCGAAGGTCATGTCGCGCCAGGGCGTGCCGTACCCACACGCGATCTACCTGCGCGTGGTCGACGATAAGATGAACGACGTGCCCGCCGACGCCGAGACCATGGGTGAGGTCGTAATGCGCGGGAACAACACCATGCGCGGTTACTACGAAGACCCCGAGGCGACGGAGAAGGCATTTGCCGGCGGCTGGTTCCATTCGGGGGACGTCGGAGTGATGCACCCGGACGGCTACATCGAGCTGCGCGATCGGAGCAAAGACATCATCATCTCCGGGGGGGAGAACATCTCCACCATCGAGGTGGAGAACACGCTCTACCAGCACCCGGACGTTCTCGAGGTCGCTGTCGTCTCCATGCCTGATCCGAAGTGGGGCGAGGTCCCGAAGGCGTTCGTCACGCTGCGGCCCGGAGGTGCCCCGACGCCCGAGGACGTGATCGCCTGGACGCGCGAGCGCCTCGCTCACTTCAAGTGTCCCAAGGCCGTGGAGTTCGGGGAGCTGCCAAAGACAGCGACGGGCAAGATCCAGAAGTTCAAGCTGCGCGACCGCGAGTGGGCGGGAAAGGGCACGACGATCCAGGGAGTGGAGTTCCGGGAGGAATGAGCCACTTCTGATAGGCTCTGGCGATGGCTTCCGAGACACCCCGACAGGTCGCCGAACCCCCGGAGTTGGTGCCAGTCCGGGCCGGCGAAGAACTCGACGAGAAGGCCGTCGAAGCTCATTTGCGCGAGCGGATTCCGGACCTGGAGGGCGCCCTGCAAGTGCTCCAGTTCCCCGGCGGGCATGCGAACCTCACCTACCTGCTGCGTTTTGGCGAGCGGGAGCTCGTCCTGCGGCGACCTCCACTCGGTCCCGTGGCCCCGCGCTCCCACGACATGGCGCGCGAGTACAAGGTGCTCTCAAGACTGGCGGAGCACTTCGGGCCGGCGCCCCACGCCTACCTGCTTTGCGAAGATCAAAGTGTGATCGGGGCGACCTTTCTCATCATGGAGCGGAAGCATGGCACCGTCGTGCGGTTTCAGATCCCGGCGGATCTGGACGCCGAGCCCGCTGCGCGCCGCCGCATGAGCATGACACTGATCCATGTCATGGCGAAGTTCCACGGCATCGACTACAAGGCGATCGGGCTCGAGGATCTCGGCAAGCCCGAGGGCTTTGCCGAGCGCCAGGTCCACGGCTGGAAGGGCCGCTGGGAAGGCGCCAAGAACGTCGAGATCCCACTCTTCGAGCAGGTCTACGAGCGGCTTGTTGCCACACTACCCCAGTCCCAGCGCTCGAGCCTGGTTCACAACGACCTGAAGTTCGACAACGTGATGTTCCAGGTCGGTAACCCGGACAAGATCGAGGCGATCCTCGACTGGGATATGACCACCCTGGGCGATCCGCTGATCGACCTCGGGACCTTGCTCGGCTACTGGGCAGAGGTTGACGACCCAATGGATCGCGGTGCCACCACAGCGCTCACCGCACAGCCCGGATTCCCGACGCGCGCCGAGCTCGCGGAGCGTTACGCTGAGCTTCGGGGCGTCGATCTCGACACCATCAGCTGGTACGAGGCCTTCGCGCTCTGGAAGACCGCCGTGGTGCTCCAGCAGATCTACATCCGCTGGGTCCGCGGCCAGACCGAGGACGACCGCTTTAAGAGCCTCGGCGATCGCGTCCCCATCCTGATCGAGCTAGGAGAGTGACCCAAGATTCCCTTATTGGCTAACTTGGGAGCGTGGGGGAAGAGGTCATGTTCAAGGCGTATGTGCCGCAGCAGGGCGAGCTGCTACCGGCGCACGTGGGGGAGGCTCTGGATCCATCGGATCCGGCGCTGTTCATCGACGATTTGGTGGAGTCGCTGGATCTGCGGCGGTTCGAGAAGCGGTATCGCCGGCGTGGAGAGCGAGCCTTCCCGCCTCGGATGCTGTTGAAGCTGTGGCTTCTGGGGGCGGTCGTGGGCGTGTACAGCGGGCGGGAGCTTGCGCGACGGCTGCACTACGACCTGCGGTTTCGCTACCTCGCGGCTGGGCTACGACCGAACTTCCGGACGATCAACCGATTCCGGGACCGTCACCACAGGGACTTCCGAGAGGTGTTCTTGCAGACGCTGAAGGTGGCGCAGGCGATGGGGCTTGTGAAGCTCGGGCAGGTGGCGGTAGACGGCACGAAGATCCGGGCGAACACGTCGCGGTCCAAGGCGATGAGCCACGCGCGGATGCTGGAGGCGGAGGATCAGCTGAGCGACGAGATCGAGCAGATCGTGGCGCAGATGGACGAGCTCAACGCTGCGGAAGAGCAAGAGCACGGGGACGACGATGGCGGAGGTGGGCTTCCAGAAGAGCTACAGCTGCGCGAGCGACGACGGGAGCGGATCCGAGCGGCCCGGGAGCAGCTGGAGCGGGAGAAGGGGGAGAAGCTCGAAGCGAAGCACCAGAAGAGCTTCGCGGACCCCGAAGCGAACATGATGAAGACCGAGGGATCCTTGCAGTACTGCTACAACGCGCAGCTGGCGACGAGTGAGGACGGCCTGATCGTGGCGAACGAGCTGACAGAGAAGGCCAATGACTACGAGCAGTTGGAGCCCATGGTCGAGGCAATCGAGACGAACACGAGTCAGCGAGCGGAGATTCTGCTGGCCGACAACGGGTACCTGAGCGAGTCGAACCTGAAGGCGTTGGAACGGCGGGGACAACAGGCGTTGATCGCGGTCCGCGGGCGGAAGTCGTCCCGCTGGCCCAAGGGAGCCCGGGCGCAGCGGATGCACCGGATCTTACGACTGCCCTGGGCCCAGCAACGCTACGCGCAGCGGAAGACCCAGGCGGAGCGGCCGTTTGCCGAGATCAAGGCACGACAGCGGTTTCGGCGCTTCATGCTGCGCGGCCAGGAGAAGGTGACGGGAGAGTGGGACCTGGTGTGCTCGGGCTTCAACGTGATGGCGCTCTGCCGAGCGCAGATGGCGTGATCGGGCGGGTGCGGACCCGTTTCGCGCACGTCAGGCCCTGGATCTGACGCATATCTGTGTAGATCGACATCTACCGGCTACCTCGGACCCCCGTTGGCCCGTACATCGCTCCACGTCCAGTTGGGGGCCCTCGCTACAATCACCTCCGCCCACCCGAATCTTGGGTCACTCTCCTAGCAGGCTGCTGAAAAACTACTCCTCGAAGGGCACCTTGAGGGAAGCCCCAAGGGGGAGGTGTGAGAGGACCGCAGACGCTCCAGGGTGGGATGTTCAGCTACGTATCGCTGGAGTCCCGGATTCCCGAGGACCATCCGCTTCGAGCGATCCGGCGACTGGTGGACGCAGCGCTCGAGCAGCTGTCGCGACGCTTCGATGTGATCTACGCGAAAGGGGTCGGCCGGCCGTCGGTTCCGCCGGAGCAGCTGTTGCGGGCGCTGCTGTTGCAGGTGCTGTACACGATCCGGAGCGAGCGCCAGCTGATCGAGCAGATCGAGTACAACCTGCTCTACCGCTGGTTCGTGGGCCTGGAGCTGGACGACGAGGTGTTCAGCGCCACGGTATTCACCAAGAATCGGGAACGGCTACTGCAGGGCGAGATCGCCCAGCACTTCTTCGAGGCCGTGCTGGCGCAGGCCGAGTCGGAGGGGTTGGTGTCATCGGAGCACTTCACGGTGGACGGGACGCTGATCGAGGCGTGGGCGAGCCAGAAGAGCTTCGTGCGCAAGGACGAGAAGCGCAGGGACGATGACGACCCGGGCAACCCGACGGTCAACTTCCGGGGCGAGAAGCGGAGCAACCAGACGCATGCGTCGAGGACGGATCCGGACGCCCGACTGGCGGGGATGAGGGGCCAGGGCGCGCGGCTCGCGTATCAGGGACACGTCGTGACGGAGAACCGCAACGGCCTGGTGGTGGCGGCGAAGCTCACTCAGGCGTCGGGGTATGCGGAGCGCGAAGCGGCTCTCGAGATGGTGCTGGGTCTGGGGGGCGCTCGCCGGATCACCCTGGCTGGAGACAAGGGCTACGACGCCAAGAGCTTTGTGCAGGCGCTTCGGGCCTGGAGCGTTACCCCGCACGTGGCACAGAACACGACGAACCGCCGAAGCGCGATCGATCGAAGGACCACAGGACACCCGGGCTACGAGGTGAGCCAGCGCTTCCGCAAACGGGTGGAGGAGGTGTTTGGCTGGATGAAGACGGTGGGCTTGATGCGCAAGACCCGGCACCGGGGCACGGATCGGGTCGGCTGGGTCTTTGGAGTTGACCCGGTTTCGTGGACACCTCAACACTTGGGGAGGAGGACACGATGCGGAAGAGCCGACCACCGTATCCGGCGGAGTACCGGCAGCAGATGGTCGACCTGGTGCGAGGGGGGCGGACACCCGAGGCGCTGTCGCGGGAGTTCGAGCCATCCGCGCAGTCGATCTGGAACTGGGTCAGGCAGGCCGAGCGGGATGAAGGGATCCGCTCGGACGGCCTGACGACGGAGGAGAAGGAGGAGCTCCGGCATCTCCGACGCGAGGTACGCGTGCTTCGCGAGGAGAAGGAGATCCTGAAAAAAGCCGCGGCCTGGTTTGCTCAGGAGACCGGCTCGACGCCCCGCGGGCGTTCGGGTTTGTGAGCGAACACCGGGCAGAGTATGCGGTCAAGCGCATGTGCCGGCTGCTGGGCGTCTCCACCAGCGGGTACTACGCGGGGTGCACACGGGAGCCGTCGGCGCGAGCGTGTGCGGACGAGGCGCTGCAGAACCGGATCGTCGAGATCCACGAGGGCTCGCGGGGGACCTACGGGGTCCCACGCATCCACGCCGAGCTCGCGGCCGACGGCGTGCGAGTCGGTCGCAAGCGCGTCTCGCGACTCATGCGCAGAGCCGGGATCGAAGGGGTCTCTCGTCGACGGCGTACGTGGACGACGAAGCGAGATCGAGACGCCCGACCCGCCCCGGATCTCGTGGACCGCAACTTCGCCGCGCAGGGACGCGACCAGCTCTGGGTAGCGGACATCACGTACGTGCCGACCTGGACCGGGTTCCTGTACCTGGCGGTCGTGGTCGACGCCTGGAGTCGCCGCGTGGTCGGCTGGGCCATGGCGAACCACCTGCGCACTGAGCTCGTGCTGGACGCACTCAACATGGCGCTGGGGCAGCGATGCGCGGCCGGGGTGATCCACCATTCCGATCAGGGCTGCCAGTACACGTCGATCGCCTTCGGGCTACGGTGCCGGGAAGCCCGGGTAGTGCCGTCGATGGGCTCGGTCGGAGATTGTTACGACAACGCGCTTGCCGAGAGCTTCTTCGCAACGCTCGAGTGCGAGCTGCTCGATCGGGTCCGCTTCCGGACCCAGGCCGAAGCTCGGATCGCGATCTTCGACTTCATCGAGGGGTTCTACAATCCGAGCCGCCGACACTCGTCGATCGGCTACCTCTCACCGAACGAATTCGAGCGACAACATGCAGCATAGTGGGCCGGGCTTCGCCCGGGTCGACCCCCTTCGGGGCCGAGTCTCGAGTAGCCTTCAGAGTGAAGTTCGAAAGACAATCAACCACAAGCGCTCGAGGGGTAACCTCAGCGCTCAGCAGTCCACCGAAACGGGGCAGCTCCACTTCACCTTCACTGCTGCGGCCTACAACCTGGTCCGTATCCGCAACCTGTTGGAGGCGACATAGCTCATGATCCCGCAAGATCTACCCGTGCGACACCGAACCGGTTCGTACCGGGAACGGCGATCCCTCTCCCTGCTCGGCACGCCTCCCGTCAGAGGCGTCCCGCCCAACCCAGTCACTTTCTCCGCAGCCTGCTAGCCGCTGAAGTCGCCCGAGTCGGAACTTAAGGACCGTCCCCAAGTTCTGGTTGCTGTTGGGTGAGGCAGTGGATGGAGCCTAGGCCGCGTACGAGCGTTCTCGATGGGATCGGGAGGGGTTTGCGGGTGGGGAAGAGATGGGCGAGGAGGGCGAGGGCTGGCTCGTCCGAGGGGGTGTCGAAGGTGGGGACAAGGACGGCGCCGTTGGTGAGGTAGAAGTTTGCATAGCTCGCGGGGAGGCGCTGGCCGCCCGCCTCGATTGGCTGCGGAAGCGGGAGGTCGATGACGTCGAGGTC
This sequence comes from Myxococcota bacterium, assembly GCA_965226855.1. GTDB lineage: Bacteria > Myxococcota_A > UBA9160 > SZUA-336 > SZUA-336 > JAUXJB01. Next base: position 444,077 of record CBDDEE010000030.1, on the reverse strand, counting down.
CGGCTCCTGCAGCAGGCGGCTGCGGCAGCGTTCGAGGGGGTCGTGGTTCGGATCGCCCGGATCCGGGGCACGGGCGCACACGACCCGGCCCGGAGCGATGAAGCGTGCGATCTGATCCACGTGTCCGTCCGTGTCGTCGCCTTCGATGGAGCCGTCGAGCCAGATGAACCGCGTGATTCCGAGCAGGGCGGTAAGCGAACGCTCGACGTCGCTGCGATTGCGGCCCGGGTTGCGGCTTTCGTCTACCAGGGTTCCCTCGGTAGCAATCAGAGTTCCCAGGCCGTCTACCTCGAAAGATCCGCCCTCGGCAACCAGGTCGGCTCGCACGCGCGGGAGACCGGCGAGAGAGGCGACGTGGGCTGCGACCGCGTCATCGCGACTCCAGGGCGGGTACTTGCCGCCCCAGGAGTTGAACTCCCAGTCGATTGCAAGCGTGCCCCTCGTTGGGTCCTCGACGAAGGTCGGGCCGATGTCGCGCATCCACGCGTCGTCGGTTGCCACGTGGTGGATGTGCACACTCGCCTCTACGTCACGGAGCCGCGCGGCGACGTCTCGCGCCAGCGGGTCGTTCTGCACCAGGATGTGTACTCGCTCGGACTCTGCCAGCACGCGGGCCAGCGTCTCGAACTCCGCCTGAGCTTCCGCAAGGCAGCCCGGCCAGGTGTCCTCACTGTGGGGCCACACGACCCAGGTCGCCGCGTGATGCTCCCACTCCGCGGGCATCCGCCGCATCTAGCGGCGAAAACGTTCGAGCAGCTCTCCGTATGAGTCGACGCGCCGATCGCGTAGGAACGGCCAATCGCGACGCTTCTGCTCGATCAGATCGAGGGCGCAGTCGACGACGAGTAGATCTTCCGCGTCGTTCGGTGACATGCCGAGCGTGCGCCCGTACGGATCGCACACAAAGGAGCTGCCCCAGAAATTAACCTCGTTCTCTTGACCGACGCGGTTCACGGCTGCAACGAAAACGGCGTTCGCGATCGCGTGCGCCTTCTGCACGGTGAGCCAGGCTTCCCGCTGCGTAGTCCGGTCCGCAGCGGCCTCGCTCCGGAGCCAACCGATCGCGCTCGGATAGAGGAGGATCTCCGCGCCGTCGAGTGCGAGCAGGCGAGCCGCCTCTGGGAACCACTGGTCCCAGCAGATCAGGACGCCGACCCGTCCGGCCACGGTGTCGAAGCTCTCGAAGCCCGTGTCTCCCGGCGTGAAGTAGAACTTCTCGTAGAAGAATGGATCGTGCGGGATGTGCATCTTCCGGTAGCGTCCGCACAGACTGCCGTCCGCATCGATCACGCAAGCCGTATTGTGATAGAGGCCCGCGGCGCGCCGCTCGAAGACAGGCGCGATCACCACGATGCGCAGGTCTGCCGCCAGCTTCTGCATGGCCTCCGTGGTCGGTCCGGGGATCGACTCTGCGAGATCAAACTTGGAGGCGTCCTCGCTCTCTGGGAAGTACGGCGTGCGGAACAGCTCCGGCAGGCAGACGAGATCTGCTCCGCGGTCCGCAGCCAAGCGAACCGCCTCTTCGGCTCGGCGCAGACTGAGCTCGGGATCCTCCGAGACGCGCTGCTGGGCGAGCGCGATCCGACGCGTCGCGCTCACGACCGCATCCCGGAGATAGACCTCACGACCTGCCGGTGGACTCTCTCGCCGCTCGCTTGGGAGTGGACTTCTTGCGGACGGTCTTGGCACGCGAAGCCTTCTTGCGCGCCGTCTTCTTCCGGCTGGCAGCCTTGCGAGTCGTCTTCTTGCGAGTCGTCTTCTTGGACGACGTGCGCCCGCCCGCACGCTTGCGCGTCACCTTCTTGCCGGTAGTAGCCTTCCTACCACCCTTGCGCTGGCCCCGGCCCGACGGATTCATGAACTCGAAGCCGTGGCGGCCGTTCTCCTTGAGCACGAGCTTGGCGCCGAACGGCCTGCCAAAGCGCGACGTAAAGTCGTCGAGCATGTCCGTCTCGCGGTCACTGATGAACTTCAGACAGTCAGCGCGGGTCATCTCCCGCTTGCAGACCGTGCGTGGTAGGATGAACGGACAGGGCTGGTCTTCGGTGGGTACCTTGTACTTCCGCAGCGGCTGACTGGCCGCCTTTCGCTCCTCAGCCCACTTTCGCGCCTTCTCTAGATTGTCTGACGCTCTCTCCAGTCCAGACGTGCAGCGGAACTCGGTCGGCGACTCGACGACGTTGCTCCCGCAGCCCATGGGGCAAGGCCCGAGGGGCTGCTCGTTGACATCGTACTCCGGTACGTCAGAGATGCGCTCGCCGGCGCTCCCCTGCACGGCGTGCAGCTGGACCTCTCCGTCCTCTAGACTGAGGCGCGCGTTGTAGGTGCGCCCATCCCGGTAGGTGAAACCTTCGAGCTCGCCCGTCTCGCCCTTCTCGAGCAGCATCTCTACCGTGCGGCGATCGATGTAGCGGCCGGACTTGTCCTTCCAGACGCGGAAGGGACAGTCCTCTTCGCGTGAGACGTCCGGCACCTCTTCGCAGCGATAGAACCACGAGCGCTCGTAGACGAGACGCTCGCAGAGGGGACACTTCCCCAGCGGAGGATCGGTCTTGTACAGGTCCTCGTAGTCGAAGCTCACGGTGATTTCGACGACTTCCTTCGTGTATTCGACGATCTCTCCCATGAACTGGTCTGCGGAGCGAACGCCGCGCTCGACCTCGCTCAGGCGGAATTCCAGCTCCCCGGTGAGCTCCGGCTTGGCCAGTCGATCCGCGCGAATGCGGGTGAGTACGTCGACCAGCCGGATCCCCTTGACGGTGGGGCGAAGGGCCTTGGCGATCCGCACGAGATAGCCTTTGGCGATCAGGTTCTCGATGATGTCGGCGCGGGTGGCCGGAGTGCCGATCCCCTTCTCGCGCATTGCCGCCGCCAGCTCTTCGTCTTCTACCTGACGCCCTGCGGTTTCCATCAACGACAGGAGTCGCGCTTCGCTGATGCGCGGTGCCGGCTTCGTGGTCTCCGCCTGCAACTCCATGTCGAGGGTCTCTGCCTCGACGCCGACACTCTCCGCCTGCCCCGGGATCAGCGCGGGAAGGGCCTGGTCCTCTTGCTCGGTCTGCCCCAGGACCGCTCGCCAGCCGGGTTCGTCGAGCGTGCGCGAGCGGGAGCGAAACGAGTTTTCGGCCACCTCGGTCACTCGCTCGACGCGGGTCCAGACCGCAGGCGGGAAGAAGGTCGCCAGGAAGCGCCGGGCCACCAGATCGAAGAGCTTTCCGTCGTCTCCGGACAGCTCTGAGCCTGGCAGCTTTCCCGTCGGGATCACCGCGAAGTGGTCCGAGACCTTCGAGTCGTCGAACGTACGCCTGGTGTTCTGCATCCCGTTCTTGATCAGGCTGCCTGCCTCACTCTGATACGGGCCCTGCCCCGCGAACGCCTGCAGAATCTGGTCCACTGTCTGTCGATAGTCCGCCGGGAGCGCGCGCGAGTCCGTACGCGGATAGGTCAGCAGCTTGTGCATCTCGTAGCAGCGCTGCGCCGCGTTCGAGGTGCGGCGCGCCGACCAGCCGAAGCGACGGTTGCCTTCTCGCTGCAGGCTGGTCAGGTCGAACAGGGGTGGGGCAGTCTCGCGACTCGGCTTGCGAGTTTCGCGCGCCGTGCCCGCGTTCATCGCGATGGCGTCGATGATCGCGTTTGCGCGCATCTCGTCGAAGATGCGGTTGTCACGTGCCTCGGGCTTTGAGTCGTCCGCCCGGAAGGACGGATCGAACCAGACGCCCAGGTACTCGTGACCTCCGGCGGAGAACTTCGCCTGCAGCTGCCAGTAAGCGAGGGGAGTGTGTGAGAGGATCTCGAGCTCGCGCCCCACCAGGATCGCCAGCGTTGGCGTCTGCACTCTCCCCGCCGACCAGGCCGTCTTCTCCTTGCGGCCCTTCAGGCGCCGCGTGAGCGCGCGCGTGGCGTTCAGACCGATCAGCCAGTCCGACCGCGAGCGGCAGGCGGCCGCAGCGCCCAGACCGTCGTAGTCCTCGCCGGGAGCCAGCGACTCGAAGCCTTCGCGTATGGCGCGTTGCGTCATGGACCGCAGCCATAGCCGTCGGGTCGGCTTCCGGTTGCCGAGGAAGTCGACGATCTCGCGGAAGATGAGCTCTCCCTCGCGCCCCGCGTCGCAAGCGTTCACGACCTCCTCTACGTCATCACGTGCCAGTAGCTTCTTGATGGTGCGGATGCGCTCACCGGCGCCTGCCTTCTGCTTCAGCTCGAAGCGCTCCGGCAAGATCGGGAGGGTGTCGAGGGTCCAGCGCTTGTACTTCGGGTCGACCTCCTCCGGCGAGAGGAGCTCCACGATGTGGCCCACGGAGAAGGTGACGATCAGCTCGTCGTTCTCCCAGAAGCCGTCGTGCTCGCGAAACCCGCCCAGCGCCGCCACGATGTCCCGCGCGACGCTAGGCTTCTCGGTAATGACCAGCGATTTGCTCAACGTTGCTCCCGACCCTGCGGAGTGATCCCCTTTAGCCCCCCTGTAGCGCGGAGGCAAGTCGCGAGGCCATCATCGGGGATCTGCAGGGGCAACCTGAGGGTGCCATGTCGAGGGTTTATCGCCACATAGCGGAGGTGAGCATCCCGGGTCGCTTTTCGCTGGCTCCTCCCTCCGGCTAAGATGGCGCTACACCCCCGAGAGGAGTCAGGAATGTCAGAGTTGGCACTGCAGCGCATCGAGAACGCGATCGCCCGGCTGAGCGAGCAGCAGGCGCAGATCTGCGAGAGGATCTCCGCCGTGGAAGGGAGCCTCGCCGGTCAGAAGAAGCTCGACAAGCAGGAGCTTCTCACGTTCCTCGACCGATTCCGCGCTGGCGAAGCGCTCGGCGAGGCCTCGCTCGGCGCCTGGATCGCGGTGAGCGACACCGCCTGCGTGCGCGGCGGACTCCGAACGGCTCAGCAGCGCGAAGGGATGCACGCCCGCCTGCTCGAGGAGCGCCTGTGCGAGCTAGGAGCGGCGCCCCGCTTCGAGATCCCCGCCGAGGAGCGCGAGAAGGCGCTGAAGAGCTCGGCGTCTACCGAGAATACGGACGCGCAGAAGGTGCTCGAGTTCGTGCAGCGCTTTCCGGACATCGACGCCGCGCTCAAGCCGATTCACGACATCGCGGACCAGCTCGACGACGACCCGGAGACGCAGTTCCTCCTGCGCACGATTGCTCAAGACGAGCGCTCGACGCTCCAGTTCTTTGCCGACGCCTGCGCACTGCTGAACGGCTAGGCTCGCCCGCCTCTAAGCCTCCCCACCCCTCAAGGAAAGCTGCTCGGCTGCCGTTGAGCTTGTCGGGACTGTTGCGTGCGCGAGGGGGTGCAGGTCTGGTGTCCAAGTCACCAATCGAGCTTCATGCGCGGGAGGTCTCTGACTTCGCCACGCTGCGAGCTTTGCGCGTCGCGTTGGAGCGACGCGGCGTGCGGCTGGAGCTGACCGCTGCTCCGGGTCTCGGTCCGGACGCCGACGGGTGGCCGGCGTCCGGCTGCGCGGCGGGTCCTCTTCCATGTCTGCTCCGTGTCCAGGTGGCGGGGCCAGTAGCGGTCGACGACCAGAGCTCGCGGCGCTGCGCGGTCATCGTCGACGAGATCGACCCGCCCTGGCGGCTCCTGCCCCCTGAGCTGACGACCGCGGACCTGGTCTTCGTCCCCGGCCCCTTTACTGCCGAGCTCGCACCTTTTCACGGGCGCAGCCCGAACGAGCTCATTGCGTGCGGGATCGCCAGACTCGACGAGCTGGTCGTGGACCCCACCGGTTCCAGGACGCGGGCCCGCGCCGAGCTGTACCTGCCTCCGGAAGCGGAGGTGGTCCTCTACACGCCTTCGAGCGACAGGCACGGTGCTCTCACGCGCCCGCTCCTCGACGAGATCGCTCGACTGCCCGCCTCGGGCCTGACGGTGCTCGCCGTCCCAGGCGAAACCGGGGGTGCCGACATCGTCGGGCTGCGCGAGCTCGCCGCTCACACACCCGGCCTTGCGTTGCTCGAGCGTCTGGACCCGCGTCGCGCTCTCGCGGCCAGCGATGTGGTCGTATCCGATCGTGCGAGCCTGCTCTATGAGGCAGCGGCCCTCGGCAAGGGTACCGTGCTCCTCGAGGGTGCCGCCGACGGGGCGAGCGGAGCTGGAGTCCTCGATCCCAAGCTCGAGGTCGGACCCCGCGTGCGCAACCCCGAGTCGTTGGCCGCCGCGGTGCGCTCCGCCCTCCCGGGCTCGTCGCGGTCCCGCCCGTACGCGGACGCTCGCACTCGCTGCCGCAGCGAGCTGCTCCTCTGCGATGGCTCGGCGGCGGACCGGATGGCCGATGCACTCTGCGCCCACGTGGCGGCACTCGAGAGCGGCGCGCGCGAGGCCGAGCCTTCGACTCGGTCCGCTCCGCTGGCTCGCTCGGAGGCGAGGCCGGAGCTCACTGCAGACGAGTCGCTGCTGGAGGGAGTCGAGGCGCAGCTGGCCTTCGGCGACACTGAGGGGGCGCGCGAGCGGCTGATCGCCCAGCTCGAGCATCAGCCCAGCGCCGCGGGCTATCGACTGCTGGCCTCGATCCATCGCAAAGCTGGCGACACGAGCGCGGCCCTCGCTGCCGTCGACTCTTCGGAAGAGCTCTCGAGAAGCCAGACTGGCGAGGCGCTCTGCGAGCGCGGGCGGGTGCTCGTCGACTTGAATCAGTTCGAGGCTGCGCGACGGGCCTTCGACGAAGCGCTGCGACTCGCACCCGAGCTCGTCGATCCGCTCGTGGGTCTCGGCTCCCTTGCCGTGCACGAGGCCGACGCGCCGGCTGCGGAGGATTACTTTCGGCGCGCCATCGCCGTGGAGAAGTCGCCGCGTACGCTGACCGGTTTGGGCCTTGCGCTGCTCCAGGCCGGGCGTGCGCGCGAGGCCCTCGCCGCGTACGCTGACCGGTTTGGGCCTTGCGCTGCTCCAGGCCGGGCGTGCGCGCGAGGCCCTCCTCCACCTCGAAGAGGCGCTCGATCTGCAGGCCGACTGTGTCTCTGCGGTCTACGGGGTGGTGCAGGCGGGCTTCCAGACCGGGGAGCTCGCACTCGCAGAGCGGCGCGTGCGCGTCTTCGTCGAGCTACACAGCGGTAACCTCGATCTGATCTTCACGCTCGCAGGACTGCGCTGTCAGCTCGGCGATCGCGCCGGATCCCTCGAAATGATCGAGCGTATCGAGCTGTTCGAGCCGCAGTACCCCGGCCTCGAGGAGCTCAGAGTCAAGCTCGACACCTAGGGGCGGCCTATCATTGCTGCATGGAGAGCGTGCGGGTCGATCGTTGGCTCTACGCGGCGCGGATCTTCAAGTCTCGCACGCTGGCGACGGCCGCGTGCGTCGGCGGGCGAGTGAAGGTCAACCAGACTCACGCCAAGGCCCACCATCCGCTCAAGGTCGGAGACGAGATCAGGGCAGGGCCGCCGAGTGCGGCGCGCATCCTGATCGTCGCGAAGCTCGCCGCGAAGCGGCTGAGCGCGCCGTTGGCGCGCGAGCTCTACGAGGATCGCTCGCCTCCTCCGCTCGATACGCGATTGGCCTCTGCACAGCGGGACCGCGGCGCAGGTCGGCCGACGAAGCGCGACAGACGGGCGCTGCAGAAGCTGAAACGCGGCGGCTAGGCCGCTCGTTCCTGCAGGAATCGGACGATGTCGGCGGACTCGTGCATCCAGGAGCTGTCGCCGGAGTCAACCTTGATGCGTAGACACGGAACTGTGGCGCGCCCCGTAGCTTCGATGAGCGCCTCGTAGTGGGCGGGGTCGGTCTGGACGTTGCGGAGCTCCACGGCGACTCCCAGCTGCGTGATGACGCGGCGAACGAGCTCGCAGAAGGGACAGCTGTCGAAGTGGTAGAGGGCGAGCGGCGCGGCTTCCATGTGGCTTCCTGGTTACTCCCGGGCTGAGATGCGTTCACGCCACGCACGGTTTCGGAGGTCGTCTGTTAGACTCGCGGGGAGCCTCATGCGGTTTCCCGGCGAGCTCATCGCGCTTCTGATCATAGCTTGCGGATCTCATCAGGGTCCCGTCGCGCACTTCCCTGGCGACGGGGAACGCGGAGCTGGTCGAGAGTATCGAATCCTCGAGATTCGAGAGGGTCGCGATCTCCTCATCGAGACGTCTGGGGGCCCGCTGCGTGTGGACTGGGCCGTGGGGCTGCAAGACGGGACCGAGCCGCTTCGGGATCTCGATCGAATGCTCGCGCATGTCGAGGATTCGGGGATAGACCTGGAGGGACTCACTCTGTACCGGACCGCTCTTGCCGGGACCTACCTCTATTCGCGCGAGCTCGTAGTTCTACCCGAGGGCGCCCTCGTTGCGTCGGACCCCGAGATGCTGCGCGAGCGAGCCAGCGAGCGGCACGAGCGTGCACGTGCTGTCCTGAAAGCTGCGATCGAGCGCTTCGTCGCCTCTCTGGAACGAAGGGAGCGCGATCATTCGAGCCGCGCCGCCCTCGTCCAGGTCCTCGTTCAGCTCGATCAGAAGGACGACACCAGTGCGAGCTTCGACGTCCTGCCGCCGAGCTTTGCGCGGAGGCTGGTGCGGCACGGCTGGCTCGAGCAGCTCGAGGTGGCCGAGGCGGCGCGCGTCGAGCTGGAGGCGGCAGTACTGCAGTCGGAGACCCTCGTCCCGCTGACCCAGTATGCCTCCGCAAGCTCCCGTCTGGTGTACTCGGAAGACGCTTTCGGAAGCGCAGCCTGGGTGCTCTCGACGGAGGAGCGCTCCGGCTACTCGAGGCTTGCCACGCGCCCCGCCTACTATCCTGCTGCACCCAGCGTGATCTCCGTGGTGCATCTCCCTCCCGGCACCGACCCGGCTACGGGTTCCGATGCCTGGCTCGCAGCGGACCTGTATCACGGCGACGTGCGCTTGGCGGCCTGGGATCGCGAGCGGGGCTTTCAGGCGAACCTGCCCGCGTGGAAGCAGGTGTTCGAGGACGCCGATGCGGAGCAGGAGTTCGCGCTCAGAGACGGTCTGCCTCCGCACATTCTCGTCACTGGAGTCGACGGCGATGTCCTCGCTCTGGTCACCGCGCACGGACGCCTCGAGCCGGCCCTGGACGGCAGCGCCGAGCAGGCGGAGCGCTTCTTTGCGGAGGCCGCAGCTGCCTTGCCGGACGCTGCCCACCTCGATCTGATCGGCGAGTACCTGCTGGTCTACGTGTACGACAGTCCAGACACGCGCCGGCCCTGGCTGGTCGGAACGCTGCAGTGGAGTGGGGATATTCATCAGACCGCGCTCGAGACACTCGCTACATACACCGGTGGAACGTACCGCGGGGACTGTGATGACCTCTCCGAGCTTTACCAGGAGATCGCGGCCCGGCAGGGCAAGAACTCCCACCTGATCGGGCTGCCCGCGCACGCGGCGCTCGCCTGGTCGGAGCGCAACGACGACGAGGTCTGGCGCACCTACCTGCTCCAGACCGGGCCTCCGCTCGAGTTCGAAGGAGCCACGCTCGATGCGACCCTGGACAAGCTGTACACCCTCTTCGGCTCGGGGGAGGTGCTCGACCACACCCGACTCGAGGTGCTACTGCGCTTCTCCGGCGAGAACACGCGCTCCAGCTGGTTTCTGAGCTCGCGAATCTTCTCCGACCGGGACTACGCACGGACGATGATCGACGTGCAGCGCGACTGGCACTTTCAGACCTATCACCGCGCGATCCAGAAGATGAAGCAGCTGATCGAGTCCGGCGATCGCGACCCGGCAAACCTCGCGGAGCTCGGCAGTCTCTACCGCTACACAGGCCAGTACGACGAGTCGGCGGACACCCTTCTGCGTGCGATGAGGCTGCTCGCGTCCAAGGAGAGTCGACTCACGTTGAACATCGACCGCGTGGAGGTGCTCTACGCAGCCGATCGCGACACCGAGGCGCGGGCGCTCGCACACGAGATCCTCGACGTGCGCCTCCCCGAGCTCGAAGAGCACGCGCAGGTGCCACTGCTCGATCCGCTACTCGGTCTGGTCGACGTGCTGGTGGTCGACGCGCACGACATCGAGTTCGCTCTGGAGGTGCTCGCGCGTCGGCTTGCACCAAGAGTCGAGGACGTGATGCGGCTCCTCATGGATCGGATCGCGAGCGAGGACTTCGACCCGAAGTACTGGCGAGATGGGGGCGACGAGCAGGTGCGTCACCAGCTGCGTCGCTATCTGGGCAGCTCCATCGCGGTGCTGCGCGCGACCTCGGGAACGCCCCTCTCCAAGGGGGCGGACTGGAACCGGGTGAGCCAGGGTGTCTGGCTCTGGTTCGAGGGAATCGCGTTCCACGACGTGGAAGGTCCCGAGACCCCTCTCAGACGCTACTCGATGCTCGCCCGCTATTACGAGGCGCGCTACGGCATCGCCTCGCTGCGCGAGCGAGTAGCCGGATCGCCGCTACCGACGTCCGGAGTGCGAGCGCACACGGATCGACCGTCCGCGCTGCTCGCAGACGATCTCTCCTGGGCGTCCATCTCCCCGTCTTACTGGGCCGGGGCACAGCGCGATCTCTTCGGTCCGGAGCGCACCAGTGTCGACGGGAAGCGCGTCGCCGCGTTGGCGGCGCGGGTGGTGCGCGCTCGCGACGAGGCCAGAGCACTCGGACTAGACCACCCGAGCTTCCAGGGACGCGTGCAGACAACGGCGCTGCTTGCCGCGATCTTTGGAGGGGATCCGGCGCCTCTGCGCACACTGCTGCGCCGGGTCAAGGTCGCGAACGATCGCCAGCAGCTGTGGGAGACGGCCAGCTGGCTGGCGGCCGTTGCCCGCTTCCTGTCACTCGAGCAGTACGCGGAGCTGCTCGAGATCTGGCGTGACGAGCTCAATTACAAGCCGATGTACTTCTGGATCGCCTGGAACGCGGCGCTTGAGGGGGCCGCGGAGCACGCTCTGCTCGTGGCCGAGCTCGCAGCCACCGAGTTCGGCGAGGACGCCGCCTTCGTCGAGGAGTACGAGTTCATGCGCAGCCTGCACGGCGCCGAGCGCCACGCCGCAGTACGCTGAGCCCGACCCGCTAAATGCTCGGGGTGACCGGGAGAGGGTTCGCGTCGAGCAGCGGCGCCGAAGGCTCGGGCAGGCTCGGGACCATCTGGCGGTAGGCCGAAGCCCACATCAGGAAGAACATGTTCATGCTGACCACCACGCCGACGAGCAGCGCGAACAGACCCAGCATACCGACCAGCGACGAGACGACGAACAGCCCCGCGGTGCGTAGCTTCTGTCGCTTCGTTCCTTCCCACGAGGCCTCCAAAGCCTCGATGGGTCCCATTCCCTGATCCACGATGAAGAACGGTCCGAAGTAGAGCCGGGACACAACCGCGACCGTCCAGACCAGGTTCACGATTACGCCGAGTCCGATCAGCTCGGCGGAGCCGATGAGCGAGCCCGCCATCTGGACGCTCTGTCCGATCAAGCCGATCAGCACTGTGGCTACGTACCAGCCGATCATCGAGAGCAGCGCGGATCCGAAGGTCGAGAAGCCCCTGAAGAGGTCGCCGAAACGCTCCCGACCATCGACCACATTGAGATAGAAGAGCGTTGTTCCCCAGACGAGCACGGGTACCACGACAAGGAGCGGCACGATGAGGAGCGCCGAAGCCAGCAAGAGCAGGCTGCCGACGAACCCAATCGCCAGCCAGGTGGGGAAGCTGGCCCAGGTCAGCGTCCAAGAGTCGGACAGGCACTCGCCGATGTCGAACTCGCGAAGCTCTCCGCGACGTTGCTGCGAGTCGTCGGCGAGTCGTGCTTTTGGTGGCTCGTAGGGGTTCTGTGTCATCTCTTCGAGAGTACAGGCGCACGTGGCGTCGGCTGACACATCACTCGGTCTGCACGCCTTTCAACTTGAGGAGCAATACGAGGATTCTAGACGACTCGACAGCCGCAGCCGCCGGCTAGCAGCGGCACCCGTTGACCCGAGGCCTCCAGCGGTGGATCCTTGCACGCGATGGGCGCCAACAGAGAGAGTCTGTTCGAGCTGGGAGCGTGCGAAGAGGCCGTTATGGAGCTGGAGCAGCTCAAGGCGCGGTTGCCCGGTCAGATTGCCGAAGCAGAGGCCAAGGCCCAGGCCGCGAGAGATGCGGTGGCTGCCGCACGCGAGCAGCTCGCGGAGTTTGAGAAGACGCAGCGTGCCCTGGAGGGGGAGCTCCAGGAGGCGGAGTCCCAGCGCACCAAGTTCCAGGGACAGACCGCTCTGGTCAAGACCAACGAAGAGTACACAGCCCTGCTCCGGGAGATCGAGCTCGTCGCTGCGCGGATCTCTCAGCTCGAGGAAGGGATCCTGCTGGGGATGGAGGCGATCGACGACGCCAGGAGCAGGCTCGAGAGCGTCGGGAAAGAGCAGGAGCTCCTCGAACGGGGCCACCTTGCCGATGCGGACGCGCAGCGTCGACAGCTCGTAGAAGTGGAGAAGAGTCTGGCCGGGCGTGTGGCCGAGCGCGCCGGGCGCCTCGCGGATCTGGGTCCGGAGGTCGAGTCGCTCTATCAGAGGGTCGCGAATGCTCTCGGCAGTGGCGTCGCCACAGTCAGGGACGACCGCTGTAGCGGCTGTCATCGGGCGATCCCACCTCAGACCGTGAACCTGATGCTCGCTGGCGAGCTCCACACGTGCTCGAACTGTCAGCGCATCCTGGTTCCCGGGGAGCTCTGACTGTGGGCGCCTGCTTTGCGGTAGTTGGAGGGCGGGTGTTGCGCCTTGTGAGCGTGTAGGGTGCCTCGAAACACGTTCGCGTCGTCGGTAAAGTTGCCTGTTGCTGGACCCTTCACCGACGCTGCTCCGGGGTCCCGAGCCCGCTCCGAGAATTTACATTTCATTCGTATATTCAGATACTTACGAGGTCTTGTCGTCGGTGGTGTGCGCTGCATCCAAAGTTGCTGGTTTGCTAGAATCAGCGCTCGATGGGGGGCGGAAGGACGGGATGGTCGATCCAGAACGGTACTGGGACTGCATGGATCAGGCATTCGAGTGCTCCTCTTCGGGCAGGTTCGAGGAAGCGCTGCGCTGGCTCGATGAGGCGCTTCGCGCGAACCCCGTAGGAGCCGAGGCGCACAACGGGCGCGGTGAGATCCTGTGGGACCACCTCGACCGCTTTCCCCATCAACGGCGGAAGCATCGCGACCAGGCCCTGGGGGATTTCACCCGCGCAGGTGAGGTCGATCCGGACTACTTCCCCGCCCAGCTAAATCACATCGAGATCCTGGTCGAGGAGTTCCAGCAGTTCGAGAAGGCCCTGCAGCTCGCGGACGGTATGCTGCGCCGCTCACTCGATTCCGGTACCGAGGCGGAGGTCTACTACCTCAAGGCCAAGGCGCTCTTTTACCTGGACGATCTCGAGGGGGCGCTCTTCCTGTTGCGCCGAGCCATCAAGGCGCACGCGGAGGTGGGTATCTACCGCGGCTTCGAAGGTCAGATCCTGTTCGAGCTCGGACAGTTCGGCGCCGCCCGGCGCAGCCTCGAGCGTGCACTCGGACTGGAGCCCGAGTCCGCCCATAGCATCTATCACCAGGCGCTGGTCTCGGAGCACCTTGGGCTTTCTGAGGAGTCCGAGGGGCTCTTTGCCGAGGCCGCCAACCTGGCCCCCGAGATGTATCCCCTGCCGGTGCGCATGGGCCCGGAGGACTTCGAGGCCGCTGCGGAAGCTGCCTTCGACAAGCTGCCCGAGGAGATCCGCAAGTACACGGCTAACTGCCCACTGATCATCGAGGACTTGCCGCACTCGGACATCATCCGCGAGCACAACCTGTCGCCCCAGATCCTGGGCCTGTTCCTTGGCGTTCCGATCACGGCGAGCGGCTCGAACCCGCTGCAGGCGACGGCGCTCAAGGTCGACGTGGACCGCATCCTGCTCTTCAAGCGGAATCTGGAAAAGGTCTCCGGCACGCGCGAGGAGCTCGTCGAGCAGATCGAGATCACTGTGAAGCACGAGATCGGCCACTGCCTGGGGCTGGACGAGGACGAGATCGAGCGACTCGGTCTTGGCTGATTCGGGGGCTCGAAGCGCAAAGCTGATTCGGCGCCTGCGCCGGATATCCGGTGTTGCCGAGGTCCTGGACCAGCCGGTCGAGCTGTTTCCCTACGAATCGGATGGGCTTACCCTGCTTCGCGGACAGCCGGTGGCCGTGGCCTTTCCCCAGACCGCCCCCGCAGTGCGCGAGATCGTCGAGGCCTGCAACGACGCCGAAACGAGCTACGTGGCTCGGGGCGCGGGCACTGGCCTGTCGGGGGGCGCGACCCCGGTCGACGGCTGCGTGCTGATCGAATGCTCGCGCATGAATCGGGTGCTCGACGTCGACCTGGTGAATCGGACCGCGACCGTGCAGCCCGGCGTGATCAACGCTGCGCTCTCCGAAGCCGTGGCCCCTCTCGGACTCCACTACGCCCCGGACCCCTCCAGCCAATCCGCGTGCACGATCGGCGGCAACATCGCCGAGAACAGTGGCGGGCCCCATACCCTGAAGTACGGAACGACGAGCCCTCACGTGCTCGAGATCGAGGTGGTGCTCCCGGACGCCAGCCTGGTCAAGCTTGGCCGCCGTGATGGCCACTGCACGGGGTATGACCTGCGCGGGCTCTTCGTGGGATCCGAGGGCACGCTAGGGGTCGTGACCTCGGCGACCGTGCGCCTGGTGCCGAATCCGGAGACCGTCTGCACGCTCCTCGCTGCGTTCTCTTCGCTCGTCGGCGCGTGCGAGGCCGTGACGCAAATCGTGGTCAGCGGTGTCCTGCCGGCGGCGCTCGAGCTGCTCGACGACCTGACGATCGAGGCCGTCGAGGCGTCCGTCTTCGCCGCCGGCTATCCACGCGATGCCCGTGCCGTGCTGCTCGTCGAACTCGACGGCCCGGAGTGCTCAGTCGCCGAGGAGCGCGAGCGCGTGGAACAGGTCTGCAGGGAGCAGCAGGCCATCGAGCTTCGCGTTGCCAGGGACGAGGCCGAGCGTGCCGCGCTCTGGCGCGGTCGCAAGGGAGCTTTCGGGGCGATGGGCCGGCTCGCGCCGGATCTGTACGTCCACGACGCCGTGGTGCCGCGGACTCGGCTGGCGGACGTGGTTGGACAGATCAACGAGGCCGCCGCGAAGCGAGGCATTCGTCTCGCCAACATCCTGCACGCTGGCGACGGCAACCTGCATCCGAACATCTCCTTCGACCGGCGCGCGGAGGGAGAGATGCAGCGCGTCCGAGAGATGGGGGAGGAGATCCTGCGCATCTGCCTGGCGGCTGGCGGCGTGCTCTCAGGCGAGCACGGTATCGGGCTCGAGAAGCGCGACTACATGCGACTGCTCTTCGCTGAGTGCGACCTCGAGCCCATGCGCTGGGTGCACGAGGCGTTCGATCCCCTGGACCGATGCAATCCGGGCAAGCTCATCCCGACTCCGCGAGCTTGCACGGAGAGCAACCCGCGACACCGAGGCTACGCGCAAGTAGAGTTCTGAGTATGCAGCCCTTCGCTGCGATCGTCGGTGCCGAGCACGTTCAGCCAACGGCTGGCGCGAAACTCGCCGACGCCGCAATCGACGCCGTCGTCGAGCCGGGAACTGCGGACGAGGTGGCGGCCTGCCTCGCGGCTGCCAGGGGCGCTGGTGTGCCGGTGGTTGCAAGGGGCGGCGGGTCGAAGCTCCACTGGGGGAACCCGCCCGACAAGAGCCCGATCGTGATTCTGGACCTGAGCAGGCTCGACGACGTGCCCGTGCTCGATCCCGAGGAGGGGATCGTCACCGTCGGTGGCGGCGTCAAGGTCGAAGACCTGGCGCGCGCAACCGCAGCGCACGGAGCACGCACATCGCTCCCGGACATCTTCCCCGGAGCCAGCGTGGGTGGGACCATCGCAACCGATCCGGTGAGCCCGGCGCTCTCTGCCGAGCGACGAGCGCGCAACGACCTGCTGGGCCTCGAGGTTGCGCTGCCGAACGGCGAGCTCACGCGAGCGGGTGGCAAGGTCGTCAAGAACGTGACGGGCTTCGACCTGGTCAGGCTCTACTATGGATCGTTTGGTACGCTCGGCGTGATCACCGGGGCCACATTGCGCCTGCGTAGCGTGCCTGCCGCTCGGCGCGTGCTGCGGCGGGACTTCGACCAGCTCGAGACGGCTCTCAGTGTGTCTGCCGAGCTGGTGCGCGCCCAGCTCGAGCTCGGAGGCGTCGGGCTCCTGCGGCGCGGAGAGCGGTCGGAGCTCCTGTGGCTGCTAGAGGGCAGCGAGACGAGCGTTGCGGAGTTCGCCTCGCGCTTCGAAGGCGCCACGGCACAGCCAGAGGCGTGGGAGGCGCTCGGCCGGGAAATCGGAGCTCCGCTGCGCGAGCCCGGGACAATTCGCACGCGTCTCAGCGCGAGGCCGAGCGATGTCCTGGCCATCTGCCGCCGGCTGGAGCAGCGGGCCGGTGCGAGCGCGCTGCGCCTCGTGCTGCCCCGGATGGGCGTCGTTCTTGCCGAGCTCCCCGAAGAGTCCCTTCCTGGCCTGTGGGAGGACGTGAAGACGCAGGGCTGGCTGCTCTTTTTCGAGCGTCTCCCGCCCGGCTCGAGCTATGATGCCTTCGGGCCCGAGCCGGAGGGGCTGCCGCTCATGCGCGCGCTCAAAGCGCGCTTCGATCCGGAGCGCGTGCTGGCGCCGGGACGCTACGTTGGAGGAATCTGAGCTGATCGACTACGAAGCGACACTGGACTGCGTGCACTGCGGCTTGTGCCTGCCGAGCTGTCCGACCTACCAGGAGACAGGGAACGAGACGAGCTCTCCGCGCGGGCGCATCTACCTGATGCGCGGTGTGGCTGAGCAGCGCATACCGCTCGCCGGCGTCGCAACAGAGGAAATGTACCTGTGTCTCGGCTGCCGTGCCTGCGAGTCGGTGTGCCCGGCCGGCGTCCGTTACGGTCATCTCCTGGAGGGCATGCGCGCCGAGATCGACGCGCGCTCCGCTCGCTCGCGCCTGCGCCGCACCGCCGAGCGCTTCGTGCTGCGCAGGGTGATCGGTACGCGGAGAAGCCTGCGCGCGCTCATGGGCGGGCTCCGCCTGTACCAGCGCAGTGGGCTCCAGTCCCTGGTGCGCAAGAGCCAGGTCCTGCGCATCATGCCCGGGCTGGCGCGCGCAGAGGCGATGCTTCCCGAGCTGCCCGATCCCCACCGGCCCGCCGCCGTGATCCCTGCGCTTGGACGCAGGCGCGGACGCGTTGCGTTCTTCTCCGGCTGCATCATGCCCGAGGTCTTCGGTCCTGTGAACGAGGCCACCGTGCAGGTGCTGGTCCGGAACGGCTTCGAAGTCGTCGTTCCCGAGCAGCAGGGCTGCTGCGGCGCGCTCCAGATCCACTGCGGTGACCCCCAGTTCGCGGAGCGGCTGCACGAGCGCAATCGGCGCGTGTTCGCGGGTCACGACGTGGACGCGATCATCACGAACTCGGCTGGCTGCGGAGCTGCGCTCCGGGAGATGGGCGACGCCATGGCGAGCTTGGTGCGGGACATCGCAGAGTTCCTGGACGACGTGGGGATCGAGCCCCCGCAGCGACGTCTCGAGCTGCGCGTTGCCTACGACGATCCCTGTCACCTGTTACACGCCCAGCGCATCGAGGCGGCACCGCGAAACCTGCTCCGAGCGATTCCTGGCCTCGAGCTCTTCGACCTGCCCGGGCACCGCGACTGCTGTGGCGCTGCTGGGATCTACAACGTGACGCACGCGGACATGGCGTCCAGGCTCCAGTCGCGCAAGGTCGAGGCGCTCAGACAGACGCGGCCGGACGTGCTGGCCACCGGCAACCCCGGGTGCTTGCTCCAGATCGCTGCTGGCGTGCGTCAGGCCGGATTGCCTGTCGACGTTCGCCACCCGGTAGAGCTCCTGGCCAGCGCGTACGCTCCCGCTGGCGCTCAACGTGAAGCGGCCACCGTTCAACCGTAAATCGCGACACACCGAACTTCGATGCTCCAGCGTTCGGGGGCATCGGGGGGTGTAGACGGATCCGCGAAGGCGCTGTGAAAGCTGAAGGTGCAAGGCGCCTGCGC
Organism: Myxococcota bacterium; assembly: GCA_965226855.1. Taxonomy (GTDB): domain Bacteria; phylum Myxococcota_A; class UBA9160; order SZUA-336; family SZUA-336; genus JAUXJB01. The sequence goes on along the minus strand of CBDDEE010000030.1, from coordinate 426,177 downwards.
GTCATCGGCATCGGCTCGACGACTCTGTGAGCGGGCCAGGTTCCCGGCGGAGTCCCACTGCTTGATAAGCAGCGTGCCGATAGCAGAACCTCCAATGATTCCAGTTACTTGGCGACAGGCCTGCCCTCGCGGTCAGTCCATGGTCAGCGTTCGGGTCCAGAACGAGGCCGGATCGCGAGCTCGGAGACCTGCACGCCGACGTCGACCTGGACAGAGGGCGGGTCGATCTTCAAATCCGCGTCGGGTCCCGGCAGACGGGTCCCATCGACCCCGGGCACCCCCGGGCAAACATACGAACGGCGAGCGTGAGTCAGTCCCACCTCCCGGAGATCTTCCCAGCCCTGAGGCGTTCGGCCTGACCGCTCCCACATATTGCGTTCCCACAGGACATTTTTCCCGCTGTAGGCTTTGGGCGTGGATAGTCGTGACGACGGGCTGGTGGCGCTGGTATTCGCGTTGGCGGCGTCGTTGCGGGTCCGCGGCGTGCTGGACTTCTCCGAGCTGCGAGTCGCGCTCATCGAGATGGTGGACTCGGGACCGGAGGATGCGGACTACCGGGACGTGCTCCTTCGGTTGCTGGAGCTCCTGGAGGTCGTGGAGCGGAGAGGACCGGAGCTACGCGTGATCGAGGGCGGCCACGGACGCGGCGGAGCGGCTTCGTCGTAGAGAGGCCGAGCACCCACCGCGGTTCCGTGGACCCGGTTCGACCCTTCGCGGGCCGGGCGGACGTGGTCATTTCTCAAGGGAACCGCCGAGGCCAGCAACGAGCGCCTCGTACTCCGGCGACTGGCGCAGCAATCGACCTGCGATCTCGCGCAACTGGTCGATGTCCTCGTCCGGAAGCACGAAGCTCGTAGGCATGTTCATGAAGATCGCACGCTCGTCGGGGTCGGGAATCGAGTCGAAGGTGACGTCGATCACCCGCAAGGTGACCTTGGGTATGCTTGCCTCGGCCTCCTCCTCGCTCGCGCCTGCGAGGCGAGCGCGCGCGACGAACAGCTCGCGCCGCCAGGCCGTGATCTCCGCGCGATCCTTCATGGTCTCGACGGTCTCGAACGAGTAGCGCTCGATCGGAACGCCCGAGGACTGCAGCAGCTGGGCGACGAACCCGGGCGGCGACTCCTTCCGGTCCCAGTTAGTGCTCGGTGACGAGCGGGAGTTGACGATCATCAAGACGATCCTTCGAACGACGCCGAATCCGACCTCGCCGCGGAACGCCGAGCTCGCCGCCAGCTCCTCGAGGGCCTCCAATACACCGCGCACCCCGATGTTGTCCGAGACTCCGCCGTCGACGAGATGAATGTACGGGCGATCCTTGCTGTTCTGGAAGTCCCGCATCTCGCGGTAGCGCTGCAGCGCGCGAGCGGACGGCCGAGCGCGGGTCTCCGGATCCGCGACAACCTTCACCCATCCAGGATACTGGTAGTCGCAGTTGCCACCGTAGTTATTGAAGGTCGTCGCCGACAGCACGACCGGGACGGCAGACGATGTCGCAGCCGCACGAGACAGGCGCACCTTGTTCAAGTCCGAGCAGAGCAGGTCGAAGTCGTTCTGGAAGAAGGCGAGTCGGGATCCGGTCGATATGTCGGTCCCGGTCGCTATCGCAACCGGTCCCGGCTTGTCGAGCAGGTCGGCGAACGTCGCACCCTCGAACAGGGTCTTGTCGTAGTACTCGGCGGCGAGCTCCGAACGGCCGTACTTGCGGCTCATGAGCTTCCACCAGTTGAGCGGATTGAGTGTGCGCCGAACCAGCGCACCTTGAACATTGCGCTTGAGGAACCGCTCCTCATACTCGGAGAAGAGTCGCTCTCCGTAGAGAGCGTAGGCGAGCGCCGTGAAGCTGCCTCCCGACACTCCTGTGATGAGGTCCACCTCGTCGATCAGCCGACGGCGCTGCCCATCCACGGTGAGCTCGGTGCGACGGAGCTCCTCCAGAAGGCCGTACGAGAGCGCCGCCGCCCGCGTGCCGCCTCCGGAGAACGAGAGCACGAAGAGCGTGTGCAGGTCGTTGTTCTGACGCTTCGGTATGAGGAGATGGGGTCGATAGCCGGCCTGCGGATCGACTCGTGCGATCGGCTCGTTGATCGGACGACTGGCGCAGCCTCCGAGCACCGCGGCCGTGAGTATCCACATGGTCACGCAGCTAGGTAGTCTACGCAGGGCCTTCCTCCTTCCGTCTCGTCGTAGATCCCGACCAACAGCCATCGTACCAGACCATGCTGTCCTCCACGATGCGGACCCTGTGCGCCGACGGCTTACTCTCGGGCTGCCGAGGACCTGTTCTGACAGGCCTGGCCGAGAGCTACTAGGACCGCTGCGAGCACGGAGCTGCTGTAGAGCTTTTCGCTCATCCACGTCATCGCACGTCGGCATCTTCTCGAAGAAGTCGCGGCGCTCCTCCGCCGGGATCACACACATAGCCCCGGTAAGCCGGTCGATGCGGATCGCGCCAGGAACCGGATTGGTCGAGATCACCTCGTAACGGCAGCCCGCGAGCAGCATCGCGGCGCAGAGCAGCGCTCTCCATCGCTTCCTCCTCACCACGCTGACCACGTCTGGACGCGTACCACAGCGGCGCATCCAGGTCCACGGCTCGTTGATCCAGCCCCAGCTCTCGCCGCACCGGTACTTGGGCAAGCCGGCCGAGTCCGTGGCGAGCTCGGCGCCGCAGTCCAGGCAGGTCGCCGGGCGCGTGAGCGGTGCTGGCCGAGCCAGATGCCCGGGTCATGACACCAGCGCTCATCGTGCGTCTGCCATACAGGCGTCGAACGCATCCCAGTCACAGGTGTAGAACGGCTTACAGCGCCGCTGGATCTTCATCTCTTTCTCCTTCGTCGTGAGTTGAACGGCTCAGTGCGGAGACAAGGGAATGAACCCGCCGGGACCGGAGCCCGCACGACACGCAGGCTCTTTGCGTTCAGTCGAGCTCGGCGCAAGTACCGTGGTACTGCGATGGAAAGGGTCCGTTTATATCCATGTGGCGCGACGTGACGGCGACGAGTCGATCGGTCGCCCCGGCCTTGCTCCAGAAGATCGTGGTGAAGACGAGGTTGCCAAGCCCCGTTGTCTCGACAAAAGTAAGCCCTGCGCCGCTCATAACGACTACGATATCGACAGCGCCGGAGTTCCCGATGAACCGTGCCGTGCCCGCTGATGTGTCGATGGAATCGAATACTACGTCTCCCGCGCCGTGGTCAGCCGATTTGATGGTTGGCTCGCCGTGGTCCCATGACGCCTGCGTGCCGGGTCCGAAGTCGCAGCGATACGTTGCTCCGAATGCAGGCACCGGTGCAAGAGTGAGCAGCATCACTGCTAATGCTATACGTATCATCGTGCTTCGCAGCTCCCGAAGTACACCAACGTAGACAAGCCCAGAGTCGCGACCTCCATATACTCGGAGCCGTCATTTAGCACTGTCAAGCAGGCGCCACTGTTGGGCTGTGCGGTGGTGAAGACGCCACTTGCCTCGTAGGTCATCGGATACTGATCGCATCGGCTGTATGCTCCATGCAAGAAGTCCAGCCGTACTTCTGTCTTCGCGTCTCCAGCCTGGCAGCCATCTACGCCGCACGCATAGAGCCGCTTCGGCCGACACACCCACGTCGGCCCGACTTTGTTGAGCGGTGTTATGGCGAGCTTTGTCAGGCGGTCCAGTTCCTCCATAAACTCATCGGCATTCGCGAGCGTCGGTGCAAACAGGAGCGCCGAGGTCGTCAACAGTGCTACGAAGTTCATCTCGTCTCCCTTGGCATCTAGAGTCGTCTCCTCGTCCGCTCGGACATGACCAGGAACGGTCAGCCGCATAGGCAGAGCTGATCAATTCCACCTGGCATCGCCTGAGCTACTTGTCGCACCGGCCCATCGTCCTGGTGGCTGTAGCGTCCAACCACCCATGGCCATGTCGCGCTGGCCGTTACCTCACTCTGAATCCTGAGAGTGCATCCACAGCGTCAGATCGTCAGAAAGCGTAGTTTTGTCGCCTCCGGGCGTTCGTAGCCAACTCTGTGACTCCGGTAGGTCGTACGGATTGTGCTTTGCGAACAGCATGGCGAATAGGGAGCCAGCGGCATATCGCAGAAAGTCCTTTGGCTCATCCAACTCCTCCGCCGCAGTCGCGACCTTGCGCGTGGAGTAATGAACGAACGCGAAGGCTATTCTCTCGATTTGTTCGACCGAGTCCACCGTCATCCCGGCTCTCCGCTTACAGAGCCAAGCATACCAGGCAATCACGATCAGTAGCCCACCCTGCCACGAGTCTGTGAGAGTGCCATCGAACGAAAGGATGCCCTGATAGGTAAGAACGATCAATGCTGAGAACAAGCCAATAGAGAGAGCGGCGGGTACCAAGAGAGAGAGAACTGACACGCCCTGTAGAAGAATGTTTGTGAAGATCACGAGTTGCCCTCCAAACCTTTGGTGAAGGCGGCGTTCTGCCAGCCACTGTACACGCTTCCCTAAAACCCATGCAGTCGTCGCGTGTAGCAGCCGTACAGCATTTCAGCCTGTAATACTCAGCTCCTGCTCGGCGTTCCAGCGCGTCACCTCGTCGAGGCCTGCCTTCAGCTACGTACGAACCTTTCGTCCGCGCTGGATCCAGGTGTAGCCGCCAACATAACCTTCGGGAATCCGTACTCGCTCTAGGCGGCTGGCGAACTGCGTCAGCACATGGAGCTCCTGATCAAGGCCCGGCGTTTGGTCGAAGCCTTCCACATCACCGAGGTGCTCGATCAACTTGTCGACGAGCTCCGTGCGCTCCACCCACGACGGGGGCGACTGCCTTCGACCTTGGCTCTGCGCAGAGATGGAGACACCACAAGCGGCTCTGGGCCGAGGCCTGCTTGTCCCACCTGCGACCTAGCGGTTTACGATGTTGCCGTTGCGGTCAACGGTCGGCAGCCCCTTGTAGGGGTCGCTCGGATCGAACGCTCCTGGAATCGGTCGCGGCTGCGGCTGCTGCTGGACGCCCCACTTGTCCTGGTAGACCTGACCGCTTGGCTTGACGCACACGAGGCTCTTGCGGCCCCAGGTGTCCGTCACGTTGACACAGTCGTCGGCCGACGCGGGCGTCGCGATGCCGAGTACAGCCAGGGTTGTCAGTAGGAACTTCATCATCGTCTCCTCTAGTTGCCCGGCATGACGCTGATCGGCAGCAGCGCCGGGTCTGAAAATGGCAGCGTAATCTCCTGCACGGGAAGCAGATCCAGTGTCTGCGTCTGCAGGTCGCAGGCCCCGTCTGAGAACATCCGCGAGAACACCGTGTGCGCTTCGAGAATCACGCCGGGTAGTCGAGGCGCGAAGTAGCGTGCCTCTCCGCCGATATAGGTGACGAAAAGGTGCAGAGGACCATCTTGCGACCGAAAAACCGTGTACGCCTGGCCGGTACAATCCGACCCATCGAACAGTAGCCTCTCACCCGAAGAGCCTCCTTGCGTTCCCGAACTAACGAGGAATCCGTTTCGCCCATCGACCCTCACAAGCGCGTCGATCTCGCGACTGTAGACACCAAATCTGTGAACACCAAAGGTACTGCCTGTGTCGAAATAGACGAACGAACCGAACACGAAGCCTTCGCCATCGACGGCGACGAGCCCATCGCCGTCCCGTCCATCCCGTCCGTCGATGCCGTCGATACCAGGAAGCCCTTGCGGCCCTGCGGGTCCGACCTCGTTCCACTGCAGATGAGATTCGTTGTTCTTGCAGTCCTGCCGACCAGAGACGAGGCGCAGGTTGCCGTTGCCGCCTACGCAGGCGTCGATGACCCCGGCCTCGACACTTGGGGCTAGGAGCATCGTCGCGAAGCCGAGCAGAGTCAGTAGAAGCTTCATCGCTATTCTCCTTTGTGCGACCGCTAATCGGCCGGAACGATGCTGATCGGCAGCGGGATCGGGTCGAGGAATGTCGGTGTGACCTCATCGACTAGGAAGACCTGCGTGTAGGTACCTGTCACTGCTATGCAGCCCACACTGGCGCCCGAACCTGCAAGCCGAGACTGCACGCCCATAGTCACCATGCCTCCAATGCGCTGCGTGAAGTAACGGTCTGCGGTGACAAGCAGAGTGGCTACTACGGGCACGTCGGCATAGAACACGAATGCTGTGCCCGTGCAGCCTGGGCTGTCAAAGTAGACCGAGCCGATGGGCGTGCCTGCTGCACCATTACGGTCGACTGCAACAGCAGCGCCGCTCTCCGCATCGAAGAACCAAAAGTGGGTGCCGCTATAGAGACTTCGATCGCCGAAGCCTAAGACGTGGCCGAGGATGAATCTCTCGGCATCGACTGCGACATGGCTAATGGGTTCGGTTTTGCCTTTGCCTTCGGGCTTTGCTGCCTCCGCGTGCGGTGCAACTAGCAACGCAGCGAGGGCGATCAGTAGTGCTCTCAATGTTTTCTCCTTACAAGAGTGACGAAGCTCGAGCGCTCGCCGCAGGCCTGCAATCTAGGCGGTCAACGGAGCGTCGGAACCAGTCCGTCGATGTCAGGCCCTAGCTGGGCTGGCACTGTCCGTTGTTGGACCGACAATCGTCTGCTCCGAGCGGCTCGTCGTTTCTCCAGTCGCTCAACCGGCAGGCCCTGGAGCTGTGCTTAACACTCACGTCGATGGCGGAGCAGAACTGCGCGACCGAGCAACCGGCTGTGTCTACCTCGTGACCGAAGGGTGTGCCGGGGCAGAGGTCCGTGGTGTCGGGCTCGCCGTCTCCATCTGTGTCGAACGATGCAAGGCACAGATCCAAGTCGTCGAGTGCCTGATCTCGATCTACCTCACACTGTGCCTGTTCGTTGTCGAGATTGAGTGGGAACGGATCGCAGGCGTCGCCGATGAGATCTAGGTCAGAGTCGAGCTGATCATCGTTGAAGTCGTCGGGACAGTTGTCGGCCAAGTCCGGTACACCATCGGCATCCACGTCTGATGTTCCCACGTCGGGACTGTTCATGACGAAGCAGGTTCCAACAAGACACAGTTCATTCGTGGTTCCCAGTGCGCCGCCGGTGTACTGACCCTCATTGATGCCGTCAAACACGTCGACATGCACCGAGTAGGTGTTATACGGCTCAAACCGTGGCACCACGATCTGATCGCACACAGTCTCCTCTAGATTCAGTTCTCCGGAGAACCTTGTATAGCTAGTAGTAGCTCCGGATCTTTCATCGGCAGTGCCAGTGAGTGCGACGAATACAGAGAAGACGCCCAAGAAATCATCTTGAACAGTGGCGCAGAAGTCGAGAGTGACTGGCCCAAAGCCAGCATCGAACACAGCTGGGCTGATGACAAAATTGGTCAGCACCGGATCTGTGGTGTCGGCCTCCGCATGCGGTGCAACGATCGCAGCCATGGCCAGTAGTGTGATGAGGATCTTCATGGTGTATCTCCTTGATTTGGGTTCCAGTGCTGGAGCAGTGAAGGAGGCTTTGCGGGAAGCCGTCGATCTGGGTGCGCTAGTCGCGCTTGCGTGCGGACTCGAGGCCGACGACGCTTCTGATCGCTAAAGAAGAAGGGCGACCATGGTGAGGATGCCGATCCAGAGTGCCGCGCCAATCAGGACCGCCAAGGCTATACCCCTGACAGCTGAAAGCGGATCCGCCGGAGCCGAGATGACTCTCGTGTTGGCGTGATCGCGCGGCTCCTTTGGTGCTTCATCATCGTCGAGTCTTTGTGTGTGACCTGACCTGGGAGTCGGTGAAGTCGTTGCCAGGGCTGACGCCCTCGATGCTGAGGGTTCGGCGCGCGAGGTTGGCAACGTCGCAATCAGGGTCATCGGGTCGGCTCCGAGCCAGATCGAGCGGCCTTGACCCACCTGGACCATCGTTCGGTGAACACGCTCAGCTCTCGCGGGGTCGGTGCCCGACTTCCACGAGCGACAACTACGGACGGTGTGAGGGCGTCGCCGATGGGCATGGGCAGGACTCCTGCCCAGGCAGCCGCCTCTTGCATTGAGAGATCGACGTATATTTCGAGAAGGTCGGAGGGATCGAGGCCAGCGACCATGCTGCGATCGCAGATGACCTCCAGCGTGCCCGGATAGCGGAACTCCAACGCCCTCATTCCGGCGTCGCCCTGGCGAGATCAGGGAGCGAGCCGCGTTCCGCCACCTCGTCGATGATTTCACCGACCGTGCAGCGGCAGTCTCCCATCCGTTCGCTGCAGCCACCGCACAGAAACACGGTCACGCCATCGACGACATCGCCATCTTCGAGTCCGAGCGCCGCAACGGCCTGCTCCAACCTGTCGATGCGTCTTGTGATCTCTTCGCCGGTCATGGTCATGGTTCTCACTTTCGGCAGTGAGAATCGCGCACGGCGCAGTCCGGCGCCTGGCCCAAAATGGGCCATTCGTATAGCCACTTTGGGCTAATTTGGGCTCGTCAGAGGCGTTTCAGCCACTCGACCAGCTCGTGCTGGGACTCCAGGCCGAGTTTCCGGTAGATCGCCTTGAGATGGTTCCGAACAGTGTGTCCGCTGATGAAGAGCCTCTCCGCAATGCCTGGAACGCGGTGCCCGGCCCCGATGTGGAGCAGGACTTCTCGCTCGCGAGGCGAGAGCTGCTGGAGATCCGGGTGATCGGGAGCGACAGGCCGAGACGGGAGGGCGCTGGCGGAGATCCCGAGGAGCTGGAGTTCCCTCGCGATCCGGTCGATCGCAGCGCCGAGATGGCCGCTCGCGACGCAGACGGCTCGATCCTTTTTGTGAACAACTGCGGGCGAGGATCACTGTGTTTCTACTGCCTGCTGGCACCCTGACGGCACCAGTTCGTCAGCCGAGATCGACCCCCGGAGCCCCTCTTAGCGCCTGTGAAGCGCGAGGAGGAGTCCCAGGCACCCTCCAACATCGGCCGCCCAGAAGTTTCGAGCAGTGGATCGTGCGCGGCCAGGACCCCTACGGGCTCGCTGCATCCGAGAGACAAGCCCAAGCCCGCAGGTACGCGCACGCCCCTCTCGGTGAAGTCGCCCCTTTCGGGCCGTGCACAATTCCGCCCTCCAACTTGAGCAACCAGACACTGCCGACGGGGTTGCTGAGCTGTCGGGAGATCTCCTCCGGCCAGTTCTGAGACGACGGGGTCGTCAGTCATGATCTCGTTCGCGACGCGTAGAAAGTGCGCAGCCCGTACTGCCCGGCGGCAATCGATTCGCCTTGCAGCGCGTCCCGAGACGCGGCAAGGTGGCGCGGGAACCTGCGACGAGTCGCCCTTCACCTGTGGCCTGGTCGAGGATCGCCAGTGCTTTCGCCTTCAACAACACCGAGCTCAGCTTCTTTGAAGATAGAGATCCTTCGCCCGGAGCGGGTGTGGTCGGTGGCTTCAATCACTGCTCGGAACCAGCGGCCCAGACAACTGGCGCATCGTCAAGTCCGTGACCTCCAGGGAACTTGATGTCGTTGAAGGATCTTCCTACGTGGAGTCTCTATAGCTTCATGGCCCTGGGCCTGGCTCTTCCATGCTCTGCGCAGGAGTTACAGCCTCGGCGGTGGGGCCACCTTCCGATGGGAGCCAACTTTGCCGGGGCAAGCTACTCCTACACGGAGGCGGACATATTCTCGGATCCCGTCCTCCGTCTCGAAGATGTTGACCTGGAGATGCACACCTGGGTAGCTAGCTACATCCGCACCTTCGAGGTGCTTGAGAAATCCGCACGAGTCGATTTTGTTCAAGCCATCCAACGGGGTCGCTGGACTGGGTTGGTCGATGGCGTTCCCGCATCCGCTAGACGGACTGGATTGTCAGATTCAATCGTGCGCTTGGCAATCAATCTGTATGGAGCTCCGCCGTTAGAGGGCAAGGAGTTCGCCGCCTACCGGGCGAAGACGGATGTTGAGACCATCGTCGGAGCCGCCCTGACCCTGCACCTTCCGACCGGTGAGTACATGGATGACAAACTCATCAATCTAGGTGCAAACAGGTTCACTTTTCGGCCACAGCTCGGAGTAGTGCACAACCGAGGACGATGGTCGATGGAAGTCACTGGTGCGGCTTGGTTCTATACGGACAGCGATGATTTCTTCAATGGGAACAAGCTGGAGAACGATCCGCTCTACACGATCCAAGGTCATCTCATTTACAATTTTCGACCCGGCCTCTGGGGTGCAGCGAGTGCTGGCTATGGATACGGCGCAGAATCCACCGTGAACGGCGAAGCGAAGAGAGACCGAAGAGGGAACTTCGTCTGGGCGCTCGGCCTGGGCTATCCGATCACGCGGCGCTTCGGTGTCAGCGTCAGATATATCGGGGCCCGCTCCCAAGAGTCAGTCGGTCAGGACTATGACAACGTGGTTGTGAGTTTTTCTGTCTTATGGTAACGGCGCGCTATCTGGCCACCGAACGCGTACGCCGCAAGCTCCGTGCCTCCGCCGGAGTGCATCCAAGGATATGATCTCCTCTTGCGGGAGCACCGGTCTGCAGCCGGGTCTGCTCAGCTCCGGGCGGACAGCTCCCGTAATCTCGAAGTCGGAGCAGCGCGAGGAGTAGCTCCGGCGGCTTGGGATCCACGCCGCCCGACGTGCGGGCCGCGACGCTGCACGTCGTGCAAAACGCTGGGCCACTCGACAGGCCGCGGTCCGCCGATCGTTAGAACGCCGGGCCACGAGCTGGGCCGCATCGCGAGTATCGATGGGACGGCGCGCCAGGCCGTGGCTCAGCCGGTGCGTGGACTTTCTTGGACCTTGGTTCCAACCGGGCCGGCCTCGGTCCGCAAAAACCAGCGTCAGCTCCACACAGGTAGAGAGAGCTAGAGAGAACTCCTTCTAGCTACGCAGAAGCAACGGGAGAGTCGGCCTCTTCGTCTGCAGGGTTGTTGTTGACTCTTCGGTGTATGTGCGTCGATACTCTCGGCAGAGTTCGACCAGAACTCGCCAACAACTGGTCAACCAGGGACCCCCAGGACCCGTCAGAACCTGGAACCTCAGGGGCGTCCGGAACCCGTCAACTCCGGAAATCAGGGGCCGATCGGAACCCGCCACCACCGATCATCGGACGTCAAACGCCGGCGCTAGTCCACGTCGGAGGGAATGTCGCCACCAGCGCCATTCCGGGTGCATGGATCTCCCGTGTACCCGTTCCGAACGAGTAGAAGCCTCTGAGGTACCAGGATGCGAGAAGACGCGAGCCGGGAGACCGGCTCAGGAGCGGTGGGCCTCTTGACGGCGCGCGAGGTCGCGGCGCGGCTCCAGCTCGATCACCACACGGTGCGCAAGATGATCCGGGCCGGCGTTCTGCCGTGTGTCTGGATCGGGACGACGGGCCGGATGCTTCGGGTCCGGCCCGAGGACCTGGAGGCCTACATCACCCAGCAGGCGGTGCTGGCCCGGACCGAGCCGCTCACGACGGTCCCGATGGCGGCCCGGCAGATGGGCATGAACCCGCTGCTCCTGCGCCAGGCGCACGAGCGAGGTGAGCTCCACTTCTACGTGATCGGCTCGTGGCCGCGGGTGCGCATGAGCGAGGTCCACGCCTGGCTCCAGCAGAGCCGGCACCAGCAGCCCATGCATGCCGCAGCCGAGTCGGAGCCGGACGCCTCTCCGGCCGAGCGATGAGCCGGCGCAACCCGGGAAAGACCGAACTCGTGCGGAGACCGCTGCGGCTGCGTGGCGCCTGGCAGCTGCTCGTGGAGAGCCAGGAGCCGGAGCAGCTCGAGCTCGAGCTCCCGGAGAGGCCAGACAAACCAAGGGCCGGGCCGACGATGTGCCGACCCGACCCTCAGAGCCATGAAGACGTCGGCGATGCGAAGGCCGACGAGATCGATGCCGACTCTAGACGCTAGCCGTAGAGCGGACAAGAGCGGCCGAGAGCACCGAGCGCCAGGCCGCGACCCGCGCCGGCGTAGGACCGACCGCCGAGCTCGAGAGGTCCGACACGCATGCCGTACCACCCGCGAGCTCGGCCTTGTGCGCGAGCTCCTGCGACAGCGCCACGAGCTCATCGAGTTCCAGGCGCAGCAGATCCGCGAGCTCCGCGAGCTCTGCCGCCGCGCCGAGCTGGCCCTCGAAGCAGCGCACGTGCCGCCGCACCGATCCGCCGCCACCACATCTACCCAGAGCGAGGTCCGCCTCGCGCAGGAGGAGAGCCGATGACGCAGACACCCACACGACCACGTGACGGGTTCCCGGACGCCTGGAAGCCAGAGCAGCCCGGTGACGCGCTCGTTGGAACCATTCGCGCCAAGCGCTTCATCAAGACCCAGTACGGCGAGCGCGGTGTGCTCGAGATCACCGAAACAGACACCGATCGGAGCTGGACGCTCTGGGTCACCACGCAATCGTTGCGCGACGCGATGAACGAGATCAAGCCCCGCGTCGGCGACAGACTCAAGATTGTGTTCGAGGGAACTGGGATCGCAGACGAGTCAGGCCACGAGTATCAGCGCTGGAAGGTCGAGCTGCTCTCGAAAGAGCCGGCCACGCAAAGCGATCGGCCCTTCTGATGGTGGACTCGTTACCGGATGCGGCGCTGTACTACGCAGAGCGGGACTTCTCCGTCTTCCCGGTTCGATCCAGAGGAAAGGCGCCGCTCATTCCTAAGGTAGAGGGTGGCCACGGCTGCAAGGACGCCACCAACGACCTGCGCCAGGTCGCGGAGTTGTGGAAGCGATATCCCAACGCGAATATTGGCATGGCACTCGGCCGAGCGAGCCACGACCTGGTCGTCGTCGACATCGACGGCAAGGACGGCCAGGACTCGATTCGCGAGTGGAATCTACACATTCCGGAGACGGTCGTTGCGCGCACAGGTCGCGAAGGCGGCTTCCATTACTACTTCGTCGCTCCTGGGATGGGTTGCCGCAACGACTTGTTCTCTGGGATCGACATCAAGGGTGACGGCGGCTACGTCGTCGTTCCGCCGTCGGTGCACAAGAGCGGTCGCCACTACACGTGGTCCGAGGACCGCTTCGGGCGGATCCAGTTCGCGGCCGCTCCCGAGTGGATCCTCACCGCGATGCAGAGTGGTGCGGGTGGACCGGGCGGTGCGAACGCTGCGTCTCGGCGGAACTCCTTGGAGTGGGAGGAGTACACAAGTGGCCGGTACACCATAGGGTCGCGGCGCACTGCGCTGCTCTCGCTCGCAGGCAAGGTGATGAGGTCAAACCTCGACCGGAGGATCGGTGCCGAGCTGCTGTGGTGCTGGACCCAGATCCACTGCGATCCACCGCTGCCCGACGCCGAGGCCCAACGGATCATTCGCGACGTTGCCAGGCTGGAGAAGGAGAAGCCATGACGGACTGGCTTGCCGATTCTGCTTTTGATGAGCGGGAGGAGAAGCGACCTCTTCTCTTCATGGACGACCTCGCGAGCGCTATTTCGGTGGGCGACAGCATCTACGTCACGATGGATGTGCTGGATGCGGAGGCGCTACGGGATACGGAAGAGAAGCTGTGCACGACCTGCAGCCGGGATGGAGCGTGGCGGCCCGGGTATGGCGACGTCCTCTTCGGTGCACCGGAGGTCATCGTCGTCGGTCACAAGAACGGGACGGGACGGCGACAGTCCCGCCTTACGTTCGATTCGTTGTATGCGCGAGATGTGACGAAGGTGCTGCGGCTCGTCGAGCCTTGCGTCGGAACGACTGCGAGCGACCACCTGGCGGCCGGTCACGCGGTCACTGCGTTCGTTGATGTGACACCGATCGTGAAGCACGAGCTCACCGAAGGCGGAAATGCGGATCGGTTCCTGGCGCTCTTCGGTCACGACGTTCGGTACTGGACCAGGTCCAAGCGCTGGCTCGTCTGGAATGATCGGTACTGGGTGGAGGACACCACCGAGCGAGTTCGGACGCTGGCGCAGCAGACGGTCGAGATCCTTCAGGCGGAGATCCTGGCGGCTCCGCAGGACGAGCAGGCGGCGTACCGGCAGCACATCCGGCGCACGAACACAGCCGCAGGCTTTCGGAACCTGTTGGAGATCGCACGGCCCAGGGTGGCGGTGCGGGTGGAGCAGCTGGATCGCGACCCGTGGCTCTTAGGGTGTGCGAACGGGACACTCGACCTGCGGACAGGAGAGCTGCGACCGGAGCTCCGAGAGGACCTGATCACGAAGCAGGTCGCGGTAGACTACGACCCCTGCGCATACTCGGAACTGCTCGATCAGTTCCTGCGTGACGCGCAGCCAGATCCAGAGGTGCGGCAGTTCCTGGCTAGAGCCATGGGCTACAGCCTGACCGGCGACGTGTCCGAGGACGCGTTCCTCATCCACTGGGGCGAAGGAGAGAACGGCAAGAGCTCGTTCCTCGAGATGATGGTCGAGCTCATGGCCGACTACGGGAGGGTCACACCCACCAGCACGCTCCTCGGCAAGTCGGCCAGTGGGATCCCGAACGATGTAGCGGCGCTGCGTGGCGCGCGCTTCGTGTCCGCAACCGAACCCGAGGGCCGCGAGCGGCTCAATGAAGCGCTGGTCAAACGGCTCACCGGAGGCGACACGTTCTCCGCGCGGTTCATGCGCGGCGAGTTCTTCGAGTTCGCTCCGCAGTGTACCGTCCACCTCGCCACGAACCACAAGCCGGTGATTGTGGGCCGCGACAAGGGCATCTGGCGCCGGGTCTACCTCGTGCCGTGGACCCAGACGTTCGAGAAGGTGGACAAGACCATTCGGAGCCGCCTCAAGGAGCCAGAGCACCTGTGTGCGCTGCTTGCATGGGCCGTCCAGGGCTGCCTCGAGTGGCAGAAAGACCGCGCAGACCATGGCCTCGCTCCACCCAGAGCAGTCCTCAATGCCACGGCAGAGTACCGGGAGGAGCAGGACACCATGGCCCGCTTCCTGGAGGAGTGCTGCATGGTGGACCCGGAAAACGAGAAGCTCTGCGTGCGCGCCGGCCGCTTCGAAAAGGCGTACCGAACCTGGTGCCGCGAGAACCTCGTTCAACCACTCGCGAACAAGGATCGCAGAAGCGAGCTCGAGCAACGTGGCTTCTGGCGAACTAAACCCAAAGGCTCCTTCGTCTGGCACGGCCTCGACCTGGTCGAAGGCGAAAGTCCCGACCTCTGGAGCACGCCCGACAGCTCACAAGCCCACCGAAATTGAACGCCGAGGTGCCTCGCGAATCGTGGTCCACCCAGCACGAGTTTGTGGTCCACCTCACACGAACGCGTCCACTACAAAAGCAGGAGCTGACAAAAATGAAGCCGCTCGCCTCGTTTTTGGGTGGACCACAACCACAGAGGCGGACCTCGAGGTGGACCAAAACCGCGTCGCGGTCCACCTCACAATCCGCATCAACGACGCACTGTTGACTCCACTAGGTGGATCAGGTGGATCGATTTCTCGCTGTTAGTCTTACAGGGAAATAATAATAGTACGGCTCATAATGGAGCGTGCGGTCCACCTGATCTACCTATTCGGTCGACAACACGCCCCTACCAGCCACGAATCGCAGGCCGAATCGTACCGGCCAGCAGGGGCGAAAGTGCGGCGTCGCCAACCGCTACCAGCGGCGCACGCGCACTGCCGAGGAATCGCCACCTATGTGGGAAGCAACCTGCAAGATGTACGACACTCGTGGTCCTGGCATAAACGCAGGTACGGAAGACCGACGCGTGAGTGTTAAAACACCCGAGGATTCCCGAAGGAGGTCGAGGTGAAAGGCCAGGTCTGCCATATATGTACGTCGCCGAACCGGGTCGAGGTCGACCGCCGGATCCTGAAGCACGAGGCGCCGCTGGCGATCGCACGCAAGCTGGGCATTCCCAAAAGTTCGGTATACCGCCACCGAGACCACATGCTGTGGTCGAGGACGCGCGCCAGTCCGGAGGCGTATCAACACAAGCTGGAGGAGCGGGTCGACCAGCTCTACGAAAAGACCGTGAAGCTGGAGAAGGCTGCGATCGGCGTCGGGAACCTCACGGCCTGGGCGAGCTCACTCAAGGAGATGCGCGCGGCAATCGAATTGGAAGCCAGACTTTCCGGAGGATTCGCCGCCACAGTCCACCGACACGTGGTCGAGGGCCAGGTAGAGGTGCGTCAGCACCGCGAGGACGCGCTGGCGGCGCTTAGCCCGGCGGAGAGACGGACGTTGTCGGCCCTCGCGCGCAAGCTCACGGTCGCGCGGCAGCCGCAGCAGCAGGTGATCGACGTCCAGGCGACGCCTCTCGAGAGCGGTCCGATGAAAACGTGGGAGGAAGTCGACGGCCCTGAGAACACCCTTCCCGGTACCGCGAAGCTGGCAGCAGCCCAGGCTGAGGACGCCGAGACGCCACTGGGGCCGTGGGAGGCCGCGTTAGCCGCGCGGGAACAAGGTGGGAAACCGCGGGAAAAGGGGCCTTCTGTGGGAAACGTGGAGGCCCAGAAAACGAAGGTCGAGGCCCCGAGCGATCCGCCGTAGGAGCGCGAGCGCTCGTTACGCCGTTCCGGGAGCTGGGCGTTCTTTCTCGAGCCAGGCCTCGACTTCGGCGAACTTGTAGCGCACGGCGCGGTTACCCACTTTCACGAAGGGAGGTCCGACGCCTTGCGAGCGCCAGCGCTCGAGCGTGTTCGGCTTGATCGCGAGCCGCTCTGCGAGCTCGTCGGTGGTGAAGTAGTCGTTGTTGGTACGAGGCATCGGGAAAGCTCCACCGAACCGTGTCGGCCTGGAGCATGCTTTACCAAGCGGGATGCTCCTGGGACAGGAACAGTCGGCCGCGTCTCTTGTTCCCAGGGCTGGACCTCGCAGAGGAGGTCCATGGTCGAGCCGCCTGGCACCGTGGCGTGCGCGAAGATTCTCTCCACCCAGGCCGGTGCTCCGCGCGCGCGATGTGCGTCGAGGCGATCCTTGCGCGCGCGGCGCAGGGTCGCGGCCGTGCTCTCCGGTGTCCGGCCGAGCTCGCAGGCGAGCTGCACCACGGCACAGAGCGACTCGAGGTTCTTGTGCACGCGGAGCTCCACGTAGCGACTCCAGGCCTTGTCGGGAGCTCTCACGCGAAGCTCGCGCGTAGGAATCAGCGAGCGCACGATGCGTTCGAGCTTGGCGAGCCGCGCCTGGTCGAACATGGGTTGGTGATCCAGTCGCAGGATCCGCGCGAGCTCCTCGGGAGAGAACGGCGGTAGGTGGCGCTGGATCTCCCGGTAGAGTGCCAGGAGCTCGCGAACCTGTTCGGGCGTGCGGCGAGCCATCACCCGGCCGCGGGTCGCGGGAGCTCGTGGACGTTCGTGGGAGCGTCGAGTCGCTCGAGAAGGCCCTGCGTGACGCGCTCCAGGTGCTCGTGGGTCTGCTCGGTCCGGCGCCGGACGTAAACCTCTG
Source organism: Myxococcota bacterium (assembly GCA_965226855.1). GTDB lineage: Bacteria > Myxococcota_A > UBA9160 > SZUA-336 > SZUA-336 > JAUXJB01. Next base: position 408,986 of record CBDDEE010000030.1, on the reverse strand, counting down.
CTGTTTTCAGTTGCGACCACCCCATGAGTGCCATCAGGTGCGGCAGCGGGACGCCGCCCTCGGCGGCCAACGAGGCCACGGTCCGTCGCAGGTCGTGGAGCCGCAGGTCACGCAAGCGGGCACGCTCGAGGAGCGATACCCAGGTCCGTCGCACGGTCCGCCGCGGCAGGTTCGGGTTGCGGGCCTGCGGGAAGAGCAGACCGTTCTCCTTCGCTCCCATGGCGCGGAGGATCTCGAGCGCCTCGGGTGCGAGTGGCTTGCGATGCTCGCGCTTCGCCTTCGTGGCGAGTTCCGGCAGCACGAGCTCGCCGGCCTCAAAGTCGATCCACTCCCAACGCGCGCCGAGGATTTCGCTCTTGCGCGATCCGGTCAGCAGCAAGAGCCGGATCGCACGTAGCGATGCTGTTCGCTGTGCTCCCTGCACCGGATCGGCCTGGGCCTCCGCTTCCAGCTCACGGAGCGCACGACCGAAGCGTGCGAGCTCGAGGTCCGAGAGCTGCCTCGTTCGCGTGGACTCGGCGAACTTGCGGATGCCGCGGGCGGGATTCGACCCGTCCGCTCGCAGCTTCCACTTCTCGGCTCGAGCAAAGAGAGACGAGAGGAACGTGAGCAGTCGGTTCGCCTGCACCGGTGTCTTTCGTTGCACATGGTGGAGACGCTCGACGTCTCGCGACGTGACGTCTTCCACGAGCATGTCCGCGAGTGCGGGTAGAACGAACTTCGTCGCGTAGCGGCGATCCTCGACCACGCAAGTCAACCATGGTAGACACAGGTGTGAATCCGGGGCGTCTCTCGTCGGTGGAACGGGTGATGGAGGCGCAAGTACGTGGTCCTGCTCGGAACGGCGGAGCGGCCTCGAGACGACGTCTCACTGCTTGATAAGCAGCGCCTCGTCGCGGGTTATCGCTGGATAGTAGTACCACTGGTGTCGTGACGAATGCTTGGCAAAGTAGTTCTCGCCTACTCGGTCCCGATAGTGGATCTCGAACACGACGAGGTCTTCAAGGCTCACGGTCTGCGCGTCGCACAACGCGAGGGGATGTGATGCGACCGGCTCGTGGGCAATGTTGCGCCACAGGTTGATGAGCGCGAAACGTCTCCCATCGTCGAGCACCCGATCCACCAGCTCGGGCTCAAGCAGAGCTTGCCCTCGATCGATGATCGAGCGCAGCGTGTCGTTGCCGCTCGGTGGCTTCGCGAGGTCTCTCAACCGCTCCGGAGCGCTACTGAGGGTGTAGTCCCCGTGCGCGAGGTGGGCTGGGCCCTGCACTTGCTGCCCGCCGCTGATGCGTCGCTTGCTTTCCTTTCCGGCCGCCGACCTTACGTTGTGGTCGAAGGCAAAGACGCGGCGGGCTCTGGTGGCCTCTCGAACAACCTGCGCACATTCGGGGTAGTAGTCCTCTACGACCTCCAGATGATCGAAGAAGTCTAGATCGGGGCGCAGGAGGGGTCGGGTGAGCAACTCAAACCCGTTCTTGGCAAGGATCGGCACCGTGCCGTCCAGGAGTCGAGCGTTGTGGACCGTCATCTTCCGTTCCTCGAGAACGACCCCATCGGTGCCGGCGTCGCTGCCGTCAGGGTCGCGTCGCGTGAGCACCTCGCCGTTTCGGTAGAGCGAATGTCGAACGGACGGGTCGAGATAGTTGAACCAGCCCACCCGGCCTTCGTCCCTAGTGGTCTGTGCTGCTGTCATGCTCGACCTTGCCCCTGTACGCTAAAACCCATGCATCATATATCGTGCCGCCTCTCCCCGCGTTGTAACGGCTGGACTGCCGACTCCACCACGGGGCGCCGAGCTGGAGGAGACGGCGTGTTCATGCTGTAGAATGACCGGGGATACGCTAGAGGCTCAAATGCCCGAACCATTGTCCGGCTACCGGGTGGTCGAAATGACGACGGCCGTTCAGGGGCCCGCTGCAGGGCTCTATCTCTCGGACATGGGCGCCGAGGTGATCAAGGTCGAGCGCCCGACCGGAGAGGCGACGCGCTTTCTGCGCGGGGCGAACAACACCCACCCGCCAGAGGCGCACGGTACGCAGTTCGTCGCCGTGAACCGCGGCAAGAAGATGCTGCGTATCGACGCGGGGGGAGAGCTCGGGCGGTCCGCGCTCTACCGGCTGATCGAGCGCTCGGACGTCTTCCTGACGAACTACCGCGAGTCGGCGATGGAGCGGCTCGGGTTTGGCTACGAGACGCTGCGCGCGCTGAACCCGCAGCTCATCTATGCAGCCGTCAACGGCTTCGGCCCCCGGGGACCGCTCGCGGACAAGGCGATGGTCGACGGCGCCGCCCAGGCGCGCGGCGGACTCCCCCATTTGACAGGCGACCCCGGCGGCCCGCCGACGGCCGCCGGCGGGATCATTGCCGACACCGCTGGCGGCATGCAGCTCGCCCTCGGCATCCTCACCGGACTCCTCGCGCGCGAGCGCCACGGTGTCGGGCAGAAGGTGAACACCTCGGGCTATGGCACCCAGCTGTGGCTCCAGATGTGGGAGATCGCGCATGCGGGCGCGACCGGTCAGTCGCTGCGCCGCGCCGGCGCCCACCACGGCGGAGTTCCCGGCATGTACGGGATCTACGAGACTGCCGACCAAGACTACCTCTTCATGGCGTTTCCGCTCACCACGCCGGCCTGGGTCGCGCTGTGCGAGTTCGCCGGCGAGCCCGCGCTGGGGGCCGACGAGCAGTGGCACGACGTGGCGCGGCGCATCGGCATGCACGACCCTGACACGGACTACGACGACTTGCGCGAGCGTCTCCGGCGTGCCTTCTTGCGAAAGTCCCTGAAGGACTGGGAGGCGTTCCTGGACTCGGAACCCGAGATCATCTGGAACCGCATCTTCAGCCACGACGACGTGCTGAACGACCCGCAGGCGCTTGCGAACGACTACGTTGTCGAGATGGACATTTCGGGGATCGGGCCTACCAGGGTGGTCGGAAACGTCGTCCAGCTCAGTGAGACGCCGGGGTCGGCCAAGGGTCCCTCACCCGAACCGGGCCAGCACACCGAAGAGGTCTTTCTCGACCTGGGCTACTCCTGGGACGAGATCAGCGCGATCAACAATGAGACCGAGGCGTCGGTCGCGCGCGCAATCGCGGAGTCCGGCCGCCCGCTCTAGGCTTTCAGCTGGCCTTGCTCTCGATCCCCGCTAGATGAGGAACGTCAGGTTGTCGATCACTTCGTCGATGGCCACCAGCTCGACCTTCTTGTAGGCAATCCGAAAGTCGTCTCCCTCCGGGCGCAGCCGGTAGCTCGAGCGGCCCGCCACGGAATGCTGCGCTCCCCGGCGCAACTCGGTCAGGCTGAAGACGGCGTGGGCGAGTATCTCGCCGTTCTCGCCCGGCTCGACCTCGACGTTGGACACGACGCGGCGCATTCGCGAGGGCGGCACCTGCGTATGGGCGTTGCCGGTCTCGAGCCGGGCGACCTGCGCCTCGAGCTGAGGCCTGTGGGCGTACACGATCGAAACGTGTCTCTGCGGGTCCACGTCTTCGTGATTCGAGGGGATCCAGTAGAGCGCGTCCTCGGTGAACAAGTCGAGCCACTCCTTGTAGCGGCTCTCGTCCATCAGCCGGGCTTCGCGGTACAGGAACGACTCGACCGCTGCGCGATCGACGTTCACACCTCGGCCTCGCCCGTCATCAGACGCTTCCAGTGGCGCCACATCGCGCGCTGCGGGACCTCGTCGGTCATCTGGCCGTAGCGCGTGCCGTCGGCGTCGGTCTTCTCTCGGTGCAGCCCGCGCTCGAAGCGAAGCCAAGGATCCACCCGGCACTCGAGGCCCGCGCGGACTCGAATGAACATCTCGATGTCGTCGGGCACGCCCCCGCCCGCGGGACCGTAGAAGGTCTCGTGCGCGCGTAGCCGCTCGGCGTTCAGCTCGTCGGGCGCACCCGCCAAGAGGACGGGGCTCAGCAGCACCTCGGTCCGGTCGACATTGACCGGCCGGATCGTCCGGAGCTGGTTCTGCAGCACCACCAGGTTCGGGAACACGTGCATGTGGGTGCCCCCGCTCCGGATCACCTCCTCGGCGCGGCGCTCCCCGTGACCGGCGACCATGTCGTCCCAATAGCGCTCGCCCCAGGCCGACCGCTTGAGAAGCTCCGAGGGCCGCGCATCCGGGCTGGCCAGGTTCAGTGCGGGGTACTCGAGCATGCTGTGTCCGCGGCCGAGATCGCGCGTCCGGCAGGCGGAGTTGCCCGCGAAGAGGTCGATCCTCGCACCCGTGCGCTGCTGGATCACCTGGAAGAACGCCTGGTGGGCGAAGTTCGGGTGGTAGCCGTCGATGGAGTTCTCCATCTGAAGCTTCCAGTTCGCGTCGTACCCGTACTTGTTGGTCCCCGAGCAAGCGAGCAGCTCACCCTGGGGCGAGAGGTCGCAGAACAGGTCGAGCTGCTCCATCACCGGCCGACCCAGATGCTCGGCGAGCGACACGCCCTCGCAGGCGACGCTGGCGAACACGAACCCGCGATAGCGATCCACGCGCGGCGGCGACGTCAGACTCCACTGGTCCTTGTCGAGGTTCGGCCCGTATCCGTCGGCATAGGGCATACCCCGCAGGCGCCCATCGCAGCCGTAGCTCCAGCCGTGGTACGCACAGCGCAGGACCCGGGCATTCCCGCGATAGGTCTGGCAGAGCGTGGCCGCACGGTGCGCGCAGCGGTTCATCAGCACGCGCACCTCCCGGTCCTCGCCGCGAATCAGGAGCACCGACTGGCGCCCTATCCACCCCTGCTTGAAGTCGCCGGGGTCGGGGACCTCGGCCTCGTGGCCGACGTAGACCCAGCTCCGGTAGAAGATTCGCTCGAGCTCGTCGTCGAAGATTGCCGGATCGACGTAGCAGTCCCCGTGGACTCGCGCCTCCTCGACGAGGCCGTCGTAGTCGATAGCGTTCACGGACATGTCGCCTCCTTCGGGCATGGATTCAACCCGAACTCCATTTCCGATGAGAAAAAATCTACACGGAAGGGAAACTCTGCGTCAATACTGAGAGCGAGAGCCGTCTCGAGTACCCTAGTGGCAGCAAAAGGAGGTCGGGCGATGGCGGAGGTGCTGGAGGCGGGCCGTGAGTTCGAGCTAAAGCGCGAGGTGACGCCGGAGCTGACGGCCGACCGCTACGGGAATCCGGGGGCGCTCGTGTTCGCGACGCCCATGCTCGTGGCGCTGCTCGAGGAGACGGCGATCCGCTGTGTCGCGCCCGCGCTCGAGCCCGGGGCCGGCACCGTGGGCACGCGTCTGGACGTAGAGCACAAGGCGCCCACACCGGTGGGTCTGATAGTCACCGCGCGGGCGCGCCTGATCGAGGTGGACCGCCGGCGGCTAGTGTTCCAGGTCGAGGCCAGTGACGACGTCGAGCTGATCGCGGCGGGCACGCACGAGCGCTTCGTGCTGAAGTCTCTCGCCCAGTTCTTGGAACGCGCAGCCGAGAAGACGCGCTGAAGTTACTTGAATAGGAACGCGTCCGGCTCCTCTCTGGGCAGCCGGATGCGCGGGAAGGCAGCCAGCCCCAGGTGGTCCAGGTCTCCGCGCAAGACGAGCTCGACGGGGAGAACGTTGCGCCGGCGCACGCTTCCATGTTTCTCCTGGGTGCTCAGGAACTCTGCCCTGGAGCGCGCCGTGGGGCGCAGATCGGCAGTGTCGAGCAGCCCGAGGCGCGCCCGTTCGAAGAACAGGTCCCGCTGCGGATCGGGCTGGGGCTGCTCGCGGGCATCGGTCGCCAGCTGGTGATAGCTGGCCTCCTCGAGCAGCGCCACGAAGTGTGCAAACTGCTCAGGTGGGATCGAGCGGACGAGCGGGTCGCGCCCTTCCAGCGAGATCTCCACGTACGTGCGGCCCAGCAGGAAGATGCCGTCCTCGTCGAGCTCTCCGTTGTCGTCATCGCCGTCGAAAAGCTCGGGTCGTAAGCCGAGGGCAGCCGGCCCCCACAGCTCTGGAAACTCGCGCAGGAAGCCGCGCGAGACGCGGATCCGCTGTGCAGAAGCCCGGCTCATGGCCTCGCGCAGTGCGTCGCGAGCGCCTTTCGAAGCGTCGGTCTCGGGGTACTCGACGATGATCGCGCGCAGGAGCGCGATCTGGACGTCGATGCGCTGCTGGGCTTCCGCCGCCATCAGGGTTCGCTCCGCGATCCTGTGGCGGTACTTCTCGACGCGGCCGGGATCGATTCGCTCTCTTGCCAGATGGCGCTCGAGCGCGCTGAGCCAGCGGCCGCGCTGCGCGTAGAGGGATTCCAGTCTCTGGTTCACCTCCTCCGCGTGGGCGCCCTCGGGAAAGCGCCCGAGGTAGTGCTCGCCCGTGGCGATCACGGTGTCACCAAAGCGGCTTCGTGTCGCCGGGTAGCGGATCAACCGGATCGGGAAGACGATGAAGGCGACGACCCGACCGGGAAGCCCGAGCAGGACCTCCACGGGCATGGGGAACGTGTCTCGCGACGGTCTCCAGCTGCGCCGGCCGAACAGGACCCAGCTCCGACGCTGGCGTCGGTCGGCGCGAACGGCGCTTTCGTAGTAGCCGTACGGGTTCTGATCCAGTGAGGCGAGGAGCGCGCCCGCGTGTCGGGACATGTTCGAATCTCGGGTACGAGCGACCTGCAGCATCCCATGCGTGAACTGGTCCTCTTCGTCGCTAAGGCGCGCCGCGAGGCTCTCGATGAAGGCCAGCTCGTCGGCGAGTAGTCCAGGATCTTGCTCCCGTCTCCAGGCGCGCGCGAGCTCGGCGATCCGCGCAGGCGGCGCGCTCAGCACGGCGATGGACAGGCTCTCGAAGTCGCGGCTCGCCTCGGAGTCCAGAGGTGTGGGCGCCAGGGCGGACGCGTTCCAGCTCTCGCGCAGCGCCCGCTGTCTGGCCGCATGCCGCTGGTTGGCGAGACCGCGCAGCTCGGCGGACCGGTCGGTTGCGGGGCTGAGCCGGTCCGCCCGGTCGAGGTGCGCCAGGGTGGCGGCGGAGGAGCGGGCCTCGTGTGCCCGCTCTGCCGCCTTCATTGCCTTGCCGTGCAGGAAGGCCGTGCGCTTCGCACGGTAGCGCTGGACGCGTTCGACCAGCTCCTCCGCCTCGGGCGTGTCGGGGTACTCCTTCAGGTACCCTTCCCACTCGTGGAGCGCTTTCCGCTCCCAGGGGGTGACGTCGGGGAACGAAGTGAGTACGCGAATCGACGCCACCGTCGAGCGTGCCGTCTCGATCGGGTTGAGCGCGGCACCGACGCTGAGACGGGACAGGGGAGCGACGGCCCGGTTGAACATGGAGCCGACCCTGTAGCGTTGGTTGTCCGCCAACGAGTCTTTGGCGCTCTGCAGCGGCTGCTCATCGAGATAGCGCTCGAGCCGGAGCCGGAGCGCCGGGTCGAGGTCGTCGTGCTTGAGCATCTGCTCCGAAAGCTGCACGTAGGCGCGCTCGCCCCTTGCGGCGTTGAGTACATCCTCTGCGTTGTCCGCAAGGCCCGTGTGGGGTCCGCGGCGCAGCTGCTCGAGCTCGACTCGCGCCGACACCAGGTCGTCTGCAAGCGCCAGTGCAGCCAGGTTGGCGGCGGTCTTCTCCGCCTCGTCGGCGAGAACGGGACGCGGGGGGCGTCTCCTGGTCAGCGGATCGAGCTCGCTCGGCGCGGGACCGCGCCCGCCGCTGCAGGCCGCGAGCATGACCGCCAGCGCAAGCCAGGCGCTGCTCACGCCGCGCCGCCGCGACTCAGTGCTGCAGCTTCTCATCGTGCACCTGCAGCTGGAACGCGAGGAAGGCCTCGAGCTTGCGGGTCGCCTCCACCTTCTCGATGCCTCCGTCCTGCTGTGACACGGTCTCGTACAGACGCGTGGCGTTGAAGGCGTACTCGTCGAAGGTTGCGGGATCGAAGCGCAAGGATGGGGGCGCGGCCTCGCGAACGTACCGCCGCGATAGGACCGCGTAGAAGTCCGCGAGATCGAGTAGGTGGCGGTAACGATTGCGGCTGTCGCGATGATTTGCGACGAGCACGCGGAATTGTTCGAGCGCCACCTGATCGAGGAGTGGGTTTGCGCTTGCTCGGATCGCGAAGCTCGACGCGCGACTCGCATCGGCGCGTTCGAGCTCCTCCATCACGACGAAGGCGTAGTGGGTGCCGGCCTCCTCGTCGAGCAGCCCTTCGAGTGCAGCGCGGCGCTCGTCGAAGACTCGCATCGCCTCTTCCGGAGTGCTCTCCGGTCTTGGCGCGAGAGTGCTCGCGGCGAGCAAGCGGGTACAGATCTCGTTCCCGATCGTTGCCGGCGCGACCAGGACGGAGTCCATGATGCTCACCCGCTGGTAGTGTCTGGCTGCAAGCTCGTACTCGCGGATGCGTTCCAGGGCGCGTCCCTTCGCAAAGAGCACCACGTCGAGCAGATACCCGGAGGCGAGTTTCTGTGCGTAGGCCTCCTCCATGCTCTCGAGGCGGTTGAGGGAGGCGCGGTAGACATTCTTCCCGGTGAAGTCGCGTGCGGGCGGGAACCGATACGTGTCGTCCTCGACGTGAAGCCGGAGGACCGAGATGACTTCGAGGATGCCCTCCGTAGCTTCGTAGCGCGGGGCGGTCTCGGGAGCCTTCCCGCAGGAGCCGAGCAGCCCACCGAGCACACAGAGCAGCAGGGCGAGAGGGTGCCTGGGTCTCACGTCACGTCCCTCAGGGGTGTGACGGTGACTGTACGACGAGATTCAACATCTTCTCGGTGGAGATCACGGCTGCCCCGAGCTGGTCGGAGTCGACGCCGAGCGTGGTGAACGGGGTGGAACGGGAGCTTCTCTGCCAGGTGATCAGTGTTTCCACGAGCGCTCCGGTCTTACCACCTGGCGGAATGCGCACCTGGTAGTCGACGAGCTGCGGCAGCTTGAGCTCGAAGCTGCGCGCGGCCTTCGCTAGGGCCCTCATGAAGGCGTCGTACCCGCCGTCCCCGTTGGACTCGCCGTGCGCCACCTTGCCCTGGAAGGAGAGCGACATGGAGGCTTTGGGGAGCGCGGAGCTGGTCGAGTGTATGTCCCAGCTCTCGACGCGCATGAGCTGATTTTCCGGGGTCTTGAGCACGTCGGCGATGATCAGCGGCAGGTCGGCGATGGTCACGGTGTGCTTCTTGTCGCCGAGCTCGACGACGCGCTCGAGCACGAGATCGCGCTTTTCCGGCTGGAGCTTGATCCCGAGTACCTTGAGATTCTGGTCGAGCGATGCCTTGCCGGCCATCTTTCCGAGCGCGTAGTGCCGGCGCCGCCCGAAGCGGCGCGGCAGCAGCTTGTTCGCGTAGAGCTCGGCCTTCCAGTCCCCATCCGCGTGAATACCGGCCGTCTGCGTGAACACGTCTCGACCGATTACGGGTGAGTTGTCGGCGATCTGTTTGCCCGAGAAGGTCGCCACCATCTGGCTGACTGCTGTGAGCTTGCTCTCGTCGACCTGCGTCCTGGTCGAGGTCAGGTCGCGGAGGCACGCAACGATCTCGGCGAGGCGCGTGTTCCCGGCCCGCTCCCCCATCCCGTTCACGCTGGTGTGTAGCCCACGGGCACCAGACTCGATGGCGGCGAGGCAGTTCGCGTTCGCGAGCCCGTAGTCGTTGTGGCCGTGAAACTCGAAGTGCAGGTCCGGCCAGGTTCGCGTCATGAGACCGACGTAGCGCGCGGTCTCCTGAGGCGACAGGATCCCCAGAGTGTCCGCCAGGTAGACGCGCTTCACTCCGAGTCCCGCCAGGTTCTTGACGTGTCCGAACACGTAGTCGAAGCCGTCGCGGACGCCAGACGACCAATCTTCGAGATAGACGTTCACGACCAGCTTGCATTTGATCGCGTAGCGCAGCGTCTCCGCGATCCGCTCGAAGTGCTCCACAGAGGAGATCCGGAGCTGCTCTTCGCAGTGTCGCTGGGAGCCCTTGGTGAGCAGGTTGATGACCCGCCCACCCATCTCCACGATCCAGTCAACGGAGGCCTTTCCGTCGACGAAGCCGAGGATCTCGACACGTTCCAAGAGGCGGGCTCTGCGCGCCCAGCTCGTGATGCGCTGGACCGCTAATGCCTCGCCCTCCGAAACCCGGGCGCTCGCGATCTCGATGCGGTCCGCCTTCACGTCGCGCAGCAAGAGCCGCGCGAGTTGGAGCTTCTCCGAAGGTGTGTAGGCCACGTTCGGCGTCTGCTCGCCGTCTCGCAGCGTGGTGTCCATGATCTGTGTCGCGTACTCAGCCAAAGCGGCTCCCGGTCGTCTTGCAGGAGCGAGCTCCCGCGAAAAGGGGCTAGCCCGCCACACTACGGGGCAGCCCAGTGATGTCAACCTGCAGCGAAGAGGCGCCGGGCCGGGCAGCCGTTGGGCTTCCGGCCCGGTTTCTAGGTGGAAAGCGGCTCGGGCTCGCCTTCCTTGGCGGTGCGCTCGTCCGCGGCACGCTTCGCCTCGAGCAAGGTGGGAATCAGCTGGTCGAGCTCTTCGAGCGTCCACAGGTGATCCGTCTTGAAGGAACGGATCACGGCGGGCTGCTGCATGATCCCGACCTGGCCGCCTTGTACGTGAATGATCTGACCGTTCACCTTCTGGCCGGCGTCCGACGCCAGCCAGGTCACGACGGGCGCGATCTGCTGGGGACCGACTAGCGGATCATCGGGGTTCACCTCGGCGCCGCGGCCCTCCATCAGCGCGATGGTCATGCGGGTGGCAGCCCCGGGAGAGATGGTGTTGACGGTGCACTGGTACTTCTGCAGCTCCTGCGTGAGCACGCGCGTGAAGCCTGCGATCCCCGCCTTGGCGGCACCGTAGTTCGCCTGTCCGAAGTTTCCGAACAGCCCGGAGACAGAAGAGAAGTTGATGATCCTGCAACCGGGACGGTTCGTGTCTCGGATGTAGCGCGCAAAGGGGGCGGAGCAGCAGAAGTGACCCTTCAAGTGGACGGCGATGACGGCGTCCCACTCCTCCTCCGACATCTTGAAGATGGTCTTGTCGCGCAGGATGCCCGCGTTGTTGATGAGGATGTCGCAGCCGCCGAAGTTGTCGATCGCGGTCTGGAAGATTCCCTGACCGCCCTCGACCGTTGCGACGGAGTCGTAGTTCGCAACCGCGGTGCCACCGGCGGCTCCGATCTCGGCAACTACTTCGTCAGCGACATGGCTCCCGCCGGTTCCGTCGACATCGCCACCGAGGTCGTTCACAACCACGCTCGCTCCCTCGCGGGCGAGGTAGAGTGCCATCTCCCGACCGATTCCTCGTCCGGAGCCGGTGACGATCGCGATCTTTCCGTCGAGTACGCTCATGCTGTCCTCCTTGCAAAAGAGGACAGATTGTACCCGAACGGGCTTCCTATCTGCTGGAGCCGGGTCGGCGTCCGGGGCGCGCGTCGCGCCGCCTGCCCCTGTCGTTGCCGAGAAACTGCTTGATGCGCAGGCGCTTCTCGGCAGGGAGTCGTTGCCAGCGACGGTACTGGTCCGTCAGCTCGCGACGCGTTCCCGGCGAGAGCTGACGCCAGCGCCGGAAATTCTCGCGCAGCCGCTCACGCCGCTCGGGCGTGAGCTCCTTCCACTGGCGATAGCTCTGGCGCATCTGCTGGCGCTTCTCGGGTGGGAGGCTCCGGAAGCGCTGCAGGCGACGTCGCAGCTCCTGGCGTTGCTCCGGAGTTGCCCCCTGGAGCTGGCGGTAGCGCCTGCGCAGCTCCTCCCGCTCGTCGGAAGTTAGGCTGTTCCAGAGCTCGATTCTCTCGTCCTTTTCCGAGTCCGCGGCCAACGTCGAGCTCGGACTCGACGCCAAGATCAGCAGACACAGCAGTGCGGCGAGCCACGTCATGGAGCCTCGCCTCCTTCCAGGTCGGAGCGGGCCGGGATCGGCAGGTTCTCGACGGGATCCCAGCTCTCCAGCAGCTCCAGCTGCAGCAGCAGCTCGAGCGCGTCCAGGATCTCGAGGTCCTCCTCGGAGAGCTCCGTCGTCGCGGTTGGCTCCGCCGCTGCATTGACTGCCGCTGCTGGCGTCACCGCCAGCAGGCCGAGGGTTGCCAGCAGCAGACTCAGATGTCCTCGCTTCCATCCCATGCCTCGAGTATCTCCAATACGTCGAGCAGCTCGAGATCTCCCTCTTGGAAGAGCTCGTAGCTCTCCGCATCGACGATGATGGGCCAGTCCGGATCGGGATCCCCTGGGGCGCGAACCAGCAGCGCGACCGCCACAGCCACCACTGCGGCGCTGCCGAGCCCTATCCCGACACGGGACGCTGTCAGCCATTCGCGTAGCGCCGCGAGTAGGCGAGGGCGGGATTTGCCCTCACGTGCGAGCCTGGCCCAGAAGCGGGCCGTGAACTCGCCCGAGGGCTCCAGCCGTGGCAGCGAGGCGAGCGCTTCGCTCAGCCGTCGCTGCAGCTCGAGCTCTAGGCTGCAGCCCTCGCAGGTTGCGAGATGGCTCTCGAGTGCGGCGCGCGCCGCCGGCGGGAGCTCGTGGTCAAGGTAGGCAACCACGTCCTCTCGGTGGTCGCTGCAGGCCGTCACTCCGGAATCTCCTTCAGCTCGGTTAGCAGGCTCTCGCGCGCCCGGTGAAGCAGGCTCTTTACCCCGGAGATGCTCGCCCCCATGACCTCGCTGATCTCCCGGTAGTCGAGCCCCTGTTCGGAACGCAGCAGGAGTGCCGAGCGTTGGCGGTCCGGGAGCTTCGAGAGGGCGCCTTCCAGCGCTTCCCCGAGCTGGCGCGCCGCGATCCGGTCGTCAGCATCCGGCAGCGGGTCCGTGGGCTCGGGCGCGCTGCCCGGGGCGAACGGGCGCTCCCGCTTGCGGTACGCCCGGTCGAGGTCGTTCAGGGCGAGGTTGTGCGCGATGCCGAACACCCAGGTCGAGAACTTCGCCTTCGGCTCGTAGCGTTCCGCCGCCGTGTAGACACGTACGAACACGTCCTGTGTGAGCTCCTCGGCGCGCTCCCGGTCGCGGACCATGCGAGTCAGAAAATTCAACAAGCGAGGGGTGTAGCGCTCAAAAAAGGATCTCGAAGGCCCTCCGATCTCCAGCCTTGAACGCGAGCATGTGCTGCGCGTCATCGTCGATCATCGAGCGCTGCCTGCGTCCCCTCGCTCCTTGTGGAACCGGCGAGGAGCCAGTTGGTTGCGAGCTCCACTTTCAGGCTCGCTCTCTCTCGAGCCAGGCCCGCAGGGCTCGGGTCATCCGATCGATCTGATTGCGCATCGGCCCGCGGATCGTGAGCTCAGGCACGAAGGCGCGCGTGCGTCCCTGCATGCGCAGCTGCACCCGCGTTCGCCCCACCTCCAGGTTCTCCAGCCGAACCTCGCCGTCCAGAGAGCGCCAGATGTTGCCGTCGCAGATCTTCTCGAAGCGCAGGCCCTTGGGATGTTTCGTGAACAGGAAGCGCACGTCTCGGGATTGTCCGAGCGGAGAGGCCGTGCGGGTTTCCCGCGTCCCGTCCGCCCTGGGAGTCACGGTGGTGCCAGGCAGCAGAGATGCGATCGTCGCATCGTCGTCGAGCAGCACGGCGACCTCGGGAAGCGGCCGGTGGACTTCGAACTCTCTCTCGAAGTGCATCCGCCCTCCTGTCGAGCGAGCATAGCAGGCGGGAGCGCGAAGGCCGACTGCTATACTCGCCCCTTGTCACGCTCCCTCGCCGCGCTGCTCCTCGTCTTGCTTCCGCCTCTCGCACGCGCGGTGGACCCGTTCGAGGTGGAGCTCTTTGCCACCGAGGGGCGTACCGTTAGCGCGGAGATCGTCGACCTGAATGGCGACGGGCGCGGCGACCTGATGCAGATCGTGTTTGTCGGGTACCCGCCGGAGGAACGCCGCAGCCTGCGCGTGTTCCTGCAGCGCCCGGACGGAGGCTTCGCGCCTACGCCGAGCTTCGAGCGCCCGCTCCCGCCCGGTAGCGCTGCCTACGATCTCGCCGATCTCGACTCCAAGCCCGGAGTAGAGATCATCCTGCTGCGCTCGCAGGGGATCCTGACCCTCTCACTGGCCCAACCGGACTTGCCGGTGCGAGAGTTCAACGTGCCCAGTGGCGAGACGATCGGGGCCGTCGAGGACGAACGGGGCGTCGACCGCCTCAGGCTGGCCTGGCCCGAGCTCGGGTCGCCCCCCTGGCTGATCATTCCGCAGCTGAGCTCCGTGACCGTCCTGTCCTCGGACGGGGAGAACAAGGGCCAGCCGCGCGTCGGCGCTCGCGCCAACTACTTCGTCACGCCCCGACCGGGGCCACTCCTGGTCGAGAGCGACATCCAGCTGTTTCTGGATGTGCCGAAGCTCACGATCGGAGACGTCGACGGTGATGGCCGGCCGGACCTGATCGCCTCGGCCCGGCACGAGGTGCGCGTGTTTCTGCGCCGTGAAGATGGGCGCTTCAGCACGCTGGCGGATCGCTCGATTCCGCTTGCCCGCGTATCTGCAGTCGACCACGTGCGGGGCAATGGCAGCGTGCGCGTCGGAGCCTCGGACCTGAACGGCGACGGGCGGCTCGATCTGCTGATCTCCCATCTGAGCGGCAGCGTGCTCGATGCGTCTTTTCGGACCTCGGTACACCTCAACCGAGCTGGGGAGTGGAACCTGGAGGTGCCGGACCAGGTGTTCGAGACGGAGGGCTGGGGGACCGACGAAATCGTCGACCTTGACGGCGACGGCAAGCCCGAGCTCGTGCGCGTGAGGCTGGACCTCAGCATCTTGGAAATCGTCGAGGCCTTGGTGACCCGCTCGCTGGATGCGCGGATCGAGATCTATCGCGCCGGAACGGAGTCCGGCTTCGCCACCAAGCCGGCGATGAAGCGCAAGCTCGCTCTGGCCCTCGATTTCGGGAGCGGGCGGGCGCGGGGCTTCGTGCCGAACGTGCGTGCGGACCTGAACGGCGACGGCTACCGGGATCTGCTCAACTCTGGCTCGGGGAAGCGCGTGGAGGTGTTCCTCGGTGGCTCGCGTGACCCCTACAAGCGCCGCGCTGCGCGGCAATCGTTCGCAACGAACGGGCGGATCCGCTTCGGAGACCTGGAGGGGGACGGCATGGCCGACTTCGTGCTCTACGACCAGAGAGACCAGGACGGACCGCTGCGCCTGGTCCGCAACCTGGGCGTACTACCTGGCTCCGTTCACAAGATCTCCACCCAATAGGGCGGAAGCAGCAGGAGGTCGCTTCCGAGCCCCAGCCAGTCCCAGGTCATGACCTCTGGCAGAGGCACGGGAAAGAGCACTCCGCGCAGCCAGGTAGGAAGCTCGCCGCGGAGCAGCTGCCGAACCTGTTCGCTCGTCGAGCGTGGGCCAGGAAAGATCACCCGCTGCGGGTCGACATCGGCAGGGATGTTTGCCTCTCGCTTGGCGCGCTGCACCGCCGCCCACAGTCCGCCTAGCTCGTCGACGAGTCCGTTCTCTAGCGCGGTGGCGCCCAGCCAGACGTGGCCCTGACCGACCTTGTCCACGTCCTGCGTGTCCACGCCCCGACCCTCCGCGACACGCTCCAGGAACTCCGCGTACAGCGTCCGGATCCAGTCCGACGCGCGCGCGCGCTGCTCGGGGGTGAGCGGCTCGTTGCTACCGGCGATGCCAGCCAGCGAGCCCCGCGCGAACACCTCAGTGCCGATCTCAAGCTTCTCGTAGAGCCCTGAGAACGCGGCGCGGAGGAAGTAGATTCCGATCGACCCGGTAAAGGTTGCGGGCTCTGCCAGGATCGCGTCCGCGCCGCTCGCAACGTAGTACCCGCCCGACGCTGCGACGTCTGCCATCGATACGACGACCGGCTTCTTCTCCCGCGCGCGCCGGATGGCTCGCCACAGCTGCTCGCTCGCAAGGGACGACCCGCCGGGTGAGTTGATGCGCAGCACGATGGCCCGGACCGCCTCGTCCTCTGCCGCCCTCTCGATCGCGGCCCCGATCTCGTCTGCGGGGCAGTTTCGCGCAAGTGGGGTCCTGCCGGATTGGATGATGGTGCCTTCGCCGAAGATCAGCGCGATCTGCGGGCCGCTGCGCAGGCCGAGGCGGCCCGGAGGGACGCGGAGGTAGTCGGCGCTGGAAATCTCCTCGGATTGCTCGAAGCCCGCCGACTCGAGCACCTCGTCACGCCCGGCGATGCCATCCGCGAGACCCGCCTGCAGGTACTCTTCGCTCGTCGCCGGCGCCTCGTCGATCAACGCGACAACGTCCGCCGCCGCCAGGTTCCTGCCCTCAGCGATCCCGGAGGTGATCTGTGCGAAGAGGCCGTCGAAGAGCTCGTTTGTCATCTGCCGCGCGGGCTCGCTCATCTCGCTGGCGCCGAACGTCTCGACCGCAGACTTGTAGTCGCCGATGCGGACGTATTCGTACCGCACCCCGATCTTCTCGAAGAGCGAGCCGAGGAAGATCGACTGGCCGGCGATCCCCGCGAGCGGACCGAGGAATCCCGGCACGACGAATACCTGGTCGGCCGACGAGGCCAGGTACATCTCGCGCGTCGCGTTGAGGTCGGCCACGTCGAGGAGTGCGACTACCAGTTTTTCCGCGCCGCGAATCCGCAAGACGGCGTCCCGCAGCTCCTGGATGCGCGCGTAGCCGACGTTGAGCGAGCGGATGTGGAGCAGGACGCCCGAGATACGCTCGTCTGCCCCGGCCATCTCGAGCAAGAGCAGTAGCGTCGGGAGAGCGGGCCCGCGGGCGGTCAGTCGGCTCAACGTGTCGACGGATGGAGCCTCCGCGAGCTGGCCGGAGAGCTCCACCACCAGCACGCTTCCCTCGGGGATGTGCGGGCCGGGCTGCCACAGGGCCACTCCGATGGCCAGCGCTACAAAGACCACTACGCCGCCACCGATGAGCCGCCTCATGAAATCGCCTCCGTCGCTCCTCGATGGGCACCCGCCGTGCGAGCGCCCTTACGGGATCAACTTCTGCCGGTTCATCTCCTGCCGCATCCGGTACGCGTCGTCGGTCAGCAGCGTGATCGACACCCTGCGGTTGCGGCTGTCCTCCGGGTCCAGCGGATTATAGGGCATGCGGTCGGAGTAGCCGCGCACCTCGAGGAAGCGGCTCTCGTGTATCCCCCCAGCCTCGAAGGCCCGCGCGCACTGTTGCTGCGACCGGTGGATAGCTCCCAGTTGCTCTGCGCGGAGCTCGGACCAAACGTGTGGCCGTCCGTGTGCCCCTCGACGGTGACGTAGTTCGGGAGCCGACTGAGCTCCTTGCCGAGCTCACGGAGCAGCGTCACCGCATCGCCCTGGAGTTCGGTACCCCCGAGCTCGAACAGCGGCGTCTCGTCGTCTTCGATCAGGCTGATCTTCAATCCCTCCGGTGTCAGCGAGATCTCGATCTGGTCGTGGTACTTGCTCAGGCTCTCGATGCCGGCGAGCGACTCGCGAATTCGCTCTGCCTGCTCGCGCCAGTACTCCTCCAGGCGCCGTGCCCTCTCGCTCTCGTCCAGCAGCATCTGGTTGCGCTGCCGGTCCTCGAAGATCGCGGTCTCGCCGGAGTTCGTGCCGCTCTCGATCGGCTGCGCCGTACCTCCCTCGCTGAAGCCGATGGGATCCTTGAAGTAAGCGGCGACATTCGCGACGACATCGTCACCCGCTCCCAGGATCCAGAGCACGATGAAGAAGGCCATCATCGCCGTCACGAGGTCGGCATAGGCGACCTTCCAGTTGCCGCCATGATGTGAGTCGTGGGCCCTGGAGACCCGCTTGATGATGACCGGGGCGTGTCCCCCGTCGAGGTCTTCCGGCACCCGGGCTACCCCTTCTTCACCTCGCGCAGTGCCTCCTCGAGTTCCTCGAAGGAGGGGCGATCCGCGCTCGGAATGCTGCGCCTCCCGATCTCTACGGCCATGGGCGGGTTGACGCCAGAAATGGAGGCGAAGAGAACGTGCCGAATGCAGGCGTGATAGTGGCCGCTAGACGTGACGTTGCTTGCCATCGCGGAAGCGAACGGTCCCGCGAACCCGTAGGAGAGGAAGACCCCCATGAACGTACCGACGAGGGCGCCGGCCACCTTCATGCCCACGATCGCCGCGCCCTGATCGATCGCCTGCATCGTCAGGATGATGCCGAGCACCGCGGCGACGATCCCCAGCGCGGGCAGGGCGTCGGCCAGAGTCTGGATTGCCTGTGAGGGCTCGAGCGCCTCGTGGTGCAGAACTTCGAGGTCTCGCTCCATCAACTCATCCATCGGGTGCGGCTCCAGCACGCCCGCGACGAAAAGCTTGAGCGTGTCGCAGAAGAACGCCACCGCGTGCTCGTCCTTCGCGAAGGACGTGTACTTGGAGATGATGGTCGACTGCTCCGGGTCGTTCACGTGCCCTTCTAGCGCCAGGACACCCTCTCTCCGCGCGAGCTGCATGAGCTCATAGATCATCTGCAGCATCTCGGTGTACTGCTTGCGGGTCTTTCCACCGAGCTGTGTCAGCTTGACGAGGTCTCTCAGGATTCCGAGCAAGACGCGCGGAGGATTCGCGATGATCAGCGTCCCGATGGACATGCCACCGATGATCAGGTACTCCGACGGCACGAAGAGCAGGATCAGCTGCCCTTGGTGGAGCAGGAAGCCGGCTATCATGCACCCGACGACGAGAGTGGTCCCGATGATGAGCTTCAAGAGAAGCGCCTCCGGCGAGAGACTCGCGAGCTGCCTCGTAGAGGCAATCGGATAAACGCGCCTCTTTCTGCACCACATACGTGGCCGGGGCGCGCTCAGGTGCGCTGGACTAAACGGAGAAGGGCGATCTCGCGGGGGCAGTTGAGTCGGATTGGCGGGCCTGCCACGCCGAGTCCGCGGTTGACGTAGAGGAGCGAGTCGTCGATCTGGAAGAGGCCGCGCGTCCAGTGGGCGACCAGACGGGAGAGGTTCTGGTGTTGGGCGCCGGGGAAGCTGATCTGGCCGCCATGCGTGTGGCCGGCGAGGGCGACAGGGAAGCCCAGGCGCGCCGCCTGGCGGAAGAAGCTCGGTCGGTGGACCAGGAGCAGGCGAGTGAGCTCGGCGGGGATCTCCTTTGCCAGTCGCTCGAGCTCCGGGCTCTCCGCGTCACGCTCGGTCCAGCCGCGTCCCGGATCGTCGATGCCGGCCAAGCACAGCGAGGCGCCGTCGATCTCGAGCAGCTTCCAGGAGCCGCGCAGGAGACGGATCGAGGTCAGGCGTTCGATGCTGCGCGCGACCTTCTCGGCGCCGGTGTACACGTCATGGTTTCCCAGTACCGCGTATACACCGTAGCGCGCGCGCAACGTCGCCAGCTCCTTGCAGCCCTCTTCGATGAAGGCGGGATTGAAGTCGAAGATGTCTCCCGTGATCACGATCAGGTCGGGGTCGAGCTCGTTCACCTGGCGCAGAAAGCCGCGCAGCCTCGGGGCGCGCAGCTGAGGTCCGATGTGAAGATCCGTGATGTGGGCGATGCGCAGACCCGCGAGCGGTGGGGGCAGGTTCCGGATCGGGAGGTCGAGGCGCTCGACCGACACGCGCCGCTGGCCCACCAGGTAGCCCCAGAGGATCGACCCGAAACCGAAGCTCACCGCCAGCGCACCGCCACCGACGAGGGCCGACTCCACGACGGGTCGGCTTCCGAGCGACGGAAGCAGCCAGAGCAGGCTACCGCCCAGTCCGAACACCACGAGCAATGGCGGTCCGCTCAAGAGCGCCCCAAGGCTCGAGAGCATCCAAACGCGGCCGAGCACAAGACTGCGTCGGCGACCCCGTCCGAAACCCCGCAGCGAGACGAGCAGTGCTCCGTTCGCGACCGCCAGACCCACCACCCAGGCTAGCGCCGCGAGCTGGCTGAGACCCGCTCCGGTCGACGCGAGGAGCAACCAGTGAACGGCGAGCGCCTCGGAGCCGACTATCATCAGCAGAGCGAGCCACAAGTAGTAGTGCATGCGGACGGAGTGTACCTCAGGCCCCCGCGACCAGCTTCCAGCCGTCCCACAGGATCAGGCGCAGCGCGACCAGGGTGAGCGCGGCCCGATACAAGAGGTCGAAGGATCGTTCGTCGACTCGTTCCAGCAGGCGGCTGCCCACCCAGGTACCAACGATGACAGCCAGCCACATCGACACCAAGATCGGTAGGTACGTGGCGAACGCGAAGCCAGCGACGCCGAAGATCAGGGTCTTCGAGATGTGGCCGAGGGTCTGCGTCGCGGCCTTTGTTCCGACGACACCCTGTCGAGAGAGGCCCAGGTTGAGAAAGAACGGGGCCGCGAGGGGTCCCGTCGCTCCGACCAGCACGCCGAGAAAGCCGACCACGCCCCCCAGCAGCACGAAGCGCCGCTCCGGCAGGATCTCGTCGGGGTGAGTCCCCAGCATGAGCCAGCTCGGCCGCCAGGTGGCGGCCAGAACGAAGAGCCCGATCAGCACTCGCGCCAACAGGGGCGGCAGCGCGAAGGTGAGCTGTACTCCAAGGGTACCCATGGGTAGGAGGAGCAGTGCGAAGCGCCAGGTGAAGCGCCACTCGACGTGACGGCGCTGGATGACGCTTCGCGACGCGTTCGACACGAGCTGGATCAGGCCGTGCAGTGCGATGGCGGTGACGGGCTCGAAGAAGAGCACCATCACGCTCAGCAGGATGATCCCTCCGGCCATGCCCAGAATGCCCGACAGCACCGAGGATGCGAAGGCCGCCCCCACGAGGATGATCAGCTCGGGTGTCGCCAGGTCGAGACCTCAGGGCTGGAGGCGGGTGACGGTCCACTCTCCTGTGTCGAACGCGTCTCCCCGCGCGATGAGCTGCCTGCAAAAAAGTGCGCGGTCGTGCGCGCGACCCTCTGCCCCGGACCCAGAACTCGATGCGTTCGAAGAAGAGCCGGTAGCCCGCCCAGTCCGGCGGGCGCGGAATCTCTTCGGACCCCGATTCCGCGAAGCGCCGCTCTGTGGCTTTCAGCTGCTCGAGGAAGGTCTCGCGCGAGGCAATTGGCTCGCTCTGGTTGCTGGCCCAGGCCGCGATTTGCACCGGCCGAGCCCGCGCAGAGAAGTACCCATCGAACTCGTGCTCCGGCGAAGGACCCACGAGCCCCTCGATGCGGACCTGCCGCTGCAGCGAGTCCCAGTGAAAAACAGCTGCGGCCCGGTTGTTCTCACGCAGGGAGCGGCCCTTTCGGCTCCTGCTGTTCGTGAAGAACACCACGAAGCCACGCACGGCATCGTAGCCCCGACACAGCACGACACGGGCGGAGAGCACGCCCGCGGCGTCGACCGTCGCGAGTGTCATCGCGCCCGGATTGCGCTGAACGCGCTGCTCGTGCGCCTCACCGATCCAGCGCGAAAGCAGCGGAAGCGGCGAGTCGGGCAGGGGGTCGGCCAGCGAGGCATCGTCTGGAACGTCGCGATAGCGCATGGTACGCGCGCAGTATACTTGTGGGACCCGGGCCGCGGGCACTGGTGCCAGCTACCCACGTGTTGCCGGTTCTTCACGGAACTTGGGGACGGTCCTTAATCGGAACCTACTTGGCATTCGCTGCGGTTGCGGCAGGGGTTGGGAGGCTTGCTAGACTGCGTGCGACATGGCCGACCTTCGCGAGATCTATCAGAAGGCCTTCGATGCCTTCGTCCGGCAGGAATACGGCGAGGCGGTCGAGGGCTACCTGGCTCTGCTCGAGGCCGATCCGAGCTTTGTCCTCGCCTACCAGGGGCTTGCCGAGGTCTACTCGCGGCAGGACGAGCTCGACCTCGCGATCGAGACGATCACGAAGGCGATCGAACTGGAGCCGAACGAGTCGCTCTACCACACCAGCCTCTCTCGCTTCCTGCAGCGTCAGGGCAAGGTCCCGGAGGCGGAGGCGGCGGCGGCGGACGCGGCCCGAATCCAGGCCAGCAGCGGAGCCTGATGCGGCAGATCGATCTGCGCAGCGACACCGTCACGCGGCCGAGCGAGGCCATGCTCGACGCGATGGCGCGAGCGGAAGTCGGTGACGACGTCTACGGCGAAGACCCCACGATCAACCGGCTGCAAGAGCTCGCGGCCGCGCGGCTCGGCAAGGAAGCGGCGCTGTTCGTGCCGAGCGGCACGATGGGGAACCAGGTCTCGCTCGCTGCGCACACGCAGCCTGGCGACGCGGTCATTGCCGGGCAGGGCGTGCACATGTTCGTACACGAGGCGGCAGCCGGAGCCGCAATCTCTGGCGTGCAGTTCACGCTCGTTGGAGCGGATGGCTTCTTCGGTCCCGAGGACGTGCGTACGGCCGCATTCCCCGAGGACCAGCACTTCCCGCGCACGCGTCTCGTCTGCATCGAGAACACGCACAACAGCAGCGGGGGCCGCGTCTTTCCCCTCCCACGCGTGCTCGAGGTTGCAGCGGCCGCGCGCGAGCTCAACCTGGTGCTGCACCTGGACGGGGCGCGTATCTTCAACGTCGAAGTCGCGACGGGGATCCCTGCGGCGGATTGGGCGGCGCCTTTCGACTCGGTCTCATTCTGTCTGTCCAAGGGGCTCGGCGCACCGATCGGCTCGCTCGTCGTGGGGACGAACGACTTCATCGCGAAGGCGCACAAGCTGCGCAAGATGTTGGGCGGGGGTATGCGCCAGGTCGGCTCGCTCGGCGCGGCGGGGATCTACGCGCTGGAGCACAACGTAAAGCGGCTCGAAGAGGATCACGCGAACGCCCGACACCTTGCCGAGGGACTGCACGACGTTCCAGGGGTAGACCTGGTGCGCGAGCCGGAGACGAACATGGTGCTGTTTCGCCCGCCGGAGCCGGCCACCTTTTCGGCGCGGATCCGAGAGCGGGGCTTGCTCATCAATGCGAACACGCCCGGGGTCATGCGGGCAGTGACGCACCTGGACGTCTCTCGTGACGACGTCGGGACGGCGCTGGAGATCATCCGCGCGGCCTGCACGTGAGTCGGTTGAAACCCCAGGGGCTGCGCTTCGAATGCACACAATGCGGGGAGTGCTGTACGAATCGCGGCGAGTACGCGCACGTCTACGTGAGCGCCGACGAGGTCCGCGGGCTGGCCCGGTTGCTGGGCATGAGCCTGTCGGACTTCCGGCGGGAGCACACCTTCGTGGACGAGTACGGCTGGACCCAGCTCGCCTTCACGGGAGACGGCTGCTGCTTTCTCGAGGGGGTTCGCTGTGGTGTGTACGCGGCGCGGCCGACCCAGTGTCGGACGTTTCCCTTCTGGCGAGATCTCGTGAAGGACGGTGAGTGGACCCAGCAAGCGCGGGAGCTCTGCGAGGGCGTCGGACGCGGACGTCTCTATCGCTTGGATGAGGCCGAGGAGCTGATGGTCGCCTTCGAAAGATCCGACGAGGACTAGCAGCTCGCCGCGTGGGATAGAAGTGGATCGGCTGGAATCCAGCTCTACGGAGCGGGCGCGCTGGGTGCCCAGCCGCCGCCCATCGCGCGGTAGATCGAGATCAGGTTCTGGGTAACGCGCCCCTGGCTCTGAGCCAGCAGGTCCTCCTGATCGAAGAGCGAGCGCTCCATGTCGAGCACGTTCTGGAAGTCCGTGAGTCCGGTTCGGTAAAGAGTGGTGACGAGCTCGACGGACTTCCGCGCCGCGTCAACGGAGCGCGCAAGTGCGTCGCGACGATCGCTCTCCTCGACGTACGCCACCATCGAGTTCTCGACGTCCTCCAGCCCATCGAGCACCGTCTGCTCGTAGACTGCCAGCGCCTCCTGGGCGCGCGCGTCCTGGACCTGGATGACGCTGCGCACCCGACCCCCATCGAACAGATTCCAGCGCATGGATGGGCCAAACGAATACGAGCGGCTGGCGCTCTCGTACGTGTCCGAGGCCGAGAACGACTCCCAGGCGAAGAACCCAGTCAGCGAAAATCGCGGGTAGAGGTCGGCGGTTGCGACGCCGACGAGAGCCGTCTGCGCCGCGAGGTCTCGCTCCGCCCGGCGCACGTCGGGCCGCTGACGCAACAGCTCGGCGGGAACGCCGACGAGAATGTCCTTGGGCGGTGCAGGGATCGGGGCGCTGGACTCGAGCTCCGGGTAGAGTGCGCTCGGATGCTCACCCAGCAGTACCCCCAGGCGGTGGATGCTCTGCGCGAGTCGGCTACGCAGCAAGGGCACCACCGACTCCGTACGAGCCAGGTTGAGGCTCGCCTGCGCCACGTCGAGCTCGGACCCGATTCCGGCGTCCCGTCGAGTGATCGTGAGCTGAAGTGTTCCTCTCTGTGTATCGATGTTGCCGAGCGCGTAGCGGAGCCTCGCCTGCAGAGCGCGAAGCTCTACGTAGGTGGTCGCCAAGTCGGCGTAGAGCGATACCAGCACGTCCCGGTAGTTCTCTACCGTGGCCCGTAGCCGGGCGTCTGCGGACTCCACCGAGCGCCGGATCCGGCCCCAGACATCGATCTCCCAGGTCGCGTCCCCGCCGAGCCCATAGAACGTATCGGTCCGGCTGCGGGGCGGAGCGAGGCTCGTGAGGAGATTCTCGCTCACGCGATCGCGCTGAACGTCCCCGATGACGTCGACGTCGGGTGAGAACTCGCCGGTCGCGATGCCAAGCTCTGCGCGCGCTTCCTGGATCCGGTCCAGTGCGATTTCGACGTCATAGCTGCCGGTATGAGCGCGCTCGATGAGACCGTTGAGCAGCGGGTCCTCGAGCAGCGTCCACCAGGTTGCGAGGTTCGCATCCCCCGTAGCAAGGCCACGGGTGAGGTCTTCGTGCCACATGTCCGGCATGACTGGCTCGGGAGGCGAGTAGTCCGGTCCGACCGCACACCCGAGCGTGACGGCAGCAAGTGCGTAGAGGCAGCCGAGCGCGGCTCGCCTCACCTGGCGTCCTCTCCGGAACGATCGGCGCCCCCACCGAACAGGAAGGTCGGGTAGACGAAGGGAGCTGCCACCCACTTCAGTGCGTCGCGCGCCAGGAAGAGTGGCCAGGTGACGTACGACCAGCCCATCACCTCTAGCGGCGACCGGCCCTCGAGCTCGACGAGCTCGTAGTCGCGATCGGGCTGACCGACGAGCCAAGCATCGAAGTCCGAGTATTCGCCGGGGCGCATGGAGGCGCACCCGCCTAGCAGGCTGCTGAAAAACTCCTCATCGAAGGGTACCTTTGAGGGAAGCCCCAAGGGGGAGATGTGAGAGGACCGCAGACGCTCCAGGGTGGGATCTTCAGCTACGTATCGCTGGAGTCCCGGATTCCCGAGGACCATCCGCTTCGAGCGATCCGGCGACTGGTGGACGCGGCGCTGGAGCAGCTGTCGCGACGCTTCGATGGTATCTACGCCAAAGGGGTCGGCCGACCGTCGGTCCCGCCGGAGCAGCTGTTGCGGGCGCTGCTGTTGCAGGTGCTGTACACGATCCGGAGCGAGCGCCAGCTGATCGAGCAGATCGACTACAACCTGCTCTACCGCTGGTTCGTGGGCCTGGAGCTGGACGATGAGGTGTTCAGCGCGACGGTGTTCACCAAGAATCGGGAACGGCTGCTGAAGGGCGAGATCGCTCAGCATTTCTTCGAGGCGGTGCTGGCGCAGGCGGAGTCGGAGGGGTTGGTGTCATCGGAGCACTTCACGGTGGACGGGACGCTGATCGAGGCGTGGGCGAGCCAGAAGAGCTTCGTGCGCAAGGACGAGAAGCGCAGGGACGATGACGACCCGGGCAACCCGACGGTCAACTTCCGGGGCGAGAAGCGGAGCAACCAGACGCATGCGTCGAGGACGGATCCGGACGCCCGACTGGCGGGGATGAGGGGCCAGGGCGCGCGGCTCGCGTATCAGGGACACGTCGTGACGGAGAACCGCAACGGCCTGGTGGTGGCGGCGAAGCTCACTCAGGCGTCGGGGTATGCGGAGCGCGAAGCGGCTCTCGAGATGGTGCTGGGTCTGGGGGGCGCTCGCCGGATCACCCTGGCTGGAGACAAGGGCTACGACGCCAAGAGCTTTGTGCAGGCGCTTCGGGCCTGGAGCGTTACCCCGCACGTGGCACAGAACACGACGAACCGCCGAAGCGCGATCGATCGAAGGACCACAGGACACCCGGGCTACGAGGTGAGCCAGCGCTTCCGCAAACGGGTGGAGGAGGTGTTTGGCTGGATGAAGACGGTGGGCTTGATGCGCAAGACCCGGCACCGGGGCACGGATCGGGTCGGCTGGGTCTTCACCTTCACTGCTGCGGCCTACAACCTGGTCCGTATCCGCAACCTGTTGGAGGCGACATAGCTCATGATCCCGCAAGATCTACCCGTGCGACACCGAACCGGTTCGTACCGGGAACGGCGATCCCTCTCCCTGCTCGGCACGCCTCCCGTCAGAGGCGTCCCGCCCAACCCAGTCACTTTCTCCGCAGCCTGCTAGGAGAGTGACCCAAGATTCGGGTGGGCGGAGGTGATTGTAGCGAGGGCCCCCAACTGGACGTGGAGCGATGTACGGGCCAACGGGGGTCCGAGGTAGCCGGTAGATGTCGATCTACACAGATATGCGTCAGATCCAGGGCCTGACGTGCGCGAAACGGGTCCGCACCCGCCCGATCACGCCATCTGCGCTCGGCAGAGCGCCATCACGTTGAAGCCCGAGCACACCAGGTCCCACTCTCCCGTCACCTTCTCCTGGCCGCGCAGCATGAAGCGCCGAAACCGCTGTCGTGCCTTGATCTCGGCAAACGGCCGCTCCGCCTGGGTCTTCCGCTGCGCGTAGCGTTGCTGGGCCCAGGGCAGTCGTAAGATCCGGTGCATCCGCGTGGCGGTAGACGGCACGAAGATCCGGGCGAACACGTCGCGGTCC
Source organism: Myxococcota bacterium (assembly GCA_965226855.1). Lineage (GTDB taxonomy): Bacteria > Myxococcota_A > UBA9160 > SZUA-336 > SZUA-336 > JAUXJB01. The sequence goes on along the minus strand of CBDDEE010000030.1, from coordinate 382,456 downwards.
AAGGCGATGAGCCACGCGTGATCTGCGGCGGTTCGAGAAGCGGTATCGCCGGCGTGGAGAGCGAGCCTTCCCGCCTCGGATGCTGTTGAAGCTGTGGCTTCTGGGGGCGGTCGTGGGCGTGTACAGCGGGCGGGAGCTTGCGCGACGGCTGCACTACGACCTGCGGTTTCGCTACCTCGCGGCTGGGCTACGACCGAACTTCCGGACGATCAACCGATTCCGGGACCGTCACCACAGGGACTTCCGAGAGGTGTTCTTGCAGACGCTGAAGGTGGCGCAGGCGATGGGGCTTGTGAAGCTCGGGCAGGCTGCGCCCGGGCTCCCTTGGGCCAGCGGGACGACTTCCGCCCGCGGACCGCGATCAACGCCTGTTGTCCCCGCCGTTCCAACGCCTTCAGGTTCGACTCGCTCAGGTACCCGTTGTCGGCCAGCAGAATCTCCGCTCGCTGACTCGTGTTCGTCTCGATTGCCTCGACCATGGGCTCCAACTGCTCGTAGTCATTGGCCTTCTCTGTCAGCTCGTTCGCCACGATCAGGCCGTCCTCACTCGTCGCCAGCTGCGCGTTGTAGCAGTACTGCAAGGATCCCTCGGTCTTCATCATGTTCGCTTCGGGGTCCGCGAAGCTCTTCTGGTGCTTCGCTTCGAGCTTCTCCCCCTTCTCCCGCTCCAGCTGCTCCCGGGCCGCTCGGATCCGCTCCCGTCGTCGCTCGCGCAGCTGTAGCTCTTCTGGAAGCCCACCTCCGCCATCGTCGTCCCCGTGCTCTTGCTCTTCCGCAGCGTTGAGCTCGTCCATCTGCGCCACGATCTGCTCGATCTCGTCGCTCAGCTGATCCTCCGCCTCCAGCATCCGCCAGGGGACCGGAATGGGAACGACGACTGGCATCGTGCTCTTTGATGGCGCCGAGGAGCTCGACTACGTAGGGCCGTGGGAGGTATTTACCATGGCAAGGCGTTCCGACGAGGACGATCGCGTCGTCACGATTGCGGAGCGTCCCGGGCCGGTGAGCAGCGCGAAGGGCCTGCGGGTGCTGCCGGACCACGGCTTCGACGATGCACCAGATCTCGACGTCTTGCTCGTTCCGGGCGGTCAGGGCACGCGCATGGAAGCGGAGAACCCGGTGATCCTGGACTGGCTGCGAAAGGCGAGCGAGCGGTGCACCTGGGTGACGAGCGTCTGCACGGGCTCGCTGTTGCTCTCCGTAGCAGGGCTCACGCGCGGCAAGAAGATCACCACGCACTGGGGCTTTATCGAGGCGCTGCGGAAGCGCAGCGACGCGGACGTTCTGGAGGGCATCCGGTACGTGCGTGACGGGAACGTCGTCACGGCCGCCGGTGTCTCGGCCGGGATTGACATGGCGCTCTGGCTGGTGGGCCAGCTATACGGCATCCCGCACGCGCGCAACGTGCAGCGCATGCTGGAGTACGACCCGGCGCCCCCGTACACGGCCGAGGTCTGAGCTACCAGACACGCGCAGCAGCCCGTACGGAGTCGTATTCATGCCGCCTCCGGGCTGCGCCGGAACCCCATCAGCAGCGGAGCGTTTGATCTAGCCCACGGCCCCTTCGGCCATCAGCTCGGCGACCTCCTCGTCGCCCAGGCCGAGCTCCCGCAGGATCTCGAGACTGTGCTCACCGAGCTCCGGGGCCGTGCGCTGGATGCGCGCAGGCGTCTTCGAGAGGTTGGCGGGCGGAGCGACCATCTTCTGGGGTCCGTAGCGCGGGTGGTCGACGTCGACGAGGTAGCCATTGGCGAGCACGGCCGGGTCGTTCGGGAGATCTCCCACGCGTTGGACCCGATCGTAGATCAGGTCGGGATTCTGGCCGAGTCGCTTCTCCCAGGTCTCGCGCGGCTCCGTCGCGAAGCGCTCGTCGAGGATCTCGACCAGCTGCGCGGCGTTCTTCATGCGCGCCTTCACGTCGACGAAGCGCGGGTCGTCGAGCAAGTGCTCGAGGTCCATCACGCGACAGAAGGGAGCGAAGTCCCGGTCCGAGTCGACGATCGCCAGCGTGAGCCACTCCCCGTCGCCGCAGCGGTAGTGGCTGAAGAGCGGATTTGCCGCGACTCTGCGATCGAAGCGCGGCCACTCCGGCATGTTCTTGTAGAGGCAGGTTCCAATGCCCCAGTACTCGAGCCACATCGAGGCCTGGAGGTGTGAGACCTCGACCTCCTGCCCGATGCCATAGCGCTCGCGCGCGGCAACGGCGGCGAGAATCCCGTGCGCGAGCATGCTGGCACCCATGATGTCTGCGAACCCATAGCTGATCCAGTTGGGCGGATCGCCGGGCTCGCCGCTTGCCCAGTACATGCCCGAACGCGCCTGGCCGACCGCGTCGAGCGCTGGACGCTCTGCTTCCGCTCCCTTCTGCCCGTAGCCCGAGGTGCTGGCATAGATGAGCTTGGGATTGATCTTCACGAGGTCGTCGTAGCCCAGACCGAGGCGCTTGAAGACCCCGGGTCGGAAATTCTGGATGAAGATGTCCGCCTGGGAAACCAGGCGCATCAAGAGCTCGCGCCCGCGCTCGCTCTTCACGTCGAGAGCGATCGAGCGCTTGTTGCGGTTCATGATGTCGAAGAGCGCGCTCGTGCCGTCGGGCATCTCGACGTCTGCCCCGGCGACGATCATCAGCCCGCGTGCCGCGTCCGGGAGCTGGGGGTTCTCGACCTTGATCACTTCTGCGCCGAGATCGCCGAGCATCACCCCGGCCAGCGGTCCGAAGGCCCAGGTGCTGCACTCGACGACCTTCATCCCTGTCAGCGGCCCCTTCTCCATGCTCGTCACCTCCAGACGCCATTCTATCGCTCGCGGCACGGTGATGAGGCTAGAAGTGTGGCTGCTCGCTCAGACCTCTAGCTCGACGTCGCCCAAACCGAAGAGGACGATGCGCGCGATGCGAGCGGCCTGGCTGCGGATGAGGCGCAGGCGCAGCAGGCGGGGGATGATCACGCGCAGGGTGGCGCCCCACCAGGTGTGACCCATCAGGATCTTCGGTGGTATGGCCTGCAGGCGCTGGATGTCCACCAGCTCGGGCGTGCGCTCCGCTTCCACGGCGCGCGCGGCGAAGTCGATTCGCTCCGGATCCGACGTCTCCCGCAACACCGGCACCAGGTGGTTCGCGGCGACGACCGCGTCGCGGAGCGCGATGTTGATCCCCTGACCTCCTACCGGCGACATGGTGTGCGCGGCGTCGCCGATCAGGAGCGCGCCCGGCCGATACCAGCGCAACACGCGATCAGAGCTCGCGGAGAGCAAGAAGGGGTGCGTGAGCTCGCCCTTGTGCGTCGTGAGGTGGGCTCCCAGGTCTGGCGTCACATGCCGAGCCATCTCCTCGACCCACTGCTCGACGCCCCTCTTCCGCAGCTCCCCGAAGGTTCCCTTCGTGATCACCCAGGCCACCTGCAGAAGGCCATCGGGTGCTCGATACGCGATCATCAGGTGGGCGCGGCCGACATAAACACGCAAAGGGGCATCGCCGGCAAGAAAGTCTGGCAACGGCACCTTGAACCAGACCACGTCGACATCGAGCCCCTGCTTGCTCGCCTCGAATCCGCCGCGTCGGCGCACCGATGAGGCGCGCCCGTCGGCGCCGACGACCAGGTCCGCGCGCAGCTCCTTCTCGCCAGCTGGGCCCCGCACGCGGACGCCGACGATGCGGCCGTTATCGCGCATGAGCTCGCGCACGGTCGTGTCGAGCTCGACTCGGAAGTTCGGCGAGGCACCAGCTGCGCCGATCACCGCGTCGAGGAAGGCAGGCTGCGAGAAGGCCGTCGGCGGGCGCGGACCGACGAAGTCTGGATCGATGTCGATGCGGAAGATGGGTCGGGCATTTGCGTAGAGCTCGACAGCGCTCGGCGCGGACTGCGGCACGCCTTTGAAGATGTCACCGAGGCCCATTTGCTCGAGGGCCTCGCGGCCCGTCGGCAGCAACACCTCGCCGCGGAACTCGCGCGAGAAGTCGCGCTGGCGCTCGAGCAGCGTTGCCGGGACGCCCCGCGAGGAGAGCACGTAGGCCAGTGTGGCCCCGGCGGGTCCGGCGCCGACGACGATGACCGAGCCTCCTACAGAGGACATCCTGGCCTCCTGGGTGGTTACGGTATCAGCCTGGCGGGTCTTGTGGGACCCGGCCGCGGGCGGCCGCGGCCACCCACCTTCGCTCAGGCCTACGCCCTTCGCTGCGCGCGCCGCTCTCGCGGCGCTTGCAAGGGTGCCTCTCGGGCGAGGTTCGCAGCGCGTGCAAGCCGCGCCGTAGGCGGGGCGCGCAGTGAGGCGCTAGCCGAACGTAGAGCGGGAGGCGCGCGACCGCTCGCGCGCCGGGACCCGCAAGAAAGGCAGGCGGAAGTCGCAGACTCGGTCCGCTGGACCGGTGCGGTCGCGCTGGAGTGTGACCCGGTTTTCGAGACCCTCGAAGAGTCCTCCCTCGAAGTGTGCTCGATGTCGCTCGGTGTACAGCCCCTGCGTCGCGAACGAGCCCGCCATCCTTTCGGAGCCCAGCACGAGAGCCGTAGCGCGCGATTCTCGCACGGCCCGCAGCAAGCGGGACCACACGGAGCCGCCCATCTTTCCCAGAGCACGCTGGGAAGCCCCTTCCAGATCGAGCGTCACCACGGCAAAGCCCGTCTTGAGCAGGAGCTCTGCAGAGCGTAGCGCCGCCCGCAGCTCGGGCGGGCGGACCCAGAGGACGCCCTGGAGGTCCACTCCCGCCCGCATGAGAAAGCGCGGATCGAGTGAGTTCGGCAGATCGATCCAGCCGACGAGCTCCCCGCGAGCCGTGGCCCCGGCGGCCATGCGATAGGCCAGCGCCGTTCGTCCCGAGGAGATTTCTCCGCACACCTCGATGAGGCGCCCCTGCCCGAGGGCAGTGGGGCGGAGGAGTGCGTCTGGGAGAAACGCGGTCTCCTCCGCCCCGGGGTTGGTGCTAGGTTTGCGATTGAGAAGTGAACCCGGGGAGCCGGGAGCTCCCTGTACTGGGGGAACCGGAACTCCTAGCCGAACTCGATCGGAAAGCCCTGCCTCGTGCAGGGCCTCCATCAGCTCTTGGGCTCGGCTTGTGGCTGTCCCCGACCTCACCCCGGGATTTTCGTTTTTTATTCGCTTACCGTCAAGGGGAGAACGTCGCTACTGGAGCAGCTCCTTGAAGAGGGTCAGATTCTCGCCCTCCTCGGGGGAGACGTCGGCGTCGGCGCCCACGACCTCCTCCACGCACTCTACGAACAGTTTCCGATGCTGCAGCGGGATCTGCGTCGGATCCACGCTCTCCGGATGGGGCGGCGTCTTGAGCCACTCCTCCACCTGTCGCTTCTCCGTATCATCCAGGTCCAGCCTGCGGATCATCCTGGAGACGAACCTGCGCTCCTCCGACTGGACCTCGAGGTCCGCCCAGGCGAAAGAGCAGACGAAGCGCATCAGGCGCAGTCGTTCATCACGATCGAGTTCTTCGAGCATGCGAGCCCCCAGAGCGAGAGCCGATTCTCCACCCCCGCTGTCCAGGAAATAAGTCTGCCTAGCGTCGGGATTGGAATCTGGGGACGGCGCGGCCGGTGCAGGAGCCCCGCTGCATTGCGCGCGGCACGTCGTGAGCCGCAAAATGAGGTCGTCGGCCGCTGGCCGTCCGGTGCGAGGCATGCAGCCCGTGCCGCAGCCCCGCGGGGAGCAGATGCCTCCGCGAGAGGAGAAGCGATATGAATCCAGCATTCATCTGGTACTGGAAGCGCCGACACGGCGGCGATGCCTGGTGTGGTACTCACGTCGGCGCAGGGGAGTGGGATCCGCTTACCAGGGAGGGGAGGCACGAGCCTGGCGAGGCGTTCCACTTCTCGCGCCATCACGACCCGACCTTCGGAGGCAGGGGCCCCGGTGTCCGGCGCCCGCTTCGCTTTCTCAGCTACCGACTGGACCTGTCCGAGCGGCAGGTAAGCGAGGTGGGGAAGATCCTGGAGGGCCTGAAGATCGAGCGGGCCCAGGCTGAGGTCGACCTCAGGCGCGCTGCCTCTGACCTGGCGGACGCTCTCGAGTCCGCCGACTTCGGCCGCTCCAGCAGCGACTCGGCTAGGAGTCGGCGCATGGAAGCCGCGCGGCGAGTGCAGGATGCGGTCTCCAACGCTGTGGAGGAGCTGCACGAGCTCCTTGACGTGGAGCAACGCGAGGAGCTTGCTCGGCTGGTGCGGAGCGGGGCCATCCAGATCTGAGGTCGCGCACCGCGCCTAACAGGCTGCTGAAAAACTCCTCATCGAAGGGTACCTTTGAGGGAAGCCCCAAGGGGGAGATGTGAGAGGACCGCAGACGCTCCAGGGTGGGATCTTCAGCTACGTATCGCTGGAGTCCCGGATTCCCGAGGACCATCCGCTTCGAGCGATCCGGCGACTGGTGGACGCGGCGCTGGAGCAGCTGTCGCGACGCTTCGATGGTATCTACGCCAAAGGGGTCGGCCGACCGTCGGTCCCGCCGGAGCAGCTGTTGCGGGCGCTGCTGTTGCAGGTGCTGTACACGATCCGGAGCGAGCGCCAGCTGATCGAGCAGATCGACTACAACCTGCTCTACCGCTGGTTCGTGGGCCTGGAGCTGGACGATGAGGTGTTCAGCGCGACGGTGTTCACCAAGAATCGGGAACGGCTGCTGAAGGGCGAGATCGCTCAGCATTTCTTCGAGGCGGTGCTGGCGCAGGCGGAGTCGGAGGGGTTGGTGTCATCGGAGCACTTCACGGTGGACGGGACGCTGATCGAGGCGTGGGCGAGCCAGAAGAGCTTCGTGCGCAAGGACGAGAAGCGCAGGGACGATGACGACCCGGGCAACCCGACGGTCAACTTCCGGGGCGAGAAGCGGAGCAACCAGACGCATGCGTCGAGGACGGATCCGGACGCCCGACTGGCGGGGATGAGGGGCCAGGGCGCGCGGCTCGCGTATCAGGGACACGTCGTGACGGAGAACCGCAACGGCCTGGTGGTGGCGGCGAAGCTCACTCAGGCGTCGGGGTATGCGGAGCGCGAAGCGGCTCTCGAGATGGTGCTGGGTCTGGGGGGCGCTCGCCGGATCACCCTGGCTGGAGACAAGGGCTACGACGCCAAGAGCTTTGTGCAGGCGCTTCGGGCCTGGAGCGTTACCCCGCACGTGGCACAGAACACGACGAACCGCCGAAGCGCGATCGATCGAAGGACCACAGGACACCCGGGCTACGAGGTGAGCCAGCGCTTCCGCAAACGGGTGGAGGAGGTGTTTGGCTGGATGAAGACGGTGGGCTTGATGCGCAAGACCCGGCACCGGGGCACGGATCGGGTCGGCTGGGTCTTCACCTTCACTGCTGCGGCCTACAACCTGGTCCGTATCCGCAACCTGTTGGAGGCGACATAGCTCATGATCCCGCAAGATCTACCCGTGCGACACCGAACCGGTTCGTACCGGGAACGGCGATCCCTCTCCCTGCTCGGCACGCCTCCCGTCAGAGGCGTCCCGCCCAACCCAGTCACTTTCTCCGCAGCCTGCTAGGCATCAAGGTCCCGGTCGAGCGGCGCGAGCGCCTGGCGGTGCGCTGGGGCGATGGCTGCACCGAGTGCCGTCACACAGGCCTGTACGGGCGCAGCGGAGTATTCGAGATGCTCGACGTGGGCCAGCGAGTACGCGAGCTCATCAAGAAAGGTGCGGACGCGAACGAGATCGCTCGCGCCGCCAGGGTCGAGGGCATGGAGGTGCTGCGCGAGAGCGCGATGCGCAGGCTGGCCGAGGGACTGATCCCCTACGAAGAGGTGGTCCGGCTAACGTCGGACATGGAATGAGCCGCGAGGCGACCGAAGAGCTCGCGCTCATCGTTCAGTCGGGCTGGACGCTGATCGCCTTCGAGAACTTCGAAGAAGAGCGCGCACTGGCCGTCCTCGACCACGCGGCCAGGTTCTGCGACCGCAAGCTCATCTGCTGGTCGGTCGCGTCGGGCCTGATTCCCGGAGGGAACGGCGCTGGCTCTCTCGACAACGGCCTGAAGGCGATCTCTGCGGAGCCCGAATCCTCGATCTTCGCGCTGCTCGATGCGCACCGGCTGCTCGAGGATGCCGTCGGGGTGCGGAGACTGCGAGACCTGCTGAGCGTGCTCGCCGAACGCACGCAGGTGGTGGTCCTGCTGGGCCCCATCATCAATCTTCCCGCAGAGCTGGAACGCGAGACCGCGCGACTCACTCTTCCCCTGCCCGGCGCGAGCGAGATGACCCGCCTGATGGAGGCGGCCGCACCGGACGCCGACCCAGTGCTGCTCCAGAGCGCGGTCGGAGCGACGCTAGGCCTGACGAACATCGAAGCGGTGCGCGTGTTTCGCAAGGCCTGTGCCCGCGCGGAGGGTCTTAACCCCGCGGCCGTGGCCGGGATGGTTCACGAGAAACGCGCGGCCCTGCGACGGACGCCGGCGCTCAGCTTTCACGAGACCGACGCAGACATGGCGGCGGTTGGAGGGCTCGGGGAGCTCAAGCCCTGGGTCCGCGAAAGGCGCCGTACCTTTGGAGAAGAGGCGCGGAGCTTCGGTCTGCCCACACCACGCGGGTTGCTGCTGCTCGGCGTCCAGGGCTGCGGCAAGTCGCTCTGCGCCAAGGCGGTCGCACGGGAGTGGCAGTTTCCCCTGCTGCGTCTGGACGTGGCGGCCGCATTCGGAGGCTCCGGGAACGGTCCGGAGGAGACGATCCGCGAGGCGACGGCGATGGCGGAGTCCATCGCTCCGGCCGTGCTCTGGATCGACGAGATCGAGAAGGGCTTCGCCGCCTCGGGCCGCGACGGTCGAGCGAGTCGGGTCTTCGGCTCGTTTCTGACCTGGCTATCGGAGAAGCAGCAGCCTGTCTTCGTCGTGGCGACGGCCAACGACGTGAGCACGCTTCCGCCAGAATTGCTGCGGCGCGGGCGCTTCGACGAGCTCTTCTTCGTGGACCTGCCGAGCATCGACGAGCGCGAGGAAATCCTCTCCATTCACCTCCGAAAGCGCGGCAGGGACCCGCTCCAGCTCGATCTCCAGGAGCTAGCCGAACAGTCCAGTAAGCTGTCGGGCGCGGAGCTGGAGCAGGTCGTGAACGCGGCGCTCCACAAGGCCTTCGCGGAGGAGCGCGATCTCGAGTTCAACGACCTCGCAAACGCGATCAACGAAACGGTTCCCCTCTACGACACCTACGAGGATCGCATCAAGGAGCTGCGCGACTGGGCGCGCACGCGCGCCAGACCCGCCACGCTAGACGCAAAGGTCGTCGACCTGTTCTCGAGATAAGTGCGCCGGGACCGCCCGCGCGCCGGGTCGCAAGGCCCGGTCCCACAGGGAGAGATCGGTTACGTTCCTGGCGTGATCTTCTCGAGAGCCGGCCTCGTGTTGGCGATCTCGCTCTACCTGGCGGGCTGCGCCTCTTCGGCCGGAGATGGTTGGCGCGCGCGACTCGCGACACCGGACGGGAGCGCGGGCAGTTCCCCGCGCCTCGGGCTGGCCCTCGACAAGAGCGGAGACGTCTTTGTGGCAGGCTCGCTCGCCGGAGGCTTCGGCATAGCGAAGCTCTCTGGCTCTCTTGGCAGCTCGCTCTGGAGCCGCAGCGTCCGCGCCTCTGGGGCGCTCGTGCTAGCGGATGGAGTGGACCCGGTCCTGGCCGCCTGGCTGTCTGTGCCCGAGTACGACGAAGCCGGCTCGGGGTCCGCGGTGGTGCGCCTCGACGGTACGAACGGAACGGCGCTCTGGCGTCACGCCCTGTCGCGTGGGCAACCAGACGACGCGATCCTGACGAACCTCGCGCTCGACCCCCAGGGCGAGGTGATCGTGGCCGGCCAGAGTCGCGACGAGAAGTCGAACGAGTTGAGCCTGGTCAAGCTGACCGCCGCGGACGGGCGAGAGCTGTGGCGCTACCGAATCCGGCAACCCTGGCCGACCCGCGCCGACGCCACGGCCGTCGCCACAACGGGAGGCGGAGACACCCTCTTCGCAGGCAGCCTGTGGGGCGGGGACAGCGAACCGGAGCTCGGAGTGTTGAAGATCGACGGGCTCGACGGAGCAGAGATGTGGCGGAGCAGCCTGCACGCCGGCCGAGCGGGGAGCTCGTCCGGCGCGGCGTCCTCCGCGCGAGTGACCTCGCTCGACCGCAGCGGAGACGTGATCGCGGCGTGGCTCGTGTCCGCCGCCGGTGACGAAACGCTCCTGGTGGTGGCGAGAATAGATGGAGGGAACGGCACACCGCGCTGGATCGAAGTGTTCCCTCGGGCCGACGGCCTTGCCTTGGACCTCCACCTGGATGCTCGCGGCAACATCGTCCTGGCCACGGCAAGCCCCGCGGGCCTCAGCTTCAGCAAGCTCGCCTCGAGCGATGGTCGGCAGATCTGGCGGCGCACGCTCGATGGGGCCCGCCGCTGCGGCGGAGGCATCGCCGTTACGGTAAACGCAGACGACGACGTCATCGCTGCCGGCTGCGCACAAGGCAGGGAGCTCCTGGTGCTGAAGCTTCGCGGACTGGATGGACGCTCGCTCTGGCAACGAGGGCTCGGACCGGCTGCTGGGAGCGCAGGGGAGGTCCGCGCGCTTGCGGTGGACCCCGAGGGGCACGTGCTCGCCGCAGGCTACGTGGGGTCCGTGGACCGGGACGAGCTCGTTGTCGTCAAGCTGCGGGGCAGCGACGGCAGAGAGCCACCGGAGCGCGCTACGGAGTCTCCGTGATCAGGCGGTCCACGGCGTGGACCGGGGCGGTTTCGCCCGTCATCAGGTGCGCGATCGCGTCGTAGACCAGGCGCTGCTTGGCGAGCGAACGCTTGCCCTCGAAAGCCGCAGACACCACGCGGATCTCGAAGTGTCCGCCGCCGCCCGACACCTGAATCTCGGCTTCTGGAAGCGCGGCGGCGATGGCCTCGCGCAGCTGGGCGAGCGTCTCGTCTGCGGGTGGGCTGATCTGCAGCGGCATGGGGAGACTATACCTCGCGACAGCTCGGTTGGCCTGCGCTCGCCCGCAGTCTACTATCGCGGTCGCTCGATCCTGGGGGAGCCGTGATCCGCACTATCCTGCTTTCCACATGGCTTGGCTTCACCTGGCTGCTTTGGTCAGGGCATAGCGAGCCACTCCTGCTGGCACTCGGAGCAGTCTCGGTGGTCATCGCGACTCTGCTCGCGCGACGGATGGACCTCATCGACGAGGAGTCCGAGCCGTACCAGCTGGGTCTCCGTCCGCTCCTGTACGCACCCTGGCTCCTCTGGGAGATCGCGAAGGCGAACCTGCACGTGGCCCGCGTCATCCTCACTCCGAGCCTGCCGATTCGACCACGCTTGCTACGCATCCGGGGGCGTCAGGAGACGGACCTGGGGCTGGTCATCTTCGCGAACTCGATCACGCTCACACCGGGAACCGTCACGCTCGACGTGAGGGACCAGACGCTCCTCGTGCATGCCCTGACACGCGACTCGGCGGAGGGACTGCTCGACGGGAGGATAAACGACCGCGTCGCATGGCTCGAGGGCACGGAGGCCCACGACTAATGTTCGCGGCCGCCACGGCGGGAGTCCTGATCACCATGCTGCTCGCGCTGCTGCGCGCGATCCTCGGTCCCACGGTCTACGACCGCATTCTGGCCGCGAACATGGTCGCGACCAAGACCATGCTGCTGATCGCCGTATCGGGCTTCCTAGCCGGGCGCCCGGAATGGCTGGATCTGGCGCTCCTCTACGGGCTGATCAGCTACGTTGCTGTCCTGGCCGTGCTCCGCTTCTCCAAGTACGGCGACCTCGGCTCCGACGAACAGGTGCGGCAGTGACGTCGCTCGTCGACGCCGCGAGCTGGCTGCTCCTTTTGAGCGGTGCGCTGATCTGTGTGATCGGAGGAGTCGGCCTGCACCGCATGCCGGACTTTTACTCCCGGACGCACGCGGGCGGACTCACGGACACGCTGGGAGCGACCCTGATCCTGCTCGGGCTCGTGCTCCAGGCAGGACCGACGCTGATCAGTGTCAAGCTCCTGATGATTGCCTTCCTGCTGCACCTGACGAGCCCAACCGCAACGCACGCCCTCGTAAAGGCAGCCTACTCGCGCAGGGTCAAAGTGCTGGAGACCGACGCAAACGATGCTTCCCCTTGAGCTGATCCTCTTCGGCTTCCTCATCGTACTCGCGGTATCGATCGCCCGACTGCGGGATTTGTTCGGCGCCGCCATGCTGACGGGGATCTTCAGCCTGCTCTCCGCCGGCCTGTTTACGGTGATGGACGCAGTCGACGTGGCGTTCACGGAGGCAGCAGTGGGTGCGGGCATCTCGACGATACTCATCCTCGGGACGCTCGCCCTCACGACCGAGGAGGAGCGGCCGCCACGTCGCCCACTGCTCCCGCTCGCCATCGTCGTCGTGACCGGAGCGGCCCTGGGGTACGGCACACTGGGCATGCCGGCCTTTGCAGATCCCGCCGCCCCCATCCACCAGCACGTGGCTCCTTACTACTTGCAAGAGACCACACGCGAGATCGGTCTTCCGAACGTGGTGACGGCGATACTGGCGAGCTATCGGGGCTACGACACGCTGGGCGAGCTCACCGTCATCCTCACGGCCGGCATCAGCGTGATGCTCCTCCTGGGTATTCACATCCGGGGTACGGAGCAGAGCCGGAACGATCCGTGAGCTCCCCCCGCATGCGCACGCGGATGCGCGAGAAGGTGGTGCTCCGCATCGTCTCCAAGCGCTTCATCCCGTTCGTGCTCTTGTTCGCCCTTTACGTGCAGTTCCACGGGGACTTCGGGCCGGGCGGCGGGTTCCAGGCGGGGGTGATCTTCGCGGCGGGCTTCATTCTCTACGGGATGGTCTTCGGGTTAGACGAGCTGAAGCGGGTCGTGCCTCCTCGCGTCGTGGAGCTCGGGGCGGCGCTGGGAGCTCTGATCTTTGCCGGTGTCGGGATCGTCAGCGTCGTCCTGGGCGGCAACTATCTGGACTACGACTTTCTCGATGCCCACGATCCGGTGCACGGCCAGCACCTCGGGATCCTGCTGGTCGAGCTCGGAGTCGGGATCACGGTCGCCTCGGTCATGACGATCATCTACTACAGCTTCGCGGGCCGCAGCGGACGGGGCTCTGCCTGATGGCTCTAGAGCTGTGGAACTACTGGCTCGCGATCGGTCTGATGATGGTCGGGCTCTACATCATGATCGCCCGCGAGCATCTCGTGAAGAAGGTCATGGGCCTGAACCTGTTCCAGGTCTCCGTGATCATCTTCTATGTCTCCATCGCCGAGGTCGCGGACGGGACGGCGCCGATCCTCATTCCCGGCGCCAGCAGCGTCGCCTATTCAAACCCCCTCCCTCACGTCCTTATGCTGACCGCGATCGTCGTCGGTGTGTCCGTCACCGCAGTCAGCCTGGCTCTCGTGGTCCGTATCCAGAGGGCGTACGGAACGGTCGACGAGAGGGAGATCACTGCGCTCGATCGGAACTCTGAATGATCGAGCACCTTCCCGTGCTTCAGGTCGTGGTTCCGCTGATCGCGGCTCCGATCTGTCTCGTTCTGCGGCGCGCGGCGCTCACGCACGGCGTTGCGGTCCTCGTTTGTTGGGCGTGCCTCGCGGTGGCGATCGCGCTGCTGCAGCGTGTTCTCGCGGGGGGGCCGATCACCTACGAGCTCGGCGGCTGGCCTCCGCCGATCGGGATCGAGTACCGAGTCGATCTGACGAACGCGTTCGTCCTGCTGATCGTCTCGGGGATCGCGTCCACGGTCCTCCTGATCGGACCGGGGCTCCGGGGGCACGCCATCCCAGAGGGCCGAGAGCACCTCTTCTACGGCACGTTCCTGCTCTGCCTCGCCGGACTACTCGGGGTGACGATTACGGGGGACGCCTTCAACGTATTCGTGTTCCTCGAGATCTCATCCCTCGCGGCCTACACGCTGGTCAGCCTCGGCAAGAGTCGCCGCGCGCTCCACGCCGCCTTCTCCTACCTGGTCATGGGAACGATCGGCGGCACCTTCGTGCTGATCGGGATCGGCTTCATGTACCTCATGACCGGAACGCTCAACATGATGGACCTGGCGAAGCGGCTTCCCGAGGTCACCGACACGCGGCCCCTCCACGTGGCGTTCGCCTTTCTGTCCGTAGGCTTGTCGATCAAGCTGGCCGTATTCCCGCTGCACCAGTGGTTGCCAAACGCCTACAGCTACGCGCCGCCTGTCGTCTCGGCGTTCCTGTCGGCAACTGCGACGAAGGTCGCGTACTACCTGCTGGTGCGTCTGATCTTCACGGTGTTCGGGGCCGCGTTCGTGTTCGAGACCCTGCACCTGAGCACGTTGCTCATGCCCCTGTCGATCGCCGCCATGTTCATCGGCGCGATCGCCGCGATCAACCAGACCGACCTCAAGCGCTTGCTCGCCTACTCCAGCGTTTCTCAGGTCGGATACATGACGCTCGGGCTCGCGCTGGGCTCCGTCACAGGCTTGACCGGTGGGCTCGTGCACCTGTTCAACCACGCTCTGATAAAGGGCGGGCTGTTCCTCGTGGTCGCCTGCATCGTGGCACGGCTCGGCTCGAGTGAGATCGCGGACTTGCGGGGGCTCGGGCGCCGCATGCCTTTCACCACCGCAGCCTTCGTAGTAGGTGGTCTCGGGCTGATCGGTGTGCCCGCGACCGCGGGCTTCGTGAGCAAGTGGTACCTGGTTCTTGGCGCCCTCGAGGGCGGAACGAACCTGGTGGCCTTCGCGATCCTCGTGAGCTCTCTGCTCGCGGCCGTCTACGTGTGGCGCGTCGTAGAGGTCGCCTACTTCCAGGAGCCGCCAGCAGATGCACCTCGAGGTGAGGCCCCCGCGTCCATCCTCATCCCTGCCTGGATCCTGATCGGGGCCAGCATCTACTTCGGTCTCTTCACGCACTGGAGTGGTCGGATTGCGGAGCTCGCTGCCGCAGAGCTGCTCGGCGTGTCCCCGTGACGCCCGAAGTCTTGCTCGGCCTCTCGCTCGCGTTGCCCACGCTTGCAGCACTCGCCGTGATCGCGGCGGACCGCCGTCCGAACCTGCGCGAAGCGCTGACGCTGCTGGCGACCCTTCTGACCTTCAGCAGCGTCGTGAGCCTGCTGCCCGACGTGATGGCGGGCGGGCGTCCGCGGCTAGAGCTGCTGGAGGTATTTCCCGGCGTGGCCCTCGCCTTCGAGGTCGAGCCGCTGGGCATGCTGTACGCGCTCGTCGCCTCCGGTCTCTGGATCGTGACCTCGGTCTACTCGATCGGCTACATGCGCGCGCACGGAGAGGTCAAGCAGACCCGTTTCTTCGCCTACTTCGCCCTCGCGATCTCGGCTGCTCTGGGCGTAGCATTTGCCAGCAACCTCTTCACGCTGTTCCTGTTCTACGAGGCGCTGACACTCTCCACGTATCCCCTGGTCACGCACCGGCAGACGCGTGAGGCCATGGAAGGCGGCCGAAGGTACCTGGGTATCCTGCTCGGAACCTCCATCTCGTTCCTGCTCTTTGCCATCATCTGGACCTGGCACCTCAGCGGGACCCTCGAGTTCCGTCCCGGTGGGATACTGGCCTCGCACACGGACTCCGGGACCGCCGTCGCGTTGCTCGCCCTGTACGCATTCGGCATCGGCAAGGCAGCGCTCATGCCCTTTCACCGCTGGCTGCCTGCAGCGATGGTCGCGCCGACACCCGTGAGTGCGCTGCTGCACGCAGTCGCGGTGGTAAAGGCGGGCGTCTTCTCCGTGCTCAAGATCGTCGTCTACGTATTCGGTATCGACTTCCTCGCGGAGAGCGAGAGCTCCTCCTGGCTGATGTACGTCGCCGCCGCCACGATCCTGATCGCCTCGGTCATCGCACTCACCAAAGACAACCTCAAAGCCAGGCTCGCCTACTCGACGGTGAGCCAGCTCTCCTACATCGTGCTCGGCGCTGCGCTCGCGACTTCCAGCGGCATTCTCGGCGGAGGACTTCACATCGCCATGCACGCCATGGGCAAGATCACGCTCTTCTTCTGTGCCGGCGCGATCGACGTGGCGACACACAAGAAAGCGGTCAGCGAGCTCGATGGCATCGGTCGCTCCATGCCGTTCACCATGGGCGCGTTCCTGCTCGGTTCGCTCAGCATCATCGGGGTTCCGCCCTTTGGCGGCGCCTGGAGCAAGTGGTACCTGGCGATGGGTGCCGCAGAGGGCGATCAGCTCCTCTTCATCGGCGTGCTGATGCTGAGCTCACTGCTCTCGATCGGCTACCTGATGCCTATCGTCGCACGTGCCTTCTTTGCCGCACCGGTGGTGGAGGAGGAGGCAGGCGTCCGAGAAGCTCCGCTGCTGTGCGTCGTTCCGCTCTGCCTGACCGCACTCGGGTCGCTCGTGCTCTTCTTCTACGCGCCGTGGATCTACGCTCTTCTCGGCGGAATGATGGGGGGCTGAATGGAGCCCGAGCGAGAGCGCTTCCTCGACAAGCCAGAAAACGTGCAAAAGGTGCTGCGCACGCTCTACTCGATCTGCGCGCTCCTGCTGCTGATCGATCTCGTGAACTTCGCGCTAACGCAGCTCGAGATCGCGGACTGGCGGCACGCCTATCGGGTCTGGGAGGCGTTTCCCGGCTTCTACACCGTTTACGGTTTCGTTGCCTGCGTTCTGCTCGTGCTGATCGCGAAGCAGATGCGGCGCGTCTTGATGCGCGGCGAAGACTACTATGATCGGTGACTTCCCCCCCGCGCTGGTGCTCATCCTTGGCTCCGTGCTAGTTCCGGTGCTGCGCGGGCGCCTGCGATCCGGGTACATCCTGCTGCTGCCGGTGGCGAGCTTTCTCATCCTGTGGAGCTTTCCAGACGGTGAGTACCTGAAGATCGAGGTCTTCACGTACCCGCTCACGCTGGTCCGCGTCGACGCGCTCAGCCGGATCTTCGCGTACTTGTTTCACATAGCCGCGTTCATCGCCTGCCTGTTCGCGCTCCGGGTTCGTGACTCGTCCCAGCTCGTCTCCTCGTTGATGTACGCGGGCAGCGCGATCGGCGCGGTGTTGGCCGGCGACCTCATCACGCTCTTCGTGTTCTGGGAGATGCTCGCCACGACCTCGCTCTTTCTCATCTGGGCGCGTCGCACGCCTCGGGCAACCGCGGCAGGCCTCCGCTATCTGCTGGTACAGGTGCTATCGGGCCTCGCACTCCTCTCCGGCGTGATTCTCCACGTCCAGCAGACAGGGTCGCTCGACTTCGACTTCATCGGACTCGACGGGCTGGCCGCCACCCTGATCTTCGGCTCCTTCGGCATCAAGTGCGCGTTCCCCTTGCTCCACAACTGGCTCACCGATTCCTACCCGGAGGCGACGCCCACCGGTGCCGTCTTCTTGAGCGCCTTCACCACCAAGGTCGCGATCTACGCGATGGCCCGCGGTTTCCCCGGTACCGAGGCGCTGATCTACATCGGCGCAGCGATGACCGCGTTCCCGATCTTCTACGCCGTCATCGAGAACGATCTCCGGCGCGTGCTGGCCTACAGCATGATCAACCAGCTCGGCTTCATGGTCTGCGGGATCGGTCTGGGTACGGAGCTGGCCCTGAACGGCGCCATCTCGCACGCCTTCAACGACGTCATCTTCAAGGGGCTCCTGTTCATGACGATGGGCGCGATCCTCTACCGCACCGGCAAGATCAACGGCTCCGACCTGGGCGGTCTGTACAAGAGCATGCCGCTGACCACTGGCTTTTGCATGGTGGCCGCGGCTTCCATCTCCGCCTTCCCGCTGTTCAGCGGCTTCGTCAGCAAGTCGATGGTGATGACCGCCGCGCTCCAGGAGGGGTACGACTGGATCTGGCTGGTGCTGCTATTCGCCTCGGCGGGCGTCTTCCATCACGCCGGGATCAAGATTCCCTACTTCGCCTTCTTCGCGCACGACTCCGGCATCCGTTGCAAGGAGGCACCGCGGAACATGCTCGTTGCCATGGCTCTGGCCGCGGGGCTGTGCGTGTTCAACGGCTGCTTCCCCAACGCCCTGCTGTACCCCCTGTTGCCCTACGAGGTTACCTACGTCCCCTACACCTCAGCCCACGTGATCAGCCAGCTGCAGCTGCTCTTCTTCTCCGCACTCGCGTTTGCCTGGCTGAACCTGAGGGGCATCTATCCACCCGAGCTGCACAGCACAAATCTCGACAGCGATTACTTCTACCGGCGCGCCGCTCCCGCCCTGTTGCGGGCCGTCGGCGGCGGGGGAGCCCGGCTTGCCGAGGCCCTCAGCGCGCCGGTTCGCAGAGCCTATCGGCGCCTGCTCGGCGAGGTCGTGCGGCACCACACGCCGCCGGGACTGCTCGGTGAGCCCTGGGGAACGGGGGCGGCGGCCATGTGGGCCGCGATCCTGCTCGGCGCTTACCTGCTACTCGGCTACATCTGAGCGACGTCAGCGCGATAGCGCGAGCCAGCCCTCGAACAGCCTTTTCACGAACGGAGTTAGGCGGGTCCGCGTGTAGAGGCCGGCGGCCCGTTTGAGCGCCTCCGCCTGGGTCGGGTACGGAAAGATCACGTTCGTGAGCGTGCCGAGCCCCACCTTGCCGACAATGGCCTGAGTCACCTGGCTGATCAGGTCGCCCGCGTGCGCCGCCACCACGGTGGCACCGACGATCCGGTCAGTACCCTTCCGGGTGTGGATCTTCACGAAGCCGTTCTCCTCGCCGTCGGTAACCGCGCGGTTGTTCTCGTCGAGGGGGACCTTGTACGTGTCGATCTCGAGGTTCTGCTCGCTCGCCTGGTGAGGATACAGCCCCACGTGTGCGATCTCCGGCGAGGTGTAGGTGCACCAGGGCATGACGAGAGCGGAGAGCTTCTTGCGGCCCAGGAAGAGGGCGTTCTGGACGACGATCTTGGCCGCCGCATCCGCGGCGTGCGTGAACTTCCAGCTCATGCACACATCACCGACGGCGTAGATGCGCCGGTTGCTCGTCTGCAGGCGGTCGTTCACCGCCACGCCACTCCTCGGATCGTACGCGACACCCGCGGCCTCGAGACCGAGGCCTTCCACGTTCGGAGCTCGCCCGGCGCCGACCAGGATCTCGTCGACGACCAGCTCGGCCACGGCTCCCTGGCCGTTCTCGAAGTGAATGACCCTCTCGTCGCCCTTGCGCTCGACTCGCAGGACGGTCGAGGACAGCTCGATCTGGATCCCCTCGCGGCGGAACACGTCCTCGAGCAGCTTCGCTGCATCGTCATCCTCGCGCGTGAGGAAATGAGGGGCGCTCTCGAAGAGCGCCACCTCAGAGCCCAGACGGCAGAACGCCTGCGCCAGCTCGCTGCCGATCGGTCCCGCACCGATGACCGCCAGCCTCCGCGGGCACTCCGTCAGGTTGAAGATGCTCTCGTTTGTGCGGTAGCCCGCCTCTTCGAGTCCTTCGATCGGCGGTATCATGGCCCGCGCACCCGTCGCGATCACGGCCTTCACGAACGAGAGCTCGATCTGCTCGCCAGAACGCTCGATCCTGAGCGTGCGCCCGGAGGCGAACTCCGCCTGCCCGAGAAACACGTCGATGCCGAACTCGTCCCGGTAGCGCGCGACGGAATCCTCCTGGCTGATCTGGGTGCGCACGCGCCGCATGCGCTCCATGGCCTGCCCGAAGTCGATCCCGGCGCCCTCGCCGAGCTCGAGTCCGAGGCCGCGTGCTTCGCGGACCTCGGCGGCCATCCGCGAGGCGCGAATCACGCCCTTGGAGGGGACGCAGCCCACGTTGAGACAGTCACCCCCCAGGAGACTGCGCTCGACGAGCGCGACCTTCGCGCCCAGACTGGAGGCCACCAGCGCGCTGATCAGCCCGCCGGTGCCAGCACCCACGACCACGAGGTTGTAGAGCGGCTGGGGCAGGGGATTCCGATGATCCGGGGGATGCGTGAGGGCCAGCCGCTCCTCGTCGTGACGGTTGCCCTCGAGGACGCTTTCGAACTCGTTCATCTGCTCTACCTCCGTGCCGGGCCGCCCACGCCGGCCCGGAATCTGCCCCCAACGCGATCGGGCCTTTTGATTCTCCGCTCTCTGGATTCGTTTCCGCCAGCTCAAGGGACGGCACGATTCTGACGCTACCCTGTCCACATGACACAGGAGGTGCTCGAAATCGACATCCGCGCCAGGGAGACGCGACTCTACGATCGGCTGCGCGCACGCGTCGTTTCGAGCGTACCCGGGGCGCGCTCGGGTCTGCGCGATCTGCTGCTCATGCTGCCGGATCTCGTCGTGCTGCTGGGCCGCCTGGCCAGAGATCGCCGCGTTCCCGTTTCCGCCAAGGTGATCGCGCTGCTCGGGATCTCCTATGCGCTCTCTCCGATCGATCTGTTGCCGGATCTGCTGCTGGGGCCACTCGGCATGATCGACGATTTGCTCGTGGTCGTCGCCGCCCTCTCGCGCATCCTCAACCAGGTGCATCCCGACCTCGTGCGCTCGCACTGGTCTGGGCAAGAGGACTTCCTGATCGCCCTGCAGCGGGTGACGGACTGGGCGGAGTCCTGGATGGGGCGCGCGGTCGCCCGGGCGCTGGGCTTCCGCGCGACCGGGCGCAAGCGCTAGCCGCCGCAGCCGCTCACCCACACGCGCCGTTCGGCGAGCGCCCAGACCCGCTCGGTGCAACGCGCCGCGAAGCTGTCGTCGTGCGTGACCATGACGAGCGCTCCGGGATAGGCAACGAGAGCATCCTCTAGCCGCTCGATCGAAGGCAGGTCGAGATGGTTCGTTGGCTCGTCCAGCACCAGACCCCAAACCTGCCGGCCGAGACCGAAGGCGAGCTTGAGCTTGCGCGCCTCGCCGGGCGAAGGCTTGCGCGATGCGAGCAGCTGCTCGGGATCCACTCCGAGCGCCGCGACCACCGAGAGCACGCTGCCGCGCTCCGCGGGCGGCAGGGCTCGAAGAGACTCCAGCAGGCTTAGCTCCTCCTCTGCCGGAAGCTCCTGCGGCAGGTGGAGCAGTCGGTCTCGGGGGACTCGCGCGCCTTCGAACAGCTGGCGCAACAGGGTCGTCTTGCCTGCGCCGTTCGGCCCCGTGACGCGAACTCGACTGTCGCGGCGCAGGTCCAGCACCACGTTCTCGAGCAGGAGCTTGCTTCCCGCCCGGACCTCCGCGGCGTGCACACCGAGCAGGATCGGTACCCGAGCAGGCATGTAATCGACGAAGAGCGAGCGGCCGAGCGCGCGTTCTCGAACTCGAACCCTCCCCGCTGCCGCTCGATACGCTCGAGGCTCGCGTTGAGCCTGCCGATCTCGCGCCCGAGCCCGACCTCCGCGGAGCGGCGCCGCTTCGCCTTGAAGCGGCGCCGCGCGTCGCTGTCCTTTGCACTCTTCATGCGCTTCGACGTGCGCATCCTCGACTGCGCCGAGGCCCGCTGTCCCCGTCGCTCGCCGAGGCGCTTGCGCAGCTTCTTCTTCTCGGAGCGCAGGCGCTCGTCCGCCTGGCGCTGCTCCCGCGCCTCGCGCTCCCACGTCGTGCGCGCCGTCTCGTAGCTGCCGTGATAGCTCCGGACCTTCCCGCTCTGGATGCGGAGCGTGTTCGACGTCAGGTCGTTCAGGAGCTCGCGATCGTGCGAGACGACTACCCCGATCCCCCGGTAGCGTCTCAGCGCCTCGAGCAGGAGCTCGCGCGCCGCCACGTCCAGATGGTTCGTCGGCTCGTCGAGAAGCAGCAGCCCGGGCTCGGCAGCGAGCACCGCCCCGATCTGCCAGCGCTTGCGCTCCCCCGGCGACAGGCTCTCCCAGCGCCCGAGCTCGGGGGCGTGGAGCTCGAGCTGAGCCAGCTCGCCCACGATGAGCTGCAGCAGCGTCGTCTTCCCGGCGCCGTTCGCCCCGACGACCCCCGTCCAGCCAGCACCCAGCTGGACGGACGCGTCGGAGATCAGCGCGACGGAGTCTGAATAGGCAAAGAAAACGCTGGAGAGTGTAACGGTAGACATGAGAGCTTCACTTCTCGCTGACCCTCGCCGGGGCAGCTGGACGCCGATCAAGGCGCAGGTTGCGTGGTGTCCGCGGAAACCTAGAAGCTCTGTCTCAACACGATCTCTCCCCGTTCGCCAGCGGAGGTATCACAGCCCGAGTCGCCAGGCAAGATCGCTCCAAGGAGTCGAAGGGCGGGCTAGCCTACGTACTCCTGCGGTACCGCGAATGGCTCGGGATCCACGAACCGCGACAACACGTTCGTCGTGATCCGGTAGATGTCGTTGTCGTAGCCGTTGTGAGCCAGCGCACCGACGTACGCGATCGAGCCGGTCGAGAACACCGCCCCCCCGCGAGGACACTCGAAGAACACCATGTCCGCCCTCACGTTCTTGTCCTCGAACCAGGGCGTCGTCGCGAAGAACTCCTCCTTCGTCCGCAGCATGGCCGGGGTGTGGCCCTCGGACTTGGCCAGCACGAGCGTGTGTCGTGGCGAGTCCAGGGCGAAATCGCAGCGGTCGATCTCCTGACCCGCCGCTCCGCCCCCGATGCGGCCGTAGTCGCCGATGATCTCCTTCTCGCGCACCCCCTCGAAGGCGAACGCAGCGCGGGGATCGTGACTCCCTGGCAGACGGCGGTAGTGCGAGCTTCTGTCGAAGCCCTGAGCCGCAAAGCCGATTCCCACGAGCCGGTTCGGAGGACGCCGCAGGCGTCGCCACAAACCGCCGTACTCCCCGTTGAAGGAGTGAAAGTAGTCGCCCGGCTCGGCCATCCACGCGCGCGTACCGTCCTCTGCCCGCCGCACCTCGATCACGCCCGGCTTGGTCGGGTGAAAGGCGATGCGCCAGTAGAAGCCGTTCCCTCCCATGTACATCAGGCGGCCGCCTCCGCTCAGGTAGGCCGACAGCTCGTCGAGCATGACCGTGGAGTAGTACTCGGGATGGCTACCCGTGATCACCACCCGATAGGGCGCGAGGAGCTCGCGACCCTCGTTGTGGAGGTCCTCATCCGTGATCACGTCGTAGGCCTGGCCGGTGTGCTCCAGCCAGTCGGTGATGTTGCTGTCCGCGTTGAAGCCCCAGAGCGTGGCCTTCGCCTTCATGTTCACGATCGGGCGCAGTCGCGACGAGTAGTGCACGCCGCTGCCGTCAGTGTGGTGCTCGTACAGAGACGGGCCGAACTCCGGGTGGTCCAGGAGCAGCGCCTCGTGCGGGTTTCGCGCGGTGCCGTCGCCGAAGAGTCCCGGCCTGAGAAACAGACGATGGTTCGCGTACGCTAAGTAGCTGGCGGTCGGCGCCAGATAGGCGACCTTCGCGGTCGCGGTTCCGCGCGGGGGACGCACGAAGAACGTGACGTAGTCATCGCCCTGCGCCAGCCGCAGCCGCGCAGCGTAGACGCCGCTGCGAAGGCTTTCCGGCACCCGCAGCTCGAAGTCCGCCTCCCAGCCGGCGTCGTAGAGGTCGTCGTCGTGAAAGTGGATGGCCGCATACTCACTCGGAGCGTGCCTCCAGCTCTGCTCGCCACCCGTCCAGGCGGAGCCGGTCACCGCACGCGTCGGGAGGTTCAACGTCTCGCCGTGCAGCGCGTTTGCCGAGCGATCAGTGATTGACTCCGTGGGGATCTCCAGCGAGAAGTCCCAGCACGCCACGACGGCATCCGGCTGCTCGAGCAGCGCATCCATCTCGCTCGTGTCGAGGGCACGCTTTGCAAGCCGGGGCGCCTCGATCTTGCCGTTGAAGTGACCGCCAACCGGGGTGTCCGCCCAGGCAGCAAAGAGCAGCGGCGCGGCGGGAGATCGAAGCCCGGCCGGGAAGTCCGCGCTCACCTCCGCACTCCGGGCCAGCGCACCTTCGGCCACCGAGAGACCCAGCGGGCTCTGTGCCAGGGTCGCGCGACCGGTCGAAGCATCGTAGCAGGCGAAGACGCGCACCCAGCGTCGCGCCTGAAGCGCGAGGCCGGAGCTCAGACGAGACACGCCCCCGTCCGGCGAGCCGAGCACGAGCTCAACCTCGCCTGACTCGTCGACGACGAGCGCGAAGCCGCTGGCCTGGGCCTCGTTCCAAGTCCCCATGATCGTCTGGCGTCCGCGCTGCGGCAGCGTCGGCCAGATCAGCACCTGGGCGCTGAAGCTCGCGAGCGACGGAACCTCGGGCACGATCGCGTAGGAGCCCAGCCGCAGCGGCTGCTCGCGTCCGGGGTACTCGCCGCTCACCGTGGTCTCTACCTCTTCCTCCTTGAAGCCCGCGCCGTGCTCCGAGTCGTCTCCGCAGATCAGGCGCACGATGTCCGCTCGGTAGCTGCCGGGGACGTAGCAGCTCACCATGAAGCGCAGCGTCTCACCGGGCTCGACGCTGAGCCTGTCCGCGTAACCTACGAGGGTCTTCTCGGGCATGCGTCCATCTTAGACGAGCGCGGGCAGCTCAGTCGGGCCGACGGACCCAGATCCAGCCCTCGCGGCGTGCGACCTCCGGCTCCTCGGGAGCAATCACCTCGCCGGACAGAAAGTCGAGGGCCGCGACCACGCAGAGGGTGGCGTCGAGAACATCCGCGTTCCGCAGCAGCAGGCTGCGCTCCACGCGCAGCTCGATGCGTTTCGAGAGGACCTGGAGGATCTCGTTACGACGCTCCGTCTGGCTCGGCTCCTTGTAGCCCGTGGAGCGCAGACCGAGCGCCACGAGCGTCCCCGCCGGATACACCTCGATGGCGGTGGGCTCGACGAGCTCGGACTTCCAGGCGAGCGGAATCTCGCGGCCCGTCAGCGAGCGGAGCTCGCCGAGCAGACGCAGGGCCGCCACCGCAGTTCGCGCTATGCGATCCGCACCAACGTCGAGGGGCAGCTTGCCGAGCGCTGCGTGCACCGCGCGGTCGGTCTGCCGTCGGAACAGATGGTTGGGATCGCCCGTTACGAGCTCGCCCGCGCTGTGCCCGGCCAGCGTCGTTCCCAGGTCGACGGGCCAGCCGAGCGGAGCGTCCAGGGCCAGCAGCACCGCCGGCTCCTCGCCCATCCACTCGGCGATGCGTCCCGCCATGGACGGGCTGTCGGAGCCGCACTCCGCGGCGAGGAGACGCACCTTCGAGCCGTCGACCCGAGCCAGTGCGAGGCCGACCTTGCGCGGATCCGTCGCGCAGTCGACTCCGACGATCGTCGTCACGGCAGCGGAATCCGCCCCTCCACGATCGCGGCGATGGTGTCGACCAGAAACTCGTGCTCGCGTTCCACGACGCGTGCTGCAAGTGACTCGGCGGTGTCTCCCGCCAGGACAGGCACCCTACACTGAGCAATGACGGACCCCGTATCGTACTCCCCGTCCACGAGATGAACCGAGACTCCGGTCTCGGTCTCGCCTACGGCGAGCACGGCATCGTGGACGCGCTGTCCGTACATTCCCGCGCCCCCGAACTTCGGCAGGAGAGCCGGATGCGTGTTGATGACGTGTCCGGCAAAGCGCGCGAGTGTCCGCGGGCCGACCCGCTTCATGTACCCGACCAGCACCACCAGCTCGACGCCGTGCTTCTCGAGGACGGCGAGGATGGCAGCATCCAGCGCCTCCGCCGACGGATGGGTCTTGCCGCTCAGATGGTGGAACGGGATCCCCTCGCGCTTCGCGCGCTGCGCCGCCCCCGAGCCGCTATTGTTGCTTATCACGACCGCAGGCTCAGCTTTGAGACGACCCGAGCTGCACGCGTCTACGATCGCCTGCAGGTTCGTACCACGGTGAGACGCCAGAAGTCCGAGCTTCACACACCAAGTCTACCTGGTCCTATGAGACCCGGCGCGGGCGAGCCCTACCAAGATGCAGACAAGCCGGAACTTGCTGCAAGCGATACGGCCTCAGCGTGGGCTCGATCAAGGACTGTGCCCAAGAGTTCCGGCATGGAGCACAGGAGTTCCGTTTTCAGTCAAGGAAGTTCGGATTAAGGACCGTCCCCAAGTTCCGGCCACGGGCGCTGTTAGCGGGGCGGCGGCCGGGTGTTAGGCGAAGGTCGACCCGGCGAGCGGGGGCTCGCTCGCGAGCTCTGCAAGGGTGCGGAGGCCGCGCTCCAGCTCCTGGCTCGAGTGGGCGGCGCAGATCGAGATGCGGATGGCGTGCGGCGCCGCGCTGCGTCCGACCGCAAAGCTCTCGGCTGGGAGCACGCCCACGCCCCTGGCGCGGGCCTGCGTGCAGAACTCCTCTGCCCGCCACGGCGGGGGCAGCTGTAGCCACACGTGATAGGACTCCGGGTGGCTGAGAAACGACAGCCCGTCGAGCAAACGTGAGGCGAGCTCCTGGGACTCGCGGGCCTCCCTGCGCCGCGTCTCGATCAGCCGATCGACGGTGCCGTCCTCGATCCAGCTCGTCGCGATCTCGAGCGTGAGCGGCGGCGCCATGTACATCATGGTGCGCAGGCTCGTGCTCACACTCGCGGCGTTCGCGGCCGGCGCGCGCAGGTAGCCGACTCGCAGTCCGGGTGCGACGCACTTCGAGAGCCCAGAGATGTAGTAGCTGTCTTCGGGGCGCAGACAGCTGAGCGGAGCGGGACGGGTGGAGGGCAGGAAACCGTACGTGTCGTCCTCCACGAGTGTCACCCCGAAGCGCTCCGCCACCCGCGCGATCTCCCTGCGGCGTCGCTCGGGCATCACGACCGCGGTGGGATTCTGGAGCGTGGGCATGCAGAACAGTGCCTTCGGCGCCTCCTGCTCGCACGCGCGCTCGAACGACTCGGCTCGAATCCCGTCGCGATCAACCGCCAGGCCCTCGAGGCGCAGCCGCAGCATCCGCGCGATGGACGTCATGCCGGGGTAGGTCACTGCCGCGCTCAGCACTAGGTCGCCCGGCCTGGTCAGTACCGAGAACGCGAGCATGAGTCCGTGCTGGGCGCCGCTCGTGACCACGATCTGATCCGGCGTGGAGGCGAGGCCCGCGCGCTCCACCCAGCGGGCGCCCGCGCTGCGGTGCCGCAGGGAGCCGGCCGCAGGCTGGTACTCCAGCAGGTCGGCCAGCTGCTCGCGCCGGGCGAGCAGCCCGAGCATACGGCGCAGTGGCTCGCTGGCGAGCTCGGAGCGCGGGAAGTTCGCGCTGAGATCGATCAGCCCGGGCCGCTCCTCGTCGGAGATCGCGAAGGACGCGGGCGGAGCCGGCTCGCTCTTTACGAAGCTCCCGCGCCCCACTTCCCCCCGGACCAGGCCCAGGCGTGCCACCTCCTGGTAGGCGCGGCTGACGGTCCCCACCGTCACCCCGAGCCGGTCTGCCAGGGCGCGCTGCGTCGGCAGCCGGGCTCCGGCGGCCAGCTCGCCCGAAGCGATGTCGGCTGCGAGCGCCGTGGCGATCGCACGATAGCGGGGAGCCCGACTCCCGGGAAACGTAGTCGGACGCCAGTCGATTGTCATGGTGACAATATAACCATTGACTGGGGACATCTGTCAAGTAGTCTCGCGCAATCGGGAGAAGTATCCATTATTTCAGCTGGATCAATCTTATTTTGAATCGATACAATCGAAAGGAGCGACGGGATGATGGCAGACGCCGATCTGCGTGAGGTCCAGGTAGGGCTCGCTGAGATGCTGAAGGGAGGGGTCATCGTGGACGTCACCAGCGCAGATCAGGCAAAGGTCGCCGAGCAGGCCGGCGCCTGCGCCGTGATGGCCCTCGAGCGCGTCCCCTCCGACATTCGGCGCGATGGGGGGGTCGCGCGCATGGCAGCGATCTCGAAGATCCGCGAGGTGATGGGCGCCGTCTCCATCCCCGTGATGGCGAAGGTGCGGATCGGCCACTTCGTCGAGGCGCAGCTGCTGGAAGAGCTCAGTGTGGACTTCATCGACGAGAGCGAAGTGCTGACCCCCGCGGACGCTGAGCACTTCATCGACAAGACGGTCTTTCGCGTGCCCTTCGTCTGTGGCTGCCGGGACCTGGGCGAGGCGCTGCGACGCATCGCGGAGGGCGCCGCGCTGATCCGGACCAAGGGCGAAGCGGGCACGGGCGATGTGGTGGAGGCGGTCCGCCACCTGCGCGCCGTCGCGGGCGAGCTTCGCCGAGTTGCGGGCCTCCCCGCCAGTGAGCTGGGCACCGCAGCCCGGAAGCTCGGAGCACCGCTCGAGCTCGTCCGGAGCGTGGCGGCCTCGGGACGTCTGCCCGTTCCCAACTTCGCGGCCGGCGGAATCGCCACCCCCGCAGACGCAGCTCTGTGTATGCAGCTCGGCGCGGAGTCGGTGTTCGTGGGCTCCGGGATCTTCAAGTCGAGCGATCCGGAGCTGCGCGCGCGTGCGATCGTGCGAGCCGTGACGCACTACGACGACGCGCAGCAGCTCGTCGAGGCGTCGGCGCCACTCGGCGAGGCCATGCCAGGCATTGCCGCAGCGTCTATCCCCGTCGGGGAGCAGCTGCAGCGACGCGGCGCGTGAGCAGTAACCCGATCGGTATTCTCACGCTTCAGGGCGACTTCGCCGCCCATGCAGCGATGGTGGCAAGACTCGGCCGGGAGTCTCGACTGGTCCGCGCCAAGGCGGACCTCGACGAGCTGGGCGGCCTGATCCTGCCCGGAGGCGAGAGCACGACCATCCAGAGGGAGCTCCGCGAACGCGACCTCTCCGCCGCGATCCTGGAGCTCGCCGCGCGCGGGACTCCCGTTCTGGGCACTTGCGCGGGTGCGATCTTGATGGCGCGGGAGGTCCGGAGTCCCGCCGCACCGGGCCTCGCGTTGCTCGACATCGTCGTGGCGCGAAACGCGTACGGCAGGCAGACCGAGAGCTTCGTCGACGACGTCGCGGCACCCGAACTCCCCGGGGGCGCGGTCCGCGGCGTCTTCATTCGAGCCCCGGCGATCATGGACCCGGGCGCGGCGCGGGTCCTAGGCAAGACGCGGGGCGCACCCGTCTGGGTTCGCCAGGGCGCACGGATGGCCTGTACGTTTCATCCCGAGCTGACGCGAGACACCCGGGTGCACCGCTACTTCTTGCAGCTCACGAGAGAGGAGCTCGCAGCATGACACGCATCCCCATACTCCAGGTCGACGTCTTCACCGAGACCCCGCTCGAGGGCAACCCTCTCGCCGTGGTGCCCGACGCCACGGGTCTCTCCGATCGCCAGATGCAGAGCATCGCAAGGGAGACGAACCTGTCGGAGACTACCTTTGTGCTCCCCGCCAGCGATCCCGCGGCTGACTACCGCATGCGCATCTTCACTCCCAGAGAGGAGCTCCCCTTCGCCGGTCATCCGACCATCGGCACCGCGCACGCCCTGCTCGCTACGGGAGCGCTCAAGCGCGACGGAGGAGTCTTCACCCTGCGCCAGCAGACGCTGGCGGGCGTCCAACCCATCGAGGTCCGCGGGGAGACCAACCATCGCGACTACCTCATGACGCAGCCCACGCCCCGCTTCGAGACCGGCCCCACGGCAAGCGAGCTCGCCGCCGCCCTGCGCATCGATCCCGCCGACATCGTGGCGCCGCCAGTCACCGTGTCTGTGGGCGTCGCCTGGCACATCGCCGCCCTGCGCGACCTCGAGCGGGTGCGCAGCCTCGACCCCGACATGCAGGCGCTCACCGAGCTCGAGGGCCGTACGGGCACGGCCACGACGGTCTTCTGCCGCGAAGCCCAGGCGCCCGACTGCGAGGTGCGCGTGCGGAGCTTTGCCCCCGGCTCGGGCATCCCCGAGGATCCCGTCTGCGGCAGCGGCAACGGCTGCGTGGGCGCCTTCCTGGCCGAGACGGGTCAGGCGCAGGCTCCGCTTCGCTACATCGCGGAGCAGGGAGACGAGGTCGGGCGGCCCGGGCGCATTGTGGTTCGTGTGGACCGAGCGGCAGACGGCTGGCAGATTCGCGTCGGTGGTCGTGCCGTGCTCGTCCGCGAGGGCGCCCTGCTGCTCTGACAGGGAGCGCCGCGATCCGATTTCTCTCGCTGCGGCGACCTACCCCACGAGAGCACCCGAAGGAGACCCGAATGCGACCCACACTCCGACTATGCCGCAGCTGCCTGGCCCTGTGTCTGCTGTTTCTGCTGCCGAGTTTCCCGGTGGCCGCGCAGAAGCGGCTCCACTCGACCGCGGAGCAGCGCGAGGCGCTCAGCATCACCATCTACAACCAGGGCTTCGGACTGGTGCGCGAGCGCCGCAGCGTCGAGCTGGGACGCGGGCGGGTCCGGCTCGACTTCGGCGACGTGGCCGCGACGATCCAGCCGGAGACCGTCTACATCCGTTCGCTGAGTGGCGACGGGCTGAACGTGCTCGAGCAGAACTACGAGTACGACCTCTTGAATCCGCAGAAGCTGCTCGAGAAGTACGTGGGACGGCAGGTCAAGGTGTACCGCTGGAACGAGGTGACGGGGCACGACGAGGAGTACACGGCCGAGGTGCTGGGAACGAACGGCGGCACGATCCTCAAGATCGGCGACGAGATCACGTTCGACTTCCCGGGCCGTATTTCGTTCCCGGAGATCCCGGAGAACCTGATCGCCAGGCCGACGCTGAGCTGGCTTCTGGACAGCGCGCGACCAAGTCACGACCTCGAGGTCTCGTACCTGGCCCGCCAGCTGAACTGGAAGGCCGACTACGTGTTCGTGATCGACGAGAACGATGCGAACGGAGATCTCACCGGCTGGGTCACGCTCACGAACCACAGCGGCGTCGGCTACGAGAACACGCGGCTCAAGCTCGTAGCCGGCGACGTGCAGAGGGTCAGGGAGCAGCTCGATCGCAGACGCCGCCAGACCATGCCGATGGCGGCGGAGGCGAGCCCGGGGTTCGCGGAGGAGAGCTTCTTCGAGTACCACCTGTACACGCTGGACAGACCCACGACGCTCCTCCACAACGAGCAGAAGCAGGTCACGCTGCTCTCCGCTTCGGGCATCGGCGTCGAGAAGCGGCTCATCTTCTACGGCGCGGCCCAGTACTACCGCGGCTCGTACGGGCAGGTGATCTCCAACCAGAAGGTTGGCGTCTACCTCGACTTCCAGAACACCGAGGCGAACCACCTTGGCATGCCGCTTCCCAAGGGTATCGTGCGCGTGTACAAGGCCGACTCCGAGGGATCGCAGCAGTTCATCGGCGAGGACCGGATCGACCACACACCGCGCGACGAGAAGCTGCGCATCAAGATGGGCGAGTCCTTCGACGTGGTCGGAGACCGCCGACAGCTGGACTTCAAGGCGCTCGGCCGCTGTGTCTCGGAGAGCAGCTGGGAAGTCGAGCTGCGCAACCGCAAGGACGAGGACGCGCGGGTGGAGGTCTTCGAGCCCGTTGGCGGCGACTGGGAGATCGTGTCGTCGAGCCATCCCGCAACCAAGCGCGATGCGCACACCTTCAAGTTCGACATCGACGTTCCGAAGCGCGGCGAGGTGAAGATCCGCTACCGCGTCCGCGTGCGCTGGTGCTAGCCGAGGCCCGTGTGACACCCTATCCGCAGCATGAGCGGCCCACTTCGCGATGAGCTCTTCCGGCGCCAGGACGAAACACCCGACGCCGAGTTCTACGCCACCCCGCGCTTCGTCACCCACATCGATCCCGAGACCATCGCGGCGCTCACGAAAGCCTACGGCGAGCTTCTGACTCCCGGCGCAAGCGTGCTGGACCTGATGTCGTCGTGGATCTCGCACCTGCCGCCCGACGCCACGTACTCCCGGGTGGCCGGTCTCGGAATGAACCGTGCAGAGCTGGTTGCCAACCCGCGGCTGAGTGACTTCGTCGTGCACGATCTCAACGTGGAGCCGGCGCTCCCCTACGCGGACGAGTCCTTCGACGCCGTCATGAACGCAGTATCCATCCAGTACCTGACCCGACCAGCCGAGGTGTTCGCGTCCATCGCAAAGGTACTCCGGCCGGGCGGCCTGTCGATCGTCGCCATGTCCCATCGGATGTTCCCCACCAAGGCGATCGCGGCCTTCCACGCGCTGCCGCCCCCACGCCGCGTGCAGCTCGTGATGACGTACTACGAGCGCGCGGGCGGCTTCAACGAGCCGCAGTTCCTGGACCGCTCCCCGTCGAACGCGGATCCCCTTTGGCTCGTGCTGGCCCGGCGCGAGGGCGGCGCCTGAGCCACGGACCCCGACTACAGCCCCGGGGTATACTGGCCGTTCGTGGTGCGAGCTCGCGCCGGGAGAAAGCAACATGCGCAGTCTCTCCATCGGGATCAACTGGCAGGGGGCCTTCGACATCAACAACGTGATCGAGCAGGCAAAGGTCGCCGACGACGCCGGCGTCGACTCGCTGTTCGTCGCCGAGGCCTGGGGCCGCGACGCCTTCACGATCCTCACGGTGCTCGTGCGCGAGACGAGCCGGATCAAGCTCGGCACGTCGATCGTGAACAACTACTCGCGCAGCCCCGGTGCGCTCGCGCAGCACTTCGCGACGCTAGACGAGCTCTCCGGTGGACGCATGATCATCGGGCTCGGCAGCTCCGGCATCCGCGTGATCGAGCACTTCCATGGTGTGAAGTTCGAGCGGCCGCTCACGCGACTGCGCGAGTACGTCGACATCATCAACATGGTCATGCGGCAGGAGCCGCTCCTGTACTCGGGCAAGGTCTTCAAACTCGAACGCGGCTTCAAGCTGCGCTTCGAGCCGGTCCGCGACCACATCCCCATCTGGATCGCGTCGGTCACGCCCAAGTCAGTCGCCCAGACCGCCGAGATCGCGGACGGCTGGTTCCCGATCTTCATCCCCAAGGGGCAGTGGAAGGCTCAGCTCGGGCACTTCTTCGACGCGGTCAAAGCAGGCGGTCGGAAGCCCGAGGACGTGGTCGTGCGAAACCCGGGCGCCGTGTCAGTGACGGACGACCCGCAGCGCACGTACGGTGGGCTCGCCGCAAACACGGCCTTCTACATCGCGCGCATGGGCGACTACTACTACGAGCACTTCGTGCGCATGGGCTACCGCGAGCAGGCGGACGCCGTGCGCAAGGCCTGGGAGGAGGGCGGCTCCGGCGCCGGCACGACCGCGTTACCCGGCGAGCTCGTCCAGCAGCTGGGCACGGCCGGCTCCACCGAGCAGTGCAGCGACGCGATCGACGAGGCAGAGGCGGCGGGCTTCCGGTCGCACTCTGTCAACGTCGCGGAGCAGGACCCGAAGAAGCGCGCCGAAATCTATCGCCGGCTGGTGGGGTAACGCCATGGAGACGGGAAACTTCCGGGGCTTCGAAGTCAGCCTAGAGGAGCCGGGGATCGCCCACATCCAGTTCAATGAGCCCAAGCGGCTCAACGGGATGACCGCGCCGTTCAAGCGCGATCTGGTCGAGACCTTGATCCAGGCGCAACAGGACAACGCGGTTCGCGTGGTCCTGTTCAGCGGTTCGGGGCGCGCCTTCTCGGCGGGAGACGACATCTCCGGCCATACGCAGGACCCGAACGCCGCGCTGGTCCCGAACATCCCGCCGGGGCACGACACACCCATCGGCACGTACGACGGTCTGCGCGGGCTCTCGCAGCCGGTCAACCAGGCCTTGCGGAACCTCGACAAGCTCTCGGTCGCGGCCATCAACGGCATCGCGATCCAGACGGGCTTCTCGCTGGCCCTCTCCTGCGACTTCCGCGTCGCCTCATCAGAGGCGCGCATGGGGAGCGCGACCCTGCGCTTCGGGCTGCTGCCAGACGAGGGCGGGCAGTTCCTCCTCGTGCAGCTCCTGGGCGTGGCGCGCACCATGGACTTCCTGATGCGCAAGCGGATCGTCACCGCACAGGAGGCGCTCGAGCTGGGCCTGGTGCACGAGGTGGTGCCGCCCGACGCCCTGGAGGAGCGCGCCATGGAGTTTGCCCGTGAGCTCGCCAACGGGCCGCAGGTCGCGATGCGCCTGCTCAAGCGCTCCATCTACAACGCCGCCGAGATGACCTTCGACCAGTCGCTCGACGAGATCGCGGCCAAGACCGCCGTGTCCGACCACCATCCAGACTCGCGAGAAGGTGTCACCGCCTTCCGCGAGAAGCGCACCCCGCGCTTCAATCGCTGGCTCGAGAAAGACTGAACGACCGGCAACTCTGCTGCAGCTCTCCGTGAAGGTGCCCCTGAAGCCGTGTCTTCGGGCTTCGCGTTGAACTCGTTTCGCCAGCGCCCAGCCGAGAACGATTCAAGACTCGCGCGCCGGACTCCGATGAGGAGTTCGAGCTGAGAGAACCGGCTGACTTGTTCTGCCGGCTCCTCGACAATGGCAAACCCGCCGAAAGACGGGGACGCAAAGCCAGTGCCCTCACCTGCAACACGCGGGCGGGTCGAACGGCTATCGAAGGGAGCGAGAGATGTTCGAGTCTCGAGAGGCGAGCGCGCGCGCCGGCAAGAACCCGCACGCTGCGAGATGCCCGCCCAGCTCAACCCGCAGACGCTCTGCCGGCTTCACGCTGGTCGAACTCGTGCTGGTCATCGCGATCATCGGGGTGCTCTCCTCCGTGGCGATTCCACGAGCCAAGCACATCCTGTTGCGCACGAAACGTGCCGAGGCCTATCTCGCTCTCGGCGGCATGCACACGGCGCAGACAGCGTACATTGCCGAGGTCGGTCAGTACGGCGACACGTTCGCTCGCATCGGATTCGAGCTCGAAGGTGGCGTCGTGATATCTCCGACCCAGATCGATGGCAACTCCTACCGCTTCCAGCTCCAGACCTTTGATATCAACGGAAATCCGGACGCGAACTTCTCCGTGGTCGCCACGGCGGATCTCGTTCCGGGTGACGATGTCTTCGACGTCCTCATGATCGAGAACAACATCATCGTGAAGGACTGAGCCCGGTCGCTGCAATGTTCCCAGTGAGGGTAAAGGTGATCCAAATGAAGATGATGCAATTGATCGGAATAAGCGCAGCGGCCGTGCTGAGCTTCTCGCTCGTGCTGCTTGCCCCGGGCACGAGCGCAGCAGACAGAGTAACCAACTCCGGAGAGATCCTTTTGCTCTCCGACGAGATCCTTGGCAACTCCGTGGAGATCGAACGACCTGCCGCGGACGCACCGCCCTTCAATGGTGTGCCCGGAGCCACGCCAGACGGTCCTACACTCGCTGCTGATGGCGGTGGTGACGACGGTACCCCCTTTGCGACCGACCCGGACGGTGGACCCACAGCTAGTGTCGGGGACAAAAGCCGTTCCGGGCTTGGAGACGACACAGTCCCCAGCATGGGGAGCGGAACCGACAACAGCCCGAACGAGGGAACAGCTAACCCGAACCAGGCCTACGACCACCGCGGCCACCCGAGTCCCTAGCGAGGGGCACAAGGAGGGGAGAGTGATGGCCTCCATATCCGAATCGGGTCAGGCCTCTGCGGCGAAGCTCGAAGTCCTGGAACGGGTTCGCAGCTTCGCCGCACTCCGGGGCGCCCAGCGAGCGCTCGAGCCATCGGCTTGCACGCCGGGCGCCCTACCGGCTCCCGAGCGCTGGCGCGAGATCCGCGAACGGCTCGGCGCGCTGAGCAAGCGCCTGGCGCGAGGCGAGGAGCAGGCTCCGGGTGATCCCGAGCTGCGCCCGGAGCTTGCCGGGCTCGACGAGCAACTCGCCGAGCTGAAGCAGGAGCTGCTCGCCGCGCTAGAAGGCATCCCCCTCTCCCAGCTGCGAGCCACCCTCCCGACGACCTTCCTCGACTACTCCGACGAGGTGGTCGCCCTGCTGGACCTCTGCGTGGGCACCGAGAGCGGGCGCGCAGATCGCGAGAGGATCACGGAGTACCTCGTCACGATGATCGCGTCGGAGCAATGCGCGGGCGTGCGCCGCATGGTGCGCGATCCCGTTCAGGTCAGCCCCGCCCTTACGCTGTACTCAAACGCGCTCGGCGATGCCCTGGACCCCGCTACGAATCCGGTCGACGTCGCGCAGACTTTCGACGACGCCGCTCGACGCCTGCAGGAGGCCACGAACGTGAGCCCCGTGCTGGCGGAGATCCGCGAGCTCAAGCAGAGTCTTGGCGAGTCCATCTTCTCTCCGTCGATCCTGCGCGCCGTGGTCGGCTACAACCTCGCGGTCTGGAACCGTCACGAGGATCTTCTGGATCAGACGAGGACAGACGACTGGATCGCCGACTCGGAGCTCATCCTGTCGATCGAGGTCGAGCTCGGAGACGAAGAGGACGAGCCCCCGACCCCGACGCCCGCTGTCGTAGAGCCAAGGGAGACCCCGCAAGAGCGCGTCAGCTCGCAACTCGAGGGCGTCGCCCGCATCGAGAGCGCCATCGCCGAGCGTCTGCGCGGCGAGACAACCGAGAGCGAGCTGCTCTCCGAGATCATCGGGGGCCTGGAGCTGAGCGAGCGCGAGGAGCAAGCCTTCTCGAATGGCTCGACACCCATCGACGAGCTCATCCGCAGCATGGTGGCAACAGGGATCGCGATCCGGCGTCTCCCCACGCTCGGCTCACGGTACGCGGAGCTCGGCCTTCGCCCGACCGTCCTCCAGTCCGACTGGGTGCGCAAGCTCAACGAGCGGGTCCGGCAGTCGACGAAGCAGCAGATCGCTCAGGGTGCCTACTCCGACGCGCGGGAGATCTCCGCGACGAAGCACCGCTATCTGTACGCCTCACTGGCCGAGCTGATCCGAAATGCGACCCGGAAGGCCGGCGCCGAGTCGAGCTTCATCGAAGGTGGCGGAGAGGCGCTCCGCCACGCGGCAGCGGATGCGGGGAGCTGGCACCCCTCCATCATCTTTCTCGACACCAAGGCCAAGCGCATCAGCGCTGCTGCTATCCTGTTCCTGGTGCTGCTGGGCTCGGCAGGCATGCGCTTCCAGCTGGTCAAGCCGCGGCCCATCGATCTCTTCAGCGAGGAAAGGCTTTTGGACCTGTCGACCTACATCGATTCGGGCTACCGGAAGCAGGGCTTCGGGCGCCTCTTCGTCGGCACCATCTTGCCCGGCTGGAAGAAGCTGCCGGTGGAGGAGCAGCGCGCCGAAGGCAGCGAGATCGCAACGCGGCTTCACTATCAGGGAGTTCGAGAGGTCATGCTCTACGACCAGAGCCGACAGCTTCGATTCCACTACGCGGGCGGCGAGGTGCGTATCCCGAGTGCAAAGGTCCGGGCGCCCTGATCCGAGGCAATGACCAAACACATCGTCTGCTTGAGCTTTGACTTCGACGCCGTCTCGGGCCTGATCGCCAGCGGGCAGACGACGCCGACGCCGATCTCGCGAGGCGAGTTCGGGGTGGTCGGCGCCGCGCGGATTCTGACCCTGCTCGAGAAGTACGAGATCCGGGCGACGTGGTTCGTTCCGGGCGTCACGATCGAGACCTACCCGGACGCCTGCAACGGGATTGTCGATGGCGGCCACGAGATCGCGCATCACGGCTGGCTCCACGTTGCGCCGGCAAAGCTATCGCGAGAACAAGAGGAGGCGGGTCTCGTTCGTGCGAACGACGCCATCCAGAAGCTCAGCGGGCAACGGGCGCGAGGGTATCGCTCCCCGGCCTGGGACCTGAGCCCGCACACGGTCGAGCTGCTGCTCACGCACGGCTTCGTCTACGAGAGCAGCATGATGGGCCATGACTACCTGCCCTACCGAGCGCGTAGCGGCGATCTGATGGAGCTCGACAAGCCGGTGGTGTTCGGGGCGGACACCCCGCTGATCGAGATGCCGATCAGCTGGACCCTGGACGACTATCCGCACTTCGAGCTCATGCGAGGCCAGGGGCTCCGGAACGCGGGCGGCGTGCTCCAGAACTGGCTCGACGACTTCGTCTACATGACGCGCATCACGGACTGGGGCGTGCTCACGTACACGTGCCATCCCTTCGTGATCGGGCGCGGCCACCGGATGCTCATGCTCGAACGACTGATCCTGCAGCTGGTCGAGCGCGGCGCGGTCTTCTGCACGATGGAGGACGCCGCCGCGGAGTTCGCCGCACGTCCGTGACGCTCTTCGGGCTACTCCTCGTCTTCGGCCCCCGCCAGCCGCTGTAGTAGGTCGCGCAGGGAGCGAAGCTCACGGCCGGCCTCCTCGAAGCGCTGGGCCGCCTGCAGCTCCAGGTACCGCTCGAAGGACTCGTTGGCCTGCTGTGCAAGTCCCTTTGCCGCGGCCACGTCGGGGGTGAGCAGATCCAACGGGCGCTGGTCTCTGGGCTCTCCATCGAAGAGGCCCTGCAGGGCGCCTTTGAAGGTGTCCGCATAGCTTATGGCGTCCCCGTGCATCACGACCACGAGACGCAGCTCGGGGTAGGCCGCGGTATCTGCTTGCAGGTAGATCGGCTCGACGTAGAGAAGCGTGTCCTCGATCGGAATCGCCAGCACGTTGCCACGTATGACGCTGGATCCGCGTTGGTCCCAGAGCGTGAGTTGACTCGAGAGGACCGGGTCCTGATCGATCTTGGTCTCCACCTGCTGCGGGCCCAGCACCCGCCTCTCCTTCGGGAACTTGTACGCGAGCAGACGTCCGTAGTTCTCCCCATCACAAAGGCCCGCGATCCAGCCAATGAGCACCTGGCGCCTCTTCGGCGTAAAGGGCAGGACCGAGACGAACTCCGGCCGATCAGCGCCGGGGAGCTGCCACATCACGTAGTAGGGCTCCACGGGACGGACGGCGTCGTAGTACTTCTCCGTGGCGCGAACCCAGAGATCCTCCTGGTTGTAGAAGACCGCCGGGTCGCTCATGTGGTACTTGGCGTAGACTAGACCTTGCGCGAGCAGGAAGCTCTCGGGGTAGCGCACGTGCGCCTGCAGGCTCGCCGGCATCTCTGCGCGCTCCCGAAAGAGGTCTGGGAGCGCCCGTTGCCAGACCTGCACCAGCGGGTCATCCGGATCGAAGACGTAAAACTCTACCGAGCCCTCGAAGGCGTCCACGACCGCCTTCACGGAGTTGCGCGCGTAGTTTACGCCGTCAAGGTGCGGCGCGACGCGGCTCGCCAGGCGGCGGGAGCGGCTCGTCTCGCGATACTCGATCACCTCTCGCGAGGAGAACGCTTCGCTGTAAGGGTAATAGGTGGACGTCGTATAGCCGTCGATGATCCAGAACAGCCGCCCCTCGACCAGAACAATGTACGGATCGGGGTCCCACTCCAGGAACGGCGCCAGGAGCGCAACCCGCTCGTGGATCTGCCGATGAAAGAGGATGCGGGACTCGGAGGTCGGATAGCTCGAGACCAGGAACTGAGTGCCGTCGAACTTCCAGCCGAAGACGAGCTTCCGCCAGAAGCCCGAAAGCTGTACGCCCCCGGTTCCGGGGTAACGGATGTAGACGTTCTGGTCGCCGCTCGGATAGTCGAACTCCGCCTCGCGGGTGTTGACGACCGCAGGAGAGTTGGTGAGCTCACCATAGTAGATCTGTGGACGCTCCACCTGGAGCTCTTCCGCCTCTGCTTGTGGGGGAATGTCCTTGACCAGCAGGTTCGGAAGTCCGTCCGGAGTGAAGTCGCTAACGGTGCTCAACGTGAGCCCGTAGCCGTGCGTGTACTTGAACCGCTGATTCACGAAGGTCTGGCTCCCCGCCGGCAGGTTCCGTAGCGCCATCTCGCGGGCCGACACCATGACCTGTCGGTAGCGATCTCCGATCGTGTACCTGTCCATATCCACATTGAAGAATTCGTAGTAGAGACGGATCTCCTGGAACTGCTTGTAGACCGCATCGAGTGCGCGCCAATCCCAGAGCCGCACTTCGGAAAGGACGTGCTCGTTTTCCCGCATCACCTCTTGGGTGAACTCCTCCTTTGCGGGGAACTGCCGGACCTCTATGTTGTGGAGGCCGAAGCCGTGTCGCGTGAAGCGGATGTTGTGCTCGATGTACGGCCTCTCGCGAGTGATCTCGTTGGGTACCACCAGCAGCCACTGCGCCAAGAGCGGCATGAGCACGAGCGTCACGAGCCAGGTAGCGACGATCCCGGCCCAGACGGTGGCCGCGGCCGCGAGGTCAGGGGCATCCGCGGCACCGGTGCTGCGGAGCAGGCTACGCCAGCGACCGCGCGAGGGGGTTACGAGTCTGATCGGAGCGCGGGTGGCGGCGCGCCCGGCCAGCCAGCCCGCCCAGCGGGCGCGGACCCCCGGTAGCAAGGGGACCAGCCCCAGCCAGAGAGTGACGAGCGCCACCAGCCCGAGGCCCGGCAAGCGAACGTGCAGGTCGGTCCAGCCCGCCCCGGCCACCACGCCCCAGGGCGAGTACAGCAGGTGGAACGCATCGAGGAGTGTGCCAAGGGCCACGACCACCGCGAGAGCGGCGCCGATCCGCAGCACCGGATCGATATGTAGTCCCTCGAACTCACGCTGCGGTCGCAGCCGGATGGCGCCATCCGCGCGCTGGCTGAAGGATGCCGCGACCGCCGCGACCAGGCTCACGCCGCAGACCCAGAGCAGTAACCAGAACAGGCGATCGTAAAGCGGGAGCTCGAACATGTAGAAGCCGACTTCTAGGCCGAAGATCGGCTCCCGGAGCTCCGTGGATACACGGTTTGTGAAGAGGAGCACCTCGTTCCAGCTCTCGTAGCCCCAGATGCCTCCGCCGATACCCCCGATCAGGTCGGGCAATCTTCGGGAGGCGGTGCCCGTCTTCGGGAGCGGCCGCGTCAGCAAGTGGACACCGACGCCTCCCACCGTCGCGCCGAGCGCGAACGTTCCCACCCTCGCTGCGACCAATGTCCAGAAGCGACCCACGTACCCGACGGCATCGAACCACAAGAGCTCCGCCCAAAAGCTCAGGAGCGCAAAGAACAACAGGCTGGCCGCGATCCACGCGAACCCGAGGCGGATCTGGGGGCGGTGCCGTCGCCGCACACCTCCCATCACCAGCCAGATTCCGAAGCCCGAAAGCGCGGCGAGCAGGATCACGTACACGAGCTTTGCCCCGTGATCCCTGCGAGGTCGAGCCGGAGCTCACCCGCGGCTCGCTGGCGGGCAAAGGCGGCGGCGAAACGCAGCCCGCGCGGGCTGGCAGTCGAGAGCAGCGCCGCCAGCGTCGTCTTCCCGGTTCCGGGGCAGCCGGACACGATCGTGAGCGACGCCATGGATGACCGAATCTACCAGATCCGTGGCGGCCCGCCCCTCTCATCGTCGGCCCGCGTAGGTCGACACTTTCGCTCAGGAATGTGCGAGCTCGGTCACCGGATCACCCGCGACGCGGGTGTGCACCATCACGCGGGGCTCGGCGGGGTTCCACGGCAGTGCCCGGTGGAGCACGCAGCGGTTGTCCCAGATGACGACGTCCCCCGGCTGCCAACGGTGCTGGTAGACGCGGGGCGGTCGGCACGCAAAGTCGACGAGGTCGTCGAGGAGCGCCTCGGACTCGCCAGGCTCGAGTCCGGGGATCCCGTAAGCGTGCCGTCCGATGTACAGCGAGGGTCTCCCCGTGACGGAGTGGATCTTGACGAGAGGCCGCAGCGGCGGGTCCGCGGGTTGCACGGCGTAGGCTGCGCTCGGATCCTCCGGGCTGCGTGGTGTGTCGCTCGGCGAGCTGAGCTCTGCAAGGCCGTGCGCGGTCGTCTCCGCCTCTTCGCCGATGAGCAGCTGCGAGTGGTAGAGAGAGTGGTATGCGTCGAGCTCCTCGACCCGGGTGCGGTCTCGGAGTCGAGTGCGTCATAGGCCGCGCGCATGTCGGCCCACTCAGTCTCGCCCCCGCTTCGCGGCACTTTGCGCGCGGACAGGATCGACGCCTTGGCCGAGAGCGACATGAACGAGCTGTCGGTGTGCCAGCCCTCGTTCCCTTTCAGAAGCTTCATCAGTGAATCGTCCGGGTCGCGCAGGCTCCCGTCGGCTCGCTGGTTGCTGAAGGGCAAGAAATCGATCGCGAGCTCGCCGAAGCGCGCCCCAAAGGTCGTCTGCGCCACGTCGGTCAGGTGCTGACCGGGGAAGATCAGCACGGCGTACTCGTGGAACGCCGGCTCGATCTCCGCCCACTCGGCGGGATCCAGGTTCGCAAGGTCGATCCCCGTGACAATCGCCCCGAGCGTGGCCCCGGTCGGCTCGATCCTCAAATCGCTCATGCCATCCTCCTTCGACTACAGTGTAGTCTGTCGGGCACGAGCAACCCCTTGACTGAAGCCTCGCCGACCGCTGAAGAGACCCCATCCCGAGTTGGCGGCTTCTGGTCCTACCTGCGCCAGCGGGAGCTCGACTTTTTTTCCGACGGGGGCGCTGCGCTGGTGGTTGCTGGGACTGATCATCTTCGCCTGGACGATCGAGCAGTTCGAGCGGCTCAAGATCGGGCCGGTCCTCGTCTACATGTTCGACGACTTCGGCGTCTCGCTGCGGGAGTGGGGGTACATCGGGGCAGTGGCCGCGGTAGCGCAGGCGGGGGGTGCCTTGCTCTTCAGCCAGCTAGCGGACCGGTACGGGCGGCGCGCGATCATCCTGTGGCCGGTGGTGGTCTACGTGGGCATCGCAGTGGGCTCCGCGCTCGCACCGGACTTCCTCACACTGGCGGTGCTGTGGGTGGTCGGCGGAGCCGTGGTCTCGGGCATGAGCCCGGCCGTCAACGCGACGCTGCGCGACATCACACCGCAGATGGGCCGGGCCATGGTCTATGCTTGGCTCAGCCTCGCGTTCACGATCGGGGCGCTGCTCTCGACCTGGGTCGCCGCGCGGACGATCCCTGTCTGGCCGGGCTGGCGCCCGCAGTTCTGGATCGCCGCTGGCTTCGCCGCCGTCACGGTCGCGGTCCTGGCGGTTTTCTACCGCGACCTCTCCATGCGCGTTCGCGGTCAGATCGTGCACGGCAGGGAGGAAACCCTTGCGGCCACAATCAGCGAGGCCGGCTTCACCGACTTCGCCGCCGCGCAGCGCGCCGGCAACCTGGTCTATCGGGACTGGCGGCTCTGGGCTCTGAGCCTCGCGATCCTGTTCTGGAGCGTCGCCTACTCCACCGTGGCCATATTCGTCCCCACCTATTTCCAGCAGCACTTCGGCATCGAGGCCTCGCTGGCATCGGACCTGACCTCCTACTTCTGGCTCGTG
Organism: Myxococcota bacterium; assembly: GCA_965226855.1. GTDB lineage: Bacteria > Myxococcota_A > UBA9160 > SZUA-336 > SZUA-336 > JAUXJB01. Next base: position 339,860 of record CBDDEE010000030.1, on the reverse strand, counting down.
TTCACCTTCAGCGTCTTCATCTCCGGTTGGCTCTCCGACCGGCTCCAGGTGCGCAAGCCCGTGATCGCGTTCGGCGGCGTGGCCTCGGGGCTCTGCTTGCTCTGGGCGGCCTCTCGGCCGGTGGGAACGAGCTACGTCGCGCTCGCCTTCACCTGGGGCCTCACCGGCTGGTTCGCCGGCTTCATCTACCCGGCGTGGTGCGCTCTGGTCTCCGAGAACGCCGAGGCAATCAGCCCCTTCGGCGTGGCGCAGGCCTTCGGCATCGCCGGTGTGCTCAGCGTGGGGAGCGGGCTTGTGTTCAACCTGGCCCTGCCCCGGGTGGTAGAAGCCTGGGGCTGGCCCGCCTGGATCCAGATCAGCGCACTCTGCTGCTTCGTCATCGTCGCGCTCGTCGCCTGCGCCAAGGGCCCGTGGCGACCCGCTCGAGCAGCGTGAGAGGACGTCCAATCGAGACGGGATGAAAGCCTGATGCTCCCCTGCTTCGTCGAGCCAACCGTGGGTTCTAACCCTCCCAGCGGTCTTCGAAGATCATCTTCTCCTTCGGCCGCCGGGCAATGTGGCCGTGGCCGCCGCCCACCGGGTAGCCGATCGGCACGTGGGCGCACGTGTACCAATCGTCGGGCATCTCCAAGAGCGCTTTCACGCCCGGTTCGTCCATACACAAGAGCGTCGTGAGCACGCAGCCGAGGCCTTCGTTGCGGCATGCGAGCAGCAGGTTCTGCACCGACGGGTACACCGATCCGCCACCGACGACGCTCGGCCGAGGCTGATCCTCGTCGGTGATCGCCATGATGTACGGGTTGTAGCAGAACACGGCAATCACCGGTGCTTCGTGCATGTGCTCGGACAGATAGTCGCCGGCGGCGAGCGTACGTTCCGATTTCGCCTGCTGCTGCGGTGGCATCGATGCCGTGCGCTCGCGGTAGCCTGGAACGTAAGCCTGCCAGCGGGGTCGGTACAAATCCTCTAACGCCTGCTTTTTGGCTGCGTCTCTGACCGTGATGATCCGCCAGGGCTGCACGTTGCCGCCCGTCGGCGCCCAGGTGGCGGCGGTGAGCACCCGGTCCAGCACCTCCTCCGGGATCGGGTCGGGCCGCAGGCGGCGCACCGCGCGCAGCGTGCTCATGGCGTCGTATAGCTCCACCGTACTCTCCTTCTCGTCACAAACTGTAGCTCACACCCGTGCCCGCGGGCGCGTCGCTGTTCACACCGCCCGGTAGACGATCACGATCGCGACGATGATCAGATCGAGCAGTGCGGTCAAGCCGAAGGCCAGCGCCATCTGGAGTCTGGCGAGCGAGCTCTCGGGCTTGCCCAGGTAGAGCGCGCCGACGTTGGCAAGCATGAACATGAACCAGGTGAGCGGGCTCACGTTCTCCGAGTTCCCTGACTCCAGAAGCGCAAGAAGCTGAGCGATGGTCGCGCCCGGGAGAATCAGGGCGGGCAGCCAGGCCACGAGCTTGCGCGGATTCACGAAGCCCTCGGCGCAAACAATCCGATCACGGCGATGAGCCCACCGTAATAGAGAAGATTCGGAAGCATCCGCAGCAGGTAGCCGAGGTCCGATCCGGCTCCGAGGATGAGGAGGTCGGCCGTCGCCCACAATCCGTAGTACAGCACCACGAACCAGCTCAGCGATCGAATCCAGCCCCGAGAACGAGCGCTCGGATGCCAGCGTAGAAGGGCCAGGGTCAGCCCGGTGAACGACAGCTCGTAGATCAGGAACATGACCCGGGCCCCGCTCATCGTTTCGGGTAGAGCTCTGAGCACGACCTGCGTCAACAGAGGGACGATCAAAGTCAGCGCAAGCGCGCTGAGCACGCTCCTGCGGCACAGCTGCAGGCGGCCGTCGGCCGTTCCCGCCCCCACTACAAGCAGGTAGCGGAAGTCCCCGGCCAGCACGAAGAAGAGCGGGACGATGCTTGACAGCGACGGAGGCAGCGCCCCCAATCCGAAGATGGGGGCCGAGGTGAGCCAGGCGTCCAGGATCGAGAGCAGCCCGAGTAACGCACAGTAGCCACGGATGCTCGGATGGAGCCCGTGGCGCGACAGGCACAAGCCGAGCGCGAGCCCCGCGGCGACCCACAAGAACCCGGGGTGCTGAATCGGTCCGTTGTAAAAGGTCTCGAAGACGCCGGCGTCAGGGTGCACCGGGAGTCTCCTGTTCTGGCTCGAGCTTCCGCTTCGACATGGCGCCCATGTAGGCTAGCAGGCTCTCGATGGTCTCGGCTCGATTGCGGAGGGCCGGGTTCAGGCGAGGCATCCGGCTGGTCGGGACGATCTTTGCGGGATCGTCGATCCACCTGCGCAGCCAGTCGAGCTCTCGGTACTCGATCGGATTGATCGGAGAGTTGAGCTCGGGGCCGATCGCTCCGCCCTCGCCGTTCATCGCGTGGCAGCGATTGCAGTGAACCCCGAAGGCCGCGTAGCCCGCGATGACCTCGGCGGCGGCGTCCTCGGCCGGCGCGGAACGGGGAAAGCGGACGCGGCTTCGCACGAGATCCACGCCCACCAGCTGGTACGGCCAGCCGTAGTCGCCCTCCTCGCGGAGCTCTGCGTTCTCGAGGTTGTGCCAGATGAGGTAGAAGGGCGAGACATCGATCCTCTTTCGGCTGCCGGATTCGAGCTTGTAGATGGAGAAGCCGTCCTCGCCCACACGATCGAACGCCAGCCACGCCTCGTGGTCCAGCACGCGCTGCACCGGAAGAGTGGGCTGATAGCCGTCACTGCAGGTGAAGACAAGCAGCAGCTCCGGCTGGCCGCGCCAGTCATCGCCGTACAGAGAATCGAGCACGGAGGCGAACGGGATTGCGAGGAACTCGACCTCGCGTTCCTCGTATGGCTCGAAGACCCGAATCACGCTCGGCCCGACGATACGAGACAGCTCCGAGACGTTGAGGCTGCGAATCGGCGCAGCGTGAAGCGAAAACGCGAGCGCTTCTCCGGTGGTCGCATCCGCATCGCCGTCCGCATCCGAGCCTCGGGCATCCGCCGCAGCAATCGCGAAGGCCAGAGCGCAGAGCGCCGTGCGCAGGGCCGGGCGGTGCGGACTACGCCTCCTCCATGCACCCAAGCGCGTACTCCGTGTGCGTGATGGAACCCGCACTTGCGGGCCCACGGCTGCACATGCACAGATGTTGCGCCCGAGCACGAACCCTCACTCCCTGTGCGTGGCCGTGGTCCATCATCGCGTGTGCGACTTCCCGAACCAGATCCTCCTGGATCTGAAAACGTCGAGCATGGGCGTCCACCAGCCTGGGGAGCTTGCCGAGACCCAGGATCCTGTCGCCGGGCACGTAGGCCAGGTCGACCTTTCCGAAGAAGGGCAGGAAGTGGTGGGCGCAGATCGAGTGGAAGTCGATCCCCACGACCTCGACCAGGCCGGGGCGCTCGTCCTGTCGAAGCATGCGGGTGGTCTTGAGGATCTTGGCCGGATCGATCTCGTAGCCGCAGAGCAGCTCTTTGAACGCGTGTGCAATGCGTTCGTCCGATCCCGATTCGTCGAACCATGCCAGGGCCTTTGGATCATCAGTGACATGTTCGGCCAGCCAGTCGACAAGCTTCATGTTTTCTCCATGCTACTGCGAGCTTCAGCGCCCATGACCGCTTCCACGCATCTCTCGAGGCCCCGCCAGAATCGGATCGTGTCGAGCGTACTGTTCAGCCAGCCCAGCGAGATGCAGTAGTGCCTTGTGTGAGACGTCCGGTGATGCTGGGCGTGAGAGTCGGCCGACAGGATCGCGCCGAGCCGCTGAAGGCCGCGCACCAGGGCGGGAGGGCTCCCGATGTGAGCCCATTTGTGAAGTTGGTTGGCCGCCGCGGCGACGCAGATCAGCGACCACAGGCTCGCGTACCAGAAGATCTGGCCTCCCGACGCCAGCTGCCAGGCGAGCGGTGAGAAGAGCAGGAAACCAGCGGCGGCTGCGAGCCCCGCCGCGCCATTCACCTCGATCCAGTCGTGCAGAACGATGCTTTGCGGATCGACGTGATGGTCACGAAACCCTTTGATGAGCCCCGCTCCGACCCACGGCGTCTCCTCGCTCCCCCAGGTGTCGCACGCCCAGTGAATCATCGCTGTAATCAGGTCGGCGCCGAGGGCGCCCAGAAACAGACCCGCGGCGAGGGCCAGCGCCGGCGTGGCGGCGAGGAGGTGGGCCAGCCCTGCGAGATAGACGAGCGCAAGCGCGCAGGCCATGAGGATGCTGACCACGTAGATCGCGCGGACTCGCGGGCTGGATCGCAAGGCAGGCACGCCGCTTCTGCGTCGTTCGTCGCCGCAAGCGAGCGGGTGGGGGGGTCTTGCGAGAGTATTCATCGGGACCTGGGAGGCGATCCCAGTAGCATCGGCGCTGCGAGCGCCGGGCGTCAAGCGCCGCCGGAGGCCCCGGAGTCAGGACCCGCATCGCTCAGGCCTCACATGCAGCCAGGAAGCGGTGTGCCTGAGTAGGGTCGGCGAGACGGGTCGCGTATGATGCCGGCATCTCATCCACTTCTCGAGAGGGGGACGAATGATCGTCGAGCAGGTCTGGACCGCAAACGACTACCGGAACTTCAACTACCTGATCGCCTGCCCCGAGACCGGCGAGGCGCTCGCGATTGATCCGCTGGATCACGAGAAGTGCCTGGCCGCCGCCAAGGAGCAGGGTTGGGAGATCACTCAGGTCCTCAACACGCATGAGCACTTCGACCACACGGGCGGCAACGCGGCGCTGATACGCGCGACCGGAGCCAAGCTACTCGCGCACGCCAACGCGAAGGACAAGATTCCCGACGTGGATGTCGGGCTCTCGGCCGGCGACGTCGTCTCGGTGGGGAAGACCGTTGAGCTCGAGAGCCTCGACACGCCGGGGCACACGATGGCCCACGTCTGCATGCTCTCAAAGACGGACGTCCCCGCGCTGTTTTCCGGTGACACCCTGTTCAACGCCGGCGCCGGGAACTGCCATGGCGGCGGGCACCCGCAACAGCTCTACGAGACGTTTGCCGAGCAGTTGTCCAAGCTGCCGGATGAGACGCTCATCTACCCGGGGCACGACTACATCTCGAACAACCTCGAGTTTACGCTGGATCGGGAGCCGGGCAACGCACGAGCCGAGCAATTGCTCGCCGAGATCCGCGGCCAGGACCCAAGCGCCGCGCTTGTCTCGACGCTCGCGCTGGAGAAGGAGATCAACACCTTCTTCCGCCTGCAGAGCACGACTGTAATCGCAAGACTGCGCGAGGCGTTCCCCGACCTGCCCGAGCAGCCCGACGTGCGGACCGTGTTCCTCAAGCTGCGCGAGCTGCGCAACAGCTGGTAGGGCCCCGATCGGACGTGCTGAACGGCGAGCGTACCTGCTCCTCTGAAGTCAGCCGAGTTCCAGCCCCGGAAGCTCACCGGTCGCGCGCCACTCGGCCAGCACCGCGTTGAACGCATTCACTCCGGGGGTGTAGGTCTCGCTGTTGAGGCCACCGCGCTCGGATACCTTGCCCCCCAGGCCCATCTGAAAACAGTTCGGGAAGCCGTGGGTCGAAAAGCCGTGGAGCGTCTTCATGCCGTCCGACCAGGGGGCGGACCAGTAGACGGCGATCCGCATGTCACGACCGAGACAAAACCCGAACCAAGGGGTCGCGGCGAACGATCATGAGGCTCGCAACGATGATCAGCAACAACGGGATCGGAAGCAGAACCACTGTGTACCAGCCGTAGTAGTACATCACGGTTCCCGCGAGCAGTGATGCGGCGGCCGATGTACCAAATACGCCAAAGTCATTGACAGCCTGCGCTTTGAATCTCTCGGCCATCGAATAGGTGAGCGTGAGCATCGTCGTACCGCCGACGTAGAGGAAATTCCAGCCGACGCCGAGTAGCACCAGAGCAAACCAGTAGTGCGTGATCGACTGTCCCTGAAATCCAGTCAAAGCCGCAGCCAGAAGCGCAACGCCCCCCACGGCCATCATATTGACCGTACCGAGTCGCTCGATCAGGAGTCCCGACACCAGGGACGGAACGTACATGCCAAGAACATGGGCCCGCATGACATTGACTGTTTCCTCGAGAGAATAGCCGTCATTGATGTGCATGCTGAGCGGCATGGCAGTCATGATCAGCGTCATCGCTCCATAGGCGACGGTCCCGCCGAGTACTGCAACGATAAAAACGGATTGCCTGGCAACCTGACTCAGTGGTCTCTGGGATTGTGTTGTCGTGTCGTGCTCCTCACCACGTAAAGGACCGAGCGCAAGAAGGAGCAGCGACTGGACAACGTACAAAGTGGCCACTGCGACCAGCGACCCTATATAGGGAACATGGCCAATCAAGAACTGCCCGTGTTTCACGAGTTCGGAGCCGGCAAAGGCCCCACCAATTGAGCCGATCAGTACGATTGAAATCGCTCGTCCGGCATGGCTTTGCTCGACACTCTCAACTGCTGCGTACCGGTATTGCTGCGCGAATGCCATGTTGATGCCGAAGATTGAGGCCGCAACGACAAACAGGGGGAAGCTAGACACCGAGACTGCGTAGGCTGCCAACGAGGCCGCCACGGCCGCCGACAACGAGGCAAGCGCAGATCCGAGCTTGCGTCCGATCGCGCGCATCAGGAATGTCGCAGGTATGGTTGTGGCCGCGAGGCTGATGACCATCACCGATACAGGTAGTGTGGCCAGCGTCTGATTGTCGGTCAGTTCGGATCCGATGATCCCGCCGAGCGTCACGAGCACGATGGAGCCGGACGCCGAGATCAGCTGACACGTCACAAGAATGAAGAGATTACGTACGGCCATCGGTTCTCGGGACGGCCCTCCCGACAGGTGAGTCAGAGCTCGCTCGCGAATCTGCGCAGACTCAGCCTCTATTCAGGCGGCTTCATGTCCTCAGGTGCGACGTCTCGGACGTGCTGCGCGAAGTACCAGTGATGACCCTCGAGGTCCTCGGCGCCGTACCGGCGGTCGCCGTAGAACTGGTCCTCGAGCTCCGCGAGAATCACCGCACCGGCGCCCTTCGCACGCTCGAAGTGCTTGTCCACATCGTCGACGTAGACGTAGATCTGTTGCGTCGATTGGCCGAGCTGCTTCGGGTTTCGATAGTCCCCGCCCGGGTTTCCCATCATGATCACACCATCCGCCAGCTCCATCTCGGCGTGGTTTGCCTTCCCGTCCGGCCCGGGCAGCCGCATGCGCTCCCGGAAGCCGAAGGCCCGAGTCAACCACTCCAGGGCGGCGTCGACGTCGCAGTACAGCAGATAGGGTGTGATGCGAGGCATGTTCTCCGGCGGGTTGGCAGGCATGGGGGCTCTCCTCTGGTGAGCAGTGCATCGCTAGATAGCCACGAACTGGAGTCTGCGGTCAAGCGCCTGTCACTTGCCATAGGGGCGCCCCGACATGACGAGTCGCCGTTCGCCCCCTGGCTTGTCTCTCTGCGCGGTCTGGTTTAACGTCCAGGCTGATCAGATACCGACAGGAGCCGATTGCCATGGCCGAGCGAGTCGAGGATCCGTACGACCAGCTAAATCCGAACGAGAAGAAGCGCTACGTCTCCGAGCGCGGACCCTTCGAGATCTGGGAGAACCCGGAGATCAAGCCGTCGTTCCGCCCCGAAGCGATTGACGTGGACAAAGCCGCCGACGGGTTCGAGTATGGCGCCCTCGCCGAGAACTGCGGCGAGGAACCCGTGCGCCGGAAGATCGGCGAGATGCTCAAATCCTACGCTCAGGGTACGAGCACCACACCCCTATTCGTACAGGGCGGTCCGACTGGCATGAGCCTGTACCACGTCTGGTTCGGCCCGAACCTGCCGCTCTTTCGACACAGCCATCCGCGTTTCGGAGACTGCCTGTACTACGTGGTGGCCGGCGAGCTCATCCTGGGCAACCGGCGGCTGGGCCCGGTTCCGGTTTCTTCGTGCCCAACGGCCACCCGTACAAGTACACCGCAGGCCCGGCCGGCGTGGAAGTGCTCGAGTTTCGAGCGGGCGGCGGTGAATCCGACGCACCAGGCATGAAGCTGGACGAGCACTCGCTCGAGTCGATCCAGCGCGTGATCGACGGAGCGAACGAGAACCGGGACTCCTGGCACTTGCCGGCAAAACCGGGCGATACCGCGCTTCGTCAAGCGGAGCTGGACAGCTCAGACCAGGGCGACGGCTGAAGGTCACACATGCAGATCGAAGGGCGTTGCGAGCAGCGTTTTCGAAAGGTGCAGGACGCTTTCGAGAGGAACTTCAGCGATCGCGGCGACGTAGGTGCCTGCTTCGCGGCCACCCTGGAGGGTGAGTTCGTCGTCGACATCTGGGGCGGCTTTCAGGATGCGGAGAGCACTCGGCCCTGGCAGGAAGATACGATCATCAACGTGTATTCCACGACCAAGACGATGACCTTCCTCTCTGCCCTGATGCTGGCCGATCGCGGGCTTCTGGATCTCGACGCCCCGGTCATGAAGTACTGGCCCGAGTTTGCGGCCAACGGCAAGGAAGACGTGCGGGTGAGGCACCTGTTGAGCCACTCCGCCGGCCTGCCCGGGTTCAGCCGCCCGTTCGAGACCGACGAGCTGTACGACTGGGATCTCGCCTGCGCGGATCTCGCGAGCCAGGCGCCGTGGTGGAAGCCAGGCACCCAGAGCGGTTACCACGCGATCACGCAGGGGTACCTGATAGGCGAGGTGGTGCGGCGAGTGACGGGCAAGTCCTTCGGCACGTTCTTCCGAGAAGAAGTGGCCGAGAAGGTCGGCGCGGACTTTCATGTCGGCGTGGATCCCAAGCACTTTCATCGCATCGCAGATCTAGTGCCCGCCAAGGAAGAAGCCCCACTCCTGCAGGCGGACCCGGAGTCCATCCCGGGGCGGGTCTTCGCCAACTTGGACATCACCCCGGAAAGGACGCGGACCGATGGTTGGCGGAAGGCGGAGATCCCCGCGGCGAATGGGCACGGGAATGCACGCTCCGTCGTGCGCGCGCAGACGGCGCTGGCCAACGGCGGCCTCGCCTTCGGGGTGGAGCTCCTGTCGGGTGCGGGTTGCCGCAGAGCGCTGGAGCAGCAGACCGACGGAATGGACGCCGTGCTCGGCCTACCCGTTCGCTTCGGCATGGGATACGCGTTCCCGAGCGAGATGATTCCCGTGAGCCCGAACGCAAACACCTTGTGGTGGGGTGGTGCGGGCGGCTCCACCATCGTCGTCGATACGCACGCCCACCTGTGCTTCTCCTACGTGATGAACCAGATGGACAACAACATCGTGGGCGACCCGCGGGGCGCGAGCCTCGGCAGTGCGATGTATGAGTGCTTGCAGGGCTAGGAGCGAGCGTGAAGGGCACTAATTCCGGGCGGATGGATACATCCATTTCGATCGAGGAGCTTACCGACGTGATGGCGTCGCTCGGCATGTCAACCGAAGACGCGGAACAATACGTCGGTCTAATAGAGGGTAACCTCACCGTCGCCAGCGCGATTGAAGACATCCCGTTGACGGCACCGCGCGTGCCAGAGCGTGAATGGCGCCATCCTAGTGCGGCAGAGAACCCATTGGGCGCCTGGTACGTACGCACCAATATCGTGGGTTCTGCGACCGGAAAGCTGGCCGGTCGTACGGTCGCCGTGAAGGACAATCTGTTGCTCGCCGGAGTGCCACTCATGGTCGGCACCAGCATCCTCGATGGTTACATCCCCGATGTGGATTCGGAAATCATCACGCGCATGCTCGATGGCGGCGCCACGATCATCGGCAAGACCGTGTGTGAAGCTTATTGCTTTTCGGGCGGTAGCCATACGAGCGCATCCGGACCTGTACTCAACCCGCATAACAACGCCCACAGCGCCGGCGGTAGCTCGTCGGGTTCCGGCGTCGTCGTCGCGACTGGCGATCCTGATATGGCAATCGGATGCGATCAGGGCGGCTCAATCCGAATGCCCGCATCATTTTGCGGCATTGTCGGCCTGAAACCCACGTACGGCCTCGTGCCGTATACCGGCATTCTGGGTATGAACCCCAACATCGATCACACTGGACCCATGACGGCCAACGTTGCTGACAACGCGCTGCTGCTCGAGGTATTGGCGGGACCAGACGGCGTCGATAGTCGCCAGCTCGACTCGGGCATTCGGGAATACACCGCCGCCTTGGACAAGCACGATCTCACCGGCATTCGGATCGGCATCGTCACAGAAGGTTTTGGTCGACCCACCTCTGAAGCCGACGTTGATCAGAAGGTGCGTGGCGCAGCGGACCGTCTGGGACGCCTCGGTGCGAAGGTCGGAGAAATCTCGATACCGCTGCACTCAAGTGCAGGCAGTATCACGTTCGCCACGCTGCAATCGATCACTACTTCTATGTTCAACCTGGACGGGTGCGTGATCGAACGACCCGATATCGTGCCCGAGAGCTTCATCGAACGACAAAGTCGATGGCGAGACCGCGCCGACGAACTACCCGCGAATGTCAAATCGGTATTGATCACCAGCGAGATCATGCGCAGACGGCACGGTTACACCTATGTTTCGCGTTCGATGCAACGTCTACCGTTGTTGCGCAGAGCTTACGACACCGCGCTGTCTGAGGTGGATGTGCTGCTCATGCCGACGACCCCCATGAAGGCACCACCGCTGCCACCAGCCGATGCATCTCCCCAGGTGGTGACGGAAAACGCATTTACACCGTCTGAGGTGGATGTGCTGCTCATGCCGACGACCCCCATGAAGGCACCACCGCTGCCACCAGCCGATGCATCTCCCCAGGTGGTGACGGAAAACGCATTTACACCGCTCGCGAACACCTCGGCTTTCAACTCTACCCACCATCCAGCGCTCTCGTTGCCGTGCGGGAAAAGCAACGGTTTGCCCGTCGGCATGATGTTGGTAGGCAGGCACTTCGATGAGGCGCTTCTCTATCAGGTCGCCCACGCGTCCGAACAAGACGAGGATTGGCGGGAGATCTAGTCGTGGCCTTGTTGCATGAGTGATCACACAGACCTCTCAGATCGAGCGTTGGGATGGCTGCGGTATCTGCACAGGAAGGCCCACACGCCAGACGATTGGAACCGCGAGGGGCGACCACATCCGCACTGGGACGATCGGTCCGACCCGCCTATGGCCTCGTGGCCCCGCTTCGATCTCACCGACTCGAGCTATGCGATGGGGCTCATGGCGCAGACGACCCCTGCGTGGCGCGAACCCTATGTCGCCGTGCTCGATCAACTGATCGAGCGTCACACCGGCTGGTGGTCAGCGAACGACTGGCTCACCCAGTTCGGTCACGACCCGGACCGTGCCGACTACCCCGACGTCTATCGACTCCTGATTCCCGCTGAACTCTGGGGGAACTACGACGTGCCCGGCTGGACGGCAAATGGTGTCGAGCCCTGGGGTATCCAGATGGACCCCATTGCCGCAGACGGAATGCTCTTCTACAAGGGCTTCTTCCTGGTGCTCCTGGGGCTGCGGTCCATGATCGCGACGGACGATCGCTGGAATGTGCCGTTCGATATGATCCGAGACGGCGAGCACACCTTCCGCTGGTCGCACACGACGATCGCCTCGCACCTGACGGACCAGTGGAAGGAACGGCCGCAGGGCTGTCACTGCGAGAACACGAAGGTCTGGCCCCTCTGACTGAGCGGCGCCGGCCTCGGTCTGAGGCTCCACGACAACCGACACGGGACGGAGTTTCACAAGGCGGCCTTCGATCCATGGTGGGCCCACGCGCGGCGGGCGTATCTGGGTCTCGACCAGGCCGACGTCCCGGGCGTCGTCACGGCCTACTACGACCCGATCCTGAAGGTTCACCACCGTCTTCCCGTCACGTTTGCGATGACGTACTGCTTTTATCTGGCGCCCCAGGTCCCGGAGGAGGCCCGGCGTCTCTTCGACGCTGCGGCCGCTACTGGCGGGATCTCGAGCGACGGGATCACCAACCTGGGGGGACACCGAATCAACGCCATCACGTGGTTTCTCTCGCGTGAGTGGGGCCTCGACCAGCTCGAGGCCGCCATCCGCAGCGAACTCGAGGCGAACTACGAGCCGACGTGGGATCGCGCCCGAGGCGAGTTCACCTGGGGCCTGGGACTTGCCGAAGAGTACCCACGCGGCCAGTACAACGGCTTCCTCGCCGCCGCCGAGGTCGTGAGCCCGGGCGCCTGGGCCCGCGTGTCCGAAGCGCCGCTCTCGAAACAGCCCGGTCTCGTCGAAGGCGTCGACTTCCCCACGCTGGCGCTGGCCGAAGCTCGCTGGGAGGAAGACGCTCTGCACCTTCGACTCCATCCGCAGAGCGACGAAGTCCTGGGGCGGCCGACGCGCTTCCGCATCACCGGGTTGGACGACCCCAACCGGTGGCGCGTTGAGGGGGATGCGCGCCTGACCACGAGGGCCGGGGACCTCGTCGTCGAGACGTCGGTCCGGGATCACCGGCTGACGTTGCGACCCAAGGATTAGACACGCTTTCCAAACACGGTGATCCGATCTTCAATCTCGTCTCGTAGATGGAAGTGAGTCACCCCTGCAGAGCTCCTCTGGAGACGGGCAGATCAGGTGGGCCTGGGGGCGAATCCGACTCACGATGTCTGCCGACGGAGGCGCTTCGAGGCCCGCGGGGTGTGTTTGGGCCCCCGGGGCGCCTCCGGAGGCCCGCTCGAGGTGATCCAATCGGCGGCGCCGAGCGTATTCTCCTGATAGGGTTCCTGTCTGGAGATCTCGTCCCCCCCCATGCCGCCTGCGGAGACCCAATATGTTGCGCTGCTCGACCGGTTAGCGGGAGGGGATGAGTCGGCCCTAGCGGAGCTCTACGACCAGACCAGCCCTCGCGTGTTCGGCCTGGCGCTTGGCATCCTGCGCGACCGCGATTCCGCGGAGGAGGCAACCCTCGACACCTACCTGAGCGTGTGGTCGCGTGCGGCGACCTACGAGCCGGCACGGGGCAGCCCGATGGCGTGGATCCTGACCATAGCCCGCTCGAAGGCGATCGATCTGCTGCGCTCGCGGGCGCGTAGAGGCGAGAAGCACCGTGCTCTCGAGACGTTGGCGAGTCTGGAGGGACCACCGCCGACTCCAGAGGCAGCGGTCGTGCACACGGAACGCTGTGCGCAGGTCCGAGCGGCACTGGGCTCGCTGCCGCGAGAGCAGCGGGTGGCCATCCAGACGGCTTACTTCGGCGGCCTCAGTCACTCCGAGGTAGCCGCGGCGCTCGGAGAGCCGCTGGGAACCGTGAAGTCGCGGATCCGCTTGGGGCTATCGTCGCTGCGCCGCGCACTGGCGGAGGTCTGATCTATGCGAACGAACACTCATCGCGAGCTCGACGAAGGGGCGCGCGACCGCATTGCGCTCTACGTCCTGGAGGGCATGCGGGTGGCCAAGACATCGCGCTTCGAGGAGCACCTTGGAAGCTGCACCGCTTGCCGCGAAGAGGTGGCCCGCCTGAGACCGGCCGTCGCTGAGCTCGTGCTCGCCGGTCCGCTGAGCGATCCGCCGCCCGGCCTCAAGGAGCGCGTGCTCGAGCGCGCGCGGCAACGCCGTCTTGCGCTAATGCCCGTCGCTCGGCGAAGCTGGCATGCGTCAGGCGTCCCGGGTGTAGAGGTCTCACACCTCTGGTCCGACCCCGTGAGCGGCCGCCATACGATCCTGCTTCGATTGGACGCGGGTGCATCGATCCCGACCCACGTCCACCCCGGCCCGGAAGAGTGCTTCGTCGCGAGCGGCGATCTGCGCGATGGGGACCTCGACCTTGGCGTCGGCGACTACGTACGTCACGACCGCGGAACCGAACACACCATCTCGACGCGGAACGGGTGCCTGCTGTACGTCACCACTTCCTCGCCTGAACAGCAAACGCAGTCGACCCCCGCCAGCTAGGAGCCACCAGACGCTTCAGGCTCCGCGTCAGAAGGTCTCGCTTCGGATGCGCGCGAGGGGGACGCCTCGAGACTCCAGGTGCTCCTGCACCGACGCCATGAAGCCCGACGGCCCACACAAGTAGAAGTCCCCGTCGAGTCCGGGCACGAGCTTCTCCAGTAACGCGCCGTCGACCCGGCCGGCGCTGTCATAGTGGCGGCCGAGCTCGTCCTCTGGACGCGGCCGACTGTAAGCCACATGGAGCCGCACGTTGGGAGCGCGCGAGGCCAGGCCGCGGACCTCGTCCGCGAGGGCGTGATTGCGCGCGTCGCGAGCGCCGTGCACGAACCAGACGCGCCGGCTGCCACCGCTGCCGACGAGCTCGTGAAGCATGCTCACCAGCGGAGTAAGACCTACGCCCGCGCTCACGAACACGACCATGCGCGGGCTCGACGGATCGAACATAAAGTCGCCCGCCGGCACACGTGCGCTCAGGATGGCTCCGACCTCGATGTGGTCGTGCAGGCAGCGCGAAGCGACACCCAGGGGATGGCGCTTCACGGAGATCCGGTAGCGCCCCTGTCCCGGGCCGTTCGAGAGCGAGTAGGTGCGCGAGACGCCGCACCCTTGCTCCGTGGCCTCGAGCTCGATCGGGAGATGCTGGCCGGCCTTGAAGTCAGCCAGGGGGCCTCCGTCCCGGGACTCGAAGACGAAGGAGGTAACCTCGTCGCTCTCTCGGATCTTCTCGACCAGGCGCAGCGATCGGATGGAGCCGCTGGCCTTTTCCCAGCGCACCGGGAGCGCTTGCTCGAGCTCCACGGATTCATCGAGCTCGAAGTGAACCAGCCGCCGCGCGCCTGGGAAACGCTCGAGCTCCGAAGAGTCCCAGTCGATCCGGACCCGGCCGGTGAGCTGGAGCAGACTGCCGCGCTCGAAGTCGACGAACAGGACGCCCGCCCGGGGATCCATCACGAGATTGCCGATGGTGTTGTAGTGGCCGTTCCCCGAATAGTCGGGAAAGACGAGGTGCCTCTCGCCCTCGACCCGCACGAAGCCTGGCTCGCCACCCCGATGCGAGGCGTCCATGCCGAAGGTGGGGCTCTCGCCGTCTCCCCGATGCCCGGTCGCGATGAAGAACGTGTCGGCGCCCTCGATCCATGCGCGCAGCTCCGGGGAGAACCGGTCGTGGGTACGCCGCACCGAGGTGGTCCCGGTCCCCTCGCGCCGCCACTTGCGTTCGTGGATGTACTGAGGGCAATTCCCGAAGGTCTGGTCGACGGCGACCTCGAAGCCCCCGGCGCCGGGCGCAGAGACCCGCCCGTTGATGCGGTTACGGCGCCGCGTCGCGAGCTCGATCCCGAGGAAGCCCACGTCGACGCCGCTGGTGAGCGCGTCCTCGAGGGCATCGCCCGCTGCGGGCCGAGCGTCAATGGCCAGGGTTCTCGCATCCGGCGAGCGCACGAAGCCCGGCTCCCCCACCAGGAGCGTAGCCCAAGGGCGACCGCGCTCGTCGCGCGCCGCCGCCACGATGAAGGGGAGCCGAGCGTAGAACCTGCGGTGCTCGTCGGGCAGATGCCCGCGTACCACCTTGCGCGCCCAGGGCTCGATCTCGTTGCGGATACCGAGCCGCTCCTGCACCTGCTGCTCGCCCGCATGGAAGGGAGAGGATTCCGCGGCCATAGCCTCACCATACAGCTGCCGCTGCAATCAGACCTAGTGCCAACTCGGCACCCACACTTTCGCCTCATGTCCCCCCAAAAGGCCCTTCCCGGCCCGGTTCCCCCCGCCATTCTTGGGGCAGCCCGCGTACGGCAAGGAGGAACGACGTGTCCGCACATTCACCCAGACTTCCTGGCAAGCTCGGAGACCCGAAGCTCACGCTCGCCAGCGGTCCCCGCCTCGACCCCCGGCTGCTCGAAGCCGTGGGCGGTTTCGAAGCCACCCTGGACGAGCAAACGACCGCAGGTCCCGATTCTCTCTACGAAGAGATCATCGACTTCATTGGCGAGCTAGAGTCGGGGATCGACGCGGTCTTTGTCGAGGAGCTCGGCAGTCTGCGGCCCGTCAGCGGCGTCGACGGCAACGAGATTCGTCCCTTCATCCACGAGCCCGCTGAACGAAAGGGTCCGCTACGCAGCATCCTGCATACACACGGCGGGGGCATGGCCATGTGCACCGCGGCCGATGGTACACCGGCAGCATGTCCTGTGGACAAGGACGTGGACGACAGTTGCAGACTCCAGGAACAGCAGACGTTACATCGCTCTCATCGCGAGAGAGGTAAGACGTCATGCGTGTCGGCGTGCTCCGTCTAGCGGCCTTTCTCGCCACTCGCTGTGGATTCTAACCGTAGAGCCACCCTGCACTGGCGTCGCTACCACTGCCACACCGACGCCCGCGGTGGCACGAGCTACTCTGCTTCCATGCACGACTCCGGCAATCTCCTCTTGGCTGCGTTCCTTGCGCTATGCATCTCAGCCCTGACAGCAGGCTGCTCACCTGAGGTTGGCAGCGACGCCTGGTGCACGAACATGGCGGAAAAACCAAAAGGCGATTGGACCGCGAACGAAGCCGCCAATTACACAAGGCATTGCCTTTTCAGGTAGTGATCCAGCTAGACGGTTCGCGGAAGCCCTCTGGTCTGCAACGTCACGCGGGGCGGAAGTGGCCGTTCGCTACTGCCGTCGGGGGCTGACCGACCGCCAAGCCCCGGACGAGCCCGGACCCGGCTACTGGATCCTGTCGAAGTACGAGGACATCAAGTGGGTCTCCAAGAACCATCGCCTGTTCGCATCGACCCCCAGCGTCGTGATCCAGGATCCCATCCGCGAGGAGCTCGAGCTGGCCCCGCCCAGCATGATTGGCATGGACCCGCCCGCCCACGCCCGCTACCGCAAGCTGGTCTCCGGTGGCTTCACACCGCGCGAGATCGCGACCCAGGAGCCGGCCCACCGCGCCATCGTCGACGCCATCCTCGACAGGGTGGCCACACCGTACGTACTGTTGAATCTCATCTTGTACTCGTTGCGCTACGAGTGGCCCGCTCCTGGCGACCTCCCCGCTCCCCTGATCGCGGTCATCTACGCGCTCATCGCTCTCGGCGTGCCCGGCGGAACGGCCTATCTGCTGTCACGGCGTCGACCCGACTTGAGCTGAGTTGCGCCCTCGGCGTCTCCGTCGCTGGCCTCACCACGCGACGCGCCATCCGCACCTTGAGGTGGAACCGATCCACCAACTTCAGCACACCTACGCCTCACAGCTCCTGTCTGCTGGTGTCCCCACCTACTGGGTGAGCAGGTGGCCGGGCCATGCAGACACACGGCAGGCGGAATCTGGCGCGCCCGGCACGATTCGAACGTGTGACCTCCAGGTCCGCAACCTGGCGCTCTATCCAACTGAGCTACGGGCGCTCGGCCAGTCCTGTCCCCGGGCAGCCCGGCCCGAGGAACGCGAAACGTAGCAAATTGGCGGAGAGAGTGGGATTCGAACCCACGGTACGCGTAAACGCACACACGGTTTCCAACCGTGCGCCTTAAACCACTCGGCCATCTCTCCTGCTGGAACTCAGGATCTGCTGGCGGAGAGGGAGGGATTCGAACCCTCGGTGAGTTGCCCCACACTCGCTTAGCAGGCGAGCACCTTCAGCCACTCGGTCACCTCTCCGACCCGGAGTAAGGTGCCGGGCGGCAGGGGGCAAGACAAGCCCCGGGCCAGCCCGCGCTTCAGAGATTCTCGATCTCGATGGGCTCGATCGGATCGGCCGGCTCGAACCCGAACACGCGCCCGTAGAAGAAGAGCTCCGCCTCGATCGCGCGGACGATGTTCTCGGACCGGCGAAAGCCGTGCTGCTCCCCCTCGAAGGCGAGGTAGGCATAAGGCAGACCTCGCTTGCGCAGGGCCTCCACCATCACCTCCGCCTGCTGGGGCGGGACGACCGCGTCCTCGAGCCCCTGCAGCAGGAGCAGCGGGCAGGAGAGCTGCTCGGCGAAGTGGATGGGCGAGCGCTCCCTGTAGCGGGCGCGCTCTTCCGGGTAGGGCCCGATCAGCGAGTCCAGGTAGCGCGACTCGAACTTGTGAGTGTCGCGCGCGAGCGCCTCCGCATCGGCTACTCCGTAGTGGCTCGCGCCCGCCGCGAAGACGTCGTGAAACGTCAGCGCACATAGGGTGGTGTAGCCGCCAGCACTGCCACCGCGAATGGCCAGACGCGCGCCGTCCACGCGGCCCTGCGCGGCCAGATGCTGCGCCGCGCGGATGCAGTCCTCCGTGTCGACCACGCCCCAGTTCCCGCGCAGCCGCTCACGATAGGCGCGCCCGTAGCCCGTGCTCCCGCCATAGTTCACGTCGACGACCGCGAAACCGCGACTAGTCCAGTACTGAATGTTGAGCCTGAGCGCGCTCGAGGTAGCGCCGGTGGGCCCGCCGTGGCTCATCACGATGAGTGGGGGTTTGGCCTCGCTCGGTCCGACAAAGCCCGCGCTTTGGGGACCGTAGAAGAAGGCGTGCGCGTTCAGGCCGCCCCCCGTCGGGAACTCCATGCTCTCGGGCACCGAGATCGAGTCCAGGTCTTGCTCCGCGTCCTGCGAGCGCTTGATCACGTGGACACGTCCGCTCGGCACCTCGATCGACACGACGGCCGGGGAGCTCGTCTGCGAGGCGGCGACCAGCGACACCACTGGGGAGCCGCCCGACTCCCGCGCCGTGATGCGTCCGAAGCTCACGAACGGGGTGTCGAGCTCGCGCAGGCCCGCAGTCTCGAGCAGACCGAGGTGCTCGATCCCCTTCGCGCCCCAGCTGCAGACCAGCCGCCCGTCAGGAAGGAACGTGTAGGTCGCGCCAGCGAAGCCCCACTGCGGGCGACCGAACTCGGCCTCCATCGGGAGTAGCGGCTGCACCTCTCCGTCCACCCAGCGGTAGAGATTCCACCAGCCGCTCCGGTCCGAGACGAAGTGCAGCACACCGTCGGGACTGAACGTCGGCTGGTAGATCGACTCGTCGCTGCCGCCAGCCAGCTTGCGAACATCCCCGAGTCCACTCGACTCGCCCCGGGAAGAGCTCCCCTTCGCAACGAGCTCGCCGATCCAGAGCTCGGTCCCGTCCCAGGGCATTTGCGGATGGTCCCACGTGGTCCAGACCAGGTGACGACCATCGGGGCTCAGCCGTGGATACGAGACGAAGTCATGTCCGCCCACCAGCACGACGGGCTCGCTCGATCCGCCTGCAGAGAGACAAACAATCTCGTTTCGTGCCTCGGCCCCTTCGGAGTGGGTCTCGCGGACGCAGTAGAGGCGACTCCCGTCGGGGGAGAGCTCGAAGTCGGCGTACCGAAGAGCGCGCGGGCGGTCCGGCTCCGGGCTGATGGGTGTGGGCCTGCCTCCGACCCGCTGCCGGTACACGCGCTGGTCTTCGAAGTTCGCAAAGAACACGGTGCTGCCGGTCGCGGTGTAGGCGCCGCCTCCGTACTCGTGAACCAGCGTCCTGGCGTTGTAGCCGGTCGGCGTCACGTCGGCGATGGCACCGTCGGCCGAGCACCGCACGACCACGCTGCGACCGCTCTCCATCGGGCGCGCCTCGATCCAGTAGAGGTCCTGATCGGATGCGCGCACCTCGCCGAGCTCGACGGTGCGCTGCACCAGCGTCTCGGTGGTGATCTGCGACTTCCAGGCTCCGTAGGGTGCGATCTGCTTGTCGGGCACGGGCGACGAAGCATACCGTCCGGTGCCCGTACGGACGAGCCGTGCTCCAGCAGGCCCGAGGGTTTTCCGGTATCAAGTGGTGGATGATCGCGCTCGAGGTCAGCTCGGCGGCGGG
The DNA here is from genome assembly GCA_965226855.1 of Myxococcota bacterium. GTDB lineage: Bacteria > Myxococcota_A > UBA9160 > SZUA-336 > SZUA-336 > JAUXJB01. The sequence continues at coordinate 320,262 of CBDDEE010000030.1, read as the reverse complement.
CAGACCCCCGTACGGCGGAATCGGTGGAGCGATCCGACACATCGTCGGCGAGCTGCTGCAGCTCGACCCCGAGACGCGCTACCACCTCTGCTACCGGCTCTCGCGCTGGCGCAAGGGTCACCTGTTCCGGCCAGACGCACCCAACGCACACATTCGCGTGCTGCAGGATCCGTTGAACGCCCTTCTGCTGGCCGGCGACCGCGTGTTGCACTCCATGGGCATATACGTGCCCCGCACGCCGCGCATCACCAAGCTCGTGACGGTGCACGACCTGAACGCCGTGCGGAACGTTCAGTGGGTGAGCGAGCGCTGGCACGCACGCCGCAGCCGTCGCATCCGCGAGGCCGTCGAGCGCGCGGACCACGTCGTCACGTACAGCGAGTTCACGGCCAGCGAGGTCCGCGAGGAGTACGGGCTCCCCCAGGACCGGGTCCATCCCGTTCTGCTCGGGGTCGATGCAGATGCGCATGCGCCGGCGTCACCGGTGGAAGTGGAGAAGCTCCGGGCGAAGCACGGCGATTACGTGATCTCGATAGGCATCGTGACGCCGCGCAAGAACTTCGAGGCCCTGGTGCGCGCGGTGGCGCCGCTCGACGCCGTTCGCCTCATCCTGGTCGGGCGGCCCGCGGACGCGGAGCCCGCAGTCCAGGACACGATTCGCGCGACGAAGATGCAGGAACGTGTCACTCGCCTCGAGTCCGTATCCCATACAGACCTCGTCGCGCTCACCAGCGCGGCGCGCGTGTGTGCCGTGCCGAGCCTCTACGAAGGTTTCGGACTCACGGTGCTCGAGGCGATGGCGTGCGGCACGCCGGTCGTCTCCTCGCGGGCGGCCTCGCTCCCCGAGGCCGCGGGTGAAGCCGCGCTCCTCACGGACGCCAGCGACGTCGATGCGCTCTCGGACGCGCTTCGACGTGTCCTGATGGACACCGAGCTCGCCAACCAGCTCCGGACGCTCGGCCTAGCGCGAGCTCGCGAGATGTCGTGGGCAGCATCGGCCCGGAACATGCGCGCTCTCTACAGGCAGGTCGCCGGCGTCTGATCCGAACTGCCTATGCCAGCTCCTCTAGCAGCGCCTTTGCGTCCTTCAGGTCCTGCGTGTCGAAGCCTTCGGTGAACCAGTCGTAGATTGGAGCGAGGAGCTCGCGGGCTTCGTCCTTCTGGCCCTGCCCGGACCAGAGCCGGGCGAGGCTCGTGGCCGCGCGGAGCTCGAAGGACTTCCCCTCCTGGCTCTTCGCGATCTCGAGGGCTCGGAGGAAGAGGCTCTCGGCTTCCTCGACCGCGGCGGGGTCCTGCGCCAGCCGGATCTCTCCCTTCAACCGTTGGAGCTCCACGTCCCAGAAGGGCACGTGTCCCTCGGCCGACCGGGCGAGCCCAACGTTGACGGAACCCAGCGCCTCCTCCAGCCGCCCGACCCTGCGGAGCGTCTCCGCCGCCAGGCCGAGGGGACCCGGAATGGACAGGACGTTGCCCGTTCCTTGCGTCTGGGCCACGGCGTGCTGCATTTCGCCGATCGTGCGGCCGGCGCCCTCCGCGTCGTCGACGCGAGAGAGAGCCCAGGCGCGCAGGAGTAGCCCGAAGGCCAACCAGACCGGCAAACCATGCTGCGTCGAGATGGCGATCGCTTCCTCGGCCCGCTCCATCGTTGCCGGGGGCTCCCCGCGTAGGAGATGAATGACTGCGGCATAGACGAGGGCGGAGGCGATGCTGAACAGATGGGTGCCTTCCCGCGCCAGCTCGATCGACTGATCGCTCCGCTGCAAGGCGCGCTCTGGATAGCCGAGCTGCCAGAGAGCCCACGACGAGAGGTTCAGCGAGCTGATCCCCGGATCCAGCCCGTAGACGTATCCGAGCGAGCGATGCTCGCTCGGGTCGTAGACAGCGAGTGCCTGCTCGCAGTGCTCCAGCGCCTTGGAGAAGTCCCCGCGGGGGAAGAGGGAGTGGGCGAGGGCGGAGTGAGCGAGCAAGACGTGGGAGGTCTCGCCCGTCCGCTTCGCGAGATCGAGCAGCTCCGCGCCGAGCTCGATGGCGCGCGCGACCGGCCCTTGGTTCCTATAGAAGATCTGCAGTCCCGAGAGCGCCTGAAACAGCTCCGGCGGGTCGCCGAGCTGCCGGCAGAGCGCGAGCGCCCGAGCATAGGTCTCCTCGACCTCGGCGCGTCCCTGACCGCGGGCACTTTGCAAGGGAGCCCCGAGGGCGAGCAGGAGTTGGAGCTCGCGGCGGTCTCGATCGGGGCCTTCCGGGAGGGTACGAAGGAGCTCGATCCCCTTCGAGAGCTGCTCAATCGCTTCGGCGTTTGCCGACCGCTCGGTCGCCCGCTGGCCCGCCCGCTCGTAGAACGCGATCGCCCTTGCGGCGAGCCCCGCCTCGTCGTAGTGGCGCGCCACGACCTCGGGCTCGGCCGCGGCACGCTCCGGCATACGCTCCTCGAGCACCTCTGCGATCCGCGCGTGGTGTTCGCGCCGCGTCTTCTTGAGCAGCGACTGGTAGGCCGCGTCCTGGATCAGGGCGTGCTTGAAGATATAGGTCGCGAGCGGCGGGATGCCTCGCTGGTACAGAAGGCCCGCACCGACCAGCTCCCCCAAGGCCTGATCCAGCGCTGCAGGCTCCAAGGGCGAGACGATCTGGAGCACATCGTGAGAGAACTCGCGTCCGAGCACTGACGCGAGCTGTGCCACCTCCTTTGCAGGCCCGAGCCGATCGAGTCGCGCCGTGAGCGAGTCGCGAAGGGTCGGGGGAATCGCAAAACCCGGCAGGGGATCGCTCCGCTCGTAGCGCTCATCGCTCTCCACCACCAGGGCCGACTCCAAGACGCTCTTCGTGAGCTCCTCCACGAAGAGAGGTACACCGTCAGTCTTGGCCACGATCTCCTCCCGCACCTTGAGCGGCAGCTGCTTGCCGCCCGTGAGGTGGCGGGCCATCGCCTCGCTCTGCTTGGGAGTCAGCGGCTGGAGGGGCAGATGCATCAGCCGCGCGCGGCTGGGCCAGGGTGGTTCGAATTCTGGGCGGAAGGTGGCGATGAAGAGAATCGGACCCGCGGGGACCTTCTCGATCACCATCCCTATGGTCTCCAGACTGGAAGCGTCGTACCAGTGCAGATCCTCCACGATCATCATCATGGGCTGCCGCTGCGCGAGCGCGACCGGCCACACCGCGAGGGTCTCCAGAATCCTCTTTCGCCGCGCGTCGGGGCTGAGCGCCAGCGGTGGCAAGTTCTCGGGCGGGGGTAGACCGAGGAGTTCGGCAATCAGCAGGAGGATCTCGTCGGTAGGAAAGCCCGAGTAGCCGAGCCCTCGCGCGAGCTTCGCCACGCGCTCCTCGGACGAATCGGTATCCGTGAACATCACCGTCCGCTCGATGAGCTCGATCACGGGGTGGAAAGCGCTGTTTTGGTGGTAGGCCGAGCCGCGCAATTCGATCCAGGTATGGGGCTCGTCCGCGACGTGCTCACGCATCACTTCGATCAGACGCGACTTGCCCATCCCCGCCTCGCCTGACAGCAAGACCACCTGGCCGCGTCCCGCCACGGCCTCGTCCCAGCGCTCGAGCAGGAGTCCGACCTGCTGCTCGCGGCCGACCAGCGGTGTAAGCCCCGAGGCGCCGGCCAGCGCGAGCCGACTCTGCACACCTGTCGCTTGGACAGGGCGAAAGAGGGCGACCGGCCCTTCGATTCCCTTGAGGGAACGCTCGCCAAGCTCCAGGAAGACGAAGGCGCCCCGTACCAGGTGCCGCGTCGCGCCGCTCACGACGATCGAGCCCGGTTCGGCCTCCCCCTCGACCCGCGCCGCGATGTTCACGGTGTCACCGAGCGCAAGTCGTTCGCGCTTCTCGCCACCTCCCAGCTCGCCCACGACGACCGAGCCCGTGTGAATTCCAACGCGGATCTGCAGCGGATGCTCACGCAACGCCGCGTGTTCTTCGACCAGCCGGCTGTTCAGTCCTGGAACTTCCCCGGCGATGCGCAAGGCTGCGTGGATCGCACGCATCGCGTCGTCCTCGTGCGCGAGCGGGTAGCCAAAGTAGACGAGCACGCCGTCGCCGAGATACTGGGCGATGTATCCATCGAAGCTCTCGACGCTCGCGGCGCAGGTCTTCTGATAGGCGGCCACCACTTCGGACAGGGCTTCGGCGTCGAGACGCTCGGAGAGCTCAGTCGAGCCGACCAGGTCGCAGAACATCACGGTGAGCTGGCGGTGCTCGCCCTCGGCGACTTGGGGGGACGCAGACACCTGCGGCGTAGCCGTCGGAGCTGCCTGAGTCTCCGGCTCCTCGGCGACCGTCTTGGCAGGGACAGCACCGACCCACGACAGGACCACGCCCTTGCGAGCCGCTACCTGCTGCACGTCGACGAGCTCCTCGACCAGCTCGTCGAGGGCTTCGTCGTCGAGCTCGAACTCCCGCTTCAAGACGCGGAGGGAGACGCGCTCGTTGCGCTCCAGAAAAGCCCTCACGCTCTCGATGGTCTCGAGGATGCTCACACCGGTCCCTGTCCTTCCCGCTTCCACTCTGGCCCCGTGGGAACTGGAGATCAACACCCTTTGAGTGGAGGTCGAAGTGGAGCCGTCGCGCTGCTGCTGCGGACGCCGACCGCCTAGCAGGCTGCTGAAAAACTACTCCTCGAAGGGTACCTTGAGGGAAGCCCCAAGGGGGAGGTGTGAGAGGACCGCAGACGCTCCAGGGTGGGATGTTCAGCTACGTATCGCTGGAGTCCCGGATTCCCGAGGACCATCCGCTTCGAGCGATCCGGCGACTGGTGGACGCAGCGCTCGAGCAGCTGTCGCGACGCTTCGATGTGATCTACGCGAAAGGGGTCGGCCGGCCGTCGGTTCCGCCGGAGCAGCTGTTGCGGGCGCTGCTGTTGCAGGTGCTGTACACGATCCGGAGCGAGCGCCAGCTGATCGAGCAGATCGAGTACAACCTGCTCTACCGCTGGTTCGTGGGCCTGGAGCTGGACGACGAGGTGTTCAGCGCCACGGTATTCACCAAGAATCGGGAACGGCTACTGCAGGGCGAGATTGCCCAGCACTTCTTCGAGGCCGTGCTGGCGCAGGCCGAGTCGGAGGGGTTGGTGTCATCGGAGCACTTCACGGTGGACGGGACGCTGATCGAGGCGTGGGCGAGCCAGAAGAGCTTCGTGCGCAAGGACGAGAAGCGCAGGGACGATGACGACCCGGGCAACCCGACGGTCAACTTCCGGGGCGAGAAGCGGAGCAACCAGACGCATGCGTCGAGGACGGATCCGGACGCCCGACTGGCGGGGATGAGGGGCCAGGGCGCGCGGCTCGCGTATCAGGGACACGTCGTGACGGAGAACCGCAACGGCCTGGTGGTGGCGGCGAAGCTCACTCAGGCGTCGGGGTATGCGGAGCGCGAAGCGGCTCTCGAGATGGTGCTGGGTCTGGGGGGCGCTCGCCGGATCACCCTGGCTGGAGACAAGGGCTACGACGCCAAGAGCTTTGTGCAGGCGCTTCGGGCCTGGAGCGTTACCCCGCACGTGGCACAGAACACGACGAACCGCCGAAGCGCGATCGATCGAAGGACCACAGGACACCCGGGCTACGAGGTGAGCCAGCGCTTCCGCAAACGGGTGGAGGAGGTGTTTGGCTGGATGAAGACGGTGGGCTTGATGCGCAAGACCCGGCACCGGGGCACGGATCGGGTCGGCTGGGTCTTCACCTTCACTGCTGCGGCCTACAACCTGGTCCGTATCCGCAACCTGTTGGAGGCGACATAGCTCATGATCCCGCAAGATCTACCCGTGCGACACCGAACCGGTTCGTACCGGGAACGGCGATCCCTCTCCCTGCTCGGCACGCCTCCCGTCAGAGGCGTCCCGCCCAACCCAGTCACTTTCTCCGCAGCCTGCTAGGAGAGTGACCCAAGATTCGGGTGGGCGGAGGTGATTGTAGCGAGGGCCCCCAACTGGACGTGGAGCGATGTACGGGCCAACGGGGGTCCGAGGTAGCCGGTAGATGTCGATCTACACAGATATGCGTCAGATCCAGGGCCTGACGTGCGCGAAACGGGTCCGCACCCGCCCGATCACGCCATCTGCGCTCGGCAGAGCGCCATCACGTTGAAGCCCGAGCACACCAGGTCCCACTCTCCCGTCACCTTCTCCTGGCCGCGCAGCATGAAGCGCCGAAACCGCTGTCGTGCCTTGATCTCGGCAAACGGCCGCTCCGCCTGGGTCTTCCGGCTGCGCGTAGCGTTGCTGGGCCCAGGGCAGTCGTAAGATCCGGTGCATCCGCTGCGCCCGGGCTCCCTTGGGCCAGCGGGACGACTTCCGCCCGCGGACCGCGATCAACGCCTGTTGTCCCCGCCGTTCCAACGCCTTCAGGTTCGACTCGCTCAGGTACCCGTTGTCGGCCAGCAGAATCTCCGCTCGCTGACTCGTGTTCGTCTCGATTGCCTCGACCATGGGCTCCAACTGCTCGTAGTCATTGGCCTTCTCTGTCAGCTCGTTCGCCACGATCAGGCCGTCCTCACTCGTCGCCAGCTGCGCGTTGTAGCAGGACTGCAAGGATCCCTCGGTCTTCATCATGTTCGCTTCGGGGTCCGCGAAGCTCTTCTGGTGCTTCGCTTCGAGCTTCTCCCCCTTCTCCCGCTCCAGCTGCTCCCGGGCCGCTCGGATCCGCTCCCGTCGTCGCTCGCGCAGCTGTAGCTCTTCTGGAAGCCCACCTCCGCCATCGTCGTCCCCGTGCTCTTGCTCTTCCGCAGCGTTGAGCTCGTCCATCTGCGCCACGATCTGCTCGATCTCGTCGCTCAGCTGATCCTCCGCCTCCAGCATCCGCGCGTGGCTCATCGCCTTGGACCGCGACGTGTTCGCCCGGATCTTCGTGCCGTCTACCGCCACCTGCCCGAGCTTCACAAGCCCCATCGCCTGCGCCACCTTCAGCGTCTGCAAGAACACCTCTCGGAAGTCCCTGTGGTGACGGTCCCGGAATCGGTTGATCGTCCGGAAGTTCGGTCGTAGCCCAGCCGCGAGGTAGCGAAACCGCAGGTCGTAGTGCAGCCGTCGCGCAAGCTCCCGCCCGCTGTACACGCCCACGACCGCCCCCAGAAGCCACAGCTTCAACAGCATCCGAGGCGGGAAGGCTCGCTCTCCACGCCGGCGATACCGCTTCTCGAACCGCCGCAGATCCAGCGACTCCACCAAATCGTCGATGAACAGCGCCGGATCCGATGGATCCAGAGCCTCCCCCACGTGCGCCGGTAGCAGCTCGCCCTGCTGCGGCACATACGCCTTGAACATGACCTCTTCCCCCACGCTCCCAAGTTAGCCAATAAGGGAATCTTGGGTCACTCTCCTAGACGAGCTCGAGTGGGAGGGAGGTGGTGTACTTGACCTGCTTCAGCGCGAAGCTCGAGCTGGCCGAGGCCACGGCGGGGTGGTGCAGGAGCTGGGTGGTGAGGAAGCGGTCGTAGGCCTCCACGTCGCGGACCACGACCCGCAGCATGTAGTCGCGATCGCCCGTCATGGAGTAGCACTCCACGACCTCGGGACGGGAGGCCACGAGCAACTCGAAGGATGCCCTGTTCGCGTCGCTGTGCTCGGTCAGACTCACGCTCGCGATCACGCTCACGGTGAGATCCACCGCCCTCGGGTCCACGAGCGCCACGCGCCGCGCGATCACCCCCGACTCCTCGAGCTGGCGCACCCGTCGCCAGCAGGAGGTCTGGGACATGGCCAGTCGCTTCGCGAGCTCGGCCTGCGTCAGTCGAGCGTCCTCTTGGAGCAAAGCGAGGATTCTGCGGTCTGTTTCATCGAGAGTCGACATGAGGAGTTCGTTCCGTTTTTTGGGTAGAAGTAGATCAGAATTCCAAATTACGCCCAATTCCTCCAATATTCGGAGCGATATCCCGCTCAGATTCGCCTACTCTTTTCACGCAGAGGGGTGCTCGAGATCATCCTCACAGGAGGCCAGATATGGCACTTCGATCAATCGACGTAGATGGCAATCTGCTCGACCTCGGCCAGATCATCGACGTGGCCCGGCACGGAGCCGAGGTCCGGATCGCACCGCACGCGACCGAGGCGATCAACTGTTCCCGCTCGCACGTGGAGGACCTGGTCAAGCGCGAGGAGGTCGCCTACGGCATCACCACGGGCTACGGGCCGCTGGTGAACCGACTGATCCCACCCAAGAAGGCCGCGCAGTCCCAGTACAACCTGATCCAGAGCTTGTCCGGCGGTGTCGGAGATCCCTTTCCAATCGACGTGACCCGGGCGGTGCAGCTGATCCGGCTGAACTCGCTGTGCAAGGGCTTCTCGGGCATCCGGCTCTCGACGCTCGAGACGCTCGCCGGGCTGCTGAACGAGGACATCGCGGCCTACATCCCCGAGACCGGCTCCGTCGGCGCCAGTGGAGACCTCTGCCCGCTCGCACACATGTCGCAGGCGCTGCTCGGAGAGGGGCAGGTCTTCTTCCGGGGCGAGCTCACCGAAGCGAGCAAAGCCCTGGAGACCGTCGGGCTCGAGCCCGTCGAGCTCTCCTATAAGGAAGGGCTCGCGCTCATCAACGGAACGAGCGTCATGAGCGCGATCTTCGCGCTGGCACTGCAAGACGCTCAGGACCTCACTCTGCTCGCGGAGGCGTGCGCGGCCTTTGCGAGCGACGTGCTGCACGGCAACATCCAGCACTTCGACGAGCGGATCGCGCAGGTCAGACCGCACCCCGGTCAGGTCGCGACCACTCGCAACCTGAACGCGTTCCTCGCCGGGTCCAAGCTGGTGCTCGATCCCGAGGAGCTGCAGGAAGGACTGGTGGAGGCACGCGCTGGCGCCGAGCACGTCGTGCGCGTCGACACGGACCTGCAGAGTCCTTACTCGATTCGCTGCGTGCCGCAGATCGTGGGCGCCGTGCGCGATCTGCTGACCTTCGTGGCGGGCATCTTGGAAGTCGAGGTCAACTCGGTCACGGACAACCCGTTGATCTTTGCAGAGGATGAGGCAACGCTGCACGGCGGAAACTTCTACGGCCAGCACGTCTCATTCTCGAGTGACATTCTCGGGCTCGCCATCCCCAAGCTCGCACTGCTGTCCGAGCGGCGCTTCGCACGCTACATCGACGAGGACTTCAGCCAGGGGCTTCCCCCCTTCCTGGTGATCGGCGAGGAAGCGGGACTGTCCAACGGCTTCATGGCCGTGCAGATGATCACCACCGCCCTGGCAGCCGAGATCCGCAACCTGAACGACTCGGCCAGCGTGAGCAGCATCCCCACGAACGCGAACAACCAGGACGTGGTCAGCATGGGAACGCCGGCCGCCAAGAAGCTTGGCCCCATGCTCGAGAAAGCGCGCGCCCTCTTCGCGTACGAGCTGATAGCGCTGACGCAGGCCGCCGACTATCGCGGACCGGAGAAGCTCAGCGCGGCCGGCAAGGCGCTGCATGCAGCCGTTCGCGCAGTGGTCGCCCCGCTCACCGCGGATCGCCCGTTCCGCACCGACATCGATGCGGTCGTCGCGCTCATGGCGGATGGCAGCCTGACACAGAAGCTGGAGGCAATCCTCCTCGAGCGAGGGCTCACGCCATAGCACCCTACCAGAGTCCCGAGTTCGCTCCGGCCGCCGTCGACGTCGAGGAGCGGGCCGACGGCAGCATCATCCTGCGCTCGCCCGAGCCGCTGGCACCACACGAACGTCACCTCGGCGAGATGCTGCGGCACCACGCTGCGGAACGCCCCGAGTCGATCTTCCTGGCGGAGCGCGTCGACGAGAGCTGGCGGCATCTCAGCTACTCCGACGCTCTCGGCACCGCGGAGTCGATCGCGCAGAGCCTGATCGACCGGGAACTGAGCCAGGAGCGTCCCCTGCTCATCCTGTCCGACAACTCGATCGATCACGCGCTGATGCTCCTGGGGGCGCTGCTGGTGGGCATCCCTGTGGCGCCCGTCTCACCTGCCTACTCGCTCTTGAGCCAGGACCACGGCAAGCTGCGTCAGATTCTCGAGCTGGTGCGCCCGGGGATCGTCTTTGCAGCGCCGATGGCCCCCTTCGTGCCGGTGCTGAAGGCGCTCGATCTCGACGGTGTGGAGCTCGTCGGCAGCGGCCCGCTGCCGCGCGATCTCTCCATCACGCCGTTCTCCGAGCTCGCGAGCGCGACACCGAAAAGTGCCGCTGCTCGGGCAGAGGCCGAGGTCGGGCCCGACACGGTGGCGAAGATCCTCTTCACCTCGGGTTCGACCGGGCTCCCAAAGGGCGTGCTAAACACCCAGCGAATGCTCTGCGCGAACCAGCAGATGCTGGAGCAGTGCTGGCCCTTCGTGAAGCGCACCCCGCCCGTGCTGGTCGACTGGCTGCCCTGGAATCACACCTTTGGCGGGAACCACAACTTCAATCTCGTGCTGAAGCAGGGCGGCACGCTCTGGATCGATGGGGGAAAGCCGGCACCGGGACTGATCGAGACGACGCTCGCGAACCTGCGCGAGATCTCGCCGAGCATCTACTTCAACGTCCCCGCCGGCTACGCACAGCTCGTCCCCCACCTCGAGAACGACCCCGAGCTCCGGGATCACTTCTTCCGCGACCTGCAGCTCCTCTTCTACGCCGCGGCAGCTCTGCCCGAGGATCTCTGGAAGCGACTCGGCGACCTGTCCGAACAGGCGCGGGGCGAACGCGTGGTGATGGCATCGGGCTGGGGATCGACCGAGACCTCGCCGCTCTCGACGAGCGTGCACTTCCCGATCGAGAAGGCCGCCAACATCGGCCTCCCGCCCCCGGGCGTGGAGCTCAAGCTGGTGCCCTCGGGTCCCAAGACGGAGCTCCGCGTGCGCGGCCCCCACGTGACGCCGGGCTACCTCAGGCGCGACGACCTGACCGCCGCCGCCTTCGACGACGACGGCTTCTACAAGATCGGCGACGCCGGCCGCCTGGCCGATCCGCAGGACCCGACCCGCGGCCTGGTCTTCGACGGGCGCGTCGCCGAGGACTTCAAGTTGAGCTCCGGCACCTGGGTGCGCACGGGCGCGCTGCGCGTGAAGGCGCTGGCCGCCACCTCGCCCGCACTCCAGGACGCCCTCGTGACCGGACACGACCGCGACTACATCGCGCTGCTGGCATGGCCCAACGTGTCGGCCTGCGAGGCCTTTATCGACGATCCGGACGCGGCGGGCGCTGTGACCCGCCTGATCCGCAGCCGCCAGGTCGTCGAGTGCGTCCGCTCGGGCCTCGAGCGCTACAACGCCGAGCACCCGGGCTCCTCCACACGGATCCGCAGGGTAATCCTGCTGGCCGAGCCCCCCGATATCGACGCCAACGAGATCACGGACAAGGGCTACGTCAACCAGCAGGCCGCGCTCGAACGACGCAAAGCCAGCGTAGAGCGGCTCTATGCTGACCCGCCCGAAGCCGACGTGATCATGATCAACAGCTAGGCAGTAGAATGGCCTCCGCCTGGAAGGAGGGCCAAATGCTGTTGATCAGAACTCCCGGGGGCCTCCGGCCCATCATCCGTGCGGCACTGTGCAGCGCGCTGGTTTTGAGCTGTTCCGAAGCCACAGAGTCTCCTCCCGACGTCTCCGCTCCAGGACCCGCCGCTGCGATGTCAGAGGTGGGTTGGCCCGCGATCATCGTTGCGGAGCGCAACCTGTTTGTTCCTGAGGGTGTCGAGTATGACCAGACGCACGGGCGGATCCTGGTTGGTTCACTTGCCGACGGGTCTGTCTATCAGCTCGAGAAGGACGGTCGCCTGACACCCCTCGTAGAAGACCCGGAGCTCGTCTCCAGCGTGGGGATAGAGGTGGATGAACCTCGCGGTCGGCTGCTGGTGGCCAACTCAGACAGGTCGATCTTCGCTTCCGGCGGCACGGGTCAGGCGAAGCTCGGGGTATTCGACTCGAGCTCGGGCGAACGCATCGCCATGGTGGATCTCGCCGCAACGATCGAGGACCGGACGGACGAGACGGCGTTCTTTGCAAACGACGTCACCGTCGACGACCAGGGCAGCATCTACGTCAGTGATTCCCGGACGGGTGCAATCTACGTCGTCGACGAAGCCTACGAGGCTTCTCTCCTGCACCGCTTCGAGACGTCCGAAGCGTTCATTCCGAACGGCCTCGTCTACCACCCGTCGGGCTACCTGCTGGTCGCCGGCCGCGAGAGACTGTACAAGGTGCCGCTGGACGATCCGGCGAGCGCGAGCCGGGTCAGCCTGTCAGAGCCGATGTCCGGGGCCGATGGCGTGGTCTGGACCAGTGATGGGCGCCTGGCCATCGTCGCGAATCGCCAGAACCGGGTCGTCGCCTTCACGAGCGCGGACGACTGGGCCTCGGCGGAGCTGGTCGGTGTCGCGCCGTATGAGGTGATGGCGACCACGGTCGCGGTCGTTGGGGACGACCTCTACGTGGTACACCCACATTTCCAGGACGACGGTATGCCCAGCGTCGAGCGCGTAGAGTTCGAGTGAGGGTCAAGGAGTAGCCACATGCTGCTGATCAGCTCGCTCGTCTTCGTGCTGGGAACCGTCGCCGTGATTGTCTCAAACGCCGGGAGCACCGGCTCGGGCGTCCGCTTCGGTTACGAGCAGCTCATCCATGCACCCATCCCGTGGCTCCTCCTCGGGTCGCTCGCGCTGGGATGCACGCTCGGAGTTGCCTCGATCGTCCGAGGGTACGACCAGTCGGACACCTACCGCGAGCGCGCGCGAGTCGACGATGTGTTCCGCGCCATCGATCAGCTCGGGGCCGCCTCCTGACGAACGAGCCGCCTGGCATCCGCGAGGGGTTGCGCCTGCTGCGCCAGCCTGACTTCGCACGGTTCTTCGCGGCGCGTCTGATCTCCTCGCTCGGGAGCGCCATGACGCCCATTGCCATGGCGTTCGGCGTCCTCGAACTGACCGGCTCACCGAGCGCGATGGGGCTCGTGATCTCGGCCCAGATCGGTGCGCAGGTGATCTTCCAGCTCCTCGGCGGAGCACTCGCGGACCGGAGCTCGCGAAAGCGCATGCTTGTGCTCTCGGACCTCCTGGCCATGACCAGCCAGTCCGCGATGGCGCTGCTGCTCCTCACGCACACGGCCAGTGTGCCGCCACTGATGGCACTCATGGCTATGAACGGCGTGGCCTTCGCCCTTCACTGGCCGTCCGGCGTCGGGCTCCTGCCACAGGTCGTGGAGCGTCACGAGCTGCAGTCCGCGAACGCGCTGCTCTCCCTGGCCCAGAGCGGCGCGTTCGGGCTGGGAGCAGCTTGCGCCGGCGTCCTGGTCGCAACCGTCGGTCCCGGCTGGGCGATCGCCGTGGACGCCGCCACGTTCGCAACGAGCGCCATACTCATCATGGGGTTGCACCCGCGCGCCCAGCGACGTTCCGCGTCCGTGAGCCTCCTGCGAGATCTAGTCGAGGGCTGGCGGGAGTTCACCTCGCACCGCTGGCTGTGGACAATCGTTCTCCAGTTCACCCTGCTGGTAGCCGCCTCGGAGGCGTGCTACGGCATCGTGGGACCGATCGTCGCAAAACGATACCTCGGAGGTCCTGCGGACTGGGGCTGGATCGCGTCCGCATTCGGTGTAGGGCTGATGGTCGGAGGACTCATCGCCTTTCGCGTCCGCGTCGAGCGCCCGATGCTCGTCGCAACGCTCTGCATGTTCTCAGGGGCGATCCCCGCTCTCCTCCTGTCGGGCCCCGCTCCGCTCTGGCTCATCATCGCGGGCGCCTTCGTCAACGGCATCGGCAGCGAGCTCTTCGGCGTGCTCTGGAACACAACGTTGCAGACCCACGTGGCACCCGAGGCCCTCTCACGCGTGAGCGCCTACGACATACTCGGTTCCATCGCCCTGGCCCCCCTCGGAGTGATAGCAGCAGGCACGCTCGTGGAAGCCATCGGCACCTCGCACACCCTCTGGATCGGCGCGGCCCTCATCATCCTCCCGACCGCCGCCGTCCTCGCCGTCCCCGAGGTCCGCACACTCCGCACGATCTTGGTCGACGCCCCTCCTGGTGGGTCAGTCGTCGAGCAGAGTCGAGGCTAGGTTCTCTGAGAGCCCAAGCTGAGACAGAGGGACCGAGGCTCCGGACCCTTACCGTCTGCCACTCACCGTCCCATGATCATACTCGCCGCAGTCGGGAAAACCGTCGCTCGTGTACCGGTTGACGGTCCCTCCAAACGGTGAATGCCCTCCGTCAGGATCTCGAAGAAGATCCCTTCACGGTCTAACCCCTACGGACGCGTTCGGGACGGTTGCGCCAGACCATTAGCTTGAGGACAAGCTTGCCGAGCTGCGTTAGCACGGGTCGGAGCGCGCGTCGTAGGCGCGACGCTTCTGGCGTGTGGGCCGCAGAACCGAAGCGGCGGAGGTCCAGCTCGTCGCGAAGATCGACGCTCATCACGTCGAGTGCGCCGTCCAGTGGGATGCCGGTACCGTCGGCGATTCGCACCATGCGCTGGAAGCTTCCGGCGACGGCGGCAGCGTCGACCAGCGCTTCCGGGCCGGCGGCACCCAGCAGCTCCTTTCGGGCTCGCTTGAGCGCGGCGTCGTCCGCACCGACGATCGCCTCCGCGAACGCAACGAGCTCGGCTCCGTGATCGACCCCGCTGTCAGCGACGTTGCCTTCCGTGATCGCGTGCACGTCGACCTTTTGACCGGAGAACTGGGCGCTCGCACGGAGCGCCAATGAGTGCGCCGCCGTTCAGTAGAAACACTCGTTGAGCGCCGAGACACGGCCGGCGATCAGCTCCATCTGCATCCGATCGAGCGCTCGCCCGGTGTCCCCGCCAAAGCTCCCGACTTCTTCGATCGGCAGATAGTGCACCTTCGAGAGCAGTAGCAAGTCGCGCACAGCGTCGGGCACCAGGCTCATCGCCCGGATCACGTTGCCGCTGCTGCCGCGATCCCACAGGTCCGCCTCCGGACCGGTGGCGCCATCCGCGGGAAGCATGGGAACGAAGCCAGTGCCCGGTGCGGCCTGCGCGGGCCGATAGTGCGTCGGCTCTCCTGGAAGCGGCTCCGGCAGCGCCTCCAGCGGAACGCCGAGCCCACGGTGCAGGCTGTCGATGCTCACCACCGCGACGACGACACCGAGCAGCTCCACGTAGTGCCCGTCGCTGATCCCGCCGGCAAGCGTCTTCTCGGCCCAGGTCTTGGACAGCCGGCTCGGGTCCGTCATGACTCTGTGGATCACGTCGACCGCCGCATCCGGCAGCGCACCGAGGTGGGCGTGTTCGCCTTCGATCGAGTATGGCGAGAGCGCTTCTTTGCGCTCCCGACACAACGGACACAGGGGCGCACTTCGCGCCTCTGCCGCGATGGCGACGCGTTCGGCGCCCGTCCACCAGCTGCCCGGCGCAGCTAGGCGTTCCCAGATCTGTCGGTGCGCTACCCCGAGGTCCTCGCGCACCGGCACGTCCGACACGGCATACTCGAAGACCGTCACGTGTCCATGCTACCAACCCCCGGCTCGTGGCGTCGATCCAGCACGCCTCTCAGGTGGGCAGGAGGTCGTTGTGCTCCCCGAGGTCCGGTGCGCGCTGGCGGAAGGGCGGGCGCTCGCCCTCGAGCTTGAACGGAAGCGCGATCTGGTCGACAGACCCGTCGAGTGCGGACTGGATCATCCCGCTAGCCTGCATCTGGGGGTGGTGAAACGCCTCGACTGGAGTGTGGATCGGAGCGGAGGGAACGGCGGCGGCGGCCAGCTTTTTCATCCAGTACTCGCGCGTCTCTGTCCGGATCACAGCAGCGATCTTCTCGCTCATGGCCTCCTCGTTCCGGGAGCGGCTGACCGGACTGCCAAACCGCTCGTCTTCCGCGAGCTCGGGCAGTCCGAGCACGTCTGCGAGCCTTCGGAACTGGGCGTTCGTCCCGGCCGTGATCAGCAGCACGCCGTCGGACGCCTCGTAACCGCGATTAGGAGCAAGCCCGCCCGGTCCCCGGGTGCCGTAGCGACCGGCAGCCTTGCCGGTCTGCATGACCGAAGACATGTTGAAGGACATCCAACCTACTGCGGTCTCGAATAGCGAGACGTCGACGACACCACCAATACCGGTGGCGTGCCGCCGCAAGAGCGCGGCCTGAATCCCAATCACCGCCCACATCGCAGTCCCCAGGTCGACCACGGGGACGCCGACCCGGCAGGCCTCGCCATCCTCCGGTCCTGTCACATGACAGATGCCTGCAAAGGCCTGCATGAGCGGATCGTAGCCCGGGAGGCGCGAGAGCGGGCCCGACGCTCCAAACGCTCCGATGTTGCAGTAGATGAGCTCCGGTTTCTCCGCGCGCAGGTGCTCAGCGTCCAGCTCTCGGACGCCATCCCGGGCCGCAGGTTCTGCGCGACGACGTCGGCCCGACCGCGGATCAGCTCGCGCAAGCGCCGACGCGAGTCGGCATCGGAGAGGTCGAGAGCAATCGACTTTTTGTCTCGATTGCAGGCGGCGAAGACCAGTGTCTGCCCGTCCGTGATGGGCCGACCCCAGCTTCGGGCGGGATCCCCGCCCTTTGGGTGCTCGATCTTGAGGACCAGGGCGCCCATCTCCGCGAGCGCGAGCGTGGCGTAGGGTGCAGCGACGCTGGTGCCGAGCTCGACGACCGTGATCCCCTCGAGCGGCATCGCGGGATTCATACTAGCTGCCGAGATCGCACAGGATGGATCATGTTGCTTCTCCTCCGAAAGGTTATCAGCTTCCCCCGCGAGTCGACCCGGTTGGTCACAATGCTCGGTCCTCCGAGGCTATCTGTTGACGCCCGGAGAGAGTATCAGTCCGACGGGTCTTTCTGCCCGTTACCGCCTCGCTCCGGCGAGAGGAACGCCAACGTCACGCGCTTGTCAGTGCAGGCGTGTTGTGCCGGTCACGCCGGCTGCTTCGAGCGTCTCGTACTCGTCGTCCGACATGCCGAGCTCCTCGCGGAACACCTCGCGGCTGTGCTCGCCGAAGCGCGGGGAGTAGCGGACCGTAGCGCGCGGGGTTCGCGCCAGCGTCCAGGGCGCTAGCGGCAAGAGGTGCGTGCCCGACTCGGGATGAGGAACGGGCACCAGAAACTCGCGGGCGGCGAACTGTGGACTGGCAGCCTCGTAAATCGGTTTGAAGGGCTCCACGCGGGCAGCGCTGAGACCCAGCGCGCCCAGCGCCTCCGCCTCCGCGGCGGCGTCGCGATCTCTGCACCACGCCGCGACGATCTCGTCGAGGGCCGTCTCGTTGCGCTTGCGGGCCAACATCGATGCGAAGCGCGGATCGACACCCAGCTCGGCAGCGTCCATGTGTGTGGAGAGAGACTGCCAGTCCGCATCCGTCTCTGCGGCAAGCGCAAGCCATTCCCCGCCCCTCGCCGCGTAGATACCGTGCGGCGCGTAGCCCGGATGACGATTACCCCGCGGGCCCGGTACTCTGGCGTTGGCTTCGACTTCCAGGACGGCGTCGCCGATCTGCACCGCGACCGCTTCCAGCATCGACAGATCGATGCGCTGTCCCTGTCCCGTACTGTGCCGGTGATGCAGGGCCGCAATGATCGCCGCCGCAAAGTGGTAACCCGAGATGGGATCGGGAATCAGCCCCCCGGTGTTCATCGCGGCATCCCCGTCGTAGCCGTGAATCGACGCCAATCCGGACATCGGCTCGGTGGTGGCGCCATTGGCTGGATACTCGGCGAGCGGCCCAAGAAGACCGTAGCCCGAGATCGACGCGAAGATGATGTCGGGGCGATGTGCCGCGAGGGTCTCCATCGTGATCCCCCAGCTAGTCATGACATGGGGACTGAAGTTGTCGGCCAGCACATCGAACGCGGGCAGCATGCGCCAGAAGATCTCCAAGCCTCTCGGATCGGCCATGTCGAGCGTGATGGCGCGCTTATTGAGGTTCACCGAGTTGTACATGCCATTGGTGTTGAGCGGGCTCTGAACGCGCGAGGAATCCAGGACCGCCGCCGGTACCGGGGCGCCGGCGCCGCGCCAGACATCCGGGCGGCGTCGGACCTCGATCTGCACGACGTCTGCGCCGAGCAGCGCAAGCAGCTGCGTGCCGAAGGTACCGGCCCAGGCCTGCGTGAACGTCAGCACTCGGATACCCGCGAGCGGCTGAGCCAGTCCCTCGCGCGCGACACCGACGGTCCTCCCGGCCGAGGGCAGCGCCGCGCGTATTGCAGCGCCGTGCTCGTTCAGCTCGGGTGCGCGTCTCCGGAGCGACCAGGGCGATGCCGATAGCCTGGCGGGCGCCCCCGGCGCACGTACCTGTCTGCCGTCGAGGTCGGTCGTTGCGAAGAAACGCCGCGCTTCGAGCTGCTCGGCGCGGAGCAGCTGCTGGGCATCCTGCACCACGCCGGCGATGCAGCGCAGGTCTGCGAGACCGTGGAAGAGCTCCCATGAGTCGCGTTTGGCCACCGCCCGGGCCAGCGCATCGCGCACCGGCCGCGTGTCCTTGACGTTACGCCCCAATACGGGCGCAAACCGTTCGTCCTCCGCCAGCTCTGGCAGCGCCAGGAAAAGCATCGCTTCGCGCCACTTGGCCCAATCGCCGTAGCCGAAGTTGATCAGGCCATCGGCGGTCTCCCAGAGCGGGCCGGGGGCGCCTCGTCGGGCGCCGCCCGCAGGTCCGTGGGCGAGGAGGTTCCCGCCCATGAAGAGTCCCAGGATCGCCCACGGCGCGTTGGTCAACGCCAGCGCCTCGATCTCGCTCACGTCGACGCGCTCGCCAGCGCCGTGCAGCCGACTGCGCAGCAGCGCGGCGGCGGCACCCACGAACCCGACAACACCTGCGATGTACCCGGTCTGACGACTAGGAAGCTGCAGCGGTGGCTCGTCACGACGACCGTTGATGCTGCACCAGCCGGTGCGTGCGCAGGCGGTCAGATTGTTGCCCGGAACGCCCGCAAGCGGGCCTTCTAGACCGTGCGGCGTGATCGAGAGGTGGACGGCATGCCCAGCGATGGCCCCGATCATCTCGACCAGCTCGCGCGTCCACGGCGGCTGCGCCGAGGTCACGATCACATCCGCGGAGGCCGCGATCCGCACCAGCTCGTCGTGGCTCCGCGCCACGATCGAGCGCTTGTTCCAGTTCGCATAGGCATGCAGAAGTCCGCGCTCCGTCCCGGGCGCGTCATCGAGAAAGGGCGCCTCCTGGCGCAGCCGATGCCCTCGAGAGGGTTCGGCGAGAATCACGTCTGCGCCGGAGTCGCCGAACATGCGGGCTGCGTACGCGCCAGACAGTCGATCGGACAGATCGACGACGCGAATCCCTGCCAAGGCAGCTGCCATACAGCAACCTGTACTCTGACCGTGGTAGGCCAGTCAATCCCCGAGGAACCGAAGCCATGGCGCGATCCAACTTCACTCTTGCGGCACTTGCCATGGGACTGCTCCTCAATCCGGGCGCTTCTCAGGCGGACCCTGACCACTCGAAAGAACTTCACTTCTCCCATCCGCTTTTCGGGGAATCGCCTTCACCGGATACAAAGATACGAGCGGACTATTTCTTCCAGAACGAGTCTGGTGAGGCGACCGGCGAGTCTCACACGGCTCGGTTCCAAGCCGAGTACGCTCTGCGTCGATGGGTCAGCATCGAAGCGGACATTCCCTATACGGTCCGAGATCCAGATCACGAGAGTAGCGAGAGGCACCTCGACACTGTCGAGATCGCCGTGAAGTTCGCCAGCTCAGCCTTTTCCAAGCGGGGGCTACTTCTGGGTGGCGGCCTCGAACTCGGCCTTCCCACGGGAGACAGCAGCAAGGAAATCGGCTCCAGCCACGTCCTAACGGTGGAACCGTTCCTGGCCTTCGGACTCAAGCGCGGGAATCTAGAAGTCATTGGCTTTTTGTCGGCGGGCATTCCTATGAACGAGAACGGCGACAACGAGGCGGATGTCGAACTCGGGTGGAACACGTCTCTACTGTACCGCTTGAACCCGAGGGTGGAATTGCTGCTGGAGTTCTTAGGTGAGCACGTATTCGGCGGCGAGGAAGGCGGCCATTCCGCGGCCGTGATCGCGCCCGGCCTTAAGCTAGCCCCTACACGCGACCAGAACCTCAAGATTGGTTTGGGCGTCAGCCTTCCCATTTCGAACGACAAGGCCTTTCATGCCCTCGCGCTCTTCTCGGTGTTCTATCACTTCTGATGGACCCAGCCGCGTAGGGCCGCGGCTTCGAGTTACCACGTATCGATGTAGGGGCGCTTCTTGCTCGTGCGTGGCTCGGGCTGCGGTAGGCTCCGGATACCGGCAACGATCCAGTCGCGCGTGTCCGCAGGATCGATCACGTCCTCGACGCCGTAGAAGCTCGCCGAGTTGACCGCTTTGGCGCGCTCGTAGGACGCTTCGACCATCTCCGTGTACTTCGCGAGTCGTTCCGCCGGATCCTCGATCGCTTCGAGCTCACGCCGGTATCCGAGCTTCACGGCTCCTTCGATGTTCATGCCGGCGAACTCCGCCGTGGGCCACGCGACCGTGAAGAAAGGTACGAGCGAGCTGCCGCCGCACATGGCCTGCACCCCGAGACCGTAAGCCTTGCGCAAGATCACGCCGAACATCGGCACCGACAGATTCGCGCCGGTGTTGAAGAGGCGACAGCAGTGCCGCACGAGGGCGGTCTTCTCTACCTCTGGTCCCACCATCATGCCGGGACAGTCCATGAGGCTGACGATCGGGATGTCGAAGGCATCGCAGAGCTGCAGGAATCGGGCGCCCTTGTCCGCGCCGTCTGAATCGATCGCGCCAGCCAGATGGTGCGGGTTGTTGGCGATGAGGCCGAGCGGGTGGCCCTCGATGCGGATGAACGCGGTGATGATGCCGATGCCGTAGTCCTTGCGAATCTCCAGGATCGAGTCCTTGTCGGTGAGCGTGTCGATGACCTCGCGCACGTCGTACATCCGCAGGCGGTTCTCGGGCACGATGCGGCGCATCGGCCGCTGATCGGGGGCCTCCCACTCCTCGATACGGCCCTGGAAGTAGGAGATGTACTTCTGGGCGGTCCTGGTGGCTGCCGCCTCGTCTTCCACCAGGATGTCGACCACGCCGTTCGGCACCTGAAACGACATCGGGCCCACCTCTTCCGGCGTGAAGACGCCGAGTCCACCGCCTTCGATCATGGCGGGGCCTCCCATGGCAATGGTCGAGTCCTCGGTCGCAATGATGACGTCGCAACAGCCGAGGAGTGCGGTGTTGCCGGCGAAGCAGCGGCCGGAGGTGATGCCCACCATCGGGACCCAGCCCGAGAGCTTCGACCACTGGGTGAAGGTATATACGTCCATCCCGATGCCGCCCCCGCCGTCGGTGTCACCCGGTCGCCCGCCGCCGCCTTCGGTGAAGAAGATCACGGGCAGCCGGTAGCGATTTGCAAGCTCGAAGATGCGGTCTTTCTTGTAATGATTCTTGTGCCCCTGGGTGCCAGCGAACACGGTGTAGTCGTAGGAGATGGCAATGCAGCGCGCGGCGGTATCAGCGAACAGGTGGCCGTTGACGCGACCGATACCCATCGGCCGGCGAGTTCTTGCGGAGCCACTCCTCGGTCCGTCGGCGCCGCTGCGCTGCCACCACGAGCGACCCGTACTCCACGAACGAGCCCTCGTCGCACAGATCGTAGATGTTCTCGCGTGCCGTGCGCTGCCCCGTCTTGCGGCGGCGGGCGACGGCCTCGGGCCGGTTCTCGTGCAGCCCGTAGGCGTGACGAGCGTAGGACTCCTCCAGATCGGGGCGAATGTGATCGAGGTCGATCGTCTCCACGTCGGTCACGGCGGCCTCGCCCACATCGGCCGCCTCGATGTAGACGAGCGCGTGGCCGGCGGCGATGACGTGGCCCGGCTCCACAACCACACGCCGTACGATGCCGTCGCGATCGGCCTTGATGACGTGCTCCATCTTCATCGCTTCCATGATGATGAGCTGCGTGCCGGTGTGAACGACATCGCCCTCTTCGACGTCGACGCTGATGATCGTGCCTTGAATCGGCGCGGCCACGCCGATCGAACCATCGGGCCCCGTCAGATCGGCCGCTGCCTCCGGAGCGTCAGCGGCCGCCTGGGATTCCTTGACCGAGCGGTCGTGCGCGAACAGCGCGAGCGGATCGCGTGTGTCGATCTGAGCACCGGCGAAGCCTGCGCCATCCGCAACGGTCTGTGACTCCAGGAACCGCCTGCGGTGCCCGGTATCGCCCGTCAGCTCGCCCACGTGGTCGTCGACCCAGCGCGTGTAGATCGCGCCCCGCTCGAAGTCGGGATGGCGCAGGACACTCTGCAGAAGGGGAATGTTCGTCGCCACGCCTTCGATGCGAAACTCGCCTAGCAGGCTGCGGAGAAAGTGACTGGGTTGGGCGGGACGCCTCTGACGGGAGGCGTGCCGAGCAGGGAGAGGGATCGCCGTTCCCGGTACGAACCGGTTCGGTGTCGCACGGGTAGATCTTGCGGGATCATGAGCTATGTCGCCTCCAACAGGTTGCGGATACGGACCAGGTTGTAGGCCGCAGCAGTGAAGGTGAAGACCCAGCCGACCCGATCCGTGCCCCGGTGCCGGGTCTTGCGCATCAAGCCCACCGTCTTCATCCAGCCAAACACCTCCTCCACCCGTTTGCGGAAGCGCTGGCTCACCTCGTAGCCCGGGTGTCCTGTGGTCCTTCGATCGATCGCGCTTCGGCGGTTCGTCGTGTTCTGTGCCACGTGCGGGGTAACGCTCCAGGCCCGAAGCGCCTGCACAAAGCTCTTGGCGTCGTAGCCCTTGTCTCCAGCCAGGGTGATCCGGCGAGCGCCCCCCAGACCCAGCACCATCTCGAGAGCCGCTTCGCGCTCCGCATACCCCGACGCCTGAGTGAGCTTCGCCGCCACCACCAGGCCGTTGCGGTTCTCCGTCACGACGTGTCCCTGATACGCGAGCCGCGCGCCCTGGCCCCTCATCCCCGCCAGTCGGGCGTCCGGATCCGTCCTCGACGCATGCGTCTGGTTGCTCCGCTTCTCGCCCCGGAAGTTGACCGTCGGGTTGCCCGGGTCGTCATCGTCCCTGCGCTTCTCGTCCTTGCGCACGAAGCTCTTCTGGCTCGCCCACGCCTCGATCAGCGTCCCGTCCACCGTGAAGTGCTCCGATGACACCAACCCCTCCGACTCCGCCTGCGCCAGCACCGCCTCGAAGAAATGCTGAGCGATCTCGCCCTTCAGCAGCCGTTCCCGATTCTTGGTGAACACCGTCGCGCTGAACACCTCATCGTCCAGCTCCAGGCCCACGAACCAGCGGTAGAGCAGGTTGTAGTCGATCTGCTCGATCAGCTGGCGCTCGCTCCGGATCGTGTACAGCACCTGCAACAGCAGCGCCCGCAACAGCTGCTCCGGCGGGACCGACGGTCGGCCGACCCCTTTGGCGTAGATACCATCGAAGCGTCGCGACAGCTGCTCCAGCGCCGCGTCCACCAGTCGCCGGATCGCTCGAAGCGGATGGTCCTCGGGAATCCGGGACTCCAGCGATACGTAGCTGAAGATCCCACCCTGGAGCGTCTGCGGTCCTCTCACATCTCCCCCTTGGGGCTTCCCTCAAAGGTACCCTTCGATGAGGAGTTTTTCAGCAGCCTGCTAGGAGAGTGACCCAAGATTCGGGTGGGCGGAGGTGATTGTAGCGAGGGCCCCCAACTGGACGTGGAGCGATGTACGGGCCAACGGGGGTCCGAGGTAGCCGGTAGATGTCGATCTACACAGATATGCGTCAGATCCAGGGCCTGACGTGCGCGAAACGGGTCCGCACCCTAGACGTGCCGATTGCGATCACGGCCTTCAACTCCGAGAAACTGCAGGAGCGGAACGTCATCTCGGTCATGGACGTTGGGGACTACGTGCCCAACGTCAAGTTCGATACGGACACAGATCCCACGAGTGCTCGGATCTACATCCGGGGTCTGGGTCCCGGGCCAGGACCGCGCGTGGGGCTCTACATCGATGGCATCTACTGGGGACGGCGGCGGGGCTCGGTCTTCAGCCTGATGGACATCGAGAGCATCGAGGTGCTGCGCGGCCCTCAGGGTGTGACGTTCGGGAGGAACACGACCGGTGGAGCCGTCCTCGTGCGCTCAAACAAGCCCAGCGCAGACCTCGGCGGGCACGCCAAGGTTGGCTACGGCGACCGGAACCTGTTCACCACAGAAGGCGTCTTCAACTACCCCATCCGCGAGAATCTGTTCACGCGGGTCGCGTTCCAGTCTCGGAACTCGGATGGCTACATCAAAAACGTGCTGGACGGAAATACCTACTGGGACGAGAACAACCAGTCGATTCGGGCCTCCCTTCGGTATCTGCCGACAGAGGATGTCGACATCCTCTTGACGGCGCGCCGCCGCCGCCAGCGCGAGCACGGCCCGCTGTTCACGTGTGCCTGGACAGGCGACCTGGACCCTCGCTTCCCGACCTCCGAATTCCACGAGCTGATGCTCCAGGACGGGATCCTGGACGACTACCGGGCCGCCTGTCAGAGATCGCGGGAGCTGGCGCCGCGGCGGGGGGAGTCGCAGGTTCGCAACAGCTGGGACCTCGATAGCTGGGGGACGGACGGGCGGATCGAGTGGGACCTCGGAAGAGCCAGGTTCCGGTCCCTCACGGCCTGGCGCCGCGTCGAATGGGAAGGCGGAGGAGACGCGGACTCTACCGGATTCGTTCTCTCCGACACCGTTCCTGGCGACGTTTACAAGGTCCGGATCGATGCGCTCACGCAGGAGCTGAATCTCGAGGGAAGCCTGTTCGGCGACCGCGTCGAGTGGCTGCTGGGCGCCTACTGGCTCGACGAGCGCATCTCGAGAGTTTTCCCCGCCCATCAACCGTTCGCATTCTCGCCCATTGCCTTGACCCACGTCGGAGGCGAGAACCAACCCATCGAAGGGGGGACCCCGGATCACGAGTGGGAAGAGGAGAACCGCAGTCTCTCCTTCTTCGGCGAGGCCACGTATCACGTGAGCGACCGGCTGGCCCTATCGGCGGGCGTCCGTAGGATTCACGAGCGGAAGCAGCTGAAGGATCCGTCCTTCTGCTTTCCGGAGTCCGTCTTGTGGTCGAATGCCGTCCTGATCTCTGGTGAGTTCGTGGACGGGGAATTCCGCGGGGTTGGAGAATATTTCAATGCGGTCGACTGTATTGGGGCCCGGAACTGGAGCGCCGAACGCTACGACGGCTGGACGCCGCGCTTCTCGGCCAGCTACCGGCTGAGCGACCGCCTCATGGTCTACGGCAGCTGGAGCCGCGGCTTCGCAACGGGTGACGCCCGATCCCCGCGCTCTTGTAGCCGCGCGCTGAGAGTAGAGCGCGTACTCGGGACGCTGCCCCAAGATCTCTGCGCAGATGCCCCCGACTTCGAGCCGGAGGAGGTCGTTGTCTGGGAGGCCGGATTCAAGTCCGACTGGTTCGACAACCGGCTGAGGGTCAATCTCAACTACTACCACACGAAGTTCGACGGCATCCAGGTCGTCGAGGCGGGGGCGCGGCACGGCATGTTGAGTCTCGTGAGCTACAACGCCGGCAAAGCCACGATCCAGGGCCTCGAACTCGAGGTGATCGGACGCCCGCTCCCTGGGCTCACGGTCGACTTCGGCCTCGGCACGATCGACGCCGAGTACGATGAGTTCACGAGGATCGATCCCGATCCCTCGGTCCCCGACAACCCGGTATCTCCGGATGATTTCTTTGGCCCGCTTTTCCCGCGCGACGAGGAAAGCCTCATCGAGGACAGGACCGGGTTGAATTTCGACCACACTCCCAATGTCGAGTTCAACATCGGAGCACAGTACGATCTACCGGTCAGACAACTCGGCGACTTGACGCTGCGAGCGGACTGGAACCACAGGGGGCGCGTCCATAATGCGCGGAACAATCTGTCCGCCTACGAGCAGGGCAAGCGCGGCGTCCTGAGCGGGCGACTCACGCTCCGCTTCGCCGATGGGAAGACCGAAGTCGCGCTGTGGGGCCGGAACCTGCTCGACCGAGAGTACCTGCTGGCCGGGGCCTCGGACTTCGACGGCGCGTTCGGCTCGGAGGCGATCCAGTTCGCGGCTCCGCGGCGCTTCGGCATCGAACTCACGCGGCGTTTTGGCAGCTGAAGGCCCCCACGAACTCCATGGCACCTGGGGGCGGCCAACCCTCGACCCTCTCCGGCCCTCGGATCCTCCACCAGAGTCCGGATCCGCGGGTGCGGAACCTCGTTCTCCCGGGACTTCCCGGACCAGCGCGGCCCAGAAGCCGCTGTCGAGCCGAGCGCGTCCACCTCCGCGTGTCTGAGTGGGACAGGGAAAAAACTGCTGGGGATCCTCGAGGCCCCAGGCGTCTTAAGTAGTGAAGATTGGCTTCGGGGAGCGAATTGAGTACCCGGAAAGCACCCAACCAGGCCCTCACGGCGGCTCTCAGCGCCGCGGTGCTGCTCTTCGCGAGCCCCGCCCGGGGTGAGGTGCTCGCTCTTCACGTGGGCGCAAACGACCCCGAGACCGAGGGCTGGACCCAGCGCGACGAGTTCGATTTTGGCGGCCATATCACAGGGCCTGTCATCGGCGACGTCGGCGGCGTCGACGCTTGGAAAGTGGACTCACTCACCGGTAACGATGAAGGGGACCTCTTCTACGAGAGGCAGTTCAACGCTGCGGAAGTGGATGATGCCCTCACCTTTGGCTGGTCCCTCTTCGCGAACGTCCGGCTGATCGAAGCGGACAACTCCGGCATGGTCCTCCAGTTCACCACCGGCTCGGCCCACGCGCGCGTCGCGCTCTCTACCGACCCGGGCGACAGCGATCCGATCGTGGAGATCGGGCCGGAAGATCCATCTTTGGGACCCTTGCAGAGCTTCACCATCGAGGGCGGCGCCGGCACCTACCACACGTACGAGCTGCGCGATGATGACGCCAACGGTCAGGCCGAGCTCTTCGTCGATGGTGGCTTCGCCTTCGGCGGCGTGACCCTGACTCCCTCGGGGTGCAACCCCGTTCGGCCCGGGTGCCGGGCGGGAGTCCTCTTCGGAGACATCGCTCGCTCGAACGCGACCAGCGGCAACGCCAACTTCAATGAGGTCCGGTTCGTAGCCCTCCCTGAGCCGTCGACCGGTCTCCTCCTCGGCGCAGCACTTCTCGCTCTCTGGTGGCGCGGCGCCACCAGAGGCGCCTGACGCCTCCACCCTCCGGGCGCGTGCGGGCCACCCCGGCCGCCGTTCTCAGCCTCCGCCACCTTCGAATCCGAGGTAACGAAGTGGATGCGAAAGGGTGCCGTTCAAGACTGCCGAGAGTGGGACAGGGAAAAAACTGCTGGGGATCCTCGAGGCCCCAGACGTCTTAAGTAGTGAAGAGCGACTTCGGGGAGTGAATTGAGTACCCGGAAAGCACCCAACCAGGCCCTCACGGCGGCTATCAGCGCCGCGGTGCTGCTCTTCACGCGGCCTGCTGCTCCGAAGAAGCTCTTCTTCGTTACGAAGGAGCGCCAGGAGGTGAAGCGTGACGAGTGATCACAGAGGAGCGGGGCTCTCTGCGACGATCTTGGGACTTGTGGGAAGGGCGCGCCTTTTGTTGTCCTGCGCATCGTCCTGGGGTCGCCCCCCGCAGCCGGACAGGCCGTTGCCAACCTCGTTGACGAAGTCTCTCAGGCCAACATCGAGCTACACATCCAAGTGCTCGAGGGGGAGAGAAGCACCACTGCGCAGATGGCCGCGGCTGCCGACTACATTCGCGCCCAGCTCGAGAGCTACGGGTACGAGGTCTCCACCGATCCGGTGCTGAACAGTGAGAATCTCATCGCCGAGCTCAGCGGCACCACATGCCCCGAAGAGATCTTTCTCCTGGGAGCCAACTTCGACACCGCTGCCCTCTCACCTGGTGCAGATGGTAACGCCAGTGGCGTTGCGGCCACGCTCGAGATCGCCCGAGCTATGGCTGGATCGCGCTTCGAGTCGAGCATCCAGTTCGTAGCCTTCGCGCTCAATCACAGCGGTTTGCTCGGCAGCGCTCAGCTGGTGCAGGACTACCAGGACGCGGGGGTAAGTAGTGAAGAACGGTCTGTGCTCGGAAGGCCCGTCGTAGGCCACGCCGATGTGTGGCCGATTCGCAGGAAGGCTTCACGAAATGCGAGTCCTTGAGGGTGCGATTGTAGTTGGGATTGGGGCAGCCCTATGGATCGTGGCCGGGAGCACGGTTGCGGGACCGGCTCCGTCGGGCATCGTCAAGTGCAACGCCGATGTCGACGGCGGGAGCACTACGGACGATCTGGCCTTCAAGGGATCCGGCTCCAACCGCATCAGCTTGATGGCAAACGGACAGGTCTCGAGTCACGGCTTCTTCGGGAACGCGAATAATCTCTGGGACTTCAAGGGATGTGGCCAGCTGGGATCGACGGGGATGGCCTCCGATGCCCCAGCGGTCGGGGCTACCCGCATCCAGCTGTTCAACGCAGCCGGCACCGGGATTGACTTCACCGCCTACCTCGCGACGGGTGGCGGGATCTGGGAGCTCGCGCAACTCGCGGATGTCGATGGAGACGGGGATCTGGACCTGATCTACGTCGGTGTGAGTGGCGGCGCCTTTGGGCTGCTCCGAATCAACATCATCCAGAACGGGGCGCCGACGGGAGTGGTGGGCTTCCGTCCAACCGCGGGCGGCTTCTGGGTGCTGATCGCCGCGGGCGACCTGAACGGAGACGGGACGGACGACCTCATCTTCCAAAGTGCTTCGAGCGTTCGGGTCGACTTCATGAACGGCACCGCGGTCCTGTTCCAGGGCTTCCTGTCGAACGGCGGCGGAGTCTGGACCGTGGCCGCGGTCGGCGACGCCTCGGGTGATGGGAAGGAGGATCTCTGGTGGGTGGGCGAGAACGGGACCGCCGCTCAGGATCTGAGCCGACTCCAGGAGATGGACGGTGCCAGCGTCCTGAGCACGATCTATCCGCAGACCGGAGGAGGCAGCCTGGTACCGATGTTCATCGCCGACGCGAATGGCGATAACGTTGGCGACCTCTTCCTGGCGGGGGCGACCGTCAACCGCCTCGACGTCATGACTGGAGCGAGCTTGTCGATCTCGGTGGCGCGCTTCTTCGGGAACGGCGGTGGCACGTACGTGCCGTCTCTGACGGGGGACTTTAACGGTGACGGCAAGCAGGATCTCGCGTCGGAGGGTCCGAACGACGTGCTGGTCCAGGTCCTCGACGGGGACCAAATCAATCCCGTCATCGCGCAGAGCCAGATTCCCAATGGGACCGGGTTCTGGGATCTGTTCCTCGATTAAGGGACCAGTAGGCTAATCCAAGGACAGACTATGTGGACAGTTGTCATGCGTTTCAACTCTCTCGCCCGAGGAACTCGCCCGTTCGGCATAAGGCGGGTCGCTACCACTGGCTGCGGCGTGGCTCTCAATGCCTTCCTCGTGCTCGCTTTGACACTCACCTTGGCCGCGTTGCCAAGCCGAGCGGACGCATGGGAAGTGGAGTTTCCTGGCAACGACAGCCTGGACGTCACTGTAGACAATGAAGGCGATGTGTTTGTCGGAGAAAAGGCTCCCATAATCACCAAACTGGCGGGCGCAACGGGAACCGAGCTCTGGCGAAGGGACCTGACCGCGGGCCTAGCGATTGTGGACAGTGTAGGTGACGTGATCGCTTGGCGGAGGGATTCGCTAGTGGTCAAGCTGGATGGAGCGACGGGAGAGGAGCTCTGGATGAATTCCGGAGTTGGCCAGGGGTTCGCCGGATCGGGGTTGGCAGTCGATGCCGCGGGCAACATCTTCAATGCGGGCAGCGATGGAGGAGACTTTGCGATCGCCAAGCTGTCGGGGGCAACCGGCGCTGAGTTGTGGCGCAAGACGATTTGTTGCGGGGGTTTTTCGGTTGTCGCGATAGATAGCGCTGGCCACGCCATTGCGGCTGGAGAGGTCTTCGACGGCTTGAGCGATCACGATATCGCGGTAATCAAGTTCTCTGGGATTGATGGGAGGGAGGTCTGGACTCAGCCGCAGATCATCGCAGGTACTGGCACCGGTGAATACGCTGAGACTGTCGCCATAGACGGATCGAACGACGTGTTCGTCGCGGGCCCATTTAACGGCGACGGGGCGATCGTGGTGAAGCTATCGGGCTCTACCGGGGGGGAGCTCTGGAGGCAGGAGTGGGAGAGAAGGACGGGCCCCCGCAGCATTACATGGGTCGACGTGGACGACGACGGCGACGCGATTGGTTGCTGCAGTCCACCCAGCGGCGTGGGAAGTGACGGTGCCTTCAAGCTGTCTGGATCTACGGGGATGGAGTTGTGGCACCAGGCGGCCATAGCAGACGAATTTGAGCTTTGGGGCGCCGTACGGGATGAACGGGGTGACGCGATCCTTGCCGGAAGGCTTCTAATAGGTAGTTCATCTGTCATCGATGACGTCTCCGCCCTCTTCAAGCTCAATGCCGCGGATGGCACGGAGCTTTGGAGCCGCTTCGGTCCGACCCCCCGCATCATCTGGACGAAGGTTACGGTGGACGGGGCTGGGGATGTGATCGCTGCGAGCGCCTCTACTTCCGACAATGGTCTAGTGGGTCTAGTGATGAAGCTCAATGGCTCGGATGGCACCACATTCGTCCCAGAGCCATCTGCAAACCTTCTGACGATGGTAGCCCTGATCGTGTTGGGCGTGCTGGCGAGACGGACACGAGCTCCGTTGCCACTCTGATCGACGCTGGGGCGAATGATCGTTCTGTTGCGATGTCTCAAGACGCCACTTACTGCGTTGTCGATCCTCTTCCTTCTGGCTCCAACCCTGACCGCCGCCGAGGCAGCTCCCGAACGCCTACAACCGAGCCCGGTCACTCAGGAACTCGTGCTCCATGGCCGAGGAGAGCGTCTGGTCGCCGGGGCCACTACCGATGTGTGGGCACACGAGGGCTACGCCTACACGGGCACGTTCGGGACTCCTTGCGGGGGGGACCCAGAAGCAGGAGTGTGGATCTGGGACGTCCGCAACCGCGAAGAGGTGAGATTCGTAGCGATCATCCCCTCGCCGACCGGCAGTCACTCGAATGACGTCAAGGTCGCCAGTATGAACTCCGGCGACCTGCTGGTTCACTCGAACGAACACTGCTCCCCGGGCCCCGGCGGGTTCGAGATCTGGAACGTCGACGATCCCGAGAACCCGCGGTTTCTGGCTCACGCACAAGTGGACGAGATCAATCCGATCACCGAGTTCATCTTCGGCGGCTCCGACTTCGGCGTCCACAACCTGTGGCTCTTCACGCAGGGCGACAGAGACTACGTGGGGGCCGTGTCGGGAGGTATGTTCGACAACTTCCAGATCTTCGACATCACCGTCCCCACCCAGCCGCTACGGGTCTTGGGTTGGGGTGCCGAAGAGCTCTTTGATCCGGGCGTTGGCGAGCTGACCGATCCCGACGACCCGGCTCAGAGAACTCGCGTCAACAACGCGGCGCTGTGGCTCTTGGATGGCTTCGGCAGCTCCGATGTCCGATTCCTGCATGACTTCACGATCACTCCCGATGGAACACGGGCGTACCTGGCGAACTGGGATGCGGGGCTAATTCTCCTCGACATCAGCGACGTGACCGATCCCCAGGTGATCTCGGTGGCAATCGACCCGACGAGCGGGAATGGCGAAGTGAACAGCCACTCGGTCTGGCCCAACGCCAACGGCACGACTGTCGTCGAGGGGGAGGAGTCCGGCTCCCTTGAAGAAGATGGCTGGGGGGGCTTGCGCATCTGGGACTACTCCGACCCGTCCAACCCGGTCCTGGCGAGTACTTTCAACACGATGTGCAGCGCGAATCCAGCCGGTTCAAGTTGCAATCCCTCTGGGACTTACACGGCGCACAACGTCGTGATCGAGGACGACGTTGCGTACGTCTCCTGGTTGTCGGACGGAATGCGCGTCGTCGACCTCAGTGATCCCTACAACCCGACCGAAATCGCTCGCTTCTTTGACGACTCGGCTGACTTCCTGGCGGAGAATGGCGGCAATCAGCACGCGTTCTGGGGCGTCTACAAGGAGCCGAACCTACCGTCGATCTACGGCTCGGACATCAATGGCGGCCTCTACGTCTTTCAGGTGCCCGAGCCGGACCCAGCGCTGTTAGCACTCGCGGCGCTGGCGTCCGTGGTCCTCATGCGGTGGAAACTGCGGGCGACGTGATCGGCGCCGCACCTCCTCGATGCCAGTTCCCATACCGAGCCGGTGCTGTCGGGCACGCGTCGCGGATGGCCAGCTGTGCCTCGCCTTGATCTGTCCCGCCTGCCAGCATGAGAATTGACTTCACCGCAGGGCTGCTGCGATCCTGAGCCCGATGTTCCCGGGCCCAATAGAACTCATCATCATCCTGGTGATCGTGATCGTTATCTTCGGCGCGACCCGGCTGCCGCAGATTGGCGAAGGCCTCGGGAAAGGCATCCGGAACTTCCGCATCGGCATAAAGGAGGCGCGGGAGATTGATGTCACGCCGGAAGACGATCAGGAGGACGAGGCCGAGCCGAAGAGTTGAGTCTCGGCGCTACCGGGGATTGGCCGTCAACGCAAGCATACCTTCCTCGACCATGGGCCAGACTTCAGGTGTCCCTGGCCTCGCGAAGCCCACCGCCTCTACATCGAGATGGGCGCGACGGGGCACGCGGAGCGGGTGGGGAGAGTGCTGGCAGCCGCGAAGAGGCGTGAAGCCCCCTGAGGCGATCGAGAAAGGATTGCAATGTCGGCACGATCTTTGACGACCAATCAGCGTGAAGGAATTGTCCGCACGATCCGAGGGCTAGCAAACTCGGCTTTTGAGGCGGCTAGTAAGCTTGATGTGGGTCGGTTCCATTCGTACTTCAGCAATACGAATCTCTGCGTCATCAACGGTATGGTCATTCCGTCCTGGGATGCTCACCGAGAAGAGGTAAGAGCGTGGTTTTCTTCCCTTCGCGAGGCTAGATACAACCAAGACGAGGCGCGTGTGGAAGTGCTCACACCAGACGTAGCGGTGTGGGTCAGGACGTGGACTTTCAGAGGAGTTGATAAGGCGGGAAGCGAGACAACGGCTGCTGGCGCGCAGACCTGGGTCTTTGCCCATCAGGATGACGAGTGGAGGATCGTGCATTCCCACTTGTCTGAACCGGGCGGTAAATATGGTCCCTATGTCGAGTAGGGCTGCCGCCGCCTCAACTGAGGAGCTCGGGCTTCTCCCGTGAAGATTCTCGGCACGCTACGCTCATTCGGCACTCCCGGTCGGGCAGGCGGGACACGCGGAGCGGGTGAGCAGGGAGCTGGAACACGCCACCCAGCACTGATCCTTACTGGCGCTGGTTGAACAGGCACTTCCTCGAAAGGCTAATCATGTCCTCCCAGTCGACGAACAAGACCGGGTCTGTCAGGTCCCTCTGGCGGTACGCTGTCAAATCCATGAGGGGCGAGGAGTTGGATGAAGCACTCGTCACCGACGGCGGAGTGCTCGGAGATCGGGCGTATGCAGTGATCGATCAGTCCAATGGGAAGGTCGCCAGTGCCAAATTTCCGCGCAAATGGAGCAAGCTGCTCGAGTTCAGCGCGTGCCTCGCTGCCCCACCGCGGGACGACGCTCCGGTGCCCCCTGTACGAATCACCTGGCCCGAGGGCGTCGATATCATCAGCAACGACGAACATTGCAACGCCCTGCTCTCCGAGACCCTCGAGCGCCCCGTCACGCTAACGACATCGCGTCCGGAATCCCCGAGCGTCGAGCGATTAGATCCGTTTGACTCTGATGAAAGCATATTGGACATCGGTCCGGTCATGATGAAGGGCAGATTCTCCGATTACGCGGCAGTTCACCTCTTGACCACGGCGACCCTCGCACGACTTTCGGAACTCTACCCGGCGAGATTCGACGCGCGGCGGTTTCGTCCCAACGTTTTGGTCGAGACGTCTGCCGACCAGGACGGCTTCGTCGAGAATGACTGGATTGGTCGAATCGTAGCCATTGGTGACGAAGTTCGTCTGCAGGTGACGGATCCGACCCCGCGGTGTTCGATCCCGACGCTCGCCCATGGTGAGCTTCCCAGGGATCCGAGAGTTCTGCGAACGATCGCCGAACACAACATGCTTCCATTTTCTGCACTCGATGGACAGATCATGCCTTGTGCGGGTGTCTACGCTTTTGTCGTCCAGGGCGGAACCGTGCGCAAAGGTGACAAAGTTCGGATCGAGTAATCGCGTGAGCGCGCAAGAGATCTTCCTACCCCGCCCGGCCGACTACTTGCCTAGGTAGCAAGGGGTCCCGGTGTGAGCGTGCCCGCTGGCGGCCGCCTAGCTCGCGTCCCGCGCCGCCTCCACCTCGCGGAGCTCCTCCGCGCTGAGCACGCGCGGCTCGGCGACGAGCCCCCGTAGCTGAGCAGGATAGAGCACCTGACTTCTAATCAGCCCCGGGCGTTGTTGTGCGTTCTCGGGCGTATCATTGTGTTCGCAATTCCAGGCACTTACCGGCCCTGGGTTGCAGCCTGTTCCGCCCCTTCCGACACGTTCACGCACAAACTCACGCACTGGAACAGGCCCATCCGAACAACAGCCCGCCGCGGGTCCCCGTAGGGGCTTGACATAACGCCCTACTCGGACCTCGGGCCAGAACGCAGCCTGTTTATCCTATGCCCGACCGTTGCACCGGATCACAGTCCGTCGCTCGAGGAGACACCGGACGATGCGGCCTACTAACTAACCTCTGACCGTCCGACCTGAGCGATACGCCCATCACCACGGCCCACCGCCTGGGTGATCGCCCGCGAGGGCCTCTACAACTAGGCCGCTCGTTGTCGTGCTTCAAGACCCGCGGCGTTTGGACGACCGAAAACGACGGCTCATCTCCCAACCGAGCGCGACAGCGAGATCGTCCCGGATTGTGCAAGAGACGACTTAACTAACTGATTCGGTTGAATAAACGAGAAGAGCATCGACCTGCAGGCGCTTTGTATGTCCGTCGTTTTCGGTCGTCCAAACGACGCGTTCCTTCCTGGGCGTTCGACCGTCCAGTTGTCGTCCCCGGGAGGCGGTCTGAGGCGGAGCCGCCAGACAGCTACCCTCTGCAAATGGGGTTGCGTATGGCTTCTGATGTGCTGGCGCTTTCCGCAAAGCGAGGCTTGCTTCGGGGCTGCTGCGTGCTGGCTTCAGTCCTGGCCCTGGGAGCCTGTGGGAACGAGGCGTCCGCGCCATCTGGGCCCGTCGCTGCGGCCGGCACGACGGAGCGTCTTGTCACGCTCGGACCCTTTCTCGCCGCGCACTGGAGCATTCCCGTGGCCGCCCAAGGACCGCCACCCGCGAGCTTCTCCGCGGCCGAGGTCTCGCTCGACCCCGCGACGTGCGGTGCCTGCCATCCCGAGCAGTTCGCGCAGTGGCGGGGCTCGCTCCACGCTGCGGCCTACTCACCGGGCCTGGCCGGGCAGCTCATCGAGGGCAGCCTCGCCCATCCCTTTCAGGTGCGGAGCTGTCTCTCCTGCCACGCTCCCCTCGGCGAGCAGCAAGCCTACGACGAGTCGCTTCGGCCCAATCCTCACTTTGATGCGGAGCTTCGCTCGCGAGGCCTCGTGTGTGCGGGCTGCCACCGGCGCGGTCACCGCACCTTCGGACCGCCCCGGCGCGCCGACGCGGGTCCGCAAGCCGATCCCCTTCCGCACGGGGGCTTCGAGATTCGTGAGGAGTACGGCGAGAGCCGCTTCTGTGCCGAGTGCCACCAGTTCTTCGACGATCCGGGGGTGAACGGCAAGCCGCTCGAGAACACGTTTCGCGAGTGGGAGCGGAGTCCCCAGGCCCAGGCCGGTCGTCAGTGCCAGGACTGCCACATGCCCGATCGTGCGCACCTGTGGCAGGGCATCCACGATCCCGAGATGGTGCGACAGGCCGTGGAGATCGAGCTCCTCCCCACCGCTCTGGATGGCGCCGTGCTGCGCGCGGTCCTCGTACTGGCGAACCGCGACGTGGGTCACGCCTTCCCGACCTACGTTACCCCGCGGGTCTTCCTGGAGATCGTGCAGGTCGGTGACGACGGGAAGGAGCTCGAGGAGACCCGGGTCGTGGGCACAATCGGCAGAGAGGTCGACCTGGCGCGGTCGGTGGAGATCTTCGACACGCGCGTGCTGCCGGGGGAGTCTGTCCGGCTCGACTACGAGCTCGCTCGAGCTCCTGCGGCGCGCGAGCTCGTCGCCCGGGTTCGCGTCGATCCCGACTACCACTACCGCGGCGTGTTTCAGAGTCTGTCTGCGAGCCTGAGCGAGCCGGACGCGCTGGCGCTGATCCGGGAAGCGGCCCAACGCACTGGTGTCACCAAGTCGGCATACGTGCTCGAGGAGATCCGGCGTCCGCTCACGAGCGGAGCGAACGGGCACTAGTCGCCGGCTGCTTGTGGTGGATCTGCCGCCAGCCCGCCGTCTCGGCCGCAAGGGCCGAGGCGCAAGCGCGAGCAGGGCCTCACGCTCCGCGACTCAGGCCCGCGCCGGGGTGCGGCGCGGAAACGTGAGCCACAGGGCGAGGGCCGAGGCGGCGAGCATCACCAGGTCCTCGACGAGCGTCTGAAGACCCAGGGGACGCGCCAGGAACACCCCGAAGCAGCCGCAGTTCTCGACGGGAATGCCGCGCCAGAGGGTTGCGATCACCACGGAGACGAGCAGCGCGTGGAGCGCGACGGCGCTCGTCGCGGCTGCGCGCCGGGCGAGCCCGGTGAGGAG
Source organism: Myxococcota bacterium (assembly GCA_965226855.1). Taxonomy (GTDB): domain Bacteria; phylum Myxococcota_A; class UBA9160; order SZUA-336; family SZUA-336; genus JAUXJB01. The sequence continues at coordinate 283,724 of CBDDEE010000030.1, read as the reverse complement.
CCCCAGGCCAGTGGCGAGCTCGACGAAGGGCAGCGTGTACGCCACCAGCCGATCTCCCCAGGGCGGGAGCAGCCGGTAGCCGGCGAGGACGTCGGCGAAGCCAGGCAGGTCGAGGACCTTCCCGGTGCCCGTCGCGACGAGCACGGCTCCCACGAAGAGGAACGGCACGCGCGCCAGTCCACGCGGCTCAGGCGGCGGGATCGCGCTGGTCATTTAGACCCCAGTCGTAGCGCACGAACTCGACCTCGCAGTCGGCGCAGTCCCGGATCGGCGCCGCCTTCGTCTCGGGCAGATAGAGGAGGACGTAGCCGCGCAGCGAGCGCTCGGCTCCGGGGCGCCGCTCGGCCAGCCATCTCGTGAAGTCCTCCTCGTACCACTTGAAGATGGACGAGAGGTAGAGCGTGCGCCTCGCCGGGTCGAACCGCACGTTGCGATCCTCCGCCACGAAGCGCCGCGTCTCACGCTCGAGCTGCGCTTCGAGGTCCGGGCCGGTGAAGGCGCGTGCCGGAAGCCTCGGACAGCTCTTCGCGGCGCAATTGAGCGCGAAGTGCACGCGTGGCTCGAGGAAGCGCTTGCGGACGAGGCCGTTCTCGAGGCTGTAGAGTGTCGTCCGCTTTCCGCCGAGCACCACGCGCCGGAACAGGAAGAAGCCGGCGCGCCCCGGCAGGAAGAAGAAGACGCGAGGGGGTCGAACGTCGTTCACGCTGGAGATCGGATAGTGCGCCAGCAGGATCGAGATGGCCGAGGCGTTGTAGGCATTGAGCCAATAGGCGAGCCGATCGTGCTCGCCGGGGAAGCGCTGCGGGTGGCTGTCGGGGCTCACGGCCGCTAGCTGCGCCAGGTAGCGGTCGAGGTCCGCTCGATTCGCGAGCGCCGCGGTGTAGTCCACCCGGCCCCGGTCGTTCACGAAGCGGAGCAGGAACGCGTCGAAGTCCTCGTGGGAGAAGCCGGCGTTAGCCGGTGCGCTGGGGGGCACGGGCGGGTGCACGGTCGTGCAGGCGACGAGCAGCGCGAGGGCGCCGAGGATCGGCGCTCGCGCGCTCACGGCGCGACGCTCGGCCCGCGCCGGCGCGACGCCCGCAGGCCCTCGTAATAGCGATCGCGGACGCCGAGCGCGTTCACCTCGCACATGGACACGAGCTCGTTGCCGATGGGCACCTTGAAGACGCACAGGTCGACGCGTTCGCGCCCGCGCACCGTGTCGATCTGCGCGGCGTTCATGAAGTGGTGACTCACGATGTTTAGATAGGCCAGCCGCTCCCGGCCCCGCAGGTGATTCCACAGGAAACGCAGCCGACCCTCCGAGGCCACGTGGCTCGCGAGTCCCAACAACCGGGGCAGGACCCGCGAGGCCAGGAAGCGCGGGTGCGCCGCGAGGACGCCGAGCGCGCGCGCCAGCGCCCGCACAGGGGAGTCCAGGCGGAACGTGAGGCCACCGATCCGGTCGAGGAGCTCCGTCACGAGTTCGTGCTCGTCGGTGGCGTCGGCCCGGAAGAGCGGCACGAACTTCGCCCGCCCGTCCGCGGACGTGCGCACCACGCCCTGCATAAAGCGGCTGCAGTCCGGGTGGCCGAGCCAGCCCTGCTGATCGGCGAGCGGCGCGCGCTCGTCGCGGTGCTCGGCGAGGGCTTCCTCGATGCACCCCCACACCGCCTCGGGAGTCACGTGGCCGCCCAGCCCGTCCTCGGTGCGCCCGACCTGCGTGATGGGTTGGAAGCTCACCATCTTGAAGGCGTCGGCGTTGCGCACCATCCAGCGGATCACGTCGGCGACCCCGTCGAGGTTCTCGCGCGTGACGGTCACCGTCGAGGCCGCATCGAGCGGCCGGCCGGTCTCGCGCCGCAGGCGGCGGATCAGCTCGGCGAACTCGTCGCGAAGGGGATGGAGCTCGTGTTCGCTCGTCGCAGCGCGGTAGCGACGGTCGCGCCTCCCGCGCTGCGTGGTGTCGACGTAGACGCTGATCTCCGTGAGACCTCCCTCCACCATCAGGCGTCGCAGCAGCTCCGGATCGCGTCGGATCCCCTCGCCGTGGGTGAAGAGCATGGGGATGAGGCCCAGGCGCCGCGCCCTCTGCACGATCCACACGAGCTCCGCGGGGTCGCGCAGGGTCACCTCGCCGTCGGTGATCTGGACGCCGCCCCCCTCGCCGAGCCACCCGCGGAGGCGCCGCAGCTGCCCCTCGATCTCCGGGAGGGAGGCCGCCGGAATCCGGTTGGCGTCCTCGCCGAGATAGCAGCCCCGACAGGCGAAGTCGCAGCGTGGCATCGCCCCGATGAGCGCGCCGCAGCCGGCGTACTGGCGCCCGAGGAACTGCCGGGGGGAACGCAGCTCCGCCGGCACCCGCGCCCAGGCGCGGGACAGAGCTCGCCTCGTGTCCTGGGGCACCGGCTCGCGGAAGACGGAGCGCAGATCTGACATCGCCCGCTCAGTCTGCCAGCAGAGTCGGCCAGTTGTCATCCGCCCTGGCGATGTGACCGGGGATGTCCTGCTCCCAGAGCTCCTGGACGCGCTTGCTCAGGTTCAAGTAGAGCTTTCCGTCGACGATTCTCCGGCCCCGGGATGATGTCTGTGGTGGCCCCCTGGGAGACGGCGTAGGCACAGTAGCCGCCGTACTGGAGGGCGTACTTCTCGGGGTGGGCGGCGAAGAGCTCGCGGTGCTCCGCGCTCCTGGAGCGCCAGGTGGCCCCCTTCCAGTCGTAGGTGTGCTCGCGGGAGCCCATCGCGGAACGCTCGTCCTCGAAGTGGGTCACGACGTCGTAGCCCTTGAACGCCGTGCCGCGGAAATCCGTGTTGAGCGGCGAGGCGGTCCCGACCGGGCCGCCAACAGGACCCCCCAGCGCGAGGCCGACGGCGGGTCGGATGCGCGAGAGATGGAGCGACATGAAGCGGTCTCCGCGATTTGCGTGGGTTCAGGCCCTTCGATGCCGGGTGGCGGTACGAAGGAGTCCTTTAGCGGGGCACTCGACCCCAGAACTCGAGAAGCCCCGATTCCTCTAGCCGCCCGCGGCTTGTCGAGCCTTCCAGAACTCCCACCATCTCCTCGCCGGCTGCGTCGCCACTGCTGGGTTCTTAGCGTCACAGGCGTTGAGGGTCTTGGCCGCGCAGGGGTTGAGGGTGGCGGCGGCGCAGGGATTGAGGGTCTTGGCCGCGCACGGGTTGAGGGTGGCGGCGGCGCAGGGATTGAGGGTCTTGGCCGCGCAGGGGTTCAGGGTCGCGGCGGCACAGGGATTGAGGGTCTTGGCCGCGCAGGGGTTGAGGGTGGCGGCGGCGCAGGGATTGAGGGTCTTGGCCGCGCAGGGGTTGAGGGTGGCGGCGGCGCAGGGATTGAGGGTTCTTGCCGCGCAGGGATTCAGCGTCTTGGCGGCACAGGGGTTGATCGTCTTCGCTGCGCAAGGGTTGAGCGTCTCTGGGACGCCCAGAACGCGCTCAGCGGCCTGCGGGGCGTAGAACCCGAACAAGAGGATTGCGCTCACAAACCCGGCGGTCAGTCCGAAACGCCAGCCTCGGCTTCTCATCGTGGATCTCACAGGTGTTCTCCCTCCGCAGCGGGTTATCGAGCGGACCACTACCTTGTTCGCGTTCCTCTCACCCGTTCTTAGCCTATCACGGCTTCGACGTACCGGGGGCCCCTTTTCGGCGGCATCCGGGCCGGGACTTTGGGAGGCGCACGAGGTGCGTCGTAAGGCACATCGTCCACTGCAGAAGAGCGACCGGCGTGACGCCCTCGCCGGGGCCTTTACCGATCCGTCGTCCATGTCCCGGGGCCGGAGATCGCCGAGCTTCGCACGACCCTCTCGCGCCGACGTCACTTCCTCCGTATTCAGATGGCCGAGATCAAGGCTCCCAAGCGCCTCCTGCGAGGTGCCGGTTGGCCGGGCGGACAGCAGCACAGCCTCAGGACCGACGCAGGATGGGACCGCCTGTTCCAAGCCACGGCGGATATACCCGCGCTTCGAGGTCATCTCGAACAGTGTGGAGGCAAGCCGCAGAACAGGTGCGCGTGCTCGACCAGGCCTTAGGCGAGCAGGGCCGACGCTGGCGCGACCAGCTCCGGCGGTTGCAGACCGTCTCCCCGGCGTGGGCCCGATCGTGGCGCTGACCACGATCAGTGTCTTCGCCGACGTCAGCCGCTTTTCGAGCGCGAAGCGGCGGCAGTTACGTCGGACTCGTGCCAAGTACCACCAATCGGGGGACCGGGATAGCCACGGGCACATTGCCAAGCGGAGCTCAGCCGAGCTGCGCTCAATGCTGTGCGAGGCAGCGCATCACGCCCGGCGAACCTCGCACCTCTTGAACCCCCCTTCTTCGCAAAGCTCGCCGCCCACCATGGCTGCAAGCGTGCCATCGTTGCGGTGGCCCACCAACTCAGCTGCATCCCGTACGCAATGCTCCGTGACGGAACCCTCCTTCAACCACAGCAAGCCGGCGTCGAGGAGGGCCCCTTCACTCGGACCGTGTCCCGTGCATGCCGCCTCACACCGAAGAGGCCCGGGCGTCTGAGACGCAAATAGAAAACCCAGATCCCGCCGCACCGACCAAGATCAAGCGCGTGACCCCGTGTTGACCCGTGGGCGTCTGAGCCCAAGAAACCGTGTGGGGCCGCACTCTCCGAAGCGAAACCTGGGGCACCGAGACCCCGAATGGACGGCTGGCGACCGTGCTGCGGATCTCAACCAGGGCAGCCTCGGGACGGAGGACCAAAGCGGTTGACAAGTTGCCTTCATGGGCGGGTCAACTCCAGTCATACTGGCCCCCAGCACTCGCGTATGTGGTGTTCCTGGAATTCCCCGACGAGCCTCACCCTGCCCGACCTCAACATGCTGCGCAGGACGGCGATCACTTCGGCGTCGGTTGCTCCGGTTGCTACCAACGCACCCACAACCTCGAACAACGTCGTGACCAGCGTTCCTTCGGTAGGACGCTGCGTGGTAGCGAGAGCCAATGTTTGTTCGCCCATGGCGAGCTCCGATTCCGAGTCTGCTTAGATCTTGTTCAGCCTCATGATGACCTTCTCCATAGAGTGATGCCTTGGCTAGAGCCGGCCAAACCGCGGGAGTCCGTAGTGCCACCAGTCGCATGGCTACCGTGGCGGGTCGCCTTCGACCCACCACGGTAGCGCTGGCCGCCGGGATTCCGGCGGCAACTGAGACAGAGGCCAACTCGTTTGGCTCACGACTCCTGAAGCTGAGACTCGTTGGCCGCCATCTGCCCAGAATCGGGCTCCAGCTGGTGGCGAAGGGTGTAGGTCCGACCGGGGCTGACAAACACCAGCTGCCGGAAGGTCCGATGTCCAGCAAGTCTGATCTCCACGTCGTGTCTTCCCGTCGGCAGACTGAGCCGCTGAAAGACGCCGTCGAAGTCGTCGACCAGACCGGCACGCGCGCCGTCTACATAGACCTGAGCTTCGTCTTTAGCCGGCTTCACTTGAATCCGGATCCGTCCGGAATCAAAGCGGTTCCGCGCATAGCCAGTCCGCCCTGCTCGAGAGGAGGCTTCCGTTCCCGAGGTCAGTCCGACCGCGGCGTTAGCGTCGACCCCGTAGCGAACCTTGTACGTTCGACCACGGCTGACAAAGATCTGCTGCCGGAATGTCCGATCCCCGTCGAGCTCGATCTCAAGCTCGTACGTTCCCGGAGTCAGACGCAGGCTCTGGAAGATCCCATCGAAGTCGTCAACGACACCGACGTGCGCGCCGTCTAGATAAACCTGGGCGTCATCCCGGAATTCCTTCGAGATCCGAACGGATCCGCGGCTGGGACGGTACACAGGACCAAAGAACGCGGAACCACCGAAGCCATGCCCGAAGCTCGAACCGTGGAAGCTATGCCCGAAGCTCGATCTGTGCCCGAAGCCGTGCCCGAAGTGCTGCGCCTGGACCTCCTGAGGAAGCGCGAACGAGGCCGCTGTAGCCATTGCGGCCACCATGACGAGAGTCCGCATGGGACTTCGCATCAGAGTTTGATAGGTGCTCATCGTGTCTCTCCTTGTGAACTCGGCGCTCTGCGCCGTATTGTGGTTGCCATGAGACGCGCTGAACCCGCGGCGTCTTACGGCTCACATCTCCTCCCCATACGCGCCATCTCCCCGAGCGGTCGCAGCCGCTGCTGAGAAAGCCGGGACACGACCCGAGGCCTGAAAGGGGAGACGCCGGAAGAGAGCCGCTCCGGGAGGAGTGGGGTTGGGCAGCGCCGCAGGGCGCCGCAGCTGCTAGTTGGTGGAGCCGGGAGAAATGGCGCTCACCATGTCGAGGAGGAGTTCATACTCCTCGGCGCACTCGGGGCAGGCCGCGATGTGCGCCTGAATGCGTCGCAGCGCCGTGGGGACCTCGGCACCCATGAGCTCTCTCTCGGCGAACTCCGCCATTCCTGCGAGACACTCGTCACACGCGATCTCGTCCTCGCACGTGTCCGCGACAGAGGAGAGGAGAGCATCTACCTGTTGCTTTTTGAGGGCCATGCCGCTGCTCCTACGAGAACGCCGCGCGGATCTCGCCAGCGCCGAACCCCGCCGCCTGGAGTCCTCGCTTCAGTTTCTTCCGTGCGTCGTGCGCGAGCTTGTACACCGCGTTCCGGTTGATCCCGAGGTGCCGGCCGATCTCCTCCTGCGGCATGCCGCGGAGCTTCGCGACGACAACCGTCCGCTGGCGCTCTGTCAGTTCGGTCAGGATCTCTTGCAGGGCGCGAACGATGTCCCGCTGGGCGGTTTCGGTCTCCGGGTTCGCGGCCCTATCCACATACTCGTGAGGCGCCAGCTCGCCACCGGCGGTGAGCTCCTCGAGGGACACGTCCTTCCAGCGGTGCCGCCGGAGCTCCGTCAGCGCCGCCCGGACCGCGATCGTGGTCATCCAGGTTGTGAATTGACTGCGGCCCTCGAAGGTGTCGAGGCGGTCGAGGGTAAGGATCAAAGATTCCTGCACGACATCCTCCACCAGATCTTCAGGCACCGCGCCGTGGCGCTTCAGACAGGCTGGCAGAGCGCGGATCAGGTAGGCGCGCAAGTCCTCCAACGCTCTCGCCTGTTGCCGGCCCTCGGACCGTAGATCCCGCAGCCACTGGTCGTTGGTACGCGGCTTCATGACGAGACCAGAATACGCGTTCGGGTAGGGGCGAGCAGGGCCGCAACCGCGCTACGCGCAGCTTCTTGCGCTGCCTGAGCCAGCACGCGCACTTGGTCGTCCATGCGTCTAAGACGCGGTGGGGGCGCCAACTCTTACCTCTATCCCAGCCTCTTTCGCGCGTGACCTCGGCGCGTCACGGATCGCGTCGCAAACTGGCGACAATGCGCTCCCAGTGTCTTTCCCCTCCCGCACCCCTCGCCGCGAAAACACCCACTCGGAGTGCGTCGAAACGCAACGGATGCGAAGAGCATCTACGACGCCATGAAAACGATACATGCTGGCTTGGCGATCCTGGTGATGTTTGTCTTGGCCCAGCCCGCACGAGCGATCGATCTCGACGCTTACGCGGACCTGCTCGATCGACACACCTACCAGGTCGAACACACAGCCAGAACACACGTCGACTACGAAGCGCTCCGAAATTCGACCGACTGGGAGGGGCTCGTCCACAGCCTCAAGCGAAGTCGGCCCGACCAGCTCTCCACGCGTGAGGAACAGCTCGCCTTCTGGATCAACGCCTACAACATCCTTGCGATCGACCTGGTGCGGCGCAACTACCCGGTCGACAGCATTCGGGACATCGGATCTTTCTTTGTGCCGGTGTGGGATCGCGAAGCGGGTCAGATCGGCGACCGCTCCTACACCCTGGGTGAGATTGAGCACGAGATCCTGCGTCCCTTAGGAGACCCGCGGATCCACGCGGCGATCGTCTGCGCATCGACCTCTTGCCCCCGGCTGCGCCGCGAGCCTTACGAATCATCGAGGGTTGACGGACAGCTCGATGACGCCGTCCGCGGGTTTCTTTCGAACCCCGCGAAGGGGCTCAGCCTCGAGCCCGAGACGAATACCGTCAGACTGAGCCGGATCTTCGACTGGTTCGAGGAAGACTTCGACTCCCATGGCGGAGTCCTCGCCTTCGTGCGTCGCTACGGCCCGGGATCCGCAATGGAATGGCTGAGCCGACACCCGAACTCGGCGGAGGTCGAGTACTTCGACTACGACTGGCAGCTCAACGATCGAGCAGCGGCCGGCCTGTAACCCATAGAGCAATCCCAGCGTATTCGCTCTTAGCAGGCTGCGTCAGAAAGTGACTGGGTTGGAAGCGGGACGGCCTCATGACGGGAGTCGTGCCGACGCAGGGAGAGGGATCGCCGTTCCGCGGTACGAACCGGTTCGGTGTCGCACGGGTAGATCTTGCGGGATCATGAGCTATGTCGCCTCCAACAGGTTGCGGATACGGACCAGGTTCGTAGGTCCGTCAGCAGTGAAGTGCTGAAGACCCAGCCGACCCGATCCGTGCCCCGGTGCCGACCGTCTCGCGCATCAAGCCCACCGTTCTTCATCGTCAGCCAAACACCTCCTCCAGCCCGTTTGAACGCCTTCGCAGCGGTGGCTCGATCCTCGTAGCCCGGGTGTCCTGTCGGTCCTTCGATCGATCGCGCTTCGGCGGTTCGTCGTGTTCTGATGCCACGAAGCGGGGTAACGCTCCAGGCCCGAAGCGCCTGCACAAAGCTCTTGGCGTCGTAGCCCTTGTCTCCAGCCAGGCTGATCCGGCGCGTCAGCGGTCCCCCAGACCCAGCACCATCTCGAGAGCCGCTTCAGCAGCTCCGCATACGCCCGACGCCTGAGTGAGCTTCTTGCCGGCACCGCCAGGCCGTTGCGGTTCTCCGTCACGCACGTGTCCCTGATAGGCGGCTCAGCCGCGAGCCCTGGACCCCTCAGTCCCCGCCAGGTTCGGGCGTCCGGATTCCGTCCTCGACGCATGCGTCTGGTTGCTCGAGCTTCTCGCCCCGGAAGTTGACCGTCGGGTTGCCCGGGTCGTCATCGTCCCTGCGCTTCTCGTCCTTGCGCACGAAGCTCTTCTGGCAATCGCCCACGCCTCGATCAGCGTCCCGAAATCTCACAGTGAAGTGCTGCCGATGACACCAACCCCTCCGACCTCGGCGCCTGCGCCAGCACCGCCTCGAAGCAATGCTGAGCGATCATCGCACCTTCAGGAGCCGTTCCCGATTCGTTGGTGAACACTACGTCGCGCTGAACACCTCATCGTCCAGCTCCAGGCCCACGAACCAGCGGTAGAGCAGGTTGTAGTCGATCTGGCTCGATCAGCTGGCGCTCGCTCCGGCCAGCGATCGTGTACAGCACCTCGCAACAGCAGCGCCCGCAACAGCTGCTCCGGCGAAAGGACCGACGGTCGGCCGGCGACCCCTCCTGGCGGCGAGGTGTACCGCCATCGAAGCGTCGCGACAGCTGCTCCAGTTCGAACCGGCATCGTCGCACCAGATCGCCGGATCGCTCGAAGCGGATGGTCGGACTCGGGAATCCGGGACTCCAGCGATACGTACTCATCACGATGTTCGAAGATCCCAGCAGTGGAGCGTCTGCGGTCCTCTCACATCCTGGTCCCCCTTGGGGCTTCGCATCAAAGGTACCCTTCGATGAGCAAGTTTTTCCAGCCTGTTAGGGAGATTAGTATGGCTCTCCAATCAGAAGAGGGTTGTCGTGCATCGGACTCGGGGTCGCATTCGAGTCGCGACCTCGGGCGGGACCCTGAATGTCAACGAGGAGAAGCAGCTCGGTCGCCAGGCCCAACGACAGGTTCGGCAGGACTTGACGCTCTTCCGCGAGCCTCGTGGTGGTGAGCTACGTGCGGAACCTGGGCGAGCGTCTCGCGGCCGCGGCCCGACCCTCGAGAGCCGGTTCGAGTTCCGGTTTTACGTAGTAGCCTGACGAGAGTTTGAACGCCTTCGCAGTTCCAGGTGGAGCGATCTCCGTGCACACGGGACTGATCATCGCCTCAAATAGCGCCAGCCAGAACTCGCAGGTGTGATCGCCCACGAGATCGGCCATGTGACGGCGCGCCACCGTCGATCGATCGCGCAGCAGTACCGCCGCTCCCCCGAAAGCGCCTGCACCAGCATCGGCGCCCAGGTCGGCCACCATCCTGATCGGCGCGGTGACCGCCAGAGAGCGGCGCTCGCCCGCCTGGCGGTCAGGTTCCACCACCGTTGCATCGCGGGACAGGCGTACCCCTGAGCCGCCTCAGCCGGGAGGCGGAGCTCGGAGGCGGATCACGTCCTCGCAGTGGAAACCGATTCTTCGGGAAGTTGACCGTTCGGGTTGCCCTGAGGCACTCATCACGATGCTCGAGGCCCTGCAGGTCCCGTCCAGGAGGGAAGCGGGTCCAGAGCACCTCGCAGTTTCCTGGTCAGTCACCCAGCGACGAAGGAACAGCATCTGCTCGAACGTGAGAGCACCTGCCAGATCTCACAGCAATTTCTCCCGGGACCGACGGTGGACACGACGACCTTTGGCCGCCTTCCCATCAAGGAGTCGCGATCAGTCTGCTCCAGCGGCCGCGATCCACGGATGTCGCACTCGATCGCTCGTAAGCGGATGGTCCTCGGGCAATCCGGAGACCGCCAGGCGATACGTAGCTCGAGGAGATCAGGTTCTTCTCCTGGAGCGTCTGCGGTCCTCGCAGAAGCTCGAGGCTTGGTGGCTTCCCTGAAAGGTACCACTTCGATGAGGAGTTTTTCGAGCAGCCTGTTAGGAGGGGGTTCTGGGTTCTGATGATGGCCTTTCCGTCCAATCAAGTCGTCTGGGGGGCGGGCGTCGGTTTCGCTCCAGGAAAGCCCTTGCCCGCTGGACGGTCTCCAGGAAACTCATGAGTTTCCTCCCAATCTGGCCCGGTTCTACCCGTGGGGGGCCGGGCACTCAACCGAGTGCGTCACCTTGCGGATGGCGCGGAGAAGGACCGCGGGTTCGTCGAAGAGGATGGCGTGTCCGCTCCTGTGGGCGGTCCAGTGCTCGGCGTGACGCACACCTTGGAGCAGTTCTCGATGGCCCGCCCGCCAGTCGGCCTCGCGCTCGTCGGTGGTCCAGGGATCGGATGAATCGTGGCGGCCGCGCGTGATCATGATGACGGGCAAGTCGGGGGGAGTGCATACGCCCCGGACGGTCTCGATGCTCTTCCCGAACGCCGCCCCGTACGCGCGAATCGCACGCTGGTGCTTGCGGACGAGCCAGGTCGGTCTGTACGTCCTTCCGCATGAGGGCGGCCGCTCCCCCGCCCGGCGCGAGCAGGACGGTGGCTGCCTTGCCGGCTCGCTCTTGCGGCTCGACGCAGTTGAAGTAGAGGCGGTGAGTGCCGACATCGACCATGCGCCCAGGGGGCGGGAGAATGGACGCGCAGCCGAGAAACGCAAAGAGCAGCTCACGCCGGGCACCCGAAGCCGCCACGCGAGCGCCATGGTAATACGATAGTCGTTGCCCCGGTCAGAAACGACTCGCCTCCGGCATACATCGAACTCGACGTGGTCCGGGAAGGAGGAAAGATACGATGACGATTCGGCGGATCGCTGCTGTGCTGACCTTCATGGTTGCACTCGGGACGTCGGGCGCCGCTCACGCGCTCGACCCGATCTACACGGGATTCCTCAGTGATCTAGCGGTCGGAGGCTATGACCCCGTGGCATACTTCGCCGATGGGATGGCGGTGAAGGGCTCCAGCGAACACACCTACGAGTGGATGGGGGCCACCTGGCGGTTTTCCAGCGCCCAGAATCGGGAGCTGTTTCAGGCGGCTTCGGACAAGTACGCGCCAGAGTACGGGGGATACTGTGCCTACGCCGTGGCGAACGGAGTCACCGCACCAGGAGATCCTGAGGTCTGGAAGGTCGTGGACGGAAAACTCTACCTGAACGTCAGCAAGAGTATCCAGATCGAGTGGGAGAAGGACATTCCGGGCTACAATCAACGCGCGGATTCAAACTGGCCCCGGCTGCTCGAGGGACAGTGATCTTCTCCCTTCGTTCAATCGCCCAGCGCAGGAGCCGGATCAACCGCGAGAGCGCCCGGTTCTGCGAGCAGTGCGGCACCCCGTTCGGCCAGACGTACCCGAGCTGTGGCGCCGAGCTTCGGTCCGGGGCGCGGTTCTGCGACGGCTGCGGGCAGCGCCTGGAAGGGACACCACAAGAGGTCGCCAAGACGGGCGGGAAAACTCAGCCCGCGGCCCCGCCACTGCCGGCCTCATTCGCGTCGGGCCGCTACCGGGTGGAACGCTTCCTGGGCGAGGGCGCGAAGAAGCGGGCCTTCCTCGCCCGCGATACACGCATCGACCGGGATGTGGTACCTCAGCTACAACCTCATGGATACCGGAGACTTCGATAGGCCATCCCGATGGCCCATGCCACCCTCGCGGAATCTCGGGCCAGTACGAACAGCTCGGCAATCGCAACGCGCGTCACGCCCGAGTACAGGCGGTGTTTCCCGCGCGAGCTGCTCCGGGAGATGGTCAGCAGAGTCCTGGTCGGCATCCGTGATCTTCGGGTGCGCTACGCTGCGCCGAGCGATATGGGGCCGCTCGCCTAACTCCTGAACGAGGCGTGGCGGCGCTTCCTTTTCCAACCCCCAGCAATTTCGCGAGTGGGAGACAGGGGCTGCGGAGGAGTGATGGGCAGGAACCCGCCTTGATCGCGCGTGCATCGCGACATCAGCCAACGTTACCTGGCGAAGCGTCTAGGAGTGCACGAATCCCAGCCGTTACGAGCGCTCGCTGTGGCCCCGCTTCCGGGTTGAGCATGAATTCGCGGCTACGGCTCGAACAGCTTTTTCAGCTCGGATAGCCAAATCCGACTCGCGAGGACTGTGCTATCGCTAAACTGATCGATCGATCCGATGAGCCCCTTGTTGGCGATCTGTCGCACCTCGGGATCCTCAATCGCACCTCGCAAGGCCTCCGCTAGATCACCGGCGTGTCCCACTACTTGCCTGCGGCCGAAGTAAGGAGTGGGCTCTGTAGACACTGGAGGAGTCATACCAAGGTCATTGTGCATGACGGCGATCTCACGATATGCCGCAGCAAGGGAGAGCTCGGATTCTTCCCACGTTGGAACCTCGAGAACCTAATCCAGGAGGCGTTCGATGAGGCTCAAGTCCCGTCTCGTTCGACGCGCATTCCTTGAGAGCGAGCACAGCGTTTTCTAGAAGAAGCGAGCTGGCTAGAAAGCAACTGTTGGCAATGTCCACGCCACCTTTCGTGGCCGTTGAGTTGCGATTGCCATCGCCGACAGATAGTTTCCCGCTTGCAGCCACAAAAGGCGATCCCCACGCGTGGAGGCTCGGCTCATGGAAGAGCCCGTTCGCCGCCATCACTGGATAGTCCGGGTCAGCCACTGGAGCGCGTTCATTCTGATCTTCGGAATGATCGCCAGCGGTCTCCAGATCTACAGGGCGTATCCGCGCTTCGGTGAGACTGGCGGCATCTTTTTTCCCAACGCTTTCCAAGATGCGGCGTTCCCCCTTTGGGCCCGACTCGGCGGCTGGCTGGCCGGCGGCATCAACTGGCACTTCGCCCTGATGTGGCCGCTGATGGCGGTCGGTCTGGCCTACCTGGGCCACCTCGTTGTCAGCGGCGAGTGGCGGAAGCTCCTGTTCGGGTGGCGCGATGTTAAGCCTGCCATGGCCATGGCGATGTATTACTTGCGGATCATCAAAGAGCACCCGCCGCAGGGTAAGCACAACGCGCTGCAGAAGTCAGCCTACACGTTCATCATCGTCCTCGGCTGCCTATCGATTGCCACGGGCTTCGCGGTCTGGAAGCCGATCCAGCTGCCCTGGCTCACCGCCGTGTTCGGCGGATTTCAGGCGGCGCGCTACTGGCATTTCTGGACGGTCTGGTTGTTCGTGGGCTTCACGATCGTGCACGTGCTTCTGGTCTTCACCGTCGACCCTGCATCGCTTCGAGCGATGATCACGGGCATATATCGAGGGAGATATACGAGCGATGAGCCGTGACCTGAGTCGTCGAAGGTTCCTAGTGACCAGCGCGGCCGCAGCCGCGAGCGCCGCGTGCGGATGGGACGGAGGTGATGCGCTCCGCCCCACGCTTCACGGAGTGGGCCGCTTCAATGATTGGTTCAGCGAGCGGCTCTTCTCGTCCAGTCGGCTGGCACCCAAATACGACGTGGATCAGCGATCTTCGAATTTCCCGTCCTATCACATCAGTGGTATGACCCCTGAGCGCGCGCAGCCTCAGACCTGGCGGCTTCGCGTCACCGGTATCGTCCGGCGCGATCTCGAGCTTCCCATAGAAGAGATCCAGGCGCTACAGCGACTGACCTACACCGTCAAACACCACTGTGTGGAAGGGTGGTCGGCGATAGCGACCTGGACGGGCGTGCCGCTGCGCGCGATCGCCGACTTGGCCGGCGTTCGCCCCGACGCAAAGTACGTACGCTTCGACTCGTTCGATCGCGGCTATTACAATGGGTGGGATCTGGGGTCGGCCATGCACCCGGAGACGATCCTCGCCTACGGTTTCAACGATCGGGCTCTGATGTCCGATCACGGCGCGCCACTCAGGCTGTATGCGCCACATAAGCTCGGCTATAAGCTCACGAAGTACATTACGACCATCACGTTCACGGACGAACGTCCCGGTGGATATTGGGAGGATCAAGGTTATCCATGGTTTGGCGGCGTCTGATCTCGATTGTACTCGCCTTCGCGGTCCTGTGGATCGCTGGCTGCAAGAAAGAGCGGGAGATGGCGGAGTCGATGGAGATTCCCGATACCATGGTGGTGAAGCGTGCCATGAAAGACGCCGCTGCCCGTGACGCACTGCTCGACACTATGCCCGGCGGCGAGATGGCGCGTGGGGACGCCACAGCCGAGATGAAGCTGCTGAAGAAGAAGATGTAGGCGCCAGTTGGCCCGATTCTGCCCGGCGGCCAGATCTTGACAACCCTCCCGCACCAGAGTTGTTCAAGGCCCTCCGAGACCCGTTGATTGACCTCGGGAAGGGGTCGAAAATCACCCTAGTCCCCTGGGCGACGACCGGATCGGAGTGCCTGTCCCTGCGATCGTTGGCTCTCATTTGGACGACCGAAAACGACGGCACATCTCCCAACCGAGCGGCGACAGAGAGATCGTCCCGTCGATTGTGCAAGAGACACCTATCTGATTGATTCAATTGGATAAAAAGAGAAGAGCCTCGACCTGCCAGCTCTTTGGAGATCCGTCGTTTTTAGTCGTCCAAACGATGGCTAGATCCTACGTAGAACCGGAATTCGAAGGGCAAAGGCCGGGCCGCGGCCGTCTGGTACGCGTGGTCACCGGTTTCGGTCGTGTCGACGTCTTTGGGGCCCGCGTGTCCGCGCCATCATCCTGGCCTGGGGGCCTTTCGAGGTGGACCAGCCTGTCCGTGTCTGCCTCGACGCTCCCCAGGTCGCCGCCCTTCAGCAGGCGGGTCGTCGGCCACGTAGAACACCCCGTCGCTGCAGCTGCCTGCCCGGCCTGACGAGCGAGAGAGGGTCGCTCCCGGAGGCTCACGGTATCCTGCGTCGCGAGGAGTGGGATTTCTCCACCGGGAGATTTGATAAATGATCTTGGATAAGTTCGAGCCGAATCTCAATGAAGCCATCTCCGACCTGACCAGCCAACAGCGGCAGGATCTGGCCGAGGCGATCGACAGGCCGAATGTCGCAATCGAATGGTTCGATGAGCCGGATGTTTGTGCCAAGGCTTTGCCGTTCGATCTGCACTGCGGCAACTTCGAGCGGCACGAAGTACATGAAGCGCAAGGCCAAAGGCCCGAAGTACCGGAACCTCTCTGTCCCTAGCCTCAGATCTGCATGTCGCCAAGTATGCGGAGGAGTCGCTGAGCCGGTCCAGGGCTTCGCGGTTGAGGGGACTATTCCCGCTGCATGAACCGCTGTTGAACGTCCTCCGGCAGAGGGACTCGACACCCCGTCTCGATGTCGAGCCAGACCCAGCGGTGCATGATCGTCGCTATGATCCGCCCGTCCGAAGCCGAGCTCACAGTAAACGCCTGCTCGAAGCCACTGGCGTCTGCCTTGGTCGTGCTGACACCGATCGTTGCGCCTTCCTCCCATCGGAGCGGCGAGCGGTAGTGCGCCTCGGTCGAAAGCTGGACCGCGACAACATGACCGGGTTTGGAGACGCCGCAATGCTCCTCGAAAGCAGTATAGGCAAGCTCAGTCAACGCGAGCAGCGTGCCGGCGTGGACGTAACCTGTCGCTGCAAACGTGTCCGTGTGGCGTGTTGGAAATGTGATCTCGAAGGGCTTCGCTCCGCCCATTCCCGCTCCTCTCCGGCACCGCTGGGCGAGTGTATCATTGGCCCAGGACCTCTAGATCGAGCACGACGCGCGCATTAGGACGGAGATGGTATACGTTGACTTTGACTTGTCGGAACCCGATCCGGCGCTATTCCAGATCCCCGAAAGGTACGAAGTCAAAGTGCTCAAGAGCGGTGATAAGCAACAGCCGTGGGGCCGCTGACGAGCCGCGCTCCCCGGGGAATCGCCCCTCGCTCAAGACCTACCAGCCCACCTCCCTCAGAGCGAAGCTCCCGTGGCTGTATCTCTTCATCGGATCCCGTCTTCCAAGAAGACGAACTGGTCGCAGGAGTGTTAGGCTGAGGCGATGGCCAGAAAACCCACTAAGACACTGACCACTAAGGTGCCCGGCTCCCTCATTGCACGGGCGAAGCGCTGCGCGGAGGCGATGGACCTGTCGTTGGCTGAGTTCGTTCGGCGTTGTGTCGAAGGGCGAGTCAATCAGATTGAAGCCAGTCGGCACCGTTCGATTCTTCACGAGTGAGACCACATGAGTTTCGTTGGTGATCGCCACGAGACACGCGCGCATCAGTCGCGCCTCCACCTGGTCCACCGCGGTACGCTCGCGGGCCTCCGCTTAGACGCCGTCCCGAGTTCCGCACACCCCTGAGCCGCCCGAAACCTAAACGGGCTGCCGCCTTGCGTCTGCGGGTCTTCTGCGTGCGGGTCATCTGGGAGTCCACCCAGGCAAGCTGGGCGACCGCGCTCACCCGGCATCGCTCCCGCGCCCAGGCCGCGCTGCCTGGTGGAGCGCGTCGAAGATGAGCCTCCAGTCCTCGAATGGCGCGCGCTCGAAGGCGAGCGAGGCCGCGAGGCGCGCCATAGCCGAGAGCGCCGGCACACGCCGATTCTCGGTGTCGGGCTGCGACTCGTACCGCAGAGCGATGGGACCGCCGTCCTCTTCGAGCGCGATCGCGACCAGCGTCTCGAGGTCGCTCAGCACGAAGAAGAGGGCCTCGCGCGCCTCGTGGAGGATCCCGACTGCAATCGTGCCCGACTCCTCCACCCCGGGCTGGTCGTAGATGAGCGCTTGGCGCGCGATCGCCACGTAGGTCTGAAACTCCTCGCCGCGAAGGAACTCGCGCACGGTCCGGCGATCGGGGAATCGCGCGGGATCGAAGAACGCGAGCGGACGGCCTTCGGGCAGGACGAGCGCGGCGAGCGACACGTCGACCTCGTCTGCTGCACCGAGACGCTCGAGCGCCTCGCGCCCGCCATCCTTGGGCGCGCAATTGCGCGAGCCAGGAGCAGAAGCTGCTCATCCTTGCCCGAGATGCGTCCGATCGGTCGTCGCTTTGCTGCTGCCATCACTCCCTCTCGTAGCGATCGTGCACTGCGATCCCAGCTAACGGCTGCGGCTCTACGCGACTCACGCCGCCGCTCGGCCGTAGCCGGTCGCTCCGCGCGGTGAATCCCCCGGAGCAGCGGCGCGCACTACAGTGGGCTGACACAACGTCGTCAGACCCGACCTCGGGTAGAATCCGCGGACGCGCGCTCCGCGGCGTGAAGCCCCGCGCGTGGACAGGCGTCCCTGCGCCCCATGGCCGCGACCTCCTGGCATCATGCTACGATCCGGGCGAGTCGAAGGGTTCGGATCGCAGCGTCTCCGTCACCGAGCTGCAGGCGAACCGGGGCGCTCTGACGCAGCGCGACGGCGGCTGCCTCCGTGAGCGTCGCGACGTCGAGCGCGAGCTCTTGGAACGGGCTGCGGTCGTCGGGATCCTCGCAGCCGTAGCCCGCGGTCGCGACGACCGTGAGTCCGGGGAGCGAGCCCTCAAGCCAATGCAGCGCGTCGACCCTCGAGATCTCCGGCGCTGGCGTCGGGATCATGTCCACCGTGTAGGTCTCGTCCTGCTGTTGCATCCGCTCCCAGGGGGGTGAGGGAGCGAGGGGATCACCGGAAGCGCTTCAGTGCCGTCGAAAGGAGCCGGTAGGCAAACGCTGACTCAGTCTCCCCTTCGTGAGCCGCAAGTCTGCGGAGTTTCGTCTGCTCGCTACTCGAGAGGCTGACCGTCACCTTGTTGTACCTTGGACCGTTCCCAGTGGGCTTTCTGCCCGTGCCTGGCCGTCGACCACCTCTCCCGGTCGGTTGCTTCTTGGCCAAAGAGAATACCCCCTATCTTTGAAAACACCAGAGTAATCACCGCTACCCGGCTGCGAACAGCTCGGCTTGCAGCCAGCATCAGGTCTGACGTGTGCCGCTATGTGCCGTGTTCCACACTGCATCGCCGACCTCCTCGAGTTCGAGCGCATTGCTGAGGAAGTATTGACCGGAGAGTCGGAAGGTTCCGCAGGTGCTCACTCTCCGGACCTCGAAGTGGCCGGGATACTCCGGTTGTCGGATACGGCTTGAGTACTCTTTCGTTGACGGCTGCCACCGCTCGGCTGGGAAGTCACCGTCGAGTGCTTCATGCGGTCGTTCGTGGTTGTAGCGTTGCTGGAAGAGATCAAGTTGCCTTTGTTGCTTGGCGAGATTCGCGGCGGGGGGCCTGGCCGCTTCCCGCTTCATGTCTTTGTGCATGCGCTCGTGTTGGCCGTTCTGCTGCGGACTCGGGGGGCGGATTCGTTGATGAACGATCCCGAGCTTCATCCACCAGACATTGAGCTCGCACAGCCCATGGATTCCTGTTGAGGCGAATGGGGCGCCGTTGTCTGTCCGGATCGCGTCAGAAAGCCCGCGTTCGCGAAACAGAGCCCGGAAGGCGGGTTTGGCGGCTTCTGTGCGAACCGATCGCAGCGCTTTGCAGAGCAAGAGCATCCGGCTGTAGTGGTCCGTCACGGTCAACGGGTAGCAGTACTTCCGGTCGCCGGTTTTGAATTGGCCCTTGAAGTCCGCGGGCCAGATCTCGTTGGGGCCCGCCGTCTCCAAACGAACCGCTCCGGGATGTTTCCACGACCGCCTATGTCGGTTCTTGCGAAGCTTGCCGTGTCGATCCAGGAGTTCGTTGACTGTGCTTCGGGCCGGAAGACTCCGACTCGGGTGCCGTCTCTTCATGATCTCGCGCAGCTTGGTCGCTCCCCAGCCATACTTCTCTCGAAGTACCAGGATCTCGCGCTCGACGTGTTCCGGTGTTCGATTCGGATGCCGATTGGGAGCCCGAGATCGGTCGTCGACCGCCTTCAGGCCCTCCGTCTCGATCCGGTCGATCCACTTGTAGCCGGTGGGCCGGGAGATCTGATATCGGTCACACAATTCGCTCATCGACCACTGGCCACTCGTGTAGTCGCGATAGAAATGCTGACGCTGCTTCTTCGTGTCGGTTTCCATCCAGGGCATCCTTTGGTGTAAAGGATGTGCCCGGACTTCTGTAAATCATCATCCCGACCGTTCAGTGTCTGCGCGGACCCGACCCCGGGTGGACCGGGTGGACTCCGCCCACGCGTGCCCAGGGGTTCCCATCACAGTTGAGCAGCTGGCGTGGCCAGTCGCAACCGCCGCCTCCCAAGCTGTGGTGAACTCAGCTGGTAGACCTCCGAGCGGCAGAGGTTTTAGCACGAAGTAAGGAGCCCGGGGACCCTCTTATCCCCGGGCTCGCGCTCTGCTTGTACGGTGCTCTCGCTCGTCGTGGCTTGATCGCGTTGCGCTGCGTTGCAGGGCCTTGCGGCGCGAGGGGTTGCGATGCGATGCCCCGAACAGCTTAGACTGACTAGGGACGCTTGTGCGCTGAGTCCATACTTCCGTTTTGTCTTCGGTCGCAAGAGGACAGCGACCGACGGGAAATGACAGCGAAGCGTATTACGGACTTGATACAGTCCTGACACTTGAGCCGTGATCCCATCCCGTGGTAGAGTGCAGAAGATTAGTAAACCCGGTGGGTTAGGTGGTCGGGGCGGCCGGATTCGAACCGGCGACTTCTTGCTCCCGAAGCAAGCGCGCTACCAGGCTGCGCTACGCCCCGATGAGGGAGGCTCGAAACCGGTCGGGAGTCTAGCGACTATTCCTGGAAGGCGCGCAGGACCCGGGCGCGGCTGGGATGCCTGAGCTTGCGCAGGGCCTTTGCCTCGATCTGGCGGATGCGCTCGCGGGTCACCGAGAAGTCCTGGCCGACCTCTTCTAGCGTATGGTTCGAGCGCTCGCCGATGCCGAAGCGCATCTTGAGCACCTTCTCCTCGCGGGGCGTCAGCGTGGAGAGGACCTTGAGCGTGTGCTCGGCGAGGTTGTGCTGCATGACCTCGTCCGTCACAGAGGTGCGCTTCTTGTCCTCCAGGAAGTCCCCGAGGTGGCTGTCGTCGTCCTCCCCGATCGGCGTCTCGAGTGAGATTGGCTCTCGGGTGATCTTGAGGACCATCTGGACCTTCTCCATGCTCATCTCCATCTCGGCCGCCATCTCTTCGGGTAGCGGCTCGCGACCCAGCTTCTGCACGAGATAGCGCTGCGCCCGCACGAGCTTGTTCATCGTTTCGATCATGTGCACTGGGATCCGGATGGTCTTGGCCTGGTCCGCGATGGCACGCGTGATGGCCTGACGGATCCACCAGGTTGCGTAGGTCGAGAACTTGTAGCCGCGGCGCCACTCGAACTTGCCTACCGCCTTCATCAGGCCGATGTTCCCCTCCTGAATCAGATCCAGGAACTGCAGACCTCGGTTCGTGTACTTCTTCGCGATCGACACGACCAGGCGAAGATTGGCCTCGGTCAGCTCGCTCTTGGCCTGGCGCGCGCGCTCCCGGTCGGCCTTGATCTGCTCGAGACAGGTCACGGCCTCCCCGCGTGTACAGTGAAGCTCCGCTTCGAGCTTTCGCACACGCATCTGCGCCGCGATCACCTCTCTCTCGGTGATCGCGATCGCTTCCGCGTTGCCAGCGAGACGAGCGAGGGCCTTCTTGCCTGGTACGGAGCGTCGTCGCGATTGCGCGGCGAGCTGCAAGAACTCGTCGGCGTCGGTCAGCTTGTAGGGCTTCAGGATGCGGGTCACGATGCCGTCCTGATCGTCGATCTGCCCGACGAATCCCTCGATCGCGCTGATCCGACCCCAGATGAAGGGCTTCACCACACCGGTGCGACGAACGCGTTCGGCATGACGCGTCCGGATCTGGTCGATCTCGCCAGCGATTCGCTCGCGCGTCTCTTGACCGGTGCGCCTGTTCGAGAGCACGCGTTGCCGCTTGGCGATCTCTGTCTGGGCTCGCCGCAGCTGGGTCAGAGCCGACAGCAGCTTCGCGCGTTTGTCGTCGAGCGTCTCCGGGTCACCCTCAGCGATCGGCGGAAAGAGATCCCGCACTTCTCGCTTGCCTTTGCGGATCGCGTCACCCAGCTGAAGCAGCTCAGAGACCGCGACGGGTGACTTCAACACGAGCTGCAGCCCGTCCTCCTCACCAGACTCGATGCGCTTCGCGATCACGACCTCACCCTCGC
This sequence comes from Myxococcota bacterium, assembly GCA_965226855.1. GTDB lineage: Bacteria > Myxococcota_A > UBA9160 > SZUA-336 > SZUA-336 > JAUXJB01. Next base: position 262,109 of record CBDDEE010000030.1, on the reverse strand, counting down.
GTGTCAGCAGGGACACCGCGCCCATCTCGCGCAGATAAACCCGTACCGGATCGTTGGAGCGGTAGCTCTCGTAGTCCTCGCCGTTGCGGCGCCGAGTCTCCGGCTTGCGGGTTACCACCGGCGGCTTCCAGTTCTGGAGAACAACGCTGTGCCGCCTGAACAGCGCAACGACCTCTTCGAGACGCTCCGGCGACTTCAGGATCCGCTCGGGTAACGCCTGGAGGAGCTGGGCGCCATCGGCCTGTCCGGATTCCTTCCCCTTGCGAAGCAGCTGACGCAGGCTCGGACCCCCGTGCTTGATCTCGGGCTTCCCGTCTGCGGCTACCGCAGCCCCGTTGCGCTTGCTGGCTAGCGAGTCGCTCGCCTCCTGCACCTTCCGTCTCGGCCGTGTCGTCTTCTGGGCCTTCGCCTTGGAACGCTTCGCGGGCTGCGACTGCGGCCTGGTCGCGGGGGTGGTGGTCGGCATGGGGGGGGAACTCCTTACTCCATAACGGTGGTAAAGGTTAGACCTGCTGAAACTGGCTCCAGAGCTCGCGCCTCTGCGCCATGTAACGCTGTTGCTCCTCCAGGAGCTCGGAGACCTGGTCTGTATCATTGCAGGATTCGAGCCGGACCCGAACACCCTTGAGTTTGCGATCCAGCCAGCGGCGGCCGAGCTGCGCCACGCAATCGCGGGCGGCGCGCTCTGCTGTCATCCGATCTTCCGGCTCGTGCTTGAGCAGGATCTCGGGCAAAACTGCCTTCAGACCCTCTCCGATCTCCGGGGCCTCAGGGGTTACGAGCTGAACCACCGCATCGGGACCGTGGGTCCGGGTTGCCGCCACCAGCGCGGGGATGAGCTCGCCACCGTCCAGGCCGTGGAGCCACTCGGGCTCGAGCCGATCGACGACCGGAAGCGTATCTCCGGGAAACGCCCCCAAGGCTCCGAGCAGGTCGAGCAGAGCCGGGTCGAACTCAATGGGTCTGGCCTGCTCTTCCCGGACGGGACGAGCCTCCGGCTCGGGTCCAGGTGCCGCCCCACTCGCCTGTTTCTTGAGCGAGCGCTCCAGGGCTTCAGCGGGAACCTCCAGGCTGCTCGATACACGGCGCACGTACGCGGCCCGCTCGACGGCATCCGGGACCGCACTCAGATAGGGGGCGATCTCCCGCACGACGTCGGCCGCGTCCCAGGCGTGATCTGATGCTTTAGTGAGCGCGCGGTCGATCAGCGCGTCGAGCAACGGCACACCACGCTCCACGCAGGTCTGCAGCGCGTTGGGGCCCTTTGAGCTGAGGAGGTCGTCCGGGTCCTGGCCCGCTGGCAGGAAGGCGGCGCGCACGCGCAGACCCTCCGCCAGCAATACCGGCAGGGAGCGTTCGGCCGCCCGCTGGCCGGCGGAGTCGCCATCGAACAGGAGTATCACCTCCTGGGCGTAGCGCCGCAGGCGCCTCGCATGCTCGACGGTGAGAGCCGTGCCGCAGGGCGCCGCGACCTCCTCGATTCCGGCCCGGTGGAGGGCAATCAGATCGAAGTACCCCTCCACCACGATCACACGCCCGGTGCGACGGATGGAGTCAAGCGCCAAGGGCAGCCCGAACAGAACGCGGCTCTTGCGGTAAACGGGACTCTCGGGCGAGTTCAGGTACTTGGGGGTGTCGCCGGGGCCGAGTCCGCGCCCGCCGAAGCCGAGCACGTTCCCGGCAGGCTCTTTGATGGGGAAGACGATCCGGTTGCGGAAGCGGTCGTAGTGACCCTCTCCGCTCTGGCTCTTCGCGACCAAGCCGGCCCGCTCCGCGTGCCGCAGGCTGTCTCGACCCAGATGCTCGACGAGGCCGCGCGGCGGTGCGTACCCGAGCTCGAACTGTTCGATCAGCTCGTCAGAGATGCCACGCCCCTCGAGGTACTCGCGCGCTCGAGCTCCCCTCGGTGCGCGGAGCTGCGAGCGGAAGTACTCGAGGGCTGCGTCATTGGCGCGGTAGAGAGCGCGTGTGCGTTCGCCTGACCCTGCGTCACCCTCGGGGATGTCGATGCCCAGCTCCCGTGCCAGTGAGCGGACCGTGTCGGGAAAGTCGAGGGCCCCATGACGCATGCAGAACCCGAAGACGTCACCACCGGCCTGACAGCCAAAGCAGTAGAAGACCTGTCTCTCGCGGTGAACGGTGAAGGAGGGCGTCTTCTCTTCGTGAAAAGGGCACAGTCCCCAGAGTCGGTTCCCCGATTCCCTGAGGGTCACGTGTCGGCCAACGATTTGCGCAATGTCGGCTCGCGCGCGCACGTCTTCCACAACCTGCTCCGGGATCCGCGCCACTCCCTACCTGAACCCCTCGTTTCTTCAGTCGGTCGGTTGTAACGACTCGGGCCCAGCGCAGCATCGCTGCGCCGGGCCCGACGAAAAACTCACCTTGCTGCTCGGAGCTTCTTCAGCGCCCGCTTTCGAGCAGCCATCGCCTTCTTCTTCTTTCGGACGCTGGGCTTCTCGTAGCGCTCGCGTTTCCTGAGCTCATACATCAAGCCGGCCTTCTCGCACTGCTTCTTGAAGCGTTTGAGAGCGCCCTCGAACGACTCATTCTCTTTAAGCTTGAGACCAGGCAGAACGAATCCCTTCCCTTATCGTGCCGGCCGCAGACGACGGTGGGTCGACCACTCGCCCCGGCCATCAACCCTGCTGGCGTACCGATCTCGCCAAACCCTGATGGTGGCAGCGCTCATATGCCCCTCCCGAACCACGCTTTGGGATATCGGCTCATCGCGGAAAACTGCTTATTTTTCAAACACTTACCCTGGATCAGTCGCGAAGGAAGAACCTAGCACACACGTTTCCGCACGCGCAACACGGTCCCGTGGCCCCGGGTCGAGTGGTCCGACCAGTGGCCGGGTCACAAGCTCAACACGCGGCGACCTCGCGGAGGGCATCCTCGAGTCGCACCGCACCGCTGTAGAGCGCCTTGCCGAGCACCGCGGCCGCAATCACGCCGGCGTGCGCCAGCCGGACCAGGTCGTCGACGCTGCTGACTCCTCCAGCCGCGATGAACGGGTGCGTGGTAGACCGAGCCAGCTCGACCGTCGCCGCCTGATTCGGACCACCCAGCATCCCGTCGCGCTCGATATCGGTGTGCAACACTCCCGCGAGCGGAAGATCCTCGAAGCGTCTCAAGAGCTCCGCGCTCGTGAGGTCGGAGGTCTCGAGCCAGCCTCGCACGGCCACGCGCCCGCCTCGGGCATCCAGACCCAGGATGACGCGCTGCGGGTGGCGCTCGCTGATCGTGGCGAGGAGGCGGGGCTGCTCCAGCGCGGCGGTACCCATGATGACGCGATCGGCGCCCATTTCGAGCAGAGCATCGACGCGCTCAAGCGTACGGATGCCGCCGCCGACCTGGACCGGAACCCGACCCGCCTCGGTGAGGATGCGTTGTATGAGCGGAGTGTTCGAGGACTTGCCGTCACGGGCCGCGTCGAGATCGACCACGTGAAGCCGCGTCGCTCCCTGGGCGCAGAAGCGGCCCGCGACGGACACGGGATCCGCGTCATAGATCGTCTCGCGGCTGTAATCCCCCTGCTCGAGCCGGACTAGCTGCCCGGCGCGCAGGTCGATTGCCGGGATTACTTCCACGCGGAGCGAACCTCGCCCAGCTCCTGCATCAGCTCCCTGGCGCCGTAGCGGGTCAGCTCCTCCGCGGTCACCCAGCGAAAGCCCCGCTCGCGCCACCTCCCGAACGAACCGGGGTCTTCGGACACGCTCCTCTGCACCTCGTCGTAGCTCGCCTCCCAGAGCAGCTCGCCGCCAGGGGTTCGGAGCTCGAGGTCGAACCACACAGAGGCGGGTCGGCTCGCACCTCGGGGCCCCCCCTCACGCGGCGAGTAGCGGCGCACCCTGCCGGTCAGGATCGCGTCCACGCCGAAGGCCGAGCTGAGCTCCCTGCCAAGGCGCCGAGGGTCCGAGGGCGCGGAGACGTTCTGCAGCCAGAGCTGGGTGTCACCGGGTGGCACGGCTTCCAGCCCGCCCCACTGGACGAGTGCGGTCGCCACCCGCGCAGTCACGGTTTCGGAGGCGACCACGGCTTTGTCGCCTGTCAGAACGTCGCGCGGGTCGAAAGGCTCGAAGGACATCGGCACCACGGCCACGAGCGTCACCTTGTGGTCTGACACCGCCGGCGGCTGCGAATGCACGACCGGCGTCGCGCACCCCAGCGCGGCCATCGAGAGCAGCGTCACCGGCAACCCGCAAGCGGCGCGAAGCAAGGCGCGCAGCGAAGGCCGCAGGCCTGAGCGAAGGTGGGTGGCGCGTGACCGCTCGCGCGCCGGATCCCACAAGACTTGCATCAGAGCGTTCCCTTGGTCGTGAGCGGGCCCTGGACGCGCGGGTCCGGGGTGGTCGCAGCGTCCAGAGCGCGACCCAGGCCCTTGAACACCGCTTCGACGATGTGGTGGACACTGTGACCGTAGGAGCGCTCCACGTGCAGGTCGATCCCGCCGTTGCTGCAGAGCGCGTACAGAAAGTCCTCCACGAGCGCTGCATCGAAGCTCCCGACCCAGTCCCGGCTGAGCTCCACCCGGTAGACGAGATAGGGACGGTTCGACAGATCGAGATCGACGCTCACCAGGGCGTCGGCCATGGGGATGCGAGACGACCCGAAGCGGCGGAGCCCGGAACGATCCCCGAGTGCGGCCTTCAGCGCCTGGCCGAGCGCGATGCCCACGTCCTCTACCGTGTGGTGCTGATCGACCTCCAGGTCTCCCCTGGCCTGGATCTGGAGATTGAAGAGCCCGTGACGCGCAAAGGAGTCCAGCAGATGATCGAAGAAGGGGACGCCCGTGTCGATCTCGGCGGCTCCGGTTCCGTCGAGGCCGAGATCGACCTGGATCTCCGTCTCGCGGGTCTTTCTGGATATGCTGCCGTGCCGTTCCATCAGGTCGCTAGCGAGTAGAGCCGAATTACTCGGCCGGGTCCACTCCTCCGCAGCCCCGTACCTCGAGCGCTCTGCTGTGAGCGATCAGCCCCTCCAGGCGTGCCAGCCGCGCGGCTGTCGGTGCGAGTCGCCGGAAAGCCGCTTCGGAGAACTCGACGAGGCTGGTCGTCTTCTGGAAGGCCTCGACTCCGAGGACAGAGAAGAAGCGCGCAGTCCCCGAGGTGGGTAACACATGGCTGGGGCCAGCCACGTAGTCCCCGAGGGGAACAGGGCTGTAAGGCCCGATGAAGATGGCGCCCGCATTCTCGATCTCGGGCAGCCACCGGTCGGGCTCCGAAGTCAAGAGCTGCAGGTGCTCCGGGGCGTAGCGGTTCGCGAGCACCAGGGCCTCCTCGAGGTCCCGCGTCACGATCAACGCGCCGCCCGCTGCTAGCGCCTGGCTGGCGACGGGGGCCGTCGATAGCTCGGAGAGCTGCTTTTCGAGTTGCTCCCGTGTGGCTTGCGCCAGGGCCTCGCTCGGCGTCGCCAGCACGACACCCGAGAGCGCGTCGTGCTCGGCCTGGGCCAGCAGATCAGCCGCGATCAGGGCCGGATCCGCGTCCGCCTCGGCCACGATGAAGACCTCGCTCGGGCCCGCCTCCGAGTCGATCGCGACCTCGCCAAAGACCTGGCGCTTCGCCTCCTGGACGTAGGCGTTGCCCGGCCCCACGATCTTGTCGACGCGTGGGATGCTCTGGGTCCCGAAGGCCAGCGCGGCCACGGCCTGCGCTCCACCCATGCGATACAGGTGACCGGCTTCAGCCAGGCGAGCGGCCTCCAGGAGAGCGGGATGGGGCTCTCGTCCAGGGCTGCTCACGACCAGGTCCGGGACCCCCGCCACTCCCGCCGGGATCCCCAGCATGAGCACCGTGGAGGCCAGTGGGGCATTTCCGGCCGGAGCGTAGATCGCCACGCGTCGCAGCGGTCGCACGAGCTGTCCGAGCCGTTCGCCGTCGGCGCGCTGGCTCCAGGACTCGGGGACCCGCTGCGAGTGAAAGGACTGCACGCGCCGCGCCGCCAGCTGCAACGCAGCTGCGTCCTGGGCGCCGAGCTGCGCAGCGCCGGCCTCGATCTGCTCGCGCGACAGCACGAGTTCGCGAGCGCTCGTGCGGTACCCGTCGAAGCGCTCGATTGCTGCGAGCACACCCTCGTCCCCGCGGGCGCGCACGTCCGCGAGGATCGCGGCCACGGTCTCCTCGAGTTCCGCTCGCCCGCTGCGGCGACGCTTCTCGAGTCTCGAGAACTCCGACTCGAAGCCGGGAGCGCGCGTGTCGAGCCTTCGAACGAGGGGGCGGGAGGACACCAGGTCTACTCTTCTTCGCGTCGGATGCGTGCGCCCAGCGACTCCAGCTTCCGCTCGATCCGCTCGTAGCCGCGATCGATATGGTACACGCGGCGGATCCGCGTCTCGCCACCCGCCGCGAGCCCAGCCAGCACGAGACATGCGCTCGCTCGCAGGTCCGTGGCCATCACGGGCGCGCCAGAGAGCAGACGCGGGCCGCGGATGAAAGCCGTCTTGCCGTCGATCTGGATGTTCGCATTCATGCGCACCAGCTCCGGGACGTGCATGAAGCGATTCTCGAAGATCTGCTCGCTGATCTCGCTCAAGCCGTCTGCCTGCGTGAGCAGGGCCATCGCCTGCGCCTGCATGTCGGTCGCGAAGCCCGGATAGGGAGCCGTCTCCAGACGCACCGCCCGCAGCTCCGAGCCCTGCGCGACCGAAACCCGGTCCTCGGCCAGCGAGATTGCAAGGCCCGCTTCCCGGAGCACGTTGATCGGGGCCGCGAGCTGAGACGGCTCGACCCCCGTCACCTCGACCTCGCCTCCCGTGATCGCGCCGGCGAGGAGTAGCGTCCCCGCTTCGATCCGATCGCCCGACACGAAGTGTCGCACCCCGGAGAGACGCGACACGCCGCGCACGGTCAATCGCGAGGTTCCGACGCCCTCGATCTGGGCGCCCATCGCCTCGAGCACCCAGGCGAGCTCCGTGACCTCCGGCTCCTGCGAGGCGTTCTCGAGCACGCTCGTGCCCTCGGCCAGCGTCGCGGCCATCATTACGTTCTGTGTCCCGTTTACCGTCGGCAGATCGAAGCTGACGCGCGCACCCCGAAGACGTTGGGCTCGAGCCTCGACGTACCCGTTCGAGAGCTCGATCTTCGCGCCTAGCGCCTCCAGTCCCTTCAGGTGCTGGTCAACGGGACGCGCGCCGATCGCACAGCCACCGGGGAGTGACACTCGGGCGTGTCCGCAGCGAGCCAGCAGCGGACCGAGCACCATGAAGGACGCGCGCATGGTGCGCACCAGCTCGTAAGGCGCGTCCACGCGGGTGAGCTCGCCGCTCTCGATCGCGAGCTCGTCTCTCGACTCCCAGCCAGCCCGAACCCCCAGCCCTTCCAGGATCTTGCGCATCGTCTCGAGGTCGCGGACCCGGGGGGCGTTCACGAAGGCCATCCGCTCTTCGGTGAGCAGCGAAGACGCCATGAGCGCCAGCACAGCATTCTTCGAGCCACTGGCCCGAACGCTGCCCGAGAGAGGCACGCCCCCTTCGATCGTGAACCTGTCCATTTGCTATCCCCCTGGGCCGAACTGCGCCGCGACGACCCTTTCGATGCCCGCGAGATCCTCGTGAATGTCCACTCTCGAGGCTCCGCGTTCCCACAGCAGCTTCTCGGCGCAGCGCGCCTGGCCGGCGCCGACCTCGAGTGCGAGCCAGCCTGTACGAGTGAGGTGGTCGGGGGCCTCCCGGATCAATTGTCGCACGAGTGCCAGCCCGTCGGGGCCGCCGTCGAGCGCCGTTCCGGGCTCGCGCTGCACTTCCGGCGCGAGCTCAGCCAGCTCTCCAGTCGGGACGTAGGGGGGGTTCGAGATAACCGCATCGAACTCGCCGTCGAGCGCGGTCAGGTCGGTGGCGTGCCGCAGCTCCACGCGAGCCGATAGACCGTGGAGCTCCAGGTTCTCGCCGGCTATGACCAGCGCTTCCGGAGAGCTGTCCAGCGCGACGATCTGGACGTCGGGACGCTCGGATGCGATGGCCGCGGCGATACAGCCCGAGCCGGTCCCAACCTCGAGCAGACGTTTCGCACCAAGATCCAGTGCTACACGCACGAGTGTTTCCGTCTCGGGCCTGGGAATCAGCACCGCGGGTGTGACCCGGAAGGACAGGGACCAGAACTCGCGCCTACCGGTCAGATACGCGACCGGCACCCGCTCGCCGGCGCGGCGTTTCACGAGCTCGCGAAAGCGGGCGCGCTGCGCCGCCGGGACGGGGTGGTCAAAGCTCAAGTAGAGATCGAGGCGGGTCCGTTCCAGCACGTGCGCCAGCAGCAGCTCGGCGTCGAGGCGCGGGGAGGGCAGGGCGTGCGTGCGAAAGTAGTCCGTCGTCCAACGCACGAGCTCGAGTGGCGTCCAGCGTTCCTCGCTCGCCATTACGCTTCGGCCTCGAGTCCCAGGCCAACCTGCTCGAGGAGCTCCTCAAGGTCCCCTTCCAGCACCGTTTCGAGCTTGTGCATGGTCAAGCCGACTCGATGATCGGTGATGCGACTCTGGGGGAAGTTGTAGGTCCGGATGCGCTCGCTGCGCTGCCCCGTCCCGATCTGTCCTCGCCGCTCCGCGGCTCGCTCGGAGGCGAGCCGTTGCTGCTCGAGATCGTACAGGCGCGAGCGCAGCACCTTCATCGCGCGAGCCTTGTTCTTGTGCTGGGACTTCTCGTCCTGACAGGTGACCACGAGACCTGTCGGCAGGTGCGTGATTCGCACCGCCGAATCCGTGGTGTTCACGCTCTGCCCGCCCGGACCAGAGCTGCGGAAGATGTCGACGCGCAGGTCGCCGTCACCGATGCGGACGTCGACGTCGGCCGCCTCGGGCAGAACGGCCACTGTGACGGTCGAGGTATGGATGCGCCCCTGTGACTCGGTGACCGGCACGCGCTGGACGCGGTGAACGCCGCTCTCGCGCTTGAGGGTTCCGTAAGCTCCGCTTCCGGAGATCTCGGCGATGACCTCCTTCATGCCGCCGGCCTCGCTCTCGGAGACCGAGAGCAAGTCCACCTTCCAGCCTCGGGTCTCGGCGTAACGCGAGTACATGCGGAACAGCTCGCTGGCGAACAGGGTAGCCTCGGCTCCTCCCGTCCCGGCCCGGATCTCCAGCACGATGTTCCTGTGGTCGTCGGGATGCCTCGGTCTGAGCAGCTTCTTGAGCTCGGCCTGTAAGCTCGCTAGCTCCTCTTCCTGCTCGTCGAGCTCAGCCCTCGCCAGCGCGCTGATCTCCGGATCGGGGTCGTCGAGCAGCGCGCGGCTGTCCTCGATCTGGGCCTCGACGGACTGGGAGCGCCGGTAGGTCTCGACCCTGTCGCGCAGGCCGCTGAGCTCTTGGTTCAGCTCCGCGAAGCGCTTCGGGTTGGAAGCCACCTCTGGCCGCCCCAGCTGCTCCTCGAGCTCCTCGTAGCGAGACAAAATCCCTTGCATCTGTTCAAGCATACGAGGCAACCCCGGTACGTCTGCAGGGCAACGGGACTCGGCTGGAGGTCGCTAGGCAGGTAGGCTGTACGCGTCGAGGTAGGGGTGAAACCCCACGCCGCTCAGTTCTTCTTCGCGTAGCGGCGCCGAAAACGCTCCACCTTTCCCGCCGTGTCCACGATCTTCTGCTTCCCTGTGAAGAAGGGGTGGCAGCTCGAGCAGATCTCGACCCGGACCTCCTCCAGCGTGGAGCGCGTCGCGAACTCGTTCCCGCACGCACAGCGAACCCGCGCCTCGCCATACTTTGGATGGATACCCGGCTTCATGGAGCCGCCGAGCGTAGCCCAGCGACACCCCACCAGCCACTAGCCACCAGCACCGAAAATCTAGTTCCGGTTAGGACCGTCCCCAAGTTCCGATTTCAGCAAGTAGTCGGAGGTCGGGAACGTCCTCCGAGGACCCGTGCGTCCCGGCACTGGGACCCACTGTCACGAGTTCATGGAGGCGATGAACTCTTCGTTGTCCTGGGTGGCGCGCATCTTCTCGATCAGGAACTCCATCGAATCCACCGTGTTCAAGGGGTTCAGGACCTTCCGCAGCACCCAGATCTTGCTGACGGTAGCCTCGTCCATCAGGAGCTCCTCGCGCCGTGTCGAGCTCAGGTTTAGGTTGATCGCAGGGAACGTGCGCCGATCCGCGAGCTTGCGGTCCAGGTGGATCTCGCTGTTCCCCGTACCCTTGAATTCCTCGAAGATGACCTCGTCCATACGCGAGCCGGTGTCCACCAGGGCGGTGCCGATAATGGTCAGGCTGCCGCCCTCCTCCACGTTGCGCGCAGCCCCGAAGAAGCGCTTTGGCTTGTGGAGGGCGATGGCATCGACGCCGCCTGAGAGGATCTTGCCGGAGTGCGGCACGACGGTGTTGTGCGCCCGAGCCAGGCGAGTGACCGAGTCGAGCAGGATCACGACGTCGCGCTTGTGCTCGACAAGGCGCCGTGCCTTCTCGATCACCATATCTGCCACTTGCACGTGCCGCGTCGCCGGCTCGTCGAAGGTCGACGAGATCACCTCCGCATCTGTGTTGCGCTGGAAATCCGTGACCTCCTCCGGGCGTTCATCGATGAGCAGTACGAGCACACAGGCCTCGGGGTGGTTCTTGCAGATCGCGTTCGCGAGGTCCTGCAGCAGCATCGTCTTGCCGGCCTTTGGCGGCGAGACGATGAGCGCGCGCTGTCCTTTTCCGATGGGGGCGAGCAGATCGACGATGCGCGTGGTGAGCTGACCGGGCGCCACCTCGAGATCGAAGCGCTCCTGCGGATAGAGGGGCGTCAGCGAGTCGAACTTGATGCAGCGGCTCGCAATCTCGGGGGCGTCGAAGTTGATGCTGTTGACCTTGAGGAGCGCGAAGTATTTCTCGCCTTGCTTCGGCGGTCGGATCTGTCCATCCACGGTAGCCCCTGTCCGAAGGTTGAAGCGTCGGATCTGGGAGGGTGAGACGTAGATGTCGTCCGGACCTGGCAGGTAGCTGGCCTGGGCCGAGCGCAGGAACCCGTAGCCGTCGGGCATGCGCTCCAGCACGCCGTCGCCGAAGATCTCACCGTTCCTCTCCGTCTCGGACTCGAGGATGGCGAAGATCAGCTCTTGCTTGCTCCTGCCTCCGATCCCGTCGACACCGCTTGCCGTGGCGATCTCCGAGAGCTCGGTGACACTCTGTCGTTTCATTTCCGAGAGGTTCATCAGAGTTCCTTAGGCTTGTGTGAGAGAAGAGCCGAAGAGGGGATCTCCGGAGGACGAAGAGAGCTGCTCGCCCGAACTCAGGCGACCCACGGATCGGGATTCTCGCCCCAGAAGTTGAGGAGTCGTGCCTCGCGTGTGCTGAGCGGAGTGGGTAGCTCGGTGCTCACCAAACCCCTTCTCTGTCAAGACTGCGGCACGCGCACCCAGTGAACCATCCGGCCGGCCCGGCCGTCGCGCCGGTAGCTGTAGTAGAGCGACTCCGCACAAGCCGTGCAGCCGCCCACGCGCCCGATCCGATCCTCCCGAACGCCTGCGCGCACCAGCTGCAAACGATTGAGCGCGAACAGATCCAACATGTAGTGACCGCTGCGTCGGGATGGGGAGAAGACGGAGGCCTCGTCGATCCGTTCCCTTACGACCTGATCGATCTCGTAGCAACACGGTCCGATGTGCGGCCCCACGACAGCAACGAAACGGGAAGGATCGAGCCCGGAGGCGCGAGCGACCTCGGTGACCGCGTGCTCCGCGATGCAGGCAGCGCTCCCGCGCCAACCGGCGTGAATCGCTGCAGCGACGGGAACGTCCATCGAGACGAGCAGTAAGGGCACACAGTCCGCTGTCACCACCCCAACCGCCACACCCGGCTGATCGGTCCACAGCGCGTCCGCTTCCGTCTCCGAACCTGGTACGCGCACGAGCACCGTACCGTGCACTTGCTTGCGCGTGATGAGCCCGGGAATGGCGACAGCTTCGGAGCGACGCGTCCCGAAGCCGTGGTCCACGCCGAGGTCCCGAAGCCGACTAGAGCTCTGAAAGGCCGGAATCATCAGGGCTCCAGACTCTCGATCACGCGCGCCAGGTCTTCTGGTAAGCGGGAGGTGAAGCGCAAACGCTCCCGCGTGCGCGGGTGCTCGAAGCCCAGCTGGACGGCGTGGAGCGCCTGGCGTCGAAGGCCGGACTCCTGCGCGCCCTTCCTTCCACCCCCATAGACGGGATCGCCCAGAACAGGGAGACCGATCGAGGCCAGGTGAACCCGGATCTGGTGCGTGCGTCCCGTCTCCAGGCGCAACCGGAGCAGGGTCAGGTCGCGCAGGCGCCGCTCCACGGCCCAGTGGGTCACGGCCGTCCGCCCCGTGCGCACACGGGTACTGAAGCGCTTGCGATCGCTCGGATGCCGCCCGATTACCGCGTCGATGGAGCCGCGCTGCGCACCGGGCTGCCCACGCACGAGCGCCAGATACTCGCGCTCGATCGAGTGCTCTTTGAATTGCCGGGCCAGCGTGTTGTGCGCCAGGTCGTTCTTGGCGGCAACCAGCAGGCCAGAGGTGCCCTTGTCCAGGCGGTGGACGATCCCCGGACGCCGCACGCCGCCCACGCCGGAGAGCCCGGCGCAGTGGTGCAGGAGGGCGTTCACGAGCGTTCCACTCCGCACGCCGGCTGCAGGATGCACGACGAGACCGGCGGGCTTGTCGACCACGATCAGGTCATCGTCCTCGAAGACGATCTCGAGCGGGATCGGCTCCGGGGCCAACTCCGGTTCCACGGGCTCGGGCACGCACCCCTCGATCCGCTCTCCTCTTCGGAGCCGGTACGCGGGTTTGACCTGCTCGTCTGAAACTCGAACGTGACCGCCCTCGATCAAGCGGCGAACCTGAGCGCGAGAGAGGGCGGACTCCAACGCGGCGAGTGCGGTGTCGAGGCGTTTGCCCTCCAGATCCACGGTCACGTCGTGTCGAAAGTTCACCAGATGTGTGTAGCGACCTGTCGGTTCCGATAGATCAGCACGTCCACCAGAGCATGGAGGAAGATGCGTTCCCGTTCGGGAACGGAAGGAGCCACCTGGTGATTGTAGAACACCCTCGCCCGCTCGATCTCACCTGCGACACGATCCAGCAAGTCGTCCTTCTCGAGACCTATGCGGATCTCGTCCCCTGCGTACGCCACCAGGTCCGAGAAGAGCGCGCGGGCAATGAGGTTTGCACGCCACGTATCGACGATCGCAGCCATCAGCCAGACCCACTCGAAGCGCCTTTGTACCCGTTCATGTAGCTGTCCGCCACCTCATTGGGATCGAGGCCCATGCATTTCGCGAACTCCTTGACGAAGCCCCGCACGTACACGCCACTCGGTAGGTCGTGGTACCGGTTCCCCTCCACACTTTCGAGATAGTACGGGTTCACCTTGGTGATCGTGGCGATCTCCTCGAGCTCGATCCCGAGCTCGATCCGAATGCGTCGCAACACTGCACCATCGTAGACGCCGTCCTCCGGCTCCAGGACCTCATCTACTTCGAGTGCTTCCGGTCGCAGCGGCTCTCCTCTCCAGACGGTCTGCGAATCCGCGACCTTCTCCGCCGGCCGCGCTTCGGGCTCCGGGCGCTTCTGCTCTTCGCGACCGAGCCAGGTATCGTACTCGCGACGCAGCTTCGCGTTGGAAAGCACCGCATATGCCTCCTCCACGCGCTGGAGAATCTCTGCGGACTCCTGCTCAGAGAACACGGAGTAGGTGGCGATCGAGCTCGGCTCGTAGGTGGCACGGGCGATTCGATAGGCTCGTTCGAGCTGGCGCTCGTTGCCGTCCGGCGACGCCTCCAGCAGCTCATAGTGGTTCTGCTCCAAGAGAGGTTTCACACCTCAGCCTCCAAGCAGCTTCTTGGCGATCCGTCGCAGGTACAGGGCCCCGTCGGAGCGGGGATAGCCGAGCACCAACGGACGCCGGTCTTTGACGGATCGCCACACGTGATCGTCGAAGTTGATGTAGCCGACGTAGTCTGTCTCTACACCGAAGAACTTCCGGCACACGCTGCACACCGAGAAGCCCATCTTGACCTCCTCGGGACTGCGCACCTGGTTCATGATGAGCTTTGGCCGAAGTTCCGCGAGAAGCTTGCGAAAGCGCGCTCCCTCCTCCGGGTCGAGCGCGTCGATCTCACGCAGCAAGTCCACGGGTGTCTTGATCCCACGCTCGTTGCGCTGGTCCATGGCGACCCGCACGATCTCACGCACTGGCGACGTCTGCATCCCGTACGCCAGGTTGCGAAAGAAGGCGGCGCGTAGAAACGCGTAGGCGTTCTCGATCGCGGTCGGCTCCGGGGTCGTAATCAGGAAGCCGTCATCGGCCTCGATGAAGAAGTCCACGGTGGAGCGGTCGCACCCGGCAGCGAGATCGAAGACGACTAGATCGGCCGGCAGCTCGCGCACGGCTTCGATCAGGCGCGCGCGTTGCTGCCTGGTGGTCTCGGCCTTGCCCACGTGGCCGAGCGTTCCGAGGATCAGTCGCAGGCCCGGGATGGGCGTCTCGATTGCAGCCTTGTCGAGGTCAGCGATACGGTCCTCGAAGTAGTCCGACAGGTTCACGCGCTGGCCGCCGCGTACGCCGAGGCACGTATGAAGATTGGCTCCGCCGAGGTCCGCGTCGATCAGGATGACTCGACGCCCGGTCCGCGCGACGACGGTCGCTAGGTTCGCGCTAATGAACGTCTTGCCGATGCCACCCTTGCCCCCGCCAATCGCCCACACGCGAGCGCGTCCGGCGCCCGGGGACTCGCGACGGTCGCCGCGATCGGGCTCGCGACGCCTAGGAGAGTGACCCAAGATTCGGGTGGGCGGAGGTGATTGTAGCGAGGGCCCCCAACTGGACGTGGAGCGATGTACGGGCCAACGGGGGTCCGAGGTAGCCGGTAGATGTCGATCTACACAGATATGCGTCAAATCCAGGGCCTGACGTGCGCGAAACGGGTCCGCACCCGCCCGATCACGCCATCTGCGCTCGGCAGAGCGCCATCACGTTGAAGCCCGAGCACACCAGGTCCCACTCTCCCGTCACCTTCTCCTGGCCGCGCAGCATGAAGCGCCGAAACCGCTGTCGTGCCTTGATCTCGGCAAACGGCCGCTCCGCCTGGGTCTTCCGCTGCGCGTAGCGTTGCTGGGCCCAGGGCAGTCGTAAGATCCGGTGCATCCGCTGCGCCCGGGCTCCCTTGGGCCAGCGGGACGACTTCCGCCCGCGGACCGCGATCAACGCCTGTTGTCCCCGCCGTTCCAACGCCTTCAGGTTCGACTCGCTCAGGTACCCGTTGTCGGCCAGCAGAATCTCCGCTCGCTGACTCGTGTTCGTCTCGATTGCCTCGACCATGGGCTCCAACTGCTCGTAGTCATTGGCCTTCTCTGTCAGCTCGTTCGCCACGATCAGGCCGTCCTCACTCGTCGCCAGCTGCGCGTTGTAGCAGGACTGCAAGGATCCCTCGGTCTTCATCATGTTCGCTTCGGGGTCCGCGAAGCTCTTCTGGTGCTTCGCTTCGAGCTTCTCCCCCTTCTCCCGCTCCAGCTGCTCCCGGGCCGCTCGGATCCGCTCCCGTCGTCGCTCGCGCAGCTGTAGCTCTTCTGGAAGCCCACCTCCGCCATCGTCGTCCCCGTGCTCTTGCTCTTCCGCAGCGTTGAGCTCGTCCATCTGCGCCACGATCTGCTCGATCTCGTCGCTCAGCTGATCCTCCGCCTCCAGCATCCGCGCGTGGCTCATCGCCTTGGACCGCGACGTGTTCGCCCGGATCTTCGTGCCGTCTACCGCCACCTGCCCGAGCTTCACAAGCCCCATCGCCTGCGCCACCTTCAGCGTCTGCAAGAACACCTCTCGGAAGTCCCTGTGGTGACGGTCCCGGAATCGGTTGATCGTCCGGAAGTTCGGTCGTAGTGCAGCCGTCGCGCAAGCTCCCGCCCGCTGTACACGCCCACGACCGCCCCCAGAAGCCACAGCTTCAACAGCATCCGAGGCGGGAAGGCTCGCTCTCCACGCCGGCGATACCGCTTCTCGAACCGCCGCAGATCCAGCGACTCCACCAAATCGTCGATGAACAGCGCCGGATCCGATGGATCCAGAGCCTCCCCCACGTGCGCCGGTAGCAGCTCGCCCTGCTGCGGCACATACGCCTTGAACATGACCTCTTCCCCCACGCTCCCAAGTTAGCCAATAAGGGAATCTTGGGTCACTCTCCTAGTTGTGATTCCCAAGGAGGTTGTTCATCCAGGGCTCCTCTGAGAAAAGGGTTTGTACCACCAACCCCCAGCCTCAGAGGAAAGCACCTGAATGAAGCTCCATCCTAACGCGAGGACGACGCCCTCCGGTCGTTGGCTGCTCGTGCAGCGCGTCCGCGAACAGCATTGGACGGTCTCGGAAGCCGCAGAGGCGGCAGGTGTCAGTTTACGGACGGCCTACAAGTGGCTGGCCCGGTATCGCGACGAAGGCCGACCGGGCCTGGCGGACCGGCGCTCGAGGCCCCGGAGGATCCCGCGGCGCACGCCCGCCCGCGTCGTCCGACGTGTCGAGCGGCTACGTCGTCGCCGCTGGACGGCCTCTGAGATCGCCTCCCGGACCTCCATCCCGCTCTCGACCGTCTCTCTGATCCTCCGACGTCTGGGACTCCACAAGCTCTCGCGCCTGGAACCCGAGGAGCCGGTGCGGCGCTACGAGCGAGCGTCCCCCGGCGAGCTCCTCCACCTGGACACCAAGAAACTGGCTCGGATCCGCGGGGTTGGGCATCGCATCCACGGCGATCGCTCCAAGCGGGTCTACGGCATCGGCTGGGAGTTCGCCCACGTCTGCATCGATGACCATACGCGGCTGGCCTACGTCGAAGTGCTTTCCGACGAACGGGCCAACACCGCTACGGCCTTCCTGCGTCGGGCCCTGGCCTGGTACCGGGCACGCGGCATCGGGGTCCAGCGGGTCATGACCGACAACGCGCCCTGCTACAGGTCCAAGCGCTTCGCGGCTCTCTGTTGCGAGCGCGAGATCAATCAAATCTTCACCAAGCCCTACACACCCAAGACCAACGGCAAGGCCGAGCGCTTCATCCAGACCCTGACCCAGAGGTGGGCGTACAAACGTCCCTATAGGACCTCAGCTCTCAGAACCTCTGCACTCCGGCCTTGGCTTAAGCACTACAATCACAAGAGACCCCACAGAGCCCTCGGAATGAAACCCCCGATCAGCCGGCTCAGAGAAGCCCGTGAACAACGTGCTTAGGAACCACACCTAGTTCTTAACCAGCTCGGTGTTCCGGTAAGACGCATCGACTATCGAGAGAAAGGGTTTCCATTCGGGGTAGTCGCGGCGTCCGGTCAGCATGCCGGCGATGGGTGTCCAACGTGGTTTGACCGGAGTCCGGATCAGGCGCATGGCAGCCTGCACCGGCGTGCGCCCACCTTTGCGTCGGTTGCACTCGACACAGCTGCACACGACGTTCTCCCACGTGCTCCTACCCCCCTGAGCGCGCGGCACAACGTGGTCGAGGTTCAGCTGCGACCGCGTGTAGCGCCCACCACAATACTGGCACGTATTGCGATCGCGTGCGTAGATATTCGTACGACTGAAGCGCACGTGCCTGCGGGGGACACGATCGAAGGCGGCCAGGAGGATCACGCGTGGCACGCGGATCGCTCCCCCCACAATTCCGATCGCGTCATACCCGTCACTGATTTCCAGCTCTCGCCAGGACCCGAAGTCGAACGTCTCGTAGCGCTCGTCGACGGCTTTTGCCATTCCCCGGTAGAGCAGTACGAAGGCCCGCTGAACAGAAGTGACGTGAATCGGCAAGTAAGACCGGTTCAGCACGAGTACGGGCGCGTCCAGCATTGAAAAAGCTTAGCTACAATGCCTCTTGCCATCAAACGGCGTCGAGGGACTCGAACGCCTTCGCGACCTCTGCGACGTCGTCGTCACTGAGCGTACGCGGATCGAGCAGGATGACGTCCCGCTGCACGCGCACCAGCACGGGCGGGTCTGCGCCGCGCAATCCGCGAGCTAGCGCATCGGCCGAACCGGCCGGAGTGACGCGGACCACCACTCCGGGCAACTCCACGTCGGGGAGCGCGCCACCGCCGACGGGGGCGCTGCCGCGCTCGACGGAGACTGGACAGGGAGTCGACTGTCGCAGTGCCCTGGCTAGCCGCTCGGCGCGTGCCTGCAGCTCATCCTCGGTTGCGAGGAGCATGGCGAGCACCGGGATTTCCCGCTCCCGACCGTCGAGGATCGCAGTCAAGGTCCAGTGGAGGGCCGCAAGCGTCATCTTGTCGACGCGCAGCGCGCGGGCCAGCGGGCTGCTGCGCAGACGCTCGATCAGGTCACGCCGGCCCAGGGCGATGCCCGCCTGCGGGCCTCCTAGCAGCTTGTCGCCGCTGAACAGGACCAGGTCCGCTCCTTCCCGCAGACCCGACCAGACCTCGGGCTCCGGCACGCCCGCCGCGCGCAAATCGACGAAAGTCCCGCTGCCCCTGTCTTCGACCACCGGGATGCCGTGCTCCCTACCCAGCGTGGCGAGCTCCGCGAGCGATACCTCCGCCGTGAATCCCTCCACGCGAAAGTTGCTCTTGTGAACCTTGAGCAAGAGCCCGGTCCGGTCTCCGATCGCCTGTGCGTAGTCGCGCAGGTGGGTGCGGTTCGTGGTACCAACCTCGCACAGCACGGCCCGACTCGACGCCATGATCTCGGGCACGCGAAACGAGCCGCCGATCTCGACCATCTCACCGCGGGAGAGCACCACCTCGCGGCCCGCAGCGAGTACATCTACCGCCAGGAGCAGCGCGGCCGCGTTGTTGTTGACGACCAGGGCCGCCTCGGCACCGGACAGCAGACTGAGCAGCCGACCTACCTGATCCAGCCGCGAGCCGCGCGAGCCCGTGTCGAGGTCGAGCTCCAGATCGGAGTACGCCGTAGCGGAGCTCGCGACCTCCGCCAGCGCCTGCTTCGCCAGGGGGGCTCGACCCAGATTCGTGTGGAGTACGACACCCGTGGCATTGAGCACCCGCCTTGGAGATGGGCGCTCGAGCTGCTCCGCGCGGCGCCGCGTCTGCCGACTGAGCGAGTCCAAATCGAGCTCGACGGAGAGGCCTTCGAGGGCCTGCGTACGCGCCTCGGAGAGCGTGTTCCGAGCTGCCTCGAGCAGGCACCATCGAGGTAATTCCGTATTGAGTCCGGCAGCTTCCACCAGTTTATCCACAGAGGGCAGGTGGCGGAGCTGCGCATTGACCCCGCTGGGTACGTCCACTAGTGTGTCGAGACCAAGATCCGTCTCCCGGCGTGGGAAAATTCCATCTTATCGGAGCCTCCGCCAGCGGATCGGGGAATTCCAAGAGTCAGGGCAACCGGCGGGCAGCGATGGCCGCGGCCACGCGCGCTACACACCTGATCCGGAACTCATGCGCCATCTTGCTTCTATACAAGTAGCCGACCCGCCCGACCTGGCAGCCACCGCGCCAGCATCGATCGATCTGCGCCGCGCTTGCTTGGACGTGGAGCCGGATTCCGAAAGGTTTCTTAATGCGAAACGAGATCTTCGTGAACGGAGGACTGCGCGAGACGCGCGTCGCCGTTCACGAGGCCGACAAGATCGTCGAACTCCACATCGAACGCGCCAACGATCGCGGCGTAGTCGGGGGGATTTACAAGGGTAGGGTTACCCGGGTCCTGCCCGGGATGCAGGCCGCGTTCGTGGACATCGGCCTCGAGAGGGCCGCGTTCCTGTACGTGGGTGACTACCGCGCCGACCTGGACGGCGTACCCTTGGACGACGACGGTAACGGAGATGCGCTCTCCGGCAGGGGCCGCAACGGTCCCCAGCCGCAGATCGAGGACGTGCTCGAGGAAGGGCGCGAGATCGTCGTCCAGGTCTCCAAGGAGCCGCTGGGCTCCAAGGGCGCCCGCATCACCTCGAGGATCTCGCTCCCCGGACGACACCTCGTGCTCATGCCGTGGGTCTCCCGCGTCGGGGTCTCGCGCCGGATTGGCGGCGATCGTGAGCGGCGCCGGCTGCGCTCGATCGTCGAGAAGCTGCGGCCGCCCGAGCTCGGCTTCATCGTACGAACGGTCTCCCACGGGGTGAGCGACGCCGACATCAAGGCGGACATCGACTACCTCGCGAGCCTGTGGCAGGGGATCCAGAAGGACCTCAGCGAGACCGTCGAGGTGCCGAGCCTCGTCTACAGGGAGCCACCCCTGCACCTGCGTGTGCTGCGCGATCTAGCGACGCGCGAGACCAAGCAGATCTTCGTCGACAACCCGGACGCTTACGGCGAGATGCAGGAGTTTGTGCATAACTTCATGGCCGCCCCGAGGCCCCGGATCACCTTCTACAACAAGGAGCAGCCGCTCTTCGATGCCAAGCGGGTCGAGACCGCCATCGAGGAGGGTCTGGGACGCAAGGTCTACCTGAAGTCAGGCGGGCATCTCGTGATCGACCAGAGCGAGGCGCTCACGGCCATCGACGTCAACACGGGTCGCTATACGGGTGGAAAGGGCAGGAACCTCGAGGACACGATCCTCAAGACGAACCTCGAGGCCGCCCGCGAGATCGTCCACCAGCTGCGCTTCCGGAACATCGGCGGCCTGATCATCCTCGACCTGATCGACATGGATGTGGCCGCCAACCGTGAGAAGGTCTACCGGGCGTTGACCGACGCGCTGCGCGAGGACAAGTCCAGAGTCAACCTGCTCAAGATCTCCGAGCTCGGACTCGTGGAGATGACCCGTAAACGCACGCGAGAGAGTCTGCCGCAGCAGCTCTGCAAGCCCTGCTCCACGTGCGAGGGCAAGGGCTACCTGCAGTCCGCGGAGACCCTGTCCCACAAGATCTTCCGGGAGCTTCCAAAGGCGGCACGCTATCTGCATGGCGACGCTCTCCGCGTCTACGCCCACCAGGACGTAACCGAGATCCTGCTCGGAGAGGCCAACAGCTCACTCGAGCTGATCCAGGACCGCATCCAACGCCAGGTCTTCGTCGAGCCCCAGCCCGACTTCCACCCCGAGCAGTACGAGATCCGGTCGGCGGTTGCCACCGAACCCCGCGTCAAGCGCGAGCCCGAACCCCAGCCGGAGCCGACCAGCCTGGCCGAAGACGAGCCCGGGGACGATACCGCCGTCGACATCGTCGCGGGCCCCGAGGCAGCGCCAGGCCCACCATCGGAAGCGGTACCTACACAGGTCGAGCCTTCCCACCCGGAAGCCCACACCGAGACGGATCCACCGCCGGACGAGCCCCACCTGGACTCCGGAGCTAACTCCTAGCCCGCAACTCTTCACCAGGTTCCTTCTAGCGGTAGCGGACGGTGTCGACGCGGCGGGCGGCGCCTTCACCGTGGACCTCGATCCTGTACTGGGGCTCGAAGCCCAGAATGTTGGCTGCAAGGCCGGTGGCCAGGACAACGCCGTAGCGACACCAGCCGTTGTCGCCGTGACTCGACCGGCCGAAAAGCGACTGGAGCAGGGAGAGCGTGTCGCCAATAACCGGGAGTAGTGTAATGGGCCCGAAGCGGCGGCCTTTCGTTCGCAGCTCAGAGCGGGGGAAGACATCGCGTCCCGCGATGTTGTAGATGCCGGGCCGATCGGAGTGCAACGCCAGCACGAGAGCTCGCGCCAGATCCCGATCCGCCACCAGCGAGACTAGGAGAGTGACCCAAGATTCGGGTGGGCGGAGGTGATTGTAGCGAGGGCCCCCAACTGGACGTGGAGCGATGTACGGGCCAACGGGGGTCCGAGGTAGCCGGTAGATGTCGATCTACACAGATATGCGTCAGATCCAGGGCCTGACGTGCGCGAAACGGGTCCGCACCCGCCCGATCACGCCATCTGCGCTCGGCAGAGCGCCATCACGTTGAAGCCCGAGCACACCAGGTCCCACTCTCCCGTCACCTTCTCCTGGCCGCGCAGCATGAAGCGCCGAAACCGCTGTCGTGCCTTGATCTCGGCAAACGGCCGCTCCGCCTGGGTCTTCCGCTGCGCGTAGCGTTGCTGGGCCCAGGGCAGTCGTAAGATCCGGTGCATCCGCTGCGCCCGGGCTCCCTTGGGCCAGCGGGACGACTTCCGCCCGCGGACCGCGATCAACGCCTGTTGTCCCCGCCGTTCCAACGCCTTCAGGTTCGACTCGCTCAGGTACCCGTTGTCGGCCAGCAGAATCTCCGCTCGCTGACTCGTGTTCGTCTCGATTGCCTCGACCATGGGCTCCAACTGCTCGTAGTCATTGGCCTTCTCTGTCAGCTCGTTCGCCACGATCAGGCCGTCCTCACTCGTCGCCAGCTGCGCGTTGTAGCAGTACTGCAAGGATCCCTCGGTCTTCATCATGTTCGCTTCGGGGTCCGCGAAGCTCTTCTGGTGCTTCGCTTCGAGCTTCTCCCCCTTCTCCCGCTCCAGCTGCTCCCGGGCCGCTCGGATCCGCTCCCGTCGTCGCTCGCGCAGCTGTAGCTCTTCTGGAAGCCCACCTCCGCCATCGTCGTCCCCGTGCTCTTGCTCTTCCGCAGCGTTGAGCTCGTCCATCTGCGCCACGATCTGCTCGATCTCGTCGCTCAGCTGATCCTCCGCCTCCAGCATCCGCGCGTGGCTCATCGCCTTGGACCGCGACGTGTTCGCCCGGATCTTCGTGCCGTCTACCGCCACCTGCCCGAGCTTCACAAGCCCCATCGCCTGCGCCACCTTCAGCGTCTGCAAGAACACCTCTCGGAAGTCCCTGTGGTGACGGTCCCGGAATCGGTTGATCGTCCGGAAGTTCGGTCGTAGCCCAGCCGCGAGGTAGCGAAACCGCAGGTCGTAGTGCAGCCGTCGCGCAAGCTCCCGCCCGCTGTACACGCCCACGACCGCCCCCAGAAGCCACAGCTTCAACAGCATCCGAGGCGGGAAGGCTCGCTCTCCACGCCGGCGATACCGCTTCTCGAACCGCCGCAGATCCAGCGACTCCACCAAATCGTCGATGAACAGCGCCGGATCCGATGGATCCAGAGCCTCCCCCACGTGCGCCGGTAGCAGCTCGCCCTGCTGCGGCACATACGCCTTGAACATGACCTCTTCCCCCACGCTCCCAAGTTAGCCAATAAGGGAATCTTGGGTCACTCTCCTAGCCGGAGGATCGCTCCAGGGCTCGGCGCGACTCGCGGCTGAGCTCGGCGGTGTGCGCCAATCGGATTGGGGTGATCGACACCCGACCTTTGCGCAGCGCAGCCACGTCGGTCGCGGCGTGCGCCTCCGCCTCGTTCCGTAGCTCTCCCTGGTAGTCGTGGACGAAGACCCCGTCGCCCTTGCTACGAAACAATGAGCGGTAGCCGACTGCGGCGAGCTCCGTGAGCGAGCGCGGGGTTTCGGGCCCCGCACCGACGGGAAAATTGATGCTCAGCAGGTCCGCCTCGGCGGGGAACCCGACCTCGCGGATGTTGCGCGTGATGTCCGCCGCGAGCGCCGCCGCGCGCTCCCAGATCTTGCGCGATTCGGGCGCGGCGATCGTCTGCTTCCACTCGCGATCATGGCCCTGGACCCCGACGGAGAAGGCCAGTGCAGGAACCCCCGCAATCCAACCCTCCATCGCCGCGCCGATCGTTCCGCTCGACAGGAAGAACCCGAGGCCACTGTTGAGACCGATGTTCACGCCGGCAACCACGAGCTCGGGTCGACTCTCGAAGAGGGAGTGCACGCCGAGGTTCGTGCAGTCGGCGGGGTAGCCGCTCACTGCGAAGATCTCGATCCCCTCCCGCTCCACGCGCTCCACGCGAATCTCGTCCCAGCGAGAGATCGCCTTGCCGATCCAGCTGCACTCCGCGGCGGGAACAGCGACGCGCACGGGCCCTAGCTCGCGTAGCGCTCGGACCAGCGGAAGCAGCGCCGGAGAGTCGACGCCGTCATCGTTCGTGACGAGGATGTACCCCACGGGACGCAGCATACCCGCAGGAGCCCGCAGCCGGCGAGCGCACTTGCCCGTACGGAGCGATAGAGTACCGAGATGCGGCTCGACGAAATCAGGGCGCGAATCCGAGCACACGACGCGACGCTCGCCGAGCCTGACGGCGAAATGAGGCAAGCAGCCGTCGCGCTGATCCTTCACGAGCCCGACGGAAGCTCGCCGGAGATCCTCTTCATCGAGCGCGCGAAGCGCGAGGGCGACCCGTGGTCGGGCCAGATGGCACTGCCGGGCGGGCGCCGCGACACCGAAGACCGGGATCTCCAGACCACGGCCGCCCGCGAGACGTTCGAGGAGGTGGGGATCTCGCTGCGTACTCCGCTGGGCCGGCTCGACGACTTCTCGGGCAACCGCCCCCGGGTCCCGCAGATCACCGTCTCACCCTACGTGTACGAGCTCGAAGAGCGACCCCCCGTGAGGATCAATCACGAGGTGAGCTCGGCAGTCTGGATCCCGGTGGAGTGGATCCTGGGGCCCGAATCCTCGGTCCGGTACGCCTTCGATCGCGGGGTGACCGACGGGACCTTTCCCGGCATCCGCTACGACCGCTACACGGTATGGGGTCTGACCTACCGGATCCTCACGAACTTCTTCGAGGTGCTCGGACAGGAGCTGCGCTAGTCCACGCCCTCTCTCAAAAAGCTCCCTCTCTCTCAGCCGCCCTGATACGGTCCCCGCAGCTCTGGCTTGAGCGTGGCCCCGGCTCGGAACAGGTCGAGTGGCAAGGTGCCCTCGAGAACCTCCTCTGGTGCCCGGCCTTGCACCCGTGCCAGCTCGCGCAGGCCCGTATCGATGCCCTCTACGGCCTTCTCCAGCGCTCGCGGAACCGAGTCGGGATCGGAGAGCTGCAGCCGGTCCGCGACCGCGATCGAGTTCGCCACCGCCAGCACGTAGCCCAGCAGGTCACCCGCAACGCCCGAGGGCAGCGCGGACAGCGCCTCCCCTAGCAGGCTGCCCCCAAGCTGCTTCGGCAGGTCGATGCTGCGGACCAGGTCCCGGCTGTACTCGACGCCCTCGGCTCCTTCGAGGCTCTCCGGGCTGAGCGAGCGGTAGACGTGCATGGCTTGCTCGCGATCGGGGAAGCCCAGATCCTGAAGCCGGGCGACCCGCCAGCGCAGCGCGTACTCCTCCACCTCCGACGGGGACTCGAAGAGCAGCCCATAGACGATCCGCCAATACCACGCCTGGTCCGCATCGAACGCGGCGTGGACCGTTTCGTGCACGCGGTGGGGAGACACTCCTTCGGGCACTTCGAAGTAGACCATGCCGTCCGGAGTGAAGGCGCCATCTGGTGGGTCATCCTCCTTGCCGACGATGGCCACAGAGGTCTCCGCCCCCAATGCGATCAGCCACAGCTCCAGGTCCGTCGCACCCAGCGCTCGGATCAGCGTCGGCCGCCCTGCCTCGATCAACGCATCAATCCACTCCTGTACGCGCGTCACCTGGAGCTCGTAGCCCTCCCAACAATCGAGATCGAAGCAGGCGACAAGCTGGGGATCGGTGCCCAGCTCGACCAGCCAGCCCGCCTCACTCATACCACCCGAGCGGATGGTGTGGACGAAGTCGGCCTCCGGAAGGAGCGGCACCACCTCCTCGGGACTGTCACAGAGCATCAGGAACTCGCTGCGCACTTCTGGACGCAGCTCGCTGCAGGCGCGGGCTTGCTCTTCGAGAGCGAGACGCCGCAGCAGGCTCAGCGCCGCGGGGCGATCGCGCCGGGCGAGGAGCAGCAGCTCCGTTCCCGACAGCGCTGGGTCGGCGCGCCGCGGCGGTTCAGCCACCGAGCTGAAGCGCCTCCCGGATGGCGTCCATCGACTCGTCGACGAAAAGGAACCTGAAAGCGTCGCGCATCTCGGTGGGAACCTCCTCCAGGTCCTTCTCGTTGCGCTTCGACAGCATGAGCTCCTTGATCTCCGCGCGATGGGCGGCGAGTACCTTCTCCTTGATGCCCGAGACCGGGAGCACCTGGCCCCGCAGCGTGATCTCGCCGGCCATGGCCAGGTCGCCGCGCACGGGCCGGTCCGTCAGCAGACTCGCCAGCGCGACTAGGATCGTAATGCCCGCGGCGGGTCCGTCCTTGCGCATCCCGCCCGCCGGCACGTGCACGTGGATCCGATTCTTCTCGAAGACCTCCTCGTCGATGAGCAGGGCATCCGCATTGGAGCGCAGGTAGGACAGCGCTGCCTCGGCCGACTCCTGCATGATCTCCCCGAGCTGGCCCGTGAGGTGGAGACCCGGCTTTCCCTCCATCTTCGCGGCCTCGACGAAGACGATGTCGCCGCCGGCTGGCGTCCAGACCAGTCCCGTCGCCACTCCGGGCCGGTGCGCGCGCTCGGCGACCTCGCGAGTGAACGGCGGTGGGCCGAGCAGCTCGAGAAGGTCGGTCGCCGCGATCCGTGGGGCGGACTCACCCTCCGCGATCCGCAGGGCCGACTTGCGCACTAGCGCGGCGATCTGCCGCTCGAGGCCGCGCACACCCGCCTCGCGTGTGTAGCCCTCGATGGCCTCCAGCAGAACGTCATCGCCGAGCTCCACGGATTCCTCGCACAGCCCGTGCTCCCGCAACTGACGGGGCACGAGGAACTTCTTTGCGATACGCAGTTTCTCACGCACCGTGTAGCCGGGCAGCTCGATCGTCTCCATCCGGTCGAGCAACGGCGGCGGAATCGTATCCGTCCGATTCGCCGTTGCGATGAAGAGCACCTTCGAAAGGTCGAAGGGGAGCTCCAGGTAGTGATCGCTGAAACTCGAGTTCTGCTCCGGATCGAGCACCTCGAGGAGTGCAGAGGACGGGTCTCCGCGGTAGTCAGTTCCCACCTTGTCGATCTCGTCGAGCACGAACACGGGGTTGCGAGTGCCGGCCTTCTTCAGGTTCTGGAGAATGCGACCCGGCATTGCGCCGACGTAGGTGCGTCGGTGCCCGCGAATCTCCGCCTCGTCGCGCATCCCGCCGAGCGAGCTGCGCGCGAACTGGCGACCCATGGCGCGCGCGATGGACTTGCCGAGCGAGGTCTTGCCCACGCCGGGTGGCCCGACGAAGCACAGGATCGGGCCCTTGGGATCGTCGACCAGGTGGCGCACAGCCAGATACTCCAGGATGCGTTCCTTGACGTTCTCGAGCCCGTAGTGATCCTCGTCGAGGATCTGGCGCGCGTGCGCGAGATCCAGGTTGTCCTCGCTCTCATTCTCCCACGGCAGCTCGAGGATCCAGTCCAGGTACGTGCGCCCGACGGAGCGCTCCGGGGAATGCGTGGGGATACCGTCGAGCCGGTTGATCTCGCGCTCGGCCACCTCCCGAACGTCGTCGGGAAGGTGCGCCTCTTCGAGCAGCTCGCGCAACTCGTCCCCCTCGGAGCTCTGCTCGTCAGCCTCGCCAAGCTCTTCGCGGATCTTACCGAGCTGCTCGCGCAGCAGTTTCTTGCGCTCGGAGTCGTTGAGCTCGCCGGCCGCGCGCTCCTGGAAGGTTCGCGACACTTCGGCGACTCGGATCTCGCGCATCAGGTAGCGCATGAGAACACGGAGCCTGGCCAGCACGTCGGGCTGTGCCAGGAGCATCGCCTTGTCCTCGATCGAGAGGGCGTCGGCCTGAAAGGCGATCATGTCCGACAGGCGAGCCGGATCCGTGTAGCGGTCGATCAGCTCAATGGCCTCGTCTGGCAGGTCAGGGCGCAGACCCACCAGCTTCCTACAGAGGCGCTGCACGCTGCGCCGCGCAGCCTCCGCCTCGGGCCGCTCGTCGAAGACATCCTCGAGCAGGCGCAAGCGCACGCGCTGGACCGCGTCCTTCTCGACCAGCTCCAGAATTTCGAAGCGCGCGAGCCCGACGACCACGACCGAGAGGCCGGACCCCGCCTCGACAACGTGCAGCACCTTGGTCACGCAGCCCGCATCGAAGAGGTCCTCAACGCCCGGCTGCTCGACATCCGCCGCCCGCTGCGGCACCACGGCGAGCAGTCCGTCACCCTTGACCGCGGCGCGAACCGCGCCCAGAGACGCCGCGCGACCAACGCTGAGCGGAATGGTCACGCCCGGAAACACCACCGTGTTTCGCACGGGCAGCCGAGGAAGCTCGGCAGGGATGTCGAGCTCCTCACCGCCCATCTCGATCGTGAAATGGGGCTCTTCAGTCACAGGTCAGCCAAGACTAGGTACCGCGAGGTCGCGGTCAAGTCATGCGGGTCGCTGGGCGAGACTATCGCCGCCGGAGGCCGGGAACGTCCCCGACCGGCGGGAGCCGGCGCGCGAGCGGTCGCGCGCCACCCGCTCTCTCCGACTCCGCCTCACCGCGCGGAGCCGGAACAGCGAGGCCCTGGGGCGGAGCGGAGGTGGCTGGCCGCGGCCGCCCGCGCGCCGGGTTCCACAAGACCTCAATCTGCGGTGAGGCCCATGAAGTCTATGGTTTTGATGCCTCGGATGCGGCGGATGCCGCGGATGAGGGCGCTGACCAGGCGCCAGCCGGGGAGCGCACCCTCGAGGGTGACGTTCGAGTCCTCCACGGTGATATCCAGCATGGGGCGCACGGGTGCGAGCTCCGAGTCCTCCGCGATCTTGGCTTCGATCTCGGCCAGCAGCGCCTCGTCCGGGGGCGAGTCGAACGGGGCAGATACGACCCGGATGCGATTGCGCACCTCGCTGACGCCGCCCACTTCTCGAGCGATCTCGTCAGCCCGGGTCCGGATCTCATCCGTCGCGACACTGCCGGAGAGCGTCATCACGCCCTCGGCGTTGCGAACCTCCACGTCGATCATGCCCGGCTCGCGATAGAAGAGCTGCTGGGCCTTGAAGGTGGTCGGCTCGTCGGAGCCCGGAGCCGGACGGCTCATGACCCCGATGGCCAGGAATGCCAATGGGATGACCAGGACGCGGCGTGCCCGCTTCATGCTCCCCTCAAAAGGCTCCCGAACTCCCTCGACCGCACAGGCTAGTCGTCACAGGCCTGCCAGGTCAATCAGGTATCCGAGTGGGCCATGATTCGAACGCGGGGGCTCAGTACTTGGCGTAGTCGACCAAGAACTCGATCCGGCGGCTCCATGCCCCGTCCCAGCACTCCAGGAGATAGCGCCCCGGGCTCGTCCCGCGGTCGATGATCTCGTATAGCGGGTCCAGAAAGATCGACTCGTCCTGGCCGGCCCGGTTGCGATTGTCCATGCGTTTCAGCGCCCGCGCAGACAGCTCGACCAGCTCCTTCGCCACCGCGAGGATCGGCCCGTCCGGCGCGTCGGCCTTGAGTCCCGCCCGCGTCACCTCGGCGTGTAACGCTTCTACCTGGGCATGGCTCCACGCGCCGGTCAGCGCCTCTGCTCCGGCCAGTGCATCCTCATCGTAGAGCAGGCCCTTCCAGAACGCGGGAAGCCCACACACCAGCTTTGGTGGAACCGCGTCCGCACCTCGCACCTCGATCACCCGTTTGACGCGGGTCTCCGGAAAGAGCGTGGTGAGATGAATGTGCCAGTCCGCCAGGGTCGCGCGCCCGCCCTCGAACCCGCTGGCCACGAGGTCACGGAAGGTGCGGCCGTGCGCGGGCAGGTGGTGCTCGTCGCGGACGATAAACAGCATGGGGACGTCGAGCGCCCACTCGACGTAGCGCGCATAGGCCGTTCCCTCACCCCAACCGTTGTCGAAGACAAAAGGAAGGAAGCCGCAACGATCGGGGTCGGTGTGCCGCCACACCCAAGCGCGTCTCGACTCGAACCCGTTCGGCTCGCCCCCCGAAACGCTGGAGTTCGCGTAGAGCGCGGTCACCACGGGTGAGGCTGCGAGCGCCACGCGGAGCTTGCGCGCCATGTCGGCCTCCGAGGCGAAGTCGAAGTTCGCCTGGACGGTGCCGGTCCCGTGCATCATCTCCAGACCGAGCTCGTCGCGCGTGCCGATGTACTCACGCATGATCGCATAGCGCTGACGCGGCATGCGGGGGAGCTCGTCGATCCTGGCGAGCGGATGGATCCCGAGCCCCAGCCAGATGATGCCGAAGCGCGCAGACACCTGCTTCATCAACGCCACGTGCTCGTTGAACTCGCGGCAGGTCTCGTGAAGCGAGTGGAGCGGTGCGCCGGAGAGCTCGAGCTGGCCGCCGGGCTCGAGCGTGATCGACGCTCCGTCGCGCTCAAGACCCACGAGCCGATCGTCGTCGAGCAACGGCTCGAAGCCGTGCTCGTCTCGCAGCGCGCTCAAGAGCGCGCGAATGCCGCGCTCCCCCTCGTAGGGCACGGGTGCCAGATCGGCCTCGTAGAGCGCGATCTTCTCATGCTCGGTACCGACCCGGAATTCCTCGACGGGAGTCTCGGCCTTGCGCAGATACTCGACCAGCTGCTCCAAATCCTCGATCGGACGCAGCAGCTCCGGATCTACTCGCACGAGGCTCACTCGTGACCCTTCACGCGCTAGAGGCCTCGCGAATCAAGCTCTCGATCCTATCCTGCAGGGCGGCCTCGACCTCCGGCCCGCGCAAACCATGATCCGAGCAAGGGGTCTCACTCTGACCGCGCTTGAAAGGCCCGACGAGCCGCACGTTGCCTTCGCCCTTGGCGATGACGACACAGACCAGCTTCCAGCGTCCGCGCACCAGCTTGAACTGCAAGCAATCGACGTGCTTCTCGTCTGGACCGACGGGAGAGACATCCAGCCGCGTGAGCTGCTCGGCGCCGAGCTCACAGGCGCGACGCTTGAACGCCTGCACCGAAGCCTGCGCCAGCTCGCGAAGCGCCTCGGCGTCCTCGCGCAGCGAGGACAGCCGCCGGGACAGGCCCGGTTGGCTCCCGGCCAGGTCGACCGCCAGCTGCTCGAAGCGCTCACTGCTCACCCACCCAGTGTAAACAATTCCGCTGTTATACTTCGCCCGGCGTGAGCAGGGGAAACTGGGGAATCGCGATCGGCGCCGCTATCGCCGCCTCCTGCGCACTGCTGGTCTCGGGTCGCCCGCAGCTCGCCTTCGTGGGATTCCTGCTCTCCTTCGGAGGTTTCTGCTTCCGGAGCGAGCTCTCGCTCAACTGGCAGATCGCACTCGGGTCGCTGCTCGGCGTGGCCTCCGGGCTCTGGCTCGGCGAGGCGGCCGCCGTCATGGGCACGCTCGGAAGGATCTTCATCTCTGCGCTCAAGATGCTGATCGTCCCGATGGTGCTGCTGTCGATCGCATACGGCGTCTCGCGCATGGGTGACGCCCGCGAGCTCGGACGCATGGGCGCACGCACCGTCGTTCTCTACGTCGTCACGATGGCCTTCGCCGTAGTCACGGGACTGCTGCTCGTCAACCTCGTACAGCCGGGTGCAGAGAGCGACCTCTTGCATACGGAGTTCTTTCAGCGGGCCGTCGGCTCGAGTGCGAGCTCCGTCGAGCACACGCGCCCGCTCGGCGAGTTCCTGCTGATCACCGTGTACGACGTGCTCGCGAACCCCTTCGCCTCGATGGCGGAGGGCAAGATCTTGCCGGTCGTGGTGTTCGCGATCATGCTCGGAGTCGCGCTCCTCCAGCTCGGGGCCGCGGCGCAGCCGCTGGTGAGCGCGCTCGGAAGCGGATACGCCGCGATCATGCGCATCATCGGATGGGTCATCCGGCTCGCGCCCATCGGGATCGCGGCGCTGCTCGGGAACCTGATCGCGACGATCGGCTTTCGCGATCTCGCCGAGAACCTGCTCTCGTTCGCTCTGGTGGTGATCGCGGGCACGCTGCTCCATGCCGCGGTGACCCTCCCCTTAGTGGCGTTCTTCGTGGCGAAGGTCTCTCCCTTGCGCCTGTTCTACGGCATTCGCGAGGCCCTTGCCGTTGCTTTCACCACGAGCTCGAGCACCGCGACGCTGCCGGTGACCACGCGCTGCGTCGAGACGAACCTGGGCGTTTCTCCTCGCGTGGCGAGCTTCGTGCTGCCCCTCGGCGCGACCGTGAACATGGACGGCACAGCACTCTACGAGGCGATCGCGGCCGTGTTCGTCGCCACGATCTACGGCATCGAGCTCTCGGTGGGCTCGCAGCTCGTGATCGTCTTCGTGGCGATGGCGACGGCAATCGGCGCACCAGGAATCCCGTCAGCGGGAATGGTCACCATGGTGGCCGTGCTGGAGGCCGTCGGGCTCCCGGTCGAAGCGGTTGGAATCCTGCTCGCGATCGATCGTTTCCTCGACACCTTCCGCACCATGGCCAACGTGGAGGGGGACGCGGTCGTCGCGGTCTGCGTCGCGCACAGGGCGGCAGCGAAGGCCCATCCAAACACAAGCCCCGCCTGAGCGGGAGCCGCTACATGGCGGCTTCGAGTACGAGCGATGGCGAGGCCTGGCGCAGCTCCGCCAGGCGTTGCTCTTTGATCTCGTCGAAGCGGACGCGCTCGTGCTCGGAGATCGGGCTCCCTTTGGGGAACTTCACCTTGAGCGGATCGACGAAGCGACCTCCGATCCGAAGGCGGTAGTCGAGATGCGGGGCCGTGGCGAGCCCCGTCGAGCCAACGAAGCCGATCACCTGCTTCTGTCGCACCCGCTGTCTGACCTTGAGGGATTTCGCGTAGCGGGAGAGGTGACCGTAGTACGACACGTAGCCGTTGTTGTGGCGGACCTTGATCAGACGACCGAAGCCGCCGCTGCGTCGCATGAAGATGACCTCGCCGTCGGCTACTGCCCAGACGGGCGTGCCGATGGGCGCGGCGTAGTCCACGCCTTCGTGAGGGCGCCGAACCTTGAGGATCGGGTGCAGCCGGGACTTCGAGTAACGCGAGCTGATCCGTGTATAGCTGACCGGGGCGCGCAGGAACGTGCGCCTGAGCGAGTTGCCTGCCGGCGTGAAGTAGTCCGCACGGCCGTCGCCGTCCTCGAACAAGAGCGCGACAAACTCCCTGCTCGACGCCTGGTACTCTGCCGCGAGGATTCGCCCGTACTCTACGAATCCCTCTCTGTCATAGAACTTCTCGAACACCAGCCGGAACTCGTCTCCCGGCCTGGTCTCGGTCGAGAAGTCGACATCCCATACGAACAGATCGGCAAAGCCCTGAACGAGATCGGAGCGCTCGCCGAGCCTGCGCAGCGACTCCGACAGCGAGCGGTCGATCATTCCGCCGAGCTGTATCACGCGGCGCTCCAGGGGCGCCTCGTTCTTGCTCGCTACCAGCCCTCCTTCGCCCGGCTCGACCCGGTAGATGGTGCGCCGTCCGCGATGATACTCGAACGAGAGGAGCTGACCCGTCTCACCCTGAATGAGGGAGTAGAAGTCGCTGGGCTGCGCCCCACGAAAGTCGAAGAGCGGCTGGATGCTGCTCACGATCCCGTAGACCAACCGCGTCGACACTCCGTTCGTGATCAGCGCCCCCGACAGCGTTCCTCCGCGGGAGACGCGTCCGGTAACAACATTCAGTGTAGGTGGTGGCGGGGCGAGCTCGCGCGGCGCTGGCGACGGCGCGAGAGCAGCCACGTCTGGGAGCGCTGCCGGCGACGCCACCGGCACCCCCGCTGCCTCTTCCGAGATGCGCGGGGAGCTCCGCTCGGTGCTCGCTCCCCTCTGAAAGGCGGAGTAGGAGAAGGCCACACAGAGCACGAACCAACCGAGGGCGGCCCAGGTGCGTCGTCTGTTGTGACGGAGATGGGATGGAACAGCCCACGCGGGAATCCCGTCGCGAAGCTGCGGGCTTCTCCCCCTCATCCTCTCTCCCTCGCATGACCGGGCGCGCCAGAGCCACAGCTGCAGCCGGGTGGCGACTATCAATGACCTATAGTGAAATCCGTGGCAAGCCCAATTCTGGCGGGTGCCGCCCGCGTCGAAATCACTCCGCAGCCCGGAGTGGAGCTCATGGGGTATGGCGCGCGGGTGGGGAAAGCCGCCTCCGTACACGATCGGCTCTTTGCGCGGGCCCTCTGTCTGGCCCCGGAGCGACCACAAGGCGCCGGGATCGCACTGGTTTCCGCCGACCTTTGCCTGCTGGATCCACGCCAGGCCCGGTCCGTACGCGAGCGCATCTCGGCCGGGTCGGGCCTGGCTCCGGAGCGGATTCTCGTCCAGTGCACGCACACTCACTCGGGTCCCGAGACGGGCTTCGAGGCGCTGAACACGGCCCGACCGCTCCCGCCCCACGTGGCTGCCAGCCTGGACGGGCTCACCAATGCCGGACTGCGGGCGGTAGGCTCGCTGGCCCCCGCGAGCCTGCGCTGGTGCAGCTCGGAGGTCCGGATCGGGCGGAATCGCAGCCGGGCAGACGGAGCGCTCGACCCGGCGCTTCACGTGCTGGACGTACGGACCGCGGCGGGAGACCCGCTCGCCACGCTCTACCACTACGCGTGCCACCCCACGGTGCTGGGGCACGAGAACCTCGAGCTTTCGGCGGACTGGCCCGGGGTGACGAGCGCGCGGCTAGAGCGTGAGACCGGAGCGGTGGCGCTGTTCATGCTCGGCGCCCACGCCGACATCGATCCGCGGACGCGTGGGCTGATGGATCTCTGCATCCCGGGCCAGAGCTTGGGGCTCGGGTTCGATGCCGTGCGCGTGCTCGGCGAAGAGGTCGCGGCTGCCGCGCTCCAGGCTCTCGAGCAGGGCGGCGCGGTCGCACGTGAGATCTCGCTTGGCGCCGCGAGCCGCGGCATCACCCTACCCCTTCACCTGGGTGATCGCAGCGCCGACGCGGCTCGCCTCGAGCTCGAGCGACGCAGGCGCGAGCTCGCCGCTCTGCTGGGCGTTACCGCGCAAGAGCTACCGCGCCTCTCGCAGCTCGACAGGCACGTGTCCGCGCGCGTTCGAGACATGCCGGTCGCCGAGGCACGCGAGCAGATCGCGCGAGCCCGCCTGTACGTTCGCGACAAGACGGCTCCCTTCTTCGTCTCCGGCCGACGCGAGATCGATGTAGAGGTACAGGTCCTCCGCATTGACGACACGGCCATCCTTGCGCTGCCCGTCGAGCCGACGACAGAGGTCGGCCTCGACTGGCGGCGGCGCACCCAAGGGAAGGCGATCGGCAAGGTTGCGGGCATTGCGAACGGCTGGCTGCGCTACCTGCCCCACGCCAGAGACCTGGCACACCCGCGAGCTCACCAGCGCTACGAAGTGCTCTCGAGCATCCTCGCCCCCGGCGCGTGCGAAGCCCTCCTTGGCGTGGGTGAGCACCTCCTCGCGAGCATCGACGACGCCCTCGGGATCTAGGTCTTACTTCAGCTCTCGAATCGCCTGGTGGACGAACTCGAAGAGGGGCTCGATCTGGTCCTCGTCCAGGCAAGAGAACGCCACTCGTATGTCGCTCTCGCCCAACGAGATCAGGCCTATGCCGTACTTGTCGAGCAGGTGCAGGCGCAAGCGCTCCGAGTCGACGCCCTTTGCCCGCAAGCACATGAAGTAGCCGGAGTTGAAAGGGTAGACCTCCCAGCTGTCGGCGTAGACGTCGCGCGAGACGACCTCGGCGACCTTCGCCGCCCTGGCCTTCAGGATCTCGAACTTCTCTCGCCTCTGTGCGGAGGTCGCCGGGTCCTCGAGCGCAGCGAGCACCAGGCTCTGGGAGAGCTGGGAGCAGTTCGAAATGCTACCTCGGATCGCCCCCATGGTCTTCCGCTCCAGCGCGCCCAGGATCAGCTCGGGCTCGGCACAGGGCGGCGGCGCGAAGGTCAGGAAGCCGCAGCGGAGCCCCCACGCGAACAGCTCTTTCGTCGCGCCGTCGAGCTTTACGGACAACACATTACGGTGTAAATTTGCCAGCAGGCCGAAGGGCGACTCGTCGAAGGCCAGCTCGGAGAAGACCAGCCCGTAATAAGCGTCGTCGCAGATCACGACGAGCTTCTTGCCGGCCTCCGCAGCCTCGACCACCACAGCACGGATTCCCTCGACCTCGGCGCGCGTGGGCATGTAGCCCGTTGGGTTGTTCGGGAAGTTCAGCAGCAGCAAGGTCTTCTCGGGTCCGCCCCGTAACGCCTCGGCAAGCCCTCCAACGTTGAAACCGTTTCCGGCGTAGGTCGGGAACGTCTCAACGCGCGCACCAAGCCTGACCTCGTAGGTGAGGCGGTAGTTTCCCCAGAGCTTGTCGGACAGCAGGATGCGATCCCCGTCGTCGACGAAGAGGTCGCCCACCAGACTCAGTCCGTGTGTGATGGCGCTCGTCACGATGGGGAGCCCCAGAACGCTGCCCCGGAGCAGGGGGTTCTCGCGCAGCAGCTTCTCCCGCCAGGCTCTCCGCAACTCCGGCCTGCCCGCCGCTGGCGCATACCGCACTACGTCGGCCGCATCGATCTGATGCAGGTGCGAGAGGATCGAAGCCAGCGCCATCGGCTCGTCCCCCTCGGTGGCCTCGCCGATCGTGGCGTTGTACAGGTGCGCCTTCTCGTTCGCCTCCGCCGTCTGCGAGAGGATGCCCCGAGGAAAGTAAAGATCCTTCCCGCGCCGAGACAGAAGTGCAAACGTCTCAGGGCTCTGCGACTCGATCTGCTCGTTCAGCTCTCTCGCAAGCGGGTTCATAGCGCGCGCAAAAGTAGCAACTCCTGTGAGATGTCGGGAACCTCAGGGGAGCTGGATCTTCTCCAGGATGCGGGCGCGGTCGACGAAGCTGCGGCGCTCCCAGAAGCGCAAGCCGTCCTTGTTGCCGCTCTCCACGCGGACGGCGATCCGTCCGCCCCCGCGCTTCTCGAGGAACTTCTCCGCAGCTTCGACCAGAGCCGAGCCCACGCCGCGACCGCGCTCTTCGGGCAAGACGTAGAGCTCATGGATCCAGCACAAGCCCGGACCGCTCGCCTCCCGTGTCTCGAGCCGCTCGACCTCCGCGAACGCGAATCCCACGAGAGCGCCGTCGAGCTCCGCCACGAGCAAGCGGCAGAGTCCCCCGAGCAGGCCCCGCTCGATCTCCTCCCGCAGCGCCTCACGAATGCCGGACACGACCGGATACAGCGGGTCGAGCGCGCGGTGGTAGTCGATGAGCGCCAGCCAGAGCTCGAGGATCGCCTCTCGATCGCGCGCGCGGACGGGGCGGACTGCGAGCGAGGAGGCCATCAGAACGGAGTATATCGCGAGCACCTACGCGACCCCCGTACCGAGCACGCGCGAGAGCTCGTCGCGCTCATAGCGCTCGAGCTCGTCGCCGTCGGAAGAGACGACACCGGAGCCCCCGCGCACCGTGGCGATCGTGCGAACGCTGTAGCCCTCGGCCAGAAGCGCGCGGCTAGCGGGCTCGGCGTCCGGCGCCGAGAACACGGCAAGCAAAGCGCCAGAGGCCAGGGTCCCCCATGGGTCTGCCCCGAGCGCACGACAGAGCGCGGTGCCGGGCTCGAACCACAGCACGCCGTCCGCAGCAAGCACGAGCTCCACACCCGACGCCTCTGCGAGCTCGTACAGGCCCGCGGAGAGCCCGCCCTCCGTGGGATCGTGCAGTGCTCTGGCACCAAGGTCCGCCGCGCGCAGAGCCGGCTTCACCACCAGGATGCCCGGGTCTCGGAGCGCGTTCCGGGCTCGCTCGAGGAGCTTGCCGTCCACACCCCGCAGGCGATCCGCGGCCTCCGCGGCCAGCACCGCTGCGCCCTCGACCGGCGCCTCACCGATCTGGAGCACCACGTCTCCGGGGCACGCACCGGACGTGCGCAAAAAAGCGTCGCGCTCGCAGAGGCCCAGCATTTGCCCTACGACGACCGGCTGCGCGACCGCCGCCGTGACCTCCGTGTGCCCGCCCACGAGTGCAGCATCCAGGTCCGCGAGTGCGCCCCGGATCCCGGCGAAGACCGCCCGCACGTCCGCCTCTTCGCTGCCGATCGGCAGCAGGATCGTCGCGAGGAACCAGCGCGGCCGGACACCCATCACCGCGACGTCGTTCGCGTTGACGTTCACGGCGTACGCACCGACCTCGCTTCCGACGAGGGTGATGGGATCTGTGGCCGCGATCAGCACGCCCTCCGGCACTTCGATCGCGCACGCGTCCTCTCCCGGCGCCGGACCGAGCAGCACCTCCTTCGAGGGCGCGGGCCCCGACGCCAGCAGCTCGCGCAGGAGTGCGAGAGGGAGCTTGCCAGGAGGGAGGGCCACAGGACAGAGGTACACCCGCAGATCTGTGATTGCCACGGCCTGTTACACTGGCGAGAAATCCGCTTGTACCGGGGACCGCCCGCGCGTGTCTCGGAGCCGCGCCGAAGGCCACTGCAATTGGCGACGATCTGGATTCTCTCCAACGAACGTTCCTTACCCGAGACGCTGGCGCATCACTTGCGTGCGCTCGGCAGCGTGCACACGGGCCGGCCCGAGCGCGCGGGCTGGATAGACACCGAGAGCCCCGACCTGATCACGGTGATCGGTGCGGACACACCTGACGATTTCCGCGATCTCGAGGCGTGCCTGGACTTCCTGCACTCGATCCCAGCGGCGAGCCCCCGCGCAGCCGCTGCGCCCGTCATCTACGTTCAGCCACCGAGCGGCCGGCCGACGAGCCCGCTGCTGCACGAGCTGATCGACGACCGGCCCCTGCGCGTGCTGGGCTGGCCGCTCGAGCCCGATGACCTGGTCGATGTTGCGGCCGCTTTGCTCGAGCTGCCGGGCCGCCCCACCTCGCTCCGGGAGCGCGCACGGCGCGCCTGGGTGACGCGCCGCACCGAGGTCCTCTACGCACAGATCGACCTGGTAGAGCTGCGGCATGCCGTCGATCCTCGGAACGCGCAGCGTCCGGTGCTGCTGGTTGGGGAGCCCGGCAGCGGTCGCGGCATCCTGGCGCACTACATCCACCAACTCGCAGAGCCCGTTCGTGACGAGCTGATCGTGGTGCCAGCCAGCTCGCTCCGAGCGGGCAGCGATCAGCGCCTGCTCGAGCAGACCCGGGGCCGGCGAGTGACCGTCTACCTGGAGGGCATCGACCGCGTCGAGCGCGAGGTCCAGGAGCGGCTCCTGCAGCTGCTCGGCTCCAGTGGCGCGCTGGGCCTCGAGCCGATGCGCTGGATCGCGAGCGCAAGCCGCGCGCGCGCCCTGATCGCACCCATGCGACAGCTGCCCTGGATTCGCGTCCCGCTTCCTCCCCTGCGCGAGCGCGGCGACCTCGCTGCCCTGGCGCGCGGTCTCGCCGCTCTCTGGTCCGAGGGCGTTGGCCGCGTGGTCGAGCTCGACCCGAGCGCGCTCGCCGCGCTCGCGGACTACGCGTGGCCCGGCAACCTGCGGGAGCTGGAGGCCGTGATCGACGCGGCGCTCGCCAGAGCGGCGGGGCCGCTCGCGAGCGCGGAGGACGTGAGCATCGGCCTCAGCCGAGCTCCGAATTCGGCCCCGGGTCCAGCGGTCCGGATCGAGCCGGCGCCCGCACCGGGGCCCACGCCCGAACCCGCCCCGGCGGCGACGGAGTCGCCCGCCGTAACGGGGGCTCTGAGCTCGGAGCCTGCGCTCGCTCACGTGATCCCCCCGCTTGCCCAGGAAATCCGAGAGCCAATGCTGGCGATCCGGACCTATGCGAACTTGCTGGAGCAGCGGCCGGACGACGCCTCGGTCCGCCGCGAGTTCTCGAAGCTGGTCGAGCGCGACCTGGGACAGCTCGAGGAAACCATCAACCGGCTCGAGCGCTTTGCCGGACTCAAGGAAGATGGTGCTCGACCCTTCGGACTGGCGGCGCTGATCGAAGGGGAGCTCGAACGTCGCGCCGACAAGCTCCGCGCGGGTTCGGTCGTGCTGCAGCGGGAGCTCGACCACGAGGCACCGCCCGCGCGGGCGGACGAAGAGCGGGTACGCTTCGCGATCGGCATGCTGTTCGACCGGGCCCTCCGCATGCTGCCGAGCTCGGGCGAGCTTTACATCGGGAGTCACCACCAAGCGGAGAGCGCGGAGCACTCCGGACACCACAGGGTGCTGATCCGTTTCCAGAGTCCAGAGGAGGTGCTCATCGCGCCCGAGGGCGGACCTGGACCCTCGCAGCCCCTCGAAGTGGTGCTCGCCCGCGCGCTGATCGAGGGTGTGGGCGGGAGCTTTGCCGTCGACGTCTCCGGCGTCCAGGACAACCTCGTCCTGATCTCGCTGCCTGGCTGACGGGGCACGCGCGCTGCGCTAGCGTCGCTGGGTTGGCCTTGTCGAAGCTCCAGAGGAAGCTCGTCTCTGTCGTTTCGGGCGCAGAAGTGGACGGTGCGGGTCTGATTATCCGTTTCAGCCCTACGAGCGGCACACCTCACGAGATCGTGGATCGAATCCCGCTGGCACCGCAAGGTGAGATGCCCGCGGTGTACGGTGTCGGGCGTGTTGTTCGCATCCTGCGCGCTGCGCGCGTCCCCGTGCCCTCCGATCCCTACCGCTACATGGCGGATCCCGAGCGCGCCGCTGCGCTGCTGCACCGCTGCAATGGCGCCGTCGTGTACCTGCACGTCGCGCGGCGCCTGGAAAGAGTGCTGACGCTGTGGACCGAGGAGGGGATCGAGCGAATTCGTGGCGTGCTGGATTTCTTCGAGGACGGAGACGGACTGTCAGTGCGGCGACGGAACGGCGAATCGGTCCTCGTCTTCTCGCGCAAGCAGCTGATCCGCTACGAAGCCAGCTCGCAGGAGTACTTCGAGGTCGTCTCGGTAGAGGTGCCTCCCCGCGTGACCTTGCAGTAGCTGAAGCGCTACCTTCCCGAGAGGAGGCGAGCCTTGTTCGGCATTGGAATGCCCGAGCTCCTGGTGATTCTGGTCGTGGCCTTGCTGGTGCTGGGCCCCAAGCGCTTGCCGGAGATGGCAAGGTCCCTGGGACGCGGCATGGCGGAGTTCCGGCGCGCCTCTGCGGAGCTGCGCAACACCCTCTACGCTCCTCTGGAGGAACCCAAGCAGGAGGAGTCGAAGTCCGCTGCGAAGAAGCCGGACCCGAAGCCCGACGCGGCTCGGGACGACGAGGCAAAGCCGAAGACGGATGGATGACTCGCCGCGTCCGCTGATCGAACATCTCAGTGAGCTGCGCCAGCGGCTGTTCTGGGCGCTCGGAGCCTGGCTCCTGTTCGCCGTCGTGGCGGGCTACTGGGCCAAGGACGTGTTCGAGATCCTGATGCTCCCGGCCGTGGCGGCGGTGCGCG
The DNA here is from genome assembly GCA_965226855.1 of Myxococcota bacterium. Lineage (GTDB taxonomy): Bacteria > Myxococcota_A > UBA9160 > SZUA-336 > SZUA-336 > JAUXJB01. The sequence continues at coordinate 221,356 of CBDDEE010000030.1, read as the reverse complement.
AGAAAGGCCACACGCTGGTAGTCATCGCGCCCCCCGAGCTCTTCTTCACCTACGTCAAGAGCGCAATCCTCGCCGGCTTCGTCGTCTCACTCCCCATCTCTCTGTACCAGGCGTGGTCGTTCGTGTCTCCGGGACTCTACGCAAAGGAGCGGCGCTTTGCGCTGCCCTTCGTCCTGTCGACCACGGTGCTGTTCGCGGTGGGCTGCTCGTTCGGCTACTTCCTCGCCTTCCCGACAATCTTCGACTGGTTCCTGTCGCTCGAGGCGGACTACGTCACGACGTCTTGGACGACCCAGGCCGTCTTCTCGTTCGTTTCTCGCCTCTACATCGTCTTCGGCCTGGCCTTTGAGCTGCCGATCGTGATCGTGTTCCTGGCACTGGCTGGCATCGTGACTCCGGACACGCTCAGTCGCAGCCGCAGGTACGCCATCCTGTGCAACTTCATCGCTGCCGCTATCCTGACGCCCGCGGACCCCGCCAGCCAGATCATGCTCGCGGTCCCGCTGATGCTCCTCTACGAGTCAGGCATCTGGGCCGCGCGCCTCCTGGTGCGGCGGCGTGAGCGCGTGGCTTCGGCGGAGGCCGGCTGAGCATTGGTCCACGATCCCATCGAGGCCGTCCTGCTCGACATGGGCGGAGTGTTGATTCCAGAGGTCGCGACCTATGTGCCCGCGACTCGCGATGCCCAACTGATCGAGGCGCTGCGGGAGCTCGGCGTCGAGGAGCCGGAAGCCTTCGTCATCGATCGTGCAGAGCGGCTGCGCGAGGCCTATCGAGCGCTCGAGCCCGAGTGCACGCAGCCGAACATCGACGCCGTCTGGAATGATACATCGCCTCCCGTCCGGGCACTGCTGCTGCAGGCGCTGCGTCGCCAGGAGACGCAGCGGCCCTACTCGTACGCCCGCGAGGTCGTGGCCGAGCTCGCACGCGGCTACCGGCTCGGCCTCGTGTCGAACAACATCATCCCCGGCGACCAGCACGCGCGGGCGCTGCGCCGTGCCGGCGTGCTCCAGCACATCGACTGCGCGCTCTGGTCGGCCAACACGGGCCACCGAAAGCCGGACCCGACGATGATCCATACGGTGCTCGAGCAGCTGCGGGTGCCCCACAGGCGAGCGATCTTCGTCGGAGACAAGCTGCGCACCGACGTGGCTGCGGCTCGGGCTGCCGGAGTGCGTTCCGTCTACCTGACGAGGCTCGACCCGCCGGAGCTCTGCGGGCCGCGACCCGACTTCAGGCTGCGCGATCTCCGGGAGCTGCCGCTGCTGCTCCGTCGCCTGCATTGAGCCGGAGCTTGACAGCTTCCGGACCGCGGTGGGATCTTCGCGCGGCGGAGAGAGATCGATGTTCCAGGTAAAACTAGAGAAGTCCTATTTTCCCGCTGTCCGTTCGGAGCCCATCCTCGAGACCACCGTCGGCGCGGTCCTGCGGCTCGCTGCTGCAGCGTCGCCAGACCACGTCGGTCTCGTCGGCGTGGCGCAGGGCGCGGAGGCTCGCCGCTGGACCTACGCCGAGATGCTCGAAGAGGCGGAGCAGATCGCGAGAGCCCTGCGCAGCCGCTTCGAGCCCGGCGATCGGGTGGCCATCTGGGCACCCAACCAGCCGGAGTGGATCCTGTTCGAGTTCGGCGCGGCGCTCGCCGGCATGATCCTCGTCACGGTCAACCCGTCCTTTCGGCCGGCCGAGCTGCAGTACGTGCTCTCACAGTCCCGCTCCTCTGCGCTCTACCTCGTGCCCGAGTTCCGGGGCAGCGACATGACGAACGCGCTCGAAGGGATTCGCGCTGAGCTCCCCGAGCTGCGCGAGGTCGTCTACCTGTCCGACTGGGACGAGGTAAAGCGCCCCGGGAAGGGAAGTACGACTCTGCCCGAGGTCACACCCGACGACCCGGTCCAGATCCAGTACACATCGGGAACCACCGGCTTCCCGAAGGGCGCGCTCCTGCACCACCGCGGGCTCACGAACAACGCGCGCCTCTGCGGTCAGCGTCTGGGGCTCGGGGACAAAGACGTGTGGCTCAACTTCATGCCCATGTTCCACACGGCGGGCTGTGGGATCGCGACGCTCGGGATCGTCCAGGCCCGCGCGACCCAGGCGGTCGTGCCGCTCTTCGATCCCGGCTGGGTGTGGGACCTGGTCGAGCAGGAGCGGGCCACCGTCCTGCTCGCCGTTCCGACCATGCTGGTCGGGCTGCTCGAGAACCTGTCGGTACAGAGCCGCGACCTGAGCTCTCTCCGAGCCGTCATATCGGGCGCAGCAACAGTGCCAGCAGAGCTCGTCAACCGCACGCAGCAGGAGATGGGGGTCTTGTTCGAGATCGTGTACGGACAGACCGAGTGCTCGCCCGTCATGACACAGATGTGGGCAACCGACTCGCTAGGGGACGCGACCCAGACGATCGGCCAACCACTTCCCCAGACGGAGGCGGCGATTCTCGAGCCGGAGACGCACGAAGTCCTGCCGCTCGACACCGTTGGCGAGATCTGCACCCGGGGCTACCACGTCATGAAGGGCTACTACGACATGCCTGAGGCGACCGCCGAGGCGATCGACGCCGAGGGCTGGCTCCATACCGGCGATCTCGGGTCGATGGACGAGCGAGGGTATCTTTCGATCACAGGACGGGTCAAAGACATGATCATCCGCGGCGGCGAGAACATCTATCCGCGCGAGATCGAAGACGTGCTCTTCGAGCACCCGAGCGTGGGGGAGGTGGCCGTCGTCGGGATCGCAGACGAGCGGTGGGGTGAGGTCGTGGTGGCGTTCGTGCGCCCCGCTCCCGGGGAGTCCGTGAAGGAGGCGGACCTCTTCAGCTATTGCCGGGAACACCTCTCGCCGCAGAAGACCCCGCGTCAGTGGGTGACAGTGGACGAGTTCCCGCTGACACCGTCGGGGAAGATCCAGAAGTTCGTACTGCGCGATCGCTTCGTAAGAGGGGAGTTCGAGGCGCGCAGGGTCTGAGCGCGCCTAGCAGGCTGCGGAGAAAGTGACTGGGTTGGGCGGGACGCCTCTGACGGGAGGCGTGCCGAGCAGGGAGAGGGATCGCCGTTCCCGGTACGAACCGGTTCGGTGTCGCACGGGTAGATCTTGCGGGATCATGAGCTATGTCGCCTCCAACAGGTTGCGGATACGGACCAGGTTGTAGGCCGCAGCAGTGAAGGTGAAGACCCAGCCGACCCGATCCGTGCCCCGGTGCCGGGTCTTGCGCATCAAGCCCACCGTCTTCATCCAGCCAAACACCTCCTCCACCCGTTTGCGGAAGCGCTGGCTCACCTCGTAGCCCGGGTGTCCTGTGGTCCTTCGATCGATCGCGCTTCGGCGGTTCGTCGTGTTCTGTGCCACGTGCGGGGTAACGCTCCAGGCCCGAAGCGCCTGCACAAAGCTCTTGGCGTCGTAGCCCTTGTCTCCAGCCAGGGTGATCCGGCGAGCGCCCCCCAGACCCAGCACCATCTCGAGAGCCGCTTCGCGCTCCGCATACCCCGACGCCTGAGTGAGCTTCGCCGCCACCACCAGGCCGTTGCGGTTCTCCGTCACGACGTGTCCCTGATACGCGAGCCGCGCGCCCTGGCCCCTCATCCCCGCCAGTCGGGCGTCCGGATCCGTCCTCGACGCATGCGTCTGGTTGCTCCGCTTCTCGCCCCGGAAGTTGACCGTCGGGTTGCCCGGGTCGTCATCGTCCCTGCGCTTCTCGTCCTTGCGCACGAAGCTCTTCTGGCTCGCCCACGCCTCGATCAGCGTCCCGTCCACCGTGAAGTGCTCCGATGACACCAACCCCTCCGACTCCGCCTGCGCCAGCACCGCCTCGAAGAAATGCTGAGCGATCTCGCCCTTCAGCAGCCGTTCCCGATTCTTGGTGAACACCGTCGCGCTGAACACCTCATCGTCCAGCTCCAGGCCCACGAACCAGCGGTAGAGCAGGTTGTAGTCGATCTGCTCGATCAGCTGGCGCTCGCTCCGGATCGTGTACAGCACCTGCAACAGCAGCGCCCGCAACAGCTGCTCCGGCGGGACCGACGGTCGGCCGACCCCTTTGGCGTAGATACCATCGAAGCGTCGCGACAGCTGCTCCAGCGCCGCGTCCACCAGTCGCCGGATCGCTCGAAGCGGATGGTCCTCGGGAATCCGGGACTCCAGCGATACGTAGCTGAAGATCCCACCCTGGAGCGTCTGCGGTCCTCTCACATCTCCCCCTTGGGGCTTCCCTCAAAGGTACCCTTCGATGAGGAGTTTTTCAGCAGCCTGCTAGGAGAGTGACCCAAGATTCGGGTGGGCGGAGGTGATTGTAGCGAGGGCCCCCAACTGGACGTGGAGCGATGTACGGGCCAACGGGGGTCCGAGGTAGCCGGTAGATGTCGGGATATGCGTCAGATCCAGGGCCTGACGTGCGCGAAACGGGTCCGCACCCGCCCGATCACGCCATCTGCGCTCGGCAGAGCGCCATCACGTTGAAGCCCGAGCACACCAGGTCCCACTCTCCCGTCACCTTCTCCTGGCCGCGCAGCATGAAGCGCCGAAACCGCTGTCGTGCCTTGATCTCGGCAAACGGCCGCTCCGCCTGGGTCTTCCGCTGCGCGTAGCGTTGCTGGGCCCAGGGCAGTCGTAAGATCCGGTGCATCCGCTGCGCCCGGGCTCCCTTGGGCCAGCGGGACGACTTCCGCCCGCGGACCGCGATCAACGCCTGTTGTCCCCGCCGTTCCAACGCCTTCAGGTTCGACTCGCTCAGGTACCCGTTGTCGGCCAGCAGAATCTCCGCTCGCTGACTCGTGTTCGTCTCGATTGCCTCGACCATGGGCTCCAACTGCTCGTAGTCATTGGCCTTCTCTGTCAGCTCGTTCGCCACGATCAGGCCGTCCTCACTCGTCGCCAGCTGCGCGTTGTAGCAGTACTGCAAGGATCCCTCGGTCTTCACATGTTCCTTCGGGGTCCGCGAAGCTCTTCTGGTGCTTCGCTTCACTTCTCCCCCTTCTCCCGTCACCTTCTCCTGGCCGCGCAGCATGAAGCCCACCTCCGCCATCGTCGTCCCCGTGCTCTTGCTCTTCCGCAGCGTTGAGCTCGTCCATCTGCGCCACGATCTGCTCGATCTCGTCGCTCAGCTGATCCTCCGCCTCCAGCATCCGCGCGTGGCTCATCGCCTTGGACCGCGACGTGTTCGCCCGGATCTTCGTGCCGTCTACCGCCACCTGCCCGAGCTTCACAAGCCCCATCGCCTGCGCCACCTTCAGCGTCTGCAAGAACACCTCTCGGAAGTCCCTGTGGTGACGGTCCCGGAATCGGTTGATCGTCCGGAAGTTCGGTCGTAGCCCAGCCCGAGGTAGCAGTCGTAGTGCAGCCGTCGCGCATCCGGTGCATCCGCTGCGCCCGGGCTCCCTTGGGCCAGCGGGACGACTTCCGCCCGCGGACCGCGATCAACGCCTGTTGTCCCCGCCGTTCCAACGCCTTCAGGTTCGACGATCGAAACCGCTCAGGTACGTGCCGAAACGGGTTGCCATCTGCGCTCGGCAGCATCACGTTGAAGCCCGAGCACACCAGGTCCCACTCTCCCGCACCTTCTCCTGGCCGCGCAGCATGAAGCGCCGAAACCGCTGTCGTGCCTTGATCTCGGCAAACGGCCGCTCCGCCTGGGTCTTCCGCTGCGCGTAGCGTTGCTGGGCCCAGGGCAGTCGTAAGATCCGGTGCATCCGCTGCGCCCGGGCTCCCTTGGGCCAGCGGGACGACTTCCGCCCGCGGACCGCGATCAACGCCTGTTGTCCCCGCCGTTCCAACGCCTTCAGGTTCGACTCGCTCAGGTACCCGTTGTCGGCCAGCAGAATCTCCGCTCGCTGACTCGTGTTCGTCTCGATTGCCTCGACCATGGGCTCCAACTGCTCGTAGTCATTGGCCTTCTCTGTCAGCTCGTTCGCCACGATCAGGCCGTCCTCACTCGTCGCCAGCTGCGCGTTGTAGCAGTACTGCAAGGATCCCTCGGTCTTCATCATGTTCGCTTCGGGGTCCGCGAAGCTCTTCTGGTGCTTCGCTTCGAGCTTCTCCCCCTTCTCCCGCTCCAGCTGCTCCCGGGCCGCTCGGATCCGCTCCCGTCGTCGCTCGCGCAGCTGTAGCTCTTCTGGAAGCCCACCTCCGCCATCGTCGTCCCCGTGCTCTTGCTCTTCCGCAGCGTTGAGCTCGTCCATCTGCGCCACGATCTGCTCGATCTCGTCGCTCAGCTGATCCTCCGCCTCCAGCATCCGCGCGTGGCTCATCGCCTTGGACCGCGACGTGTTCGCCCGGATCTTCGTGCCGTCTACCGCCACCTGCCCGAGCTTCACAAGCCCCATCGCCTGCGCCACCTTCAGCGTCTGCAAGAACACCTCTCGGAAGTCCCTGTGGTGACGGTCCCGGAATCGGTTGATCGTCCGGAAGTTCGGTCGTAGCCCAGCCGCGAGGTAGCGAAACCGCAGGTCGTAGTGCAGCCGTCGCGCAAGCTCCCGCCCGCTGTACACGCCCACGACCGCCCCCAGAAGCCACAGCTTCAACAGCATCCGAGGCGGGAAGGCTCGCTCTCCACGCCGGCGATACCGCTTCTCGAACCGCCGCAGATCCAGCGACTCCACCAAATCGTCGATGAACAGCGCCGGATCCGATGGATCCAGAGCCTCCCCCACGTGCGCCGGTAGCAGCTCGCCCTGCTGCGGCACATACGCCTTGAACATGACCTCTTCCCCCACGCTCCCAAGTTAGCCAATAAGGGAATCTTGGGTCACTCTCCTAGCCGTCAGTCGTCGACCGAAGGCTCGACCACGACCAGGAGCGCGTCGGTGTCAACCGTCTCTCCCTCGGCGGTGTTGATCTCCGTCACGACGCCGCCGATCGGGCTCTTCAGCTCGTTCTCCATCTTCATCGCCTCGATCACAATCAGCCCCTGATCCTCGAGGACGAGATCGCCCAGCTTGACCAGGAGCTTCACGACCTTGCCCGGAATGTGGGCCCTGAGCTCCTGACTCCCCGTCAAGGTGCCGGCGGCCCGGCCCACGAGGAGTTTGCGGCGCTCGTCGGTGACAGTGCAGCCGAAGGCGCTGGCGCCGACGTGAATGTCGAAGCTACCGTTCTCTAGCTCGTCCACGCTCCCCTCGTACTGTCGGGACCCGATCAGGATCGAGTACACGGTCCGCGGGGTCTTCATCACATCGAGGCGCACGGGCTCCCCACCATCGACGCTCACGTCGAAGAGGTCGCCCCCGACCTCCTTTACCTCGACACTGTGCGCGTCCTCTCCGATGCAGACCTCATAGCGCACGGCTCACCTCCGCAGCTGGCGCGCACGCCCCGCTGCCTTCCAGCCGGACACGCCCGGACTTCGAACGGACTCCGGGCGCGCGGCCCTCTCGCGATCTCGCCGGTAGGCCGCAACTCCTGCCAGCATCACGCCGACCTCCCGCTCCTCCGCGTCGATCGGTGTAGAAGTCGGGTTGTTCGGCATGATCTCCGTCTCGATGAAGCTCGTGTCAAAGTCTCCCGCGCGGAACTTCTCGTTGGCCATCACCTGCCGATGGAAGGGGATCGACGTCTTGATGCCCTTGATCACGAACTCCTTGAGGGCGCGCTCCATGCGGGCAATGGCCTCTTCCCTATCGCGGCCCCAGCACACGAGCTTGGAGACCATCGGATCGTAGTAAACGGACACGACCGCGCCCGCGAACACACCGCTGTCGTTCCGCACCCCTGGCCCGCCAGGCGGGCTGTAGACCAGGATTTCCCCCGGCGACGGCCGGAAGTTTCGCTCCGGATCTTCTGCGTAGATGCGACACTCGATCGCCCAGCCGTTGACACCGATGTCGTCCTGAGCGATCCCGATCTCCGCCCCCGCAGCGATCCAAATCCCTGTCTTGACGATGTCCACGTTCGTGATCATCTCCGTCACGGGATGCTCGACCTGGATACGCGTGTTCATCTCGAGAAAGTAGAAGCGAAACTGATCGTCGACGAGGAACTCGCAGGTACCCGCGCCCTCGTAGCCGACGGTTTTTGCCGCGGCTACGGCGGCCTTACCCATCTCTTCGCGCAAGGATGCTGGCATCCGGTTGGCTGGCGCCTCCTCGATCACCTTCTGGTGACGCCGTTGAATCGAGCACTCGCGCTCGAACAGGTGGATGATGTTGCCGTGCGAGTCACCGAGGATCTGGATCTCGATGTGGCGGGGCTGGTTGATGAACTTCTCCAGGTAGATCGAGTCGTCACCGAAGGAAGCCCGGGCCTCCGAGCGCGCGCGCGCGATGCTCTGCTCGAGCTCCCGCTCCTCGCGGACGAGCCGCATGCCCTTCCCGCCGCCACCCGCGCAGGCCTTCACCATGACGGGGAACCCGAGCTCACGGGAGAGCTTGATCGTCTGCTCGTCACTCAGCCGCTCGGTCGTTCCCGGAACAATCGGCACGCCCGCAGCCTCCATCTTGCGCCGCGCCACGACCTTGTCGCCCATCTCCTCGATCGTCTCGGGCCGAGGTCCGATGAACGTGATGCCCTCCTCGCCGCAACGGCGAGCGAAGGCGGCGTTCTCGGAAAGAAAGCCGTAGCCCGGGTGGATTGCCTGCGATCCCGAGTCCACCGCGATCTGCACGAGCCGATCGACGTTCAGGTAGCTCTGGGCGGCGGCCGCGGGCCCGCAGGGGTGAGCTTCGTCGGCGTGCCGGACGTGCAGCGCGTTGCGATCGGCCTCCGAGAAGATCGCGACCGAGGAGATACCCAGCTCGCGGCAGGCGCGCATGACCCTGACGGCGATCTCCCCCCGGTTCGCGACCAGCACCTTCTCGAACGGGGGAGAAGCGCTCACAACGGGATGTTTCCGTGCTTTTTCGGCGGGTTCTCGTCGCGCTTGTTCTGCAGCATCGCCAGCGACTCGATGATCCGAGGACGCGTTTCCTCGGGGCGAATCACGTCATCGATGTAGCCGAGCTCCGCGGCGCGGTACGGGTTCGCAAAGCGTTCGCGGTACTCCGCCTCGAGGCGCTTACGGGTCTCTTCGGGGTCGCTGGCCTGCGCGATCTCGTCGCGGAAAATGATGTTCACCGCGCCGTCGGGTCCCATCACCGCGATCTCGGCCTGCGGGTACGCGAAGCCGATGTCGCCGCGGATGTGCTTGGAGCTCATCACGTCGTAGGCGCCTCCGTACGCCTTGCGCGTGATGATCGTGACCTTTGGAACGGTCGCCTCCGCGAAGGCGTAGAGGAGCTTGGCGCCGTGCAGGATGACGCCGCCCAGCTCCTGGACCACACCGGGTAGGTAGCCCGGGACGTCGACGAAGGTGACGAGAGGGATGTTGAAGGCGTCGCAGAAGCGCACGAACCGGGCCGCCTTCTTCGCCGAGTCGACATCCAGCGAGCCGGCGCTGAAGGCCGGATTGTTCCCCACGATGCCCACGCTCCAGCCGCCAAAGCGTCCGAACCCGATGATCATGTTGCGTGCGTAGTGCGCGTGAACCTCGAGGAAGATCCCATCGTCGACGACCAGCTCCACGAGCTCCTTCATATCGTAGGGCTTGAGATGATCGACGGAGACGAGCGTGTTCAGCCTCGGCTCGACCCGGTTCGGATCGTCGTCGGTGGCGACAAAAGGCGCGTCTTCCTGGTTGTTCTGCGGGATGAAGCTGAGCAGAGCGCGGATGAGCTGGATGCACTCCTGGTCGGTCTCGGCCGCAAAGTGGGCGACGCCGCTCTTGGTGCTGTGCGTGGTCGCCCCGCCGAGATCCTCCTTCGTGACCTCCTCATACGTCACGGTCTTGATGACTTCGGGGCCCGTGATGAACATGTTGCTCGTGCCCTTCACCATGAAGATGAAGTCGGTGAGGGCGGGCGAGTACACCGCGCCGCCCGCGCAGGGACCCATGATGGCCGAGATCTGGGGGACGACGCCCGACTGCATGATGTTGCGCAGAAAAATGTCGGCGTAGCCGGCAAGGGAGACCACGCCCTCCTGGATTCGCGCCCCTCCACAGTCGTTCAGCCCGATTACCGGCGCGCCGACCTTGGCCGCGTGGTCCATCACCTTGCAGACCTTCTCGGCGAACGCACCGGAGAGCGAGCCTCCGAACACCGTGAAGTCGTGCGAGAACACGAAGACGAGCCGTCCGTCAATTCGAGCGGAGCCGGTCACAACGCCGTCGCCGAGGATCTTCGTCTCCTCCATGCCAAAGTCGTGGGCGCGGTGAGTCTTGAAGCGATCGTACTCGCGAAAGGTGCCGGGATCGACCAGGAGCTCGACCCGCTCGCGTGCAGTGAGCTTGCCCTGGGCGTGCTGCCGATCGATGCGATCCTGGCCACCCCCAAGCTCGGCCTGGGCGCGGAGCTCGTCCAGGTGCTTGAGCTTCTCTTCGATCGACAGCGCTAGTACTCCTTCTGCGTCTGCAGCACCGTCACGGCCGTCATGTTGACGATATCCTCGACCGTAGCTGTGGGCTGCAGCGAGTTAACCGGACTGCGCATCCCCATCATGATCGGGCCGACGACGCTCGCGTTCGCTGCGGCGTCCATGAGCCGCACGCCGATGTGCGCCGCATGGAGGTTCGGGAATATGAGCACGTTCGCCTCGCCCTCGAGCTCGGAGAAAGGAAAGCGCGTGGAGCGCTTGGTTGGCTCGAGAGCGATATCGGCCTGCATCTCACCATCGATCTTGAGATCGGGCCAGCGTTCCCGTGCGATACGGACTGCCTCCGCGAGCCGACGCGTCTCCTCGCCCCGATAGCTGCCGTAATTGGAAAACGAGAGGATGGCAACCGTCGGGTCGTAGCCGAGCCACTCCACCGTCGACGCAGCCATACTGGCAATCTCGGCCAGCGCCTCCGCGTCCGGCTCGATATTGATCGCCGTATCGGCAAAGAACATCACCCGCTCCTTCTGAATCACGAGCGAGATTCCAGCGGCACGATCGTGACCCTCGGAGAGGCCAATGACTTCGAGGAAGGGGCGGATCGATTCCGGGTAGGACTTGGTGAGGCCGGCGAGTAGACCGTGGGCGTCCCCGAGGCGCACCATCATCACGCCGAAGTAGCTGCGGCGCGACACCAGCCGCTCCGCGTCGGGGACGGTAACTCCCTTGTGACGTCGCAGCTGGATGAGCTCCTTGCGATAGTAGACGCTGCGGTCGGAGTTCCGCGGATCGATCAGAGTCACGCCGTCGAGGTCTACGCCGAGCTGTGTTGCCTTGCCCCGGATCTCGCGCTCATCTCCCAGCAAGATGGGCTCGGCCAGCTCCTCCTCGCGCAGAATCTCGATCGCGCGCAACACCCGCTCTTCGCTCCCCTCCGGAAAGACCACGCGCTTGAGCGGCTGGCTCTTGGCCGTGTTCATCACCGTACGCATGACCTGGCGCGTGGCGCCACGGTAACGCTCGAGCCGGGTACGGTACTCGTCGATGTCGAGCTCGATGCGCGCGACCCCCGTCTCCATGGCGGCCTTCGCAACGGCGCTGGCCTCGTAGATGAGTACGCGCGGATCGAACGGCTTGGGAATGATGTATTTTGGTCCGAACTCGAAGCGCTCCCCCGGATACGCGATGCGCACTTCGTCCGGCAGCCCCTGCTCGCCCTGCTTCGCCAGCTCCGCGAGCGCAGAGACGGCCGCGAGCTTCATCTCGGTGTTGATCGCGCGCGCGCGCACGTCGAGGGCCGCCCGGAAGATGAACGGAAACCCGAGCACGTTGTTGACCTGGTTCGGGTAGTCAGACCGCCCCGTCGCCATGATTGCGTCGTCCCGCACCTCGGCCACGTCGGCAGGCGAGATCTCGGGGTCGGGATTGGCCATGGCGAAGATGAGCGGCCGGTCGGCCATCGAGAGCACCATCTCCTGCGTGACGAGGCCCGCTGCACTGACCCCGATGAAGGCGTCGGCGCCGCGCATCGCGTCCTCGAGGGTGCGCGCGTCGGTCTCGATCGCAAGGCGCTCCTTGTAGGGATTCATCCCCTCGCTGCGGCCCGCGTAGATCACACCGCGGCTGTCCACCATCAGCATGTTTTCGCGCTTGACGCCGAGCTTGAGATACAGCTCCGCGCATGCGACGCCGGCGGCTCCAGCGCCAGCAAAGACCACCTTGCAGTCCTCGATATTGCGCTCTGTTATCTCGAGGGCGTTGAGAAAGGCTGCCGCGGAGATGATGGCCGTGCCGTGCTGATCGTCGTGAAACACCGGGATGTCGAGGGCCTCGATCAGCTTCTCCTCGATGTAGAAGCAGTCCGGCGCACGGATGTCCTCCAGGTTGATCCCGCCAAAGGTCGGCTCGAGGAGCTTGCATGCCTCGATCACCTTGTCCGGGTCTTCCGTATCGAGCTCGATGTCGAAGACATCGATGTCCGCAAAGCGCTTGAACAGAACGCCCTTGCCCTCCATCACCGGCTTGCCCGCGAGCGCGCCGATGTTGCCCAGACCGAGAACCGCCGTCCCGTTCGTCACGACGGCGACGAGATTCGAACGCGCCGTATACTGAAACACCAGGTCCGGCAGGCGGTGGATCTCGCGACACGGCTCCGCCACGCCGGGCGTATAGGCGAGCGACAGGTCGCGAGCGGTGATCGCACGCTTCGTCGGAACGACCTCGATCTTCCCGGCCCTTCCCTTGCTGTGATAGTCGAGCGCGTCTTGCTTGCTGATCACGTCAGATCCTTTGGCGCGACGAGAGCGACGAGAAAAGCCTCTCTGCTCTCCGCACGGGCGGGCAAAGCTTACCAGAGCGCCGCCGCCGCTGTCAGAAGCGTACGCTGCAGGACTTCCCGTCTAAAGGTGCTCTGGCGAGTGCTGGGGTGGCGTGGACGAGTTCCCGCCGTGGCTGCGCTACCTCTCTTTGATCTTCTCCCAGTCCGCCAGGAAGCGTTCGATCCCGATGTCGGTCAGGGGATGTTTGGCCAGCGCCTGCAGCACCTGCAACGGCATCGTCGTGATGTCGGCTCCGATCCGAGCGGCGTCCACGACGTGTGTCGGGCTGCGCACGCTCGCCACGAGCACCTCGGTCTCGATCTCGTAGTTCGAGAAGATCTGACAGATCTGCTCGACCAGCTCCATTCCGACCTGCTGGATGTCGTCGAGCCTGCCCACGAAGGGCGAGACCATGGCGGCGCCAGCCTTGGCTGCCATCAGCGCTTGAATCGGACTGAAGATGAGCGTGCAGTTGCAAGCGATGTTCTGGTCCGCCAGGAGTCGGATCGCCTTCAGCCCCTCCGTCGACATCGGGATCTTGACCACGATGTTGGAGGCCACCTTGGACCACTCGAGGCCCTCTCTGACCATGCTCTCCGCATCGAGGCTGACGACCTCGGCACTGATCGGCCCGTCACAGATCTTCGCGATCTCTCGCACGACCTCCCGCGGATCGCCTTGTTCCTTCGAGAGCAAGCTCGGGTTGGTCGTCACGCCATCCAACAGGCCCAGCGCCGCGGCTTCTCGAATGTCGGGTACGTGGGCCGTGTCGAGGAAGAACTTCATTGTCCAATGACCTCCGGGCGAGCACGTCGCCCTGCTCCCGCTCCGCCCGCAATGCGCGAGGGGTTAGCGGAGATTCTCTCACTGCGTAAGGGATCGTCAAGCTCCCGCAGCAGCTCGTAAGCGCATTTACCGCTGCGCGGATCTCGCAGCTCCGGGGCAATCTCGACGAGCGGCTCCAGCACAAAGCGCCGGCGGTGGAAGCGTGGGTGGGGCAGGCTGAGCTCGGGGCTCTCGAGGACAGTCGAGCCGAACAGCAGCAGGTCGAGGTCGAGCTCACGCGGGCCCCAGCGGGGTCCGCCCGCGCGCCGCCCGGCGGCTCGCTCGAGCGCCTGCAGCTGCCGGAGAAGCTCGTGCGGCACGAGCTCGCACTCGACGGCGGCCACCGCGTTCACGAACCAGGGCTGGTTGCGTCGCCCCTGCGGCTCGGTCCGGTAGAGCGACGACGCCCGCACGGGGCCGAGTGCCGACAGCGACTCGATCGCCTGGCCCACCACCCGCTCCGGCTCGCCCTTGTTCGCGCCGATCCCCACCCAGGCCGTCCTCATCAGCCGTCGCTCTCGCCGGGGACCTTATCGCCCGCCTGCTGGCTCACCATCTCCAGCAGGAGCAGGCCCACCCCGATCACGATGGCGCTGTCTGCGACGTTGAAGTCGGGAAAGATGAAGAGCCCGAGGTCGAACTGCAGGAAGTCCACCACCTCGCCCCGCACGAGACGATCGATCAGATTCCCAACGGCCCCGGCGAGAATGAGACCTAGCGAGAGCGCCTGGCGTTGATCGCCGGCTTCGAGGCTGCGGTAGAAGGACCCGATCAGCCACATCGCCGCGACCGCGAGCAGGACGAAGATCCAGACCGGAAGCTCCTGAGCAAGCCCGAACACCCCCCCGGGGTTCCTGGCATGAGTGATTTTGAACAGACCGTCGATGACGGTGATCGGCTCCCAGGGCGACACGTGCGTGGCGACCCAGTACTTCGTGAGCTGATCCAGCGGAACGATCACCGTGAGCACGGCGGCGAGCGTGTAGAGCTTGGGCGAGAGGAAGCTGCGGATTCTCTCCGACACGCTTTGATGGTAGTTCCACCGGGAGGTGCCCGCACGCGGCCTCTCTTGCGGCACCCCAAGCACCCGGGCATCCTCGCTCCCGGCCTCAATCCGGGCCAGGGGCGCGCGCATGGACGAAGCAAAGACATCCCCGACCTGGGGCGGACGCTTCGAGAGAGGCGCCGACCCGAAGCTCGAGGAATTCACGAGCTCGATCGGGTTCGATGTGAAGCTCTGGCGGCACGAGATCCGCGCCAGCCAGGCCCACGCCCGGATGCTCGCCCAGCAGGGCATCCTCTCCGCCGAGGAGGCCCAGGAGCTGGTTAAGGGCCTCGCGCGGGTCGGCGCGGAGCTGGCGGAGGGAGCGCTCACGCTCGATCCCTCCCTCGAAGATATCCACATGAACGTGGAGCGGCGCCTGGGTGAGCTGGTGGGGAGCGTCGCGGGCAAGCTCCACTCGGGGCGCAGCCGCAACGACCAGGTCGCCACGGCCTTCGCGCTTTGGATGCGCGAAGGCATCACGAGCACGCGAGCCGCCCTGCTCGAGCTGCGAAGCGCGCTCGTCGAGCGGGCCGGTAGCGAGATCGACGTCGTGCTGCCGGGCTACACGCATCTGCAACGGGCGCAGCCCGTTCGCTTGGCGCACCACTGGCTGGCCCACTACGAGGCGCTCACGCGGGACGATGGCCGCCTCGCGGACGCGCGGGCGCGCATCTCCGCCTCGCCGCTCGGCTCCGCTGCGCTGGCGGGCAGCACGCTTCCCATCGACCGGGAGAGCACGGCAAAGTCGCTGGGCTTTGCAGGCCCGACCCGAAACAGCCTCGACGCGGTCTCGGCCCGGGACGGCGCCCTCGAGCTGCTGGCCGCGCTGGCCATCCTGATGGTCCACCTGTCCCGGATCTCCGAAGAGCTCGTGCTCTGGAGCTCGTCGGAGTTCGGGTTCATCGAGCTCGACGACGCCTTCAGCACGGGCTCGAGCCTGATGCCCCAGAAGAAGAACCCTGACGTGCCCGAGCTGGTGCGGGGAAAGTCCGGCCGCGTGGTGGGGGACCTGGTCAGCCTGCTGATGACCGTGAAGGGTCTAGCCCTGGCCTACAACCGCGATCTGCAGGAGGACAAGGAGCCAGTCTTCGACGCGGTGGAGACCGCGACGGCATGCCTCGAGATCCTGGCCGCGACGCTGAGGACGCTGCACGTACGATCCGAAGTCATGCGCGAGGCAGCCTCCGACAGCATGCTGCTGGCGACGGATATGGCAGAGCACCTCGTGGAGCGTGGCGTCCCGTTCCGCGAGGCGCACGGAATCGTTGGAGGTGTGGTCAAGCGCGCACAGGAGTCTGGGCAGCCCCTGTCGGAGCTCAGCCGGACTACACTCCTGGAGATCCATCCCGCGCTGGATATCGAGCCCAGCGCGTTCTTCTCCGTCGAGCGCTCCATCGAGGCGCGGCGTGCCCCCGGGAGCCCAGCGCGTCACAACGTCCTACGCTGCGTCGAAGAAGCGCGGTCCGAGCTCGAGCACACGAAGACCGAACTCTCCACGGAGCCGAAATGAGGCGCTCGCTCGCACTCCTCTCAGCACTTGCTGTCTGCCTGCTCGCCTGCGGGCACTACGGCCCTCCGAAGCGCACGGGTCCCCACCCGACCTCGGCATCGGAAGCGACGGACGCGGCGGCCTGCGAGGAGACGGAGAAGAGCGAATGAGCGCCACGAGGAAGCTCCCGTTCGCCAAGCTGCACGGCGCGGGCAACGACTTCGTCGTGATCGACTGCACGAACGGAGAGCCCGCCCTTGACTGGTCTGAGTTCGCACGCCGGGTACTGGATCGACGCTTCGGCATCGGCGGAGATCAGCTCTTGCTGTGTCAGCCCTCTGCCGAGGCGGATTTTTTCATGGGCATTCGCAATCCCGACGGCAGCGTCGCCGAGATGTGCGCTAACGGCATCCGCGCCTTCCTGAAGTACGTGCGCGACCGGGGCTTGGTCAGCCGCGATCAGATCCGCGTCGATACGCTGGCCGGCATCGTGACACCTCGCTGGCTGGGGGACGACCAGGTGGAGGTCGAGATGACCCCGCCCGAGCTCCGGCCCGACCGCATCCCGGCAGCGCTCGGCCGGGAGGGTCCGCTCGTGGAGGTTCCCCTGCAGCTCGAGACTCAACGCTTGCTGGTCAGCGTAGTCTCGATGGGGAATCCGCACTGCGTGATCTTCGTCGACGACCCGGAGAGCACTCCCGTCGAGTCGATCGGACCGCAGATCGAGAACCACCCCGCGTTCCCCAAGCGGACGAACGTGGAGTTCGTAGCGCTGCGCTCGCGCTCGCTACTCGAGCAGCGCACCTGGGAGCGGGGAGCTGGCGAGACGCTCGCCTGCGGCAGCGGCGCGTGTGCGAGCTGCGTCGCCGCGGTCCTCGCCGGAAAGAGCGAGAGGGAAGTAGAGATCCGCCTCCGAGGCGGTACGCTACGGGTGCGCTGGCCCGAGGACGACGGGCCTGTCTGGCTCACGGGCCCCGCAGCACATGTCTTCAGTGGGGAGATCGAGATCTGATGGAACTTCAAGGCACCTACACGGCACTCATCACGCCCTTCCATGCAGACGGAGGCGTCGACTTCGACTCACTGGCCTCGCTCGTGGAGTGGCAGATCGAGTCGGGGATCGACGGCCTGGTCCCATGCGGAAGCACGGGCGAGGCGGCCACCCTGTCCCACGCCGAAGACGGGAGCGTGGTTCGACACGTGGTCGACGTGGTCGCCGGGCGCGTGCCTGTCGTGGCCGGCACGGGCTCCAACTCGACGCGCGAGGCGGCGGGGCGCACGCGGGAGGCCCGCGAGGCTGGCGTCGACGGGGCACTGCTCATCTCGCCCTACTACAACAAGCCTACGCAGGACGGGCTCTTCCTCCACTACCGCGAGGTCGCCGAGGAGTCGGGTCTGCCCCTGGTCCTGTACAACATCCCGGGCCGCACGAGCTCGCGGATCGAGCCGGAGACAACGGCGCGCCTCTCGCGCGTCCCGGGAGTGATCGGCCTCAAGGAGGCGGGCGGCGACCTGGGCCTAACCTCCGACACCATCGCGCAGTCCGACCCGGAGTTCTCGGTCGTCTCCGGCGACGACTCGCTCACCCTGCCGCTGCTCGCCATCGGCGGGCGCGGGGTGATCTCCACCACGTCGAACGTGGCACCCGCGGAGATGGCGGCGATCGTGCGGGCCTTCTTTGACGGCGATGTTGAGCGGGCGCAGCGCCTCCACTATGAGCTGCTGCCACTCATGAACGCCCTCTTCATCGAGACGAACCCGATTCCGATAAAGACAGCCCTGCAGATCCAGGGACGCATCCCGGATGCCACGTTGCGGCTGCCCCTGACGGAGATGCAGAAGGGCAAGCGCGACCAGCTCGAGGCCGCACTCACATCCCTCGACCGCGCATGACCCGCGTCGCGGTCGTTGGGGCCGCCGGCCGCATGGGCCGCCACATTCTGTGCGCGCTGGAGTCGTCCCCCTCGTTCGACGTTGGCGCCGCGCTCGAGAGCTCGGGTCATCCCGACCTTGGCATGGAGGTCTCAGCGGGCGTCGAGCTCACGAGCAACGTAAGGAAGGCACTCGCGGCCTGCGACGTCGCCATAGACTTCTCCGTTCCTACCTCGACTCTCGCTCTCTGCGCCGAGGCGAGGCGCGCGACCGTCCCCCTCGTCATCGCGACGACCGGCTTTGAGGAATCGCAGCTCCAGGACATCCGCAACGCGGCCGAGCAGCTACCCATCGTGATGGCCGCCAACTACTCGCTCGGCATAAACGTCCTCCTCGACCTGGCTGCGGAAGCCGCGCGCCGCCTTGAGGGCTACGAAATCGACATCCTCGAGATGCACCACGACCAGAAAACCGACGCCCCGAGCGGCACCGCCCTACGCCTGGGCCGCAGCGTGGCAGAAGCCCGCGGCCAGGACTTCGACCGCGTCGCCATCTACGAACGCGCGGGACAGACCGGCCCCCGCCCCCCCGAGGCAATCGGCATGCAAACCCTCCGCCTGGGCGACAGCGTCGGCGAGCACACCATCTACCTGGCGGGCCCCGGCGAACGCCTGGAGCTCTCCCACCGAGCCCTCTCCCGAGAGAACTTCGCCACCGGCGCCCTCCGCGCCGCCACCTGGATCCTCAAAAAAAAGCCAGGCCTCTACTCCATGAGTGACGTCCTGCGCTCCTAGAACCGAGTGGCAAGGAGGCGGTCGCGGTCGGGAACGTCCTCCGGCGGACTGTGATAGCGGTACCCGAGGCGAGCAAATCAGCACGCAAGGAGCGGAGTCCGCCGGGGGACGTTCCCGACCGCTGCCGCCGAAATCCCGATACCAGTCCTAAACCTAAATATCGAAGTACAGCTCGAACTCATGCGGATGAGGCCGCAATGCCACCTGCTTGCACTCGCTCTCCCGCTTGTAGTCGATCCACGTCGTAAGCGCGTCCTCCGTGAAGACGTCGCCCTTCAGCAAGAACTCGTGGTCCTCCTCCAGGCAGTCCAGAGCCTCTTCGAGCGTCCCCGGCATTACGGGCACGTGCGCGAGCTCTTCGGGCGACAGCGCGTAGATGTCCTTGTCCAGCGGCTCGCCGGGGTCGATCTTGTTCTCGATCCCCTCGAGGCCAGCCATCAGCATGGCCGTGAACGCCAGGTACGGGTTGCAGGTGGGATCGGGGAAGCGGATCTCGACGCGCTTCGCCTTCGGGCTTGGCGAGTACATGGGAATACGGGCGGCCGCTGAACGGTTCCGGCTCGAGTACGCCAGACTGACCGGTGCCTCGAAGCCCGGCACCAGACGTTTGTAGGAGTTCGTGGTCGGGTTCGTGAACGCCGCAAGGGCGCGCGCGTGCTGGAGCACACCTCCGATGTAGTACAGACAGTCCGACGAAACGCCCGCGTACTCGTTGCCGGCGAAGAGCGGCTGGCCGTCCCGCCAGAGCGACTGGTGGACGTGCATGCCGGTGCCGTTGTCGTCGAAGATGGGCTTCGCCATGAAGGTCACAGTCTTGCCCGCGTTTCTCGCGACGTTCTTGACCACGTACTTGTAGAGCAGCAGCGAGTCCGCCATCTCGACCAGTGGCTTGAAGCGCATGTCGATCTCGGCCTGGCCCGCGGTCGCGACCTCATGATGCTGTGCCTCGATCTGGATCCCGAGCTCCTCCATCTGCAGGACCATCTCGCTGCGTAGATTCTGGAGCGAGTCGCTCGGCGGGACAGGAAAGTAGCCTTCCTTGTAGCGGGGCTTGTAGCCCAGGTTCGGGTTCTCCTCCCTGCCGCTGTTCCAGCGGGCCTCGACCGAGTCCACGTAGTAGAAGCCCGAGCTCTGGCTCGTCTGATAGCGAACGTCATCGAAGATGAAGAACTCGGCCTCGGGTCCGAAGTAAGCCGTGTCCGCGATGCCCGTGAGCTTCAGGTAGTTGATCGCCTTGGTGGCGATGTAGCGCGGATCGCGGCTGTAGGACTCGCGGGTGATCGGGTCGATGATGTTGCAGATCATCGACAGCGTGGGATGATCGCAGAACGGGTCGATGAAGGCGGTGTTCGGGTCCGGGACCACGAGCATGTCGCTGGAGTCGATGCTCTGCCAGCCTCGAATGCTCGAGCCGTCGAAGCCGAGGCCATCCTCGAATGTGGACTCTTCCAGCTCGTGCAGGGGTACCGTAAAGTGCTGCCACACTCCGGGCCAGTCGATGAACTTGAGATCGACGAGCCTCGCGCCGTTGGCGCTCGCGAAGTCCAGCACGTCCTTGGGGGTTCTCGGCGTGTGCATCAGCTCCTCCGTGCAGGTCTAGATGGCGTCTTCGCCGCGGTCGCCCGTGCGAATCCGAACTGCTTCCAGTATTGGCATGACGAAGATCTTCCCGTCTCCAATGCGTCCCGTGTTGGCTGCGCTCTGCACGGCCTCGAGGACCTTGGCCACCATGTCGTCGGGGACGACGACCTCCAGCTTGATCTTTGGCAGGAAGTCGACGACGTACTCGGCGCCCCGGTAGAGCTCCGTGTGCCCCTTCTGACGTCCGAACCCCTTGACCTCCGAGACCGTGATCCCCTGAATGCCGATCGCATTCAGAGCTTCCTTCACTTCATCCAGCTTGAACGGCTTGATGATCGCCTCGACCTTTTGCATGGGACAGCCTCCCGTTCACCGTTTGTGCAAGCCTTATACCACAGAGAAATGACCGCCAGAGCGCTCCCGTTCGCAGGATGGGAGCCTCACCACCACCGAGTGGAACCGACCTTCCTGCCTAGAAAGTAGGCAGGGGGTCGGCAGCACCAGCAGAGGGTCGGGTCAGTCGAACACGTACGAGACCTCGACGATACCGAAGACCTCGTCGTCCTCGAAGCCCGAGCTGCTGTCGTCGGGGAAGATCTCTCCTCCGCCGCCGGCGAAGCGGTCATCGTCAGCCTTGTCGTAGCGGAGCTCTCCGCGCACCGTCAGGTGGTCGGTAAGCGCGTATTTGAGCGTACCCGTGAGGCTGTAGGCCTCGAAGTCGTCCTTGAACGGGGCGCCGAGCCCGTCCGGGATGCCCCGAACGTCGTCCTCGTCGCTGAAGTACTCGGCGCGCACGGCGAAGCTGAGCTTCTCGGTGAGCGTGACGTTCGTGCCCACGGCGATCCCCCACCAGTCGGCGTCGTCGACGTCCAGCGGGTTCAGCGGGTTGGTGAAGCCGTCCTCCTGGTCACCGTAGTCGGCGTTCAGCCAGAACGTGAGCGTGTCGCTGGGCGTATAGGTGGCGACCAGGTCGAGGATGAGCTGGCTGTCCGCAGAGCCCGGGTCGCCCGCGGTTCCTTGCAGAGCGTCCGCACCGTAGTAGCCCGAGAGCGAGACGAAGAACGGGTCCTCGGTGAGCGAGATCAGCCCGAGCACACCCTTGTTGTCGTTGGTCTCGACGGGGTTGTTGAACCCGTTCACGAAGCCCACGTTCCAGCCGATATTCTCGCCGATGCTCCCCCCCGCCATGATGCCCGTGTGGTAGAGAGGGATCGCCCAGGTGAACAGGATGCCGTGGGTGATGTTGTAGTTCTTGTGGGAATCGAGCAGCTCCCAGCCGAGCAGCGTCTCGAACTTGCCCATCTTGAGCTCCACGCCGTCCCAGTTGTAGGAGACGTAGGCCTGCTGGACGAACGTGCTGAAATCGTCGTCGCCAAACGAGCCGCCGAAGGCGGTGGGTGACAGGGCGCGCGAGATGTCCGCGTTCTGTCCGTACAGCAGATCGAGCTGGAAGCCCGCCTCGCCCGGGTTCGCTGCGGGCTTGCCGATCTCGATCTTCGCTGCGTCCAGCTTGAACTCGTTCTGGTTGCAGTTGAACTGGCAGAGCGGCTGCCCGGCACCGGCGCCATTGGCTGGGCTGTTGAAGTTGTAGAGGTACGACGTGGTGATGTGACCGCCGACCTCCAGGCTCTCGAAGAAGGAGTCGAGACCCGAGCCTTGAGAGACGGCAGGGGCTGCTTGAGATCTGAGCAGACCCTCTTGAGCTTCAATCGTCCGTTCGCTCGCCTCGAGCTTGTCCTCGAGCGCATGCAGGCGCTCCTCCAGCGCCTGCATGCGTGCGTCTTCCAGGCCGTCCGCAAGCGCCGCCGTCGACCCGAAAACTCCAATAGCCAGGGCAGTTACGAGCCCGACTAACCTTCCGTACATAATTCACTCCCCTCCGTTCGGCGTCCCCGCGCGGGCGACAAACTCCGACCTCGTCCCCGGCGTAAACCGACGCACGGAAGTGCGAGATCCGTTCAGGGGAGGACCGAATGCAACTCCGGTGCCGAGCTGCTACGTGCGAAAGTCGCGCACTATGTGCGAAAGTCGCGCAGCCAACGCAGCGTCCGAGGCGTCAGCGTTTCCGACAGTTCCGGCTCGAGCAGCTCCAGGTCGCTCTCGGTGTCCACGTCGTGATGCGAGGGCAATAGCTTGGTGCGGAGCCCCGCCCTCCTCGCGCGCTCGAGTGTCTGCTCGAGCACGCTGGCGGTACTCATCTCGAGCTCGAACAGCCCATCCTGCGGCTCCCGCAGGCCGATCAAGTTGTAGCCCCCATCGAGATCGGGACACAGAACCACGTCGCTGTTCTCGAGCCGATCAAAAGCCTCCTCGATCCGTTCTACCGGGAGCGTGGGACTATCGGTGCCGCGCAACACTACGCGTGTGTAGCGCTCTACTGCATGGCGATGAAACAAGTACTGCATCCGCTCCGCCAGGCTGGCCCCGCGCTGCGGCACCAGCCTGTAGCCCTCCGGCACCACACCGCGAAACCACTCTTCCGCAGAGTCCGGCTCGTACCAGAGCACACGATCAACCTCGCTCCGCAAGTGTTGCTCGAGAATGTCCCGCAGCATCGCCTCATAAAACGAAGCCGCCTCCTCGAGAGAGAAGGGCGGCGACAACCGGGTCTTCACCCCCCCGGCCACCGGCTCCTTAGCAAACAGCGCAAGCACCCGTGCACCCACAGCACCCACAACCAAAAACTATACAGCGGAGCACCCTAGAGCTAACGGGAGCCGGAGGTCGGGAAACGTCCCCCGGCGAACTGTGGTAGCGGTACCCGAGGCAACCAACCGACCCTGAACACGCAAGGAGCGGAGTCCGCCGGGGGACGTTTCCCGACCTCCGGCTCCCGCTCCCCCCTACCTACTCAGGACCCGTTACGACGGCAGCCACACCCTCGATCTCAACCCTGACCCCACGCCGAGCCAACCCCTTACGCACGTAGCCAAGCGCAACCGGCCCCGTCGCCGCAGAGCTCGCCGCGCTCGTCACCCGTCCCACGCCCTTGCCATCGGCCACGATCTCAGCTCCTGGGGCGACGGGCCGTTCAGGAGCGAGCGTGACCAGCAGCCGATTCACCGCACCGCGCGACTCGATACGAGCGACGATCTCCTGTCCGACGAAGCACCCCTTTGTGAACGACACCGCTCCCTCGAGACGCGCCTCCTGGGGGAAGCTCCGGTCCGTGAAGTCGATCCCCTCCGCGGGGCGGAAGGCCTGGATACGCAGCACGTCGCAGGCCTCTTCGGAAAGGGAAGGTAGCGCGAGCGCCACGCGCAGGTCCGCCAGGGCGAGAGCCTCGCCGAGGACGCGAGCGCCCTCGAGCCCGAGGCTCCCCCCACCGAGCCAGATGCGACCGGATTCGTCGATCTCGAAGCGCCCAGGCGCCAGTGCGGCAGGAGCGTGCCCCGCTATCGCCGCCACAGCCCCCGGACCCTCGATCCCGAGCTGCTCCCAACCCTGCAGCCGCGCGAGCTCCACGTCGTCGGCAATGATGTGCTTCTCGAGCGTCTCGGCCAGCACCGGCTCCACCGTTCCGCTCGTTTCGAGGAGGACTTCTTCAGCCAGCACCAGGAGCGAGAGCTGAGCCAGGATGTGGCCCTTGCGGTCGAGCTGGAGCGCGTCACAGAATTCGCCCGGCGCCCACGTAGCCACCTCGCTCGTGACCATTCCGTTGAGGAAGCGGATGCGATCTCCTCCCGTCACCCGGAGCACGCCGCGCGGACCGAGCGCGCGAAGCGCGGCCGGAGAGCCTGCAATCTCCTCGAACGGCTCAGCCATCGATCACCCCGCGCTCGCCTGGCGAGCCTGCTTCTCCTTCCAGCGTCCCATCATCTTCTCGGCCACGGCAAGATCTGCCTCGTTGTCGATGTCGAGCGCCGCGCCGCCGAGCTCCGTCATGACGAAGCGCAGCCGCGTGCGCAGCATTTTGCTCATTCCGCGTTCTACCGCCGGCAGCGCGACCCAGGTCCGCAGACGATCCGCAGCGCGCCTGTAGCCGCGACGGTCGAGAGTACCCGCCAGGTGCAGCAGGATGAACAGAAACAGGACGGACAGGTTTCGAAACTCGCGGGTGAGCATCTGCCACGCCAGCCTAAGACCCTTGCCGAGCTCCTTCTGGTAACGGTTCTCGTAGACCGCCTGGATGTAGCGCCGGTTGCCCACCCGCAGCGGGCGCACGACGGTCAGGTTGTTCTGCCGGAAGCGCCCCTCCGCCAGGTTGAAGTACGCCATCGTGATCCCGTCTTCCCCGTCACTCGGCGCGAACGGCTCGAGCGCGACGTCCGGAGACAGACCCAGCGCGTACTGCGCATCGCTCACAAGCGTCTTCTGGATGAAGTCGGAGATCTCCTCCGGCAGCACGAGGGGGATGTCGGCCGGAACCACGAGGATCGGATGGTCCGGGTCAGGCGGGCCCGGGGGCAGCGTGAGCAGGAACGTCTCCCACACGTTCTCGTAGAGAGAGTCGCGTTGCGGCAGGACGTGGAGCGGGCAGCCTCGGGCCGTGGCGAGCTCCACGCAGCCCTCCTCGGCGATGGCCTTCTCGAGCCGAGGCACGTCGCCCACGACCCAGATCTCGCTCACCTCGGGCGTACGCAGCAGCGTCTCGAGCACGTAGACGAACATGGGCTTGCCGCCCAGCTCCACGAACGTCTTGCTGCTGGCTGCAACGGCGCGGCTGGCGCCCTTGTCGCCAGCAACCAGAACGGCTTGAATCTGCATCGCTGCGCTCCTCCCTTTCCAGCGGCGCAGAGGCAGCGGCGCGGAAGGTCAGCGGCGAGACGAAAGGTATCCGCTGTCGCCGTTCAGGCAAAACGCGCCCCTGCCTTCATAAAACGCGCCCCTGCCTTCATAGGTGGTCCGCGGCGCAAAGAAGTGTCGCGCTCCGCGAACCTGCCGCATCCCGGGCGTGCAGCTACGCTGGCCAGGTGCGCGGATCGTCTGATTCTGGTGGAGATGAGCGGGATCGAACCGCCGACCTCTGCGTTGCGAACGCAGCGCTCTCCCAGCTGAGCTACATCCCCGCAGGCTTCTGACTCTAACGGTGCCCCCAACCGCCCGCCAAGTCCCCGCACGATATGCCGATACGAAGCGAGTGAGCAGTCGAGTCATTGGCATCGATCTGGGCACGCTCAACAGCTGTGCCGCATCGGTCGAGGACGGGCGCGCCGTCATCCTCTGCGAGGATCAGCACACGACCGTTCCGTCCTGTCTCGCATTCAAAGGCGACCAGGAGCTCGTCGGAGGGGCCGCAAAGCGCTACGCGGTGACCGAGCCCGAGAACACCGTGACCGCGGTCAAGCGCCTGCTGGGTCACCCCTTCGACTCTGACGAGGTCCGCGCGGCGGCCGCAGTCGCGCCCTACACGATCGCTTCCAGCGCCAAGGGCGGTGTGCTGCTCAAGGTCGCGGGCCGGGAGCTGACGCCAATTCAGGTCTCCGCTCGGATTCTGGGCTGCGTGCGCGAGCACGCGGAGAAGGCGCTCGGCGAGCCCGCCACCAAGGCCGTGATCTCCGTTCCCGCACACTTCAACGACCTGCAGCGCAAGGCGACCAAGCTGGCCGCCGAGCATGCCGGCATCGACGTGGCTCGCCTGATCAACGAGCCGACGGCGGCCGCGTTCGCCTACGGCTACAAAATGGGTAGGGACTTCACGCTCGCGGTCTACGACCTCGGCGGCGGCACCTTCGACGTCACGATCATGCGCGCACGGGGAGACACCTTCGAGGTGCTGGCCACCGACGGGGACTCCTACCTCGGCGGCGAGGACTTCGATGCGGCGATCGCGGGCTGGCTCCGGGAGCAGTTCGAACGTCAGCACAACACCAAGCTTCAGGGCGATGACACCGCGCTCCTGCGTCTCAAGGAAGCGGCCGAGAAGGCCCAGGTCGAGCTGGCCGAAGTCGACACGGCTCAGATCGAGCTGCCTTACTTGGCGCAGCTCCCCGACGGTGAGCACGTCGACTTCTCCACCACGCTGACCCGGAGCAAGGCGAACGAGCTCGTCCAGCCAATGATCCAGAAAACCCTCGAGCTCTGCTCCCGCTGCATAGAGATGGCCATGGTCGCTCCCGTTGAGCTCGACGACGTCCTCCTTGTCGGCGGCCAGAGCCGCATGCTGGCGGTGCAGGAGGCGGTCGCCGGGCTCTTTAGCAAGGAGCCACGGCGCGACATCAACCCCGATGAGGTGGTCGCACTGGGAGCCGCCCTCTACGCGTACTCGATCTCCGCGGACGCGCTCAAGGCGTCTGCCGAAGACGCGGCTGGCGACGCCCTGGGAATGGCCCTGAAGGAGACCGGAATCGCGCGCAAGCTCATCGACGGCGTCGACGAGCTGCGGCAGTCGACAAACGACGACTCGCTGCAGACCTTGCTCAACGATCTCCTCGACGCGCCGGGTCCCCCAGACAAGGAGGAGCTGCCCGTCGATCCCGACGCGGATCTGCCCGCGGCTTCCAAGAAGGTTCGAAACGAGCTGCTCGAGCTCGACTACAAGATGTCGGAGCTCACCGAGAAACTCGACACCGACTCCCCGGACGGCCTCGAAGCGGCCCTGGAGCAGATCTCCGAGCAGCTCAGCGCAGCGCATTCCTCCTCAGATAGGGCCAGCGGGTATCTCGACGAGGCTGAGCAGCACGCGTCAGCGCGCAAGGTCGACCTGCAGGACGTCACCTCATTGCCGCTGGGGATCGGGTCCATCGGCAACGTCTTCTCGATGCTGATCGACCAGAACACACCTGTGCCCACGGAGCACCGCCGCATGTTCACGACGAACGAGGACGGGCAGGAGGAGGTGGAGATCCGGGTCTATCAGGGACGCTCGCGCGACGCGAGCACGAACCAGCTGCTCGGAGCGTTCACCCTGTGGGGCATCGCGGCGGCGCCGCGACTCACGGCGAAGATCGAGGTCGCTTTCCACATCGATCGGGACGGCATCCTCTCGGTCAGCGCCTCCGACGCCGCCTCCGGCGCCCAGCAGGGCATCCGCGTAGAGGATCCACTCGGCGTCCAGGCCACTCAGTCCCGCCGCAAACGCAAGCTCTAGACTTGTGGGACCCGGCCGCGGCCGGCCGCGGCCACCCACCTCCGCTCAGGGCTTCGCCCTTCGCTGCGCGCGCCGCCCTGCGGCGCTTGCAGGGGAGCCCGCTCATTTCGGAACTAGGGACGGTCCTTAATCGGAACTTCTCCTAGTTCAGTTCACGGAGCCCGCTCTAGCGACTTCGTTTGCCCAGCTCGCCGGCGGGGTGGCGAGTTTGGAAGTCCTGGCGCGTGAAACCCTTAAGGCGCTCGAGCTCGACGGAGAGCGCACCGACGATGAGGATCTCGGCCAGGACGCTTGCCCGCGGAGCGAGACCAAGGGGGCCACCCTCCGCGGCCACTGGTGCCTCGAGGACCAGAGCCGCAGCTCTACCGAGCGGCGAGTCGGCGCGACCGGTCACCGCGATCAGCTCGGCGCCGAAGCCGCGCAGCGCTCGCACGAGCTGGAGCAGCTCCGATGTGGTGCCGCTGTTCGAGATCGCGATCACCACGTCACCGGAGCGCACCTGACCCAGGCTTCCGTGCGTCGCTTCGGTTGCGTGGAGAAAGGTCGCGGCCGTCCCCGTGCTCGACAGCAGAGAGGCCGCATAACGGGCGACGTGCTCGGGCTTGCCGACGCCCGTCACGTGAACGCGACCACCGCCCTCCTCCGCACGCAGGATGCTGCATGCGGCTGCATGGATTGCGCCCCGATCCGCGCTACCGGCCACCCGCTCGACCTGGTGGGCTGCCACGGACAGAAAGCGCTCGAGATCGGGCGAGCCCGTCTGGCGCTGTGGGTAGAGCGGGTCGGCGAGCTCGAGCGCAGGCCCGTCCAACGACGCGTACAGCTCGAGCACGCGGGCCCGAGCCCGCTCGGGAGCGTCGGGAAATGCCCCGATCTGCTCGCAGCAGGCGGCGCCGCAGGAGTTCCCGAGCTTGGCCGCGTCCGCCCAGCCGAGCCCCGCCTCCAGCCCCGCGAGGAAGCCGCCGAGAAAGGCGTCGCCGGCCCCGGTCGTATCGGCCACCTCCACCTTTGCGGCAGGCACCTCGACCTCGCTCGCCTCGGCCCGTACCAGACAGCCCGTCGCGCCGAGCGTCACGGCCACCGCCTGTGGACCGAAGCGGGAGGCGGTCCCGCGTGCGAGCTCCCACGGGGAACCTCCCTCCACCAGGCCCTCGAGCGCAGAGAGCGACGCCTTCAGAATGTCCGCGGCCGCGAGAACCGCCTGCAAGTCTCGCTCGCTGCCGAGCGCCGGAACGGCAGCCGCGACCGGCACGTCCAGGTCCAGGATGGTGCGGGCGCCGCTCTCGCGCGCGATCTCCAGGACGCGCCGCACGACCGGGAGCGGCAGCTGGGAGATCTCGCTCGTTACGACCCGGGCGGATTCGATAATCGGGCGGTGCAGCGTCTCGATCTCCTCCGGACGTACCTCGCCAGTCGCCCCGCGCGCCATGTAGATGGCGCGACTTCCCGCTCCGTCGACGTAGACCTGGGCGAAGGACGACGCGCTACCCGACAGGTCCATGTGGTGATCGATCCCTAGGCGGTCGATGCCGGCCCGGAGGAAGCGGCCGTTCTCGTCGTCGGCCTGCTTGCCGAAGATGCCGACCCGGAGCCCCAGGATCCGCGCCCAGCCAAGGTGGTTGAGTGTCACGCCTCCGACGAGCCGCCGCGCGATCACGCCGTCGCCGGCCGCGCGTAGGAGCACCTTCTCATCAGGGCCGGCCACGCGCGGCGTCAGGTGGATCGTATCCACGACCATGCTGCCGATGCCGACTACGTCGTAGCGCTTCTCGCTCACGGCTCCTCCGCCTCGGCGGGCTGGCTGACCCAGCGAGCGGGCAACGCAGCCTGCACCTCGGAACGCAGTGTCTCGACGCTCCGATCGAGGAGACCTGCCTGCTCGCTGTCCAGGGCCGGAGTCCCGCTCGCGACGGCATCACTCGAGACAACCCCCAGCCCGAGCAGTCCACGCTTGAGGGCAGCGAGGCTGCGCTTTCCAGCCGGGAACGTGTACGCGTCCCGAAAGCCGTCGAAGATCCGCTTCATCTCAGCCATGAGCTCTACGTCGCCCGCGCTCGCAACCTGCCAGGCCCGCTGCCACTCACGCGGCCAGAGGTTGGCCGGGCCCGCGACCACGCCACTGGGCAGCAGGTCGTGTAGCAGAAAGCGGTTCCAGTGCTCGTTCAGCGTGCCCCAGAAGCCGCGGCGCGGTCGCATCATCTCCAGGATGTAGAGCGCGTCCCCGACGTAGATGTTGAAGTCTCCGAGGTCACGGAACTGGCGTGCCGCTTTCGTGTAGTGGCCTAACCTGCGCGGTGACGCGGACACCTTGATGCCGTGCACGAAGTCGAGCCGACTCAGCCGCTTGACCACCGCTGTGGGCAGGTGGGACTGTGACCCGACTGCGATGTCGGCATTGTCGTAGAGGAAGATCGGAAGCCGCGCGTCGCGCTCGTCGAGCAGCTCGGCGACGTCACGGGCGAGGAAGCGTAGGGGATCGTCGACGTCCGCGATGGCGAGCGGCGCGATCACCCCCGCGTGGGCTCCCGTCTCGAGCGCCAGCTCCAGGGTCTCGAGGGTCTCCGCTCGTGTCGGTGCGGTGAGGCCCGCCCAGACCTCCACCTCTTCCTGACCTCGCTGCGAGAGGCGCGGGTTCTGCTTCCGCACCTCCTCGACGACGATGCGGATCACTTGGTGGCGACGTCTCTGGTCCAGGCGATTCCACTCGCCGGTCGTGCCCATCGCGAAGATTACGTCCGCGCCCCGGCCCGACTGCATCAGAAAGCGGACCAGTCGACGCTGGTCCGCCTCCAGGGGCTCGCCGTCTGGCGTCAGGATCGTCACGCAAGGGATCGAAAGCCCGCGCCTGGGGGAGAGTCCCTGCAGCGTCCTCACGCGAGGAGTGTAGACGCCCCGTCACGCCCGAGCGAGCCAGCCCGGGGAGCACCAGCTGCTGCGCGCCAGGCTCGCGAAAAGCGCGATCTGGCAGTCCCGTACGCCTGCGCAGCTCCGCAACGCGTCGCTTGAGCTCGACCGCCCAGCGCGGGTCGACGTCCATCCCGCGTGCGAACAGACGCCGGTATACCGGCAGCTTCTCGGGCATCGTCTCGGAGAGCCAGTCGAGGAAGCGACGGCGACTGCCGGAGGCCAAGAAGAGCGGCCCCACCGAGATCCACCTGGCGTCGTAGGCTTGAGCGCGCTGGAACAGGAGCGCGAGGTCTCGGGGGCGGTCGTTGATCGCCGGGAGAATAGGGAGCGCGTTGATCCCAACCGGGAGACCCGCCTGTGCGAGCGTCTGAACCGTCTTGAGGCGGCGCTCGGGAGTTGGAGCACCGGGGTCGAGCTTTCGGGCCAGAGTTCGGAAAGGCGTGATCAGCGAGACGCTGATCGTGAGCCGGGAGCGCTCGCAGATTCGCACGAGCAGATCGAGGTCCCGCACGATGAGCGCCGACTTCGTGATGATCCCGATCTCAAGGCCGCGGAAGCGCGCGAGCACCTCGAGAATGCTCCGAGTGACCGCGTACTTTGCCTCTGCAGGCTGGTAGGGATCTGTCGCCGTCCCGATTGCGATCGGACGAGCCTGCAGCTTGCTCTGGCTTGCCTCGGCGGCGAGCACCGAGCCAGCTCCTGTCTTGACGAAGATCTGGCGCTCGAAGTCGAGTGGATCGGACAGGCCGAGGAACTCGTGGGTGTAGCGTGCGTAGCAGTAGCGGCAGCCGAACGAGCAGCCCCGATACGGATTGATGGTCCAGCAATCGGGCATTCGCGCCGTGTCGCAGTGGTTGAGCACATGCCGGGGCGTGAGCTCCGTGTATCGAACTCCGGCTCGCTCGGTGAGATCCTCACCAATCAGTGCTTGGATGCCGCCGCGGGTAGCAGAGGAAGCTTCCACGATCTGCTTACCTTCGCTTTATATTCGCCTCAGGTCAAACCCCCCTTGGACCACTAGCAAGAGTCGGAGGACGGCCTAGCGTCACCCAGTCCTACCGCCGGCTGCACGAGGATCCAGTGCGTCGCGGAGGCCATCGCCCAGCAGATTGTAGGACGTGACGGTCACGAAGATCGCCGCACCCGGGAACACGGCCAGCCACCAGGCGAAGGTATTGGCGCGGGACTCGGACAGGATCGAGCCCCAGGTGACCAGGTGCGCCGGCACCCCGATGCCCAGAAAGGACAGACTCGACTCTGCCAGCACCGCGGTGGCGACGCCGAAGGCCGCTGCAACCAGTACAGGAGCCAGTGCGTTGGGCAGGATGTGGCGAAGCATCACCCGCCGATCGCTCGCACCGAGACTCTTGGCAGCCTCCACGTACTCCTGCTCGCGGACACGCAAGAACTCGCTGCGGATGTAGCGCGCGATCCCCATCCAGCCGGTCAGGCCCAGGATCATCATGATGAGATAGATCGAGGGCGGGAAAATCGCCGCCACGGTGATCAGCAGGAAGAAGGTCGGGATCCCGAGCATCATCTCGAGAAAACGTGAGATGACCAGATCGACCCAGCCGCCGTAGTAGCCAGCCAGGGCACCGAAGAAGATGCCGAGGAGCGCCTGTATGGCGACGACGACGAGACCGATCGTGAGCGAGATCCGAGTGCCGTGCACCATGCCAGAGGCGACGTCTCGCCCGAGCCTGTCTGTCCCGAGCCAGTGCGCGGCCGAGGGCACGGCCAGCGTCTCTCCGCTGAGATCTACCCGGGTCGGAGAGTAAGGGATCGGCGGCCAGAGAACGCGCTCCGCTCGGTCCTCCAGGCGCTTGAAGTCCGCGTTCAGCAGGGGCGCCGGCCAGCGCCGGACGCCCACGGCCACGCCGTAGTCGATCAGGATCGGGAAGTACGCCTCGCCATCGAGCTCGATGTAGTAAGGCCTGTCACTGGCAATGAAGTCCGCGCCGAGCGCGAGCACTCCCATCGACAGGACCATCCACAGACTCACGACGGCGCTACGCTTCCGCCGCAGCTCCTGCCAGACTCGGGCCCACACGCCCATGGATCGCCCAACCTCGTTCATCCCACGCTCCGCTCGAACCGGATGCGCGGGTCGACGAGCACAAGTGCTAGGTCCGAGAGCAATATCCCGATCAGAGTGAGGGCGGAGCTCACGGTGAGGAGTGCCAGAACCACGGGATAGTCCCTGGCCAGCACAGCCTGGTAGCCGAGGAAGCCGAGACCCGGCAACGAGAAGATCGTCTCGATGATCACGGAGCCGCCGATCAGCGCCGGAAGGATGCCGCCGATGTTCGTCGCGATGGGGATGATCGAGTTGCGCAAGATGTGCTTGAAGACGACGACGCGCTCCGAGACCCCCTTCGCGCGAGCCGTGCGCACGTAGTCCTGGCTCTTCGCGTCGAGCATCGACGAGCGCAGGATTCGCGACTGAAACGCGAACGCGCCGTACGTCGTCACGAAGATCGGCATGGCGAGGTGGTGCATGTAGTCGCCGACGCGGCGGGCCCAGGGCCAGCTCGGGTCGTAGTCGAGCGAGTGCACCCCTGCCGGTGGGAACCAGTCGAGGAAGTCGCCCCCGCAGAAGAAGATGATGATCAGCGTGCCGATCCAGAAGGAGGGCAGCGAGACCAGCATGAACAGCAGCAGGGTGGAGGCCCGATCAGCCAGGCTTCCCTCCTTGATTGCTGAGAGGATGCCCAGCGGGATCGAGAGCGCGAAGGTGATGAAGATGGCCGAGGCTGCGAGGGTCACGGTGAGCGGAATGCGCTCCCGGATCTTCTCCCAGACGGGGCGACGGTCCTTGAAGCTGTTGCCGAAGTCTCCCGTCAGCGTCTTCTTGAGCCACACCGCGTACTGCACGGGAAGCGGCCTGTCGAGGCCGAGCTGGCTGCGCAGCGCAGCCTTCGCGCGTTCTACGTCAGCGAGCCTGTCGGTCTGAACGCCCTCGATGCCAGCGGCAAGCCCCCCTGCAAAGAAGAGCTCCACGGGATCACCGGGAGCGTTGTGGATGATCCCGAACTGGATCACCGTGATCGCGATGAACGTGAGACCGAGCAGGAGGATTCGCTGGAGCAGATAGCCGGCCATGGCTTCTGTCCGTCAGCGGTATCTTTGGCTCGCGAACGGCACCCACCACTCGTTCATGTCGGTACTCCCGCTCGCATACCAGGTCACCCCCCGGAAGCGGCGGTCCCACGTCGTGATGGCTCGCTGCATGAACAGGAAGGTGTAGGGCTGCTCCTCGTAGAGGATCTCCTGGAAGCGGTCGATCAGCTCCTTGCGAACGTCCGGGTCGAACTCGACTCGATAGGCCTCCAGAATCCGGTCCACCTCGTCGTTCACGAAGTAGACATGGTTCGAGCCACCCTCGACTGCCTGGGACGAGTGCCAGAGCTGGTACGGATCGGGCGGGGTGATCGACATGGCCCAGCCCAGGATCACCGCGTCGTAGTCGAAGCGCTTGACGCGGTCGAGCATGATGCTCCAGTCGATGCTCCGGTAGCTCGCACGGATACCGGCACGCTTCATCTCGTCGATCACCGCCAGCCCCACGGCCTGGCGGACGTCGTTGCCCGTGTTGGAGATGAGCTCGAACTCCAGGGGAACGCGCGTCCCGTCGAGCTCCTTGTCCAGCACCCCGTCACCGTCCGAGTCCACCCAGCCCGCCTCCGCGAGCAGCGCCTTGCCCCGCTCCGGATCAAAGACATAGGCCGGAAGGTCTCGGTTGTACTCCGGCCGCTCGACGAAGACGGAGCCCTCGATGGGCACGGCCAGACCCCGCAGCACCTGCTTGATGATGTTCTGCTTGTCGACGAAGTAGCCGAGCGCGCGGCGCACACGCACGTCCTGGAAGAGCGGCTTCGTCATGTTCCAGCCGATATAGGTGTAGCCCGGGCTGGTGTGGATCTTCTTCTTCGCCCGGCGCTTGAAGCGCGCTTTGTTAGTCTGCCGCTCGTTCTGCAGCGGCGTCAACCCCATCACGTCGAGGTCGCCACCCTTGAACGCGACCAGAGCGGCTTCCCGATCATTGATGACCCGATACACGATCCGGTTCACCCATGCGTCTCCGAAGCGGGGATCGTCCGGCGCCCAGAAGCCCTCCCTGCGATGCAGGGTGATCCTCTCACCGGTAACGATGTCTGTCTCGGGATCGCGGATCTCGAACGCTCCGGCACCTACGGGATGCCGATGGAAGTCCTCATTGAAGCGCGCGGCGAAGCGCTCCACACGCTCCTTCGTCTCCGCGTCGAGCTCGTCGAAGGCTTCGAGCTCAACGAGCGAGATCCCGTCCATGAGGCCCTCAGGATCGTAGTGGTGGCGCGGCAGCGGCGCGAGCGAGCCCATCACGTAGATGTTTCTGAAGTACGGCTCGCGCATGTCGATACGCAGCGTGTAGGGATCAACGGCCGTGGCAGCCCTGACGGAGTTCAGGTAATTGCGCAGGTGAGGTGCCAGCACCCGCGGGTTCTTGATCGTCTTCAGCGTGAAGATCAGGTCTTCCACGACGACCGGGCTACCGTCCGAGAAGGTGATGTCATCGCGGAGCCGGAAGGTGTAGACGAGCTTGTCCTCACTGATCTCCGGCAGCTCGCGCGCGAGTACGGGGCGCGGCTCGAGCGTCTCGTTGTCGAGCGTGAGCAGGGTCGGCATGATCCAGCGCAGCACCGAGCTCGATGCCGTGTCACTCGAGGTGATCGGGTTCAAGCTCTCGGGGTCCGCAGACGACCACTGAACCAGCCAGTCCCCGCGCCGGGGCACGCCATTCGATTCCGCAGCCTGCGTTTCCGGGCTCGCTGGGTCGTCCGGTTCCTGCTGCGGAGCACCGCAGCCGAGCCAGAGCAACGCAGTGCACAGGCCGAGATATCGCCTCGCGCAGCTGTTCATGTCTGGAACCTGCCTCGAATCGCAGCTCCGATCCAGGCCTCGAGACCGGCCACGGCGCCGCCGTCACGAGCTGCACACAGTGCGATCCGCCTGGCGCAGGTGTTCCCCCGCGCGCTGTATGCTAACAAGTGAGCCAAGTAGCCCCCTCCCACGACTCTCACCCCCCGAGGATTGTCATGGACTGCAGCGACAAGCGGCGTTGCGGCCATCGGGGCCCGGGCGGAGTCTCGCTCAAGCTCTGGATCGATCACGAGCTGATCGACGTGTGGCTGGACGACACGGGGATTCACTTCCGTCATCCGAGGTGGGACACCAACCGAGGGACACCTGCCCTGGTGCGTCGCCATCTCTACCTCTCTCCTGCCCCAGGCCCTGCGGCGCGTCGACAACGCCAACGCTGCCTAGGGAGCGCCGTTTGAGCGGAAAGAGTCTCGTCATGGTCGCGGCTGGCATCCAGCCGCGGGAGTCGACTTGATGAGCGAGCTGTTCCTGCTGGGAACGGGTTTTCTCGCGGGTGTGCTCGCGGCCAGCCGCTTTCGTCGCGGGCGGAAGCGCGAGACACGCCACGAGGGCGGCCGCTTCGATCTCGTTCGTGCCGAGCTGGATCGCGATCTGGACGCCGCTCGCACGCAGGCGGAGTCTGCTCCCGCCTGCAACCCCGCTCCGCATCTGCTCTCACTCTTCGCGGAGGCGCTTCGCGAGCCCCTGCGCCAGCTTCGGCGCGAGCCCGCGCGCGCCGCGGAGGTCGTCGAGCGGCTGGAGCGCATCGT
Organism: Myxococcota bacterium; assembly: GCA_965226855.1. Taxonomy (GTDB): domain Bacteria; phylum Myxococcota_A; class UBA9160; order SZUA-336; family SZUA-336; genus JAUXJB01. The sequence goes on along the minus strand of CBDDEE010000030.1, from coordinate 185,491 downwards.
CTGGCAGGCGCGCATGCTCGTCTCGCGACCCCGCCCGATGCAGGCCGTACCAACCTCACCCGTCGCTCTTCTCCAGGAGGCAGCCGAAGAGGTTCCGCTGCTCCGAGACGGCATCGTCACCGCGTCCTGGAGCCTGCTCAACCGTCAGCCGATCGAGCTCGACCCGGAACGCACGCGCGGCGCCTTCCGCGAATTGCTCGCCGCCGGCGCGGAGGCGGCGTCCAAAGGAGGCCGCCTCGGCATCAAGATCCTCCAGGGCCAGGACTCCTGCTTCCCGGTCCGGATCGAAGTGGAGATTGGCAGACGCGGCACAGAAACCGATTCCCTGTCGTTCCTGGTCGCCCGCCACCTCCTCGAGAGCCAGGGCGCCCAGCTCGAGGTAGATGGCAACCTCACCCGCATCCAGCTGAGAAACGCCGCTCCGTCCGGGGCCGAACTAGCAGCCTGACTATCCTGTGGGACCCTATCCTGTGGGACCCGCGCGCGGACGGCCGCGCGCTTCCCACCTCCGCTCAGGGCTTCGCCCTTCGCTGCGCGCGCCGCTTCCGACGGCGCTTGCAGGGTGCCTGCGCGGCAAGGGGTCAGCCGCGGCCGGGTCCCACAAGGCTCCCTAGATCCCCTCGAATAAATAGGACATCGAGACACCCAGGGCGGCCGCCAGCTTTCGCAGGGTTGAGACCGAGGCCGCGCTCTTGCCCAGCTCGATCTGTGAGATCAGGCTGACCGACAGCGTCGTCTTGTTGGCGAGCTGCTTCAGCGTCAGGTCGCGTTCCTTGCGGAGCACGCGGATCTTGGCGCAGAGGAGCTGATTCACCCGCTCCTCCGCGTCGACCATCAAGCCTTTCTCGCGCACCGCTCGTCGAATCACGTCGCGGAGCTGCTCGTTATCGAACGGCTTCCGCAGGTAGTCGAACGCGTCCGCCTTCATCGTGTCGATCGCGCTATCGACAGACGGATAGGCCGTCATGATGATCACGCAGACGTCGGAGTCGATCGCTCGAACCTGGCGGAGCAGCTGGATGCCGTCGAGCTCCGGCATGCGGATGTCGAGCAGGACGATCTGATAGCGCCCGTCCTTGATCTCGAGCAGGGCGTCCATCGGCTTGACGAGCGTCGAGACCCTATGCCCTTCGCGGGTCAGGAAATCTTGCAGGTAATCACAGACGTCCTGATCATCGTCGACGACGAGAATCTTGAGCTTCATGCTCTCGGCCATCGGGATCTCCCCTGCGGCCTCACGGCATCTTTGGGCGGACCCTATACACTCTCCTGGAGAAACTCAAGATGCGGCTAATGCGGTGACAGCTCGTCGGAGTCCACCCAGCGAGCAGAGAAATGCCCGCCGCGCAGCGAGTTATCCAGCGTAACGCTCTCCACGACGAGGCTCGCCACACTCCCGTACGCGTCGAAGATCTGTATCTCTTGCGGGAAGCGGACCTTCTCCCACTCGCGGTAGCCGCCGTAGCGCGTTCGCCGTCCGCCCGCGTCCTGCTGCTCCAGGATCTCGAAGCGGTCCTTCTCGATCCAGATCTGTGCCAGGGCTTCGCGACCGCCGAGCACGAAGCAATCCTGCTCGCCGCAGCGTGCGAGCTCACTCGACTCGGGGTCGAGGCCCGTCGCCGCGACCCACTCCGATAGGAGCACAGCGTCGCGCAGCAGAAGCGGTCGCAGATCGGGAATCCAGGGCGGCGCGGGGAGACGAGACCCCTCCACTCCGCCAGCGGCGGAAAACAGCCAGCGGTCGCCGCGGTCGCTCTCGACCCGGAAGCCGAAGTCCGGATGCAGCTCGAAGCGCACGCGCTCGGGCCAGGCATCTCCGATGCCCTGCAGCGTCGCCTCGACGCGCAGAGGCGGAGTGCTCTTGTGCTCCGTGGCGAGCTGCAACACGACGCGATCCACAGGGAGCACGTACGCAAGACAGAGCGTCGCAACTGCTGCCAGGAGCTTCACGAGAGCTGGCGCAGAGCCCCGCCACCCGCATAGCGTGCGGCTGGACCGAGCTCCTCCTCGATTCGAAGCAGCTGGTTGTACTTGGCGACGCGCTCCGAGCGACACAGCGAGCCCGTCTTGATCTGGCCGGCCGCGCGGCCCACCGCTAGGTCGGCGATCGTCGTGTCCTCGGTCTCGCCGGAGCGATGCGAGATGACCGTGGTGTAGCTGGCCTGCTCAGCGCAGCCGAGCGTGTCCAGCGTCTCCGTCAGCGTGCCGATCTGGTTGATCTTCACGAGTACGGAGTTCGCGACACCCTGCTCGATGCCCCGCTCCAGGATCGCGGAATTCGTCACGAAGATATCGTCGCCAACCACCTGGACCCGATCTCCGAGCGCCTGGGTCATACGCTGCCAGCCCGACCAGTCGCCCTCTCCGAGACCGTCCTCGATGCTCACGATCGGGTAGCGCCCCACCCAATCCACATAGAGCTCGATCAGGTCGTCCGAGGAGTACTCCACGCCCGCGCCTTGCGCGACGTAGCGACCGTCGCGATAAAACTCGCTCGCGGCGACATCGAGCCCGAGGTGGAAGTCCTCGCCCGGCCGGTAGCCAGCGCGCTCCAGGGCTCTCAGGATCAGCTCTATCGCCTGCTCGTTCGAGTCGAGATCCGGCGCAAAGCCGCCCTCGTCGCCAACTCCCGTGCTGTAGCCCGCCTCCTCGAGCACGCCGCGCAGCGCGTGGAACACCTCGGCACCGCAACGCAGTGCCTCGCCGAAGCTCGGTGCACCGGTCGGCAGGATCATGAACTCCTGGAAGTCCACCTTGTTGTCCGCGTGCGCTCCGCCGTTGAGGATGTTCATCATCGGCAGTGGCAGCAGCACTCCGCGACCGTCGGACAGCCACGCGTAGAGCGGCGTGCGGGCCGCCGCCGCGGCGGCCCGGGCTGCCGCAATGGACAGCCCGAGTATGGCGTTGGCGCCGAGGCGCGACTTCGCCTCGCTGCCGTCGAGCTCGATCATGGTTCGGTCGAGGGCGGCCTGCTCAGTCAGCCCGCCGAGCGTGATGCCCTTGACCGCAGCCGCGAGCTCGCCACGCACGTTTGCAACGGCCGTGGCGACTCCCTTGCCGCCGTAGCGCGGACCCCCGTCGCGGAGCTCCAGCGCCTCGCGACTTCCCGTGGAGGCACCCGAGGGAACGGCAGCCCGGCCCAACTCACCGGTATCGAGCACGACGTCGACCTCGACTGTGGGATTGCCGCGAGAGTCGAGGATCTCACGGCCCTTGACCTCCGCGATTCGGCTCATACGGGCGCGGAAGGTACCGCGCGCAGCGGCGTAATCGCCAGCCGACCCTGCTCATCGCGTGCCACGCGTGCCTCGACGCCGTACACGTTCGCAATCGTCGCCTCGGTCAGCACGTCCCCTGGCGCGCCGCGCGAGACCACGTTGCCGCGATGAAGCAATACGAGCTCGTCGGCAAAGCGTGCCGCGAGCACGAGATCGTGTGTTACGAGCGCAGCTCCGCGGCCCGAGCCCTTGCGAACCCAGCCGCGCAGCCACTCGAAGGTCTGCATGCGGTGGCCCAGGTCCATATGCGCGGTGGGCTCGTCGAGCAGCAAGGTCTCGGTCTGCTGGGTGAGCGCGCGCGCCAGCACCACACGCTGCTTCTCCCCGCCCGAGAGCGTCGGGAAGGTGCGATCGGCAAGATGCTCCACACCGAGCTGGCGCAGCGAGGCCCGAACGAGCTCGCGGTCGCGCGGACCCTCGCGCCCCAGCGGGCCCAGGTGCGGAGCCCGGCCCATGGCGACGAGCTCGCGCGCTCGGTAGGGGAAGGGTACGGCCGTCTCCTGCGGGACCACTGCCAGCGCGCGAGCGACGGCCCGTCGCGACAGGAGCGGGATCCGGTGCCCTCCGAGCTCGACCTCGCCCCGCGTCGGCTCGAGCACTCCCGAGAGGATCCGCACCAGCGTGGTCTTGCCCGAGCCGTTGGGGCCCAGCACGATGATCAGGCGCCCGGCGACGATCTCGAAGTCGACGCAGTCGAGCACAGGGGTTGCGCCAAAGACGTGACCGACACCCGTCGCTCGGAGCAGGGGCGCGCTCATCACGACAGGCTGCGCAGCTCTCGGCGCAGCAAAACGAGGAACAGCGGTCCGCCGACGAGCGAGGTCAACGCGCCAACGGGGAGCTCGGTCGGGGCCATGAGCGTGCGCGCCAGCGTATCTGCCAGCATCAAGAAGGCAGCACCGAACAGAGCACAGGCCGGCACCAGCACGCGGTGATCCGAGCCGATCACGAGCCGCAGCAAGTGCGGCACGATCAAGCCCACGAAGCCGATCAGGCCCGAGACCGCGACTGAGGCGCCGATCATCAGCGCCGTCGCAAGCAGGATCCAGCGCCGCACCCTCTCCACCTCCACGCCGAGGTGCGCCGCCGTCTCATCGCCTTGCGAGAGCAGGTTGAGCGCGTACGCGTGGTAAAGACCAACGCCAAGTCCAAGAGACAGAAAGCCGGCCACGGCACCGATCAGCCAGGTGTCGACCAGCCGGATCGAGCCGATCAACCACAGGAACACCCCGGCAACACGGCTCAGATCCAGAGCGGTGGTGACGAAGATGATCAGCGACGAAGCGAACGCGTTGAACACGATGCCTGTCAAGAGCAAGCTATGTGAGGGTAGGGCGCCGCCGGAGCCCGCGACCGCCCAAAGCAGAACCGTCGCTCCGAGCGCTCCCAGAAAGGCAATGAGCGGGACCGACATGCTGCCTACGCCCACGCTCCAGCCGAGCCCGACGGCGATCACGCCGCCCAGCGCTGCGCCCCCGGAGATGCCGAGCACGTAGGGATCCGCCAGCGGATTCTGCAGCAGCGCCTGGAGCAGCGCGCCGGCGGTGGCAAGCCCGGCTCCGACGAGCGCCGCCAGCACCGCGCGCGGTAGACGGATTTGCAACACGATGTCTGCCGTCGCGTGCTCGGCCGAGCCGAGCAAGAGACTCGCGGCGAGCGTCCCCGCGAGCAGCAGGCCGAGCGCGGGGAAGAGTGCTCGCCGATCCGCGAAGAGGGGCCGCCCGCTCTTCACGGAGCGTTGCTCGGCGTGCGCTCGGCGAGAAGCGCCGTCTGGATCAGGCGCGCCGCACTCGCAAGCTCGGCGCCGGGCACGGTCACCACGCCCGTCGGGATCAGCTCGACACGCCCGATCCAGGCGAAGCGTGACCAGTAGCGCCGCGCGTCGCTGTCATCGTCGAGACGCGGGTAGGTCGTATCTATCAGCACGTCCGGCCTGCGCTCGGCGAGAGTCTCCAGCGCGACCTGCGGGTAGGAAGCCTCGAGGTCACCGAACACGTTCTCTCCCCCCGCAATCCGGATCAGCTCCGAGACGAAGCTCCCACCGGCGACGATGTAGAGTGGCTCGCGGTTCACCACCAGGGCAACGCTCTTGCGCGTATAAGCCGCCGTTGCTGCTGCAATCACGTCGAGATCGCCCACGATGCTCGCCACAAGTGCGGCGCCCTCCGACTCGCGTCCCACGAGCTCTCCGATCTGTCGAAAGCTGGCGAGCACTTCCGGAAGCGTGTGTGGGTCGAACTCGTGAACCGACACGCCCCGCGCGCGCAGCTGCTCGAAGAACGATCGTTGCTGCTCGCTCCCGACGCCGAGCACCAGTGTTGGTCGGAGCTCGATGGTGCGCTCCAGGTCGGGAGCAAAGAGCCCGCCGAGCGAGGGGACTTCCTCGAGGCCGGGCAGCCTGCGCGAGAACCGATCGCTCCCGACCAGCGCGTCTCCCACACCCAACGCTACCAGCACGCCGCTGATCGACGGCGAGAGCGAAATCACCCGGAGCTCGTCGGCGCGAGGAACGGGATCAGGAGTGCAGGCCACCAGGAGCCAGAGGCCCAGCAAGAGCTCTCCCGCTAGCCGACCGTAGAGCACACATCCTCCCTTAGCCCCCGGCCGGCAACCATGCAAGCGCCGAAGAGCGGCGCGCGCAGCGAAGGGCGAAGCACTGAGCGGAGGTGGGTGGCCGCGGACGCCCGCGGCCGGGTCCCACAAGAAGAGGTCCCACAGGATGACGGTCGGGGCACGCCATGGCGCACCCCGACCGCCGGTCCGGGCTCACTCGGCGAGCAGCCTCGCAGTGGTCTTTCCCTTGAGCGCGACATGGGATCGGATCCGTTCCAGGGCGCGATCGCCGATCCCGGAGACCTGCGTCAGGTCCTCGACCCGCTTGAAGCCACTGTGCTCCTTGCGGTGCTCGAGAATCGCAGCCGCCCGTGCAGGCCCGATACCCGGCAGCAGCTCCAGCTGCTCCGGAGTAGCGGTGTTCACGTTGACCACGCCCACCAGGCGGGTCTCGGGTGCCGCTGCACGCGGCTCAGCCGCAACAGCAACCTCAAACGAGAGCAATGAGAGAAGAGCGGCCACCGCACCTGCGGCGACACCCCGTACGATCAGATTGCGCATCTGCGCATCCTCCTCGAGAGCTACGGGGTGAGGCGGGGGAAACGATCGAAGCTAGATCAGCTGCGTCTGCGCACCACGAAGTGCGTGAGCGCAAATAGCGCTCGCTTCGCTTCGCAGTCGACGAAGGACTCGATTCGAGCGCGCGCCTCGATCGCGCACAGCTCGGCACGCTGCAAGGTGGTTTCGACTCCCTTGTGCAGCTTGACGCACTCGGCGACGCGGCTGACGTCGTCTCGATCCGGTGGCTCGACAGTCTGCGCGCCCTCAACGAGGGTCTTGAGCACGGACACGATGAAGTCGCGCTCCGCGACCGTGCAGCGCTTGAGGGTGAGAAGCAGCGGCAGCGTGACCTTGCCTTCGGTGAGATCCGTGAGCGGCGCCTTGCCCAGCTGCTGCCCGTCGCCCGTATAGTCCAGCGCGTCGTCCACAAGCTGAAAGGCAAGGCCGAGCTGCCAGCCGTAGTCCCGCAGCGCGCCACGTTCTGCGCGCGTGACCTTCCCGAGGATGGCGCCAGACTCGCAGCCGGTAGCGAGCAGCGTCGAGGTCTTGCGCCCGATGACGTCGAAGTATGTCGACTCGCTCATCTCCGGATCGAAGCTACGTGACAGCTGGAGCACCTCGCCCTCGGCCATCGAGCAGATGGTCTCCGCGAAGCTCGACAGGATGTCTGCGTCGCCGTCCTCGACGAGTGTTCGACAGGTGTGCGCGTACATGAAGTCGCCGACGAGGATCGCAAGCCTTGCACCGAAGCGAGCGTTCGCGCTCGGCTGGCCGCGCCGCGTCTCGGCTCCGTCGACGACGTCGTCGTGCAGAAGCGAGGCGCTGTGCAGATACTCGGCGGCTAGCGCGATCTGCACGGCGCGAGGACCCCGATACCCACACAGCCGCGCCGAGAGCAGGACGAGGAGCGGGCGGATGCGCTTGCCGCCACTGGCGAAGGTATGCTCCGCCACCTCGGGAATGAGGGGCGCCACGGAGCGCATCCCCTCACGCAGCGCGCGCTCGACGAGAGCGAGATCATCTGCGAAAGGCGCGACGATGCGATCGATCTCGGGAGGAGGCATCAACTCTCTTCCGGCTTCGGGGCGAGCGCGACGTACTCTACCCCCAGCGTCTACGTCTGTCAAAAAAGCAGCTTCGAGCTTTGCGCAGCGAAATCAAACAGTTACCAAAGGGCAACAGAGTCCCCGATGGCAGCGCGCGTACCCGTCTTCCTCAAGTTGACCTTCGAGACAGCCGATGTCTTACCGATGGGGCGCGCCAAGAGCGACGAGGTCGACGAGCAGCTCACCGAGCTCGACCAGAACGTCAAGCGGCTCCGCATCGAATACGACAAGTACTTCGTCGGGACCATGAAGCGTCCTCCCCAGGTCCTGCAGGGCAAGGTGCAGAAGACGGTGGCCTACTTCTCGAACAAAATGCCGCGCAACACCGCGCAGAAGTTTCGCTTCAACCAGCTGAACTCCAAGTACCAGATGTACCGCCAGCACTGGGGCCGCATCATGCGCCAGATCGAGGCGGGAACCTACAAGTCCGACCGCTTCAAGGCGGCGCTCCACGATCGAGATCGCTTCGAGGACGAGGGACACACCCCGATGGGGACGGTTGCCGTTCCGCCGGGCAGCTCGCCCGTCGACAAGCTCTGCGATGCCCTGACCTCCGCGCGCAAGAAGACCGGCGAGCAGGCGGAAATCAATCGCACCAAGGTCGCCCAGATGGTCAAGCTGCAGACGGCCAGCATCCGCGAGAAACACCCCGGAGCCAGGATCCGCTTCCGCGTCGTGATCGAGAACAACCGGGCAAAGCTGAAGGCCAGCGTCAGCAGGTCCTGACTGGTACTGTGAACACCCCATGCGGGTGGCCCTCGTTCACGACTGGCTGACGGGTCTGCGGGGTGGCGAGAAGCTCCTCGAGGGCTTGGCCGGCCTCTTTCCCGAGGCCGATTTGTACACGCTGATTCACGTTCCCGGCTCGACCACCGATCGGATCGAGCGGCTGCGAATTTGCGCCAGCCCGCTCTCTAGACTCCCGGGTGTGGCCCGTCACTATCGAAAACTGTTGCCCCTGTTCCCGGCGACGATCGAGCGTTTCCGTCTCGAGGGTTACGACCTGGTGCTCTCCAACAGCCACTCGTTCGCCAAGGGTGTGCAGGTGGCCCCGGGCACCCCACACGTCTGCTCCTGCATGACACCCATCCGCTACGTGTGGGACCACGTCGACGCATACCTAGGTAAGGGAGCGAGGCGTGCGCTAGCCACGCCGCTCGTGCAGTACCTGCGTCGCTGGGACAAGCGCACCAGCACGCAGGAGCGGATCACGAGCTTCGTGGCAATCTCGAAAGCGGTGGCAGAGCGGATTCGGCGCTACTACGGTCGCGACTCGCTCGTCGTGCACCCCTGGGCCGACATGGAGCGCTACGCTCCGAACGGAGAGAAGCCGGAAGACTTCTACCTCCTCGTCGGGGGCTTCGCTCCCTACAAGAACGAGCAGCTTGCCATGCAGGCGTTTCGTCGACTCGGCCGCTCACTGATCGTGGCGGGAGACGGGCCGCAACGCCGGGCAGTGGAAGCAAGCGCGCCGGAGAACGTCCGCTTCCTCGGCCGAGTCTCCGACGCCAGGCTGGCAGAGCTCTATGCGAGCTGTCGAGCACTGATTCACCCGCAGGAAGAGGACTTCGGCATCGTCGCCGTCGAGGCGATGGCCACGGGCCGCCCCGTGATCGCCCTAGACGCCGGGGGCGCGCGGGAGACCGTCGTGGACGTCGGGGCGGGGCCCAGCCCAACAGGGCTGCTCTTCGAGCGGCCGGATCCCGACTGTCTGATCGAGGCGGTTCGGGAATTCGAAGGCCTCGAGGGCGGCTTCGATCCCGCGGCGATCCGCCGGCACGCCACCCACTTCTCGCTGGCCCGCTTCCAGCGCGAGATCGTCGCCGCGCTCGAACGCAGCGTCGGCCCGCTTCCCGCTCTGCACGAGCGGCTCGATCCGATCACGCAACCCGATGCCTGACCGCGAGCACATCCCCATGCTCGATCTTCGCGCCGAGATCGAACAGCTCCTGCCCGAGCTCCTAGCCGCCATCGACAGAGTCGTGCGTTCGGGCCGCTTCATCCTCGGCCCGGAGGTCGAGGCCTTCGAGCGAGAGATCTGTCGCTACCTCGGGATCGGCTACGCCGTTGCCCTCCACTCCGGCACCGACGCGCTCGGGATCGGCCTTCGCACTCTCGACATCCGCCCCGGTGACGAGGTCATCACCACCTCCTTCAGCTTCTTCGCCACGGCAGAGGCGATTAGCCACGTCGGCGCAACCCCGGTCTTCGCCGACATCGACCCGAAGACCTTCGATCTCGACCCGGCCTCCGTCGAAGCACGGCTCTCGAGCAGAACTCGGGCCATCCTCCCCGTCCACCTCTTCGGCCATCCCGCAAACATGACGGAGCTGGCCCGTCTCGCGGAGCACCATGACCTACCGGTGCTCGAGGACGCGGCCCAGGCCATCGGTGCCGAGTATGCAGATGCGAAGGTCGGCACGCTGGGCAAAGCGGCGGCGTTCTCCTTCTATCCGTCGAAGAACCTCGGAGCCTTCGGCGACGCCGGCCTTTTGGCCACCAGAAGTGCAGACTTGGCCAACGTAGCGAGGAGTCTCCGCGAGTCTGCGGCGGGCGTCGGACCCTTCGTGCACCAGGGCACCAGCGGCGCTTACGTCCACGACAGACTCGGCTACAACTCGCGCCTGGACGAGCTTCAGGCAGCCATCCTGAGAGTCAAGCTCTCACACCTCGACACGTGGAACATCGCGCGGCGCCACGTCGCGGACACGTACCGGAAGCATCTAGCTTCGGCCGACGTAGCCACTCCAGCTGAGCTCCCACCCGCACATCATGTCTACCACCAGTACACGCTCCGAATCTCCAGCAACAGACGCAACGCCGTGAGAGAGAAACTCGCAGCCGAGGGAATCTCGAGCGTCGTCTACTACCCGGTCCCACTACACCGAATGTCGGTCTACGCGACGTCAGACGTCAGCTTGCCAGAGTCCGAACGAGCCGCAACCGAGGTACTGAGCCTCCCGATCTGGCCTTCCCTGGACTCCCCCAGCATCGAGCGCATCGCCCACACCATCAAGAAGGCGCTGAGCTGAGCAAGAGTTCTAGTTGAGGACCGTCCCCAACGCATACTCGTCCTGGCGAGAGTCGGAGGCCGACGTCTTTGCCTAGCGATCGCTCACGAGGCCGGCTCCGCCGACCCGACGAGCACCGTCACGCGCTCGCCCGTCACCTCTGCGAAGCCCTCCGAGACGTTCAGACGCTGCACCTCTCCAGCGGCCACGTACTCGAGCACGCCGGCGCGGAGCGAGGTGAGAAAGCGCTCGTGCGCCGATAGCACACCGAACTCGCCAATCTCCCCGGGCAGCACCACGCTGTCTACCTCCAGGTCCGCAAACCGCGCGGCGGGAGTCACGATGCTGAGCTCGATCGGCACGCTCAGGCGGCCGCGCGCGTGATGCGGCGCGCCTTCTCGCGCGCCTGGTCCACTGCCCCGACCATCAGGAACGCCTGCTCCGGCAGGTCGTCGTGCTCGCCCTCGAGGATCTCTCTGAAGCTGCGAATCGTGTCAGCGATGCGCACGTACTCACCCGGAACCTGGGTGAACTGCTCCGCAACGAAGTTCGGCTGCGAAAGGAAGCGCTCGATCTTGCGCGCTCGCGACACGACCGTCTTGTCCTCGTCGGAGAGCTCGTCCATCCCGAGGATCGCAATGATGTCCTGCAGGTCCTTGTACTTCTGCAGGACCTGCTGCACCCCCCGAGCCACCCGGTAGTGCTCTTCGCCGACCGTCTGCGGATCGAGGATCCGACTACTCGAGTCCAACGGATCGACCGCGGGATAGATTCCCAGCGAGACGATCTGCCGCGACAGCGTGATCGTCGCGTCGAGGTGTGCGAAGGTCGTTGCCGGAGCTGGGTCGGTGAGGTCGTCTGCCGGCACGTAGATCGCCTGCACCGACGTGATCGAGCCTTTCTGGGTCGACGTGATGCGCTCCTGGAGCTCCCCCATGTCCGTCGACAGCGTCGGCTGGTAGCCAACAGCGCTCGGGAGCCGCCCCAGCAGGGCCGACACCTCTGAGCCCGCCTGCGTGAAGCGGAAAATGTTGTCGATGAAGAGCAGCACGTCGCGCCCCGCCACGTCGCGGAAGTACTCGGCGACGGAGAGCGCGCTCAGGCCGACCCGTGCGCGGGCGCCCGGGGGCTCGTTCATCTGCCCGTAGACGAGAGCTGTCTGAGCCAGCACGCCCGACTCGGTGAACTCGTTCCAGAGGTCGTTCCCCTCGCGAGTCCGCTCGCCGACTCCGGCAAAGACCGAGTTGCCGGAGTGCTCGGTGGCGATGTTCCGGATCAGCTCCTGCATCAGGACCGTCTTGCCCACGCCGGCGCCGCCGAACAGACCGATCTTTCCACCGAGCGGGAAGGGGCAGAGCAGATCGATGACCTTGAGCCCGGTCTCGAACTGCTCGATCCGCGTCGATTGCTCGTCGAGCCGGGGCGGCGAGCGGTGGATCGGGGAGGTGATCGAGCGATCGATGGGGCCGGCCTCGTCGACCGGCTCGCCCACCACGTTCATGATGCGGCCCAGCGTCGCGTCGCCCACGGGAACCATGATTGGCGCGCCCGTGTTCTTCACGACCTGCCCGCGCACCAAACCGTCGGTCGAGTCCATGGCGATGCAGCGGATGCCGTTCTCACCGAGGTGCTGCGCGACCTCGATCACCAAGTTATCAGCCTCGTCGCTGAGCGACGCGTTCGTGAGAGTCAGCGCCGTGTAGATCTCGGGCAGCTCGCCCGGTGGGAACTCGACGTCGACAACCGGGCCCATGACTTGAGTAACTCTGCCATCCGAAGGCATGCGGCAATCTCCTACAGCGATTCGGCGCCGCCGACGATCTCGACGAGCTCCGCCGTGATCGCGGCCTGGCGCTCCTTGTTGTAGTCCAGGCTCAGGGTGCGAATCAGATCCTCGGTGTTGCTGGTCGCGCTATCCATCGCGGTCATGCGGGCGCCGTGCTCGCTCGCGTCGTTCTCGAGCAAGCTGCGAAAGACGGCGAACTCGACCGCCCGGGGCACGAGCCGGCCGAGGAGCTGCTCGGGACCGGGCTCGATCTCGTAGGCAGAGGAGTCGACCTCTTGCTCCGGCCCCTCGGGGCGCACTGGCAAGAGCAGCTGCTGCCTGGGAATCTGACGCAGCGCCGACTGAAACTCACCGTACACGAGAATCGTCTCATCGGCCTCGCCCTGGAGGAAGCGCTCCATCAGCGTGGCGGCGATCTCCACGCCCAGCTCCGGGGTCACGCCCGAAACCCCGACCCATTTGCAGGGCATGGGAAGTCCCCGCTTCGCGAACCGCTCGGCGCCCTTGCGCCCGATCGGGATCAGCGAGATCGAGTCGGTGCCGGTCTCGCGCTCGGCAATCAGCGCGGCGGCTTCCTTGCCCATGTTCGCGTTGAACGCGCCACAGAGTCCACGGTTGCTCGTGAGCAGCACCACGTCGAGCTTGCGAGCGGGCTTCCTGCTCACGAGCAGCGGATGTGCATCTGCTTCCACGCCAGCGGAGACCGACGCCAGCACGTTCCGCAGCGTCTCGGCGTAGGGACGCGCGGCGTGAATCGCGGACTGGGCACGTGCCAGCTTGGCGGCAGCCACCATCTTCATGGCCCTCACGATCTTCTGCGTCTTCTCGACGCCTGCGATGCGAGTCCGGATGTCGCGGAGGTTGGCCACTGTGCGGCTAGACCGCCGCCCCCGCCGCCTGGAACGCGGCGGCAAACTCGTCCAGCGCGGCCTCGAGCTTGGTGACCAGGTCCTCGCTTAGTCCCTGGCTCTCGCGGATCTCCTTGAGGATCACGCCGTGCTTGGAGCGCATGAACTCGCTCAGCTCGATGGAGAAGCGCTCGACCTGATCCACGTCAATCTCACGCACCCAGGAGACGCGTGTCTCCTGTGGGGTGGCCGCATAGATCTGGATTACCTGCTCCTCGACCGGGAGCGGCTGGTACTGCGCCTGCCGCAGCACGCGGGTCAGGCGCTCGCCATTCGCGAGCTGCTCTTGCGTTGCCTTGTCGAGGTCGCTCCCGAACTGCGAGAATGCCTCGACCTCGCGGTACTGGGCCAGATCGATGCGAAGGCTGCCGGCCACGTCCTTCATCGCCTTCACCTGCGCGTTGCCCCCCACGCGGGAGACCGAGATGCCGGCATTCATGGCGGGACGCTGGCCCGAGTTGAACAGGTCGGTCTCCAGGAAGATCTGCCCGTCCGTAATGGAGATGACGTTGGTCGGGATGTAGTCCGAGACGTCGCCGGCCTGCGTCTCGATGATAGGCAGGGCAGTGAGGCTGCCGCCGCCTTCGGCGTCGCTCATCTTGGCCGCGCGCTCAAGCAACCGCGAGTGAACGTAGAAGACGTCGCCGGGGTAGGCCTGGCGCCCGGGCGGTCGGCGCAAGAGGAGCGAGAGCTGTCGATAGGAGACCGCCTGCTTCGAGAGGTCGTCGTAGATGATCAACGCGTGCTTGCCGTTGTCGCGGAACCATTCGCCCATCGCGCAGCCGGAGTAGGGCGCGATGAACTGCAGAGGGGCCGGGTCGGAGGCGCCCGCCGAAACGACGATGGTGTAGTCCATCGCTCCGAAATCACGGAGCCTCTCCGTGGTTAGAGCGACGGACGATTGCTTCTGCCCGATGGCGACGTAGATGCAGTACACGTCTGTGTCGCGCTGGTTGATGATGGTGTCGATGGCGATGGCGGTCTTGCCAGTCTGACGGTCGCCGATGATCAGCTCGCGCTGCCCCCGCCCGATGGGGGTCATGGCGTCGATGCACTTGAGTCCGGTCTGCAGCGGCTCCTTCACCGGCTGGCGCTGCACGATTCCTGGCGCCTTGAGCTCGACGCGCCGCGTCTCGGTCCACTCGATCGGGCCCTTGCCGTCAATGGGTGCGCCCAGCGCGTCTACGATGCGTCCGCACAGCCCCTCGCCGACGGGGACCTCGATGATCTCGCCGGTGCGGCGCACGATGTCGCCTTCCTTGATCTTGACGTCCTCACCCATGATGGCGACGCCGACGTTGTCGTCCTCGAGGTTGAGCACCATGCCCCGGATGCCTCCTGCGAACTCGACGAGCTCACCGGCCATTACCTGCTCCAGCCCGTAGATGCGCCCGATCCCATCGCCGACGGAGAGCACCGTCCCAGTCTCCGCCACGTCCACCTCGCGCTCGTAGTCGCGAATCTTCCGTCGGATGATGTCGCTGATCTCGGCCGCCTTGAGTTTCATCGTTCCCTAGCCCTTTCTCAGCTTGTCCCCGAGAGACTCGAGCTGGGTGCGCACGCTCCCGTCGAACAGAAGGTCTCCAACACGGGTCACGATCCCGCCGATCAGGCCGGGATCCACACGGGTCTCGAGCGTCACCTCCGCGTTCATGCGACGTGCCAGCGCCAGGCGCAGCTGCTCCAGGTCGGCCTCGTCGAGAGGACGAGCAGACGTGACCTCGGCAGTCTGACGCCCGGAGGCTTCGTCCACGAGCCGCTGCAGCGCGTTGCGGATGGCTTCGAGCAGGCCCGTGCGATTCTCGTCGACCAGAAGCATGGCGAAGGCGCGGGTCTCCTGAGACAGCTCGAGCCTCTCGCAGAGCTCACCGATCACCCCGCGGCGCTCCACGCGCGGGTGGATGGGCGTGAACAGCACGCGCCTGAGCTCGGGACTCTCGACGACCTGCGCGGTAAGCGCGCTGAACTCCTCGAGGTATGCCGTCGCCCCGGCGAGATCCTCCGCCAGGCCGAACAGGGCCCGCCCCCAGCGCAGCGCGATGCCAGAGCCGCGCCTCACGACGACGGACCCTCGACGCGCTCGACGAAATCCCGCAAGAGACGCTGATCGTCTGCCGTGGTAAGCCGTTCCCGGAGAATCTCGCCGGCAATGCGGATGGCGAGTGTAGCCGCCTCGTCGCGCAGCACCTCGCGCACCCGGCCGATCTCGTTGTCGGCGACGCGGCGACCCTCCTCACGAATCCGCTCGACGGCCTGCCGCGCACGCTCCAGCGTCCTTTCTCCCTCGGTCTGCGTCCGCTCCACGATCTCCGCGAGCCGGGCGGCGGACTCGGCCTCCATTCCGGCGAGTCGCTCCCGGAGCTGAGCAAGCTCCGCCTCGGCCTCGCGCAGCCGCGACTTGGAGGTCTGGATCTGCGTGCGGATCATTTGACTCCGCTCTCGCAGGGCGTTGGAGATCGGTCGTGCAGCGAAACGATAGAGCACGTAGCCGAGCACCAGGACGTTCCCGATCTGCACGGCCAGGTGAAACCAGTGCGGTCCGGCCTCCCCGCCCTCCTCGGCGGCCGGGAGCTCGGGGGCGAGCAGCACCAGGCCGAGCCCAAGCGCGCAGCCGAGCCAGAGCCTCAAAGCGCCCGCCCCAGAATCTTGGCAGCCGCCTCCTCTGCGACCCCGCGCGCATCGGCCTCGAGCGCCGAGCGTGCCGACTCGAGCTCGCCCGCAAGTGTCTCCCGAAGCTCTGCGACGCTCACAGTCGCCAACCTGCGAGCTGCATCGATGAGACTCCTCTCCTCCGCCTCCGTCTCACCCTGGATCCGGACGCGCCGGGATTGAGCCTCGGCGCGGGCCTCTGCCAGCCGCTCCTCGAGATCCGAGCGGTGAGCTGCGGCTTCCTCGCGAATCGCGGAGGCGCGTCCTGCGGTCCCTTCGACGGCCTCGATCCGCTCTCGCAGCACCTTCAGGATTGGCTGCAGAAGGAAGCGATTCGTCGGGTAGATCAGCGCCACGAAGATGATCACATTCATCGCGGTGATCCAGAGCTCTGGATTCAAGTTCAGCGCAGCCGCTGCTCCCGCGATGCGCGGCACCGCGAGCGCTCCGACCATGACGCCAATGATCAGCGAACCGCGCTCTCTGCCCCGCACCCTGCAGCTCTCTCCGTTTAGCGCCGTGATGACCACGGGGAGAAGGACATTGGCGCGGTGCTCCAGCGAAACGGCGCCACTGTGCTCGCTGCACTCTCGACGGTAGTGGGCGCCGTCGGGTGCGACCGAGCCCCCGTTCGGCGGGAGTATTGCAAAGCGTTTCTCAAAATCAACGCGCCGGTCGTTCGGCCGCATCCGATGCCGAAACCGAGAGCAAGAGATCCGCGAGCCGATCGAGCTCGGCGTCGCCAAAGTAATGAAGCTCGATCCTGCCACGGCCGCGTCGCCCCACAATGCGCACCTTGGTCCGGACACTCGTGCGCAGCTGGTCTTCCAGGTGGACGACGTGAAGATCGCGAGTCGGTCCGCTTCGCATGGCGGGACGTGAGGATCCGGCCGCCAGCTTTCGACACAGATCCTCGGCCGCCCTGACGCTCAGACCTCCGCGCACGATCTGATCTCTCACCATGCGGTGCTGATCGGGAGGCGCCTGGAGGATGGCCTTGGCGTGCCCCAGCGAGAGGCGTTGATCAATCAGGTCCTGCTGCAGCTCCGGATTGAGCTCCAAGATTCGTAGGTGATTCGCTACAGTCGACCGATCCAGGCCGACCCGGCGACCCGCATCCTCCTGCGTCATTCCCTCGTCTTCGACGAGAACCCGAAACGCTTCGGCGAGCTCGATCGGATTCAGATCAGCGCGCTGGACGTTCTCGACCAGCGCCATCTCGATGACCTCGCGGTCGCTCGCATCGAGTATCACTGCAGGAATCTCGGCCAGGCCGGCCAGCTGTGCGGCACGCCAGCGGCGCTCGCCAATGATCAGCTCGTAGCCGTCGCCGCGGCGCCGGGCGACAACCGGCTGCAGGATCCCCTGCTCCCGGATCGACGCGGCGAGAGCGGACAGCTCGTGCTCCCGGAACTGCTTTCGCGGTTGATTCGGATTGGGGGCCACGTTGGCCACCGCAATGTACAGCGGACCCGAGCTCCCCTCCTCCAGCTCGCCCCCGGGCTGGGGCACAGACTCCGGACGCATCGTGGCTGGAGGAATCAATGCGGAGAGTCCTCGGCCCAGGGCTTTACGAGTCGCCATGTTTCACCCTTTCGAGGAGCTCCTCGGCCAAGCGCAGGTAGCTGAGGGCACCCTTTGAGTTGATATCGTAGAGCAGAGCCGGCTCTCCATGGCTCGGAGCCTCGGAGAGACGAACGTTCCTCGGGATGATGGTCCTGAAGACCTTGTCACCGAAGTGCTGCCGGGCATCGCGTGCCACCTGCTGAGACAGATTGTTGCGGGGGTCGTACATGGTCAGCAGCAGACCCTCGAGCTCGAGCTCCGGGTTCAGCTCCGCGCGCACCCGGTCCATGGTATCGATGAGTCTTGCCAATCCTTCGAGCGCGAGATATTCGCATTGCAGCGGAACGAGCACGGAATTCGCTGCTACGAGGGCGTTGAGGGTCAGTAGCCCGAGGGACGGCGGTGTATCAATCAGGATGACCTGATAGCGGTCCTGAATCGTGCTCATACAGGTGGCCAGCCTACGCTCACGGTCCGCCGCCTCCGCCAACTCGACCTCCGCACCCACGAGGTCGCTGGAGGCCGGGATCAGCTGCAGGCACTGGAGCTGGGTCCCCAGCGCAACGTCCTCGAGCGTGGCCTTCCCCATCAGCGCGTCGTAGATGTCGCTCTTAACGTCTCCGGTGAGATATCCGAGGCTGGACGTGGAGTTGGCCTGGGGATCGAAGTCGATGAGCAAGGTGCGGCACTCGGCCGCTGCCAACGACGCGCCGAGATTGACGGCGGTCGCCGTCTTCCCCACCCCGCCCTTCTGGTTTGCCAAGGCGATGATCCGTGCCATGTCACCCCCCCCTGTCTTGTGGGACCCGCCGCGCGGGCGGCCGCGCGCGCCCACCTTCGCTCAGGCCTACGGCCTTCGCTGCGCGCCCCCCCCCAGGGCGGGGGCTTGCTGTCGAGCTGGAATGTACATCACGGTTCCACGTGAAAGAAGTAGGAAACCGCTGGCTTTCGCATCATTCTGCGCGGAAACGAGCCCCTGCGGTCTCTGCCGGCCCCGCGGGACACTGGGCGCCCGATCAGCGAACTCTAGCAGTGCGTTCCACGAGAAACTTCCGCCACATGCATGCGCAGAATGTTGCCCCCCGAAGCGAGTGGGATCTCGTCGAGCTGGGCCTCCCAGGGACGGGGCTGCCGACTCGAGACCCAGATCCAGATCTGGCCCTTCGCGGATACCCACGGGAGAGCGATCCGAGCCGACTCCGCCGGCGCGGCGACCCCTCGCACGAGCGCGTAGGAGTACACCTCTGGTGGCGGGTCTTCGATGCGCTGGCGCAGCACGGTTGCATGGCGCAGATCGAGCTTGCGGACTACGTGACGCAGGAAGTTGACTCGGCGCTCGCGGATCTCGACCAGGTCGATGCTCAAGTCGGGCCGCCGCAGAGCCAGCGGGATGCCGGGAAAGCCCGCCCCGCTTCCGAGATCAACAACGCGGGCGCCGGACGGCAGATGCTCCGCCGCGGCCAGGGAATCCCCTACATGGCGCGCCAGGGCGCCGGCGCGGGTAGACCCGACGAGGTTCGTGCGGGCACCCCAGCGCCGGAGCTCCTCGAGATAGAGATCGAGCGGGTCGGCTCGCTCTCCACAGTGCGTCACGCCGGTAGGATCTTGACCCGCCTGACCGGACCGTCTCCCTCACTCTCGGAGCGGATCCCCGCCTCATCCTTGAGGGCATTGTGGACGACCCAGCGTTCCTTCGAGCTCATGGCGGGCAAAAGCTGGGGCTCGCCGTCATCTCGCACGTGCTTGGCGGCCTCCTGAGCCATCTTCTCGAGCTCGCGCTCCTCCTCGGTGAGCGGACGATCGTCGTCGCGGTCTCGGTCTCGTCCGCCGCTGCCTCGCTCGTCACGCTCGCGCGGGCCACGACCGCCACGATCCCCTCGCTCCGCGCCTCGATCGCGACCACGCCCTCCGCGTCCACGCGTGCGCTCCCCGCCGCGGTCGCCGCCGCGTCCTCGGTCGCCGCGATCTCGATCTCTGTCGCGGCCCCGGCTGTTCCGATCGCGATCTCCGCGACGGCTCTCGCCCCCCCGGTCACTCCGCATCTGGAGCTGTCCCCTGGGCGCGGCGATCACCAGGGCGCGAGTGCCCAGCCCAGACACGGGGGTCTCCTCCACGGCCTTGTAATCGAGCTCCGCCTCTGCGAGCCCAAAGTAGGAAGCCGCCTTCGCGATCGCCTCCTCACGAGTATCCGCTGCAAATTCGCGTACTTGTGATCTACTCACCACGTTCTTCCTTCCGCTTTGTACGTCGCCTCCAGAATAGGAGTCTCGACGCTGCCTTCTCGTCAGCCGGCTGCCGGTTGACGAGAAGCTGCTGGGCGATGCCCAGCAAGTTGCTCACGAACCAGTAGAGAACCAAGCCGGAGGGGAATTGATAGAAGAGAAAGATAAACATCACGCTCATCATCATCATCATCTGCTTCTGCTGCGGATCCGCGCTGGGCGTGGGTGTCATGCGTTGCTGCAGGATCATGGTCGCGCCCATCATCAGCGGTAGAAGCCGAATCGGAAGGCCGGCGATCGAGAAGAGATCCTCCGGAGCTGAGAGGTCATCGATCCAGAGCATGAAGGGTGCATGACGCAGGTCGATCGAGCCCTGGAGCGCGTAGTACAGGGCGATCATGAATGGCATCTGGATCAGCATGGGGAGGCAGCCGCCGCCCATGGCGGTGAGGGGATTCATGCCCTTGCGCTTGTACAGGGCCATCAGCTCCTCCTGCTGCTTGGGCTTGTCAGCCTTGTACTTCTCCTGGATCTCCTTCATCTGAGGGGCGATCACCCCGAATTTCTTCATCGACTTCATCGAGCGCTGCGTCAGGGGAAAGGTCGCCAGGCGTAGGACGATGGTCAGTAAGATGATGGCCACCCCGTAGTTCGCGACGACGTGCGCATAGGTCCAGGCCAGCATGGCCGCGAAGAGATCGACCAGGGGGCGTACCCAGGCCCAGCCGACATCCAGGGCGAGCAGCAGCTCTGCATCGACCAAGCCCACTTTTTCGCGCACCTTCGGGCCGAGGTACAGCCTGTAAGTCCGCTCTACCCCGGTTCCTGGGGGAACGTGGAAGGTCGGGTAATTGACCTGCGCCCAGCCGAGATTCGGTCCGAGGGGACCCAGAAAACCCGAAGATTCTCGGGGATTTTCGACGACGGCCGCGGCCAGGAAGTACTGGCTGTCCACACCCGCCCAAAAAACCGGCGCTGCCACGGGATCGCCGGTTGGTGCGCCGCCTCCGGTCAGTCCCGAGAAGAATCCGGGGCTGCCGATCCCGCGCACCGCCCTCCGCTCGATCGAGCCATCCGCCGAGGCAATCAGGCTGAAGTTCTGAAAGCGGTCCGGTGCGTCCGAGTCCCGCTCCCTTCCATACCAGACGAGCTGGAAGCGAGGCTGGACCGCGGTCTCACCCCGGTTCTTGATCGCTACCTTCAGTCGTCCTCCGTAACCTGCGTCATCGATGCTGATGCGGCGCGTCACCTCGAGTCCCTGGCGCTCGAGGCGGAGCTCCAGCTCGAGTCTGGATACTCGCACCAGCTCGTGCTCGAGGTCCTGCAGTCCGGCCAGTTTGGGACCATCGCCCAGGAAAACCAGGAGGTTACCGCGTGACTGATCGGTCACGAGCTCGACCGGCCCGCCGCCTCCGCCTACGCGATCGTTGTAATCCTTGAGCTGTACGCTTACGAGGCGGCCCCCGACGTTGCTCACCACCACCCGCAGTACGTCATTCTCCAGGATACGCGTTTGACGCTGCGTCAAAGATCCTGTCGATGCGTCATCTCGGGGCTCCCAGGCCGCGAGCGGGGTCGCAGGGATCGTCTCGATAGGCGTGGCAGCTGGCCCGAGAGCTTCAGGCGCAAGCGCGGGCGTCGGGGCAGAGGGGATCGGAGGGGAGGGGCTGCCTCCCCCGAAGAGGAAGGAGAGGGCAATCAGCCCGACGGCGAGAGCGATAGCACCGATCTGTAGGCGATCCACCCAGATCTCTCCTAGGGAAGGTCCAGGCCACCGCCCTGAGCCAGGGGGTGGCAGCGGAGGAGACGACCCAGAGCGCGCCGACTCCCGAGCCGGCCACCTTCAGCCCGAATGACCTGAATCGCGTACTCCGAGCAGCTCGGGTAGTAGCGACATGCCCCCCCCAGGTGTGGGGAGAGAACCACCTGGTAGGCCCGGACTGCCGCTATCAGGAGTCCGCTCAACAGACCTCGCCCGTCACTCGGGACAGGTCCTCCTCCACGGCCTGTAGGCCGATGCCCTCGGGAATGTCCCGCTTCACGATCACGTTGAGATCCCACGCGCCGAGCCCCTGTCCGCATTTTCGAAACCACTCCCGCACCAGTCGCTTGATGCGGTTGCGGCGCACAGCGTTGCCGACCTTGCGGGTGACGGTGATGCCCAGGCGTGGAGCACCGCGATCGCCCCGGTCGTGAACCAGCACTAGAAAATACCGGGTGACGAGCTTCCGTCCACGCCGACTCGCACGAAGAAAGTCGCCCCGGCGCATTCGTCGGCTGAGTGCATCGGATGGTCCGGGCATGCCGGATGGGGACTACTTCCTTCTAACCTGGGGCGCGAGACGTCGGCGACCCTTGGCGCGGCGCCGCGCGAGCACGCGTCGACCCGCCTTCGTGCTCATCCTGGAGCGAAAGCCGTGCGTTCGCGCCCGACGAATCCGACTTGGCTGGAAAGTACGCTTCATGAGCGTTGTCCCGATGGCAACTGCTGAAAGGAAGATGCAAGCATAGGGCCCCCTGCGTGTCAACGCACTCCGCAAGAGCGCGAATACACGCTCTCAACTCCGGTCAGCAAAAAACATTTCCACACGCAGACAATGATTCTTGCTTTGCTGCGCGGCGCTCTGATATGAGCAGGCTTCACGCCACATTCGAGACGCGCACACTCCCTCCATGATCACCAGTGTGGGCCCACACTCTTCTCTCCGGGAAGCCGAGTCGCTCTGGAGCTCAGTGGTAAACCACGAGCCAGAGCGTCTTCGGAGCCGCACTCGCCAGGACCTTCTCGCCAATAGCCGCTGCCTCGAGCTCTCGACGGATATGCTGCGCGTAGCCCTCGACTCTGCGCGAATCCAAACGTGGATCGAGGACAGCTCGCTCAGCTCGCTCGGAAACGCGCTCCACGACGCGACGGCAGGTGCCGTCGAGCTGGCGCTGATCCCGCTCGAAGCAGCCACGACGGGACAAGACTCGAGCTACAGCTTCGCGTCGTTCATCACGAGCCCGTCCAACCAGCCAGCCCTAGCGCTGGCCTCGGAGTTTGCGCGGCAGCGTAGCCATACGACCACCCTCTTCGTTCACGGTCCGCAGGGCTCCGGAAAGAGTCACCTGTTGCGGGCGATCGCCTCGGAGCTCGACCGCGCCAATCCGGCCGCAAAGATCGTCTGCTGCGGTGCCGAGGCGCTGTCGCTGGAGCTGATCGGTGCGATCTGGAACAACGACCTGGAGCAGTTTCGCAGCAGGCTCGGCAAGGCGTCGGCGTTGCTCGTCGATGACGTTGATGCCCTTGCAGGCCGGGAGGCGACTCAGGACGAGCTAGCCAACAGTTTGAACAAGCTCGCAGGTGTACCAATCGTGCTCTCCGCTTCGAGGCGAGCAGAGCGGGTGCAGAATCTGATCGCGCCCCTGCACGAGCAGCTGCAAGCTGGCATATCTCTCGAGCTGGCCGCCCCCGAGTGGGAGACTCGCGTCGCGATCGTGCTCGATCACATCCAGCGCTGGCAAGTCGCGGCCGCCCCTGAAGTGGCTTCCTACCTCGCCGGTGAGCTCCGCTCGGACCTGCGCCGTATCGACGCCGTGGTGACGCGACTCTTGACCCACCCCAGCTGCAAAACAGGGCTATCCGACCTCGAGGTGGTCCGCCACCTGCTCGAGGACTCGCCCGGCCATCGGATCAAGGTGACGCCTGAGTCCGTGATCTCCACCGTGGCCCGTCACTTCAATCTGCGGCAGCGCGACCTGCGTTCCAGTAGCCGCAGCCGGCGCATCGCATCACCGCGACAGATCGCGATGTACCTGATACGCGAGCACTGTGCCCTATCGTACCCGGAGATCGGGCGCCGTTTCGGACGCCACCACACCACTGCCCTGCACTCCGTCCGCATGGTAAAGCGTCGTCTCGACGACAGCGGGGCACTGCGAGCCGCAGTTGCGTTGCTGGAGAAGGAGCTGCTGAGACGGTTGGAAGAAGGTGAGTAAACAGTGCAGAAGCGGGCATGTGGACTCGGATCGTGCGCGCTACTCACGCTGCTTCACAGCTTCTCCCCAGCTAGATGTGAAGAAAAGCACTCGAGCTAGCCTTCACTCCCCACGAGTTTCCA
The DNA here is from genome assembly GCA_965226855.1 of Myxococcota bacterium. GTDB lineage: Bacteria > Myxococcota_A > UBA9160 > SZUA-336 > SZUA-336 > JAUXJB01. The sequence continues at coordinate 161,751 of CBDDEE010000030.1, read as the reverse complement.
GATTTCGCTCGCCCCTACTTCTACTACTATTCTTCTGTAATTAACCTCTAAGAAGGAGGAGTGAGACACATGAAACTCACGATCGATCGCGGAGAGCTGCTCGCAGGGCTGGCCAGAGTGCAAGGCATCGTCGAACGACGGGGCACGCTTCCGATCCTTGCCAACGTTCTGATCCAGGCTCGGCAGGACGGCATCGAGCTGGCCGCGACGGATCTCGAGGTCGGATTTGTTGCCACCATCAGCGCCCGCGTGGAGAGCGAAGGCTCGGTCACGCTCGGGGCCAAGAAGCTCCACGAGATCGTGCGAGAGCTCGACGAGGGTGACGTGGTCCTCTCGACCGAAGACGGCTCACGCGTTGGCATCGAGTGCGGTCCGGTTCACTTCTCCCTGCTCGCGATCTCGCCCGAAGAGTACCCGACCATTCCCGGCGCCGAGGGGGTTAGCTTCGTTCCCATCGAGGCCGCCCTGCTGGCCGAGCTGATCGACCGCACGCTGTACGCCACCTCCACGGACGAGACCCGCTACAACCTGAATGGCGTGTACCTGGAGGGTGCGGAGAAGGACCGTATCCGTTTCGTCTCCACCGATGGCCATCGGCTGGCCAAGGTCGAGAAGACCCCCGCGGCCCCGGTCGACTTCCTAGAGAAGGGCATCATCGTTCCGCGCAAGGGCATGGCGGAGATCCGGAAGCTCTGCGAGGAGACCGACGGGACTCTCGAGATCGGCCTGGGCGACGGCTTCCTGATCCTGCGGCGCCCCGATCTGCTGCTGACGAGTCGGTTGATCGACGGCGAGTACCCGAATTTCCGACAGATCTTGCCCTCAGGCCACAAGGTGCGGCTCGTGATCGACCGAGAGCGCCTGGTCCACGCCGTGCGCAGGATGTCGCTCGTGGCGCACGAGCGCTCGCGCGGCTTCCAGGTAAAGCTGGCAGACGGACGGATCGAACTCTCGGCCAGCAGTCCGGAGCTTGGAGAGGCCCGGGAGGCGCTACCCGTGGACTACACGGGGACACCCTTCGAGAGCGCCTTCAACGCACGTTACGTGCTCGACGCCCTAGCGGCCATGTCGAGCAAGGAGGTAGCTATCGAGCTCTCCGAGCAGCTCTCTCCGGCCCAGTTTCAGCCCGCTGACGACCCGGATCAGATCGCCGTGATTATGCCTATGAGGCTGTAGATTCGAGCCGCCAGGTTCGCTATTTTATTGAGCGTTTGCAGCACCTTGCGAAGCAAGGGCTCCCCCGGCGATCCGGCTCTTCTGCGTTGCGGGAGGTTCGGGGTTCCGAGCTGCTTCCGACCGTTCGCGCAAACTCGCCCCCCCGGTAAGACGCTGAAGGTTCCCATCGTCCAATGAGTGATTACGACGCTCGCTCCATAGAGGTTCTCGAGGGCCTCGAGCCGGTCCGAAAACGCCCGGCGATGTACATCGGGTCCACCGGTCCCGCCGGACTGCACCACCTGGTCTACGAGGTGGTCGACAACTCCATCGACGAAGCCGTCGCAGGCGTCTGCGACACGATCCGCGTTGTTATCCACACCGACGACTCGATCATGGTCGAGGACAACGGTCGGGGCATCCCAGTCGATCTCCACGAGAGCGAGGGTCGGCCCGCCGCCGAGGTCGTGATGACCACCCTGCACGCCGGAGGGAAGTTCAACAACAAGGCCTACAAGGTCTCGAGCGGTCTGCACGGCGTTGGCGTCTCGGTCGTGAATGCGCTTTCCGATCGCTTCGAGGTCGAGATCAAGATCAACGGGAGGGTCTGGCGCCAGCACTACGAGCGAGGTGCGCCGCAGGTCGATCTTCACTCCGTCGGCACGACTGAGAAGACCGGTACGAAGGTCACGTTCCATCCAGACCCGAGGATCTTCGAGAACATTGCCTTCAGCTTCGACACGCTGGCACAAAGGCTGCGGGAGCTCTCGTTCCTGAACGCCGGCGTGCGCATCCAGCTGCGCGACGAACGCAGTGGCAAGGAGCACGACTTCCACTACGAAGGTGGGATCGTCTCCTTCGTCGAGTACATCAACCGCAGCAAGTCGCCCCTTCACCCGCCGATCTTCCTGAGCGGGGACCGTCAGTTCGAGCAGAGGACGGATGAGGGTGTGGTCACCACGGAGGTGCGGGTCGAGGTCGCCCTGCAGTACAACGACGGCTACAACGAGACGGTCTTCAGCTTTGCGAACAACGTCAACACCGTCGAAGGTGGCACCCATCTCACGGGCTTCCGCAACGCCCTCACGCGCACGTTGAACCGCTGGATTCAAACGAACGGGTCCGCGAAGCAGACTCTCGTCGGCGAAGACTCACGAGAGGGGCTGGCCGCAGTGGTGAGCGTCAAGCTCTCACACCCGCAGTTCGAGGGACAGACCAAGTCAAAGCTCGGCAACAGCGAGGTCACCGGACTGGTTGCCAACCTGGTGAACGATCAGCTCGGCGGCTACTTCGAGGAGAACCCCGCGGTCTCGAAGCTGATCGTGGCAAAGTGCACGGAGGCCTTGCGGGCCCGCGAGGCCGCGCGCAAGGCACGCGAGCTGACGCGCCGCAAGGGAGCGTTGGGCGACGCAAACCTGCCGGGGAAGCTGGCCGATTGCCAGGAGCGCGACCCCGCGAAGTCCGAGATCTTCATCGTCGAGGGCGATTCGGCGGGCGGCTCGGCGAAGCAGGGTCGGGAACGCGCGAACCAGGCGATCTTGCCGATTCGGGGCAAGCTGATCAACGTCGAGAGGGCCCGGCTGGACCGCATGCTCTCCAACAACGAGATCCAGATGATGATCTCCGCGCTGGGAGCCGGGATCGGCCAGGACTTCGCCGTGGACAAGGTCCGTTACCACCGCGTCATCATCATGTGCGACGCCGACGTGGACGGCTCGCATATCCAGACACTGCTTCTCACCTTCTTCTTCCGGCACCTGCCGGAGATCATCTCGAGCGGCTACCTGTACCTGGCCCAGCCCCCGCTCTACAAGGTCAAGAAGGGCAAGCGTGAGCGCTACATCCAGAGCGACGGCGAGCTCTCTCGGCACCTGCTAGACCTCGGGCTGGAGGGCGCACAGGTCTTTCCCGCCGGGAGCGATACCGCGGCGGCGGCAGATGACCTGCGCGAGCTGATGCGAGAAGCCCAGAGGTGCGACCTCATCGCGGCTTCCATGGAGCGCCGCGACATCGACTCACGCATCATCGAGGCTGCCGCCCTCGGTGCGGCCCTCACGAGCGCGGATCGGGCAGACGACTCATTCGCTCGCGACGAGATCGAGCGCCGCATGCTGGCGTACCTGGAGAGCGCGTACCCGGAGACCCTGCCGGTCGAGCTCGATTGGTCGCCGGACGAGGAGCACAGCGTCTGGAAGCCGACGGTCAAGTCCTTCCAGCTCCAGTCCGGGGTGGTCCGGACCGTCTCGCTCGACAACGAGCTGCTCGAGTCGCCGGACTACCAGCGCTTCCTCGCGCTCGGAGAGCGGACCATCGCGCTAGGCTCCATGCCCTACAGGCTGCAGATTGGCGATGAGTCCGAGGAGGTCCCGACGGCGCGGCTCCTGCTCGCACGCCTGCTCGAGCTAGGCGGTCGAGGGCAGCAGATCCAGCGTTACAAGGGCCTGGGTGAGATGAACCCGGATCAGCTCTGGGAGACCACGATGGATCCGGAGACGCGTACCTTGCTGCAAGTACGGGTGGACGATGCGGTCGAGGCGGATCGAACTTTCAGCATCCTGATGGGAGATGACGTCGAGCCGCGCAAGGAGTTCATCGAGAACAACGCGCTGAACGTCGTGAACCTGGACATCTGAGCGCATGGCTGATGTCGTAGATACGCCGGCGCACCCGACGAACAACCCGCCTGTCCCGGTGAACATCGAGGACGAGATGCGGAGCTCGTTTCTCGACTACTCGATGTCCGTCATCATTGCCCGGGCTCTGCCCGATGTGCGCGACGGTCTCAAGCCCTCCCAGCGCCGCATCCTGGTCACGTTCAACGATCTGAACCTGGCCGCTGACCGTCCGTACCGCAAGTGCGCCAAGATCTCCGGGGACGTCTCCGGCAACTACCATCCCCACGGCGAGGTAGTCGTCTACCCCTCGATCGTGCGTCTCGCCCAGTCCTTTGCGCTGCGCTACCCGCTGGTGGACGGCCAGGGCAACTTCGGCTCGATCGATGGCGATCCGCCGGCGGCCATGCGCTACACGGAGGCGCGGCTCTCGCGGATCGCGGCCGAGCTGCTGGCCGACCTCGGGCGAGACACCGTGGACTTCGTCCCGAACTACGACAACACCCGCACAGAGCCGGTCGTGCTTCCGACGGGGCTGCCGAACCTCGTCGTCAACGGCTCCTCCGGCATCGCCGTGGGGATGGCAACGAACATCCCGCCCCACAACCTGGGCGAGGTCGTGGACGCGCTCGTCCTGCTGGCGCGGGAGCCCAAGTCCAGCCTCGACGAGCTGATGGAGAAGCTGCCCGCTCCGGACTTCCCGACCGGAGCAATGATCTGCGGAGAAGCTGGCATCCGTTCGGCGTACCGTACCGGTCGGGGTCTGCTCACGGTCCGCGCACAGACAGAGCTGGAGGAGGCGCGCGGGGGTCGGAGCCGCATCGTGATCGGCGAGATCCCGTACATGGTCAACAAGGCGTCGATGATCGAGAAGATCGCCGACCTGGTGCGGGACGGCAGGATCGACGGGATCAGCGACATCCGCGACGAATCCGACCGCCGCGGCATGCGCGTGGTGATCGAGCTCAAGAAGGACGCCGACGACCAGGTGATCCTGAACCAGCTCTACAAGCTCTCGCCGATGCAGACCACGTTCGGCGTGAACATGGTGGCTCTCGTCAACAACCGGCCCCGCACCCTGGGCCTGGTGGCATTGCTCCAGCACTTCCTCGACTTCCGCCGCGAGGTGGTGCGTCGGCGTGCCGCCCACGATCTGCGCCAGGCGCGGGAGCGCGCGCACATTCTCGAAGGCTTCGCCCGCGCGCTGGACGACCTGGATGCGGTGATCGCCCTGATCCGGCGCAGCGAGAGTCCTGCGCTGGCGCGCACGGGACTGATCGAAGAGTTCGAGCTCAGCGCTCGGCAGGCGCAGGCGATTCTGGAGCTGCGCCTGCAGCGGCTGACCGCGCTCGAGCGCCAGCGCATCCTCGACGAGCTCGCCGAGGTAGCCGAGCGGATCGAGGAGCTCGAGTCGCTCCTGGCCAGCGAAGACATGGTCACCGACATGATCGTGGAAGAGCTCAGCGAGCTGCGCGCACGCTATGCCGACCCGCGCCGCACCGAGCTCGCCCCCGAGGCCGAGGATCTCCGCGCCGAGGACCTGATCCGCGACGAGGACATGGTCGTGACGATCAGCCATCTGGGCTACGCCAAGCGCCACGCCCCCGCCCTGTACCGGGCCCAGCGCCGCGGCGGCAAGGGCAAGATCGCCGCGACGACGCGCGAGGAGGACTTCGTCACCCAGCTCTTCATCGCGACGACCCACTCGTCGCTGCTCTGCTTCACCAACCGCGGCAGGGTCCACTGGCTCAAGGTCTATGCGCTGCCGGAGCTCTCGCGGGGCGCGCGCGGCAAAGCGTTGGCGAACCTGCTGAGCCTTGGTCCCGGTGAACGCGTCTCGGAGGTGCTGCCGGTGTCGAACTTCGATGACGGTGGGTATGTTGTCCTTGCGACGCGCCTCGGGACCATCAAGAAGACCTCGCTGGACGCCTATTCGAGCCCGCGGCGCGGGGGGATCATCGCCCTCAACCTGCACGAGGGTGACGAACTCATCGGGGCCGCGCGCACCTACGGCGACGCCGAAATCCTGATCGTGACGCAGGGCGGCAAGGCGATCCGCTTCCAGGAGTCACAGGTGCGCGCGATGGGACGTACGGCGGCGGGCGTGAAGGCGATCGTCGCGCGTCCGGGTGACGCCGCCGTCGGGATGGAGGTGCTGAAGCCTGGCCACACCATCCTGACGGTGACCGAGAGGGGCTACGGCAAGAGGACCCCACTGGCCGAGTACCGCGACCAGAACCGCGGCGGGCAGGGGATCATCACCATCAAGAGCAACCTGCGCAACGGGCAGGTTGTCGGCATCCTGCAGGTCGCGGAGGAAGACGAGGTGATGCTGGTCACGAACGCGGGCAAGATCATCCGTATGCGCGCTGCGGGGATTCCGACAATGGGCCGCAATACCCAGGGTGTGAGCGTCATGGAGACGGGCGAAGACGAGCGGGTGGTCTCGGTGGCGCGCATCGCAGACGAAGAGGTCTCGTCCGAAGCCGTAGAGGCTACGCTTCCCAGCGCCTGAGAAATGCGACTCCAACGCTCCAGGAAGCTCATGAAGCGGGCCCGCGCGGTCATTCCGGGCGGGGTGAACAGCCCCGTGCGGGCCTTCGGCTCGGTCGGGGGTACGCCCCGCTTCATCAAGCAGGCGACGGGCGCTCGCGTCGAGGACGAGGATGGCAACCGCTACATCGACTACGTGGCCTCGTGGGGGCCGATCATCGTCGGTCATGCCCACCCGATGGTGGTCGAGGCAGTCCGCAGCGCCGCGGCGCGGGGCACCAGCTTCGGAGCGCCGACGGAGGCGGAGGTGCTGCTCGCCGAGCGCGTCACCGAGCTCGTTCCCTCGGTCGAGATGCTGCGCCTGGTCAACTCCGGCACCGAGGCAGTGATGAGCGCCTTGCGCCTCGCGCGTGGCGCCACCGGCCGGGACAAGATCATCAAGTTCGCAGGTTGCTATCACGGCCATCCCGACGCCATGCTGGCCGCGGCTGGCTCCGGCGTAGCCACGCTGGGGATTCCCGGCACGGACGGCGTCCCGCGGGCTGCCGTGGCCGACACGATCGTCGTTCCATACAACGACCTCGATGCGGTGGAGTCGGTCTTCGTCGACGCTTCGGAGGAGATCGCGGCCATCATCGTGGAGCCCGTTGCCGCGAACATGGGCATGGTGCGACCGCAGCCGAAGTTCCTCGGCGGGCTGCGCGAGATCTGCGACACCTACGGCAGCCTGCTGATCTTCGACGAGGTGATCACGGGCTTCCGCGTCGGCCTGTCAGGAGCGCAGGGCAGGTTCGAGGTCAACCCGGACCTATCGACCTTCGGCAAGGTCATCGGCGGCGGGCTGCCCGTAGGAGCCTATGGCGGCAGGCGCAGCCTGATGCAGAAGGTCGCCCCGGAAGGTCCGATCTTTCAGGCGGGTACCCTCTCGGGTAATCCTCTGGCGACGGCTGCTGGTCTCGTCGTGCTCGACCTGCTGTCGAGGGACGGGACCTTCGAGCGACTCGAGGCGACCTCGAGGAGCCTGGCCCAGGGACTCCAGAAGCTCGCGGACGAGGTCGAGGTTCCGTTCGTAAGCGACTTCATGGGCGGGATCGTGGGGTTTTCATTCCGAGCTGGGCCGCCACGCACGTACGAGGACGTACGTGCGGCCGACCACGAAGCCTACAAGCAGTTCTTCCAGGCCATGCTCGAGCAGGGCATCTACCTCGCGCCTTCCGGCTACGAGGTCGCGTTCCTGACGACCGCTCACGGTGAGGAGGAGATCGAGCTCACGCTCGCGGCGGCCCACAAGGCGTTCAAGAAGGTCGCGTAGTTGGCGCTGCGTCCGCAGCCGAAGACAACGCCGCTCGGCAAGGCGCTCGAGCTTGGCGTCCAGTTCGGGGCCTGCGTCGTCGTCGGCATGGGCCTCGGTTACTATCTCGACCGCTGGCTCGGGACCTCGCCGCTTCTTCTCTTGCTCTTCACGCTGTTCGGGTTTGCGGCGGGAGTTCGGGCGTTGCTCCGTTTCGCGCAGCAGTCGCCGGCGCCCGAACCCCCTACAGCGGACGACTCTCGTCGGGACGAATCGCCTCCGCGGCGGGAGACCAAAGAGTGATCACCACGCCACGAACGCTCCACAGCAAGCACTTCCTTGTGCTCCTGGTTGCATTCGTCGCTTCGTTTCCGTATGGATGGCGCGCCAGCGCGAGCATCGCACTGGGTGGAGGGATTCAGGTCGTGAACTTGAAGGCGCTGGAACGCAGTGTGGCCTGGCTGCTGGGGCTTGCCTCAACCAGCGGACCGCTCAGCGGCGGCGCGCGCCTGGGCGCGGGCCTCCTGGTTCAGCTGCGCTGGCTGATCCTGGTCACCGCGGTCGCCGCAATTCTATTGACGCTGCCGGTCGAGCCGATCGCCTTCCTGGTCGGACTCTCGACTGCAGCGCTCGCGGTGCTCTGGCACGGCTTCGCGACCGCGCGCCTGTCTCGAACCGGACAGCCCTAGGCCATGCCGCATCTCCCGACCATCTTCGACCACATCGAGCCCTACGTGGTCGCTCCGATCGCGACGCTGGTGCTCACCGTAGTGCTACTCGCGCTGATGGCGCTCGCGATCTCCGCGAGTCTTGCGAAGGATCCGGGCCTCGTCCCGTCCGAGAGGCTCACGCTGCGTAATTTTCTGGAGATCCTGCTGGAGGGCATGGGCGGCCAGATGGAGGCCGCGATCGGACCGGAGTGGCAGCGCTACGTGCCCCTCATCTGCACGCTCGGTCTCTTCATCCTGATCTCGAACCTGACCGGGCTGATCCCCTTCTTCACCGGCCCCACGAGTTTCGTCGAGACCAACCTCGCCTGGGCGGTGATCTCGTTCGGCTCCTACAACGTGATCGGGATCCGGCACCATGGCCTCGCCTACTTCAAGCGCTTTCTGGGCCCGGTGCCTCTGCTCATCCCGTTGATGTTGCCCATCGAGATCATCAATCACCTCGCCCGCATGCTCTCGCTCACCTTGCGCCTTACGGCGAACATGTTCGCCGACCACACGCTGGTGGCGATCTTCGTGACGATGCCGCTGGTGGGCCTCTTCGTGCCCTGGGTGGTGATGGGCCTCGGGCTCTTCGTTGGCTTCTTGCAGGCCTTCATATTCTCGTACTTGACCGTGGTCTTCATCGGGGAGGCGCTGGAAGAAGCGCACTAGCCCCGAGTCTTTGGAGGAAACGACCGTGCGCGTACTCTCGACAATGGCTCTGATCTTCGTCTCCCTGCTGCTCGCCCCGAACGTCGCATTGGCGGCGGAGGCGGGCGTGGGCTGGGGCATCGGCATCGGTGCCGGGCTGGCGATCGGTCTCGCTGGCCTCGGCTGTGGCATCGGCCAGGGTCTGGCCGGCGCCTTTGCGGTTCAGGGCGTCGCGCGCAATCCCGGAGCAGCCGGACAGATCCAGACTCCCATGATCATCGCGCTGGCGCTCATCGAATCCATCTCGCTCTACGGGCTCGTGATCGCCATCCTGCTCGTGGGCGAGCTCTGAGCGGACTGCGGCTCGCAGCCTGTTTCCCGAGGCTGACACCAGTCGCGCCAGGCGTTCACATGTGCCCGCGGGAGCCCGCGATCTCGCACACTTGCGATGGGCATACTGCTTGCTCCAGCCGGTTCCGGGCCTGATGGGCATCCCTCTAACGGGACCGGGGATCCCTTCTGGGCTCTAGCCGGATGGGGATTGGGGACAGGCGTGCGGTAAACGGGGTGAGGCGTGCGCCGACCCCATCCGGCGATCTCGAGCGCGGGCTCTTCATCGTCCTGGAGGGCATCGACGGCAGCGGCAAGACGACACAGATCGCACGCGTCGTCACGCTGCTACGCGAACGAGGGTTGGCGGCAATAGAGACGCACGAGCCGACCGACGGAATCTGGGGCCGCCGCTATCGTAGCTGGGCGCGCGGCGAGCTCTCCGCGACGCCCGAGGACGTGCTCCGCTTCTTTGTCGAGGACCGCCGCGAGCACGCCGCGCAGCTGATTCTCCCCGAGCTCGAGCGCGGCTCCGTCGTCATCTCGGATCGCTACTACTACTCGACCCTGGCTTACCAGGCGGCGCAGGGTATCGATCGTGCCACGCTAACGGAGCAGCTGCGGATCGACGAATTGCCACAGCCCGACCTCGCGCTATGGCTGCGACTTCCCGTCGCCCTCGCACTCGAACGCGCCGGTTCGACTGCGGTCGAGCCCTTCGAGAAGGCCGCATTCCTGGAGCGCGTCGACGCCGAGTACGAACGCATGGGTCTCGTGGAGGTCGACGCCAGCGGAACCATGCAAGAGGTCGAAGAGACCATCCGGGCGCGCGTCGCGGTAGTTGTCGGCTAGCGCTAGAGCTAGAACGCGCCCCCGTTGGAGGCCGGGAATGTCCCCCCGGCGGACTCCGCTCCCTGCAGGCGACGATGCGCGCGTTAGAAGGAAAGTTCCGGCTAAGGACCGTCCCCAAGTTCCGTTCGTCGTTGACTATCCCGCGCGGCGGCGTTGTTTGGGACGGGATTCGATGGGTTGCTTGCGTTCTTCGGTACGGCGGGCGAGGTCGAGGAAGTCGGCGGCCATTCTTGGGCCGGCGGCTTCGTCTTCGTGCTTGAAGAAGACGAAGGCCTCGTTCCAGCCGTGGGTTTGGATGCGCTGGGCCCAGGCTGCGAGCTCAGCGCGCGTGTAGTTCTCGCGGCGCAGGCGGAGGTAGCCCCAGCTCGCGCCTGGGAGCGGAACGCTGGCTGGCTTTTCGAGGGTGTCAGAGACGCAAAGGGCGAGGTTTCGGTCCGCGAGCACTTGCTCGATCTTGTCATTGCGCCAGGAGTCGTGGCGGAACTCGAAGGCGGCCGGGAGGTCCTTCGGGAGGAGCTCGAGGAAGGATTCGAGCCGCGGTAGGTCTGCCTTCAGGTTCGGGGGCAGCTGGAACAGGATTGCGCCGAGGCGTTCGCCCAGGGTGCTCGTGACTCGCAGTAGATATTCCGTCTCGTCGTTGACGTCCTTGAGGCGTTTGAAGTGGGTGATGCGGCGCGAAGCCTTGATGGAGAAGCGAAAGTGCTCCGGCACCTGATCTGCCCAGGAGGAGAGCACCTCCGTTTTTGGCAGACGATAGAACGTGTTGTTGATCTCGACCGCGGGCAGGCGCTCCGCGTAAAAGCGGAGCATCTCCCTCGGGGGAAGTCGCTCTGGGTAGAAGGGACCCTTCCACTCCTTGTAGCTGTAGCCGCTCGTCCCTGCGTTGAGCCTCACGCGCCTCTCCGGGGGAAGGGCGATTATCACACAACGGAGTCGTTGTCTGGCTTGTCCGGGATGGTGGTGGCGTTGGGGGCCGCGAAGCGACACAGGCGCAGGCCCACGCCCGTGAACAAGGCCGCGAGAACCAGCCAGCCGAGGGGGGTGTGGGCTGCGGAGGTCTCGTCGAAGCCCGGGATCCCGAAGGCCCCGTAGGCAGCGCCGACTCCCACCACGCCCCAGGAGACGTGCAGGAGCAGCGAGGGCAGCAGTGAGCCGGAGGTGTAGCGAAGTACGCCGAGCATGAGCGCGTTCAGCGCCGTCGGTGCGAGGGCCCAGGGGTTGAACACCGCGATGGAGATCGCGAGCGCGTTCAGGAGCACTGTGAACAGGATGCCCCTCCGGGCTCCGAGTGCCTGGATCATGAGCGGTTGGAGCGCCCCACGGAACAGGAGCTCCTGGGTCACGGGGTAGACGAACACCGAGACGAGCAGGAGCGCGACAAACGAGGGCGGCGCGGGACTGTCGGGCGGCCGCATCGTCTCCGGGACGGGGAGGACCAGCTTGACCAGATTGTCGACCTCGCTCGTGAGCAGGAGGGCCCACACGAGCAGGAGCGCGGCGATCCACGCCAGTCGCGGCGGGCGGAGCAGTGCGAGGCCGAGCGTGGGCGGCTGCGCGATGCGTGGGATGCAGAGCACGAAGGCAGCCCCGTAAGCCAGCAGGGCAGCCATGCCTACCAGCCCGATCCCGAAGGGAAAGCCGAGGGCGGCCAGGAACAGGATCGCGGTACCCTGGAGCAGCCCCGTGAGGACCGCGAGCGCCAGCCCGAAGCGTGGCTGCAGCGGCGGCGTGAGCTCGGGTCTGGATTCCTCGTCGCTCATGCGTCGAACAGGACGGATCCGAGCGCCTGACCCGTGTAGGAAAGCGGGCTGTTCGCGATCTCTTCCGGCGTTCCGACGCTCACGATCTCGCCACCCTTGTCGCCGCCCTCGGGGCCGAGGTCCACGATGTGATCCGCGGTCTTGATCACGTCCAGGTTGTGCTCGATCACGACGACGGTGTTGCCGCGCTCGACGAGCCGGTTCAGCACCTCGAGCAGCTTCTCGACGTCTGCAAAGTGCAGCCCCGTGGTGGGCTCGTCCAGGATGTAGAGCGTACGCCCGGTGGCCCGTTTCGAGAGCTCCTTGGCCAGCTTGATGCGCTGCGCCTCGCCGCCCGACAGGGTGGTGGCGGGCTGGCCGAGATGGATGTAGCCCAGCCCGACCTGCTGAAGCGTCTGCAGCCCGCTCTGTACGGGCCGGATGTGCTCCAGGAACTCGAGTGCCTCGTCGACCGTCATCTCGAGCACGTCGGCGATGGACTTGCCCTTGTACCTGATCTCGAGCGTGGGCGGGTTGTAGCGCTTCCCGCTGCACTCCTCGCAGGTGACGAACACGTCGGGCAGGAAGTGCATCTCGATGCGCAGGATGCCGTCCCCCTGACACGCCTCGCAGCGCCCGCCCTTCACGTTGAAGCTGAAGCGTCCGGGTTTGTAGCCGCGCTGACGGCTCTCGGGCAGCTGGGTGAACAGATCCCGGATGCCCGTGAAGATGCCCGTGTAGGTCGCAGGGTTCGAACGAGACGTCCGGCCGATGGGCGCCTGGTTCACGTCGATCACCTTGTCGATGTGCTGGAGACCGTCGACCCTCTTGTGCCGGCCGGGCTTGTCCTTGGCGCGGTAGAGCTTCTGGGCCAGACCGCGGTAGAGCGTATCGTTCACGAGTGTGGACTTCCCGCTGCCGGAGACGCCGGTGACGACGGTGAGGACGCCGATGGGGACCCGCACGGTCACGTTGCGCAGGTTGTTCGCGGAGGCCCCGACGACGGTGATGAATTTGTTTGAGCCCGGCCGCCGACGCGCCGGCGTCGGGATCGACCGCTTGCCTGAGAGGAACTGTCCCGTGAGCGAGCCCTTCACCTTCTCGATCTGCTTTGGCGTGCCCTCGGCCACGACCTCACCGCCGTGCCGGCCCGCGCCCGGGCCGAGGTCGATCACATGGTCCGCAGCGCGAATGGTCGACTCGTCGTGTTCGACCACGATCACCGTGTTGCCGGCATCACGCAGCGAGGTGAGGGTGCGCAGCAGGCGCTTGTGATCCCGCGCGTGCAGCCCGATGGAAGGCTCGTCGAGAATGTAGAGCACACCCGTCAGCGCGGAGCCTACCTGTGTGGCGAGCCGGATTCGCTGGCTCTCGCCCCCCGACAGCGTAGCCGCCGTCCGATCCAGGGTCAGGTACTCGAGCCCCACGTTCTGCAGGAACGAGAGCCGCTCGCTGATCTCGCGCAGGATCCGTCCGGCGATTTCCTGGTCTTGCTTTCCGAGCCTGATCTCCTCGAAGAAGGCCACGGACTGGCCGACCGTGAATCTGCAGAGCGCGTCGATCCCGATGCCCGCGACGATCACGGAGCGCGCTTCGGGCCGCAGGCGCGCGCCCTCGCAGGTGTCGCAGCTGGTGTTGCTCATGTACTCGTGCAGGCTCTCACGGATGCGGTCGCTCTCGGTGTCACGGTAGCGTCGGTCGAGCATGCCGATCACGCCGGGCCAGACCCGTTCGAACTTGAAGCGATTGCGGCGCCCGAAGCGGAAGCGGATGGCCTCCTTGGTGCCGTGCATCAGCTGTCTGCGCACGCGCAACGGGATCTTCTTCCACGGCGTGTCGAGGTCGAAGCCCAGCTGCTCGCCGAGCGACTTCAACATGGAGAGGTAATAGCGCGACGCGTGGCCTCGACCTCGGAAGGGGATGATGGCGCCGTCGTTGAGCGACATGCCGGGGTCTGGCACGAGCAGCTCGGGGTCGAAGAAGTCCCTCGTGCCGAGACCGTCGCAGTCCGGGCACGCGCCCTGAGGGCTGTTGAATGAGAACAGGCGAGGATTGATCTCGGGATAGCTCGCTCCGCAGTCCCTGCAGGCCGCCAGCTCTGAGAAGAGTATCTCTTCATCTCCGGGACCCACGTCGATGCGCGCGAAGCCCTGGCTCGCGCGGATCGCGGTCTCCAGAGAGTCGGCCAGGCGCTGGTCGACTCCCTCGCGGACAACGAGGCGGTCGACCACCAGATCGATGTCGTGGCGCTTCTTTCGGTCCAGCTCCAGCGGCTCGTCGAGTTCGTGCATGGTGCCGTCGATGCGCACGCGCACGAAACCCTGTCGGGCGAACTCGCGGAGCTCGCGCCTGTACTCTCCCTTGCGGTCTCGCACCACCGGGGACAGCACCTGAATGCGAGTCTCCTCGCCCAGCTGTAGGATGCGGCGTACCATCTGGTTGATCGTCTGGGCTCGGATGGGCTTTCCGCAGTTCACGCAGTGTGGCACGCCGATGCGCGCAAAGAGCAGGCGCAGGTAGTCGTAAATCTCGGTCACGGTGCCGACCGTCGAACGCGGGTTCTTGCTCGTGGTCTTCTGCTCGATCGAGATCGCCGGCGAGAGCCCGTCGATGCCGTCGACGTCGGGCTTGCCCAGCTGCTCGAGGAACTGGCGCGCGTAGGCGGAGAGACTCTCGACGTAGCGCCGCTGCCCCTCTGCGTAGATCGTGTCGAAGGCCAGAGACGACTTGCCGGAGCCCGACAACCCGGTGATCACGACGAGCTTGTTGCGCGGAATCCGGACGTCGATCGATCTCAGGTTGTGCTCGCGTGCTCCTCTGACGTGGATGTCCTGTGGACCGGTAGGCACCCCCTCACTCCTCCTTGCGGCCCTTGCTAGCGGACCTCGACGCCTCGTCGCGACTTCGGCGATTTCACGAGGTCACGCGCCAATGCTAGCGCTTCGAGCATCGATGCGGGATTGGCGCGGCCCCTCCCGGCGATATCGAACGCGGTGCCGTGGTCGACGCTCGTGCGGATGAGCGGCAGGCCCAGCGTCACGTTCACCGCCTTCCCGAAGGCGTGGACCTTAATCGGAGCGAGAGCCTGATCGTGGTACATGCCTAGCACGGCATCGAACTCGCCCCTTGCCGCGCGGTAAAAGAGGCTGTCGGCGGCAAACGGGCCGCTGGCATCGATCCCGCTGGCGCGGGAGAGCGTGATCGCGGGCGTGATGATGGTCTCCTCCTCATCGCCGAAGCGCCCCCCTTCTCCGGCGTGAGGATTGAGCCCGCAGACGGCGATACGCGGCGCGTGGAGGCCGAAGCGTTCCGACAGATCGCGGTGCATCACCCGGAGCACCTCCGCAATGCCCTCGCGGGTCAGCAGGTCTGGCACGTCTCTGAGCGCGCAGTGAACCGTTGCGAGGCCGACCCGGAGCGAGCCCCCGACGAGCAGCATTACTGCTCGACCGCCGCTGCGACCGAGGATCTCGGCGGTAGCCTGCTGGAGCAGCTCGGTGTGACCGGGGTAGGGGAAGCCGGCGTCTCCGATGACCTGCTTGGAGATCGGCCCCGTCACCATCGCGTCCAGGTCGCCGGACAGGCAGTCACGCGCGGCGCGCCGGATCGCCTCGATCACACCAGGGGCCGTCGCAGGATCGGGGTTGCCGGGGGTCGCGGGCGCCGATGCCGTATCGTGCACCTCGACGTGGTCGGGCACACCGCCCGCGCGCTCGAGCGCGCCGATGTCTCCATACACCCGGAACGTGAGGCTGGCGGGGCTCAGGCTGCGCAGGGCCGCGGAGACGACTTCCGGCCCGATGCCAGCGGGGTCGCCGACCGTGACGCCGAGACGCGCCACCCCACCAGCCTCGCTCACGGTACTTCCACGATCTCGATGTACTGGGTTTCGCGCAGCTCCAGCAGCCACTTCTCGAGCTCCGGCCCCGACTTCTTGTCCCGCAGCTCGAAGCGCAGCTGCTCCTTCACGTCCTCGAGCTGGATGGTGGACGGATCGAAACGGTCGATTAACTGAAACAGGTTGAGGCCGAACCTGGTCTCCACGACGGGGCTGATCTCTCCGGGACCCAGCTTCGCGAGCGCTGTTTCGATCGCGGGGGGAGCCTCACCCGAGCGAAACACGGTGAGTCCCCCGTTCGAGGCGGTGGGAGCAGCGGAGATCCGCCGTGCCAGCGAGGCGAAGTCGCCGCTCTCGATGGCCTGATCGCGTACAGACTCGGCCGCCTGTCGGAGCTGCGTGCGCATCTCCGGGCTCGTATTCGGTGGCCACGCCAGCAGGATGTGAAGTACCCGAAGACGCTCCCCGGGGGAGGCGCTTCCGTAGCGCGTCCAGAACAGCTCGGCTATTTCCTCGTCGCTCACTTTGACGCGGCTCTGTACGGACCCCTGGACCACTCGCATCTTTGTGAGCTGCTGTCCGAGCTGGGTGCGGTACGCCTCGCGACTGAGACCCTGGGCCTGCACGGCCTTATAGATGTCCTCAACGCTGACGCCTTCGTCGCGCGCGATCCCCGCGATGGTCTCATCTATCTCGGGATCGGAGGCCTCCATGTCGTTGCGCTCTGCAATCTTCAGGATCAGCTTGTCGTCGATCAGCGAGTCCAGCGCCTGGTCGCGTACCTCTCGGGCCATCTGCGGGGTCACCGAGCCGTTCCGAGCCTGCACCTGCGCGAGCAGCTGGGCAGCTGCACTCCTCACTTCGGAGCGGAGGATCACCTCTTCGCCAACGATCGCCGCGATGCCGTCGACTTCGTCCGCGACCGCCAGGCCGGACACGAGCAGCCACGCTGTAACCACGACGCCGAGCCGCGCCCTCATCGAAGCTCCTCCAGCAAGGGTTCGTTCAGCCTGATCTCCGCCGCGCCCCGCAGCCCGCGCAGCCAGTCTCGACGCAGCTCTTCCAGCCGGCGCTGCTGCAGCTCCAGAGTGATGTCCTCGCGGAGCTCGCTGAACTCCGGCTCGCGCTGCGGGATCCTGGACTCGAGCTTGAAGATGTGAAAACCATACGGGGACTCGATCACCTGCGAAAGCTCCCGCGCGCTCAGGCTGAAGGCCCTGTCGAAGACTTCTGGAAGCTCCCCGCGAGCGAAGGGAGGCAGCAGGCCCCCAGCTCCGGCCTCGGGTGCCAGACTGTGCCCTGTCGCAAGCCCCGGAAAGTCCGCACCGTGGACCAGCTTGGCGCGCAGACTCCGGGCTAGCGACTCGTTGTCTACCACGATCTGTCTGATCTGGACCTGTTCGGGCCTTCGATACAGGTCTCGGTGCTCCTCGAAGTGGCGCAGGAGTGCATCCTCGGAAAGGCTCAAGAGTCCAGCCAGATCCAGCAGGGCCGTGCGCTCCTGGATCATTCGCCGCCGTACCTCCTCGAAGTAGCCGGGATCAGAGCCGTTGAAGTCGGGGCCGTGAATCGCGCTGAGTCGTCGCTGCACCTCCGCATCGTGGATTTTGACCCCCAGCTCGTCCGCTCGATTCAGTACGACCTGCTCCGAGACCAGCCTGTAGAGCTCCTCGTCGAGGACCTGCTCGCTTCGCAGCTCCGGGTAGTCGTCGAGCCGCTCGGTCACGGCGCGTTGCAGCTCGCTGAAGACAATGCTGGCGCCGTCGATCTGGGCCACCCAGCGGTTCTCGAGGTTCCCCCCGCACGCGGTGCTCCCCACCACTAGCGCAAGCGCCGCGCTGGCGGCGCGCACAGTGACGGCCGTTGCCCCTAAATTCATCGTACCGCCCTCTCCGGGGGGGGCAGGTTCTGGGTCCCGGTCTCGGCGGCCTCGGGCGCCAGCAGATCGAGCAGCCCGAAGCCCTCTGCGAGAGCGTCCTCGTTGCGCCGAAGCTTGAGGTACACGCGGTGATCCGGGCTGACGCGGATTTGCGTATCCGGCTGCTGCAGCAACATCGCGAGCACGCCCGGGTCGATGCTGGAGCGCTCTCCGACCTTGAGCACGAGCTCGCTGTTCGACACGTCCATGGACTCAATACCGACCTGGCGGCAACGGATCTTGAGACGGATCACGTCGACGAGGTTCTTGCCCTCAAGGGGGATCGGGCCGAAGCGGTCAAGTAGGTCGTCGCGGATCGCGATCAGCTCGGCGTCGTCGCGCGCCGAGGAGAGCTGCTTGTAGAGCACGAGCCGCTGGTTCGGATCCCCGACGTAGCTCTCTGGAAGCAGCGCCGGGACTGGCAGGCGGAGCTCTGGCTCGACGTCCTCTTCGGAGCGCTCCCCCGAAAGCTTCTGCACGGCTTCCTCCAGCATCTCCATGTAGAGGTCGTAGCCGACGGCTCCGATCTGACCGGACTGCTCGGCCCCGAGCAGGTTTCCGGCGCCGCGGATCTCGAGGTCCTCGCTGGCGAGCCGAAAGCCCGCCCCCAGCTCGGACAGGTCCTGGATTGCCTCGAGGCGCTGTCGAGCCTCGCTCGAGAGCAGCCCGCTCGCGGGCAGGAACAGGTACGCGTATGCGCGCCGGTCGCTGCGGCCGACGCGCCCGCGCAGCTGGTAGAGCTGCGCCAGGCCGAGGCGGTCGGCGCGGTCGATCAGGATGGTATTGGCGTTGGGGATGTCCAGCCCTGACTCGATGATCGTGGTGCACAGCAGCACCTCGTACTCGCGTTTGACGAAATCGAGCATCACGCTCTCGAGCTGCCGGCTCGGCATCCGTCCGTGCGCGACGGCGATCCTCGCGGTCGGCAGCAGGCGCTGCAGGTAACCGCCGAACTCGTGAATTGTCTCCACGCGGTTGTGCACGAAGAAGATCTGTCCCCCGCGACGCAGCTCGCGGTCGACTGCCTCGCGGATGATCTCGTCGCTCGCTCGGCAGACCTGCGTGCGCACCGAGGTCCGATCGGGAGGCGGAGTGGTGATCAACGACAGATCCCGCATCCCCGAGAATGCCAGCTGCAGCGTGCGCGGGATGGGCGTGGCCGAGAGCGTCAGCACGTCGACGAGCTTGCGCAGCTGCTTTATCCGCTCCTTGTGGGCGACACCGAAGCGGTGCTCCTCGTCGACGATCAGGAGCCCGAGGCTGCGGAAGTCGATGTCTTTCGAGAGCAGGCGGTGAGTACCGACCACGATGTCGATGCGCCCCGACGCGAGCCCTTCGCGTACCTGTTTCACCTCCTTGGGGCTGGAGAGGCGTGAGAGGGAAGCCACCGAGACGGCCGTGTTCGCGAAGCGCTGCGTCAGCGTCTCGAGGTGCTGCTGGCATAGCACCGTCGTCGGTACCAGGAAGGCTACCTGGCGGCCAGCGGTCGTCACTCGGTAGGCGGCGCGGCAGGCGATCTCCGTCTTGCCGAACCCGACGTCCCCGCACACTAGGCGGTCCATCGGCTGCTCCCGTTGCAGGTCCGAGAGCACGTCGTCGGTGGCGCGACTCTGGTCGGGTGTGTCCTCGTACGGGAAGCTGGCCTCGAACTCGTCGTAGTCCGCGTCTCGTCCGGGGTATGAGTGCCCCTTCAGCACCTGGCGCGCGGCGATCACTGCGAGCAGCTCCTCGGCCATGTCGCGTACAGCTCGGCGTACGCGCGCCTTGGTCCGAGTCCAGCTCTGGCCACCCAGCCGATCCAGGTTCGGCGTCTTCGCCTCGGCGGTGCTGTAACGCTGGATCTGACCGAGCCGGGAGACCGGGATGTAGAGCTTGTCGCCCCCGTGATAGCGCAGCAGCAGCAGCTCCTGCTGGATGCCACCTGCGACTAGCTGGACGAGCCCACCGTAGCTGCCGATCCCGTGCTCCGCGTGCACGAGGTAATCGCCCTCCTGTATCTGCGCGAGCCGCTCGACAGCCTGTCCTCGGCGGGTCGCGCGGAGTGCGCGGCGTTGCAGCCGCGCGCCGAAGATGTCGTGCTCGGTCAGCACGACGAGGCCTTCCGACGGCAGCTCGAAACCGCCGTCGAGCGCCGCCACCGCGACGTCGATCGCGCCGGGCTCCGGCAGCGCGGGCCAGGCCTGCCCACCCTCTCCGTGCGAGCGCCGGATCTCGAGCTCCTGATCGTAGTCGGACAGGATCTCGACCAGACGCTCGGCCGCCGACAGCGACGGGCAGGTGATACGAACGCGCTGCTCGCGTCGGGTCCAGTCCCGAAGTCGCTCCGCGAGCGGGGCGAGCGCGCGACCGGAGCCCAGCCGCTGTTGGATCTCCCGCCGGAGCTCGCGGTGGTCGCCGAACCCGAGGTCGATGCGCTCCTCGTCCGAGACGGGGTCGAGCATGCCGAGGGAGTCGAGCAGCACGGGCCGCCGCGCCAACAGGGCGTCCCAGGCGCTGTCATCGGTCGTGTAGAGCTCGACGGGATCGCTGACCAGGCGCTCCTGCTGCACGGCGCGCGAGTGGGCGTCGAAGATCGTTTCGGTGTACCGCGCGCCGGTCTCGCGGGCCGACTCGGGATCGTCCACGATCACCAGGGTCTCTTCTGGCAGGTAGTCGAAGACGGTCTCCATGCGCTCGTGGAACAACGCCTCCAGATTCTCGATGCCCGGTGACAGATGGCGTCGGGCGAGCGACTCGGTAAGGGCGTAGATGTTGGATTCCGGCACGCTCTGCTCGCGGCCTAGCTGACGCACGCGTTGCAGCAGGCCGTCCAGGTCGTGTGGCAGACGGTAGGCCATGGGAGGAATAGCCACGATCGAGTCGCGCTCGCGGTCGGAGCGCTGTGTCTCCGGGTCGAACTCGCGGATCGATCCGAGCTCGTCGAAGTCGAACTCGAGCCGGACCGGCCTGTCGAGCTGCGGTGGGAACAGGTCGAGGATGCTTCCCCGGGAGGCGACCTCCCCGCGCTCCTCGACCAGAGCCGTTCGCTGGTAGCCCGCGGAGGTCAGTACGCCGAGCAGCGCGTCGCGGTCCATCGGAAGCCCGCGTTCGAGGTGTGTTACGCGGCCGCGCAGCTCTGCGCGCGGTGGGACGCGCCGGACGAGGGCCTTCCACGGTGCCACCACCGTGAGTGGGGTCGTCTTCTCGGCGGCGAGCAGCGCGTACAGGAGGCTCATCCTCCTGTACGCGATCTCGGGGTGAGGCGAGAAACGATCAAAGGGCGGGGTGTCGCAGCGCGGCAGGATCCGGATGTCGGCCTCCCCCTGCTCGCTGCCTGACGCGGCTGACGCGAAGACTCCCAGATCGGCGGCAAAGGCCGCGGCCTGTCGCGAGCCGGGTGTGACCACCAGGATCGGGCCGGGATGCACGGCGCGCAGCTGGGAGACGAGGAAAGCAGCCCCCCTCTTCACGCGCAAGAGGCGCATGGTGCGTTCGCGCGAGAGGGCCCTATCGACGAGCTCAGCCAGCCGCACCGGACTTCCTTGCCTCCGGACGCACCAAGACCCGCCCTTCCGCCGGGGAAGGGCGGGTCGGGTTTGACGAAGCGCGAGAGTATAGCGGGACAGCGCTATCGCGCTCAGGGACGGGCACCGCTATAATGCCGCGCCCTCGGTCCCGGGCAGCCGCGTCCTGGCCGCTTTTTAATCCTGCCAACGGAGCCTGACGCCTCATGAGTCTCGAGATCCTCGGCCGCAAGCTCGGCATGACCCAGGTCTTCCGTGAAAGCGGCGACCGAGTGCCGGTCACGGTGCTGCGCGCGGGACCGTGCACTGTGTTGCAGAAGAAGACCGCGGAAGTTGACGGCTACTCGGCTGTTCAGCTCGGCTTCGAGGAGCGCAAGAAGAAGCAGACCAGCAAGCCGCAACAGGGGCACTTCTCGAAGAGTGGTGCCTCGCCAAAGCGCTTCCTGTACGAGGTCAGGTTGTCGGAGCAGGATCTCGCGGAGTTCGAGCTCGGGCAGGAGATCACCTCCGCGGAGAGCTTCGAGGCTGGGCAGAAAGTCGACGTGCGCGGCGTCAGCAAAGGGCGCGGCTTTACCGGCGTGATCAAGCGTCACAAGTTCAAGACGCACAGCTCCACGCACGGGACGCACGAGTTCTTTCGTCACGGAGGCGCGATGTCCGCGGGGACCTATCCTGGCCGCATCCCGCCCGGAAAGAAGATGGCGGGGCACATGGGCAGCGCGCGCGTCACCCAGCTCGGGCTGCGGATCGAGCGGATCGATGCCGAGCGGAACCTGATCTTCGTCAGCGGCGCTGTCCCCGGGTCCAAGAACGGGCTGGTCCGGATTCGGGCGTCGGTCAAGAAGTAGGGGAGCGGGACGCCTCGCTACGAGCGCCGCGACGTCTTCTACCGGCGTGCCAAGCAGGAGGGCTACCGCTCGCGGGCCGCCTACAAGCTCCAGAGCTTGCTGCGCAGCATGCCCGCCCTGCCCCGGAGCGCGTCGGTCGTGGATCTCGGCAGCGCCCCCGGCGCATGGCTGCAGGTGCTGGTAGAGCGCCTGGATCCCTCTGCCCACATCGTCGGCGTGGATATCGAGCGCGTCTCCGCGCTCGGCCCTCCCGTCAGACTGCTCCAGCTCGACATGACCGATCCCGCCGCGCCGGCCCGGATTCGGGAGGCTCTGGGCGGGCAGGCCGACGCGGTGCTCTGCGACGCGGCACCGAAGCTCAGCGGGATTCTCGACGTGGATCGCTCCGCCGCAGACGAGCTCGAGCAAGCGGCGCTACGCATCGCAGACGAGCTGCTCGCGCCGCGCGGCAGCCTGGTCGTAAAGGGCTTTCCGGGTCCCGAGGCCGACCGCTTTCGCGAGCAGCTGCGCACACGCTTCGAGCGGGTGCGCGAGCTCCGGCCGGAAGGCAAGCGAGTCACCTCGAAGGAGTTCTACTGGCTGGCCAGCTCGGGGGAGCCTATGCGGCGCGACCGGCGTCGGCGTATTCGCCGAGGAAGTCCCGCTTGAACTCCCCGAAGCGCTGCTCGAGGATCGCCTGCCGTACGGAGTGCATCAGGCGCTGGTAGAAGCTCACGTTGTGGAGCGCGCCCAGGATCGTGCCGAGGATCTCGTTGGCACCGTACAGGTGGTGCAGGTACGCTCGTGTGAAGGTCCGGCACGTGTAGCAGTCGCACGAGGTGTCCACCGGATAGGCATCGCGGCGGTAGCGCCGGTTCCGGACCCGGATGCGGCCGCGGCGCGTGAACAGCGTGGCCGAGCGCGCGTAGCGCGTCGGGATCACACAGTCGAACATGTCCATCCCTCGCTCGACCCCTTCCAGCAGATCTTCGGGGAGCCCCACGCCCATCAGGTAGCGGGGCTTGTCCTCCGGCAGGTGCGGCTCGGTGAGTGAGACGATGCGCTTGAGCTCACAGAGGCCCTCACCGACAGAGACACCGCCGATCGCGTAGCCCGGCAGATCGAGCTTTGCCAGTTCCTCGGCGCAGTGACGCCGCAGCTCGGGGTAGGTCGACCCCTGTACGATTGCGAAGAGTGCCTGGTCGCTGCCCTGGTGAGCAGCCACGCACCGCTCGGCCCAGCGCAATGTGTTCTCCACGCCGCGCCGCGCGAGCTCCTCGGTTGCCGGGTAGGGGGTGCACTCGTCGAACGCCATGATGATGTCCGCACCGAGCGCGTGCTGGATCTCGATCGCGCGCTCGGGCGTGAGCAGGATCCGCTCGCCGTCGACCTCGCTGCGAAAGCTCACGCCATCGGGTCCGATCTGGACCTTTGGTAGGCTGAAAACCTGGAAGCCACCGGAATCGGTTAACAGTGGCCCGTCCCAGGCCATGAACGCGTGGAGGCCCCCCGCCTTCTCGATCAGCTGTTCACCCGGACGGAGCGCAAGGTGGTAGGCGTTTGCGAGCACGATCCGTGTACCCGCCTCTGCGAGCTGCTTCGGGGTCAAGCCGCGCACGGCCGCCTGCGTTCCCACGGGCATGAAGACCGGGGTGTCGACCGCACCTCGCTCGGTCTCGAGGCGGCCGGCACGCGCACGGCTGCCGCCGTCCGATGCCTCGACCTCGAAGCGAATCACCGGTCGGGGACGAACTGTTTCGAGTGACCGATGAGTCCGTCCGCCGGAATCCTGACACGTCGCTCGGGATCCGCAACGGCGTGGCCGACGCGCCACGCGTCCAGCCCGGTAGCCTGGATCGCGGCGAGCGCTTTCAGAGCGTCGGGCTCCGCGACCACCACCGCAAGCCCGACCCCCATGTTGAAAACCGTTCGCATCTCGGCACGGTCGACCTCCCCCGTGCGCTCGATGAGCGAGAAGATGCGCTGTGGCTCGGGTAGGTCGGTGAGCTCAAAGCCGACCGGTGCCTCCACGCGGCGCAGGTTGAGCAGGCCGTCTCCTGAGACGTGCGCGATGGCGCGCGGACGGATGCCTGCCTCCGCGAGCGCTTGCATCTGCGGCACGTAGATATGAGTGGGCTTGAGCAGCTCGTCGACCAACGTGCAGCCGAGCTCCTCCAGGTACTCGTCCAGGCGGAACTTCGGGAGCAGGGCGCTGCGTGCCAGGGAGAGTCCGTTCGAGTGCACGCCGCTCGACGCCAGGGCAATCACCGGGTCTCCCGGCTCGATGGCGCTGCCGTCGACGAGTGAGCCATCGGGCACAATGCCGATGGCCATGCCCACCAGGTCGAGTCCCTTGCCCGGCGCGAGACCGCGCAGCAGGTCCGGCACCTGTGCCGTCTCGCCGCCGACGATGCTCACACCCGCCTGACGCGCCCCTTCCGCAAGGCCGCGGCCGATGTCCGAGAACACGTCGGGATCGGCTTTGGCGCAGGCGATGTAATCGAGCATGGCCAACGGCGTGGCACCCACGCAGATCAGGTCGTTCACGTTCATGGCCACGCAGTCGATGCCGATGGTGTCATACCTGCCGGCCAGCTCCGCGACAAGGATCTTGGTCCCGACTCCGTCTGTGGTGATGGCGAGCTGCAAGGGCCCGATCCGGATCACCGCTGCAAAGTGACCCACGCCCACCTCGTTCGGCGCGCCGAACGCCTGTGTTGGAGACACCTCTAGCAGCAGGCGAGATAGCGCAAGATCAGCCTGGCCCGTATCGACACCGCTGCGCGCGTACGCGCGAGTGCTCAAATCAGGGGTAGCGCCGCTCGCCGCGGCTACGGCGCAGGCGAGCTCGGCGATGCTTGGCCTTGAGCCTGGCCCGGTGTCGTGAGCTGCGCTTGCGGTTGCGGTGCGGCAGTTTCGTCGACTTCTTCACGGCGGGGAGGATAGCAGCTTGGGGCTGCTCGCTAAAATAGGGGCTCCAGCTTGGCGGCCGTACCCACCGCGTGCAGGCGCAGCCCGGTGCCATCCTTCTCCTCGTTTTGGGCGAAGGGATCGAGGGTGACCTCGAGTCCAACGACGGCGTTTGCCCCAAGGGTGCGGGCCTTGTCCCTAAGTGACTCCAGGAGCTCGCGTTCCGCCCGTATCCAGGCCGCCGTGCGGTCCTCGAGGCTGTCGTCGGGTAGAAAGAGCTCCGAGCTGATGGGCCCGAAGTAGGCGGCTGCGCGCGTTCCGCTCACCCACGGCGAGGTGTAGAGCTCAACGTCTGACTCAGCAGCTTCCGCTTCCGCGTCGGCTTCCGCTTTCGGCGACGTCTCCGCCATCGGTCTACGTATCGGCCGCTTCTGCGTGCTTCTGTAAGCCTGCTGCGTGCAGCTGATGGGGGCCGTCGCTTGGCCCGCCTCGGGGGCTCCTGTATCTTGGCCGCCGTTCCGGATGGAGGCGCGAATGGTCTGGAGCCCCGCAGCCAGGGCAAATTCGCCCGCCACGGTCTTACTTTTGCTCTTGCTGTCCGCCTCTCTGTCGACCTGCGGGCCTCGCCAGGTCCAGCCCGAGCGGACCTCGACGGAGAGCGTGACTCCGGTGGTGGCCCGCGCGGCACGAGCGATGGAGCAGGGCGACTACGACACGGCCATCGCCGGGTACGCCGAGGCCCTGGAGCGCACCCCCTGGAACACGCGTCTTTCGACCGCGCTGGTCTCCGCCTATGCGGCTCGGGCCGCGCACCCTGCGCAGAGTGGACGGGCGGGTCTACGCGCAGCCGAGGCGGATCTGCGCACCGCCCTCTCGATCTCACCCGACGATCCGGCCGTCCGACGCAGCCTGGCCGCGATCTTGCTCGATCTCTCCGCGCGCGAAGAGAGCACGGAACGGGCTCTTGCGCTGCGGCTGGAAGCGCGCCGCTATGCTCCCGAGCTCGAATCCAGTACACCCGTCGTTCAGCTGGTCGTGGAACGCCGACTCGACATGGCCTTCGACCTGGTCGAGCGTGGCCAGCTCGACGCCGGCATCGATCGTCTGGAGCGGCTCCATCGGGAGTATCCCGAGAATGCTGAGACAGCGCGTCTGCTCGCGCAGGCACGCGTCAGAAAGGGCACTGTCCTCGTCGGTCTTCAGGATCACAGGAACGCCGGCGCGCACTTTGACGGGGCGGTAGCGCTGTACGAGCAGCTCGGCCCCTGTGATGGCAGCCGCTGCGACGCGGCCGAGCTCAGGACCGCCCACCGGAATCGCGTCATTGCCTGGCTGAGCGCGTACCGCGCGGCGGATGCGCGGCGGGCGCTTGACGATGCGGAGCGGGTGGGGCTGCAATTTCCCGACCTCCTCCTCGAGGTCCGCCGCCTCGAGGTGACAACGCAGTGAGCACGGCAGTGAGACGCTCGGTCTGGCAGAGGGCGCAGACCGGCCACCTGCAGAGCTGGCAGGAGTATGTGCGCCGGGGAGGCGCCGAGGCGCCCGAGCGACGCGAGGTCTGGGTCGCGATCCTGTGCGAGGTCGAGAAGCGCGTACCGATCCGCTCCGGCGAGAAGATCCTCGACATCGGCTGTGGTCTGAACACAGCCCTCGATTTCGTCGACCGGGATGTGCGCGGCTTCACAGTCGACAGCCTGACCGCCTCACTCACATCTCTCGGTCTGAGTCCGCGTGCCGAGCACACCGCGGGTGCGCTGGAGGGACTTCCCTTTCGAGCTGGCAGCTTCGACCGTGTCCTGTTGATGAACGTGCTCGACCACGTTCAGGACGCGCGCTCCGGTCTGCGCGAGGTGGCCAGGGTCCTGGCGCCGGGCGGCAGCCTGGCCCTCTCGGTCGACGTCTACTCCGGCCGCCGCTACCTGACGAAACGCCTGCACAAGTGGTGGGCACGCGCCCGGCGCGCAGCGACAAAGCACCCGTTGGTCTTCTCGCAGAGCTCCGTCGAGGCCCTGCTGCGCGCTACCGGCTTCCGTACCGGCGGTTCGCTCCACGTTCCCGGCACCAAGTCGCGCCGCCGCCTTCTCTTAGCCACCCGGCGCTAGATCCGACGCGCTGGTGCCGTCCCGCTGACGGCGTGGGTTGCGGTGTGTCGAGCTGGTAGTCTTGGGGCCAGGACTGTGCCCTGGAGGAGACCAATGCCGGTACATGGAGGGAGGCTCGCGGCGCGTGCGCTCAAGCGGGCTGGAGTCGATTGCATCTTCACGCTGAGTGGGGGGCACGTGATGCCTATCTACGACGGTGCGCTGGACGAGGACATCCGGATCATCGACGTGCGGCACGAGCAGGCGGCGGTCCACGCTGCCGACGCCTGGAGCAGGCTCAACCCCGGCAAGATCGGCTGTGCCGTCCTCACCGCGGGTCCTGGCGTCACGGATGGTATGACGGGTGTCGCAAACGCGTGGCGAGCGAACAGCCCGATCATCGTGATCGGCGGACAGGGACCGTTCAATGCGCTGCGCCGCGGCTCGCTGCAAGAGATGGATCACGTCGGCGTTATGCGCCCGATCACCAAGTGGGCGGATTCGTGCTACGAGACGCGCCGGATTCCCGAGTACATCGAGCTCGCGCTCCGCAATGCCGTGTCCGGCGTGCCCGGCCCCAGCTTCCTGGAGATCCCGATGGACGTGTTGATGGGTCAGGTCGAGCTCGACGATGTTCGCTTTCCGACCTTCCGCACGGTCCCGTCGCCAATGACTCCATCGCGTCACGATCTCGTCGCCACGCTCGAGCTGCTCGCCCGAGCCGAGCGCCCCATCATGCTGGCGGGCACGGCCGTCAAGTGGTCGAACGGGAGTGCGGCGCTGCGCCGCTTCATCGAAGAGACCCGTCTGCCGACGTTTTGCAACGGCATGGGTCGGGGACAGGTCCGCTCCGACGACCCCCAGTTCTTCAACCGCGTGCGCAAGGAAGCGATGGGGAGGTGCGATGTCTTCGTGCTGGCGGGCTCTCCTCTCGACTTCCGGCTGGGCTTCGGTCGCTCCATCGCAGCGGAGGCCAAGATCATCCAGCTCGACATGGACAACGTGCTGATCGGTCAGAACCGCTCGCCCGAGGTTGCGATCGTCGGCAATCTCGGCCTCGCTTTCGAGCAGCTGCTCGAGGTCATGAAGGAGGAGTCGATCCAGCTCGACTTCAGCAGCTGGCGCGACGAGCTGCGGGGCCGCGAGGCGGAGATCGAGGAGGGCTTCGAGAGTCAGCTCGACTCCGACGAGTCACCCGTTGATCCGCTGCGGATGGCGCGCGAGATCCGCGACTTCGTTGACGAGGACACCATCCTGATCGGGGACGGTGGCGATATCGTCGCCCAGTCCTCCAAGGTCATTCCGGTGTACAAGGAGAACTGCTGGATGGATCCCGGGCCGCTGGGAACGCTTGGCGTGGGGATGCCCTTTGCGCTGGCCGCAAAGGCATCCTTCCCGGACAAGAAGGTCCTGATCATCTACGGTGATGGCTCCTTCGGACTGAACGGTTTCGAGTACGACACGGCGATCCGGTTCGACCTACCCATCGTCGGCATCGTCGGGAACGACGCCGCCTGGGGACAGATGCTGCGCCCGCAGGTGAGCCTGTACGGCGTGGAGCGGATCGTGGCGACGCGTCTGAACTACACGCGCTATGACCGGATCGTCGAGGCCATGGGTGGCCACGGCGAGTACTGCGAGCGGCCGGAAGAGATCCGGCCCGCGCTCGAGCGCTCTTTTGCTTCGGGCAAGCCGGCACTCATCAACGTGAAGATCCGCCGCGACGAGGGCGCCATGAAGGGCAGCACCTACGTCTGACGAGAGCGGTCTGGTCGCAGACTCTGGTGGCGTCCGTTTTGGGGGGGCGCGGATCGATACGCTCCTCCTGTGTCGGGGCGAGGTCGCGAGACCCGGACCCGTGAGCCTGGCTCGGGGGCTAGTGCGGCGCTCGCTCCGCACTACGGACGTACGCGCGAACCACGTGGTCTTCACGCCCCGCTCGCCGCGCCCGCTACTGCTCGGTCTGGCGCAGCTCGAGAACTCGAGCGAAGAGCTGATCTGGGTCGATTACACCGAGACGTGGGACGTTCCTGCCGGTACCTATCGCGCAGCCTTCGGTGCCTGCGAGCGGCGCACGCCCGACACGATCTGGGCGCTGGCCGACGCCTCCGCAGTCTTGCGCGCGTACCCTCCGGATCCCCCGCCGCGCGTAGGACTGGCGCTCGACCTGCGCTTCGCCCTCCCCGCGAGCTCTCCTTCGCTTATGTCAGGTGCACCCCGCCCGAAGAGCCCGCGAACCTGGTACGCGCCTGGCGCGGCGACGTCGCCAGGGAACTGGAGCGCATCTCGTAGTCTTGTGGGACCCGCGCGCCACCCACCTTCGCTCAGGCCTTCGGCCTTCGCTGCGCGCGTCGCTTTGCGGCGCTTGCGGGTTGCCTGCAAGTCTTGCGTAGGCGGGACTTGCGGTGACGCGGGACCGTCCCCAAGTTCCGACGGCTTGGGACCACGAGCGTCCTTCTACGGAATAAACAGGAGGTCGACTTGGATCGGGACCGTGGCGGATAGAGTCTCGTGGCCGCAGACCGCCTTCAGGACCTTGACCTGGCGCTCCATGCCGAAGTCCGCGGCGTTGATGAGCAGCGGACCCGAGGTCTGCACGCGGAACCCGCCCGCCTCGCGCGAGACCCGGATCGGAACCGGCAGGGTGAACTGGCTTCCGTGTAGCTCCAGGGTGCCGGTGACCGTCAGGCTGCGACTGCCGCCCGCCGGAGGCAGCAGCTCGGGGTCGACGTTCTCGAGCTCGAAGCGCGCCAGCGGGAACCGCGTGGCCTCGAAGAAGTGGGTGAGTATGTTGCTATCGCGCTCTTCATCGCCTGTGGCGACGCTGGAGACCGCGACCTCCATCCACCCCGTCCCCTTCTCGGGATCCATCGCGCCGGTCAGTCCCGTGAACGAGCCGGGCACGGCAACCAGGTCGTTCTTGACGCCGATGAAGAAGATCGTGGACTCGGCCGGGTCGAGCGCCAGCTCCACCGCCTGCCCGGTGCTCCCGGAACAGGCGAACGCGAGCCACACCAGAAGTATGCTGCAAGCGCCGCGTTGCGGCGGACGCGCCGAGCCGTAGGCGAACGTAGAGCGGGTGGCCCGCTCGCGGGCGGGGACCCGCAAGGTTAGACGTGCCATCAGCTGCCCGCGACGACGTCTTCGAGGATGTCCAGCGCGCGGTCGAGCTCGGTCTCGGGAATGTTCAATGCCGGGAAGATCCGAATCACACGGTCCGCGGTCAGGTTGACGAGTATGCCGTGCTCGCGGGCGGCCTGATGGACGCTGGCCGCACGCTCGGCGTCGCGCAAGACCAGGCCGATCAACAGCCCGAGGCCCCGCGCCTCTTCGACCTTGTCGCTGTTTCGCTGGCCGAACTCCGAGAGGCGGGAGAGCGTGCTCTTTCCGAGTCGTGCCGCGCGCTCCACGAGACCTTCCTCCTCGATCACGCGCAACACGGTGGCGGCACCCCGCGCGCACAGTGGATTGCCTGCATAGGTTCCGCCGTGATCTCCGGGGACGATCGAGTTCATGACCTCCTCGGTTGCCATGAAGACGGCAATGGGCAGCCCGCCGCCCACGCCCTTTCCCAGCGTGAGGATGTCCGGCACGACCCCGCTGTGCTCGAGCGCCAGCCAGCGGCCCGTGCGCCCGGCACAGGTCTGGACCTCGTCCAGGATCAGAAGTGCACCCGCCGCCTCGCACGCTTTGGCGAGGCCCTGCATGTAGCCCTCCGGCGGGATCACGATGCCGCCCTCACCCTGCACGGGCTCGACGATCAGCGCCGCCACGTCGTCCCCGATGGCTTGCTGGGCGGCGGCGAGATCTCCGAAGGGAACGAAGCTCGCCTCGTGGATGATCCCGCTCCAGGGCTCGCGGTACTTGCTCTGGCCCAGGCAGCCGAGGACCCCGAGCGTTCTGCCGTGAAAGCTGTCCAACGCTGCGACGAAGCGTCTGCGCCCCGTCTTGCGGTGTGCGAGCTTCAGCGCACCTTCGTTTGCCTCGGCTCCGCTGGAGACGAAGAACGAGCGGTGGATGGGGTCAGGAGTGACGGCGTCGAGTCGCTCGGCGAGCTCGAGCTGGGGGGAGGTGAAGACGATGTTCGTGGTCTGCATCAACGTGGCGGCCTGGTCCGAGATCGCTTCGACCAGCGCTGGATGACAGTGACCGATCGAAGTGACGCCCCAGCCCGCGGTGAGATCTGTGAACTCCTCGCCCGACACGTCCCACACCTTGGAGCCCTGTCCCTTTGCCAGAGCCAGCGGCCAGCGCCGCACGCCCGGGGCGAAGACCTTCTGCTCCCGCTCAACCAGCGTTTCGTAGTCCTGGGTCATCGTTCCCTCCCAAGGAAGCCGAGCACGAGGCTCGCGAAGCGAGCCGGCGCCTCAAGATACGCGAGATGCCCCGCTCGGGGTATCGTTGCGAGCTCCGCGCCGGGGATCGCCTTCGCGAGCTCCTCTGAATAAGACAGGGGTGTCAGCCGGTCGTCTCCTCCAGCGACGACGAGCGTAGGCAGCCTCAGGTCGGCGAGGCGGTCCAGCGCGTCGTGGCCGGCGCAGGCGCGCGCCTGGAGAGCGTAGTCTGCAGCTCGACGTGGGGACCCCGCTCGGAGCCGCAGGTAGCCGGCGAGCCGCGTGGAGTCTCGGACGAAGTCTCGCCCTAGCAGGCTGCGGAGAAAGTGACTGGGTTGGGCGGGACGCCTCTGACGGGAGGCGTGCCGAGCAGGGAGAGGGATCGCCGTTCCCGGTACGAACCGGTTCGGTGTCGCACGGGTAGATCTTGCGGGATCATGAGCTATGTCGCCTCCAACAGGTTGCGGATACGGACCAGGTTGTAGGCCGCAGCAGTGAAGGTGAAGACCCAGCCGACCCGATCCGTGCCCCGGTGCCGGGTCTTGCGCATCAAGCCCACCGTCTTCATCCAGCCAAACACCTCCTCCACCCGTTTGCGGAAGCGCTGGCTCACCTCGTAGCCCGGGTGTCCTGTGGTCCTTCGATCGATCGCGCTTCGGCGGTTCGTCGTGTTCTGTGCCACGTGCGGGGTAACGCTCCAGGCCCGAAGCGCCTGCACAAAGCTCTTGGCGTCGTAGCCCTTGTCTCCAGCCAGGGTGATCCGGCGAGCGCCCCCCAGACCCAGCACCATCTCGAGAGCCGCTTCGCGCTCCGCATACCCCGACGCCTGAGTGAGCTTCGCCGCCACCACCAGGCCGTTGCGGTTCTCCGTCACGACGTGTCCCTGATACGCGAGCCGCGCGCCCTGGCCCCTCATCCCCGCCAGTCGGGCGTCCGGATCCGTCCTCGACGCATGCGTCTGGTTGCTCCGCTTCTCGCCCCGGAAGTTGACCGTCGGGTTGCCCGGGTCGTCATCGTCCCTGCGCTTCTCGTCCTTGCGCACGAAGCTCTTCTGGCTCGCCCACGCCTCGATCAGCGTCCCGTCCACCGTGAAGTGCTCCGATGACACCAACCCCTCCGACTCCGCCTGCGCCAGCACCGCCTCGAAGAAATGCTGAGCGATCTCGCCCTTCAGCAGCCGTTCCCGATTCTTGGTGAACACCGTCGCGCTGAACACCTCATCGTCCAGCTCCAGGCCCACGAACCAGCGGTAGAGCAGGTTGTAGTCGATCTGCTCGATCAGCTGGCGCTCGCTCCGGATCGTGTACAGCACCTGCAACAGCAGCGCCCGCAACAGCTGCTCCGGCGGGACCGACGGTCGGCCGACCCCTTTGGCGTAGATACCATCGAAGCGTCGCGACAGCTGCTCCAGCGCCGCGTCCACCAGTCGCCGGATCGCTCGAAGCGGATGGTCCTCGGGAATCCGGGACTCCAGCGATACGTAGCTGAAGATCCCACCCTGGAGCGTCTGCGGTCCTCTCACATCTCCCCCTTGGGGCTTCCCTCAAAGGTACCCTTCGATGAGGAGTTTTTCAGCAGCCTGCTAGGCACCAGGCGAGGGAAGCGCGGTGCCGGATCTCCGCGGACACGCCGCACTCGGCCATCTCGGCCCAGAGCTGGAAGATGCCCGCCAGGTGCGGATCGCAGCGGCCGGTGGTGCTGGCCAGGACGAGCTTCGAGATACGCCCCGGCGCCAGTAGCGCGAGCTCCTGGGCGATCATGCCGCCCATGCTGCGGCCGACCACTGCTGCACGCTCGACGTGGAGGTGATCCAGGAGCCTCACGACGTCGAGCGCGAGCTCGCGCAGTCGTATCGAGCCCGGCAACGGCGGGCTCGATCCGGTGCCGCGGTTGTCGAAGGTCAGCACGCGGTACTCCACAGCCGCGCTCTCGAGGAAGGGATGCCACGAGGTTCCCTTGCCCCCGAGGCCCGCGATCAGTACGAGCGGAGTTCCCTCGCCGTGCCACGCGTGTGCTAGATCAGACATCTGGTGCGCCCTCCGCGAGTGAGTGGTCACTCGCTGCAGATCAGGAACCTGGTAGGAGATCTTGCTGAGCGGTCCCGGCGGCGTGCGATCGTTACCGACTAGCGCCGCAGGGACTCGCTACGGGCGCGACGGTGTGCCGTACAGGAGGGCGAGTGGCTGTTTCGCGCCAGGGGCTGCATGGCGGCGCAGCATAGCGGCGCGTCCGGAAAGGTGTCAACCGATCAGGTCGGGCAGCTCTGCGAGGTCCTCGATGATCCACGTGGGCGGCTCACCCTTGTGCGCCTCCAGTCTGCGCTCCGGGTCCTTCACGCGGCGGCGGATCCAGGCCGTGCGCATGCCGAGTCTGCTCGCACCGTCGACGTCGCTTCTGAGATCGTCGCCCACGTGTACGACCTCTTCCGGAGCGACGTCGAGCTCCGCGAGTAGGGCCTCGAAGATCTCGGGTCGCGGTTTGCGGATGCCGACCGTTTCAGAGATCGTCACCGCGTCGAGGTGAGGCCGCAAGCCAGCGTCTGTGAGCACGCGTAGAGCCGTCGGTGCGTGGCTGAAGTTCGAGCAGACCCCAAGCTTGAGCTCGTTCTTGAGCTCGGCGAGGATTCGCTCGTGATGCGAGAGGAAGCGCGTCTGCTCGTAGATGCCCCTCATGTGTATCTCGGTGAGCTCCTCGGCAAGCGTGGAGTCGTCGATCCCGAGTCGCCTGGCCAGCTCCGCGAAGCGGCGGATCGTCGGCAGCTCCAGTCCGCGCGAGTGGTTAGTGGAGCGCAGCTCGGAGTCGACGGCCTGCAACATTTGGCCGAAGCTCTCGAAGTCGATTGGATGCCTCTGCGTCGTCACGGTGTGCAACGCCTGGAGGGTGGAGTGGAACTTGCGACCACCCACCTCGACTAAGGGCAGGTTGTCCATGGATAGATCGACGAGGGTGTCGAAGAGATCGAAGGAGATTGCGCGGGTGGGCACGCGTCGCATCATACTCGGGGACAACTTGCGGGTCCTGGCGGGCCTGCCCGACGCGTCGGTAGACCTGATCTACATCGATCCGCCCTTCAACACCGGCAAGCAGCAGCGTCGCGCCCGCATCCGCGTCACGAGCGACCCGCAAGGGGAGCGCGGCGGCTTCGGAGGACGTCGCTACCGCAGCCATGCGGTAGGGTCCGCAGGCTTCGAGGACAGCTTCGACGACTTCACGCTTTTCCTGGCTCCGCGTCTCACGGAAGCCAGGCGTCTGTTACGGCCGACGGGATCGTTTTTTCTTCACGTCGACTACCGCGAGGTCCACTACTGCAAGGTGCTGCTGGATCAGGTCTTCGGCCGCGAGTGCTTCCAGAACGAGATCATCTGGGCGTACGACTTCGGGGGCCGCTCGCGCAGGCGCTGGCCCGCGAAGCACGACAACCTGCTGTGGTATACGCGCCACCCGGACGACTACACGTTCAACTACGAGGAGATCGACCGCATCCCATACATGGCCCCCGGACTCGTTGGCGCGGAGAAGGCGGCGCGCGGCAAGACGCCCACCGACGTGTGGTGGAATACGATCGTACCAACCGGCGGCCGCGAGAAGACCCGTTACACCACCCAGAAGCCGCTTGGGATCCTGAATCGAATCGTGCGCGTGCACTCGAAGCCCGGCGACTTGCTGCTCGACTTCTTTGCCGGCAGCGGAACTCTCGGCGAGAGTGCCGCCCGCAACGGCCGGGACTTCGTCCTGATCGACTCGAACCCCGAGGCGGTCGAGGTCATGCGGGAGCGCCTGGCCTTCGCGGATCCCGATTTCAGCCGCGCGGGGTAGGGTCGTCTCGGCCATGCTAGCATCTATGCCCGCATGGACGCGATCCCCCCCGTATCCGCGATCCCCCCGATATCCGCGAGCCGAGTGGAGCTGCTCGAGAGGATCCGCAAGGCTGTCGACGCGGAGCCCCTCGGGCGGACGGCTGCCGTCGCCATCATGGAGCGGCTCGAGCGCGAGCCGGAGCTGATCCTCGAGCCGCTGCTCGAGGCGGGCCAGGAGCTGGGTAGACTCGGGCACGGAAACGAGATCACGGTCTCGCGGAACGTCTTTATCCCGCTCACGAATCTGTGCCGGGATCGCTGTGGCTACTGTGCCTTCGCCGTCGACCCGAACTCTCCGCGGGCCAAGACCTACTCGCTCGACGAGGTGCGCGAGATCTCGGGCAAGGCGCTGGCCGCGGGCTGTTGGGAAGCGCTCTTCTGCCTGGGCGACAAGCCCGAGGTGGCCTATCGCGGCTACCGGAGCTGGCTCTCCGAGCTGGGCTACGCGTCGACCTCGGAGTACCTCGTCGATGCTTGCCAGGTGGCCTTCGCCGAGGGTCTCTTCCCGCATACGAATGCAGGCATCATGAGCGCCGAAGAGATGCAGGCACTGCGTCCGTCAAACGCCAGCATGGGGTTGATGCTGGAGACCACGAGCGCGCGCCTGCGCGAGAGGGGCCAGGCGCACTACTACGCACCAGACAAAGATCCCGCCACGCGTATCCGGATGACGCGCGAGGCAGGCGAGCTCCGCATCCCGTTTACGAGTGGGATCCTGATCGGCATCGGTGAGACGCCGGCCGAGCGTGTCGACACCCTGCTTGCGATCGGAGATCTGCAGGCCGAGGGAGGACACATCCAGGAGGTCATCGTCCAGAACTTCCATCCGAAGCCCGGAACGGCGATGGGGGGGTTGCCCCAGCCGTCGGACGAGCTGATGGCGGGGACGGTGGCCCTGTCCCGACTGCTGCTGGGACAGACGATGAACATCCAGGCACCTCCGAACCTGTCGCCGAGCTCGCTCGAGCTCCTGGTTCGCTCCGGGCTGAACGACTGGGGCGGCGTATCTCCCCTCACGATCGACTTCATCAATCCCGAAGCGCCGTGGCCCGAGCTGGCGGAGCTCGAGCGCCGCACCAGCGAGGCGGGCTACACGCTCCGCGACCGCCACTGCGTCTACCCCGAGTTCATCGTGGAGCGTCCGGAGTTCTTCGACCCCGAGATGCTACACCGCCTGCGCGGCGCCTCGGACGAAGAGGGCTATCCGCTTCCAGCAACGCAAGCAGTGCGGCCCCCCGCGCCGGGTTTAGCGCAAGGAGAAAGGTACGCATGAGTCTATCCGAGGTACTGCTGAGGAGTACGAGCGCGCCCATTCGCTCGGTGCTCGAGAAGTCGCTCGAAGGGCACGAGCTCGAGCGTGACGATGCCCTGGATCTGCTCGGCGCCTCGGGCCGCGACCTGCAGGTGCTGTGCGCGGTCGCCGACAGCGCGCGCTTCGACGACGTGGGTGACGAGGTGTCCTACGTCATTTGTCGGAACATCAACTCCACCAACATCTGCTACGTCGGCTGCAGCTTCTGTGGCTTCGCGCGCCACAAGCACGACGAGGAGGCGTACGACCGTGGGCTCGACGACGTGGTCGGCCGCGCGATCGAAGCCTGGGACCGCGGCGCGTCAGAGGTCTGCATCCAGGGCGGCATCCATCCCAACAAGGACGGCTTCTGGTACCGCGAGATCATTCGAGCCATTAAAGACGTACTGCCCGAGATGCACATCCACGCTTTCTCGCCCGAAGAGATCGACTTCGGGGTCCAGAAGAGCGGCGGCATGTCGCTGCGCGACTACCTCACCATGCTGAAGGACGAGGGTCTCGGGTCCATTCCGGGCACGGCAGCGGAGATCCTCGACGATGAGATCCGCAAGATCCTGAGTCCACGCAAGCTGATGACCCAGCGCTGGATCGAGATCGTGACGACAGCGCACGAGGTGGGGCTGCGCTCGAGCTCGACGCTCATGTACGGCCATATCGAGAGCCCGCGTCACGTGGCTGGCCACCTCGAGCTGCTGCGCAATCTGCAGAAGCGGACCGGTGGCTTTACGGAGTTTGTGCCACTGGGGTTCATCCACCACAATACCCGGCTATTCCAGGAGGAAGGAGCGAGGAGTGGCGCGAGCACTCCTGAAGATCTGCGTCTGCTCGCCGTGGCCCGGCTCTTCCTCCGGCCCTACATCAAGAACGTCCAGATCTCGTGGGTGAAGATGGGACTCAAGCTCGGCCAGGTCGGCCTGATGTCCGGCGCGAACGATTTTGGCGGCACACTGATGGAGGAGTCGATCAGCAAGGCGGCCGGCTCCGAGCACGGCGATCACGTAGAGGTCGAGACCATCGAGCGGCTCATCCGCGAGATCGGCCGCACTCCCTACGAGCGCACCACGACCTACGGTCGGCGCAAGAAGAGCGTCGCGGCTCCCGTCTCGCTGCCTCAGGTCTCCAGTGCCGAGCTCGCCGTGCCGGGTGGATACTGATCCTTCAGCTCCGAAACGGCTGCGTCGATTAAGTCCTGTATGACTCGCGTACTCGTGACTGGCGGCTGCGGCTTCATCGGCTCGAACTTCATCAAGCACCTGCTTTTTGAGGACTCCGGGGTGGAGGTGATCAACCTCGACCTGCTGACCTATGCCGGCAACCCCCGGAACCTGGAAGGAGTGGACGCGCCTGGCTACCGCTTCGTGCGTGGCGACGTCCGTGATCCGAAGCTCGTGGACGAGCTCGTCACGGACGCCGACTGGATCGTCCACTTTGCGGCCGAGACGCACGTCGACCGCTCGACCTCCGAGCTGGCTGGCGACTTTGTGCGCACCAACGTCCACGGCACGTACACCCTGCTGGATTCCGCGCGCCGGCTTGCCCCCAGTGCCCGCTTTCTCCAGGTAGGAACCGACGAGGTCTACGGCGACCGGCCCGCCCCGGAGTATCCTGCGGAAGACGCGCCCCTCGAGCCGTCGAGCCCGTACTCCGCGTCGAAGGCCGCGGGCGATCACATGGCGCTCGCCTTTCATCGCACGCACGGGCTCGATGTCCTGGTGTCTCGCTGCACCAACAACTACGGCCCCTTCCAGTATCCGGAGAAGGTGATCCCGCTTTTCATCACGAACGCGCTGGAGGACGAGCCGATCCCGCTGTACGACGGCGGTACCCAGGTTCGAGACTGGCTGCGCGTCGAGGATCACTGCCGCGCGCTGCTGCTGCTCTTGCGCGAGGGGAGATCGGGCGAGATCTACAACGTGGGTGCGAATCAGGCTCCGGAGATCTCGAACCGCGAGCTCACCGACCTGATCCTGCGCTATCTGGACAAGCCAGCATCATTGATCAAGCCGGTCTCGGGGCTCAGACCCGGTCACGACCAGAGGTACGCTGTCGGAACGGCGAAGATCCGCGCGCTTGGCTGGGAGCCGACGGCGGACCTGGAGGCGGGTCTGGCCGCTACGGTGCGGTGGTACGAGCAGCGGCGCGACTGGTGGCAGCCGATCAAGTCGGGCGCGTATCGCGAGTTCTACGAGAAGATGTACGCCACCCCGGTCGGGAGCTAAAGCGCGCCGCCAGCGCCTCCAGCTCGTAGCGCAGCTGCGGCCGCTCGACGATCCGTCGCTCCACCACTTCGATGGCGTAGATGACGCTCGTGTGATCGCGATCGAAGGCGCGGCCGATGTCCTTGAGCGACGCGTTCGTGTACCTGCGGCACAGGTACATCGCGAACTGGCGGGGCTGCACGACGCGACGGCGCCGCGAGCGACCACGGATCTCCTCGCGCGTCAGCGCGTAGGTTCTGGCAACCAGCTCCATGATCTGCTCGAGCGTGTGGGGTCGACCCGGCACCTCCACGGCAGCCAGCGCCTCGGTGACCAGCTCGGGCGTGATTCTGGTGCGTAGGAGAGACGCCCGTGCGACGACCTGGTTCAGGCCGGAGAGCAGATCGCGGACGCTGTCGACGGTGCGCTCGGCCAGCTGTCGGAGGCACTCCTCGGGCAGACCGATGCCGCCTCCGGCCGCCTTCTCGCGCAGGATCTCCGTTCGCGTGTGCAGCTCGGGCGGCGCGATCCTGGCGACGAGTCCCGACACCATCCGCGAGGCAAGCTTGCCATCGAGCTCCTCGATCTCCAGGGGCGGACGGTCGCCGGACAGGACGACCGTCTTCCCGTGCGAGATCAGGTGGTCGAGTGTGTGAAACAGCTCGATCTGGGTGGCCCGCTTTCCGGAGAGGAACTGGACGTCCTCCAGGATCAGCACGTTCAGAGAGCGTCTGTAGCGGTGGCGGATGTCATGCATGCGACCGCTGCGGATCGCGGAGGTCACCTCTGTGGTGAACTCCTCACTCGAGCGATAGACCGCGTGCGCGGACAGCTCGCGCTGGATCGCCCGGCACAGGTGGGTCTTCCCGACGCCGCTCGTCCCGCTCAAGAAGAGGGGACTGCAGCGTCCCGCCTGCTGGCGTGCCACCGCACGTGCTGCCTCGACGGCGAGCGCGTTGCCCGAGTCGACGACGAAGCTGTCGAAGCCAGAAATGGAAGCGCTGTCTGAGCAGGGCGCGGACAGCGGCGAGCCGGCGGTGTGGGGAACGTCCCCACTCACGTCCCGCTCCGTCGGCTCGCCCCCGCGCTGGGGTCGATTCGGCTGGATCCGGTAGTCGACGCGACGAGTGTTTGCGGATGCCTCGATCACCGGGCCGTATCTGGATCGAATCCAGTCGCGGGTGAAACGGTCCGGGCAGTGGATAACCAGCGAATCGTTCTCTACGACTCCTTCGAGCCTGCGGAACCATGCGCCGTACGCTGACGCACCTACAGCCTGACGGATCGTCTCGCGGACGACCTCCCACCCCCCATATGGCATTTTCGGCCGCTATCCTCTGTGTGGCCCAGATTTATCGGATCTGGCCCTGAGCAGAGGAATCTCTCACGCAGGGCTCCTGTCGTGCAAAGCCGATTCTCGCCGACTTCGCTTTCGCCTCGGAGCACCAACGTTCCCATACACAGTATCGTGCGCGGGCATTCCCCGTCGGCGAGCGAAGGGACCGGAATTCACACGTTCTCGGTCCCGTGCCTTGATGAACGGGACTCTCGTTCACATGATTGTGCACAGTCGTTCACACGGCGAATGGTCACATCCATGTGTCGTGCGAACTCTCGAATTCGCCTGATTTCGAAGAACCGTGAAGAAAAACGAAGAATTCTCAGTTGAGGCTATCGGGTCTGTCCGGTAGCCGTGCGGCAGCCAGCTGGAAGTCGAGCAGCTGAATCAAGAGCTGCGCGCGGGCCAGCGGATCCGCCGTCTCCAGGAGGCTCTGCTTCTCGACGAGCCCGCAGTCGATTCCGAATGCGATGGCGTGCACGAGCGCGATCGGGTCGAGCTCACGCATGCGGGTGCGCAGGCGCTCGACGCCGCGCCGCGCGGCCAGCTGAGCGTACGCTAGCATCCTTTCCTCGAGCTCGGGACGAATGGCCACTAGCTCGTCACGCGCCACCTCCGAAAGCTCGTCAGCTGCAGGATCGTCCAGCAGCTCGGTGCGGGCGAGGATGTAGCTGTCCTCTGTCGGCTCTTGTCTCAGCAAGCGAAAGCGCCGCTGTCCCTCCAGCAGGATGTTGTACTTGCCGCCAGGCAGCTCCTCGTGGTTGGTGATGCGACCCGCGCAGCCCAGCTCGAAGACGTGCGCCGGACCCGACGGCGGTGCAATGGAACCGGTCTTGAGCAGCGTCATCCCGATCACGCGATCGCCGCGTAGCGCAGCTCGAGTCATGGCGCGATAACGGGGTTCGAAGATGTGCAGCTGCAGGTAGGCGTCTGGAAACAGGACGACGTTTGGCAGTGGGAAGATGGGAAAGCGCGAGGGAAAGCTGGCGTCCATGACGAGAAGGGTATACTCCGGTCGCCCCCCGGCACCAGTGATCAAGAGAGAACGCGAGGAGCAGCGGGTCGTGCTGGAGCGGTTGCGCGCGGATGCGCTCACCCTGGCAGCCGCCTATCGCCTGCCGCTGTGCTCCCTCGATGCCGAGCGACCGCAGGTCAAGCGCCGCTACGGTATCTGCTACGACGACGGCCGCATCCGCGTCCGGCTGCGGCATGTGCGCACGGGTCAGCTGCTCAAGTACTCGTCTCTGGTCGACACCCTCTGCCACGAGCTGGCCCACCTCAGGTACTTCGACCACGGTCGGCGCTTCACGGCCTTCTACGAGAAGCTGCTCGCGTACGCTCGGCGCCGGGGCATTTACCGACCCGGGTCACCTCCGCCGCGCCGCCGTGAGGAGCCCCGGAGTTCCCTGCTCGCCCCGATCTCCCCGAGGCGCCCGTCACATCCGCCCCAAGGGTTGCCTTCGGCAAAGACGCCGACTGAATCGGTACAGCTGGAGCTATTCCCGCCCCAACTGGGCCTGCCCTAAAGCTGCCCTCCCAAGTTCCGTTTTCGTAAGGAAGCCCTGAGCGGAGGTGGGTGGCCGCGGACGCCGGCGGCCGGGTCCCACAGGACCCGGTCCAACGAGACTAGCCGTTCGCTTCTCGGACCTTGTCGTAGTCTTCGAGGGAGTTTGGCCCCTCGACTACCTTGACCTCGATGGCCTCCAGCGCGATCTGCTTGTCGAGGATCTGGGAGACGAGCTGGTCGACGGTGAGCTCATCGTACTCGGCCAGGGCGTCCTCCAGCCCGCTCTCTTCCACGGACATCGCGACCTGGAGCTTGATGGTGATGGGCATGGGGACTCCGCCGTCCGGATTCGCGGCGAGCGGGAAGATAACGAAGGCAGGCGGGAACACAACGAGATTTCAGCGCGATGTAGGCTCGAAATCGTCAAATGTGTCGGCCCGGTACCTGGTTATGCGACTCCTTTTGGGCCCTGGCC
This sequence comes from Myxococcota bacterium, assembly GCA_965226855.1. Classification (GTDB taxonomy): domain Bacteria; phylum Myxococcota_A; class UBA9160; order SZUA-336; family SZUA-336; genus JAUXJB01. Next base: position 119,819 of record CBDDEE010000030.1, on the reverse strand, counting down.
CGGTGCGGAACCGGTTCGCGACGCGTACCCTACCCGGCTCCACCGGAGGAGTCTCCGTGTTCGTCAGAAGCTTGCTGGGGGTGCTGCTGCTCGTTTTTGGCGCGGGCTGCGACCGCAGACTGGAGCCCTGGGTCGACAGAGAGGCAGAGCTGCCCCCTACGGAGCGGCCCGTGCACGTGCCGGGACTCGACGCCCCGATCGCGCGCTCGCTGCCGCGAGCGACGCCGGCTTTAGGAAGCGAGCGTGGCTCGCAAGCCACACCCATCCGCGGCACGCTGCGCCTCGCCACGGGCGCGGAGCCGGCTCTCGGCGGCGTGCTCTTCCTGATCGCTCGCACCTCCCCGGTCGGTCCCCCGCTCGCGGTGCAGAGACTGCCCGTGGGTCCCTTCCCAATGGACTTCGAGATCGGGCCAGGTGACGTGATGATTCCCGGGCTGCCCTTTGCGGGGGCGATCAACCTCACGGCGCGCATCGACGCGGACGGGGATCCCCTGACGCCTGCTGCTCCGGGAGACCTCCGAGGGGCACTCGCCGGCCCTGTAAGGCCCGGCGCCTCAGGCGTGCAGCTCGTCTTGCAGGCGAGCGATGGCTAACCCGCTCTCAAGCTGGAACGTCGGAGCCACGACGGGTTTTGGCAGTGACTGAGTCCCTGCATACGCGGCATCTCGCCGGGCGCGAAATGATCATCGCCATCGACTCGACTGTGCGCGGGCCGGCGCTCGGCGGCTGTCGCTGGAAGCCCTATCCCGACAGCATGGCGGCGCGTGACGAGGCCCGCGCCCTGGCCGCGGCAATGACCCGCAAGGCGGCCCTGGCCCGGCTGTCGCTGGGAGGCGGCAAGGCGGTTGTCGTGGGCGACCCCTGCAAGCGCACCCGCGAGGAGCTGCTGGCCTTCGGGGACCTCGTGGAGAGTCTGGGCGGCGCCTACATCACCGCCGCAGACATGGGGAGCGGCGAGCAGCAGATGGCCATCATTCGCGAGCGGACCAACTACGTGCTGGGCCTGCCCCGCAGGCTCGGAGGCTGTGGGGATCCGGGTCCATTCACAGCTCGCGGCGTCTACATGGCGCTGGTCTCGGCACTGGGCGGGTCGGTCCATGGGGCCCGAGTGGTGGTTCAGGGCACCGGAAGCGTCGGTGGAGCGCTCGTGCGCCTGCTGATCGAGGCTGGAGCGTCGGTCGTGGCGAGTGATACGAACCCGGAGGCGCTCGAGTCGCTGCCCCACGAGGTTCGCGTGGTAGATCCAGGCCAGGTCACCGCCGCTCCCTGCGAGGTCTTTGCCCCATGTGGGCCGGCCGGCATCCTGGATCGGAAGCTTGCCGAGGAGATCCCCTGTCAGGTGGTCTGCGGCGCCGCGAACAACCCGCTCACCGATCCCGGCGTGGCCGCGCTGCTGCAGGGGCGCGGAGTGCTGTACGTCCCGGACTTCCTGGCAAACGCGGGCGGCCTCATCCATCTCGCGGTTGCCCTTGAAGGCGGGGACGCTGCAACGACGCTCGAACACCTGCAGGTTATCCCGGACAACCTGGCGGATGTGCTCACTGCCGTGAGGTTGGAGGGGGGCGACACGCTCTCCGCCGCCGAGCGCCTGGCGGAGCGGCTACTCGCAGGTTGAGATCGCGTCCAGGATCTTCGGCGAGACCAGGTCGGGATCCAGCTCGAGGTCCGGGTTGATGCTACGCAGGGCACGGTAAGCTCTGCAGGCTGCCGCTTCTTGCTCGGTGGCCACGTAAGCGAAGATCAGATGCTTGAACAGCTGCTCCCGGTCGACGTCGTTACCGCGGGCGAGCAGCGGAGTGCGCAGCGCCTCCAGAAGCTCCAGAGATTCCTCGAAGCGCCCATCCAGGTACGCATTTACGGCGCGTCGCAGCTCTTCCCCTCCGCCACGTGGTGCGGCGGAGACGCTGGCAGTCGGCGCGGGCTGGCGGGCCAGCTTCGTAAAGGGGACCCGCAGCAGCGCTCCGGCCTGCAGCTGGCGGGGATCCTCGATGCGGTTGAGGCGCGCCAGAGCCAGGGCGCGATCCGCGTTTCCGTAGAAGGTCTGCGACACGGCGATGAGCGTGTCTCCGGATTCGATGCGCCAGGGCAGCAGCTGCGGCACCGCAAGGAAGACCCCCTTTGGAGGCGGGCGGGCCGCGTCCAGACCCAGAAAAACGGCCATGTCCCGGCCGAGCTCGGCGTCTCCCCAGTGATGCCGCGCCAGGGCAGACCAGGTCTCTGCGGGTCCCACTTCGAGCTCGACGGCGGAGGGAAGCGAGAGCTCCTGTCCGACGGCGGGATCCGCTTCGCGGAGATGGTTCGTGGCAGCCAGGACAGCTGCGAGGCGCGGCTCCGCATAGTAATGACTCGCGATGCCGGCAAGCGTCTGGTCCGGCCCGACCACGTGAACGAGCGTGCCCGCTTCCGCGCGCGCCGCGAGCAGCAGCAGCGAGACCAAGAGCTCGGCGCCCCTCATGGGAGTCCCGCCGCCTCGAAGACGTGACGCACCACCCGCTCCTCGCCCGCTTCCAGGTCGAGGGTGTGGAGCGACTCACCGTAGCGAGGGTGTCGAAGCGCGATCGCATGCCGCCCCGGAGCCAGTCGCAGCGGACGCGCCCGGGGCGTGAGGAACGCCGTCTCCTCGTCGACGGATACCTCGGCCCACGGGTAGACGGCAAAGCGGACCACGGCGCTTCGACTCTGCACCACCGTGTCGAGGTCCGAGAACAGCCCACTCGATTGCTCCCCGATGCCCGCATCCACGGGAGGGCGGGCCTCGGTGGCCGGCCAGGGGCCGAACGCCTGAAGCGCGATACCGGCCAGTACGAGGGCCGAGGCCGTGGCGAGCAACAGGGTGCGCCACCGCTCTGGCTTTTTTGGCGACGCGGAAGCCTCTACCTCGAGCCCGTCCCCGCTTGCCTTGTGCGAGCTCTCCCACAGCCAGGCGGCGAGCTCCGCACGTGCTTCGTCGGGGCTCGCGTGGCGAGCGGAGCGCAGCCTCTTTCTCAGGCTGGAGAGGGAGGGACGTCGTCCCGGCTGCGGATCCAAGCACCGGCGCATCAGCCTAGTCATGCCCGGGTGGCGAGTGCGAAGTGGTTGCCCGGCGTCGACGCGAGGAGATCCCGTCAGCATCTCCGCGAGGATCGCGCCCACGGCGTACACGTCGCCGTTCGGCAGCGGAGTCCCTCCGTCCGACGGCGAGTAGGGTGTCGGCTCGCGCTCTAGCCGGTGTGCGCCGCCGGTCACCTCGGGCGCCGCTCCCAGACCGCAGAGCTTCACGTCGCCCCAGCGGGAGAGCAGGACGTTCTCGGGCCGCAGGTCGCCGTGGACGATGCCCTGTGCGTGGAGCGCGGCTACACCCTGGACAATCTGCTCCAGCACGAGGGCGCTCAACCTTGGCGGAATGAACCCGACCCGATTCATGAGCGCGCGAAGACTCGGGCCATCCACGTGCTCCATGACCAGGTACTGGTCGCCTCGCTGTGAGAAGAAGTCGAACACCGCGACGATGTTCGGATGGATCACCCTGGCGGTGAGCCGCGCTTCGTGCTCGAGACCGGCGACCAGAGAGGCATTCGCAAGCAGGTCGCGGCGCAGCTTGCGAACGACGACGCGGCGCTTGAGGCCGAGCTGCTCGGCCAGATAGAGCCCACTGGACCCGATACGCTCGTGGATCTGGATGCTTCCGACGGACCCGCTTCCGGTCTCGCCCATGGCCTTTTCGCCCCCGGAGGCGGAAGCTACTTGGCGCGGGACGCCGCTGTCACCTCTAGGTAGAGCCAGTAGGCGACCAGAAAGTCCAGCCCCGTATATTCGATGTCGGGCGCGACGCTGTAGTGGAGCCGGTAGCGACTCGACTTCCACTCGAAGGAGCTCACGGGCCGGAGCTGCATCGGAACGGGATCGCGGGCCTGGCGCCGCCACTTCCTGCCGGGGAGCACGCGTTTCGGAAGCTCGGCCAGCGCTGCTGGCGGCGCGATCTTGCGTTTGTTCTGCGGGAAGGTGGCAAGCTGGTCGCGCGCCGTCTCCAGGAGCGCGGCGTCGCAGCCTTCGGGCTCGAGCTTGCAGTATACGAGCGTGAAGTAGGCGTTGCGGTCCTCGCGCACCCGTCGCCACGTCCGCTTCATGCTGCGGAGCAGATCGGGGAGTGCGGGATCGTTGCTGCGTCGCAGGAGCGGAACCAGAACCCGGTAGAGGTTCCACGCCATCAAATCGTTCGAGGTGTTGGTGATACCAAACACGCGCAGGTTCGTGCGCTGTGCGCGGGCCACGACTCTGTCGTCATCGCGTAGTCGATTGCGCTGCTTTTCCCAGCGGGGGTCCGGATCGAGAGCTGCGGCGAGCGCGAAGACACCGTAGCCCGTCAGCTGCGCGAGCGAGTTGAAGCCGAACCCGGAGCTGGCGGACAGGTCTCCGAAGCGAGTCCGTCTCCCATCCGGATCCGTGAGATGCATCTCGTGCGCGAGCAGGTGCTCCGCACTCGCCACGATCAGGCTGCGCGCTCTGGTCGGGAAGTGCTGCGCACACAGACCGACGGCGGGCAGCAGCCCGTTCGCGTACTGATCCATCGAGACGTTCCCGCGGAAGGAGTACTCCTCGTAGCCTGGTCCGCCGCGCGACCACCTGCGCCGTTCGGGCGCGCCTTCGGGCGCGGGAGCGCGGCGAGCCGCCCGGGCCAGCAGGCCGGGGCTCCCGGTCACTGCCATCAGCAGCTCCAGCCCGGCGAGTGCGCGGTCCGCGTCCGCGAGCGCGGCCTGTCGTGCCGGGCCCGAGACAAAGCTGGCGCGACCACACGCAGCGGCCGCGAGCAGTCCCGTGAACGTGGCTCCATCCGCGAGATCCGGATAGGTGCCCCGCGACAGGTCCGCCTCGATCGAGCGCAGGTCGATGCGGTAGAGCAGCAAGCCCTCGGCCGACAGATGGCGTTCCTCGAGCGCGTGCTCGAAGGCGAGTGCCTTCGTTGCCAGCGGGTCCGGAGCCAGCAACCCGAGCGTGAGTAGGGTCGGAAGCAGCGCTAGAGGCACCGCTCAGGGTTGACCGAGCGCGGAGGCCGCCGCGCGAGCCTGCGCCAGCTCCTCGCTCGCGGTCGCGTAGTGGCCTCGATAGGCGGCCGGGAGCAGGTCCGCGATCAAAAAAGCCGACAGTCTGCGCCAGCAGGGCCCGCTTCGGACACCGGGCACGCAGCACTGCGGCGTCCACAGGACGGCCGAAGCGGAGCTTTACTTCTGCGGGATGCACACGCTCCTCCCCGAGGGGCATCAATTTCTCCGTTCCCCAGATCCCGAAGGGGATCATCAGCGCGTCCGGATGCTCGAGGTAGCGAGCCACCGCCGTCAGGGCGGCTTGCATCGCGCCGGTGCGGCTGCGAGATCCCTCGACGAAGATCAGAAGGTGGTCGCCGTGTTCCTGACGCTTGCGCACGGACTTCAACGTGTCTCCCGCGAGTCGGGCGACCTCGCGCAGCGACATGACCGCCTCGTCTGAGGCGCGTGTGGTGCTCTGCGGGATCTTGATCACTCCAAAGCAGAGGCTCGCCAGCCTGTGGATCGGCAGCGCGAAGACCTTCGGCCCGACGACCACTGCGAGCCGGTTCGCGACCTCCTCGAAGCCGGCCGAGCTAAAGAGGGAGTCGACGACGTTGGCGTCCACGAAGGACAGGTGATTGCCGAGAAAGATGACGGGACGAGCTCGAGCGATCGCCACGTTACCTGGGTCGATCAGCCTGGAGCTCGACTCGAGCACCACGCTGTGGATCGCTCGCGAGATCCTGCGGGCCACGAGATCGGCGGGGTGGTACCCCCAGTGCCCTCCCGTGCTCGCGACCCGCGCGACCGCTCTCTCCAGGGCCTCCTCCGGGAAGTCCTGGAGCTCGGAGGCGAGGAGCTGGAACAACCTGTCCTCGTCCCCAGCGCCCCACTCGGAGATCACTCTCGCGACCTCTCGAACGGGCTCGCCGCGCTGCTCGCTCGGGTGCGCACCCTCAGCCATCGGAGCCGAAACATAGGGCAGATGCCGGCGCGAAGCCGAAGACGATCGACTCGGGGCGAGTTCGAGTCGGGGCGGAACGCCCCAGACCGAGCTTCGGGCCTCTGGAGGTCCCGTACAGCGGGGCTGTAAGCACGTCGCTGGTGTGGACGCATAGGCCCTGCGGTCCGCTGCCGGAACCGATTCCAGTGAGTCTGGATTGCCTGGGGTCTTCCCATATACCTGGAGTCCCGCACCATGCGGGATCAGCAGACGGTCGAGCGACGCTTCGCGGAGTTCTACTCCACCTTCGCGGCGGACTTCTCTCTGGACCTCCCCGTTTACACCGAGCTGGCTGCGAAGTACCCGGGTCCGGTGCTCGAGGTCGGCTGCCGAACCGGACGGGTCTCTGCACGGCTGGCCGCGGCGGGTCACGAGGTCTGCGCGGTAGACACGTCGCGACCGATGCTTGAGATCGCTCACGAAAGGCTCGCGCGCTGGGGTGACCGGGTGCGACTGGCGGACTTCGACCTGCGCCAGGGGGCTCTCTTCGACGGCTTCCATGTCGTCCTGGCCACGCTCTACACATTCAACGCGCTCATCGAGATCGAGGAGCAGCGGCTATTCCTGCGCCACGTGGCTCGCTCCATGGGCTCTCCAGGGGTTCTCGCGATCGATCTGTTCTGTCCGCTCTCGATCGCGCAGCCCGAATCGGTCGGCCAGTGGAGCACGATTGACCGCCGTTGTGGAGAGATCGACCTCTCCTACCGGGTCAAGCGCGAGATGCTCACGCCTCTGCTCGAGCGACGCACCCAGGTGTTCAGGGTGGACCAGGGCCCGGAGAGCGAGCTCGAGACCTACCGGCGCTACGTCCCCCCGCAACAGGCCGCCTCCTTGCTGTGCGAGGCCGGCTTCGAGAGCGTCCGCTGGTTGCAGAACTACGACCTCTCCTCGGGTCGGCCCGTGGAGGCCGGAGACCGCCCGACCGGTCCGTTCATCATGCTTGGAGAGCGGTGAGTCTTGTCTTGTGGGACCCGGCCGCGGGCGTCCGCGGCCACCCACCTTCGCTCGGCTCCGCCTTGCTGCGCGCGCCGCTTCGCGGCGCTTGCGGGTCGCCTAATCGTGGCGTGGCCGCAAGCCGGGCCAAAGGCGCGGCTCGACGGAGGGGGTTGTGTGCTGGCCACTTCGCAAGGGTCGCCGGATCGGTTAGAACCATGCGGGGGGCGGGGTTGGACCTGTCGAGGATGGCATGGCGGGCACACTGCTAGACAAGGTCTGGGATCTGCACAGCGTGAGGGAGCTGGACGGTGGGCAGACCCAGCTCTTCATCGGCCTGCACCTGATCCACGAGGTCACGAGTCCTCAAGGCTTTCAGATGCTGGAGGAGGCCGGGCACAAGGTGCTCTTTCCGGAGCGGACCTTCGCCACCGTCGACCACATCGTACCAACCGACTCGCATCTGCGGCCGCTCGCCGACCCGCTTGCCGAGCGGATGCTGACGGCGCTCGATCGGAACGCGCAGACATACGGAATCGAGTTTTTCCGTGTCGGCAGCGGCCGACAGGGTATCGTTCACGTGATTGGCCCCGAGCTCGGACTCACCCAGCCCGGGATGACGATCGCGTGCGGTGACAGCCACACCTCGACGCACGGAGCGTTCGGCGCCATCGCCCTCGGGATCGGCACGAGCCAGGTGCGCGACGTCCTGGCGAGCCAGTGCCTGGCCATCACGCAGCCCAAGGTGCGGCGTATTCGCGTGACCCGGGAGCTGGGCTTCGGCGTGTACGCAAAGGACGTCATCCTGCACATCATTCGCACGCTCGGTGTGAAGGGTGGAGTCGGCTACGCGTACGAGTACGCCGGGCCGGTGATCGAAGACTTCTCGATGGAGGAGCGCCTGACGCTCTGCAACATGTCGATCGAGGGGGGCGCGCGGGTCGGCTACGTCAATCCGGACGAGACGACGTTCGAGTACCTGCGCGGTCTCCCCTACGCGCCACGGGAAGAGGACTTCGATCGGGCGGTACAGGGGTGGAGGTCGGTGGTCAGCGACGCGAAGGCGAGCTATGCGGACGAGGTCGAGCTCGACGGCAGCGAGATCGCGCCCACCGTGACCTGGGGGACCCACCCGGGGCAGAGTGTTGGCGTCGACGAGCGTTTGCCGCGACTCGACCAGATTGTCGAGGCCGATCGCTCGGCTGCCGAGGAGGCGCTCCGCTTCATGGAGCTGCGCGCGGGTGAGCCAATCCGGGGGACACCGATCGATGTCGCCTTCATCGGCTCCTGCACGAACAGCCGGATCTCTGACTTGCGTGAGGCCGCGAGGGTCGTGCGGGGCCGCAGGGTATCCTCGCGGGTGCGCACGCTCGTTGTCCCGGGTTCGGAGCAGGTCAAGCGCCAGGCCGAGGCCGAGGGTCTGCACGAGACGTTCCGCGAGGCGGGCTTTGATTGGCGGGAGGCCGGCTGCTCGATGTGTCTCGCGATGAACCCCGACAAGCTGGTCGGCCGCGAGCTATGCGCGTCGAGCTCGAACCGGAACTTCCGGGGCAGGCAGGGCAGCCCCACGGGGCGAACCCTGCTGATGAGCCCGGCCATGGTGGCCCATGCCGCTATCGAAGGTCGCATCAGCGACGTGAGGGAGATCCTTTCGTGAGTGGAGCGACGAGCGAGCAGGTCCGGGAACGTCGGGGCCGGGCGATCGTGCTGCGCGGGAACGACATCGATACGGATCAGATCATTCCCGCTCGCTACCTGATCTCGACCAGCTTTGCGGGGCTGGAGGAGGGCGTGTTTAAGGACCTGCGCTTCGGTCCCGACGGCGAAGCGAAAGGTCACCCCTTTGACCGGGAGGAGTTCAAGAACGCCTCGATCCTCGTCGTAAACGACAATTTCGGCTGCGGGAGCTCTCGTGAGCACGCCCCCCAGGCGCTCATGCGCTGGGGGATCCGGGCCATTATCGGCGAGTCCTTTGGCGAGATCTTCCACGGGAACTGCGTGGCGCTCGGCGTCCCCGCGGCCGTGGCCGCGGCCGCCGACGTCGCACGACTGATGGACGCCGTCGAGCTGGATCCTTCCCAGGAGGTTACGCTCGACCTCGTCGGCCGCATGGTGCGCTGGCGTGGCGGCTCGGCCCCGGCGGAGGTCGGCGACGGCCCCCGACAACGGCTCCTGGAAGGCACCTGGGACGCGATGGCAACGCTCCTCGCCGCGGAAGACCAAATCCGAGCCACCGAAAAGAAGCTCCCGTATCTCCGCTTCGGAGGAGATAGCTAGCGGTTCTTGTGGGACCCGGCCTTGTGGGACCCGGCTGCGGGCGTCCGCGGCCACCCACCTTCGCTCGGCTCCGCCTCGCTGCGCGCGCCGCTTCGCGGCGCTTGCTTGGTTGCCTAATCGTGGCGCGGCGCGCACTGAGGCGGGGAGCTTTCTGCCGCTGACCGGAGGTGGAACCGGGGGTTGCGGCGGAGGGTGCACTTCAGGAACGGGTCGCGGACGCCGCTAACCGGGGGGTGGACAGGGCCGCTGCGGGAGTGGCGTTTGCGGAGTTTCTCGGTGCGTTCCGGGCCTCGCTCGTCATTCTGAGCGGCGTGGCCAGAGGTGCCGAGTTCCCCCTCGACCAGCCGAGAATCACCGTGGGTCGGGGTCCGGGCGTCGACCTGTGCTTCGACGACGCGGAGATGTCCCGGGCGCACGCTGCGATCGAGTTCTCCGGGGGCTGCTTCCACATCCGCGCTCTGGCGGAGGGGAAGCTCCTCTGCCTAAACGGGGGCGAGATCGCGAGCGCCGAGCTGAAGAGCGAGGACCGCTTCCGGCTCGGCGGCCACACGTTCCAGTTTCTGCTGGAGGAACGGCGTTTTCCGGCTCAGTAGGCGCGGAAGAAGCGCGCCGAGCGGTAAGCGAACCAGACGCTCGCTACGTGGATCAGAAAGCCGGGGACCAGAATCGCCCAGTAGCCGAAGCTCGCGGCCAGAAACCAGAGCAGGCCGACTCCGAGCTGTCCCGAGTAGATGTGACCCAGGCCGGGCAGCAGCACCGACAGGGCGGCTGCAAGCCCCGGGCTAGGTCCCGGACGCAGCTCGATGTCGTACGTCTCAGGTGGCATGGCACCTCCTTCCATGAACGTGGCGCATGGATAGCAAGGGGTGTGCCCAGCGGGCACAAGCGAAGAGCTCGCCTCGAGGCGAGCTCGTGCATACGGCTGCCGACAGCGCAGGACAGGAGCTGCAGCTCGTGAGATGCTCCCGAGGTGCCCGAACTCCCCGACATCACGGTCTACATCCGTGCGCTAGAGAGCCGCATCCGCGGGCACCGGCTGCAGAGCGTCGAGCTCAAGTCACCGTTTCTGCTGCGTTCCGTAGATCCGCCTGTGTCGGTGATACAGGGGCGGCGCGTGGTGAGCCTGCGTCGGCTCGGCAAGCGGATCGTGATCGAGCTCGAAGACGAGCTCTTCGTTGTGCTCCATCTGATGATCGCCGGGCGCTTACACTGGCGGGAGCCCGGGGCCAAGCCGGGGCGTCGAGGACTCGCGAGCTTCGAGTTCGACTCGGGCACGTTGACGCTGACCGAGGCAGGCCGAAAACGGCGTGCCTCTCTCTACCTGGCACGTGGGGAGGAAGCGCTCGCGCTCCACGACCCGGGCGGGCTCGAGGTGCTCGAGTCGGACCGTGACGCCTACGTTGCCGCGCTCTTGCGCGGGAACCACACGCTGAAGCGTGCGCTCACCGATCCGCGTCTTCTGAGCGGCATCGGCAACGCCTACTCTGACGAGATCCTGCACCGGGGCCGCCTCTCACCGGTGCGGCTGGCGCAGAAGCTCTCCCGAGCCGAGCTCACGAGGCTGCACGCGGCGACGAAAGAGGTGCTCGGGGAGTGGATCGGGCGGATCGCACAGGAGGCGGGCGAGGGCTTTCCCGAAAAGGTGACGGCCTTCCGGCCGCAGATGGCCGTGCACGGGCGCTATCGTCAGCCATGTCCGAGCTGCGGCTCGCCCATCCAGCGCATCGTTCGTGCCGACAACGAGACCAACTACTGCGCGACGTGTCAGACGGAGGGAAAGCTCCTGGCAGATCGGGCGCTCTCCCGCCTGCTCAAGCGGGACTGGCCGCGCACCCTCGAGGAGCTGGAAGAGCGGCGCGCCTCAGACGACTGAGGTCGCCATCTCGAAACGGGAGCCGCGCGCCACGACCGCGACACTGGTCACGGGGTGGGTGAGCTTCGCGAACTCCCCGCCGTCGACCACGAAGCGCGCGACTGCGGCGGCGTCCTCCGCGTCGACGGTCGAGCTCTGGCCGCCGCGCGGATCGTCGAGCTCGTAGGTAGCCACGTACGAGGCGCGACCGGCCTCGAGCGGGAGTTCAACGACCACGAGCGCGTCGCGCCTCACCGTCGCCAGCCAGCCGGAGTCTCCTTCGAGCGGCACCGCGCCCGCGATGCGGGGGGTGCTGTAGTCGTCCTTCTCGTAGTCGAGGGCGAGCAGCGAGAGCGTCAGCGCGTCGCGGATAGGCATACCCGCCTCGACCTTCTCGCTGATGGGATCGGTGTGGCTGCCGTTGCTGACGATGGCCCACCTGCCCGCCCGGCGCAGGCAGTTGTAGGCGATGTAGGGGTTCTTGGCGATGTCGTCCTCGTGCCCCTCGCGGGGGACAACCGCGCAGCGCCCGTCGATCTCGACGGCCTCGCGGTTCGGAAACGAGCGCGACGAGACGCGATAGGCGCCAAGGTTGGCGCCTGCGCTCGTTCTTCCGATTGCCACGATCCTGCCCACGTACACTGCGCGCCTCCGGTTCGGGGCGATCATAGCCGCTCATGCCTTCGGCCGGGACGCCGCCGCGAATTCTGCGCGCCTGGCCTTTCGCCCGGAGCACTTGCGTGCTCAACTCCCTGGACACTCACCCCGAAACGGGGTCGAGGAGGGCAATCCATGTCCCGCTACCTGCACGACGGTATCCTGCTCTACGTCCGAGAGATGGTCGACTGGGACGCGTACTACCGTTTCCGAAAGGGCGACGACTGCGACGTCGAGAGCGAGCGTGCGGCGCTCGTCGGGGTGCTCGAGACGTGTGCGGCGATCTGCGAGGAGATCGAGCCTGAAGCCCGTGAGGGCTGGCAGCAGACGGCGAAGCTCGTCGACGGGAAGGTCGTCCAGCCACCGCACGTCCAGCGCGGGCTCGACAAGCTGCGGCAGGCCGGGCTAGTGAGCCTCGGCGTCTCGGAGCGTTACGGCGGCTTCGAGCTCCCCGTGCTGGTCACCAACGTGGTGCTAGAGATGATCGCGCGGGCGGACGCCGCGCTTATGACGATCGTCGGACTGCAGAGCGGCGTTTCAGACGACATCGAGCGCTACGCCGACGAGGAGCTCTGCGAGCTCTACCTGCCGCGCTTCACGAGCGGCGAGGTCGAGGGAGCGATGGATCTGACCGAGGCCGGAGCGGGCTCGGACCTCGGCGGCATCGTGACGCGCGCGACCGAGCGGGACGGCCGCACTTTTCTCTCCGGGCAGAAGATCTTCATCACGAACGGCGGCTGCGAGATACACCTGGTGCTCGCGCGCGACGACGACACCTTCGAGCAGTCCAAGAGCACCACAAATGGGCTGTCCCTCTTCATCTGTCCCGTCACGCTCCCCGACGGCACGACGAACGGCATCGCCGTAGAGCGGCTCGAGCACAAGCTGGGCATTCACGGCTCGCCCACCTGCGTCGTGCGCTTCGAGGACGCGGAGGGCTGGCGCATCGGAGCCAAGGGCGGGGGCTTCAGGGCGATGCTCGACCTCATGAACAACGCGAGGCTGGGTGTTGCGGCCCAGGCCGTCGGTATCGCAGAGGCCTCGGTGGAGGAGGCCGTGCGCTACTCGATGGAGCGTAAGCAGTTCGGTGTGCCGATCGGGGCCCAGCCGCTGATGAAGAACATGCTCTCACGCATGATCATGAATCTGGAGGGTAGCCGTGCACTGCTCTGCCGTTGCTGCGTGCTCGTCGACCGCAACCGCGCCATCGATGCGTACCTCGCGCGGGAGTCGGAGATCTCGGAGCCGGAGCGCGCCGAGCTGGAGCGGATCAAGGAGCGCAACACCGTGCGCTATCGCCTGCTCACGCCGCTGTCCAAGTATCTCGCAACGGAGTGTTGCGACGACATCTCGCGCTCTGCCATCCAGGTGCATGGCGGGCTCGGCTTCATGGCCGAGACCGCCGTGGGCAAGCTCCATCTCGATGGCATCATCACGACCATCTACGAGGGCACCTCAGAGATCCAGGTCTCCTTCGCGCTGAAGGAGATCGGAAAGGGCGCGCTTACGATCGTATTCGACGAGTTGCGCAAGGAGCTCGGCGAGCTCAGCGATCCGCAGCTGCTCCCGCTGGCAGACCGGGTTCGCGCCGGGATCGAGCGCATCGAGGAAGTGTCGGTGGCGCTGCTCCGAGACCCGGCTTATGCGTTGCTCTCGGCGCGCTCTGTCGCCGAGATGGTCATCCACGTGATCGTGGGCACGGAACTCCTGCGACAGGCACAGGTGAGTAGCCCCCGCTTCGATCTCGCCGCAAGCTGGGTCAACCGCAAGATGCTCGAGCTCGAGATGTACGCGTCCCGCGTCGCCGAAGGCGACGCCGCGCGCATCGAGCGTTGCGAGAAGATCATCGCTCTCTGGGAATAGCTCCTGTTCAGCGCTGCTATCGCGCTTGCCGCTGGTACTATCCAGGGGCTGCCAGCTTGGAGGGCTCATGGCCGGTCCGGATCTCGTGATTCGCAACGCACGGATTCTCGACGGCTCGGGTGCACCGGCCGTTCCTGGCGACGTCGAGATTCGCGACGGACGCATCTCCAGCGTCGGGTCCGCAGCTGCGGGGCAGCGTGAGATCGATGCCGCGGGGCAGGTGCTCTCGCCGGGGTTCGTGGATACGCATACCCACGACGACGCGGCGCTGCTGCGGTATCCAGGTATGGAGTTCAAGCTCGCTCAGGGCTGCACGAGTCTCGTGATCGGGAACTGCGGCTTCAGCGCGGCTCCGAACCGGCCGGAGGGCAGGGAGCCGCCCGGGAGCGGCGGGCTGTTTCGGGGGGTGAAGGCCGAGTGGGAGGATCTCGCCGGCTACTTCCATGCCGTGGAGGCCCAGAAGCCCGCGCTGAACGCCGTTGCACTCGTCGGTCACAACACGATTCGCGCACTCGTGATGGGAGACGAGGATCGCGCGCCCAGTGACTCGGAGCTGGCGGAGATGCGCGCGCATACCGCGCTCGCGATGGAGCAGGGCGCTTGCGGCTTCTCGACGGGCCTGATCTACCGGCCCGGGCGCTACAGCAAGACGGAAGAGATCATCGCCGTTGCGGGGCCTGTGGCCGAGCACGACGGACTCTACGCCACGCACATGCGCAACGAGGGGGACGGGTTGCTCGACGCGGTGGAGGAAACGTTGCGCATCGGCCGTGAGGTTGGCTGCGCAATCCAGATCTCCCACCACAAGGCCGCCGGTCGCGAGAACTGGGGCAAGGTCGGCGAGTCGCTGGCGCGCGTCGACAAGGCGAACGAGGAAGGCGCGGACGTCACGCTCGACGTCTATCCCTATACCGCGGGCAGCGGTCCCATGATCGAGTACTTCCGGCTCGATGCATCTCCCGCTCGCTCGCAGAAGTGGTCCGCATCGCGAACTGTCCGGCGTTTCGCGAGTACGAGGGACGCATGGTGACCGAGATCGGCAGCGAGCTCGGCCTACCCCCGACCGAGGTGGTGCGCAAGATCCTGACGGCGCCCGGCGGCGAGCGGACCATCTGCATCCAGTTCATCATCGACGAGGCGGACATCGAGACGAACCTGCGTCACGCGAAGATGATGGTCGGCTCCGACGGGATTCCGGATCTCTCCGGGAGTCCGCATCCCCGGCTGTTCGGTACGTTTCCGCGCGTGCTGGGCCGGTACGTGCGCGAGCGCGGCGTCCTGCCGCTCGAGGAGGCGGTGCGCAGGATGACGAGCCTCTCCTGCGAGCGCTTCGGACTGGCCGAGCGCGGTCGCATCCGGGAGGGCTACTGGGCGGACCTGGTGATCTTCGATCCTGACCGGGTCGTCGACACCGCGACCTACGACGAGCCCAAGCGAGAGCCGGAGGGGATCCGGGCCGTTATCGTGAACGGTCAGGTCGCCTGCGACAACGGCCGTCATAGCGGCGTGGGCGCGGGCCGCATGCTGCGCTACAGGAGCACGGTGGCATAGAATGGGAAGCATGAAGAGAACCAGATGCGTTGCGCTCATTGGCCTCTCCACGCTCGTGGCCGGCTGGAGCTCGATCGCGCTCGGGAACGGTCTCGAGGTCGGGGATCGCGCGCCGGGCTTCAGCCTGGCGGGATCCGACGGAAACACATACTCGCTCGCGCAGTTCGCCGGGAAACAGGGCGTGGTCCTGGCCTGGTTCCCGAAGGCCTTTACGGCGGGTTGAAGCCTCGAAGTCGAGTCGCTGCGTGACAGCGCCGCCGCCATCCGTCGCTTCGACGTCTCCTATTTCATGGTGAGCCTGGACCCGCTCGACAAGAACGTGGAGTTCGCGGAGTCTTTGAAGGCGAACTTCCCGATCCTCTCCGATCCCGAGGGGCAGGTGGCGAAGGCGTTCGGCGTGCTGGGTGTGGCCCGTTTCTTTGCCAGGCGGACGACCTTCTACATCGATTCGGCGGGCGTCATCCGTTATGTCGACAAGGACGTCGATGTGAAAACCCACGGAGCCGACGTGGCGCGCAGGCTGCAAGAGCTGGGCTTCCCAGAGCGCTGACCGGAGCGCTCAGTGTGCGCTCGTAAAGCCCGCGATGCACCCGGCGAGCTCGTCCAGCACATCGGGGTCGCGGCGCCCGGAGCGCTTCAGCACGTGGAAGGAGTGGTCGGCGGCATCGATCCTGCGCAGCTCCGCTCGCTCGCCGAGGCTCGCGCACATGGGCCTGAGCAGCTCCAGCTCCGCCAGTCTGTCGCGCGTGCCCTGCAGAAAGAGCATGGGGGACCTTTATGCTGGCCAGGTGCTCGCCACGCTCGGTTCCCGGCCGCCCGGCGGGGTGGAGCGGGAAGCCGACGAAGACGATGCCGCGCAGCTCGGGGGTGGGCTCCTCCGCCTGGGCCAGCGAGGTCATGCGACCGCCCATGGACTTGCCACCGGCAAAGAGTGGCAGATCCCCGGCCCTGCGGCTCGCCGTGGCCAGTGCGGCGCGCACCGTGGCGAGCAGGATACGGCGCGGGTTCGGCGGCCCCCGCCGTTTTTCCTCCATGTAGGGGAACTGGTAGCGAAGCGTCGCGACCCCGCGCTCTGCGAGTCGCCCGGCCAGAGCCTCAACGAACGCGTGACGCATTCCGGCCCCCGCGCCGTGCGCCAACGCGAGAAGGGCGTGCGCGTCGCTCGGCTGCTCCAGCAGAGCCGAGACGCGGCCGCCCTCCGGCGTGACCTCGAAGTCGAGCTCTCTCGCGCGCAGCTCGCCTACTCCGTCAGCCTCTCGGCAGACCGAGTCCGCGCTCCGCGATGATGTTCCGCAGGATGTTGTTCGTGCCGCCCTGGATCGTGTAGGCCGGCGCGTACAGCAAGCTGCGTGCTCCTCGCCCGTTGAGCGGAGCCTTGTGAGAGGCGAGTGCCAGCTGACCGGCCGGGCCTAAGAGCTCGCTCGCGGTGTCGGCGATCCGCTGCTCCAGAGAGGTGCAGAAGGTCTTGGCCGCCGCCGCCTCGAAGGTCGGGCTGCGACCCTCCGACAGGATCTCGGCGACCTTGTAGACCATGCCCCGCCCCGCGCGACATGCGATCTCGAGCTCGGCGAGACGCTGGCGAACGAGCGGGCTCGCGGACAGACCACGCTCCGCCGCCAGCCGCTTGATGTCGCGCCAGAGCGGGTAGTTCGAGAGCAGGCGCTCGATGCCGCTACGCTCGTAGTCGAGCTGCTCCATGATCTGGTAGAAGCCCCGGTTCTGCTTGCCGATTAGCGAGGTCCGGGGTACGCGCACGTCGTCGAAGAAGAGCTCGTAGAAGTGGGCCTCGCCCACCATGTCGACGATGGGGCGAATCGTGATTCCGGCCGAGTCCATAGGGATCAGCAGCTCGCTGATGCCCTTGTGCGGCGCTGACCCAGCATCGGTGCGGGCGACGAGATAGCAGTAGTCGGCTTCGGCCGCGAAGCTGGTCCAGATCTTCTGGCCGTGGATGATGAAGTCCTCTCCGTCCGACTCTGCGCGCGTCTCCAGTGACGCCAGGTCGCTGCCCGCGTTGGGCTCGCTCATTCCGATGCAGAAGGTGACGTCTGCGCGCTTGATGCGGGGCAGGAACTCGCGCTTCTGCTGCTCGCTCCCGTGAGCGAGCAGAGCCGGGCCGATCTGGCGATCCCCGAACCAGTGCGCGGCAACGGGTGCCGCTGCGAGCAGGAGCTCCTCCGTCACGATCAGGCGATCGAGGTAGCTGCGCTCCGCGCCCCCGTACGCCTCTGGCCAGGTCATCCCGATCCAGCCCCGCTCGGCAAAGCGCCTGGAGAAGCCGGGGTCGTAGCCGGCGATCCAACCGTCCTCGGGAATCGCACGTCCGGCGCAGGCGGGGTCGCTCGCGAGAAACGCGCGCACCTCCTCGCGCAGCCGTGCCTGGTCTTTGCTCGGTCGGAAGTCCATACCCGATGATATCTCCCCGGGCTGGCTCAGGGGGCAAGAGTCTTGGTGATGCGCTCCATGGCCTCGAGCACGTGGTCCCGCTTCGCGAAGGCCGACAGGCGAAAGAAACCCTCTCCACAGCTACCGAAGCCCGCGCCGGGGGTTCCGATGACGCGCGCGTTCTCGAGCAGCCGGTCGAAGAGCTCCCACGATCCGATGCCGTCCGGTGTCTTCAGCCAGGCGTAGGGCGCGTTTACCGCACCGTACACGCGGATGCCGAGCGAGCGCATGGCCTCGCGAATGATTCGCGCGTTATCCATGTAGTAAGAGATGTTCGCCTGGATCTCGGCCCGGCCCTGTTCGCTGTAGCAGGCGCTGGCGCCGGCCTGGACGGGGTAGGAGGTCCCGTTGAACTTGGTTGTGTGGCGGCGGATCCAGAGCCGCTGGATCGAGACCGGCTCGCCGTTCGCGTCGCGGCCCTCGAGCTCGTTCGGGATGACCACGAACCCGCAGCGCACACCGGTGAAGCCCGCGGTCTTCGAGTAGCTCCGGAACTCGATCGCGCACTGGCGGGCACCAGGGATCTCGAAGATGGAGTGCGGGATCTCTGGCTCCCCGATGTAGGCCTCGTAGGCGGCATCGAAGAGCAGGATGGCCCCGCTTTCCCTCGCGTAGGCGACCCAGCGCGCGAGCTCGTCGCGGCTCGCGACCGCACCCGTCGGGTTGTTCGGGAAGCAGAGGTACACAAGATCGACCGCCTCGCTGGGAAGCTCAGGAAGAAAGCCGTTCTGCTCCCTGCACGGCAGATAGACCAGACCCTCGTACGCGCCGTGCGCGTCGGCGCTCCCGGTCCTCCCCGCCATCACGTTTGTGTCGACGTACACCGGGTAGACCGGATCCGGGACCGCGATGCGGGCGCTCGTCGAGAAGATCTCCTGGATGTTTCCGCTGTCGCACTTAGAGCCGTCGGAGACGAAGATCTCGTCCGGCGAGATCTCGACGCCTCGCGCCGCGTAGTCGTGCTCGGCGATGGCCTCGCGCAGGAACGCGTAGCCTTGCTCGGGCCCGTAGCCTCGGAAGCCGTCTTCCGTCCCGAGCTCGTCGATGGCGCGGTGCATCGCGTCGCGCACGCTCTCCGGTAGCGGGAGCACGACGTCGCCAATACCGAGTCGGATCAGCCGAGTCCCGGGGTGACGCTCGGAGAACGTGCCCACGCGCCGCTCGATCTCCGGAAACAGGTACCCGCTTGCGAGCTTCAAATAGGAGTCATTGATGCGAGCCATGCGGTGCTCCTTGCGGTCGAGCGCTCTCGGGCGGCTAGGGACGGAGCGTGGCGAGAACCAGCTCCGCGAGACCTGTGGCGCTCCCGACCGGCGGCGTGATCTCGTAGCTGAGTTGTGGATACCGACTGACGGCGCTCTCCACCAGTCGCGGGATCTGCTCGCTCAGGTGGCGTCCCGGTACCAGGAACAGGGGGTGAACGATCAGCTCCGTGGCGCCGTCCGCGACGCACGAGGCGATAGCCTGTGGGATCGATGGCTCGGCCAGCTCCATGTGGGCGATGTAGACTTGCAGATCCTCCACCCGTCCCTGCACCTCTCGTGCAAGACCTTCGAGGTGAGAGTGGGCCTCCACGAGCCGGCTGCCGTGATCCACGATGAGTAGGGCGCGGGGCATGACTACTCGACCGGACCCCAGTAGTCCGCGGTCAACACTAGGTCGTCGTAGACGCGGATCGCGCAGGCGAGCCGCAGTCCGGCACGCGTTCGGTTGTTTCGCTTGGTCCGAAGCTCTGTCGCGGACTCCCTGCTTACGCTGCCATCGAGGATCTCCACGCCGCAGCTCGCGCAGATCAGCTGATCGCCACAGGCCCGGGCGATCGGGAGGCCGGCCTGGCGCACGGCGTCGATCAGACGGGTCCCTTTCGGGACCCGCAACTTCGTGTTCCTTGGCATGAAGCAGAGAGTCGGCATCACCCCCCAGGGTAGAGTAAGATGCCGAGCGATGTCGACGGCGGGCTTGCTGATCATCGGCAACGAGGTGCTCTCAGGTAAGGTCGCGGACGAGAACACGCCGTACCTTCTGCCCGAGCTGCGCAAGCAGGGCGTGGACGTGGGCCGGGTCCACGTGATCCCCGATGACGTCGACCTGATCGCAAGTGAGGTGCGCAGCTTCTCGCACACCTTCGACTACGTACTGACCACCGGCGGTGTTGGGCCGACACACGACGATGTGACCATGGAGGCCATCGCAAAGGCGCTCGGTCGGCAGCTCGTCACTCACGTCGAGATGAAGCGGCTCCTGCTCAAGGCCCTGCGGGGGACAGGGGCGAACGCGAGCCAGCTCAAGATGTGCGAGCTCCCCAACGGTGCGGGGCTCATACAAGGCGGGGATCTCTGGTTCCCCCTCGTGTTCGTCAAGAACATCTACATCTTTCCGGGGATCCCCCGACTGCTGCAGGCGAAGTTCGACGCCGCGCGTGACCACTTCAAGGGTAGCCCCTTCTACCTTCGGAAGATCTTCATGAGCTGCATCGAGAGCGACATCGCCCAGGATTTGCACGACCTGCTCGAGGACTTCCCGGATCTCGGCCTGGGAAGCTACCCGAACACTACGGCCGTCGACTACAGAACGATGTTGACGCTCGAGTCCCGCGACGCAACCTACGTTGAGAAAGCGGTGGAGGCCCTGCTGACCCGCCTGCCATCGGCTTCGATACTCCGAGTGGAGTGAGTGTGTCTTGTGGGACCCGGCGCGCGGGCGGCCGCGCGCCACCCACCTTCGCTCGGCTTCGCCTCGCTGCGCGCGCCGCTTCGCGGCGCTTGCTGGCTGCCGCCATCCACCTTTGTTCGTTTCACTGCGCGCAGTCGCTTGGAGGCCAACCGGCTCGTCGTCGGCTTGGGTGCGCCGGGTGCGGCGCGCTCGCGCCGGAAGCTTTCAGGCGATGTCTTTGAGGCGTTCGCGAGCGGTGAATATTGCGAGGCGTTTTGACGCGATCGTGTGTTGCGAAATCAAGCACTCGACGCGAACGAAGTCTCCGTTGGGGCGTTCGAGCACGATTTCGACCGGCCCGGAGTCCTCACCCGCGTCGAGACGCGCCTCCAGATCGGCGTAGAACTGGCGATATTGGGGAGAGATCAGCTTCTCGAGGCTCTGATCGAGCAGTCTGGCCGCGCCCGCTCCGAGCAGCGCCTCTGCGGCGGGGTTCACGTCGAAGATCTTGCCGGTATCGAGGTTCAGTGCCAGGTACGCATCGCTTATCCGGTCAATTGCAGAGCGTACGCGTTTGCCCGCGTTCGGCATGCGGCGCCTGCCTTTGCGCTGCTTGCGGCGCTCCACCGGTAGCATGAGTCGCCGGATGCCGGCGCGGAACTGCTGTTCCATCTTGCGCAGAGCGCTGGCCACCGCGGGCTCGGGTCCGCACTCGATGGCGATCTCGACCGCTACGGAGAGGGCGCGTTCCAGCGCTGCAGGCTCGTTTCCTCCAAGGCCGTCGAGCGAGGGACGGGCAGCATTCGTGTTGAGGCTTGCCAGACGGCAGTAAGTGCGGAAGCGCCGGATGATCTCTGCGCGCGCATCCGGTGTCGGCTCCGCTCCGTCCAGGCGTCGGTGGACCTCTGCCTCTATGGCGCTCCGATAGCGCTCCATATGGAGCACCGCTCCCCGGAGCGCCGCGCTCTCACCCCCACCCATCGCATACTTAGATAACGCTCAATCCGCAGCTGGACCAGTGAGCGTCGCGATTGTAGCCTCGCGAAGCGTGATCTGGCTCGCCTATCTGCATCCCGTGGCGATGATCGCGATTCTCGCCCTCGGGATCGTGGTACTACGCGAGGGCCTCCGCATCCGCAGAGCCCGGCTCACGGCGCGCCCTGTGGAGAGCAAGCGCCATCGCTGGCTCGCGAAGCGCTTCGTCCCGCTCGCTGCGCTGGGGTTCTGTGCCGGGCTCGCGTCGATGAAGTGGCTGCGCGACCAGGACGTGTTCGGGTCGGTACACTCGATTCTCGCGCTCGGGGCGCTCGTCGGGCTAACCTCGGGCGGCCTGCTCGGGCTGCGCCTCGAGAGGAGAGCCGACCCCAGGCTCCGCGCTCTTCACTCGATCTGTGCTGGCCTGGGCCTGTTGATCGGGTTGGCTGCGGCGATCGCCGGCATCGCGATCTTGCCCTGAGCGTTCGCTCAGTTGGACTCGGTGCGCGCGAGCACGCGCGCGAAGACCCGCTGGAAGCCCGGGTGGGCAAGCAGGGAGAGCGTGTCGCGGGTGCGGAGGGCGTTCTGGATCTCGGGATCTTGGGCGAGCTCCCGTAGCTCCGGATCGTTTCTGAGGTCACGCAGCGCCGGACCTGCTCGTTCCAGCAGATCCTTCGTCGCACTGCGGAACAGCCTGGGGTCGTGTCGTGAGGGCTCGCTCACGATGCCCAGATCGACGAGTTGCCCGCGCAGCGTCGCGTCGTGCGTGATGCCGAGAAAGCTGCTCCGGTTCAGCGCCTGGCTGACCGCACCCGTCGAGACGTAGTGCCAGAAGAGCAGATCGCTCTGCAGCAGGCCAATCCTCGGATTGTCGAGCAACTTCTGCATTACCACGACCGTTTCCGCCGGGTTGGAGAGCAGGTTGGTGCCGATGCGGCCTGTGGGCGCATCCCCCAGCGCCGCTCTGGCGCCCGTGGCGATCACGTTCTGGCTGGCCGAACGGACGATGGAGGGGCCGTTCAGGAGATCGAATTCGATGCTCCCGGTCGCCTGGCCCGCCTCCAGCCACAGCCCGAGCCAGCCCAGCAGCAGCGCGACCAGGACACCCTGTGCGGCACCCACCGTACCCCCGCCGATCCTGTCGAGCGTGCTGCGCGGATAGTCAAAATGGCGCTTGCGATCCCGGCGCAGGAATCGTGCGGCGACGACACTCAAGATCACGAGGGTGCCGACGAAGGCGACGCCCCCGGCCACGGCGGCGGCCAGCAGGCTGAACAGTCCGGTCGCCGTGGCGACTGGACCTGCGAGCTGGGTGCCCGCAAAGTATGCGGCCAGGTAGGCGAGAATGAGCACCGCGATGCGGACGCCGCTAACAAGGGTCCCCCGCACGGCACCGAGGGTCACGAAGCCGATGAAGAGCGCGGCCGCCAGCAGATCGATCGCCATCGACCTCGCGCATCGGCAATGCGCAGCTTCAGCTGTAGGTCACGACGCGATCGTGCGCTGGCGCAGCAGGTGATCGCAGAGAACCAGACACACCATGGCTTCGACCATGGGCACCGCGCGCGGCAGCACGCAGGGATCGTGGCGGCCCTGGGCCTCGAGGACAACGGACTCCAGGTCCCGATTTACGGTCTCCTGCTGCTTGCGTATCGTCGCGGTCGGCTTGAACGCCGCGCGCACGACGATAGGCTCGCCGTTCGAGATCCCGCCCTGCACACCGCCCGAGCGGTTGGAGCGAGTGCGCACCTGACCCTCTTCGGCGTAGAACGGGTCGTTGTGCTCGCTTCCTCTCAGCAGCGTCCCCGCGAAGCCAGATCCGATCTCGAAGCCCTTGCAAGCCGGAAGCGAGAGCAGTGCGCGTGCGAGCTCGGCCTCGAGCTTGTCGAACACAGGCTCCCCCAGACCGGGCGGGACCGCGTGCGCGACGCAGGTCACCACGCCGCCGAGGGAGTCCCCTTCGCTCCGCGCGAGGTCGATGCGCTCGATGATGGTCTGTGCCGCTTCGGGATCCGGGCAGCGCGTGAGGCTGGCTTCTACCTGCGCACGGGTTACCTGGAGCGGATCGGACTTGCACTCGATTGTGTGCACGCGGCTCACGAAGCCGGTGATCTCTCCGAAGCTCGCCAGCGCCAGCACCTTGCGCGCGATCGCTCCGGCGGCGACGCGCCCGATCGTCTCGCGTGCACTGGCGCGGCCCCCTCCTTGCCAGTTGCGGACGCCGTACTTCGCCTCGTACGTGTAGTCCGCGTGCGAGGGTCGGTACACGTCGCGCAGGTCCTCGTACGCTTCGGGTCTGGCGTCCTTGTTGTCGACCATGATCAGGATGGGGGTGCCGAGGGTCTGTCCCTCGAACACACCCGACAGGATCCGCGCCTGATCCTGCTCCTGTCGCGGCGAGGTGAGTCGGCTCTGTCCGGGCCGTCTGCGATCGAGCTCGACCTGGATCTCTTCGACGTCGAGCGGAATCCGGGGCGGACACCCGTCCACCACCACACCGACCCCACCCCCGTGCGACTCCCCCCAGGTGTGCACCCGAAACAACCGCCCAAAACTCGAACCCATCCACAAATACTAGCGCGACTTAACTTGGGGACGGTCCTTAATTATGACTTTCCAATCAGCTCTATCAGTCCCCAAGTTCTAGCCGGAGGACCTTGTTGGTGAGGGTGGAGAGGGGGAGATCGGCGAGGGTTGTTCTTGTGCACCAGCGGGCTGCTTGTTTGAGGCCTGGGCGGAGGCGGCTTTTGAGAAGATTCAGGGTGAAGAGCTGTAGGGTGAAGGCGCGGTGGGTCAGGCCGTGGCGAACCTCGCCGAGTAGCTCACCCGGTTGCGTCTCCAGTCCCGTGCGGGCTCGTAGCGTGTCGACGAGTGCCTGCACGCTTGTTCCTTCCTTGGTCGGGACTTCCCAGAGGCCGCCGAGGATGCCGTTGCTCGGGCGGCGGAGCAGGAGCAGCTTGGGACCTCGTTTGACGATGCCGGAGGTGAGCGCGATCTCGCGCGGGGGTTTCTTCCGTCCTGGCGCGGGATAGCGTTCGGGGTCTCCGTGAGAGGCGGCGCGGCAGCTCTGCCGTAACGGACAGGCCTGGCAGTCGGGGTTGCGCGGGGTGCAGAGGATCGCGCCGAGCTCCATGAGCGCCTGGTTGAAGCGCCCGGGTGTTTCGTCTGGGACGAGCTCCTCGGCTTTGGTCCAGATGTCCGCGTCGGGCAGCGAGGGCTCTGCAACCAGGCGTGCGATCACGCGTTTGACGTTCGCGTCGACGATAGCGGCAGGCTCGTTGAACGCGATGCTGCGGATGGCGCCGCTCGTGTAACGACCGATGCCGGGCAGGGCGCGCAGGGCAGCCGCGTCGCGCGGGACAGTGCCCTCGTGCTCTCGAAGCATCTGCTCCGCGGCGCGCTTCAGGTGACGCGCTCGTGCGTAGTAGCCGAGACCGGCCCACTCGCGCAGGACGTCCTGCTCGTCTGCGACCGCGAGCGCACGCAGTGTGGGGAAGCGCTCGAGGAAGCGGTTGTAGTAGGGAATCACGGCCTCGACCCGGGTCTGCTGCAGCATCGACTCGGAGAGCCAGATGCGGTACGGGTCCTTTGTCCTGCGCCAGGGCAGGTCCCGCTCCGCGCCGTCAAACCACTCGAGCAGGCGTCGCCGGATGGTGTCGCGTCTGGGGCGGGAGAGGCGGGGGATCACGGCGCCTGGACGACCGGGACCTCGAACTTGACCTCGATGTGCTCCTGGATCCACTTCTCGTCGAACCACTCGAGTGGATCTACGAATACTCCGCTCACCAGCATGGCGTAGTGTAGGTGATCGCCGCCGGCGAGCCCGGTCGTACCGGTGTGCCCGAGCTCGTCACCGCGCGAGACCAGGGCGCCGTTCTCTACACTGAAATCGGAGAGGTGGCCGTACATGCTGAATAGCCCGAGCCCGTGGTCGAGAATGATGCAGTTTCCGTAGATGCCCAGGGTGTCTGCGTAGACCACGACGCCATCGTTGGCGGCCGGTATGGGCGCCCGGGAGGTGGAGGCTAGGTCGTAGCCGAGATGTACCTGGCGGTCGACGGTCTCGTTCTCGTAGCGATAGGTGCGGCGTGCGGCAAAGCTCGTTCCGACGCTCGAGTTGGGCAGCTG
Source organism: Myxococcota bacterium (assembly GCA_965226855.1). GTDB lineage: Bacteria > Myxococcota_A > UBA9160 > SZUA-336 > SZUA-336 > JAUXJB01. Next base: position 94,480 of record CBDDEE010000030.1, on the reverse strand, counting down.
TAGGAACGCGCCCTGCCAGAGTTGATCCTGGCTCGAGTCCGCGCAGACCTCAGTGATCGTCTCCGCGTTCTGTGCGCGCAGGTCGCGGTTGAGCTCCAGGTAGCCGGCGAGCACGTCCTGGGGCTGGCCGCCGGAGATCTCGGCGATCTTGGCGCGCATGAACCCTTCATCGAGCCCGATCGAGTCCTCGGGAAAGCTGCGCTCGATCACCTCGATACGGACGGCTACAGAGGACTCGTTCCCGGCCCGATCGGCAGCCATGAGTGACGGCACCGCGTCGGGCGGCGTGTCCGGCGGCAGCGCGTAGAACGCGACTCGCTTCGTCGGATCGATGGGATGCTGGAAGCCCGGGAAGAACAGCTCGCCGAGCAGCACGCCGTCCGTCGCGGTTTCCTCGTCGACCTCGTACACGACCAGCTCGGTCCCGCCGCGGCGCACGTAGGTGAGTCCAGTCTCGAGTCGGATCCGAGGGGTGCGGGTGTCGATCACCAGGGGCACGGACTCAGTAGCGATGTTCCCGGCCCACGAGTAGTCCATCACCTCGATGTGGAGGACGGCCTGCCCGTCCGACAGCCCCATCGCGAGGGGGTCGATGACCGCTTCGAGACGCTGCGGGCCGCTGCGCTCGCCACCGCTGAAGAGACTCCCGGGATACGTCACGTCCTCGAGCTCGTGCTCCACGCCATCCTTCTCGAGCCAGATCCGGACGCGCTGCACCCCCGTACCCTCGTCCGAGATCCCGACCTCGTGGTGGTACGTCTCCCCGACCCACTCGACTGTCGTTCTCGTCCTGATCTCGGGAGCACTCCTCTCGAAGCGAGTGATCAAGTAGCCGGTCAGCCCGCCGGCGATGCCGATTAATAGGATCCAGACGACGAAACGCATGGCGCGCTCACCCCCCCTTGCGATGTCGTGCAGAGAAGCGGATCAGCCCTCGTCCTCGCGTAGCGCGGCCAGCACCGAGTAGTCCTCCAGCGTGGTGGTATCGCCCATGATCTCTCGGCCTGCGGCGATGTCCCGGAGCAGGCGCCTCATGATCTTCCCCGAGCGCGTCTTCGGAAGCGCGTCCGTAAAGCGAACCTCGTCGGGCCGCGCGACGGGACCGATCTCCTTGACCACGTGATCCTTCAGCTCCTTGTCCAGTCCGGGGCTCACCTGCTCGTTCTGCTCCAGCGTGACGAAGCAGACGACCGCAGTCCCCTTGATGTCGTCCGGGCGTCCGACGACCGCCGACTCCGCAACCGCCTTGTGCGAGACCAGCGCGCTCTCGACTTCCATGGTCGAGAGCCGATGCCCGGCAACGTTCATCACGTCGTCAACGCGCCCCATCACCCAGTAGTTGCCGTCCTTGTCGCGCCGAGCCCCGTCGCCGGCGAAGTACAGGCCCGGGAACTTCGACCAGTACTGCTCCCGGTAGCGCTGCGGGTCGCCGTATATTCCCCGTAGCATGCCTGGCCAGGGCTTGGTGACCACGAGAAAGCCCCCCTCGTTGGGACCCACCGGCTCGCCGTTCTCGCGCAGGATGTCGACCGAAATACCGGGGAATGGTCGCGTCGCCGAGCCCGGGATGGTCACCACGCCGCCCGGTATGGGCGTGATCATGATGCCACCTGTCTCCGTCTGCCAGTAGGTGTCGACGATCGGACAGTTGCTCTTGCCGATGACGCGGCGGTACCACATCCAGGCTTCTGGATTGATCGGTTCTCCAACCGTGCCGAGGAGTCGCAGCGACTTGAGCGAGTACTTCTTTACGTGATGGTCGCCCCACTTCATGAAGGTGCGGATGGCTGTCGGCGCCGTGTACAGGATCGTCACCTTGTACTTGTCGATGATCTGCCAGAAGCGCTCCTCGTCGGGGTGGTTCGGCGCACCCTCGTACAGCAGGGTCGTCCCGCCGTTTGCGAGAATCCCGTAAACGACATACGAGTGGCCGGTGATCCAGCCGATGTCGGCGGTGCACCAGAACGTGTCCTCGTCCTTCAGATCGAAGATGTACTTGGTCGTGACCGTGGTGTGGGTCAGGTAGCCACCGGTCGTGTGCAGGATGCCCTTGGGCTTGCCCGTCGATCCCGACGTGTAGAGCAGGAACAGCGGGTGCTCCGAGTCGAGCTTCGCCGGGCTGCACTCCGTCGAGGAGTCGGCCATCAGATCGTCCCACCAGACGTCTCGCCCTTCCCGCATCGGAACGCCGTGGTCCGTGCGCCTGTAGACGATCACGCGCTCGACGCTGGGGGAGCCCTCGAGGGCCTCGTCGACCATCTTCTTCAGCTCGATGATCCTGCCTCGCCGCCAGCCTCCGTCGGCGGTGACGATGAGCTTGGCCTGGGCGTCGTTCACGCGATCTCGGATCGAATCCGCTGAGAACCCGCCGAAGATGACGGAGTGCACCGCGCCGATGCGTGCACACGCCAGCATGGCGATCGCCAGCTCCGGGACCAGTGGCATGTAGAGAACGATGCGGTCACCCTTCTTCACGCCCTGGCTCTTCAGCACGTTCGCGAACTTGCAGACCTCGCGAAAGACATCGCCATAGGTGAGCACGCGGGAGTCGCCCGGCTCGCCCTCCCAGATGATCGCGGCCTTGTTCTTGCGCCAGGCGTTTTCGCCCTCCAGATGGCGATCCAGGCAGTTGTAGCTGACGTTAGTCTTGGCCCCGACGAACCACTTCGCGAAGGGAGGCCTCCAATCCAGGATGCGCTTCCACGGCGTGAACCACGTGACGTGCTCCCTGGCCTGCTTGGCCCAGAACCGTTCTGGGTTCTTGTCGGCCTCTTTGACCATCCGGTTGTAGGCTGCTTGGCCGGGGACGTTTGCCTTGCGCGAGAACGCCGGGCTGGGCTTGAACTTGCGCCTCTCTTTGAGGGTCGACTCGATTGCGATCTCGTGCGCCATGTTCTCTCCTAGCCGCGCATCCAGCTCTCGACATCGTCGACGGTCTTCGGAATCGCAGCGGTGAGGTTCTCGAAGCCGTCTTTCGTGATGACCAGATCGTCCTCGATGCGAACCCCGATACTGCGCAGGTGGTCGGGAGACTTCTCTTCCGTCGTGCTGAAGTAAAGGCCGGGCTCGACCGTGAAGCACATGCCGGGTTCCAGGGGCCGAGGCTTTCCGTCGACGCTGTAGTCGCCCCTGTCGTGGACGTCGAGTCCGAGGAAGTGGCTGGTATTGTGCATGTAGAAGGGCTTGTAGGCCTCGGTCTCTATCAGCTCGTCTTTTTCGCCGGAGAGAGCGCCGAGCTCCACCAGGCAGTCGACGAGTTTGTCGAGCGCGGCTTCGTGAATGCTCCTGAGCGTGGCGCCCGGCCTCGTCGCTGCGAACGCTGCGCCCTGGGCCTCGAGCACGGCCTGGTAGACGTCGCGGGCCGCGCCCTCGAAGCGGCCTCCGACGGGGTAGGTGCGCGTGACGTCCGAGGCGTAGCAGTGAAGCTCCACACCGGCGTCGATCAGCACCAGGCTGTCCTCGACGAGCGTGTCGCTGTTCTCGATGTAGTGAAGGATCGTCGCGTTGTCGCCCGAGCCCACGATGCTGGAGTAGGCCGGGCCGCTGCCGCCCCGCTTGCGGAAGATCCACTCGAGCTCCGCCTGGATCTCGTACTCAGTGCGGCCCGGATGGCACAGCCTGGCCGCGGCGTGGTGTGCCTCACATGAGATGGCTGCGGCGGCCCGCATGACGGCGAGCTCTGCTTCCGACTTGTGCATCCGCATCTCGTGAATGAGTGCGTGGGGGGAGACGAGCTCGCTGGGAAGCGTCACGCCCCTGCGTACCCGGGAGCGCACGTCCTCCTGGGCTGCGAGCACCACCTCGTCGATCTCACGATCGAGCCCGAAGCTGTGCAACAGGCGCGGTCGATTCTCGATCAGGCTGGGCAGCTTCGCGCCGAGCTGGTCGATCGGGTACGCCTCGTCGGCTCCGAACTGCTCGATGGCGCCCCGCGTTCCAGGGCGCCGGCCGTTCCAGGTTTCCATGCGCGGATCTCTCGGCTGTACGAAGAGCAGAAAGCGATCCCGGGTGAGGACGGCGGCGGACTCGGGCTGGTCGAACCCGGTCAGGTAGTAGAGATCAGAATCCTGGCGAAAAAAGTAGTCCGTGTCGTTCGAGCGCTGCCGCAAACGCGCACCTGCAACGAGCGCCACGCTCTCGCCCAGCTGCGTCTGAAAGCGTTCCCGCCGCTGTGCGTACTCTACCTGTGATATGCGCTCGAGCTCGCGCAAGGACTCTCCTTGTCTCCCCTGGGCGTCAGCCTTTCACGGGTGCGCCTTTAGAGCTGAGCCGCTCCCCGCTGCGCTGGCGTTTGCGGGGGGGCTCCCCTGTTGAACGGGCCGTCTTGTCCGCGCGCTCGGTCCCCGTGGCACGCAGCGCCTCATCACCGAAGGCATCGACCCACCAGTCCTTGAGGCTCAGCCCGTGCAGCTCGTCGACACTCGGACAATCTGCACAGGCGATCTGCTCGAGCGTCGCGTTGGGACAGAACACTCCAGGGTCTAGCTCGAGCTCCTTGGCTCGCTTCGCGCGCCACTGCTTCAGCAGGTCGAGGCGACCCTCGCCGCGGCGATCGAGGCGCTTGCGGGCACCGCGTGAGGGCTTCGGCTCGATGGGTCCGTGCTCAGGGCCCTCCAGTCCGCGCGCCACTGCCTCCGTGATCTCCTGGCCCATCCGCCGCATCACGAGCTCCGTCACGCCCTTGCGCTTGGTATAGGATCGGCGGGAGCGCGGTGGGCTCTGGGCCAGGTCGATGAGCGTTCCGTTTCCGAGCAGCCGAAAGGGAGGCCGGTCGGCGGAGCGAGCGCGCTGATCGCGCATCAGGTAGAGCTCGCGCAGGATCGCCAGCCCTCGAGCGGAGAGCCTCTTGGCACCTTTGATCTTGAGATAGCCCTGCTTGTCGAAGCTCCGCTCTGGCCAGACTCGCTTCTCCAGCGCACGGAACTCCTCCATGCCCCAGCTCAAGCGCTTTTTCGCCTTGAGCTCTCGCTCGAGGGTCCGCGAGATCTCGATCAGGTACTTGACGTCGGCGCCCGCGTACTCCAACTGCGCGGAGCGCAGCGGGCGGCGCGACCAGTCGGTACGCTGCTGGTCCTTGGAGAGCTTCACGTTGAAGTGTCGCTCGACGAGGGAAGCCAGTCCGACCGACGGATACCCGAGCAGCTGTGCAGACACCATCGTATCGAACAGATTCCGGACCCTTATGCCGCTGTGGCGCTGTAGCACGTAGAGGTCGTACTCGGCCGCATGAAAGATCTTGCGTACGGACGGGTCGGCGAAGATCCTGGCGAGCGGCTTCAGGCCGTTCTCTCCGACGGCCAGCGGGTCGATCAGGTAGATCCCGGACTTGGCCGCGATCTGCACCAGGCAGATCTTCTCGAAGTAGTGGAAGAACGAGTCCGCCTCCGTGTCCACACCGATCACGGGCTCTCCGCGGAGCTCTCTGGCGAGATCCTCCACTGCTTCGGTTGTCTGGAGAAAGGGATAGGACATGGGTCCCGGGGACTGCTCCTTCCCGATCGGCATGACCTGGACAGCACGGTTTGGGGAGGAGTCCGGCGAGCCAGGCGAAAGCCGGGTCATTCTAACCGCCTGCCTGGCCAGGGCCAATCGGGGCGCGTCCTTTTCTAAGCGGGTGATTTCCCCACCGATTAGCTCGTTCGGAGCGTGCTCAGGAGGTTCCGGAGTTCTTGAGGATGTGGAGGAGCTGGTCTTCGAGCCGTTCGTGTGCGCTGAAGCTGTCCAGGAAGGCCTCGAGCATCGCCCGAGCCGCGTCGAGATGCGCCAGCCCGATCTGCTCGCCGATGCGCTCCAGGTCGCCTCGGATCCCGATGTGGGCCAGGCGCAGGCTGTGGATGGGCTGGGCCTGCTCCGGATTCCGTTCCTCACTCATCGGGAAGACGACCTCCTCCTCGGTCCGAAGGTGGTCGCGGATCACGCTCTCGAACTCGCGGAAAGTCGGGCCGACCTGCTCCGCCTCCTCGCTGTCGAGCGTCGCGATCAGCCTGCGAATCAGCCCGCTGACCTCGCCGCGCTCGGTCCACCAACCCTTGAGATCCCGAACGTCGCTCGGTGTCTCCGCCATTTCGCCGCAAGTCTACTATGCAGGGCGGCTGCGGTGGCCACGCTGGTCTGGATCACCCTCCTATCCCAGCCTGCCGCGGCGTGGGCGGCCGAGTTGGACTGGACGCAATGCGCGGCTGGGCTGGAGTGCGCGGTGCTCCGCGTTCCACTGGATCACGAGCGCCCAGACCGCACGACTCTGGAGCTCGCACTGATCAGACGGCCCGCCGGAGACCCGACTCGGCGCATCGGCCCTCTCGTCGTCAACCCTGGCGGACCGGGCGCGTCGGGAGTCAGCTACCTGCGCGCTTCCGTCGAGCACATGGACCCGGAGCTGCTTACCTACTTCGACGTGGTGAGCTTCGATCCGCGGGGCGTCGGTGGAAGTATGGGTCTCGACTGCCACGATGATCTCGAGCTCTGGCTCGCCGCCGATCCTTCTCCCGACGACGACGCGGAGTGGCGTGTACTGGTAGAGGCCGCGCGCACGGTGGCGCAGCGTTGTGCGGACCGCTACGGAGCCGTGCTTTCGCACGTCGGCACAGTCGACGTGGCGCGGGACCTCGAGCTGCTGCGCCGGTCGCTGGGAACGCGGCAGCTGTCCTATCTTGGCTTGTCCTACGGTAGCCTGCTCGGCGCCGTCTACGCGGAGCTCCATCCCGAGCGCGTGCGGGCCTTCGTGTTGGACGGCGCCGTGTTGCCCGGCCAGACACTGGCCGAGTTCACGCTCGCGCAGTCAGTCGCTCTCGAGCGCGCCTTCGACCCGCCGCCCGAGCTGTCACGGGTCGAGGCGCGGATCGAGCGAGAAGGGATCCCGTCGCAGGACGGCGTTCGGGCGGCGGGACCCGCGGATCTGACCCTTGCCCTCGCCCAGTCGCTCTACCTGCCGCACTCAGGTGCGCGCGCGCTGCGCCGGGCGCTGGCTCGCGCTCTCGAGGGTGATGGCTCGGGACTGGTCTCCCTGGCCGACAGCTACCTCGAGAGACGCCCCGACGGCAGCTACCCGAACAGCTTCGAGGCGAACCTGGCTGTGACGTGCCTGGACCTGGCTGCGCCGAGGAGCCTGGCGGAGTGGCGCGTGGCCGCCGAGGAGATTTCGCGGGCCGCCCCCCTGTTCGGGCTCGCGAACTGGAACTGGGCGCTGCCATGCGTGTTCTGGCCCGTCGCTCCCGCTCCGCTGCCGAGCTTCGGTGCCAGCGGTGCCGCCCCCATTCTCGTGGTGGCCAGGACCGGAGACCCTGTCACACCCTACGCCTGGGGTGAGGAGCTCGCCACGGCTCTGGACTCGGGCGTGCTGCTCCCCGTCGACGCGCCCGGTCACACTTCGAGCGGACGTGGAAACGAGTGTGTTGACGCTGTCATTCGCGACTACCTGCTCGAGGCTCGCCTCCCCCCTGCCCGAGGTTCGGAGCCCCCGACGCTCCCGACCTGTCGCTGAACGACGCTCTGCGGCTCGGGCTGGAGTGACGTTCGGCTGGCCCGCGCGACCCTGCTATCTTGCGTCGACCGTGCGCTGGTCCGAGCTGTTCATCCCGACCTTGCGAGACGACCCCTCGGATGCCGAGGCGGTCAGTCACAAGCTCATGCTGCGCGCGGGCCTGGTTCGCCAGCTCGGGGCGGGCATCTACTCCAAGCTGCCGCTGGCCCGTCGGGTGCACCGCAAGATCGAGGCGATCATGCGGGAGGAGATGGAGCGCATCGGTGCGCAGGAGTTCCAGCTGCCGATCCTCCAGCCGGCCGAGCTTTGGAAGGACAGCGGGCGTTGGGAGTCCATGGGCGAGGAGCTGTTTCGCCTGCACGATCGCAAGCGCTCGGACATGTGCCTCGGGTACACGCACGAGGAGGCGTTCACGTCGATCTCGCGCGAGCTGCGGAGCTACCGTCAGCTCCCGCAAATCTGGTTCCACCTTCAGACCAAGTTTCGCGACGAGGCGCGGCCGAAGTCCGGCGTGCTGCGCAGCCGCGAGTTCATCATGAAGGACTCCTACTCCTTCGATATCGACTTCGACGGTCTCGACCGCTCCTTTGACCTGCACACCAGTGCGTACAAGCGCATCTTCGAACGCTGCGGAGTGCCGATCATGGCCGTCGAAGCGTCCTCGGGAGTCATGGGCGGGAGCGAGTCTGTCGAGTTCATGGCGCTCTCCGACGCGGGCGAGGATTGGGTCGTTACCTGTGAGGGCTGCGGGTACGCCGCCAACCTGGAAAAGGCCCGCTCGGTTCCCGAGCCAGTCAAGGATCCCGAGGAATCGCCGCCACTCGAGAAGTTTGCGACGCCGGGCGTGCGCACGATCGAAGAGCTAGCGGCGTTCGAGGGCGGGGCACCGGCAGAGCGTCAGATCAAGACGCTGGTGCTGGTGGTCAGAGACGAGTCGACCCTGTTCCTTCTTCGTGGCGACTACGAGCTGAACGACGTCAAGGTCGCGGAGCTCTGTGGGACGACGGACTTTCGACCGGCTCACCCCGAGGAGTGCAGGGAGGCGCTCGGCGCCCTCCCTGGCAGCCTCGGGGCGGTGGGGGTGACCGACCTGCCAGTGTTCGCGGACGAGGCGCTGCGGAATCGCCGCGGTCTGACGACGGGCGCGAACGAGGACGACTTCCACCTGCGCAACGTCGACGTGGCACGTGACCTGGGACAGGTGCGCTGGGTGGACGTGCGCTGCTCGGAGGAAGGCGACTCCTGCGCGAGCTGCGGCAAGCCCGTACGGCTGGACAAGGCCATCGAGGTCGGCCACATTTTTAAGCTCGGCCTGCGCTACTCGGAAACGATGGGGGCCCGCGTGTTGGGTCCGGACGGCAAAGAGGTTCCGATCGTCATGGGCTCTTACGGCATGGGAGTCGAGCGCCTCATGGCCGCTGCCATCGAATCCCACCACGACGAGAACGGCATACGCTGGCCGGTGGCGATCGCACCCTTCGAGGTGGTCGTCTCCCCGGTCCGGATGGGAGACGCGGAGCAGGCGAGGACAGCGGAAGGGATCTACTCGGATCTGCGTGAAGCTGGCTTCGAGGTTTTGCTCGACGATCGCGACGAGCGCCCCGGCGTCAAGTTCAAGGATGCGGATCTCATCGGCTTTCCGCTGCGCGTCGTTCCTGGTCCACGCTCGCTCGCAAAGGGCTGTGTCGAGCTCGTCGATCGGGTTGCCGGGGAGTCCGTCGAGGTGCCGCTGGCGGATCTCGTGGCCGAGACGCGCAGGAGGATTCGATGAGCCGTCCCGCGCTCACCGTTCTCTCGGAAGAAGAGGAGATCTTCCGCAGCACGGTTCGCGACTTTGCGGAGGCGGAGCTCGCGCCGCGCGCTGCAAAGATGGATCAGCAGGGCTACTACGATCCGGAGATCATTCCGATGCTCTTTGAGCTCGGGATCATGGCGATCGAGTCCCCGGTGGAGTTCGGCGGTGCGGGTGGGACATTCTTCTTGAGTGTGCTCGCCGTCGAGGAGCTCTCTCGCGTGGACGCGGCGGTGGCCGTGCTCGTTGACGTGCAGAACACGCTCGTGGCGAATGCCATCTTGCGCTGGGGCGACGACGAGCTAAAGGCGCGTGTGCTGAGCGAGATGGCGGACGGCATGCTCACGTCGTACGCGCTCTCGGAGGCGGGCTCCGGGAGCGACGCCTTCGCGCTCAAGACCAGGGCCGTGGACGACGGAGACTCGTACGTGCTCAGCGGGCGCAAGCTCTGGATCACGAACGCCGCGGAGGCGGGGCTCTTCCTGATCATGGCGAACATCGATCCCGACGCGGGCTACAAGGGCATCACGAGCTTTGTAGTCAGCAGGGACTCGGAGGGGCTGCAGGTAGGGAAGAAGGAGGACAAGCTCGGCATCCGTGCCAGCTCGACCTGCGAGCTCATCTTGGACGGGGTGCGCGTTCCGAAGGCCAACGTGCTCGGCGAACCCGGCCTCGGCTACAAGATCGCGATCGAGACCCTGAACGAGGGGCGGATAGGCATTGGAGCGCAGATGGTGGGGATCGCCGATGGAGCGCTGCAGGATGCTCTCACCTACACGCGCGAGCGACAGCAATTCGGCCGTGCCATCGGCGAGTTCCAGGCGGTTCAGTTCGACCTTGCTCAAATGGCGACCGAGATCGAGGCGGCGCGACTGAGCGTCTACAACGCCGCCCGACTGAAGGACACGGGCCAGCCCTTCCTGACCCAGGCTGCCATGTGCAAGCTCTTCGCGTCGCAGGTCGCGGAGCGCGTGACCTCTCGGGCGCTCGAGCTCTTTGGGGGTGTCGGCTACACGCGCGAGTGCCCCGTCGAGAAGCGCTACCGGGACGCAAAAATCGGCAAGATCTACGAGGGTACGAGCAACATGCAGCTCGCGACGATCGCCAGGCAGATCCAGGGAGCCTGAACCGGAGCTGATGGCGAACGCGCTCTCCGCGTTCCGGTTCCTGCTCGTGCTGCCCTTCGCCTGGACCGTTCTCGGTGGGTCGGCGCGACTCGCGGCGCTCTTCTTCGTGCTCGCGATCGCGAGCGATCTCCTTGACGGGCGCATCGCGCGCAGACGTGGCACGGCTGGCGCGTTCGGGCGCGCGCTCGACCATGGCGCTGACTTCGCCTTCGTCGCGGTCGGCCTGGCAGCCGCAGCGGCCAGGGGTCTCTTGAGCTGGCTCTTGCCTTTGCTCGTCGTGCTCGCCTTTTCGCAGTACGCCGTCGACTCGTACCTGCTCCACCGCGAGCGTCAGCTGCGCATGAGTGCGCTCGGACGCTGGAACGGGGTGCTCTATTTTGTGCCGGTCGGGGGTGTGATCCTTGCCGACCTCGGCCTCGCCTGGCCCACGCCGCTGATTGCGCCCATCGCTTGGCTTCTCGTGGCGTCGACGCTTGCGTCTATCGCGGATCGGCTGTTCGAGCTGGGACGTCGCCGAGCAGCTCCCGATTAGCCCTGCGCAGGAACAGCAGCCCGATCGCGGCGTTGAAGAAGATGAAGAAATTGTGCTGCACAAAGCCAAAGGCGGCGGCTTCGCCAGGGTGATCGGGAAACAGGATGACCCAGAGGGTGATGGCGACGCTGCGCATGGGACCGGGTGTGGCCGCACCGAAGAAGACGATGGGGGCATATCCGAGCATTGTCGCCAGGTCGATCTGGAGACCGAACAGGCCGGCCGCTGTCGAGTAGACGAAGACGGCGCCCAGCAAAGCGGGGGAGCGCAGCAGGATCAGGGCGCCGTACTGCCAGACCTTCGCCTGGCGAAAGGCGCTGAAGACCGACCTCTCGCGCAATGCGCTGCCAAAGGTGAAGGGTCCGCGGAAGAACGTGGCGAAGGCGACGAAGAAGAGTAGGGCGGCGATGGCGAGACTCGGCACGAGTCCGAACACTTGTGGCAGAGAGGCATGGCTGATCGCGTAGCCGATCGTTGCCCAGCAGAGCAGGTAGTAGAACTCGCAGAACATGATGAAGAGCATGCTCGACCCGACCTCCCAGCCCGGCACCGCGTGACGTCGGTACAGGTAGAGGCCCATCGCGCCCTTGCCGACCTGCTCGTTGATGACGGACAGGATGTAGCTGCTGCCCCGAATCGGGAGGATGTCGCCGAAGCTCACGCGCGTGTTGAACCAGTTGACGACACGCCAGACGATGAGCGAGTCGATCAGGAAGAAGAAGGCCGAGTAGGGGATCATCAGCGCGAGCCAGCGGCCCCAGCTCACGCTTGCAAAGATCCCGGCGAGGTACGAGATCAGGGTCTGATCGGGACCCGCGGCGGCGGCGAGCCTCCGATAGAGGTAGGCAAAGCAGGCTGCCGCGATCAGCCAGGGCAGCGTGCGCAGCCAGGCCGCGGGCCTGCGCGCGACCTCCGCCGCCTGCACACTGTTCGAGGCCTCACTCACTCCGCGTTCGCATCCTCCAGACTGCGGCGAATCGTATCATCGAGGTTGCTGAGCTCGATACCGAGGGCGCGGGCTGCGGGCTCGGGATCCATGCGCACCTCACTCTGCATGACATCGATCACCCCGGGTGAGAGACCGCCTCGCGTGAACCTGCCGCGCAGAGCGAGGACCAGCTTCAACGGTCCCGTGGGAAGCGGAACGATGCGCAGCCGGGCACCGCGCAGGCGCGCCCCACGCCGTACGAGCTCGCGCATGGGGAGCGATTCCGGTCCGACGAGGTTGAGTACGCGGTTCTGCACCTGTGCCGCGCCCATTGCGGCGTTCAGTGCGCCCGCGGCGAGATCGCGCGCATCGATCGGCTGCTCGCGCGCACGTCCACCCCCGATCAGGGCCACGAGCCCACCCGAGCTGTCGCGTGCGAAGGCGCGGGCCCCCTCAGACGCGCAGCCCAGCACGAGGGGAACTCGCAGAACGGTGTAGGCAAGGCCGGAGCGGATCAGGAGCTGCTCGGCGATGCCCTTGCTACGAAAGTACGGGTTCTCCGAGCCGGCGTCGGCACCCACCGCGCTGACGAGCAGGAAGCTCGCGACGCCTTCCGCGCGCGCTGCACCGATGGCGACCCGGAGCGTATCTACGTTCGCACTCTGGTAGGAGGAGCTCGCGGTCTCGATCAGGAGTCCGGGAAGGTGGATCAGTCCGGCCGCGCCGCGAAAGGCGTCACGCAAGCTCTCCGGGTCTTCGAAGTCGATGCGGGCAACCCGACCGCGCGAAGTCGGGATCGGCGGGAGCTCGGAGGCGGCCCGCTCGGATCGCACGCAGGCGACGATGTCGATGTCGCCCCGAGCGAGCGCCTGGCGCACGACCACCCGACCCACGGCGCTGTTGGCTCCCGTGACGGCAATCCGGACGCTCAGACGAACTTCCCTCGACCGATGATCGGCCAGACCTCCTCGACCTCTTCCCCGCGCACCGCGTAGTAGCGCTCGTGCAGGTTGATGGTTGTGTCTCCGTGGCTGGGCAGAATCCGGATGCGGTCGCCGGGCGAGAGGTCGAGCTCGTGACCCTCGTCGATCCCGACGTGGCCGTGCTCCTCCGAGAGCCCGAGACAGGTGAGCGGCAGGTCGTAGCCGGTAGGAAGTCCGAATTCATGACTGAGTGCCTTCATGCCGCAATCCGTGATCAGCACGTGTCGGCGTCTGTGGATCACGGTCGTGAGGACGCTGAGTGCGCATTCGAAGTCCGAGCGCACGCGCCGGTATGCCCCGTCCATGAACACGTAGCTGCCGGCCTGGATCTCGGTGACGCCCGGCGCGGTCGCGGTGATCTCGAAGGTCCCGGTTCCGCCGGCGCTGACGATCTCCGGCGCGAGATCTGCGTCGACCAGTGCCTGCCGGTGTTCGAGCAGACGTGTGACCGCGGCCTCGGCCAGCTCCTTCCGCTTGCCGTCGTCGGGAACCAGCACGGCGTGGCCCTCGTAGCCCATCATGCCGCGGTACTCGATCCTGCTGGACTCGACGCGTCGTGCGAGCTCCACGGTCTCCTCGGGCTTGTCTGTGCCACAGCGGCGCATCCCGATGTCTACCTCGATCAGGGCTCCGACTGACGCGCCGCGCTTTCCGAGCTCCGCGTCGATCGAATCGACCTGGCTCGGGTCATCGATGGCGACGAGGAGCTCCGGAACGCGTTCGGCAAGCGCCGCGAGTCGGGCGACTTTGGCGGGTCCCACGATCTGGTTGGCGATCAGCACCGACGTGAGTACGTCTGCCTCGGCGAGTGCCTCGGCCTCGCCGAGCTTGGCGCAGGTTACGCCGATCGCTCCTGCCTCGAGCTGTCGCCGCGGCACCTCCGCGCACTTCGGCGTCTTCCAGTGCGGGCGCAGATCAGAGGCCTGCGCCGCAAAGAAGCGCGACATGTGGGAGATGTTCCGCTCCATTCGCTCCAGGTCGACGATCAGCGCGGGGGTATCGATCTCTTGGAGCTTCATGGCCGCATGCTAGCATGCGGGAGTGGGCGCACGGATCGTCTATGGCGGGGCCGCGATTCTTCTCGTCTGCGCGTTGCTGGGTGTGCGCTACGCGGGCCAGAGTACCTACGCCTTGTGGATCGATGACTCGCTGCCGCTGCTCATCCACGAGCCCGGCGCGGAGAAGTCGCGCAATGGGGAACGCCTACCAGTGCTCGTGCTCTCCCACGGCTCGCTCGGCAACAGCAGCTTGTTGAACTCCCTGGCGCGGCGTCTGACCCGTCAGGGCTTCGTGGTCATCAGCTTCGACTCCCGCGGTCAAGGACGGAGCCGGCGTCTCTTCGAGCGGAGTGCCGGCTTCGTTCCCGAAGGCCTGATCGAGGACTTCGACAGGGTCGTGCTCTGGGCGCGCGGGCAGGCGCGCTACGATGGTGAGCGTCTCGCCGTTGGAGGGTACGGAACCGGCGCGGACGCCGCGCTCGCCTATGCGGCCCGCCGCGATCCTGGCGTGGCAGCCGTCGTCGCCATCTCTGGCAGCGCTTCACTCGACGGGCCGTACACGCCACCGAACGTGCTGTTGCTGTGGGGGGAGCGTGAACCCGCAGCTCAGCGCGCGCTCGTCCGAGAGCGCGGGGCCGAGCTGATCTCGGCCAACCGTGTTGTGCTCGAGCGAACCTACGGCAGCTTCGAGCGCGGCACGGCCGTGCGCCTGGCCGAAGTGGAGGGAGCGAACCACCTTTCCATCCTGTACGCGCAGGGCACCGCCTCCGAGCTCTCGAGCTGGCTGGCTCACGCGTTGCTGCCCGGCGCGGACGTGGGACCCGCCCCGCGAGACCTGCCGCTCCTCTGGGCGCTAGTCGGAATGCTGGCGGCGCTTGCTCTGCTCTGGGGAACGCCACAGGCCGTCGCGCCGTTCTCGCGGCGCGTAGCACTTCCAGAAGTGACACATCGTTGGCGGCGGCTCGGGCTTGTCGCCACCGCTCTGGTTGCAAGTGGAGTGTTGCTCGTCGGCGCCGACCTGGTCGCGGGCAGCGCGCCGCTCGCTGCCTACCCGCTGTTCGGCGCGCGTGACCTGCTGGGCTTCTTCGCCATCGCGGGCGTTGGTCTGCTCGCCTACGCCGCCCGGGAAGCCCTTGTTCGCGCCGAGGGCCTTCGCGACTGGCGCACCTGGGCTAGCGCCGGACTCGTCTTCGGTTTTGTCTACGTCAGCATCGGTGTCCTCTGTCAGCCTTTCTGGGATCCGCTGCTTAGCTCCCGCAGGCTGCTCCCCTGGGCCGCCGCCACGCTGCTCCTGCTGCCCTGGTTCGGTGCCACGGAGTGGCTGCTCCGTGGCACCCAGCTCGCTCAGGCCTGGCTCCCTGCTGCGGCTCGCCTCCTGACCCTGGCCGCTCTCGCCGGCGCGGCACTCCTCGGCCTGGTCCCCCGCGTGCTTCTGGCCGCCTTTGTCCCGCTCGTCCTCCTTTTTGCGATCTTCGAGGCCCTCGCATTCCGCCTCTCCCGCCAGCTCCCGAACCCCTGGCTCCCCGCCATCATCCAATCCGCCTGGACCAGCTGGCTCCTCACAGCCTTCTTCCCCTTCGAGGGTTAGGGAGCAGCCCGCAGGCCTGAGCGGAAAGTGGTGGTGGCCACCGGACCTCCGGTCGGAACCTGGTCGGAACTTGGGGACGGTCCTTAATCGGAACTTCTTGGTCCGCGGCAGGGTCCCACGAGACTCACAGGACTTGCCCGTAGGAGAACTCGCAGGTGTTGCCGCTGGGGTCGCGGACCATGACGAGGTAGCCGACGACCGGTCCCGCATCAGTGGGGCCATACTTGAGACAGCCCTCATGTCGAGCTAGTGCGGCGATCTCGTCGACCTCATTCCTCGAGCCCACGTCGAAGCCGAAGTGGTCCATCGCGTTGGGCTCGGGCTGCAACTCGTGTGGCATCTCGAGCAGGACGATCACGAAGTCGGGATCCTCGCTCCGGTGCGAAAGCCAAGCCACGTGAATGCCGTCGTCCTCGCGCTCGTGCACAATACGCAGTGCTGCGTAGCGTCGATAGAAGTCGAGCGACTCCTCCATGCGGGTTGTACGAATCGCAACATGAGTCATCCGCGCTGGCTGCTTCAGCGCGACGGCTCGCGTCTCACGCTTGGCCTCACTCATGAGTGCGCCTTCTCCCCGCGCTCGACGTCAGTGAGCCGGAGCATGGGGCGTAGCGGGCTGATGCCGTCGTGGTTCCAGTCGATCGGGGGCAGCTGCATGCGGCCGAGTGGACAGATGCGCGACGCTCCCGAAGCGCCCGCGATCGCTGCAATCTCCAAGTCGCCCCCCCATCCGCAGTGTCCGATGGAGGATAGGTGAGGTGAGAGCTCGCGGCAGCGTTCTCCGAGCTCGGCCAAGCTCTGGGTTGCGACCACGCGTGCGAGCCGAAGCGCACCAGGTGAAGGCAGCGGACCGTTCGGGTCGTATGCGACGGTCCAGCTCGTAGAAGCTTCGGACGCCCAGAGTCGGCCATCCGGTCGCAGCCCGGCGAACGCTCGCTGCTCGCGGATATGCGCCTCTTCGGCGGGATCGAGCGTGGGGCGGGGAAGCTTGTCTTCGCAGTCTGCGAGCGCGCGCGCCAGCTCCGCGGCGAATAACTCGGCTCGTCCCGCCGGCTCGTCCATCACCAGGATGTAGGCAGGTGAGAGACAGCCACGGCCGTCCCAGAGCGACAGATCGAGCGCGAGGTCCACCGCGGCCTCCGCTACGCTCACATGTGTACCGATCGCAGCGAGCGAGAGCTTGTGCCCGTAGCCTACGAAGAGCTTCGCTGCGGGCAGGCGGCGGCGGACCGCCTCGATCGTCTCGTCGCTTCCGTAGGCGACCAGGCAGTCGACCTCCCGCAGCACCTCGTCTTCCGCCGCGATCCGCATCACCTCGGGCAGTCCGACCTCGGCCAACGAATCCCTGAACAGGGCTGGGGTCACGGGATCGGCCGAAGATGGCTTCGCCCAGACCGTCGAACCGGCGAGGAGTGGCAGGAGCAGCGCGGCAAACGTGGCCGTCGGCACGGAGCCCGCCAGCCAGACGCCCGTCAGGCCAGGGACCCAGACGGGCTCCACGAGCTCGCGCTCCCGCAGTGTTGCGAGGACATCGCGCGTCCAGTGCTCGACTCCTCTGCTCACGCCGAGGGAGATGACCTCTGGCGAGAAGCCGCCGTGCTCCTCTGCGAGCCGGCGCAGCCAAGGCGAATCGGCTGCGCGCCATAGGCCGAGCGCTCGGTCGAGCCGATCGACGAGCTCGGCAGGGGCGATCATGCTCACCGACCCGCGAAAAGGACGTCGGCGGCGATCGAGCAGCCGCGCTCTTCCGCGCCCTGGAGGCGCCCCAGTACCTCGAACCCGTCGTCGCGGCGCAGCCCGAGGTCCGACGTCTGGACTGCTAGCACGGAGCCGGTGTTCGCGAGATCGTAGTGCACGAGCACACCGGTCTCCGCAACCGGCACCTCCTTCCATGTCGCGGGATCGAGCACGCGCGTGCGGACCCAGGGCGGAACGCGCTTCGTCTGCGTGGGTCGTCCCGTTTGGAGCGAAGGCTCGTAGAACTGGCTGCCCAGCTCGCACATCCCGTACTGGTTGACGATCGCCGCCGTCGGAACCCCGAGTGCGCTCGAGATGCCGGCGTGGAGCTCGACCCGCGTAAGCTCGCGGGAGCGGCCCTTGAAGCCGCCCGTCTCCATGACCCGGGATCCCTCGGGAAGCGCGAAGCTCACACCGCGCCTCTCGAGCTCGTCCAGCAGATGGACGAAGGAGAACGCGGTACCCACCACGGCAGCTGGCTCGTCGAGCTCGCCCAGGTCCGCAAGAGCTCGATCGGGAGCCCAGCCGCGCTGTGCGACGTAGAAGGAGGGCTCTCCTCGGCCCAGCTCGCGGGCCGCGCGCTCGAACATGTAGGAGAGTGAGGAATCCGGGGCCTCGCTCGTGGACGGAGACAGGACGAGGAAGCGCAGGCGTTCGACACCGCAGCACACGTAGGCTCCGAACGTCGTCAGCAGCGAGGCGTCGTAGAGCTCGAGCGTGTCCAGGTGGAGAGCGCCGCGTTCGGCGGTCGAGCTTCCGCTGGTCCGGAAGGTGCGGACCTCTCGCTCCGCGGGGAAGGTCGCAAGTCGGGCCTGCTTGAACGCCCCGGTCGGAACCGCGGGAATGTCGGACCAGCGCTCGACGTTGGACGGGTTCCGGCCGAAGGAATCGCAGAGCACCCGGTACGCGTCGCCTGACTCGTACTGGTGCGCGAAGAGCGCGAGTGCGAGCTCGCCGAAGCGCTCGTCGGCGGCCGCGCGATCGGCGGGCGGCTCGACCCCCTCCGCGATCCAGGCGAGGATGCGCCGCTCGACGGCTCTCCGAGTCATGCGTGCAGGTGCGCCACGAGTCGGTCCGTGGCGCGGTCGAGGAGCTCTTCGGAGATCGTCAGCGGCGGGGTCAGGGAGAGCACGCGACCCTCGACACCATCGCCGAGCAGGATCCAGCCCTCGCTGAGCATCGCTGCCACGACGCGGCGCGCGGTATCTGCGGTGTCGAGTTCGATCCCGAGCATCAACCCGCGGCCGCGTACCTCGCGGACACGCGGCGCGTCGCCCAGCTCGGTGCGCAGCTGTTCGAGCAGGCGCGCACCAACCCGGGCCGCGCGCTTTGCGAGACCCTCGCGCTCCAGGATCTCGAGCACCGCGGTGGCGACATTACAGCCGACGGGGTTGCCGAGGTGGGTGCTCGTGTGGACGGCCTCTCCCGTCGACGCTCCCCAGGCGCGCATCACGTGCTCTCGACCGGCGCAGGCGGAGATCGGGAAGCCGTTACCCAATCCCTTCCCGAGCGCCACCACGTCGGGCAGCACGCCCTCGTGCTCGCACGCCAGCCAGGAGCCTGTTCGACCCAATCCTGTGTAGACTTCATCCACGATGAGCAGCGTGCGGAACCCATCGGCAAGCTCCCGCAGCTCGCGAAGAAAGCCAGGCGGAGCAACCACGCAGCCGCCACGGCCCTGGATTGGCTCGACCAGGATGGCTCCCACGTCCCCGGCCGCGAGCGCCTCGCGCACCGCCTTCGCGTCCCCGTAGGGGACGAAGCGCGTACGGCCGGGAAGCCGCGCTTCGAAGGGAGCGCGAAACAGCTGGCGGTGCGTCGTGTCGAGCGCGCCGAGGCCGAGGCCGTGATAGGCACCCTCGAAGGCGATGACGCCGGCTCGTTGCGTTGCGACGAGTGCCGTCTTGAGCGCGGACTCCACCGCGTCGGAGCCCGAGGAGGAGAGGATTGCGCAGCCCAGGTCTCCGGGCAGGCAGCGGGTCAGCGTTTCGAGCAGCTCGACCTTCCGCCTTGCCGGATACACATCACCCATGGCGTGGGGCAGCTCCTCTGCCTGCGTGGCCCAGGCCGCGCTGATTTCAGGGTGCGCGTGTCCCAGCGCCGCGACACCGAATCCGGCCAGCAGGTCCACGTAGCGATTCCCGTCCACGTCGATGACGTTGGCACCGCTGGCGCGTTCCCAGAAGATGGGTCCCTCCGAGAGGCACGTGACCTCGGGGCATTCCACCCGTGCAAGTCGAAGACTCAGGGCCTTCGAGCGGGGTCCCGGCACGGGCGTGCGGATCTCGGGCAAGAGGTCGCTCACTGGCTCCCCAGGCTAGCTGATACCGGGCGCGGTCGCGCTGGCCAGGCGCTGAGCGCGCCGGAAGACGGCTTTCCACATCGGGCTGGTCAGAACTCCGGTGTTCGTGTTCTGGCGGGAAGGGTGGTAGCTGGACAGGAGCGGAGGGTGCCCGTCGATACGGTGCACCGTGGAGTGTGCGAAGGGGTAGCGCACGCGCGGGAAGGCCTGCCAGGCACGCAACACTGCCGTGTGTGCGATCGCTCCCAGCGCGAGCACGACGCGGGCGGAAGCCAGGAGAGCGAGCTCTTGCTCGAGCCAGCCGAGACAGGCGGCCCGTTCGGCGCCGTTGGGACGGTTTCCCGGCGGGACGCACTTCACCGCGTTAAGCACGTACACGCCTCTGAGCGACTTTCCATCCCAGAGCTGCTGGCGCTCGAGCTCGCCGTATAGCCACTCGCCAGACGCGTCCAGCCAGAACGGACGCCCCGAGCGGTTCGCACCGTGCAGGCCCGGGGCCAGGCCAACGATCGCGAGCCAAGCGTTCCGATCGCCGAAGCTCGGCACAGGGTTGTTCCAGTAGTCGGGATGGCGCTGACGTAGCTCGCCGAGATAGGCGCCCAGTCTCGGACAGCGACGGCACTTCGGCACCTCTCGTTCGAGACGACGCAGCGCCGCGGCGCTCATCTCACTTGAGGAGCGCCTGGACCGACTTGAAGCTCGGGTGGTCTGCGGTGCGTAGACACTCGAGCACGATGCCCTCGACGCTGCTTCCGAGCGCGCCTGAACGCAGCAGCTTGTCGAGTGCGAGTGTGTGCTCCCGCTCATGGCGGGACGAGACGGCATCTACCGCCAGGTGAACGGGTGTCCCGCGACCGAGCAGGTCGTGCACCGTCTGATTGATGCAGGCCTGGGTCTCGATGCCCAAGACGATGGCCTGGGAACGCTCGAGCGTGGCAACATATTCGAGCAACCCTCCAGCGCCCAGCGCCGACATGGTCCGCTTCTCGAAGCCCGGGGCGTCTCCGAGCGCGTCCAGCACCTCGGGGGCCGTCGTTCCGAGGCCCTTCGGATACTGCTCGGTATAGAGGACAGGCAGCTCGAGCATGTGCGCAGCTCGGATCAGGATACAAGCGCGCTCGACCGTACGTTCCCATTCGAAGAGCTTGCCCCGATACGTCTCCTGCAGATCGACGACGAGGACGTAGGCCTGTTCTGGGTCGACCACATTTTCATGCATCTGCAACGCACCTTACGTGTAGATGGGCCCGGGCTCAAGCCTTGGGCGGCTGGCGCCGATGACATCTAAACGGAGGATCTGCCATGCGCTCGTTCGCATACGCAATCGCGGCCGCTTCCCTGGTCTTCAGCGTGGGGGGCGTGAACGTTCGGGCCGCCGATTCCGAGTCGTCCGAGCTGGCCACCGAGGAAGCCCAGGCGAACAGCTGTCAGGTGCCAGAGGCGCCGACTACGCGCAGCATCCAGATCAATCCGCTCCGGGAAGCGACCGAGCGCGCGAAAAACGTGTTCGTGCTCAACACGCGCGGGTACAACTACCTGCGTCCCGGAGACCTGCCGGTGCTCGAGCCGGGCAGTGACCCACGGGAGAGTCCCGAGGACTAGCCCACCTGGTGAGCGAGTCGGGCTAGAGACTGCGGCGCAGCGCCCGGTACAGGAGCAGCTGGCCCACGACGAGCCCGGCCAGCCCGGGAGCCAGCGACTCCGGCCAGATCAGCCGGAACGCCGCCGCCAGCAGTAGCGGTGGCGCGCTCGTCCACAGCGAGAGCCGTAGCCGCTGGAGCTCTCCGAGCGGGGTAGGCACGCCGACGAACCCCAGCCCCACCGTGCTTGCGACGTGAAGCAGGGTGAGCCCAGCGGCAGTGGTCCAGTCCGGCACCGCCAGAGCGAGCGCCACCAGTCCAAGGGCCAAGCCTATCCGCCCGCCCCGGCGAGCGCCGAGCACCCTGCGCCGGGCAACGGGATCCGCGCGACTAACACCGAGCAGAAGCCCCGGAACCTCACTCGCACGCAGGAACACGCGACGCGCTGGCGCAGCCTTCTCCTGCTGGCCGTTCTTGTCCGCTGCCAGGACCGACGGGTCGGAGCGCCCCACGCCCTCCACGAATCGTTCCCTCCGCTGGCTCGAGTCTACGGGCTTTCGGCGCGGGATTGTAGCCCGTACTTTGTAAGAGATGGCCGTTTCGCAGCCTCGCCGGAGACCTTCTGTGGAGTCAACACGAGTACTGATCGCGGGTGGGGGCATCATCGGCTCGGCGGCCGCGTGTGCGCTCGTCGAGCGCGGGGTCAGGGACGTGTGCGTAGTGGACCTCGACCTCCAGGGAACCTACGCCTCCTCCGAGCTGAATGCGGGCGGCGCGCGCGCCACTTGGTGGCAGGAGGTCAACATTACAACCTGCCGCGACACCCTCACCTTCTTCGAGGAGCACGCAGAGGACTTCGCGTTCCGCCAGGCGGGCTACCTGTGGCTCTACGACGACAGGGAGCTGTTCGCGAAGGCACTCCGCCGCCGCTCTCTGCAGGAGCGTTTGGGCCTCGAGGTCGAGATTCTGTCTGCGAGCGACGTTGCCACCAGGTTCCCAGTGCTCGATCGCAACATGGACGAGCTCGTCGGCGCCACCTTCTCGAAGCGGGACGGGCTGATCAACCCAAACGCGGTGCGCTCCTACTACCGACGGCGCGCCGAGGCCGGCGGTGCCCGTTTTCTGAACCGTCACTACATCGAGGGAGTAGAGGTCACGGAGCGGGAGCCGGGCGTTCGCCAAGTCAGTCTGGTACACATCGTGGAGGTTGCGAAGGGAGACGTTGCCGACGAGGGTCACGCCATCCAGCGCATACTTACACAACATCGCGTAGCGCCGGAGATCGCGGTTGATCACCCGTCGATCAGGCCCGACTTCTTCATCAACGCGCTGGGAGCCTGGAGTCCCGTTCTCTCTTCCAAGCTCGGCGTGCTCGACGTAACGATCCCCGTCCGGCGCCAGATCGCGATGGTCGACGTGCGCGCGCGCGATCTTCCAGAAGACGTCGAGCTCGGGTCGCTGGGAATGATCGTCGACCCCTCGTGCCTGTACTTCCATCCCGAGGGCGCCTACGTCCTCGCGGGCTACTCGGAGCCCGCCGAGCCCTCAGGCTACGACTTTCACTACGACGGGGACGAGTTCTTCGAGCAGCAGATCTGGCCGCGCCTCGCTCATCGTGCGAGCACCTTCGAGCGCTGCGGTCACGTGCGCGGCTGGGCTGGCCTGTATTCCGTCACGCCGGATCGGAGTGGCATCGTCGGGCTCGTGCCGGGCTTCAGCAACCTGATCGAATCACACAGCTTCACCGGCCGGGGGGTCATGCAGTCTCGCGCCATAGGCTGCGGTGTGGTGGAGCTCGTCGTGGGTCAGCGCTTCGAGACGCTGGACCTGTCGCCCCTGGTCAGTAGCCGTTTTCTCGGAGAGGGCTCGCTCGTCACCGAGGACCTGCACATCTGAGCGGTCCGGTTCTCAGCCGAGCCCGTCGATCAGCTTCTTCTCGAGCTTTGCCAGGTCGAGCCGGTAGGTTCGCCGCAACGCTCTGTCCACGCTGTTCGTCTTCACGATGCGTTCCAACAGCCGTCCGAGCGAGTCTGCACCCTGCTGCCTGACGAGCAGCTCCACCGCGGCGTAGGACTCGAGGTAGGCGAGCCGCGCCCTTTCCGACTCGAGGTGGCCGAAGCTCACCTGGCTCAGCTCCGCGAGCGGGATCCATCGACCCTCGGCGTGTGCGTTCCGAAGGGCCGCGTACTCGCCGAAGCTCGGCGTGCGTCGGCCTAGTGCTAGACGCTCGAAGTACTCCGCGATCCCCTCGTTCAGCCAGCCGGGAAAGCTCCCTCGGGGGGATGCGGCGTCGAGCGTGGCGTGCACGAACTCGTGGTGAAGCGTGGCGGTCAGGTCCGCGCTCACGTTCGTGGCGCCCCGTACGTGGATCACCCCGTTGTAGAAGCCTGCAGCCTGGAACAGGAACAGGCCGTCGTACTGGCGCTCGAAGAGCTCTGGATCCCAGACGACCACCTGTACCGCGCGCGGAGGAGCGACACCCAGGCTGCTCCGCACCTCGCGGTATGCGTCCTCCAGCACGCCCAGGACACGTTGCTCGAAGCGTCGGGAGCCGTTCCACCCGGTGTAGTTGTCGATTCCGACGTCCTGGTGGAGCACGAAGTGAAGAGAGCGGCGCTCGCTGAACTCGCCGTCCGCTCCGCCCCCGATTGCAGCCAGAGGCGTTGGGCTCACGCAGATCAGGGTCGTCGCCAGGCTGGCAGCGACCTGGCGGACGGCTCGACTCATCGCGTCACGATAGCAGGAACCCAGAGGCGCTCTTGCTTTTGCGCATGTCGATGGTATTGACGACAGCCGCGCATGAAGCGCGTCGAACCAGGGGAGAGGTATCACAGCAATGGCAGGCAGGAAGAAGGCGGCAAAGCGAAAGACGGCGGGGCGGAAGTCAGCTGCTGCCGGGCCCATGATCATCTCGAAGTCTCGCGTCAAGGCTGCGGCCAAGAAGTGCAACGTGGGGGCCACGTTCTACGCTGCACTGGAAGACCGGGTTCGGGAGGCGATCGCGACCGCCGAGGATCGGGCAATCGCGAACGGCCGCAAGACTCTGCGCCCGCAGGACGTCTGAGAGCCGGGGCGTAGCCCCGGACGCCACACTCTCCAGCGTTCCAGGCGCCCGCCTAAGAAAAAAGCCGGCGGGCCCCGGGGGGTCCGCCGGCTCTCCCACGGGCGAGCGCTGCTCTATTGCGCAGGGATTACAGGGAATGCAGGAACCGTGCGGAATTGCGCGGCCTTGCGAGGTTCGAGCACCAAACGGACCGGGAGAGGGGTTGAGGCCGTTTCACGCGTCGACGGGAGCGCCTCGCGGCTTCTTTTCGTGCGAAACTGGAGCTGCTCTCTCGTCATCATGGACTGTGTACGGACCCCTGTATCAAGGGGTACGATTCGCCGTGCTGCGCGGTTACGGCGAGCTGAGGTAACCGAGAGCGAGGCACGAGCGTATGGATGACAGCGGGGAGAGCCGCAGTGCTCCGGAGTCCCAATGGTGTGGGCTCATGGAGGCGGCCCAGAGCGGAGACCGAGTCGCTTACGAGCGTCTGCTGCTCGCCATCCTCCCCGTCCTTCGTCGGCTGGTTTCGGTCCGTCTCGGGGAGCCCGCGGGCGTGGAGGATGTGGTCCAGAACGTGCTCCTCTCCATCCATCGCGCTCGACACACCTATCAGCCGGGGCGACCCTTCGGACCCTGGATGCGTGCGATCGCGCGCAACGCGGTTGTGGACTCCCAGCGGCGCCGGAGCGTGCGCGTGCGCCGCGAGCACCCCCTCTCCGAGCTCGAGGAGCTCCCGGACACGGCGCCCCCCGCGCCGGCGCAGGGGCTGTCCGGCCCGCTTCGCAGAGCCCTCGAGTCCCTTCCGGCCGGCCAGAAGCAGGCCGTCGAGCTGATCCACGTTCACGAGCTCTCGGTAGCAGAGGTGGCCAAGCAGGTCGGAATCACGCCGGGAGCGCTGAAGGTGCGCGCCCATCGGGGCTACCGTGCTTTGCGCGCCCTGCTCTCGGGACCGGGCAAATGAACGACCGGCACGAAGCCCTCATCCAGGAGCTCACGAGCGAGCTCCAGCCGGTGGAGCGGCTCTCCAGGCTGCGGACGGTCGGAGCCGCGATCCTGGGAGCTGCGCTCCTGAACGCGAGCCTTTTCCTCGGAATTCCCCTCGTGCTCGGAACCCCGGTCGAGAGCCAGACAGTCGCCGAGCTGTGGACACTGGCCGCTCTGCTGCTGCTTGCGGGTGGCGGGCTCGCCCTCGCGCTTTCCTCATCCATCCCGGGAAGGCAGCAGGCGGAGCGCGCGGGGCTCGCGATTCTGGTGCTGGGTGGTGCGCTCGCGGCAGCGTCGGCTCCCGCCCTGCGAGGGGCCGGGCCGGAGAGGATCGAAGCCGTCTGGTTCGCGGGTGCGGGAGTCTGCACCCTGGTAGCGGCCTTGCTCGCCATCTTCCCCGCGGCGATTCTGCTGCGCTTCGCAGCTCGCGCCGGGCCCTTCCGCCCTGCCTGGACGCTCGGCTTCGGAGCCCTTGGAGCACTGGCACTGGGAGCGGTACCGGTCCGAGTAGCCTGCAACTTTCAGGGTCCGTTACACGCTCTCGTGGCTCACTCGTTGGCGCCTCTCAGCGGTGGCTTGCTCCTCTTCCTGGGCCTGCGCCTCCTCTACCAGCATCGGCTCAGGCTCTCCGAGCGTCGACCCGTCTAGCTCTAACTGACCTCGAACTCCTCCGGGACCGGTGAGGTGGCGGCGAAGTCTCCAATCCGGATCGAGTGGGCGTGGAGCAGATGGCGGGATAGCTCGACGCTGGATCCGTAGAGAGTGTCGCCAACCACCGGGTGGCCCAGGTGAGCCAGCGAGGCCCGGAGCTGGTGGCGCAAGCCGGTGATCGGTCGCAGCTCGACGAGGCTGGTCCTCGCTCCGGGCTCGAGCGGAGCGAGCTGTGTGATCGCTTCCCTTCCACCCGCGGAGACGACGCGCGTGTGGTCGCCGCGGTTCTCGAGGTGCAGTACGACGGTGCTCGTGGCGTCGAGCCGACCATGTACACGTGCCACGTAGCGCTTCTCTGCCGAGCGTTCGGAGAACGCGCGCCGCGCCCGCCGCCAGGCTTCCGTCTCGGTCGCGAAGAGCTGTACTCCCGAGGTGAGGACATCCAGGCGGTGAACGACGCCCGAGAGCAGGCCGCCCTCGCCCACCCCAGCCAGCCCGGGATAGCGCGCCAGTAGGCCGTTCAGCAGGCTCGTCTTCTCCTGGTAGTCGAGCGGGTGCGTCGGCGTTCCCGCGGGCTTGTCGACGGCGACCAGCCCCAGATCCTCACGCAGCACCGACACCGGGAGATCGGAGTTGGGTGCGGGTCCCTCGCTGGGGTGACGGAACTCGAGGAGCTCCACAAGGTCGCCGTGGCGCAGCAGCGCGCCTTTTCTGGCTGGCTGACCGGCGAGCAAGACGAGCCCGTGACCGATGAGGCGCCTCACGTAGCCCCGACTGATGCCGAGCTCGTTCGCGACGACCACGTCGAGGCGCCGACCGACCTCTGCTTCGCTCACCGTGATCGAGCGGCCCGTCATTGCGATCTGGCTAGGGCGGTCAAGCGCCCGAGGAAGAGACACGAGCGCCGCTCTTCTCCAGGTCGCGTAGGATCCGGGCGGGCGGGAGCGCTTCCCGGGGTGTCAGTAGCCCGGCGGGAAGCTCCCGTGCGAGGATCGCCTGGACGAGCGAGCCCGCGACGGCGGACGCCGCAGCAGGCGCGTCGCTGCAGCTGACGTCGATCCTGGCCTCCGGCTCGTGGTTGCCCGCGTCGACCCGGGCCTCGGCACTGACGACAAAGGGACCGCGGGTCTTCGTGCCGGTAATGAGCTCGAGGAGACGGGCTGGGAGCCAAGGGTACGGCTCCAGGTAGACCAGACGCTCCACGCAGTGGGCTGCGGCGAAGCCCTCCAGATCGAGGCTCTCGGAGACGCCCAGCCACCGCCGCCCCAGCGGCGGCGGGAAACGAAAGCGAACAGGTAACGCGCGCGGGGTCGTCGCTCGTCCTCTGCGCGCAGCGCTGCGGGTGGTCTCCGTCTGCTGCCACGGACCGGTCGACGCGATGCGCAGCTCGCGAATGGAGCTAAAGCGGCGCACCAGGCTCTCGGCAAGCACCCCGGGCAAACCGGGCACGGCGCCGGCCTGAAGCACTACGGGTACCTGCGCTTTCCAGGCGGTCTCGGCGAGGACATCACGCGATCGCTCGTCGAGGGGAAGCGCGCTCAGGCCGACGAAGGGCACTCGAGTGGAGAGGGCCGCGGAGATCGCCGACGTGAGCTCGCCTCCGCAGCACGCGACGACCGCAGCTGCTCCCTCGATGGTTCGGCGTAGCGTGCGCATGTCGGAGGCGTCGCAGTAGGCGCTGCGGAGCCGCTCCCCGAAGCCCACCGCTACCGCATCCGCGCGCTGAACGTTGCGCCCCGCGACGACGAGGTGCGCGCCAGTTCGCTGCACGAGCTCGCGCACACAACGCCGACCCAGATGTCCGTACCCCCCGAGCACGACCACCTCTGGCATGCCTGATAGAATAGCTCGTCTTGTCTGAACCGGCGCGGACCTAGCGCCGGTCAGGAATAGGTTCAGTCGTGACGGCATACCCGGCGTCTTCGCGGATGGCGAGCTGGGGCTTGCCGTCGACCTGCTTGATGACGGGGAGGACCGGGACGACCGGGCGTCGACGCGAGGCGGCGAGCGCGGCCTCCGAGCTCTCGAAGCCTGCGAGCGTCTCCAGGTTGCGAGCTGTGGGAAAGATGAGCTGGAGCTCTCCGCGCTTGGAACTCTCGAGCGCATCCTCCGGGCGTGTCCAGACGTGGTTCGTGGACTCGATCCCGTCGTGGACCGCGAGCTGCCCACGCGGCGTCAGTGTCGAGAAGAAGATCGTGTCGAAGCGACGGGGCACGTTCTCGGGCGTGATCCAGTGTGCGTGCGCCGCGAGCAAGTCGGCCGCGAGGTCGAGGCGTTCCACCGCGATCAGCTCGCGGAAGGGTAGCGCTCCACCCTGCACCTCGAGTCGGTGCCGCGCCAGCGCCGTCGCGCCGGCTGCGTCGATCAGCTCGGAGGCGCCGTGCCTGCGGGCGAGCAGGATGCCGGACTCCTCGAAGGTCTCGCGGATGGCGGCTACGAAGAAGCCGAGCGCCAGCTTCTCGTCGATCGTCGGCAGCGCAGCGCTGGCCTGCTCGGCGCTGAGCCCGCTCACGTGCTCGGCAAGCTCGTGATCCTGATCTTCCACGCGGCCGCCGGGAAAGACGTACATGTCGGGCAGAAACACGCTCCTGGAATGGCGCTCGAGCATCAGCACCTCGGGCGAAACTGGTCCGTCGCGGAACAGGATCACGGTGGCAGCGGGAACCGGCGTTGCGGGCATGGTGCTCCTTCACCGCCATCCTACGCATTCCCTGATAGAATTTATGGATGGGGGGAGCCGGAGGCGAGCCCAAGCTGCGAGAGATCTACTCTGCGCACCACGTTCGCGAGCGGATCGAATCGATCAGCGCCGCAGTGGAAGCCGACTACGCTGATCTCGAGAGAGCTCCGCTCCTGGTCGTGATCGCCGAGGGAGCGATCCGTTTTGCCACCAGCCTGGCCGACTGTCTGAAGCGGCGCGGACTGGTGCCGGAGCTGCGCGTCGTGCGAGCGCGGCGCACGGTTGGGACCCGGCTCGAGGAGGTAGAGGTCGAGCACCTGGATCCCGAGGTGTTCCGAGGCCGCGACGTCATCGTCACCGATGACATCGCCGACGAGGGCCGCACGCTCGCAGCGGTGATGGAGCTGGTGCGCTCCGGCGCCCCGACATCCGTGCGAGTCGCCGTCCTCGTCAACAAACTATCGCGTCGCAGCACCGCCCTGCAGCTCGACTACGTCGGCTTCGAGGTCCCCGACGGCTGGGTCGTCGGCTACGGAATGGACCTCGACGAGAACTACCGCGACCTCGACCATCTGGCGATCGTCGAGTTCTAGCACTCGGGCATAACTTGGGGACGGTCCTCAATTAGAACTTCTTGGTCCGGTCCGAGGAGTTAGTTCCGATTAAGGACTGTCCCCAAGTTCCGCCCAATACGTTCCGTTCCCGTTAGACCTGTAAGAGGATCGCGGTGACGTTGTCGGGGCTGCCTAGCTCGTTGGCGCGGGCGATGAGCTTGTTGATGGCGGCCTCGAGATCGGGCTCCGAGGCGAGTTCGGCGATCTCCGAGGCGGGCACCAGGTCGTGCAGTCCGTCCGTGGAGAGCAGGAGGCGCGAGCCGCGCGCGACTCGCACCTGCAGCAGCTCCGGCTCGACCGAGCCCTGCACGCCGACCGCGCGGGTGATGACGTTTCGATCCGGGTGCTGCCAGGCCTCCGTCTCAGTGATCACGCCGCTCTTCTGCAGGATTGCCACGAGCGTGTGGTCGGTCGTGAGCTGCTTCAGGTTCCCGTTCTTGAGCTGGTAGGCTCGTGTGTCGCCGACATGCGAGATCACCGCGGTCCGACCGCGGAACTTGAGCACGGTGAGCGTCGTGCCCATGCCTCGCAGATCTCGTTCCGATGCGGCGCGATTCACCGCCTCGTTCGCCTCGAGGACCGCCTGACAGAGAGTGGTGCCCTCGTCCCGGATGCGGCGGGCTCGCGGACGGCTGCGGTAAACGGAGACCACAGTCTCGACGGCCACGGCGCTGGCGACCTCGCCGGCTGCGTGGCCGCCCATCCCGTCGGCGATCACGAACAGATCGAGCTCTGCGATCGCGTGCACTGCGTCCTCGTTGTTGTCACGCTGGATCCCTGTATCGGACAGCAGTGCGTAGGGAACGCTCATGCCAGCTCTCCGTTTCGGGTCAGGCGCTTCGGCCGCAGCAGGCTGTACTGGATGTGGTCCAGGTAGCGACCGTTGACGAACTCGACCTCGCGCGCAATGCCCTCTCGTTCGAAGCCGAGCTTGTCGAGCACCCGTTGGCTGGCATGGTTCTCCAGCGCGACGTGCGCTTCGAGCCGGTGAAGGTGGTAGACGTGGAAGCCACGCTCGACCAGGGCGCCGACGGCCTCGGTGGCGATTCCCTTTCCCCAGCTGGACCGGCGGATCCAGTAGCCCACCCCGGCGGAGCGCCGGATCCAGTCGATTCGGTGCAGGCTGGTGATGCCGAGCAGGTCTCCCTTGTGCACGTCCTCGATGATGAACTCGTAGGCTCCCTGCCGGGCCAGCGCCGCTCGTGCCCCGCGCAGATAGCTACGTGTGTCTGCACGTCGGTGGCCGTCGTGCGCCCAGGGCAGCCACTTCACGAGCTCCGGCAACGTTTCCACGATGCCCTCGTGCAGCGCGCCAACATCTGTACGCCTGGGCGCGCGAAGCCTGAGACGGCGAGTAACGAGCTCGCCAACGGCCGCTTCATCGACGACGGAAACCCTCAATCCGTTCCACTCGCCTCGTTCATGCTCCGAGACGGAGCTGCGCGTACCTGAGCATGATGGTCTTCATGCCGACTCGATCAAATCGTATCCTGAGCTTTGTGGACTCCCCGGCGCCCTCCACCCGCTGGATCGTGCCAGCACCGAAGATCGGATGCTCCACGCGCATGTCCTGTTCCAGAGGCGGGAGCTCGTCGGTCCCCCACTGGCCCTCACTGTAGTCCACGGTGATACCAGAGTGCTCGTCCAAAGTCCTCTCTCGCAGCGGAGCCGGCAGCACCGGCGCCCGACTGCCTGCTCTGGGGAGCGGCCCACTGATCAGATCGGCTGGGATCTCGGACAGGAAGCGACTGGGTTCGTTGTAGCGGATCGAGCCGTGCATCCGCCGCATGACTGCGTTGGTGAGTGTCAGCCGCGACTCGGCGCGCGTCATTCCCACGTAACAGATACGCCGCTCTTCCTCCAAGGCCGCTGGGTCGTCCAGAGAAGCGAAGTGGGGGAAGAGATGCTCCTCCATGCCCACGATGAACACGTTCGGATACTCGAGACCCTTCGCGACGTGGACGGTCATGAGCGCGATCCGATCTTCTCCCTCTTCCAGCGTGTCGGCCTCGGAAAGTAGCGTTACCTGCTCCAGGAAGAGATCGAGGAGGCTTCGTTCCTCTCCGAGCTCGTCCTCCACGAGCTCCTCACGGTTCTGGCGCTCGAACTCCTCGATCGCGGAGAGGAGCTCCTTCAGGTTCTCGGCGCGAACCTCAGCTTCGAGCGTGCCCTCGTGCTCGAGCTTCTGCAGGTAGCCGCTGCGATCCAGCACGTAGGCGAGGAGCTGCTCGATCGAGTCGCCGGGGTCGTACGCGCGCAGCTCTTTGATCAGCGTTAGGAAGCGTTCCACGGAGCGGGCTGGCGCGCCGCGCAGGAGCTGCTCGCTGTTCGCTTGCTCGAGCGCCTCCCATACACTCGACTGGGTCTCCTGCGCTATGGCCAGGATACGCTCCACGGTGGTGCGCCCGATGCCTCGTGTCGGAGTGTTGATGATCCGCAGCAGGCTCTCCGCGTCGCCGGGGTTGTTGAGCACGCGCAGGTAGGCCAGCGCGTCCTTGACTTCCGCCCGGTCGTAGAAGCGGGTCCCGCCCACCACGACGTAGGGAACGTTGTACTTGAGCAGCTCTTCTTCCAGTGGTCGCGACTGCGCGTGTGTGCGGTAGAAGATCGCACTGTCGTGGAGCGGCGTTCCAGACTCGCGCAAGCGCAACAGGTCTCCTACGACGTAAGCCGCCTCCGCACGCTCGTCCGCCGCCTCGTAGAAGCGAACGGGCTCGCCACCGGCCCTGTCCGTGTATAGTTTTTTCCCCTTGCGGTCCACGTTGTGCGCCACCACGGCGCTGGCGGCATCGAGGATCGCCTGGGTCGAGCGATAGTTCCGCTCCAGGCGCACCACGGCCGCACCGGGGAAGTCCCTCTCGAAGTCGAGGATGTTGCGGATATCGGCCTGGCGAAAGGCGTAGATGGACTGGTCTTCGTCCCCGACCACGCAGAGGTTGCGGTGGTCCGCGGTGAGCAGACGGAGGAACTGATACTGGATTGGATTCGTATCCTGGTATTCGTCGACCAGCACGTAGCCCCAGCGCCGCTGGTAGGCCGCGAGCACGCCGGGATAGCTCTGGAAGAGTCGGGTGGTCAGCAAGATGAGGTCGCCGAAGTCGAGGGCGTTCGAGCGACGCAGCTCGGTTTGGTAGCGCTGGTAGATGTCTCCGATCTGCTGTACCTCGAAGCCGGCCTGGCCGGCCAGATCGGCGGGCAGTAGCCCTCGATTCTTCAGGCGATCGATCTGAGCGCGCACGCCGGCGGGCGGGTACGCCTTCTCGTTGATCTTCAGACTGCGCAGCACACGCTTGACCAGGTGTAGCGAATCGGCTTGGTCGTAGATCGCGAAGTTCGACTCGTAGCCGAGCTGCGAGATGTCACGGCGCAGGATCCGCACGCACGTCGAGTGGAAGGTCGCGACCCAGACTCCCCTGGTCTCGTCGTCGAGCAGCGCGTATACGCGCTCTCGCATCTCCCGCGCGGCCTTGTTCGTGAACGTGACCGCGAGGATCTCCCACGGCCGCGCCTTGCCCGTCTCGATCAGCCAGGCGATCCGGTGCGTGAGCATGCGGGTCTTGCCGCTGCCGGCGCCGGCGAGTACGAGCAGGGGACCCTCGGTGTGCTGAACCGCCTTGCGCTGCTCTGGATTCAGTCCGGAGACGATCTGCTCGCTGCCCGCCAAGAGGGATTACTCGACCGTTACACTCTTCGCGAGGTTGCGGGGTTGGTCCACGTCCGTCCCCTTTATGGTGGCGACGTGATAGGCGAGCATCTGGAGCGGCACCGTCGCCAGGATGGAGCCGTGCGCCTCCGGAGCCCTGGGCACCGCGATCAAGTCATCTGCGTGGTTCGCGGCGTCGCGGTTGCCTCGCTCGACCACGGCGATGACGGTGCTTCCGCGCGCGCGAACCTCTTCCGCGTTCGAGATGACCTTCTGATAAACCGAGGGCTGATTCGCGACGATCACCACAGGCACGTTCTCGTCGACGAGCGCAATCGGCCCGTGCTTCATCTCGCCCGAGGCGTAGCCTTCGGCGTGTATGTAGGAGATCTCCTTGAGCTTGAGCGCGCCCTCGAGCGCAACCGGGAAGCCGTAGCCGCGCCCGAGAAACAGGAAGTCCCGGGCGTTCACGTACTTGCGCGCGATGCTCTCGGTCAGGGACCAGAGGCCGAGGGTCTCTTCCACCAGGCGCGGCAGACGCCGCAGCGCCTCGATCTCCGCACGAATCTGCGCTCTGGTGAGCGTACCGCGCAGATCGGCGAGCTCGAGTGCGATCAGGTGCAGCGCCACGATCATCGACGTGAAGCACTTCGTCGACGCGACGCAGATCTCGGGCCCCGCGTGCATGTAGAGCACCGAGCCAGCTTCACGGGCGATCGTGCTCTCGTGTCCGTTGCAGACGGCGAGCGAGCGCGCGCCGAGCCGCTCCCCCTGGCGTAGCGCCGCGATGGTGTCTGCGGTCTCGCCCGACTGCGAGACGGGGATGATCATGTGATTCTGCGTGAGCAGGGGGTCGCGGTAGCGGAACTCGCTGGCGAAGTCGACGTCGCAGGGGATTCGCGCCATACGCTCGATCATCAGCCTTCCGAGCAGGCAAGCGTGCCAGGCTGTACCACACGCCACGAGCTGGATGCCGCGCAGGTTGCGTACGAAGTCGGGATCGAGGTCGATGCCATCCAGGGCGATGCTGTCGTTCTCGAGCAGGCGTGGCGAGAGAGTGTCGGAGATCGCTCGCGGCTGCTCGAAGATCTCCTTCTGCATGAAGCGGTCGTAGCCGCCCTTCTCCGCCTGCACGGGGTTCCACTGGATGTGTCGCTGGTCGCGCTCGATCGGCGCTCCCTCGAAGTTCGAGATCTCTACACCGGCGCGGCTCACGAGGCCAATCTCCTCGTCCTCCAGGATCAGCACGTTCCGCGTGTAGGGCAGGATGGTGGGGATGTCGGACGCGATGAATTGCTCTTCGTCGCCCAGGCCCACGACAATCGGGTTCCCCCCATTCTTCGCGATCACGATCTCGTCGAGCGCGTTCTCGTCGATGACGGCGATCGCGTAGGAGCCGTCGAGGTGGCGCACCGCGTTGCGCACGGCTTCGATAAACGGCGCGCCCTGCTTTCGCTCTTCGTTGATCAGGTGCGAGATGATCTCCGTATCCGTGTCGGAGTTGAACGTGCAGCCGCGTCCGATGAGCTCCTCACGCAGCGCGTGGTAGTTCTCGATGATGCCGTTACCGATGACGGCAATGCTGCCGGCGACGTGCGGGTGTGCGTTTTGCTCGGAAGGCTTGCCGTGTGTGGCCCAGCGCGTGTGTCCGATGCCGACGGTCCCGCCGACCGGGACGTCGCGCAACGCGGCTTCCAGGTTTACGAGCTTGCCGACGGCGCGCACCACACGCAGCTTTCCGTCCTCCAGCACCGCCAGACCTGCCGAGTCGTAGCCCCGATACTCGAGGCGCCGCAGCCCGTCGAGAATGACGTCCTGGGCGCGTTCCGCTCGACCTATGTATCCGACGATTCCGCACATAGCTCTCTCCTCTAGTCGTCGTCGGAGCCGAAGCGCCGCTTGCGCCAGCCCTCGATGTTGCGCTGGCGTGCGCGGGCGACGGCGAGTGCAGCCCCTGGAACCTGCTTGGTGATCGTCGAGCCGGCGGCGACGTAGGCCTCTGGCTCGACCTCTACGGGCGCGATCAGGTTCGCGTTGCAGCCCACGAACGCACGATCGCCGATCGTTGTGCGATGCTTCGCGATTCCGTCGTAGTTCACGGTGATCGCGCCGCAGCCGATCGTGACGTCGGATCCCACGTCGGCGTCTCCGATGTAAGAGAGATGGTCAGCCTTCGTGCCGCGCCCGATTCTCGAGTTCTTGACCTCCACGAAGTTGCCGACGCGCACAAGATCGGCGAGCTCCGCTCCGGGACGCAGGTGAGCGGAGGGACCCACCTCGCAGTCGTTGCCGATCACCGCCTGCTCGACGAAGCAGTGTGGCTTGAGCGAGACGCCATCGCCGAGCGTCGAGTCGTCGACGACGCAGCCCGCGTCGATCTGGCAACCCGCGCCGATCCGGGTTGCGCCGCGTAGCATCGTGCCCGGTGCGACCACGGTGTCGGGTCCGATCTCCACGTCGGCCTCGATGTAGGTCTGCGCCGGGTCGATCAAGGTCACGCCCTCGCGCATCCAGTGCAGCGCGATGCGCTCGCGCAGACAGGCCTCTGCCCGCGCCAGCTCGGCTCGCGTGTTCACACCGAGCGCCTCGTCCCAGTCTTCCACCGCATGGCTCTCGACGCGGCGTCCACAGCTCGACGCCTGCTCGACCATGTCGGTCAGATAGAACTCTCCCTTCTGGTTCGCAGAATCGATCTGCTCGAGCGACGGGAAGAGAAGCTCCGCATCAGCCACGTAGACCCCGAGGTTCACCTCGCGGATGGCGCGGATCTCGCTCGGCGCGTCTAGCGCCTCGACGATCCGCTCGGGTCGGCCGTCGGCTCCGCGCACGACCCGGCCGTAGGCATCTGGCTCGGGCGACTCGGCTACGAGGAGCGCGAGGTCCGCCGACTGCGCGCGGTAGCAGTCCAGGAGCCCGGACAGGCTCTGGGGGCGGAGCAGCGGGTGGTCCCCGTTCATGACCAGGATGGGCCCGGCGTGCTCGTGCAGGAGAGAGCGAGTCTGCAGCGCGGCGTGGCCCGTGCCGAGCTGCTCCGTCTGGCGGACGAGCTCGACCTCCTCGCCCGCGAGCGCCTCGCGCAGCTTCTCCTCGCCGCTCCCCACGACCACGACGATCCGTTTCGCGCCGACCTCGCGGCCAAGGCGGAGTGCGTGCAGCAGGATCGGGCGCCCGCACACCGGGTGGAGCACTTTCGGCAGACGCGAGCGCATGCGCGTACCTTCCCCCGCGGCCAGGATGATCAGCGCGAGCTCTCCTGCGGCCATCACGTCTCCTCGGTTCGGATGGGGGGCAAGAGGTCTGAGGGTACCGGCGTCCCGCTCATGCCACCACGAGGAAGTCCTCGCCCTCGCGCAGCTCGCGCGCGTGGAGGTGCGCACGAATCTCGTCACGTGCTCCCCGGCTCGCCACTGCTACGAGCAGGCGGAGTCCCTCGTCTCGCCAGGAGGCCATTCGTGTCGTGAGCCGGTCGGGGGAGAACACGGGGATCCCCAGCCACGTAGTGCCGATCTTGCGCGGGTTCACGTCGAGCAGGGCGCGGGTCGAAAGTCCCTCGGCCTGGAGCAGCCGGACCAGGCGGCGACCGGTGCGCCCGGCCCCCCATACGACGACGGCGGGCATCGGGTGAAGCCTTGGCAGATAGTGGGCCTTGACGCGCGCGAAGGCCTCGCGCCGGTAGGCGGGAGCGACGCGCGACATGCGCCCGGGGTGATCGCGCCAGCGGTGCAGCACCCGGCCGAGCTTTCCGACGCCCGCACCCGACTCCAGGATCCGGTAGAGCAGGTCCAGGTCCTCAGGCCAGCCCCGCTCGCGATAGCCTCCGAGCTCGCGGATCACGTCGCGACGAAAAGTCCACGTGGGGTGCGGGATCGGGCACTCCACGAAGACCTGGCGCACGATCTCTTCCGGCTCCACCAGGCGGTTCACCCACTCCTCGTAGATCCGGTAGCCCTCGCCGAGTCCGCCGCGCCGGAAGCACTCGACCTGGCAGCCGACCAGGCAATGCTGCGGGTGGCGCTCGAGATGCTCGGCCTGAGCCGAGAGACGCTCGGGCAGCACCTCGTCGTCTGCGTCCATCCGCGCCACCAGGGGGGCGCGCGCGTGTTCGAGCCCGGTGTTGAGGGCAGGCACGATGCCTCTGCGAGGCGTGTGGATCACGCGGAGGCGCCGGTCTCGGGCCGCCGCCTCGTCGAGGAGCTTCGCGCTCGCATCGTCGGACCCGTCATCGATGCAGATTAGCTCGAGCTCCACCTCTCGACTGGTGAGCACGGAGGCGAGCGCCGTCTGGAGCGTCTCGGCTGCGTTCCTGACCGGCATGACGACACTGACGTCCGGCTGCGTCATGGGCCACACTCTACTTGACCCGCGCTTCCGCGCGTCCGTACAGTCACTCTGGGGCTGCGAAAAGAAGAGTCCGCAGCGCGCTCGCGGCCCATGAAGGGGGAGGCAATCTCCGAGCTTCACGGTCAGACCTACGGTCTCAGGGCGAGCGAGCTTCGCCGCCTGAAGAACCTCTACAAACGCCGGCTCCCGCGCAACGCGCTGGTGTCGCCGGAGTTCGCCCGCCAGCTCTCCGAGCTCTCGGCGGAGATCGGCCGCCGGATCGGTGCACTCGTGTCACGCGCGGGCCGCGTCGAGTACGTCGCGATCGGCGATGCGCTGGGGATCGAGCTGCCCGACTTCCGTCGCGTGCGCGGCGGCACCGGGCGCTTCCGAGGTCTGCGCTTCATCCACACTCATCTCAGCGGGGAGGGGCTCACCCGCGACGATCTCACCGACCTCAGCCTGCTGCGCCTGGACGCCAGCGCCGCGATCCTGGTAGGCGACGACGGCTTTCCCCGGCTCGTCGATTACGCCTCGCTGCGGCCACCCGACGATTCGGATGGGCTGGTCGATCGCCACGAGCGCGTCCACCCGGCGCGACTCGACTTCGACTTCTTGGAGTGGATCGACGATCTCGAAGACCGCTTCGGGCAGGCGCAGCGTGGCGTTTCGAAGCAGGAAAAGGGCGAGCGCGCTGTGCTCGTCAGCGTTGCGCTCGGGCGGGATCCGCGGGCAGAGGAGCGACTCGAGGAGATGCGCGAGCTCGCCAGGACCGCAGGCGTCGTGGTCGTGGATTGTGTGGCGCAGAGTC
The DNA here is from genome assembly GCA_965226855.1 of Myxococcota bacterium. Taxonomy (GTDB): domain Bacteria; phylum Myxococcota_A; class UBA9160; order SZUA-336; family SZUA-336; genus JAUXJB01. Next base: position 56,684 of record CBDDEE010000030.1, on the reverse strand, counting down.
GGGCGAAGCCCGATCCGCGCTACCTGGTCGGCAAGGGGAAGATGCGCGACATCGTGATCCGCGCCTGGCAGCGCGGCGCGGGGCTCGTGCTCTTCGACCGCGACCTGACGCCGGCACAGCTGCGGCACATCACGGACCTGGTCGAGGAGCGGATCGTGGACCGCTCTCAGCTGATCCTCGACATCTTCGCGCAGCACGCCCAGAGCAAGGAGGGGCGCCTGCAGGTGGAGCTGGCTCAGCTGCGCTACCGGCTGCCGCGCCTGACCGGCAAGGGGGAGTCGATGAGTCGCCTGGCGGGTGGGATCGGCGGCCGCGGCCCCGGCGAGTCCCGGCTGGAAGTCGATCGGCGTCGGGTGCGCGATCGCATTCGGCAGCTCGATCGAATGCTCGGCGCAGTGGCCAAGCAGCGCGCCACGCAGCGCGCCCGCCGCAGTCGCGGTGGGCTGCCCGTCCTCTCCATCGTGGGCTACACGAACGCGGGGAAGTCGACTCTGCTCAACCGGATGACGAATAGCCAGGTGCTCGTCGAGGACAAGCTCTTCGCCACCGTCGACCCGTCGTCGCGCCGCCTGCGCTTCCCCCGCGAGCGCGAGGTGATCATCACCGATACGGTGGGGTTCATTCGCGACCTGCCGCCGGATCTCATCGCCGGATTCAAGGCGACGCTAGAAGAGATTCGCGAGGCCAGCGTGCTGCTCCACGTCGTAGACGCGAGCAGCCCGTCCGTGGAGGATCAGATCGCGGCCGTGCGCGATATCCTGGAAGAGCTCGGTCTGGGAGACAAGCCGGAGTGCCTCGTGCTGAACAAGTCCGACCTCGTCGCTCCGGATGAAGTCGCGGCCCTGGCACGTCTGCTGGGCGGGGTGTCGATCTCGGCGCTCGACCGTACTGGGATCGAAGCGATGCTCCAGCACCTCGAGCCAATGATTTTTCAGGGCGAGCCCGGGAACGACCTGCGCCTCGCCACGCGGGGCTAAGCCGTGCAGGAGCTACGCAGGGTACGGATCACGGGAACCGGGATGTTTGTCCCGCCCCGCGTGGTCACGAACAAGGATCTCGAGCAGCTCATGGACACGACCGACGAGTGGATCCGGAAGCGAACCGGGATTGTCGAACGTCACCACGTGGATCCCGGTGTCGGCCCTGCGGACCTGGCAAAGGAGGCAGCCGATCGGGCCATCGACGCCGCGGGGATTACCGCCAGCGACCTGGACGCGATCATCGTGGCCTCGCTCTCGCCGCACCACGACTTCCCGGGCATCTCTGTCTTCCTGCAGGATCGACTCGGTCTCGCCGGTTGTCCTGCGATGGACGTGCGCTCACAGTGCACAGGCTTCATCTATGCCCTGCAAGTCGGGCAGCTGTTCGTCGCCTCGGGTCAGTACGAGCGTGTGCTCGTGGTAGGTGCGGAGGTCCACTCGACCGGCCTCGACTTCAGTACGCGGGGCCGCGATGTCAGCGTGATCTTCGGCGATGGGGCCGGGGCGGTGGTCCTCGAGCCGTCGAAGGACGCCGAGCGTGGGATTCTCTCGGTCCACCTTCACGCGGAGGGAAAGCACGCGAAGCGCCTCTGGGTCGAGGCGCCGGGCTCGGTCTACCACCCGCGCATCGACCAGAAGCTCCTCGAAGAGGGTCGGCACTTCCCTTACATGGATGGGCGCTTCGTGTTCAAGCACGCGGTCACACGCATGCCCGAGGTGCTGCGCGAGGCCCTCGACCACAACGGTTGCGAGGTCGAGGATCTCGACCTCGCCCTCTTCCACCAGGCCAACCTCCGCATCAACGAGTACGTGGCCGGCCAGCTCGGGCTTCCCGATGAGAAGGTCTACAGCAACATCGAACGCTTCGGAAACTGCTCTGCCGCCTCCATCCCCATGCTGCTCGATGAGTGCGTCGCAGCGGGGCGGTTGGAGGCGGGCGACCTGCTGGGGTGCTGCGGCTTCGGCTCGGGCTTCACCTGGGGGGCTGCGCTCATCCGCTGGTGACCAGGCGCGTCAGACCGCGTGCAAAATTACACCTAAGTACCTGGTTCTAAATCGGTATCTCGGTCGCTTGACAGCATGACGCACCGTGTTATTTTGCCGCCATCCAGACGGAGGAAACACCGTGGCAGAGCCCAGCAACAGCGGCTTCGAGCGCCTGAACGACGCGTTCCGCAACCTCGACGATCAGCTCCAGGAGCTGCGCGAGCGCTTTGACGATCAGCTGCGGCGCGTCGAGAATAGCTGGAACGAGCGGCGCGAGGAGCTCCGGGACCAGGTCCGCAAGACCGCCGTGTACAAGCGCAGCGAGCAGGTTCGGAAGGACTTCGAGGAGCAAGTGGATCGCGGGCGAGCCCAGCTCTACGATGCCTTCGGGATCGCGTCCAAGTCGGAGATCCAGAAGCTTTCCCGCAAGCTCAACACGCTTTCGAAGAAGCTGAGCGAGCTAGCCAGAGACCAAGTCGTGGCGTCGGAAGACGAGCCGCAGAGCGAGCAGGAGAGCGCGCAGGAGAGCGCGCAGGAGAGCGAGCAGGAGAGCGAGCAGGAGAGCGCGCAGGAGAGCGAGCAGGAGAGCGCGCTGGGCTAAGCGCGCGCTGCAACGGGCGTCCGGGCTGGCAGGGGTGGTAAGCTCCGGACAGGAGGCTCGCCGTGGCGTTCGAGGCGCTGGACTTCTACCGGATCGATGACGAGCTCGCCGATGAGGAGCGGATTGTGCGCGACACGGTCCGCGACTTCGTAGAGCGCGAGTTCCTGCCGAAGATCGTCGAGCACGTCAGGCAGGACGGCTCCTTTCCAATGGAGCTCGTGCCGCAGATGGCCGACCTCGGGCTCTTCGGTGCCAACCTGAAAGGTTACGGCTGTGCCGGGATGAACGCCGTCGCCTACGGGCTCGTCATGCAGGAGCTCGAGCGGGGCGACTCCGGGCTGCGCAGCTTCTCGTCGGTACAGGGCGGGCTCTGCATGTACCCGATCCACGCGTACGGGACAGAGAAGCAGAAGGACCGCTGGTTGCCTGCGATGGCCCGTGGCGAGGTGATCGGCTGCTTCGGGTTGACCGAGCCGGACTACGGCTCGGACCCCGGCGGGATGCTCTCGCGGGCGGAGCAGCGCGGCAACAGCTGGATCCTCAACGGGACCAAGCGCTGGATCACGAACGGGAGCGTTGCCGACCTCGCGATCGTCTGGGCGCAGACAGAAGAGGGAATCCAGGGCTTTCTGGTGGAGAAGGAGTTTCCGGGCTTCGAGGCCCGGGACATGAAGGGCAAGTTCTCGCTGCGCGCCTCCATCACGAGCGAGCTCTTCTTGTCCGACGTGGAGGTTCCGGAAGAGAACCGGCTCAGCGTCGTCGGTCTGCGCGGGCCGCTCGGGTGTCTCAGCCAGGCGCGCTACGGCATCGCCTGGGGAGCCCTCGGTGCCGCCATGGCCTGCTTCGACGAGGCTCGTCGCTACTCCAGGGAGCGGATCGTGTTCGGGCGTCCACTCGCCTCGCTCCAGATCCCGCAACAGAAGCTCGTCTGGATGGCCACCGAGATCACCAAGGGACAGCTGCTCGCACTGCGGCTCGGTCGTTTGAAGGACAGCGGCAAGCTGCATCACTCCATGGTGTCGATGGCCAAGATGAACAACGTGGACATCGCGCTCCAGGTGGCTCGAGCAGCGCGCGACATGCTGGGTGCAAACGGGATTGTCGACGACTACTGCGCTATGCGACACATGGTAAACCTGGAGACCGTGCGCACCTACGAAGGCACGCACGACATCCACACGCTCATCATAGGCCGCGAGCTCACAGGCTTCGGCGCCTTCGGCGACGAGAGCTCCTAGCAACAGGCAACCTGCGAGCGCCGCGTCCTTTGCTGCTTGCGGCGCGGGCAACCCTGCAAGCGCCGCGGTACGCGGCGCGCGCAGCCAAGGGCGAAGCCCTGAGCGGAGGTGGGTGGCCGCGGCCGCCCGCGGCCGGGTCCCACAAGACTACCCCTCCAGCTGCGCCAGTGCGCGCTCGAGGCTCCCATCGCAGCTGTCCAGGGCTGCGGTCGCCTCGGCCTCGGGCCGACCGGAGAGCTCCATCAAGATGCCGATGGCGCGTTCCCGGAGCTTGCAGCTCGAGGGGCGGATGCCGGTCATCAGGTTGCTGCGCACGAGACCGAGCCGGACCATGACCGAGGTCGAGAGCGCGTGCAGGATCATCTTCTGGGCCAGGCCGCCCTTCATGCGCGTGGAGCCGGCGACCACTTCGGGTCCGACGTCGACCGCGATCGCGATATCGACCATGTTCGCCAGCGGCGAACCGGCGGCGCAGGTGACACCGATCGATGTTGCACCAAGCTCCTGCGCGAGCTCGACCCCAGCCAGGGCGTATGGCGTGTGGCCGCTCGCAGAGAGGGCCAGCAGCGCGTCTCCTCTCGTGAAGAAGCGCGCGCGGAGCTCGCGCGCTGCGGCCGCCGTATCGTCTTCCGCGCTCTCGACCGCTCGCAGCAGCGCCTGCTCCCCACCCGCAATGAGCGCCTGCATTCGGCTCGGGTCGAGCCCGAAGGTTGGCGGGATCTCGGCCGCGTCGAGCGCTCCGAGGCGGCCGCTCGTTCCGGCTCCCAGGTTGAACCAGCGCCCGCCGCCCTGGAGTGTGGCGAGCAGCGCGTCACCCGCCTGCTCCAGCTGTGGGAGGGCGCCGCGCACGGCGGCGGGCACCGTCGCGTCCTCCTCCAGGATTCGAGTGAGCAGCGAGCGCGGTGAGAGCTGGTCCAGGTCCAGGGTTCTGGGGTTTCTCGCCTCGGTCGGCCCCCTTGCGGGCGTCTTTCGAGCGGCCACCTAGAATGGCCTTTCGTGAGCTTTCGGTGTGAGCCCGGGACCCTGGTCCGACTCGAGTGGCCGCGGCTGGCGAGGTGCCTGGCCGCCGAAGCCGCGACGAGTCGCGGCGCGGAGGTCTGTCAGGGCGATCTCTTCCAGCCGACCAGAGCCGCGGTCTGCGAGCGTCTCGCCGAGACGACGGAGGCGCGGGCGCTGCTCGACGCTGGAGAGTCGCTTCCTTTTGGCGGCGTTGTAGATCTGCGCGGCGAGCTGGAGGCGCTTCGTCGGGGAGCCGCGCTGCAAGCGCGGGACTTCGCGGCACTGCTCACCACGCTGCGTGCCGGGGAGCGGATCGGCAAGTTCCTGGCGGATCGCTCCCGTGAATGTCCGGCCCTCGGTGCCCTGGCGGCAACCCTCCCGGAGCTGGGTTTCATGATCTCGCGGCTGGCCAAGATCGTGAGCGAGGAGGGAGAGATCCGAGGGGACGCAAGCGCCGAGCTGCGGCGGGCCCGCGGGCGTGTCCGCGAGCTCGAGGCGGAGATCGAGCGGCGCATGGCCGGGTGTCTTGGCAGCTCGGCGATTCAGCCGCACCTGCAAGATCGCTACGTCACCTTCCGGGAGAGCCGGCCGGTGCTGCCCATTCGGGCAGACGCCCGCCATCGGGTCAGGGGGATAGTCCACGATGTCTCATCGAGCGGAACCACCGTCTTTATTGAGCCCGAAGCCGTGGTCGAGGCGGGAAACTCGCTGCGGATCGCCCAGACGGAGGTGGAGCGCGAGGTCCAGCGCCTGCTCAGAGATCTGGGTGTGGCTGCGTCCGAGCGGCTGGACGAGATCGCTGGCCAGTGCACGACCCTCGAGGCGTTTGACGTCGCGATGGCACGCGGCCACCTGTCGCACCGCCTGAATGCCCTGCCCCCCGCGCTGTCTGACGATTCCGAGCTGGATCTGCGCGAGCTGCGGCATCCGTTGCTTCTGCTCGAGGCGGGCCTGTCGGAGGACGAGGTGATCGCGAACGACCTCGCGCTACGTGACGCAGCTCGCTGTCTCGTGATTTCCGGCCCCAACGCCGGCGGCAAGACGGTCGTGGCCAAGGCCCTGGGGCTGGCGGCACTGTCCTTGCGGGCGGGGCTGCACGTCGCCTGCGGGGAGGACAGCCAGATGCCGATCTTCGACGCCGTGCAGGCGGACATTGGCGACGATCAGGACCTGCGCGCCGGGCTCTCGACCTTCTCCGCCCGCATGGCCAATCTGGCGGCGATCGTGAGCGCGGCGGCTCCAGGGACTCTGGTGATCGTCGACGAGGTGGGAGAGGGAACGGAGCCCGCCGAGGGTGCATCGCTGGCCCAGGCGGTGCTGGAGTCGATCGTCGAGCGTGGCTCCACCGTCGTTGCGACCACACACTTCAACCAGCTCAAGCGCCTGGCGGCCGCTGACCCCCGTTTCGTGAACGCGAGCGCCGAGTTCGATCCCGAGACCCTGCTCCCCACCTATCGCATTCAGATTGGAGCCCCCGGCTCGAGCGGGGCCCGGTGGGTCGCGAGCCGCATGGGGCTCGAGGACTCGATCGTCGAGCGCGCGGGCGCGCTCGTCGGGAGCGAGGGGCGCGAGCTGGAGGAGCTCTCGCAGAGCCTCGCAGACCTGCGGAAGGAGCTGCAGGTCGAGCGCGTCTCGGCAGCGCGCACCCGCGAGCAGGCAGAGGAGCTCCGGGCGGAGTACGAGCAGCGCCTCGCGGCCCTGCGCCAAGAGCGCGAGAAGGTGCTGGCGGAGATGAAGTCCGAGCTCGCGCAGGGGTACGCCGCAGCGAGAGAGGAGATCGCCGGCGTGGTTCGGGCGTTGCAACGCGGCGAGGGTGGCGCCGGGCGGGCGGCCAACCGGGCCTATCGCGAGCTCGAGCAGATCCGGGAGGGAGTGGATGCCGTGGAGGCGCGACACGCCGCGCCGGAGGGTGAGACTCGTGAGGTCGTGATGCCGGCGCAGCTTGTTCCCGGTACCCGCGCAACGGTGGAGGGCCTCCCAGGTCCGGTGGTCGTCGTCGAGCCCCCGGATCGGCGGGGGCATGTCGCGGTCCGCGTCGGGGGTGCGCGTCTGTCGATCCCGCTCGGGCGGGTGATGCGAGTGCTCGGGTCAGCCGAGCCGGAGGCGCGCGCGCCACGGAGCCGGATCCCGGTTCGCGTGGCAGAGGCGTCCGATGAGAGTCCGGGGCGCGAGTGCGACCTGCGAGGGCTGCGCGTGGACGAGGCTCTCGATCGAGCCGACGCGTACCTGCAGGGCGTGCTCGGTCGCGGCGAGCCGCGACTGATCTTGATTCACGGTCACGGTACCGGAGCCCTGCGCAAGGCTCTGCGTGCCTGGCTGCGCGAGCGACCGGAGGTCGCGGACTTTGGGCCGGGGGAAGAAGGCGAGGGCGGGAACGGAATCACCTTCGTTCGGCTCACTCACTGAGCAGCTGTGCTCGCACCTCGGCGGCGATCCTCGCTCCCGATGCCGCGGCTCCCTCGGCATGGGGTCCGTGCAGGTAGTCCCCGCAGAAGAAGATGCCCCGCGGAGGTGAGTGACCTCGCTCGCTCCAGAGCCGCTGCGCAGCGCGATACCGACCCGGCCCGAAGGACGGCACGCTCGCTGGCAGGCGCAGCAGCTTGGTCGTCTTCGTCCCGGAGCGCAGGCCGGGGTGGATGCGCTCTGCGGACTCGAGCAGGGTCTGGCTGAGCTCCGCGTCAGGACGCTGGTCCTGTGCCGCCGCGAAAGCGGGGCGTGCCGCCAGGAGGAGCAGCCGCCGCCCGGGCGAGTCCGTAGGCAGCTCGATGCTGCCGGAGAGGGGACCGCCCTCCGCCTCCGGAATCCAGGTCACGGGGGAAGACACGCCTGGAGCGCACGACACCACCAGGTGTAGCGCGTTGAGGTAGCGCGTGGACTCGAAGATCTCGCGCTCGGCCGGACTGAGCTCGGTCACGAGACTCGTGACGTGCGTTGCGGGGACGGCAAGCACGACAGCTTCCGCACCGATCTCCTCGCCGGACGCGAGGCGGACCCCGCGTCCACCGGACAGCACCGATGCGACCCTTGCTTCGATGCGCAGCTCGAGTCCCACGGCCAGAGCGGGCGGGAGCGCGCTCAGCCCGAAAGCGAGAGAGAGCTCGACGTCGCCCCAGGCGTTCAGAAGCGCGAAGAGCAGCTGGCGACTCGTCTCCCGAGCGTCGTGGCCAAAGTGGAGCTCGAGTAGGGGTGCGAGCAGCCGCGCGACCGAGCGCGCTCCGAGCGTGAGGTGTGCGAAGTCCGCCACGCTGCGGTCGTCGAGGCGGGTCGTACGATCGGGGACCTGCGGATCCACGGCGGCACCGAGCCACTCCACGAGGCAGCGCAGGCGCCGCACGCGCAGCCCGCGCAGGGGTCCCGGAGCGAGGGAATCGATACTGCGCGTGCTCGCGGCCACGATGGCTCCGCGCTGCAGGCGTTGGACCTGTTCGAGCGGTACGCGCTGCACGGACTTTGTGAGCCCGAGCTCGGCGACGAGGCCGCCGATCACGGGAGCGCTGCGCGGCAGGGCATGGAGTGCAGGCTCGAAGCGGACACCGTCAAGCATCTCCGCCTGCAGCCGGCCGCCGATCTGTGAGCTGGCCTCGAGCAGAACGCAGTGGACTGGCGCAGCTCGCAGCCGATGGGCGGCAACTAGGCCGGCGAGACCGGCCCCGACGACGACGACGCGGCTGCCGCTCACGCGGGCTTTACGCTCACCTCGAGACCGAGCTCCACGGCGACCTCGTCGAGGGTCTTCTCCAGCTCTGAGACGTCGAGGGTCTCGGGAACCTCCGCTGCGACTGTCATGCCGTACAGCGAGGCGCCCGACGGAGAGGGCAGGTTGGTGGAGCGGAGATCGGCAATGTTCACCTTGAGATCGGCCAGGGTGCGGCAGATCCGCGCCACGATGCCGGCGCGATCCTCGCCCTGGGCATGGATCTCGAACAGCCGGTAGCCGGGCGCGGGCACGGGGGGTCGGGGCTCGCCCTCGAGTGGCCGCAACAGGATGGTGAGCCGGTTCTCCCACTCGAGTCGCCTGGCGCCGGTCGCCAGCCGCTCGCCGAGGTCCTCGGAGGTTCCGGAGCAGAGCAGGATCGAGGCGAACTCGTTGCCCAGCAGGGCCATGCGCGAGTCCTCCAGGTTGCCATCGCAGTCGAAGACAAGCTGGGCCAGATCTGCGACGACCCCGGGCCGATCCCGGCCCACGGCCGAGAGAATGAACCACTTTCGCAATGTGCGTCCTCCGCCGAGCGTCATTGTAAGGCACCCGGCAGCGCCCCATTGTGTCAGCGGAGCCGCAAATTGGGGCCACCTTGCGCAGCCCCTGCCACGGCGCTGCGCATGCCTGGGCCGTGCCGCCGTTCAGCAGATAACGCTTTCATTCACCACCAGTTAAAGATCAGCATGGGATCTGCACGCGAGCGGATTCCATGGCACGTACGTTGCTCAGAGCAAGGGCGCGTCGCTGGGTGGTGGTCGCCCGGCGGCATGGGAGTGCCCGGGTCGGACGGGCAACCAAAGGTTTTCGTAGCGAATACCGATGGTTAGCAGAGTTCTGATGCTGGATGCTGCAACGGAGGGGACAACCCGTGCCAGGGCTACCCACTGGTCTACGCATGCGCGGCGACTGGTACATCGTCAGATATAGCCACGATGGGAATTGGATTGAAAAGCGCGTCGGGACGGACCTCGAGAAGGCGCTGCGAGTGCACGCAAGATTGCGCCCCAAGCTGCTGGACGACGCCGTGCTCCCGACCGGCATCTTCAAGCGCGGCGAGTGTTACTACGTTCGCTGGAAGCGCGGCGGGCTGTGGAAGAGCAAGAGCGCGGGGCCAGACCTTGGCGCGGCACTGGAGCTTCAGACGAGAATCTCTGACGGTGAGCCTGATCCCGATGCGGTCAAGCTCGTCGATCTCGTTGATCGCTACCTAAAGCGCCTGGAGACCTACTTCAAGCCGAGTACGGTGCGCACCCATCGCACCGTCTCCCGCAACCTGCTCCGGTTCTTCCGCGAGCGGCCGGTCGAGACCTGGACCTCGGATGACCTCGAGACTTACATCCAGCAGCGCCTCGACAAGGTGGCGCCGACCACCGTGAACGGTGAGCTGAAGAACCTCAAGGCGACTTTGCGATTCGCGGTCGAGGAGAAGCTGATCCCGCAGATGCCCTTCAAGATCCGGATGGTGCCCGTCGTGCAGCGGCGCACGGCACGGATCTTCACCCGCGAAGAGATCCAACGTCTTTTGGACTGCGCAGACGATCGCACTCGAGCGTTGCTGCTCATCGCGTCTGCCACAGGAATGCGGATCGGCGAGATTCGTCATCTGCAGTGGTGCGACATCGACAGCGAGGAACAGCGGATTCTGGTGCGTGCCAAAGAGGACTGGACCCCCAAGACCAATCAGGAACGTATCTGCTTCGTCTCTGCGGAGGTAATCGCGGAGCTCGACCGCTATCGGCAGAGTCTGAAACACAGCAGCGATTCAGACTGGGTGTTCCAGGACGAGCAAAAGCCTGGCCAACGATGGCGGGAAAGCGGCAACTCCTACTACGGAATTCACAAGGCTTTCAAGAAAGCTGGCCTGTACCGAAAAGGGAAGCTCACTCACGAGATCAGACGCGCGGTCGCATCTACCATGCTCCTGAACGGCACACCCATCCACGTCGTCAAAGAGATTCTAGGGCACTCAACGATCAAGACGACAGAGCTCTATCAAGACGACAGAGCTCTACGCCTTTTCGAATGAAGAGGCAAAGAAGGAAGCCGTAAAGAACGCCTTGATCTGATCGCAGACCTTCAGTAGTCGATCTGAAAGCGCATCTGGAACAGGTTCGAGGTCACGCTGTTCTTGCGGTGGGCACGCACGAAGTTCGCCATGAGGCGGATGCGTGGGGACACGTACCAGTTGAGTCCTAGGGTGGCGTCGTTCAAATTCCCGCCCTGGATGTTCCCGTCGTCCAGATCGAGGTAGGAGAAGCGGGCCGCGACCTCCCAGGCGCCCCAGGTTCGGTGCTTCCAGCTGAATTGTGTCCGCAGGCGCACACGGCCGAACGTCGCCCTGGTGCGAACATAGGGTCGCTGCTCGCCAGTCAGGAAGTAGCTCACCTGCATGTACGCACCGGTGAACGTCGCCGTCCCTCGGTCACCGGCGAGCCGGCTGCGGGAGCCAACGAATTCAGACTGGAATGAGAGCGGCCCTCGCTTGCTTGCCCGCGAGCTCCAGCGCGAGGAGATCGACGCCGTCAACAGCGAATCCGCCCGTATCGACGAAGCGGTCTCCCACGTGGGTCTCCGGTCGGCTCCGGTAACGCAGGTTGAAGTCATCGCGGAACTGGTGGCTATACGAGAGTCCAACGTGGAGAAGGACACGATCCTCGTCCGCGGCAAACGGAATCGCCGTTACGCGCCCAGAGAGATTGAGCCGATCCCTGCCCGCGTGCTTTCCTGTGTACCGGAAGGCACCGACCCGCCATGTCACGTCCTCGTCTTTCGTCTCGTTCTTAAGCATGATCCCGAGGTTGTAAGAGGGGACGAACGCCTGCGGCAGCGCCCTCTCCATGAAGGTGGTGACCAGACTGCCCGTGCCATCGCCGATGCTGAAGGGCTCCTTGAACATCCCGACCCACACGCCGCGCAACGAACCTGGAGTCGTGTACGCGACAAAGGTCTGTCGAAAGTAGCGGTTTCGCCCTTCACCCCGACCGGAGTCACCCTCCATGTCGACCTGAACTCTGTAGAGGATCCGGCTCCCGTAGGTCCCGGTGAGCTCGGTCCAGCCTCTGCGAAGCTCGTTGAAGAAGCCTGTCTTGAACTGTGCGCTGACTCCCTTGCCGCCGTGGATCCACGCGACGTCGTACATCACTCGGCCGCCGAGCTTGATGCGGTACTGGAGGTCGTTTCTCTGGATGCGGAGGCCTCGATCGAAAGTCACCGTGCGCGCCGTCGGGTCGATGGCGACTACCGGAGCAGGCTCGTCCTCCGGCTCGCGACCCGGTTCCGATTCGGGTTTCGGCAGAGCCTCGGGCTTCACGGCCGCGGGCTCTTCTGCGGGAGGAGATGGCGGCGGAGGCTCCTCCACCTCGACGGCCTCCTCCGTGATATCGCGGAAGGTCTCCTCGCTGTGCACCTCTTCCGGCTCCGTCGGTGTCACCTCGCCAGTGGGGGCGGGCTCCGCTTTCGGGGTCGGCGGCGGCTCTGCAACCTCTTCCGGTTCTGGCGGCGAGGGCTCTTCTACCTCGACCGCTTCCTCGGTAACCTGCTCGAACTCCTCCTCGGAGAGCGGCTCCTGTTCTTCCACGGGTTCCTTCGGTGGGACCTCACTGGGCTCGGCCTCCGGTGCAGGCAGTGCCTGCTCGGCCGGCTCCTCCGCAACCCCTTCCGGTTCCGGTGGCGGCGGCTCTTCGACTTCGACCGCTTCCTCGGCGAATACCGAGAAATCCTGCTCGCTGAGCACCTCCTCCGGCTCTGATTGCGAAGCCTCTTCCGCGTCGACCGCTTCCTCGGGAACCTCCCCGACCGCGTCGGGCGGAGCGGTGACCTCCTGGGCAAGGCCGGGGCTGCTCATGAGCAGCGCGACCGAGCTCAGCAGGACGAGTGGCAGGAACCGCGCGCTTCCCTGCTTCCGGCGTCTCACGCGCGGTGGCCTCCGACGCTAACCATGTTAGCGTCCTTGATCGCGATGAGTCTCTACCAGCCCTAACTTTACCGAGGTCAAGGAGAAGAAAGCGACCGTGGTCGCTCAGAACTTGTGGCTGGCGGTGAAGACGAGGAAGTGTGCGTGACTGGGATCGTAGTCGCCCTTCAACGTGCCGCCAAAGCCCTGGATGTTCGTGTTGTTGCTGCCAAAATCCACGAACTCGTACGAGAACGCGAGCGTGAGGCTCTCACTCCATTCGAAACGGACTCCCGTGGCGTAGCGGATCTGTCTGTCGAAGGGCAAGGCCGGGCTTCGGTCTGAGCCACCAACCGGCGAGCCCGCGTACGACACGCCGGCCTGCAGCGTCCAGCCGTCGTCCAGCCGGTATTCTCCGCCGATTCCGCCGAATGTGATGTCCTTGAAGTGGATGTTCGTGTTCACACTGGTGCCGCCCGAGAAGTCGACGCTGATGTACTTGAACGCGCTGAAGTCGGCCCAACCGAGGTCGAAGTACAGGACCAGGTCGTCCGTGATCTCCTGGCGAAGGCTGCCGACCAGTCCTTGCGGCAGCGTGAACTGGACTTCCACACCACCGCTGAGGCCGGCAAACGGGCCCGGTGTCGTGAGATCGGCGTCACCGCGGAGATCGTCGTTCTCGACCTCTGAGAAGTAGTTGATCCCGAGGCGCGTCCCTTCCTGAAGCTCGAGCATGGCGCCGAGACTGAAGCTCCACTGCCACTCGTCGGCCCCATCGATCTTGAGCTTGCCGTCACCGCCTGGCGTGGGGATCGCGACCTTGAAGTCGAACTTCGTGTAGTTGATGGCCACGCTCGCTCCGAGTGAGAGCCAGTCGTTGACCCGGTAGGCCACGGCAGGAGCGGCCCTGTACATCGCGAGGTCTACCTCGCGGGCGAAGTAGCGGCCCGCCCAGGAGCGGCCATAGTCGAGGGAACCGATGAACGGAGCCGTGAGGCTGAAGCCCAGAGCCCACTTCTCGTTCAGGGGATTAACGAGGAAGGGTCCCGCCGGAGTCACGATGTTGGAGCCTGCGTTCCCACTGCCTCCGCCGGTGAAGGTGGTGCCGGGCTCCGTATCGAACTCGGCATTGATCAGGACCCCCATGAGCCCGCCCGTGATCTGCCTGTCCTCGATGAGCATCATGCCCGCGGGGTTGTAGAAGGCCGTCGCAGCAGAGTCCGCAGCCGACGTCGCTCCCACCACGGCCCGTCCTATGTCCCACGTACCCTGCTCGATGCTCTGGAACCCGGCGGCGAAGGCCGCAGAGGGCGCGATGATAGTCAGCGCCAGCACGATCATCCTGATATTCACGTCGCCTCCTTGCTCTGCTTCAAGCTCTGCAATCGTGACGGGGGCAGCAGTAACCTAGGTCCTTGAGGTTCATTGACCTCGCTTCGGCATCGGCGGCGGGGTATAGCCTTTCCACTTGCCATCCGTGATGTACTCGGACGCGTGCTTCTGGCCTGAGCGCTTCGCAGCATCGTACGCCTGACTGACGTCGGGCGGCAGGACATACTCGTCCACTACGGCCATGCGCACCTCGATCTTTTCTTTCGTGACGTTGATGACCATCAGGTCCCGCGCCAAGGCCAGTGGGCCGTCATAGGTCTTGCGGACGTCTTCCATGATGGCAGCGTTGTTCTCCGGCGATTGCACCGAATGGTAGCCAACGGCCAGGCGCGGCTTGACTGCCGACATCACTTTGCCGAAGGCTTGCGGCTCGGTGTGAATTCGCGTCGAAACAAACGTCGCTAGGGTCATGTCCCAGCCGAAATATTCCGCCAGAGCCTTGGGCGGAAGAAAGGCTTCGTGCGAGGCGACGTCCGCACCGGCAGCGTGCTCGATGTACCACTTGTTGGGATAGGTATCGCCGCCGAACACGTACTTGAGCCCGTTCCATTCGAGAGCGAAGCTCACGGGACCGTCCAGAAGGTGAATGGCCGGCCAGGATCGAATCGTCACACCATTCTTCTGGTAGACGACCTCGTTGACGGCCTTGTAATCAAACTCGTGCACCACGATCTGCCCACCGGCGTCGGGCAGCGCGCCGCTTCGGCCAGCGATGTCCCAGGCGTAGCCCGTCTTCATGCCTTCAATAAAGGCCTTGGTGCCCATCTCCGGGCTGGACCCGCTCGGTCCGTAAATGTGGATCGGGGTATAGCGCCCTGAAAGCCAGCTACCGATATGAAGCCCCATGAAGTCGCCGACGTGGTCGGTATGCAGGTGACTGGCGAACACCTTGTCGACCTTCGAAAAGTCTGGCCGCAGGGACCACAGGTTCGCCATGGCTCCCGATCCGATATCGAACAGGAACTTGTCCCCGTTTCCCAACTCAACGAGATAGCAGATTGATGCGGCCGCCCTGGTCAGGTTTGGCATACTGGACCCGAGCGCGATGATCCTCATTTCATCCGCGCCGAGCAGCTCGGTATTGGGGAAGTAGCTGCCCGGGTATTGACCGTCGACGATCGCCACTGGCGTGCGCCCGCGCGGAGTATTGTCCTGGGCCCCGGCCTGCTCATGGCTTGCTGCCCACGCCGTTTGAAGAAGCGCAATGCTGGGCCCATCGCCCTGCCCACGACTTCCCACGATGTGGATGCCGAACACCAGTACACCGACCAGTGCTGCCAAAATTGCTGCCGTCCGTCGTGAAGGCTTAGCGCTCATCGTCTCCTGTTCCTCTCCATTTGGCTGCGTGACGTCCTCGTGAATGGGATCCTATTCCTCACGGAGTGGGCAACTCAACCCACACACCGCCCACGACCTCAGTGCAAACACCAAGGCCCGGAATCCCGCGCAGGACCTGGCCCCGGGGGTTTCATGCACCTGGGAACTTTTCGAGGTTCCGGAAAGCGTGAGCAGCGGAAAGACAGCCTTCTACAGCTTCGCTCTCGCAGAGAAGCTCGGGTAGAAATCAGCGCAGACCGATCAGGGACTTACCAGCTGTTGCGCAGTTTGAGATGTCACCGAACATCACGACGCCCGGGCCCGAAGCACGCCAATGATCTGCGCGAGGATCGAGATGGCAATCTCCGCGGGCGAACGCGCACCGATGTCCAGACCCACTGGCCCGTGGATCCGCGCAATCGCCTCCTCCGAGAAGTCCTCGCCCCGGAGCCTCTCGACCCGCTTGCCATGCGTCTTGCGGCTCCCGAGGGAACCGATGTAGAAGGCGTTGCTGCGGAGCGCCTGGTCGAGCGCCGGATCGTCGAGCTTCGGGTCGTGCGTGAGCGTGACGACCGCTGTGCGTGCGTCTGGCACCAGTGCCGCGAGCGCCTGGTCGGGCCAGTCGGTGCGGATCTCGAGGTCGGGGAAGCGCTCCGGAGCCGCGAAGGCCGTGCGCGGATCCACGACGATCACCTGGAAGCCCGTCGCCGCGGCCATCGCCGCGAGCGGCTGCGCGATGTGAACCGCGCCAACGAGGATCATGCGAAGCGGCGGATTGAACACGTTAAGGAAGATGGTGCGCTCTCCGAGCTCGACACGCCTCGCACGATCGCTGCGGAAGACCTCGCGCAGCTCGTCGGCCAGCTCGCGATCCAGCTCACCTGGAAGCGGGTCGGAGGGACCGAGCAGCCACTGCTCCCCCGAGTCGAGATCCGTTGCGAGCGTGACAGGCCGGTGCGCACGCCTCGCCACCTGCAGCTCGCGGAGGATCTCCTGCCTCATTCGACACGCTCCACGAAGATCTCGATCTTGCCGCCACAGGCGAGGCCCACTTCCCAGGCCATCTCGTCGGTCACGCCGAAGCGCAAGCGCTTCACTCCGCCACCCGCGATCACGCCCATGGCCTCTTCGATGACCGCCGTCTCGACGCAGCCGCCCGAGACCGAGCCCAGAAAGAGGCCGTCCTTGTCAACCACGAGCTGGCTTCCGACGGGTCGGGGCGCCGAGCCCCACGTGGCCACGACCGTTGCAAGCGCGACCGTCTTTCCCTCGGCTCGCCACGCCTCGGCATGCTGCAGAACGTCTTCCAGATCCGGCTCGCTCATCGCACCTCCCTGGGCCTCGCGAGAGGACTGCCGCGCGGGCGATCCACCGGCTCCCGAGCGGGGCTCAGCTGTACGAAGTAAACGCTCACCGAGCCCTTCCGCCACATGGTGCCGCAGTCGAGCTCCGACATACAATAGTTAGGAGCAGATCCGACCGCCTTCCTAGTATGTGCGCCGGGTCCTGCTCGTGGACCGCCAGTCAAGAGCCGCGATGGCGCCTGTAGAGGCCGCAGCCGATCGCGATCTCCGCCGCCTCGGCAACCAGAGTGCGGGAGATCGGTCCTGCCATGACCAGGCGATCGAGGCTCCCCTTTGGCGCGCCCGTGGCTGTCCGCAAGGCGGTGACACGGGCGGGGCCGTTCTGGTCGAGCCACTCGTAGAGTCCGGCTAGCTCTGGATGCGCGAGCGCCTGGTCGATGCGTGCGAACAGGGGCTCGAGCGCCCCGACCAGCGCGTCGGCGAGCGCGCCGACGGAGACACCGCGGCCCTGCTTCTCGACCCATGCCGCGATCAGGGAGGGATGGCCGCCTGTGGCCCGAAACAGAGGCTCGAACTCGTTTATCGGCAGCGGCCGACCTCCGATGCCCCGCACCCAGGCGAGTGACTGACGACGAGTAAGAGGTACGAGCGGGAAACGCTGGACAGTTCTGCCCGCGATTCGACACGCAGGACCAGAGACCTCGAGCGAGCGGTGGAGCTCGAGCTCTCCGACGAGAACGCACGGCCGCTGGCCCACCTCTTCGAGGCCCCCCAGGTCCAGCGCCTCGTCATCGGGGAGCTCGAGTACCCCAACGCTTGGAGGGAGCTGCGCGGCCGCGGCTCGCGCAACGGTCGTCTTCCCGGTCCCGGGTCCGCCGAGAACGACGGGCAGCCGTCCCCGACGAACTGCTGCGACCAGCCTGCGAACGAGGCCAGGACGGGCAAGGACTGGTATTGCGTCTCCGGTCATTCCTGTCGATGGCTTGTCAGTAAGGATGTGTCGAGCGCGCTCGACTCCAGAGGGTCAACAAAGTTGCAGGCAACAGCGCGCGAGCTGGACGAGCCCACTTCACCGCGTGAAGCGAGGGTAGAGGAGGGACCGGTCGGCGAACTTTGGAGGCCACACGATGCGCCGCGCGCCGTCTTGCCATTGCACTGTAAGTACCTCGTGCCCGACCTGGAGCCCGGTCACCGGGTCGAGGCGGAAGTCTCCGTAGAGCGTCCGGCAATCGAGGCTCCGCGCGGCGGCCAGTAGGGCTGCGTCTTCCACTGCCCCGGCATCCCTGAGGCAGCGGGCGGCGAGAACGCCGGCGGCGAAGGACTGCGTGGCAGGGTAGGGAGGATCGTTTCCGACAGCTGACCGGTAACGAGTCAGGAACCACTGCACATCGGGCCCTTCGTCGGACTCGGACGCGGCAGCTGCCACCCATTGTGCCGGGCCGAGAAGACCCTCGCGGGCCTGGCCGAGGGGCGCGAGGACTTCGTCCACTCCAGCCCCGACGAATCCCACGGCACGCCACTCACGTCCCAGCAGGGCCGGGGCGGCTGCGAGCTCGTCGTCGAAGCCGCCCACGACGAGGAGCACGTCCGCGTCAGGAAGCCGGGAGGCAGCGCGCACGGCTCCCCCGCTCGAGAAACCGATCGTCGTTGCGCTGAAGTGGAGCCGAGCGGCGTCCTCCGCGGCGCCTCTTGCTACATCGGCGCCGAATCCCGTTCTGACATGCATGATGACTACCTGCCGCGCCTTCGGGTCGACGCTGCGTACCGCCTCGAGGGTGCCCCGGAAGTAGGCGGACGACGGGGCGAGGACGTTCACCGCCCGCGGAAAGGCAGGCGAGCGAATGGTCGAGCTCGCACCGCCGTGGTTCCAGACCACGCGTCCGGTCGCCGCGAGCGCCTGCAACGAGGGGCGGCTTCCATACGGACCGAAGACCAGATGAGGCCGTGAGGCCAATCCGCGGCGCATCGCGGCGGCGGGATCCGGGTGAGCGTCGTGGACGTCGAGCCGAACGCCTCGCCAGGTGGGCGGGAGATCGGCGGCCTCAGCCGCCCAGAGGCGAAGAGCCTCGGCCCCCGCGCGGCCGAAGCGCGCGAGCAGTCCGGAGAGTGGAGTAACCAACAGCACTCGCAGCTCGCTCACGGCGTCCCGCCCTCTCCTGCCGTTAGCATGATTCTCGTCGAATCATCCGAAGAAGAATCCCGACACCGTTTCGCCACGAGTGTGTCACGCTCCGGGGATTACGGCCTTCTCGAGGCCGCAACCGAATGTGACCGCCGCTGTCGTATAATCCGGCCGCGAGGTCAGGGGAGTCCGCATGGCCAGTCCCAAGACCCGGGTCGAGAGCGACAGCATGGGCCAGATCGAAGTGCCTGCCGACCGCTACTGGGGCGCGCAGACGCAGCGCTCGCTCTCGCACTTCTCGATCGGCGAAGACCGCATGCCGGTCGAGATCGTGCACGCCTTCGGAGTGATCAAGAAGGCAGCGGCTCTGGCCAATTGCGAGCTGGGCATGCTCGACGAGGAGCGCGCCGGCTGGATCACGCGGGCTGCCGATGAGGTGATCGACGGCAAGCTCAACGATCATTTTCCGCTGCGCGTGTGGCAGACGGGCAGCGGAACCCAGACGAACATGAATGCCAACGAGGTGATCGCGAACCGCGGGATCGAGTTGGCCGGGGGAGTGCTCGGGAGCAAGGACCCCATCCACCCGAACGATCACGTCAATTGCTCACAGTCTTCCAACGACACGTTCCCAACGGCAATGCATATCGGCTCCGCCCGGATTCTCGTCGAGAAGCTGATCCCTGCAGTGAACGAGCTGCGGGACGCGCTGGAGCGCAAACAGGAAGAGTTCGGCGACATCGTCAAGACCGGCCGGACCCATCTGCAGGACGCGGTGCCCGTCACGCTCGGCCAGGAGTTCTCCGGCTTCGTCTCACAGCTTGACGCGGATCTCGGGAGGCTCGACGGCGTACTGCCGGACTTGTACGAGCTGGCCATCGGGGGCACCGCCGTGGGCACTGGCCTCAACGCCCCCGCGGGCTTCGCCGAGCGCTGCGCCGACCAGATCGCCGAGCTCACCGGCATGCCTTTCGGGTCGGCGCCGAACAAGTTCGCGGTGCTGGCGGCCCACGACTCGATCGTGATGGCGTCGGGCGCGCTGCGGGTGCTCGCGTGCTCGCTCATGAAGATCGCCAACGACATCCGCTGGGCGGGCTCGGGTCCGCGCTGCGGCCTCGGTGAGCTGAGCTTGCCCGCGAACGAGCCCGGCTCCTCCATCATGCCTGGCAAGGTCAACCCCACCCAGTGCGAGGCGATGACGATGGTGGCCGTCCAGGTGATGGGCAACGACGCCGCAGTGGGCATCGCCGGCTCCCAGGGCAACTTCGAGCTCAACGTGTTCAAACCGGTGATGGTCCACAATCTGATCCACTCTGCGCGAATCCTGGCGGACGCCTGCGTAAACTTCCGGCGCTTCCTGGTCGAGGGTCTGGAGGCGAACCGCGACCAGATCGCGGAGACTCTCGATCGCTCGCTCATGCTCGTCACCGCGCTCACGCCGAAGATCGGTTACGACAAGGCCGCGGAGGTCGCACACAAGGCCCAGGTCGAGGGCATAACGCTCAAGGAGGCGTGTGTGGGCTTGGGCGTGCTATCGGCCAGAGAGTTTGACGCCGCAGTGCAGCCTGCGAGGATGGCCTATCCGCATGGCGGAAGAGGGAGCCCAGGGTGAACCGCTTCGCCGGTCTCAAATTGCGCGACTCTATGAGCTAGGGAGTGGGCAGCAGGCTCCCTCCGAGAACCCCTGCGCCTCCACGTCGAAGCCCCGGTTGAAGCGCGCTCGGAAATTCTCCCAGGCGATGCGCGCCGTGAGCTCGACGAGCTGGGTCGCGTCTAGATCCTTGGAGAGCTCGTCCGCCATCTGGTCCGTCACTTCCGCCGGTGTGCGGGTGAGGGCCTCTGCGTAGTCGAGCACGCACCGCTCTAGGTCGGTGAAGACGGGGCTCTCGCGGTGGCGCGGGACCGCCATGATCTTCTCTTCGCTGAGTCCGTCGTCTCTGCCGACCGCAGAGCCGATGTCCAGTCAGAACACGCAGCCGACCATGGACGCGACCTTCAGCGAAGCCAGATCCGCGAGGGTCGGGTCCACGGCGCGCGCGCGACCTATGGCAAGCTCGAAGAGGCCCGACGCCCACATCACTCCGGAGCTGTGCGCCATCAGGCGGACCGGCTCGGGCACCGCCCCGAGCCGGCGCTCGCCGATCTTGAAGATGCTGCGCCGGATGAAGCCGGCGTTGGCGTTGCTCACTCCGTTCACTCTCGTCATGAGGTACTCCTTGATTCCCTTCGCACGAGGGTTGTCGCCGCGGCGGTCATGAGCACGGCAGGGACGTAAACGCCCGGCAGATCGAGCCACCAATGCGTGGAGTCCAGGGAACCTCGCAGCGTGTCGTAGACGTGCAGCAGCCCGTGGGCGGTCAGGAAGAGCGCGCCAACAACCGCCAGGGGCAGGCGATACCGAGCCGTGAACGCCGCCCAGATCAGCGCGACGCCGAGTGTCAGAAACGCGCAGCCGATGTCTCGCACGAAGTGCGCGTTGAAGGGGCCGGTATCAGGTACCGCCGCGGGAAGATCGGTGTACCAGTGCATCGGCGCCCCCAACATCCACAGGGCGTTGCCGAGCGAGCCGACTCCCACGACGAGGAACAGCCATCCGAACGCGTCGAGTCGAAACACACCGCAGTGTGCCACCGTCCGACTAGGTCCGCTAGCTCGGCTCGGAAGTCCCGACAGTCAGCAGGGACCACGCGTTGCGACGACGCAGATTCATAGAGTCCCATCCTAAGAGCCGCTCTCTCGCGCCGGGAGAGCTGCTGCCATGCTACCCTGGTTGGGTGACACGGTTGCGGTCGTCGATCGCCCCGGTCGACTACTCCGAGAATATGAAGCTGAACGAGAAGCTGCGGCAACTTCAGGTGAGGATCTGAGGACGTGGATCACTTCCCACTGTTGGTTCCCGGGGCGAAGGCGGACCCGAAACCCCTCGAGGTCGACGCGCCGTATGACGGATCGGTCATCGCCGAGGTCGAGAGGGGAGGTGCGGAGGTGGTGGACCGAGCGCTCGCGACGGCGCACGGGCTCTACCGGGACCGGGACTCGTGGATCCCGACGCCGCGCCGGATCGAGATCCTGGGACGCGCCGCCGAGCTCATGCAGCAGCGCCGCGACGAGCTCGCGCTCGAAGCCGCCCGCGAGGGGGGCAAGCCCCTGATCGACTCCCGCGTCGAGATCGACCGGGCGATCGACGGGGTGCGGACCTGCGTCGAGCTCCTGCGCACCCAGGTGGGCCGGGGCATTCCGATGGACATCAATCCCGCGTCGGCCGGGCGGATCGCCTTTACGCAGCACGAGCCGATCGGGGTGGTGCTGGCGTTCAGCGCCTTCAACCACCCTGTGAACCTGATCGTGCACCAGGTCTTTCCCGCCGTGGCAGCCGGAGCGCCGTTCATCGTCAAGCCGGCCGAGGCCACGCCGCTCTCGTGCATGCGCGTGATCTCGATCCTGCGCGAAGCCGGGCTGCCCGAGGAGTGGGGCCAGGCGCTGCTCACGAGCGACCGCGACGTCGCCGGCAAGCTCGTGAGCGACCCACGCGTTGCGTTCTTCACGTTTATCGGCAGCGGCCCCGTCGGCTGGATGCTGCGCTCCAGGCTGGCGCCAGGAGCGCGCTGCGCGCTCGAGCACGGCGGCGCGGCTCCAGTCGTGGTCGCGGAGGACGCCGACCTGGACGAGGCGACCCCGCTGCTCGCGAAGGGCGGCTTTTACCACGCGGGCCAGGTCTGCGTCTCGGTCCAGCGTGTCTTCGCCCATCGCAGCGTCGCGCGAGAGCTTGCGTCGCGCCTGGCAGAAGCCGCAGGGGAACTCACCGTCGGAGACCCCACGGCGGCAGACACCGACGTGGGGCCGCTCATCCGGCCGGCCGAGGTTGCTCGCGTTGGCGAGTGGGTAGACGAGGCTCGCGACAGGGGCGGCGAGATCCTCTCGGGAGCGAAGGCACTGTCGGACCGCACGTTCGCTCCGACCGTCATCCTGGACGCCCCCGACGACGTACGCGTGAGCACGCTCGAGATCTTCGGGCCGGTGGTCTGCGTATACCCCTACGACGACCTGGACGACGCGGTCGCTCGTGCGAACGCGCTCCCTTACTCGTTCCAGGCTGCCGTGTTCACGCGCAGCCTCGACACCGCCCTGCGTGTGACGCGCCGCATTGACGCTGCCACCGTCATGGTCAACGACCACCCCGCCTTCCGCGTCGACTGGATGCCGTTCGCCGGGCTGCGCGAGTCCGGTCACGGCATCGGGGGCATCCCCTACACCTTCGCTGACATGCAGGTCGAGAAGATGACCGTCATCCGCTCCAAGGAGCTGTAGGCCACCGTCCGACTAGGTCCGCTAGCTCGGGAGGCCGCTGACCTGATGCTCAGCTTCTGGATCACCTGGGACCTAGCGGTCTGGTAGTGTCCTCGAGCCCATGGCGAGGGACATTCCGGGCGCCTCGGCTCACTCCGCGGCGCTTACGTCGACGGGCACGCCGTTGAAGACGGCGTTGCCGACGACCGGCTCGAGGACGCCGTCGTCAGTGAGGTCGTTGCAGTTCACGCCCGCGTGCTCGCTCGCGACCCGCATCTGGAGGCCCGCGCCGCGGTGTCCCCAGCCGTGCGGCAGGCTGACCACGCCGGCCAGCAGATCGGTGCTCAGCTCGACGGGGGCGACGACCTCGCCGACCCGGCTGCGGATTCGCGCCGACGCGCCATCGGACAGCCCACGTAGCGCCGCGTCGGTGGGGTTCATGTACAGAGTGCAGCGCTCGAGCCCAGTGGTCGACGAGGCGATGTTGTGGAACCACGAGTTGTTACTGCGTGGGTCGCGACGGCCGATTAGCAGCAGCTCGCCCGCCCGGGCGCGCGGGACGCCATCGTCGCGCAGGCGGCGTAGCTCCGCGAGCACGCGGGCGGGCGCCAGGTCAAGGCGGCGCCCGCTCTTCTCCAGCAGGCGGGCCAGGCGCGGGACGAGCGGGCCCAGGTCGACACCGCTCGGCTGCGCCTCGAGATCGCGCAGGCGTAGGCCGCGACGCCAAGGCCGAAAGCCGTCACCGTAGGGGCCCAGGCGCAGCAGCCAGTCGAGGACGCGCCGCGGCCCGGGCACCAGCCGGCGCGCCGCGCGTAGCCCGGCGCGCGCGAGCCGGCTCGTCTGTTTGTGCTCCGCGATGCGCAGCGTGAGCTCGCTCAGGATCTGCCAGTCGTGGCGCTGGCCGGGCTGCGGCTCGAGGACGACGGGCGAGTAGCGGGCGGTGTTCCGTACCGCGAAGGCGTGGAAGAGGATCTCGTAGTTGTCGTGCTCGAGCGACCAGGTCGGTGGAAGGATGATGTCGGCGTGCCGGGTGGTCTCGTTCACGTAGAAGTCGACCGCTGCGTAGAACTCGAGCGACGCGAAGGCGCGCTCGAGCGCGCGCCCGTTCGGCGCGGACAGACACGGATTGCCCGCTACCGTGAGCATGGCGCGCACCTGCCCCGGCCCGGGCTCCAGGATCTCTTCGGCCAGGCACGCCGCGGGCTGCTCGCCGTTGAACGCGGGCGCGCCGCGCACGCGGGTGCGCCAAAGCTCGAATTTCCCCGTCGAGCGGCGCCGCTCCGCCAGGTCGGCGAGGTCCGCCGCGGGCGTCGGGAACATCAGTCCGCCGGCACGATCGAGGTTTCCCGTGACGAGGTTGAGCACGTCGACGAGCCAGCTGTTGAGCGTGCCGTAAGCCTGCGTGCAGGTGCCAACCCGCCCGTAGCAGGCGGCCGACGGCGCGGCCGCGAAGTCGCGCGCCAGCTGTCGGACCGCGGGCGCGTCGATGCCGACGTCGGCCGCGACGGCCTCTGGCGAGAACGGTGCCAGCGCCTCGACCAGCTCGTTGCGACCGTCGATCCAGGACGCCAGGTGGCTCTCGCGGCCCAGCTTCTCGGC
The DNA here is from genome assembly GCA_965226855.1 of Myxococcota bacterium. GTDB lineage: Bacteria > Myxococcota_A > UBA9160 > SZUA-336 > SZUA-336 > JAUXJB01. The sequence continues at coordinate 32,266 of CBDDEE010000030.1, read as the reverse complement.
CAGGATCACCTGGATCAGTGCGCTGAGCAGGAGCGCGTCGGCGCCGGGCCGGATGAAGTAGTGCGCGTCGGCGAGCGCGGCGGTCTCGCTGCGCCTCGGGTCGACCACGACGAGCTTGCCTCCCCGCTCGCGAAGTGCGCGAAGTCGTTGCCGAAAACCTGGGGCGGTCATCAGGCTGCCGTTCGACACGACCGGGTTCGCGCCCAGCACCAGCAGGAAGTCCGTCCGGTCCACGTCGGGCACAGGGATCTGTAGGAAGTTCCCATACACCAGGATGGACGAGGCGTGCTTCGGGTTCTGGTCGAGCGAGCTGGCGGAGTAGCGGTTCCGGGACGCGAGCGCCGCGTTCAGCGCCGAGACGTACATGATGATCCCGAAGCAGTGCGCGCCGGGGTTGCCGAGGTAGGTCGCGACCGCGTCGTTTCCGTCGCGCACCTGGATCTCGGCGAGACGGCGCGCCGTCTCACCGAGCGCCACCTCCCACGAGACGGGCTCAAAGCCGCGCGCGGTCCGGCGCATCGGCTGGCGCAGGCGGTCAGGATCCTCCTGGACCTCCTTGAGGCCGAACGCCTTGGAGCAGATGGCGCCGCGGCTCAGCGGATCGTCGGGGTCCGGTCGGATCCGCACTACACGTCCGGCCTCGACCTCGATGCGCAGGCCGCACGCCGCTTCGCAGAGGTTGCAGGTCTTGTGGGCGACGCGGACGGGCGCGGAGCTACTCATCGATCGCTAAAAGCGGTCGACGAAGACGCGCTCCTTTCCCATCCAGATCGAGGAGCGTGCGAAGTCGATGAACTTGCTCTCGTCCTCCACGGCGGCCCGCCCGGCTTCCTCTACTTCGGGACCGCGCCGCGACAGGCTGCGATCAAACCACACCTCCGCGTGTCCCATGTAGGGCTCGGTCACGGTGCCCCGCGCCTCGCGAAACGCGGCCTCGAGCGCGCTCTCGAAGCGGTGCACCTGCTGGTAGCGCAGGATGCCGCTGGCCGCGGCCTGCCGGCGGATGAGCGGGCCGTGGCTCGTGCGCCAGTACAGCTGCGCCTCCTCGACCTTGAGCCCGCTCTTCGGCCGTAAAGGGAAGTAGAGCTTCACGATGGGGCTCTTCGGCCGCGCGACGATACTCTCCGGCGTGGGGTTCACCTGGGGGTATTCGTAGGCAAACCACGCCGGCGAGTGGTCGGCCGGCGAGAGCGTTATGTTCCTCGTCGCCCTCGGCCACCCTACCAGGGCGCTTCTACAGGTACGGGCTTGACTGCCGCTATTCTTCTGCATCCCCGCGGCTCATGCGCGCCCGTAGCGGAAGGACGTGATGAGCTGGAAGAAGCTGCCGGACGGGAAGGAAAAGCTCGAGGCGTTTCTTCGTGAGGTGCAGGAGAACGACGCGGCCCAACGGCCGACGGACCCGTCGACACGGACTCCCCGATCGCGGAAGCACCGACTGCGATGGATTCTCGTACTAGGGCTCGTCATCATTGCCGTCTGGCTTCTGTCGTAGCACCGAGGAACAGACCGCTGCATGGCCGCGTTGTCACGACCCGATGCGATGCCGTAGGATCGCGGGTGGACACCCGCTGAAGGGAGGACCGAGATGGGGATTCAGGTCGGTGACAGACTGCCTGCTCGCTGCAGCTACAGGTCGCGAAGCCGGGCGGTATCGAGAGCGTCTCGACCAAAGGACCTCTTCGCGGGCAAGAAGGTTGTGCTGTTCGCGGTGCCCGGTGCGTTCACGCCGACCTGCTCGCTCAAGCACCTGCCGGGCTTTATCGAGAAGGCTGCCGAGATCCGGAAGGGCATCGACAGCATCATCTGCCTCGCGGTCAACGACGCCTTTGTGATGGATGCCTGGGCCAAGGAGCGTGGCGCCGGCGACGCCGTGATCATGCTCGCGGACGGGAGCGCCGAGTTCACAAAAGCGGTCGGCCTCGAGCTGGACGGCAGCCGCTTGGGCTTGGGCCTTAGAAGCCAGCGCTACGCCGCCATCATCGAGGACGGCGTCGTCAAGTCACTGCACGTCGAAGAGCCCAGACAGCTCGGGTGAGTAGCGCCGAGGCGATCCTGAGGGAACTCTGAGCCGCACAGCCCGGATCCTGACCCGGAGGCAATCATGGCACGAGTCGAGAAGCTCTCTGAAGACAAGCTCCTCAGTGAGTTGGACACCTTGGACGGCTGGTCACTCCAGAACGGCAAGCTACATCGCGAGTTCCAATTCCAGGACTTCAACGAGGCATTCGGCTTCATGACGCGCGTCGCGCTGATCGCGGAGTCGATGGAGCACCATCCCGAATGGCTCAATATTTGGAACGGCGTGGTCGTCGATCTCTCGACCCACGACGCGGGTGGCGTTACCTCGCTGGACGTCCAGCTGGCTCGGAAGATGAACGGGATCGCGGACTGACCGTCCGTCAAGCGAACTAACGATCCACGTGTCCGAGGTCGCGGCCGGGTGCAACTCGATCGGTCGAGCTAACCCTCTGGACGCGCGGCACATCGAGGTGCTGACATCGTAGTACTGTTCGCGGATGTGCGGGGCTCGATGCACCTCCGAGTGTAGGCACGACAGGGTCCGCGGAGCGAGAGGGGGCGAGGCTGCGGCTCACATCCCGAGCTCGAGCCGCGCGGCCTCCGACATCATCTCGGGCGTCCACGTCGGCTCGAATACGACCTCGACGTTCACCGACTCGACGCCTGGTACGGACTGGACCGCGCGCTCCACATCGGCCTGCAGGATCGGTCCCATGCCGCAGCCGGGCGCCGTCAGCGTCATGTCGATCTTGACTCGGTGCGTCTCTGGCTCGAGCTCCGTGACCTCGCATTGGTACACGAGCCCGAGGTCGACGATGTTCACGGGGATCTCAGGGTCGTAGCAGGTCTTCATGATGGCCCATACGTTCCGCTCGACCGACACGCGGTCCGTGCAGCTCGCCTCGAGCGGCGACTCCTCGGGCTCGAGGCCGAGCGCGTCGGCGTCACAGCCCGCGATCCGGGCCATGTAGCCGCGCTCGGTCGTCACGGTGTAGCTCCCCCCGAGGGACTGGTGGATGCGAACGGGCGCCCCCTTCGGGAGCGTCATCAGGGTGCCGTCCGGGATCGCGACGGCCTCGACGTCGCGCCTGAGCTCGACGAACTCCGGGTGGTTCACACGGGTATTATGCACCAGAATCCACGACTCAGCGAGGTGGCCGACGAATGCCGAGCCCTCTCTCTGAGGCTGGTTTGATTCGTTGCGCGCCCTACATCGCTACTTGGTACGGCGGAATGAAGTACAGGGGGGCGCTCAGATCAAAGAATCCGTGTTTGCCAAGGGTGCCCGGAGGGTGGGGACCGTGATCAAGATCGACGATCGACGGGATGCGCCCAGTCGCATGGAAGACAAAGTGGCTTCTGTCCGTCGAGCCCTTGGGCGCAGTTGAACTCATCGCTGCGAGAGCAGGATCATCAGGGTTTTCCCGTCGTCTACGCGAGCCCGCGGAGCTGCGTGTCGTCCTCGAGGCCGCCAAGGCAGGCCATCGGGAACTCGGGCCCGGTGACCCTCCCCCGCGATCTCAATTAGCACTACACTCTTCGGTCCCCTCGCCTCTTTTGAGGCATCTATCCCTTGACTGGGAGCGCAAGGCGGGTGCGCTCCGCACGGTGGGGTCACGGGAAGGCGAGCGATCGGAATCGTTCGATGAGCAAGGCCCAATCTGAGCTCCGCAGTCTTTTGGATGCCGTTGTTCCGCACCGGGACGCTGTGGAACAGCACCCACTCTACGTGGAACTCACATCCCTGGAGCGCATCCACGCATTCATGGAGCATCACGTCTTCGCGGTCTGGGATTTCATGTGCCTCCTGAAGGCCCTCCAGCGGCGGCTGACCTGCCCAACGGTGCCGTGGCTGCCAGTCGGCGATCCGTAGACCCGGCGGCTCATCAACGAGATCGTCCTCAGCGAGGAATCAGATGAGCTGCCCGACGGCCGGGTGCTGAGCCACTTCGAGCTGTACCTCGCAGCGATGAGCGAGTCGGGCGCGGACTTCTCTGCGGCGGCGGCGTTTGAGCGCCGGCTGAAGCAGGGCCGACCCGTCCGCGTGGCGTTGCGCGAGGTGGGGGTTCCGGCGGCCGGCCAGGAGTTCGTGCTCGAGACGCTCGACGTCGTGGAGCAAGACCAGCCGCACCTGATCGCGGCCGTGTTTACTGTCGGTCGCGAGCAGATGATCCCCGGGATGTTTGTGCAGATCGTGAGCGCGCTGGCAGACGCCCACCCGGGAAGGCTCGAGACCTTCAAACTTTACCTCGAACGACATATCGAGCTGGACCGCAGCGAACACGGCCCGCTCGCCACTCAAATGCTGCAAAACCTATGTGGCTGCCATCGCTCAAGGTGGGAAGAAGCGACGCGTGCAGCAATCTCCGCGCTCGAGGGCCGAGGGCGTCTCTGGGACGCGGTGCTGGAGAAAGTGGCAGCCCTCTGACCAGAGCCTGCCGCCTTTCCCCTCTGGGAGCTCAGCAAGGCGATCTCCAGAACGCAAACATACTTCCCGGCCACCTGACGCAGCCCTCCGGCCACACCCTTCAGGAGCTACAGGACAGCATGGAGCAGCCCACACGGGTGCGCGCCCAGTCCGGGCGCTTGCCCGCCCAGACTTCCCGATTCGGCTGCTCGTCATAGGGTCTGCGCAGCAGGTCGAGCAGCTCATTGACGAGCGAATGGTCCCCCTGCTCGGCCTTGTCGATGGCGACCTGCGCCATGTAGTTTCGCAGCACATACTTCGGATTGACCGCGTTCATCGCCTCGCGTCGCGCTTCTTGGTCCATCTGGTCTGAGCGCAGACGACCACGGTAGTCGCCAAGCCAACGATTGATTCGCGCACGAACTTCCGGCGTCAGTTGCTCCGGAACGTAGTACGCGTCCAGCAGCAGCTGGAGCGGGTCATCCGTATCGTCGCGGGCATCGATTCTCGCCAAGGCGCGATAGAAGATCGTCATGTCAGTTTCGGCCAGCTGCAGCACAGTATCCAACTCGGCAATCAGCGCCTCATCCGATCCCTTCTCGAACGCTCTCAAGCCTAGCTTGTCTGCCATCATCGACTGCCAGCCTTGCGTATAAGACCGTTCGAAGTCGCGCAATATTCCTTCCAGCGGCGCAGCATCTTCGATCAAGGGATAGATCGCGTTCGCCAGCTGCAGCAGATTCCATTGCACGACAGCGGGTTGGTGCGCGAAGCGGTAGCGGCGACCCGCAGCATCCGTGGTATTTGGCGTCCAATTAGGGTCGTAGTTTTCCAGCCATCCGTAAGGGCCGTAGTCGATGGTCAACCCCAGAATGGACATGTTGTCCGTGTTCATCACGCCGTGGACGAAGCCGACGCGCATCCACTCGACGATCATGCCCGCGGTTCTTCGGCACACCTCGGCGAACCACGCGAGGTATACCGCCTTGTCATCCCCCTCGTCCGGCACACGCAGATCAGGAAAATCCGTGCGGATGGTGAAGTCCATAAACTGACGCAAGAGCCGGATCTCACGTCGGGCTGTTAGGATCTCGAAGTGCCCGAACCGGGTGAATGACGGCGCCACGCGGCACACCACGGCGCCAGGCTCGGGCGCGGGGTGACCGTCATAGAGTACATCGCGCATCACCTGCTCGCCCGTCGTCGTGAGGCTGAGCGCCCGTGTCGTGGGAACGCCCAGGTGATGCATAGCCTCGCTGCACAAGAACTCCCGAATCGACGAGCGCAACACCGCAAGCCCGTCCGCCGTGCGGGAGTACGGCGTCGGCCCCGCGCCCTTCAGCTGCAGCACCCAGCGTTGCCCGTCGTGGTTGACTACCTCACCCAGATTGATGGCTCGCCCATCGCCCAGCTGACCCGCCCAGCTACCGAACTGGTGCCCGCCATAGCAAGTCGCGTGCGGATCCATACCCGGCAGCACCAGGTTGCCCGTGAAGACCTCGGAAAACGTCTGGGACTGGCAATCCTCGGCCCTGAGACCCAACAAAGCGGCGACTTCTTCCGAGAACGCAACGAGCTCGGGTCGCGTCACCGGCGTGGGCGAAACCCGAGAGAAACACGCATGCTTGATCTGACGGCGAGCGTTTTCTGTCTCCGGATCGGCCGGCAGCTCCCGGGTGAAGCGGTTGTCAAACTTGAGCACATCCAACCGAGATGGCGATCCACTATTCATTGCGGTTATTAGACGTCGAACACTGGCGTCTGCGCCAGTCCATCTAACAAGATGGGAGACATCTCCAACGCCTCGCGACCGCCACGATCGCGCGCTTAGGCAATCACCGGTCGCATCGGCACCGGGATGTCGCCGAACCTCACGACGCCCGGGTCCGAAGCACGCCGATGATCTGCGCGAGGATCGAGAGGGCAATCTCCGCGGGCGAACGCGCACCGATGTCCAGACCCACTGGCCCGTGGATCCGCGCAATCGCCTCCTCCGAGAAGCCCTCGCCCCGGAGCCTCTCGACCCGCTTGCCATGCGTCTTGCGGCTGCCGAGGGAACCGATGTAGAAGGCGTCGCTGCGGAGCGCCTGGTCGAGGCGCCGGATCGTCGAGCTTCGGGTCGTGCGTGAGCGTGACGACCGCTGTGCGCGCGTCTGGCACCAGTGTCGCGAGCGCCTGGTCGGGCCAGTCGGTGCGGATCTCGAGGTCGGGGAAGCGCTCCGGAGCCGCGAAGGCCGTGCGCGGATCCACGACGATCACCTGGAAGCCCGTCGCCGCGGCCATCGCCGCGAGCGGCTGCGCGATGTGAACCGCGCCGACGAGAATCATGCGAAGCGGCGGGTTGAACACGTTCAGGAAGATGGTGCGCTCTCCGAGCTCGACACGCCTCGCGCGATCGCTGCGGAAGACCTCGCGCAGCTCGTCGGCCAGCTCGGGATCCAGCTCGGCCGGAAGTGGGTCGGAGGGACCGAACAGCCACTGCTCGCCCGAGTCGAGATCCGTTGCGAGCGCCACGGGCCGGTGCGCACGCCTCGCCACCTGCAGCTCGCGCAGGATCTCCTGCCTCATTCGACACGCTCCACGAAGATCTCGATCTTGCCGCCACAGGCGAGACCCACTTCCCAGGCCATCTCGTCGGTCACGCCGAAGCGCAAGCGCTTCACTCCGCCACCCGCGATCACGCCCATGGCCTCTTCGATGACCGCCGTCTCGACGCAGCCGCCCGAGACCGAGCCCAGAAAGAGGCCGTCTTGGTCAACCACGAGCTGGCTTCCGACGGGTCGGGGCGCCGAGCCCCACGTGGCCACGACCGTTGCAAGCGCGACCGTCTTTCCCTCGGCTCGCCACGCCTCGGCATGCTGCAGAACATCTTCCAGATCCGGCTCGCTCATCGCACCTCCCTGGGCCTCGCGAGAGGACTGCCGCGCGGGCGATCCACCGGCTCCCGGGCGGGGCTTACTTGTACGAAGTAAACGCTCACCGAGCCCTTCCGCCACATGGTGCCGCAGTCGAGCTCCGACATACAACAGTAGGAGCAGATCCAACTGCCTTCCTTGTACGCTTTTGCGCGCGTGCGCTGGCCCTCCAAAACTTGTGGCTATAGCGGACGCTCTTGTGGCTTCAGCTCATTATGCTCCTGGCTCGAGGACTAGGAGTTCTCGTGGCCTTGTGAATCCACGTACATACTGATCGAGGGCCTGCCCGGAACTTGAAAGACGACGTTCACCCAGTCTCTAGGAAAGCATCTCGCCTTGAACGAGATTGACTGACAGTTCCACGCGCACGCTTCAGTGCGATTTCGGCACCTAGGCAGAGCCCAGAGGGCTCTGTAGCCGCCGAGCAGTGTCAAGGTCTCCGGTTCTGGCGCTCAAAGAAGAGCACCATCATGTCGAGCGGCCCGCCGATCTGGCCCACGGTTTCCGGCGAGAGGCGCGAGAGGTTCGCCTCGTATTGCCTCCACGCCTGGAGTTCATCCAGCCGTCTCTCTGCCCCTTCGCGCGAGGCCGCGCTCGGGGGCTCGACCTGCTGCCGGTCGATCCCGGAAAGACGATCAGTCAGGATGACGAGCATGGAACGTTTGGCGATCGCAGACTCAACGTCGTCAACACCGTCGAGCGCAAAGTTCATTCCACTGAGGAAGGTGACGAAGGCGGGTCTCATGGGGCCGTCCGCGACCGACGCTAGCTCGGCGACGAGGGTCTCTCGACTGACCTCGGTCAGCCGCTTTGCCACGCCCGCCGGATCACTCTGCGGAGTGCAGGCAAAAGAAGCGATAGCGGCGCCGACGAGCAGCGCCTTCGCTGCGAATCGTCTCATTCGAGTCGGACCAACCTACTTCTGCTTCACACTCAGGACCTGGAGGTCGCAGAACTCTTCGAGACCCCAGATCCCCATCTCCCGACCGATCCCGCTTTGCTTCAGGCCGCCGAACGGGACGTCGGGCTCCAGGCGTACGTGCTGGTTCACCCAGGTCGTTCCGGCGTCGATCTCCGCGGCGATCGCGCTCGCTCTGGCGACGTCGGCCGACCAGACGGAGGCGCCGAGGCCGAACTCGGTCGAGTTCGCACGCGCGACGGCATCGTCCACGTCTCGGAACGGCAGGATCGGAAGCACCGGACCGAACTGCTCCTCGGCCACGATCCGCGCGGAGTCGTCCACCTCGGTCACGATCGTGGGCTTCAGGAAGTAGCCCCTTTCACCTTCGAGACCCTCTCCGCCGGCTTCGATCCGGGCGCCTCGCCCGCGCCCGTCCTCGAGCAGCTCCCTCACCAGCTCGAGCTGTGGCTGGTTGTTGACCGGCCCCATCTGTGTACCCGCCTCGAGGCCGTTGCCGACCTTCCAGCTCCTGGCGATCTCGGCAAGCTTCGAGGTCAGCGCGGGGTACACATTCTCGTGGGCGTACACGCGCTTGATCGCGATGCAGGTTTGGCCCGCGTTCATGAACGCCGCGTTGAATATTTCCGGCGCGACCTTGTCGACATCGACATCGTCGAGCACGATGGCCGGATCGTTGCCCCCGAGTTCAAGGGTGAGTCGCTTGATGGTGTCGGCCGCGTCGCGCATGATGCTCCGGCCGACCTCCACCGAGCCCGTGAACGAGATCTTGCGGATCGTGGGGTGCTTCGCCATTTCCGCGCCGATCGCGCCCGGACCCGAAATGACATTCAGCACGCCGGGCGGAAGCGCCTGGTTCAGAACCTCGATCAGCCGGATCGTGGACAACGGCGTGTAGGAAGCGGGCTTCGAGACGACCGTGTTGCCCGCAAGCAGCGCCGGAGCGAGCTTCCAGGAGAGGATCGCGAGCGGGAAATTCCACGGTGTGATGGTCGCGACCACGCCGAGGGGCTTACGCAGGAGCTTTACAACGTTCGCCTCGTCCTCCTTTAGGGTCTTCTCGCGATAGTCGAGGTCCGCGAAGAAAGCGAAGAAGATCGACGCGAAAACCACCTCGCCGGTGGCCTCGGCGAGGGGCTTGCCCTGCTCCTGGACCAGCAGCCGCGCGATCTCGTCGCGGTGCTCTCGAATCAGTGCCGCGCCCTGCTGCAGGGCTTTGCGGCGCGCGTCCAGGTCCTGACGCCAGCCCGCGAATGCCGCCAAGGCTGCCTCGACCGCCTGATCGAGCTCCGCAGTCGTCGCGCGCGGCGCGCTGTCGATGCGCTCGAGGGTGGCGGGATTGAGGACGTCGAAGGTCTCCTTTGCGCTCACGGACTTGCCGTTGATGAGCATCTGCATTGCGATTCCTCTCCCGGCGAGCCCCCAGCGGGACTTTAGGCTCGCGCGCGGGGGTCGCCTAGCTCTCGGATCCAAGGTTCACTCTACTGCGGAGCTCCCGCTCACTCTACTGCGGAGCTCCCGCTCGAGGAAGCATCTTCTTCGAGAGGGACCGCCAGTCAAGAGCCGGACTGCTGGTCTCGATGGCGCCTGTAGAGGCCGCAGCCGATCGCGATCTCCGCCGCCTCGGCAGCCAGGATGCGCGCGACCGGTCCTGCCATGACCAGGCGATCGAGGCTCCCCTTTGGCGCGCCCGTGGCCGTCCGCAAGGCGGTGACAAGTCCCTAGGCCCTGCAAGCTGCGATGAAGGCCCCCGGATCTCCTTCCCCCGCTGTGACCCCAGCGGTAGAGTGACTCCGGTCTCCGAACTCCAAACGAGGCCCCGTCAAAGAAAGGACGACTGGGAATGGGAGTGTTCAGAAAGGTAGCCGAGACCAAGGACCTCGAGCCCGGGACTGCCAGGCTGGTCGAGATCGAGGGGAAGGAAATCGCTCTCTTCAACGTCGACGGGGAGTTCCACGCCATCGATAACACGTGTGCCCACAGGGGAGGTCCGCTGGCCGAGGGGACGATCGAGAGCGATGTCGTCACGTGTCCTTGGCACGGCGCGACCTACAACATCAAAACGGGCGAGGTCCTGGGTCCTCCCGCTCCACGCGGTGTAGCGAGCTACAAGGTTCGAGTAGAGGGGTCGGACATCGAGATCGAGGTGCCCTAGCCCGAAGCGCTGAGTGATCACCCGGGACTCTGAACCTACTTCCGGCACGCCGGCCCCCGGGAGAGCTTCGGCGCACGAAGCGAACGGCGCCGGCCCCGGAGGAGCGATGAGCCCCGGTGACCTTGGATGCGGCGTGACGGCTGAGACGCTGATTCAGAGCCACGCGGCCCTATGGTACGACGCGACGCACCACTCGTTCCTCGATCAGGTCCGCGACGGGACGCTCGCCCCAGCCGCCTTCGCACGTTGGCTCTCCCAGGATTATCACTTCGGGGTGGCACTGACGCGCGCGGAAGCCCGCTTCCTAGCTGGCGCGCCGCGCGAAGACCTGGAGCTTCTCGCGAGCGGAGTTCAGGCGATGGTCGCGGAACTCGACTGGTTCGAGCGCAAGGCGGCCGAGCGCCGGATCGATCTGGATAGGCCACTCCATCCGACCGCACGCGCCTACATCGACTACCTGCACACCCTCACCGAGGAGCCCTACTCGATTCAGCTTACGGCGCTCTGGGCGCTCGAGCGCGCGTACCTCGAGGCATGGCGGACCGCGCTTCCAGCGGCGCCCGTCTTCCGGGAATTTGTTGAGCACTGGACGAACGATGCGTTCGCGGCCTACGTGAGCGAACTCGAGGCCGCAACGAACCGCCTCGAGCGCGCCGGAGATGCCGAGCGCGAGGCCTTCCGCAGGGTCGCGCAGCACGAGCGGGCCTTCTGGCAGATGGCCTATGCGACGCTGTGATGCCTGATCCGGAGGGGCATCATCCCAACGCCGGGGAGTTACTTGGTGCCCTTGGTGGGCGGTGAATGCTCATGATCCGTCTCAACGCGCAGGACCGCGAGGGACTTGAGAACCTGTTCCAGCATCGAGGGCTCGCCGCCTCCCATACCTTCCTCTTCCGCCACCTCAAGCTCGATCGCGTCATACTTCCAGCGCTGAAGGATGTCGGCCTTCTCCTCGCGGGTAAGCTGGGGATGCTCAACCACCGCTTCGGGACTCGAAAAAACGGAGGTTGGGTCGAGACGCGCTTTCTCTAGATCGATGTCTTGCATGCATCGGGACCGTTCTGACTTCTGAGCCTGCTCGTCTCTGGGAGAGACTTCAAGCTTGGTGCCGGCTCCGTACCGCCATGGACGCGGGTCATGTCTGGAAGCGCTTTGAGCCGGCGTACCCCTCGTGACCACCGCTGTCGTATAATCCGGCCGCGAGGTCAGGGGAGTCCGCATGGCCAGTCCCAAGACCCGGGTCGAGAGCGACAGCATGGGCCAGATCGAGGTGCCTGCCGACCGCTACTGGGGCGCGCAGACGCAGCGCTCGCTCTCGCACTTCTCGATCGGCCAAGACCGCATGCCGGTCGAGATCGTGCAAGCCTTCGGAGTGATCAAGAAGGCAGCGGCTCTGGCCAATTGCGAGCTGGGCGTGCTCGACGAGGAGCGCGCGGGACGTACTCACAATCCAAGAGCCGGAGAGCGTGCCCGGCGCGCCCAACGAGATCGGAAGAAGAGCGCACCAGGACAGGAGCCGGACTTTCAGACAGTCTTAGCCATTCACTGCTGACGGGACCCTGGTTAGCCCTGAGGGTCAAGTACCGGGTGACGAAGCCTGACGCCCGTCATGCCGGCCTCCCTCATCCTTGCGATCGTGTCCTGGTCGTCGATGAGATCGGTAGGCTCAGGGATGCCGAGATCCTCGAGGGTCTCCTCCAGAACAGTTAGCAGGTAGCTTGGCCTTCCACGGTCGTCGTCGACCCTGAACGTATGCACCCAAGGATTAAAACCGCTTCGTCTAAGGGGCTCACAGTGGCCGGCGAGTTCCTTTTCTAGCCGGTCCTTGATCTCCTGCGTGCGACGGATCCGTCGCTCGAGATCCTCTTGGTACGCCATCTATGGAGTGTCCCACAAAGTAAAACTGACGGGACAGCCCCGGGCCATGAGGCCAGCTACACGGACTCAGGGGGTTGCGGGGTAGGCAGGGGCTCCGTGCGGAAGGGGTTTCGGGACAGCAGCCTCGAGCCTGAGCGCTCGCCCTACAACGCTCTTGCTGGCCCCGACGGTGCGAGCGATTCCCGGGTGGACTCGAGAGCATCGGGGTCTTCCACGCGACCCAAGGCTAGGCGGTTGCTGGGCTAAATCGTCCGATTCTGCCCTGGCCTTAGGCCGGTAACGAAGCCGCCGTTTCTCGGGGACTTAGCGAGCGGGGAGCGGCTACGATTTCGCCCACTCTCCGGCGCAGGGTCCGCCGCGAGACGCCGAGCTCCTCTGAAAGCAGCTCGTCCCCTCACCCACTCCCTCAGATTCCGACCTGGTCCGCTCCGGGCGGCGTCGCACACTTCTGGCACACTGCCTCCGCTAGGTGCGCGTCTCCGCAAGGGATTCAGGGCGACCTACTGACCGTGTATCAGCCAGTCAGGGACGGGGTAGTGGATACCCCGGCGCTACCAGGGGCAAGGCTCCGATGACTCTGCCCAACCGCCCCGCTCACGGCCGCCACATGTCCGACGAGAAGCACAAGGCCACCGTCCGAGAGGGCATGGAGCAACGGCGGAAGCGGCTCGAGGCGGGGCCGAGTCAGGTAGAGGACTGGAAGCGCACGGGGCATGTCGCACCAGCGCTCAAGCCGATCCTCGATGCCCGGTCCAGACAGTACCGCCAGATGGTCGAGGACTCTGGCGGCGTCACCGAGGTGAGCGCGATGAAGCGCGCGCTGCTCGACACCTGGATTCAGGCTCAGAGCGCGGCGGATGTCGAGTTCCAGCGCCTGCTGCGGAACCCGGAGAAGGAGATCCCCGAGCGGTTGACGACGTGTCTGAACACTGCGCGCGCTGCTCTGGTTGCGCTCGGCCTTGAGCGCAGCGCGAAGCCTGTGCCGGACTTGAGCAGCTACCTGGCCGAGAAGGCCGTGCAAGCCGACGCTGAGAGCACGAACGGGGTCGCGTCCGAGGACGAATCTTTGGCCGACGAGGAACGTGGCGGAAACAGCGATGTGGAGTCTCACCCCATGAAAGTCAGCCATGCCTAAAATCCGTTACGTCGCTAAGCGCTTCCAGCAGAAGACGCTCGACGTGATAGAGCAGGCGAATGCCATCCTCGACGAGTACAGCCGCTACGAACTCACGCTTCGGTCGCTCTTCTACCAGTTTGTCTCAAGGAACCTGATCGAGAACGTCACAAGGGAGTATCACCGGCTGGGCCGAACGATCAGCAACGCTCGTCTCGCGGGCTTGATCGACTGGGACGCCATCGAGGACCGCGTTCGTAGCCTAGAGCAACTTTCGACCTGGGGATGTCCTAGCGAGGTCCTTGGCAGCGCTGCCTTGAGCTATCGCCGCGATCTCTGGGCAACGCAAACTATTCGACCCGAGGTTTGGATCGAGAAGAACGCGCTGGTCGGGGTAATTGAGCCAATCTGCATCGAACTTCGCGTTCCGTATCTTGCCTGCGTTGGCTATCTGAGCCAGACGGAGGCGTGGCAGGCCGGGCATCGCCGTTTTCGGAGATATCGAGCCAAGGGCCAGCGGCCGCTGATCATCCATTTGGGCGACCATGACCCGAGCGGTCTCGACATGACGCGAGACATCGTGGAGCGGGCGGAGCTGTTCGCGGGTGAGAGGATCGAAGTCATCCGGATCGCATTGAACCTGGACCAAGTCGAACACTACGAGCCGCCGCCGAATTTCGCGAAACAAGAAGACAGGCGCTTTGCCGAGTACCGACGCCAATTTGGCGAGGACTGTTGGGAACTCGACGCGCTTGCTCCTGATGTGATTGAGGACCTGATCCGCGAGACCGTTGTAGACATACGGGATGACGAGGCATGGAACGCCGCTCTGGATGAGGAGACCACAGAGCGGTTTGCGCTCGAACAGATCGAAGATAGGTGCGACGAGCTGATCACGCGGTGGGACGAGGTCTCTCGCGTGCTGGGAGAGGCAATCTGATGGCCTGCGCGGCAGCAGCGCCTGATAGCCGGAGCGGCTCGAGGAGCCGAGCCGCCGCAGTGCCTCGGCAGGAGATTCTCGCGCTGGCGGGCGAACCGAGCACTTCAACTCCGTAGAAGGCGAGGATTGCAGAATGAGCGAGACAGAGCGTTCCCGCACGAACGTCAGAGTTCGCCGCAAAGCTCCTCCACACCGGAGGCGGCCTGTTTACATCTCGGAGGGTCTTCGGCTCCCTGTTGAGCGCGAGTCTGCGCTCTGCAAGCTCAGATGCGCCCGTGACTGGCTGGACGCCGCAGAGTCTCTGCTCGCTACCTCCCCGCAACAGCGGGATCTGTGGCGCCGGGAGTGGGGCAAGGACCCAGAACTCCTCCGAGCGGCCTGCGTGTTGGGCGAGTGGGGAGCGCCTGAGGCGATCGGGACCGCGCTAGAGTCCCTGATCGTCATGGCGGCCGAGGCGAGGGCACTCCTGGACGCCGACGAGGAAGTGGAAGTCGATGTCGAGTTCCGGGCCAACGCCGTTCCCGGTGCGAGTGCAGTCCTCGTTTGGGATTGTATCACCGAGCATACGGAGGCTCGCATGACCGACCTGTCCTATCGATCGCCGAAGACCGAGGTGCGGCCGAGCGCGATCCACGGCAAGGGGCTGTTTGCGCGGGAGCCGATCGCCGCGGATGAGATCGCGGCAGTGAAGGGCGGCTACGTGCTCGACGCGGCGCGCTGGGCCGAGCTCGAAGCGGAGCTGGGCTCCGCGGAGATCCAGATCGCCGAGGACTTCTTCATCGCCCCGGTTCGGCAGGCCGAGCGCGAGGGCAGCATGTTGTACACGAACCACTCGTGCGACCCCAACCTCGCGATCGAGGGACAGATCGTGTTCGTCGCGCTACGCGACATCGTGGCCGGCGAGGAGCTGACCCACGACTGGGTCACGACCGACGACCTGGACTACACGATCGAGTGTCGCTGCGGATCGGCACAGTGTCGCGGAACAATCACCGGCAGAGATTGGATGAAGCCAAAGCTCCAGGCGAAGTACCGCGGGCACTTCGCCTGGCACGTTCAGCGGCGGATCGATCGGCTCACGGGCGGGGGGGCGGTCTAGCGAGCAGCCCCCGGAGCGACTTGGCGCTTGTTTCTCGGGCGTGAGCGTTAGCTTCGTAAGCTCCTTATCGCACTTCGCCGGGATCCAGCGTCCGCAGTCCCTCGAACGGCGTGCCCGCCATCTCGCCGAGGATCTCGGTCATCAGCTCCCTGAACTCGGGATCCGAGAGCATCGACTGCTCGACGATGGTGTTGAGCGTGGCAGTGCGGCCCTTGTACTCCTCACGCGCTGCTGCGGAAGTGGAACCTGGAAGACGCACCGATCGCCAGCGAGTAGCTGGCGGTAGAATGAGCGAGTGACCTGCCCGAGCTGCGGCCACGAGAACCGGGAGGGTGCGAGCTTCTGCCTAGGCTGCGGGCATCGCTTTACTCTGGCGTGCCGGAGCTGCCATGCGGAGCTCCCTGCCGGTGCGCGTTTCTGCGACGAGTGCGGCACGCCCGTTGCCGACCGAGGCGACACAACCCCCGAGCGCGACCCCCGCTCCTACACCCCCAAGCACCTGGCCGACAAGATCCTCCAGTCGAAGTCCGCCTTGGAGGGCGAGCGCAAGCAGGTGACGGTGCTGTTTGCCGACATCACCAGCTCCTGGGCCGTCAATGACAGTCCAGTGCTCTCAGGTCCTTCCGCGGCCTCTTGCCACGGAGCCGTAGCGTCGCGAGCGTGACAAGGGCCAGCAGCGCAAGTCCCGCCGCACCCGGCTCCGGCACTGCAATCGCCAGCGACGAACGGCTCCCAGCCGCGATCGCGCTCGCGCTGCCCGTCGTCCCGTCCACCGATCCGGGCGGACTCGACTGACCGGAGGAATCCCCCCCCCAGCAGACCACATCACCGCTTCCCGACTGGATCGCGCAGCTGTGGAGAGACCCAGCGGCGATCGCGCTCGCGCTGCCCGTCGTCCCGTCGACCGATCCGGGCGGACTCGCCTGACCGAAGGCGTTGTCCCCCCAGCAGACCACCGCGCCGCTCCCCGACTGGATCGCGCAACTGTGGCCGCCCGCAGCCGCGATCGCGCTCGCGCTGCCCGCGGGCGGACTCGCCTGGCCGGTTAGATTGTCCCCCCAGCAGATCACTGCGCCGCTCCCCGACTGGATCGCGCAGCTGTGTCCGCCCCCTGCCGCGATTGCGCTCGCGCTGCCCGCGGGCGGACTCGCCTGACCGTCGGAATTCCACCCCCAGCAGACCACATCACCGCTTCCCGACTGGATCGCGCAGCTGTGGAGAGACCCAGCGGCGATCGCGCTCGCGCTGCCCGTGCTCCCATTGACTGATCCAGGCGGACTCGCCTGACCGAGGGCATTGTCCCCCCAGCAGACCACCGCGCCGGTCCCCGACTGGATCGCGCAGCTGTGCGGAACGCCGTCTCGGCCCCCAGCCGCGATCGCGATCGCGCTGCCCGTGTCCCCGCCGACCGATGCGGGCGGAATCGCCTGACCGGCGGAATTGTCCCCCCAGCAGACCACCCCGCCGGTCCCCGACTGGATCGCGCAGCTGTGGAGAGACCCAGCGTCGATCGCGCTCGCGCTGCCCGTGCTCCCATTGACTGATCCAGGCGGACTCGCCTGACCGAGGGCATTGTCCCCCCAGCAGACCACCGCGCCGCTCCCCGACTGGATCGCGCAGCTGTGGAGAGACCCAGCGTCGATCGCGCTCGCGCTGCCCGTGCTCCCATTGACTGATCCAGGCGGACTCGCCTGACCGAGGGCATTGTCCCCCCAGCAGACCACCGCGCCGCTCCCTGACTGGATCGCGCAGCTGTGGTCCAACCCAGCGTCGATCGCGCTCGCGCTGCCCGCGCTCCCGTCGACCGATGCGGGCGGACTCGCTTGACCGACGGAATTGTCCCCCCAGCAGACCACCGCGCCGGTTCCCGACTGGATCGCGCAGCCGTGGTTGCCCCCACCCGCGATCGCGCTCGCGCTGCCCGTGCTGCCGTTGACCGATGCGGGCGGACTCGACTGACCGGAGGATCCCCAGCAGACCACCGCGCCGCTCCCCGACTGGATCGCGCAGCTGTGGCCGGCCCCAGCCGCGATCGCGCTCGCGCTGCCTGTGGTCCCGTCGACCGATGCGGGCGGAATCGCCTGACCGTTGCCGTTGAACCCCCAGCAGACCACCGCGCCGGTCCCGGACTGGATCGCGCAGCTGTGAAAAAAACCACTAGCGGTCGCACTCGCGCTGCCCGTGGTGCCGTCGACCGATCCGGGCGGAATCGCCTGGCCGGATAGATTGTCCCCCCAGCAGACCACCGCGCCGGTCCCCGACTGGATCGCGCAGCTGTGGAAGCGCCCTGCCGCGATCGCACTGGCCGACCCTGGCGAGCTTGCCGAAACAGAGCCGGGGGGCGGCGTGCCGTCACCCCAAGAAACCACCAGCCCTTGCGCCTGGGCAAGAGCGGGCCACAGGGCGAGGGTGCAGAGCAAAGGTCGAATCAGCTCGATCATCGGAGGGCGCCTTGCGCTTAGCGGCTTTCTCATACTAGTCAGGGCAGCCAGCGGTCCTTGTCGTCCTTATCCCAGTTCAGCATTTCCGCACTCGGGAGGTCAACCGAAAACCAGCTGTCTGTGCGATATACGACCGGGCTTTTCTGTTGGTCGAGTGCTAGGGCGTCGGCGGCGAAGGACGAGGTCCAGCGCCTTCTCGACGAGAGGCGCCGCCCTGATCGACGAGCACGGCATACTGCTCTTCGCCCCCACCTTGCACGAACGCCACGCCAGACTCGCCGGGCTCCAGGGCGATGATGAGGGTCACGACCGCGAGCTACGCGAAGCCCACCGCCTCTACACCGAGATGGGCGCTGTGGGGCACGCGGAGCGGGTGTGCACGGTACTCAGTCAGTACTTCCTCCCCGGAATCGCTTGCAATGCTTCGCCCGCCAGTATCAACGCGCCTGCCGGAGGGAGCTGGACGCGCTGAGCGGAGGGACGTCGGCGAGCTGAAGCTCTGGCGGCCCGGCCCAGCCGTAACCAGCCGTCGGCGAGCCTGCGCGACGTTGCTGGCCAGGCCAAACCGGGCCGTCGACCGATGCGGGCGGACTCGTCTCACCGAGGACATCGTCCCCCCAGCAGACCACCACGCCGGTCCCCGACTGGATCGCGCAGCTGTGTTCAGTCCCAGCGGTGATCGCGCTCGCGCTGCCCGTGCTCCCGTTGACCGATGCCGGCGGACTCGCCTGACCGACGGAATTGGTCCCCCAGCAGACCACCGCGCCGCTCCCCGACTGGATCGCGCAGCTAAAGGCGCCCGCAGCCGCGATCGCGCTGGCCGACCCAGGCGAGCTTGCCGAAACAGAGCCGGGGGGCGGCGCAACGTCACCCCAAGCAACCACCAGCCCTTGCGCCTGGGCAAGAGCGGGCCACAGGGCGAGGGTGCAGATCACTAATGGCCGAATCAGCTCGATCATCGGAGGGCGCCTTTTGTCGTCCCTATCCCAGTTCAGCATTTCCGCACTCGGGAGGTCAACCGAAAACTGGCTGTCTGTGCGATATACGACCGGGCTTTTCTGTTGGTCGAGTGCTAGGGCGTCGGCGGCGAAGGACGAGGTCCAGCGCCTCCTCCGACGAGAGCGCCGCCCTGATCGACGAGCACGGCATCCTGCTATCTGCTCCCACCTTGCACGAGCGCCGCTCCAAGCTCGCCGCGCTCCTGGGCGATGATGCGGGCTGCAAGCGCGAGCTCCGCGAAGCCCACCGCCTCTACACCGAGATGGGCGCGACGTGGCACGCGGAGCGGGTTGGGAGGGAGTTGGCGAGCTCCTAAGGAGCTACAGCCCATCGTTGATTGCCCGCACCATCGGCGGCCGTTGGATGCCGCTGGTGCCAGGCGGCGACAGCGCTAGATTGGGACGTCGGAGGCACCCGCTCACGACGGGGGCCGCTAGCACCGGCGGCCAGCTTCCGCCCCCCAAAGGTGCGGTCGCGAGGTGCGGCGACCTATGGCTCTGTCCGATCGGCAGATTGACCTAATAGTCAAGGCCCCTCGGAACATCCCGATCCAGCCGAACGCCCTGTCGGATGGTCAGCTCCGATTGGACCTCAAGAATAAGCTCCGAGAGATTGAGGCCGCATACCGCATCTTCCGATACATCGAGAACGAGCCTCCTCATTCGCAGAGCATCGAGGATCTTGAGCAGGGGCGGGCTCTCCTCGACCGCTTGCAGAAGTGGCTGCGCAGCGGCGCTGGTGATGAAATCGCCGTTCATTTGGACTGGATGGCGGGAGAAGCCCATGAGGTGCGCGATGGCTTAGGATTCGTTCTGCGTTCCAATAAATTCATAGAACGGATGCGTGCTGTAGTTCAGGATCGCATCACGGTCCACGAAAGCTTGAAGGAGTCGGGGAGACGAACCGGGATGCCCGCAGAGCATCAGGCCGTCCTCGGGCTCGCAGACATCTATCCCGAAATCTACGGACGTATGTTCGTAGCCAGGACGGAACGCTCAGGCGGCACGCTGTTCGTGCTTGAGTTCTTTCGCCGAGTTGGTGACCGCATACCCGCCGTGTCCACGATCCACGACTGGTGGTACAAGAGCAGCTCTGTTGAGTGACTGGCAGCGCAAACTCGGCGGCGATCCAGAGATGCACGAGGGGTGCCGTAGCCACGACGTGTGCTCACAGGACGGCATCCGCTTCGGGGGGACGAAGTGCGAGGTGTTTCCTTAGTTCGCTGCCTTCGCCCTCCCAGCCCCGAGGCCCCGATGTCCGAGCTCGACACGACGCCGAGCACCACCTCCGCGAAGCCCACCGCCTCTACACCGAGATGGGCGCTGTGGGGCACGCGGAGCGGGTGGGGCGGGAGCTGAATGGCTTCAACTTCGAGGAGGAGCCTGTGGGGCCGGCAGAGGGGAGAGCCGCTAGAGATGAACGGCTATCGTCAGATCCCGTGCGGCGTCTGCCCCGGTTGTTGAAGTAACCGGCGCTGTCGAGGTCGAGGCGGATGGCCTCACTGTAGTCGCGATTCGCCTCGTCGTAGAGACCCTTGTGGCGGTAGGCGTTGCCCCGGTTGTTGAAGAAAAAGTGGTGGATGGGATTGAGCCGGATGGCCTCGTCATAGTCGCGAATCGCCTCGTCGTAGAGACCCTTACGGGCGTAGGCGTTGCCCCGGTCGTTGAACGCTCCTGCCGCGTCGGGGTTGAGGCGGATTGCCTCACTGTAGTCACGAATCGCCTCGTCGTAGAGACGCTTTTCCAAATAGGCGCCGCCCCGGTCATAGAGAGCGGTGCCGAGCACGTCGTCGGATAGCTCGCCCGAGTTGATCGCATTGGTGTAGTGTTGGATGGCGAGATCGTAGTCGCCACGCTCGTAGGCGTTCCGTGCGGACTCGAGTTCGGGGTGTTGGTCACTGCACGCGATCGCCCCGAGCACGAGAACAAACGCCGAGACGAGTAGAAGCAGTCGCCCCGTTGCACTCAGGCCGAATCCACGAGTAGGCGGCATAGTAGCCCCCAGGCCGGCTGGCGGTCATTGTCTCACAGCCGCCGCAACGGGGCACACGGAGCGGGTGGGGAGGGAGCTGGAGGCTAGCGCGAGCTAGGCTGCAGCTCGGTAACTCCCTATCCCCAGCCACGTCTGCGATGCGCCTATCCTAATTGCCGGTCACACGGTAGGGTTGGGGCATGACAGGGAAGCGACCGATGCAATCACGATATTTCTGCCTGATGGCGCTGATCGGCATCGTTTCAATCTCAGCCTGCGATCGCGAGCCGGTGCAATTGACCACTGAAGCCAGCCAGGTCGAGGCCACCCGCTCGGTCGATTTTCCGGTCAGCTGCAGCCCGAACGCCACCGCCGCGATGCAACGTGGCGTCGCGGATCTCCACAACATGATGTACATCACTGCCCGAGGAGTCTTCGAAGAAGCCGCGAGCGCCGACGGTGACTGCGTCATGGCGCACTGGGGCGTCGCCATGACCTATATCCATCCGCTGTGGAACGATCCGCCCACCGACGAGCAGCTCGAAGCGATGGAAGCGCGCGTGGGCGATGCGGTCGCAAAGGGTGCGCCGACCGAGCGAGAGCGCGCCTATCTGAATACGGTGCGCGTATTCTTCGAGAACGGTCGCGAGCGGACAGAGCGCGAGCGCCTGATACTGTTCGAAGCGGCATGGCGGGATATCTATGAAAACTTTCCGAACGACCTCGAGGCACAAGCGTTCTATGCGCTCGCCTATCTAGCAACGGCGGATCCCTACGACAAGAGCTATGCGATCCAGAAGGCTGCGGGTGGGATCGCCGAGGGCGTTTTAGCTGCTGTCCCGGATCACCCTGGTGCCCATCACTATGTCATCCACTCGTACGACTACCCTGGGCTTGCCGAGCGGGCGCTCCCCGCCGCGATGAACTACGGCAACGTGGCGCCCGAAACAGCCCATCCCCTGCACATGATGAGCCATATCTTCACGCGGCTCGGAATGTGGGATGAGTCGATCGAGTGGAATCGTCGCTCCGCGGCTGCGGCCTGGAAGGTGAGCCTGGAGCAGGGTGCCCAGAACTCGCATTACCAGCATGCGCTCGACTATCTGGGCTATGCCTATCTGCAAAAGGCTCTCGACGACCAGGCCCTCGAAATCGTGGAGGAGGCGAATCGATTGGATCTGCCGTATTCGGACCTGAACCAGGGCGCCATCGCCTATGCGCTCAACGCACTACCCGTGCGCTATGCCCTGGAACGGCGCGACTGGGCGGAGGCTGCGGCGCTCGAACCCCGCCAGCCAGCCGAGTTCCCCTGGGATGACGCGCCCAAGGCCTTTCTCACCATGACCCGCTACGCGCGCGCCCTCGGCTTGGCGCACGAAAAGCGCTTCGACGAGGCGGCGGCCGAAATTGCGCACTTGGAGCGCGTCAGGGAACAGCTCGTGGCGAGCGACACGTACTGGGCAGGGCACACCGAGATCAAGGCGGTTGCGGCGAAAGCCTGGTTACGATTCGAGCAAGGCGCGAAGGACGAGGCGCTCGCGTTGATGCGCCGCGCGGTCGAGCTCGAGGGCGCCACCGATAAGAGCGTCATCTCCCCAGGCTACGTTTTGCCCGCTCGGGAACTCCTGGGGGACATGTTGTTGGAGCTGGAGATGAACGAGGAGGCGGTCACTGCATATGAAGCGACCCTCGCACACAGCCCCGGGCGTCTGAACAGTCTCTACGGGATGGGCCTTGCGCTCGAGCGCATGGGAGAGACCGACCGCGCGGCTGGCGTGTTCGAACAGGTCATTGCCATGACCGCCGAGGCGGGTGATGTACGATCGTGGCTGAGCTACGTCAAAGCAGTGGCGACCTCGCAGTAACGCTGGATCGGTTGGCCGAGCTGGTCGTGCTGCGGCTTCCGGTGTGCGCTCCAAGTCGTTGAGAGGGAGGGTTACTCCGACGGCCCCCGCCGGCCCTCAGAACGACTCGATCGGACGGGCCAGCTATCCTAACGCCCCGCCGTCCACCCCTCCGGCACGCCCTGGTGCAGTCGCTGCCGCACCCGTCGAGCTCGGCTGAGGAGCACCCGAGTGTCGCCCTGGCCACGGGCGGCCATTCCCCCGAGCTCTCGGGCGACGCTCTCCAGGGTGTCGCGGAGCCACCACCGGCTCTGAGGGGGCTCGAGAACCGTCGCCCTGCTCAGTAGGACTTCGGCTGGCCGAGGGCCTTCTCGGCGATGTTGCAGAGGATCAGCTGCGGACTCACTGGCGCGAGCTTTGCGATCATCACCTCGCGCAGCAGCCGCTCTACGTGAAACTCCTTGGCGTAACCCATGCCGCCGAAGGTCGCGACCGCGCGCGTACAAGCTTTGAAGCCGGCCTCGGCGCCGAGATACTTCGTCGAGTTCGCCTCGAGTCCGCAGGGCTGCTTGGTGTCGTACAGGTAGGCCGCCTTCATGGCCATCAGAAAGGCGGCTTCCAGCTCCATCCAGCTCTCTGCCAGAGGATGTTGGATCGCCTGGTTCTGGCCAATAGGGCGGTCGAAGACCACGCGCTCACGCGCGTAGCTCGCCGCACGCGCCAGCGCGTTCTGGCCGATCCCGACGGCTTCGATGCCCACCAGGATGCGCTCCGGATTGAGGCTGTGGAGAATATACTGAAAGGCCTTGCCTTCCTTGCCGACACGGTGCTCCGCGGGAACGGGCAGGTTCTCGATGAAGACCTCACAGGAATCGACGGCCGCGCGCCCCATCTTGGGGATCACTCGGACGTCGCAATGCGTACGGTCCAGATCCGTATAAAAGAGGGTCATGCCGTCGGTGGGACGCGCGCCCTCCTCCTTGGGTGTCGTTCGGGTGAGCAGCATGATCTTGTCTGCTTCCCTCGCAGTCGAGATCCAGATCTTCACGCCGTTCACCAGGTACTCGTCGCCACGCCGCTCGGCGCGGGTGACGATCGAGGTGGTATTCAGTCCCGCATCCGGCTCCGTTACCCCGAAGCAGGACTTGACGTCGCCGCGGATCAGCTCCGGAAGCCACTTCTTCTTCTGCTCCTCGTTGCCGAAGACGACGATCGGGTGCGGACCGAAGATATTCATGTGAATCGCCGATGCCGCACTCTGGGCACCGGACGAGTTGGCGACGGTGTGCATGACCAGTGCCGCCTCGGTCACCCCGAGCCCACCGCCGCCGTACTCCTCGGGCATGGCGATGCCCAGCCAGCCCCCGTCCGCCATCGCCCGGTGGAAATCGAAAGGGAACTCGCCAGTCTGATCGTGTTCGCGCCAATAGTCGTCGTCGAAGTCGGCGCAGGTCTTCTGGACTGCCTCGACGATCGCCTTCTGTTCTGCCGTCAGCGAGAAATCCATGTCACTCCTCGTATCGCGCGATTGAGCTCAGTGTACCGCGACCGAGTTCCTCCTACTGGGCGTAGTCCAGGAAGTTGATCATGCCCGAGTGCGCGGTCATGCCGCCATCCACAGAGTAGGCCACGCCGGTGATGAACGATGCCGCGTCCGACGCCAGGAACAGGATGAGCTCGGCCACCTCTTCGGGCTGTCCCATGCGGCGCAGCGGGTGACAATCACCCATCTTCTTGACCAGCTCGTCCTCTCGCTCCCCGCCCAGTAGCTTTGCCACGCGCGTCTGGATGGCGCCTGGACAGACGCAGTTCACGCGAATGCCATCGGCCGCTACTTCGAGCGCGGCTGCCCGTGTCAGATTCACAACGCCCGCCTTGGCCGCGTTATAGGCAGACATGCCGTAGTCGCCCATCAAGCCGGAAACAGAGCCCGTGTTGACGATCGCTCCGCCACCCTGCTGGCGCATGATGGGCAACACGTGCTTCAAGCTCAGAAAGACACTGGTCGTCGTCACACGGAGCGTCTCATTCCACTCCTCGAGGGTTAGTTCCTCGAGTGCCTTGGGTAGCCCGAGACCGGCGTTGTTGATCGCGACGTCGAGGCGACCCCAGCGATCGAGGGTCTGTTTGATCATTTCCTGAACGCTGTCGGCGTCGCCGGCGTCGCCCTTCAGCCAGATCGCATCGGCCCCCTGCTCGGTAATCGACTTGCACACCTCCTGCGCACGGCGCCCACTGAGATCGGCCACCATCACCTTGGCCCCCTCTCGCGCCAGGCTCCTCGCGGTGGATGCACCGATACCAGAGCCCCCCGCCGTCACGAAGGCCACCTTGTTCTCGAAGCGCATAGTCACCAACTTCGCCTCCTCGCTAGTTGACTTGAGATGGTAACAGGCAGGCGCCTCATCGGCGCTGCAGTGCTCGACTCGGCTCTTGACTGACTTGGTCGCGGGACCCGGGGAAGGCCAGAAGGCCACTGGTGGGTGAAGACAGTAGTGGGGGTGAAGGTGAAGACGGTGGCCGCTGGTGGAGGCCGACCGCATCCTGGGAGGGAGGCACATGACCGGCACATAGCAGTTCTGGAGCTACTGCGGGTTCGGGATCGTGACGCGCTCGAGTGCGGACTGGAAGCAGACGCCCGAGGGCGACTGGATCCGAGCTCGGGTGCCGCAGACGCGCGGGCTGTCCCGTCAATACAACCGTGTGCTGAAGGACATCTTCAAGGGGGCCGCGACGACGGTGATCCAGCACGGCGACCAGGATCCGATCTACTCGCGATACCAGCGCCTGCTCGACGGAGGCACGAAGCCGACGCTCGCGAAGCTGAGCTTGGCTCGGATGATCGCCGCGACGGTGCTGGCAATGTGGAAGCACGAGGAGGTGTACGAGCCCGGGAGCGCTCGTTCGTCGATGGAGACAGAACGCGACGGCCAGGGCAGGAGACAACGCCACGAAGCCTGAGCGCAGTCTCCGTCTCAAGACGCCGACGCGAAGCGGGTTCGGAGGTGAGCATCCGCATTCCCTCTGGCCCCGTCGTGAGAACACGGAGGTCCTAGGAATAAGCTATGCCCCTCCAAAGAACCGAAGGAAGCCATGGCCGAACGAGGCCCGGATGGAAGGATGGTTCTCACCCGTTCTCGCGCGGGGTGGAGAACGACAACGGCGAACGATCGCAACGCGTCAGGGTGACCTTCGATCAGGCATCCGCAATCGAACCACTCGTCGATCCCCGGGCCGCCCTCCGGGACCGCCGAGTGTCCAATCCCTCTCGGGGCCGCCCAGCCAGACCGAGGGCAGACGTCCGGATCGAAGAATCCGCGGCCAAAGGCGGATCTCGTCTTGCGCTCCCACCCTATGGAAGGGGGTTTAAGAGGGGTTTTCGGGTTCTGACAATGGCCCTTCCCGTCCTATCGATTCGTCTTACGGCTAGGAGAGTGACCCAAGATTCCCTTATTGGCTAACTTGGGAGCGTGGGAGAAGAGGTCATGTTCAAGGCGTATGTGCCGCAGCAGGGCGAGCTGCTACCGGCGCACGTGGGGGAGGCTCTGGATCCATCGGATCCGGCGCTGTTCATGGGGATGTCCCAGAAGGTGTGATTTAGAGAGATGAGAGTGGCGGCTCCTTCGCCCTCCGTGTGGTACGGAGGGGGTATGCAAACCCAACGAAGGAGCCAACCATGGCGAAGCATTTCACGAAATCAAAGTTCACTCAAGACCTACCCGTTGCTCACACCGCCCACGTCAAGTTACCGCTACCGATGTTGTCGGCGCTCGAAGACATCGACCGCGCGTTTTTCGGTATCTGCGTCGAGGCAGGCAAGCAAGTGCTCGGTGCGATGATGGAGCACGACCGCACGGCGCTGTGCGGTCTGCCTTGGAAACCCGATGAGGAGCGCCCCGGTCGTCGCGCGGGGAGCACGGAGAGTCCCGTCACTTTGGGAGGTCGGCGGATCGCGATTCGTCGACCTCGCGTTCGGTCGATCGAGGGCGGAGAACTTGTACTGCCGAGCTTCGAGGCTGCGACGGATCGGGATCCACTGGATCACCACACGCTCGAAGCGGTGGCAGCGGGCGTATCGACTCGACGCTATGCGCGAAGCTTGGATCGACTGCCGCCCACGGAGACCGAACGGTCGACCTCGAGGAGCGCTGTCTCCCGTCGGTTCGTGGCGTTGACCGAGCAGAAACTGGGCGAGTGGATCAGCCAGCCTCTCGCCGAGCTCGACTTGAAGATCGTGATGCTTGACGGCATCCACTTCCGTGACCACTGCATTTTGGTGGCTCTGGGGTTCGATTCCGACGGGAAGAAGCATCCGCTGGGGATTCGCGAGGGCAACACCGAGAACGCGGCCGTCGCAAGGGCGCTTCTCGCAGACCTCGTGGAACGTGGGCTCTCGACCGACCAGGCGTTGGTGTTCGTGATCGACGGCTCGAAAGCGCTGCGCCAAGCGATCGACAAGATTTTCGGTGACCTGGCGCTGATCCAAAGGTGTCCGGTGCACAAGCGCCAAAACGTACTCGGGCACCTGCCGCAGACCGCTCGCCCCAGCATCAAACGCGCGCTGGACGAGGCATGGAATGCGACGGACGCAGCGCGGGCGCAGCGACTTCTCGAGAACCTGGCGCGGTCGCTCGAACAGTCGCATCCGGGTGCGGCCGCCTCACTTCGCGAGGGCTTGGAGGACACTCTCACCCTGCTGCGCCTCGGAGTGAATGGAATTCTCCTTCAAAGCCTCCGGAGTACCAACGCGATCGAGAGCCTGAACGACAAGATCGCAACCTACACACGACGAGTGAAACGGTGGCGGGGAGGGAAGATGATGCTCCGTTGGGTCGGAGCCGCCCTCCTCGACGCTCGGAAAGGCTTCCGCCGGGTCAGGGGATTGAAAGACATGTCAACGCTCGTCGACGCACTTCGACGCCACGAGGAATCACTTCACGTAGATAACGAAGCCGCGTAAGATCGTTCAATCGGGAGTCGCTGCTCTCGGAGATTCAACACCGAATAGGACAAGCCCCTGTTCATCGACGATTTGGTGGAGTCGCTGGATCTGCGGCGGTTCGAGAAGCGGTATCGCCGGCGTGGAGAGCGAGCCTTCCCGCCTCGGATGCTGTTGAAGCTGTGGCTTCTGGGGGCGGTCGTGGGCGTGTACAGCGGGCGGGAGCTTGCGCGACGGCTGCACTACGACCTGCGGTTTCGCTACCTCGCGGCTGGGCTACGACCGAACTTCCGGACGATCAACCGATTCCGGGACCGTCACCACAGGGACTTCCGAGAGGTGTTCTTGCAGACGCTGAAGGTGGCGCAGGCGATGGGGCTTGTGAAGCTCGGGCAGGTGGCGGTAGACGGCACGAAGATCCGGGCGAACACGTCGCGGTCCAAGGCGATGAGCCACGCGCGGATGCTGGAGGCGGAGGATCAGCTGAGCGACGAGATCGAGCAGATCGTGGCGCAGATGGACGAGCTCAACGCTGCGGAAGAGCAAGAGCACGGGGACGACGATGGCGGAGGTGGGCTTCCAGAAGAGCTACAGCTGCGCGAGCGACGACGGGAGCGGATCCGAGCGGCCCGGGAGCAGCTGGAGCGGGAGAAGGGGGAGAAGCTCGAAGCGAAGCACCAGAAGAGCTTCGCGGACCCCGAAGCGAACATGATGAAGACCGAGGGATCCTTGCAGTACTGCTACAACGCGCAGCTGGCGACGAGTGAGGACGGCCTGATCGTGGCGAACGAGCTGACAGAGAAGGCCAATGACTACGAGCAGTTGGAGCCCATGGTCGAGGCAATCGAGACGAACACGAGTCAGCGAGCGGAGATTCTGCTGGCCGACAACGGGTACCTGAGCGAGTCGAACCTGAAGGCGTTGGAACGGCGGGGACAACAGGCGTTGATCGCGGTCCGCGGGCGGAAGTCGTCCCGCTGGCCCAAGGGAGCCCGGGCGCAGCGGATGCACCGGATCTTACGACTGCCCTGGGCCCAGCAACGCTACGCGCAGCGGAAGACCCAGGCGGAGCGGCCGTTTGCCGAGATCAAGGCACGACAGCGGTTTCGGCGCTTCATGCTGCGCGGCCAGGAGAAGGTGACGGGAGAGTGGGACCTGGTGTGCTCGGGCTTCAACGTGATGGCGCTCTGCCGAGCGCAGATGGCGTGATCGGGCGGGTGCGGACCCGTTTCGCGCACGTCAGGCCCTGGATCTGACGCATATCTGTGTAGATCGACATCTACCGGCTACCTCGGACCCCCGTTGGCCCGTACATCGCTCCACGTCCAGTTGGGGGCCCTCGCTACAATCACCTCCGCCCACCCGAATCTTGGGTCACTCTCCTAGCAGGCTGCGGAGAAAGTGACTGGGTTGGGCGGGACGCCTCTGACGGGAGGCGTGCCGAGCAGGGAGAGGGATCGCCGTTCCCGGTACGAACCGGTTCGGTGTCGCACGGGTAGATCTTGCGGGATCATGAGCTATGTCGCCTCCAACAGGTTGCGGATACGGACCAGGTTGTAGGCCGCAGCAGTGAAGGTGAAGACCCAGCCGACCCGATCCGTGCCCCGGTGCCGGGTCTTGCGCATCAAGCCCACCGTCTTCATCCAGCCAAACACCTCCTCCACCCGTTTGCGGAAGCGCTGGCTCACCTCGTAGCCCGGGTGTCCTGTGGTCCTTCGATCGATCGCGCTTCGGCGGTTCGTCGTGTTCTGTGCCACGTGCGGGGTAACGCTCCAGGCCCGAAGCGCCTGCACAAAGCTCTTGGCGTCGTAGCCCTTGTCTCCAGCCAGGGTGATCCGGCGAGCGCCCCCCAGACCCAGCACCATCTCGAGAGCCGCTTCGCGCTCCGCATACCCCGACGCCTGAGTGAGCTTCGCCGCCACCACCAGGCCGTTGCGGTTCTCCGTCACGACGTGTCCCTGATACGCGAGCCGCGCGCCCTGGCCCCTCATCCCCGCCAGTCGGGCGTCCGGATCCGTCCTCGACGCATGCGTCTGGTTGCTCCGCTTCTCGCCCCGGAAGTTGACCGTCGGGTTGCCCGGGTCGTCATCGTCCCTGCGCTTCTCGTCCTTGCGCACGAAGCTCTTCTGGCTCGCCCACGCCTCGATCAGCGTCCCGTCCACCGTGAAGTGCTCCGATGACACCAACCCCTCCGACTCCGCCTGCGCCAGCACCGCCTCGAAGAAATGCTGAGCGATCTCGCCCTTCAGCAGCCGTTCCCGATTCTTGGTGAACACCGTCGCGCTGAACACCTCATCGTCCAGCTCCAGGCCCACGAACCAGCGGTAGAGCAGGTTGTAGTCGATCTGCTCGATCAGCTGGCGCTCGCTCCGGATCGTGTACAGCACCTGCAACAGCAGCGCCCGCAACAGCTGCTCCGGCGGGACCGACGGTCGGCCGACCCCTTTGGCGTAGATACCATCGAAGCGTCGCGACAGCTGCTCCAGCGCCGCGTCCACCAGTCGCCGGATCGCTCGAAGCGGATGGTCCTCGGGAATCCGGGACTCCAGCGATACGTAGCTGAAGATCCCACCCTGGAGCGTCTGCGGTCCTCTCACATCTCCCCCTTGGGGCTTCCCTCAAAGGTACCCTTCGATGAGGAGTTTTTCAGCAGCCTGCTAGGGCCCGGGGCGCGGCTGGCGGCCTTAGGCATCGGGATCGATCTGCCAAATACTCGCCGACATGCCGTCACAGTGACCCAGCCGCTCGGCTTTCCGGAGGTCATGAACGTGGCGGTGTCGTGCCCTACGGAGGCTCATCGCAGACAAGCTACCCCGCGGCTACGCGGACCGTGATGCCGTCCGTGGTGCACGTCCCTGCCACGTTCCACCCTTCCTGTGTTGGCCTACGCGCTCGGTCAGGAGGCCCACGTCACCCGGCTTCATTCCACGACGGGGCTGTTGCGGACAGTCATCACCGTCGCGGGCTCGGGCTTATTGGGAAGCAGGCCCTTCGGGCAACCCAGCGAAGCCGGCGGGTAGCTGTACTCCCAGCGTGTTCTGGAACATCGCGAGCTGCGTATAGTTCCCGACGATCAGAACGACCTCGGTCAGCTCGCTCTCAGAGTAGCGCTCGGCCAGGACGTTCCAGGTCGCCTCGGAAATGAAGCGGCTCCGGTGAAGCTCGTCCGCCGCGCGGAGCAGCGTCGAGTCAAAACCGCTCCACCCGGCCGCGTCGGGGCCGACCGTGATCCTCACAATCTCTTCTTCCGAAAGCCCGGCATCCTGTCCGATGGCGTCGTGACGTCCCCAGATGTAGTTGCCCCGCGACAGCCAAGCGGTGCGAAGAATGAGGAGCTCCCTCTCGCGAGTCGGAATCGTGTTGTTCTGCACGAAGTTGACCGTGTAATCCCAATACTTGCGACAGGTGTCCCAGTCTTCGGGGCAGAAGGCGCGCAGTGGAACCAGGCCTTCCGAATCGGCGGTCGCATCGATTCTCGGTCCCGTGAGCCGCTGGTGCGGCTCCACCCGAGGCAGCGGATCTCTCTGTTGCGCAACGGCCAGTGGGGGGGCGGTAAGCACTCCGCCGACGAGCGCCAGAATCATGCACACGGTGAATCGCTTCATCAGACACCTCTTCAAGGCCGTCACTACGATCACTTCCTGCTCGATCACGTTGATGAGAGCTTACGTCATTGAGTCGCCCAGCTCCACGGGCGAGCCCGCCACGGGGTGAACGGTCGGGTTGATGATTTACAGAAGTCCGGGCACATCCTTTACGTTGGGATTGTGAAGATGGATGGTTGCCATGACGTCTTGACCGGCGCCAGCGACGCGTTCTGCGCCGCCGGCGATGTCAGAGGTTCGCCAGCCTCAGCCGAACGTCATCTCCATGAAGCAGAGCTTGTTGCCGTCCAGGTCGCGGACGTAGGCCCCGTAAAACACATTCGGGATCCGCTCTCCGGGCGGCCCTTCGTCGGTGGCACCCAGCTCGAGTGCCTTCGCGTACATCTTGTCGACGCCTTCCCTTGAACCTCCGGGAATCGCGACCATCTGGCCGTTGCCCCGCTCGTGGGGCTTCTCGTCGTGGGGGATGCACAGGGCGAGCATGGACTCGTCCGTCGAGGTTCCGTAGAACTTGATGCGGTCCATTCCGAAGAGCTGCTTGGCGCCGACCTCGGCGAGCAGTGCGTCGTAGAACGCGACCGCCCGGGCCATGTCCGTTGTTCCGATCGTAGAGTATGCGAGCAAGGGGGGTACTCCTATCTGGGCTCGTGAGCCCGGAGCATACTCCGATTCGCCAGCTGTCGCCCCTAGCGCACGGGGTCGATCGGCGTGCGGGTGTGGCAGCCCTGCCCAGGGTGTGCTCTTCAAGCTCTGGGGGGGCACGCAGAGTGACTTCTTCGGGGAGGGGATTCACGTCCTCTGGCCCTGGGACACGATGTACATCTACGACGTTCGCGTCCAGGACGGGCCCGAACGACTCACCGTCCTGGCCAGCAACGGGCTCTCGGTCGGCCTCGACATCTCGATCCGCTTTCGGCCGCAGGGCGCAGAGCTTCCCGCCCTGCACCAGAATATCGGGCCGGGCTACTACGCCAAGATCATCAACCCCACCATCCGCAGCGAGATTCACAAGATCGTG
>CBDDEE010000029.1:0-374535 GCA_965226855.1 Myxococcota bacterium | reverse complement strand
GGCGCTGCGCGGTGCCCTCGATCAGGAACTCGACCCCGAGCTCGGCCGCGATCTCGCGCGACGACTTGGTCGTGCCCTTGAACTGCATCACCGAAGTGCGGGAGATCACGCGGAGCTCGGACCCCGCGCGCGCCAGGCTCTCGATCAGCGCGTCCGTCACGCCGTCGGCCACGTACTCCTGCCCCGGCGGGCCGAGGTTGTCCAGCGGGAGCACCGCGATGGATCGGATCGCTCCCGTCCTGGGTGCACTGCGGTTAGTGGCCCACCAGCCGATCGCTGCGAGAGTGACGACCGCTGCCGCAGCAATGTAGAGAGACGCCTTGGAGCGTGTCGTCGTCAGCGTTCGCACGGCGACAGCGCCCGGTCGTCCGAGCGCGTAGACGGTCACCGGGCGCCCCACGTTCTTGAGCTCGCGCTCGCCGAGAGAGACGGCTTCCATGTCGGGCTGATTGCGGACTGACTGGTACACCTCGCCCGAGACGCACAGCCCCCCGTCCTTTGAGAGCGCGCAGATCCGGGAGGCGATGTTCACGCCGTCGCCGGTGACCTCGCCCTCGCTCACCATCACGTCGCCGAGGTGGATTCCGAGGTGGAGCTTCAGGCTCGCCTCGCCCGTAGCTCGTCGTCGATCGCGAGCGCACAGTTCACGGCGGCCAACGCCGTCGGGAACACCGAGAGCGACTCATCCCCCCGCGCCTCTATCGACTCGCCGTGGTACTGCTTAACCAGCGGCCGGACCAGCTCGCGGTGTCGTTCCCCGTGCATGCAGCCCCTTGTCCTCGCTCTCCGCCATCAGGGCCGTGTAGCCGACGATGTCCGTGAACATGATGGCGGCCAGGCGGCGCTCTGAACCTCGAGAGGGCAGTGGCCTTACTCCTTCAGCCCGGCCTTGCGCAGGCCGTCGAGGTGGCGCTCCTGGAGCATGGGGTGATTCTACTCTCACCGGGGCGCACACCATGGGCGATTCTCCTTGGCGGAGTCCGCCAATCACACCACCACATCACGCTGGGAGGTCTTGGGCCGCTGCGCGTATGATGACCAGATGGCGCTAGCGCTTCCGCCGCTTTGCAGCGAGGTGGCGGAGGAGCATGGGGGCAGTAGATGGCTTGGGCCACGCGTTGCGACGAAGCAGGTTCATAAGAGTCCCGCGCGCTCCACGGATCGCCTCGGATACTCTTTCCGCGGGTTGGGCATGACTACCCCTCTGCGCCCTTGAGGTGGCCTGCGGCCGGCTTCCAGGGCCAGGTCGAGTTCCGCTTCTCCGGTGTCTTCGGGGGGAGCTTCAACTCGAAGGCTCTCGCGAACCTTCGAGCGTGCACCTTGCACAAGGCTCGCACCCGCTCCTGCTTCGTGTGGTTCCTACGATTGCGGAAGAACTCGTAGCTGGAGACGAACTCGGCGAGGCGAAAGCAGATAGCCCTGCCACCAGCTCGGCACCGGCCCGGCTTCAAGTCGGTCTTCTCGATGCGAACCAGCCCGTGGCTCCAGGCCAACTAGTGCAGCCCCCGGAGCATGTCCGCCTCTCGGAACTGTCCGACCAACCGAACTTGACCTGACTCCAAGAGGTGTAGAATCGTGGCAGCCGCTTCCTCGTCACTCGAAGCCGAGTCCACTACCGCGTTCACGAGCTCGAGCAGAGTCATCGGCTCCGGTTCCGGCTCCGGGTACTCGACGCTGGGGAAGTCGATCACTCCACCCGTGGTCCAACTGTCGGGTCCAGCCAGACTCATCGTCGCCTCCTTGTAGGTCTCAGCGTGGGGGATCGCATCCGCCGCAAAGCAGCGGGCATCCCCTTTTACGCGTCGGCGAGGTCTGCGGTTACGGTCCTCTCGATCGACGTCGCCCGCATGGTCGAGACTCCAGGTGTCGCTCCGGAAGGCGCAGAGCCGGGCGCCACCGCCAGGTGCGGAAGCGCTGGAGGGAGCTCGGGAAGGTGCGCAAGCGGGTGAACGCTCGCGGGACAGATCGCCCTCCCGACGAGGGGCGCGCTCTCTCGCGCGCCCTAGCAGGCTGCTGAAAAACTCCTCATCGAAGGGTACCTTTGAGGGAAGCCCCAAGGGGGAGATGTGAGAGGACCGCAGACGCTCCAGGGTGGGATCTTCAGCTACGTATCGCTGGAGTCCCGGATTCCCGAGGACCATCCGCTTCGAGCGATCCGGCGACTGGTGGACGCGGCGCTGGAGCAGCTGTCGCGACGCTTCGATGGTATCTACGCCAAAGGGGTCGGCCGACCGTCGGTCCCGCCGGAGCAGCTGTTGCGGGCGCTGCTGTTGCAGGTGCTGTACACGATCCGGAGCGAGCGCCAGCTGATCGAGCAGATCGACTACAACCTGCTCTACCGCTGGTTCGTGGGCCTGGAGCTGGACGATGAGGTGTTCAGCGCGACGGTGTTCACCAAGAATCGGGAACGGCTGCTGAAGGGCGAGATCGCTCAGCATTTCTTCGAGGCGGTGCTGGCGCAGGCGGAGTCGGAGGGGTTGGTGTCATCGGAGCACTTCACGGTGGACGGGACGCTGATCGAGGCGTGGGCGAGCCAGAAGAGCTTCGTGCGCAAGGACGAGAAGCGCAGGGACGATGACGACCCGGGCAACCCGACGGTCAACTTCCGGGGCGAGAAGCGGAGCAACCAGACGCATGCGTCGAGGACGGATCCGGACGCCCGACTGGCGGGGATGAGGGGCCAGGGCGCGCGGCTCGCGTATCAGGGACACGTCGTGACGGAGAACCGCAACGGCCTGGTGGTGGCGGCGAAGCTCACTCAGGCGTCGGGGTATGCGGAGCGCGAAGCGGCTCTCGAGATGGTGCTGGGTCTGGGGGGCGCTCGCCGGATCACCCTGGCTGGAGACAAGGGCTACGACGCCAAGAGCTTTGTGCAGGCGCTTCGGGCCTGGAGCGTTACCCCGCACGTGGCACAGAACACGACGAACCGCCGAAGCGCGATCGATCGAAGGACCACAGGACACCCGGGCTACGAGGTGAGCCAGCGCTTCCGCAAACGGGTGGAGGAGGTGTTTGGCTGGATGAAGACGGTGGGCTTGATGCGCAAGACCCGGCACCGGGGCACGGATCGGGTCGGCTGGGTCTTCACCTTCACTGCTGCGGCCTACAACCTGGTCCGTATCCGCAACCTGTTGGAGGCGACATAGCTCATGATCCCGCAAGATCTACCCGTGCGACACCGAACCGGTTCGTACCGGGAACGGCGATCCCTCTCCCTGCTCGGCACGCCTCCCGTCAGAGGCGTCCCGCCCAACCCAGTCACTTTCTCCGCAGCCTGCTAGGAGAGTGACCCAAGATTCGGGTGGGCGGAGGTGATTGTAGCGAGGGCCCCCAACTGGACGTGGAGCGATGTACGGGCCAACGGGGGTCCGAGGTAGCCGGTAGATGTCGATCTACACAGATATGCGTCAGATCCAGGGCCTGACGTGCGCGAAACGGGTCCGCACCCGCCCGATCACGCCATCTGCGCTCGGCAGAGCGCCATCACGTTGAAGCCCGAGCACACCAGGTCCCACTCTCCCGTCACCTTCTCCTGGCCGCGCAGCATGAAGCGCCGAAACCGCTGTCGTGCCTTGATCTCGGCAAACGGCCGCTCCGCCTGGGTCTTCCGCTGCGCGTAGCGTTGCTGGGCCCAGGGCAGTCGTAAGATCCGGTGCATCCGCTGCGCCCGGGCTCCCTTGGGCCAGCGGGACGACTTCCGCCCGCGGACCGCGATCAACGCCTGTTGTCCCCGCCGTTCCAACGCCTTCAGGTTCGACTCGCTCAGGTACCCGTTGTCGGCCAGCAGAATCTCCGCTCGCTGACTCGTGTTCGTCTCGATTGCCTCGACCATGGGCTCCAACTGCTCGTAGTCATTGGCCTTCTCTGTCAGCTCGTTCGCCACGATCAGGCCGTCCTCACTCGTCGCCAGCTGCGCGTTGTAGCAGTACTGCAAGGATCCCTCGGTCTTCATCATGTTCGCTTCGGGGTCCGCGAAGCTCTTCTGGTGCTTCGCTTCGAGCTTCTCCCCCTTCTCCCGCTCCAGCTGCTCCCGGGCCGCTCGGATCCGCTCCCGTCGTCGCTCGCGCAGCTGTAGCTCTTCTGGAAGCCCACCTCCGCCATCGTCGTCCCCGTGCTCTTGCTCTTCCGCAGCGTTGAGCTCGTCCATCTGCGCCACGATCTGCTCGATCTCGTCGCTCAGCTGATCCTCCGCCTCCAGCATCCGCGCGTGGCTCATCGCCTTGGACCGCGACGTGTTCGCCCGGATCTTCGTGCCGTCTACCGCCACCTGCCCGAGCTTCACAAGCCCCATCGCCTGCGCCACCTTCAGCGTCTGCAAGAACACCTCTCGGAAGTCCCTGTGGTGACGGTCCCGGAATCGGTTGATCGTCCGGAAGTTCGGTCGTAGCCCAGCCGCGAGGTAGCGAAACCGCAGGTCGTAGTGCAGCCGTCGCGCAAGCTCCCGCCCGCTGTACACGCCCACGACCGCCCCCAGAAGCCACAGCTTCAACAGCATCCGAGGCGGGAAGGCTCGCTCTCCACGCCGGCGATACCGCTTCTCGAACTGGAGCTGCCGCCGTTTCGGTGGACTGCTGAGCGCTGAGGTTACCGAGCGCTTGTGGTTGAATCGAACTTCACTCTGAAGGCTACTCGAGATCGAAGCCGGGCGAAGCCCGGCCCACTATGCCGTTGAATTCGTTCGGTGAGAGGTAGCCGATGCGACGAGTCGGCGGCTCGGAGCCCCCTCGATGAAGTCCGATCCGAGCTTCGGCCTGGGTCCGGAAGCGTCGAGCAGCGCACTCGAGCGTTGCGAAGAAGCCGGCAAGCAGACCGAGCCCATCGACGTGCAGCTACCCGGGCTTCCCGGCACCGTAGCCCGAAGGCGATCGACGTGTACTGGCAGCCCTGATCGGAATGGTGGATCACTCCCGCCCGCGCATCGCTGCCCAGAGCGCCATGTTGAGTGCGTCCAGCACGAGCTCCCAGGTGGTTCCATGGCCCAGCCGACCACGCGGCGACTCCAGGCGTCGAAGACCGCCAGGTACAGGAACCCGGTCCAGGTCGGCACGTACGTGATGTCCGCTACCCAGAGCTGGTCGCGTCCCTGCGCGGCGAAGTTGCTTCCGGGGCGGGTCATCTCGGCTTCGTCGTCCACGTACGCCGTCGACGAGAGACCCCTTCGATCCCGGCTCTGCGCATGAGTCGCGAGACGCGCTTGCGACCGACTCGCACGCCGTCGGCCGCGAGCTCGGCGTGGATGCGTGGGACCCCGTAGGTCCCCCGCGAGCCCTCGTGGATCTCGAGATCCGGTTCTGCAGCGCCGGCGTCCGCACAACGCTCTCGCCGCTTCGCTCCCGTGTGCACTCCCGCGTAGTACCCGCTGGTGGAGACGCCCAGCAGCCGGCACGGATCCGCTTGACCGCATACTCTGCGCGGTGTTCGCTCACAAACCCGAACGCCCGCGGGGCGTCGAGCCGGTCTCCTGAGCAAACCAGGCCGCGGCCTTTTTCAGGATCTCCTTCTCCTCGCGAAGCACGCGTACAGCTCGCGTCGGAGATGCCGGAGCTCCTCCTTCTCCTCCGTCGTCAGGCCGTCCGAGCGGATGCCCTTCATCCCGCTCGGCCTGCCTGACCCAGTTCCAGATCGACTGCGCGGATGGCTCGAACTCCCGCGACAGCGCCTCCGGGTGTCCGCCCCCCTCGCACCAGGTCGACCATCTGCTGCCGGTACTCCGCCGGATACGGTGGTCGGCTCTTCCGCACGTGTCCTCCTCCCCAAGCGTTGAGGTGCTCCACGAAACCGGGTCAACTCCAAACCGCCGCAGATCCAGCGACTCCACCAAATCGTCGATGAAC
The DNA here is from genome assembly GCA_965226855.1 of Myxococcota bacterium. GTDB lineage: Bacteria > Myxococcota_A > UBA9160 > SZUA-336 > SZUA-336 > JAUXJB01. The sequence continues at coordinate 368,701 of CBDDEE010000029.1, read as the reverse complement.
AGCGCCGGATCCGATGGATCCAGAGCCTCCCCCACGTGCGCCGGTAGCAGCTCGCCCTGCTGCGGCACATACGCCTTGAACATGACCTCTTCCCCCACGCTCCCAAGTTAGCCAATAAGGGAATCTTGGGTCACTCTCCTAGCAGGCTGCGGAGAAAGTGACTGGGTTGGGCGGGACGCCTCTGACGGGAGGCGTGCCGAGCAGGGAGAGGGATCGCCGTTCCCGGTACGAACCGGTTCGGTGTCGCACGGGTAGATCTTGCGGGATCATGAGCTATGTCGCCTCCAACAGGTTGCGGATACGGACCAGGTTGTAGGCCGCAGCAGTGAAGGTGAAGACCCAGCCGACCCGATCCGTGCCCCGGTGCCGGGTCTTACGCATCAAGCCCACCGTCTTCATCCAGCCAAACACCTCCTCCACCCGTTTGCGGAAGCGCTGGCTCACCTCGTAGCCCGGGTGTCCTGTGGTCCTTCGATCGATCGCGCTTCGGCGGTTCGTCGTGTTCTGTGCCACGTGCGGGGTAACGCTCCAGGCCCGAAGCGCCTGCACAAAGCTCTTGGCGTCGTAGCCCTTGTCTCCAGCCAGGGTGATCCGGCGAGCGCCCCCCAGACCCAGCACCATCTCGAGAGCCGCTTCGCGCTCCGCACACCCCGACGCCTGAGTGAGCTTCGCCGCCACCACCAGGCCGTTGCGGTTCTCCGTCACGACGTGTCCCTGATACGCGAGCCGCGCGCCCTGGCCCCTCATCCCCGCCAGTCGGGCGTCCGGATCCGTCCTCGACGCATGCGTCTGGTTGCTCCGCTTCTCGCCCCGGAAGTTGACCGTCGGGTTGCCCGGGTCGTCATCGTCCCTGCGCTTCTCGTCCTTGCGCACGAAGCTCTTCTGGCTCGCCCACGCCTCGATCAGCGTCCCGTCCACCGTGAAGTGCTCCGATGACACCAACCCCTCCGACTCCGCCTGCGCCAGCACCGCCTCGAAGAAATGCTGAGCGATCTCGCCCTTCAGCAGCCGTTCCCGATTCTTGGTGAACACCGTCGCGCTGAACACCTCATCGTCCAGCTCCAGGCCCACGAACCAGTGGTAGAGCAGGTTGTAGTCGATCTGCTCGATCAGCTGGCGCTCGCTCCGGATCGTGTACAGCACCTGCAACAGCAGCGCCCGCAACAGCTGCTCCGGCGGGACCGACGGTCGGCCGACCCCTTTGGCGTAGATACCATCGAAGCGTCGCGACAGCTGCTCCAGCGCCGCGTCCACCAGTCGCCGGATCGCTCGAAGCGGATGGTCCTCGGGAATCCGGGACTCCAGCGATACGTAGCTGAAGATCCCACCCTGGAGCGTCTGCGGTCCTCTCACATCTCCCCCTTGGGGCTTCCCTCAAAGGTACCCTTCGATGAGGAGTTTTTCAGCAGCCTGCTAGAGGGAGAAAACCTGCCCTCGTCTCCTTCCTGTCGAGATTGGGCACTCCCCTCGAAGCCCGGAACCCTCTCTTAGATCATCGACCCAATCTGTCCAAACTCGGCTGACGGCCTACAGGGGTTGCTGGACTCGGACGTCGCCGCAGACGCTCGTCCAGCGACGCCTCTTGCAGGATCGGACGCGACTGTGATAGATGGGAGATATGCCCGCCTACTTCATCGCTCAGTATGTCGTCAACGATAGTGATCTCTACGGCGAGTACGCTCAGGGTGCCCGTCCCACGCTCGACGCACACGGCGGCGAGCTGGTCGCCATCGACGTCGCTGCAGAGACTATCGAGGGAAAGCCACCGGGACCCCAAACGGTGATCCTGAAGTTCGACTCCGTCGAGAAAGTCAAGGAGTGGTACAACTCGCCCGACTACCAGAAGGTCGTCGGGAAGCGCCTCGCTGCGACAGAGGGCTTCGCCGTAATCTCCCAGGAAATGAATATGGGCTAGCTTCTCCGAGCAGGGGAGCTCCGCATGCGGAAAGTCGGAGTTGTTCCGGGACGCTCGGACTGACCGGTCGGCTGGCCGGGCTGCCTGTGCTTGAGATCACCACGCGCTGGGCCGCGCCGTGCTAGTGGCACTGGCAGCGCCCGCCCCGGGCCACCATATCCAGGGGCGTGGGGCCGCAGAGCGCCTCGCGAATGCCATCGGTAGCCACTGTAGCGCAAACGGACGCTTCCCCTACCTGATGTACGACGCGGTCAATGACTCCCGCACCCGCCCCCAGCATCTCGAGTGGGACGGCCTCGTCCTGCCCGTCGATCACCTCTTCTGGCAGACCCACGGCCCGCTCAACGAATTGGGCTGGCGACCTTTCGGTCTGACTCAGGCTCCCGCCCAGGACCCTACGCCGCACCCCCGGCGCAAAGTCAAGCGAGGGTTCCCAACTCCCACGAACTCCCGCGAGTTCTCTGGGCGGCCGACGAGGGGCAATAGCCCCCATCGAGGGGACGAGACCGGTTCGCTCCGGACTCCCCCCACCGCCAAGCAGTCGGGCCAACCTCTACAGGGAGGAGACGAGGGCAGGTTTTCCGTACGGTTTCCGGGGTTTTGCCGGAGTCGGTGCAACACGAGACGCGCACGACGGGCGAAACGCCCCGCATTATCGGTCCCGGTCTCGTCTCTCGATTTCCGGGGGGAGCAGTTGTGCCGACGGCTTCCCAGTGGGTGTTCCGTTTACGCTACAGTGGCCTGCGCCAGATCTTAACCTCAGCCGCGCAGTCGAGACCCCACAGCCGTGTGCGAGCCAGCGACTCGGCCGTCTGCTCCAGCGTCCCGGCCTCCACGGGGCGGCGGCGCGACGCAGCGCCGGCACCCCGCGGCATTAGACGGCCGTAACTGGTTTGGGCCCGCTACGGCGAGGAGTTCGAGCGGTTGGGCCAGATCCTGGAGCGCCTCGGCTCCCAGCCGACCGACTAGGGTGAAGTATGCCGCGGTCGGGATCGCGGTGCTGTCTGCGCTCGCGTTTCGGCTGGCTCTTCTACCAGAGCCGTGTCGCGAATCCCCGGGTCGAGCTCGAGCTGCGCCAGCGCCCCGACGGAGAGCGGGCGCGTCGGGTCATGCTCGTGACGCTGCCCAGCGGGCGGACGCTTCCCGTCAACTACCTGCGCGAGGCCGATAAGGTCTACGCGGGCGCGGACGGGCGCTGGTGGAGGGAGCTGCGGGGATCCCCGACTCGAGTCTGTTGCCCGACGGGCATCTATGTAACAACGATGTAGCAGCGGGAACGGCACAGCCCGGTTCAAGGTGGGACGGCTGCCGCCCTCCAAGCCCTTGATCCGGCGTCCCATGTCGTCCCGCGGCGTGCCGCAGGGGGCGATTCGTAATCAGCAGGTCAGCGGTTCGAGTCCGCTCGTCGGCTCCAAGAAAATCAAGCAGTTCTGAGGATCGGACGGAGGCGTTGCGCGGCTCCCACCCGCAGCACGTTGAAGGCCGTGTCGGCCAGCGCCAATCCGGCTGCGGTGAGCCCCGCTACGCTCGCCAGTCCGGGTTCCGCATGTGCCTGCGAATCGGACGGTAAAAGCGCCGCCAAAAACGGGACAAAACGCGGCACCAGGCGGCATTAGCCGGCCGCAATTGGCACTACGCGGCACAAGCCTCGAGCACTAGATCGAGTGGATGTAGGGACGCCGCCTCGTTTCCCTCCTGCGCGCCTCGCGGCAGGGCCCGTGCGGCTGCGCGCGCGGCACCCCCTTTAGGGTAGGGAGATTATTTCCCCAGCGCTTTCATCCCACCCCGGCATCTTTTACCTAGTCGCAGAAGCAGCTCGGTATGCCCTCCGGAAGGAGGCTCTCGACCGCCGTCTTTCTCCCTCCGAGATCGGCCGGGTCTCTGTTCCACGGTCGTCCGATTCGTGACATTTTCAGCGTCCTCCCTTGGCTGAAGCGGGGGCGCGATTTGCACCTCGTGTCTGCGGTTGGGGCTTGCTCAATGGTCCGCCGGGTCGAAGGTCGCGCACCTTCGGGAGCACCCTGCAGCGGGGCGAGAGGCCGGAGACTACAGGTACTTCTGGAACCACCCGATGGCTTCGGCCATCGCTTCGCCGAGCCCCGGATCCGCGTAGAGTCCGGTTTGATCGTAGGGAAGCAGCGCAAGGCGCTTGGGTTCTTGGGCCTTCTGGTAGGCCTCGAGCAGCTGGTCCATCGGGTGGATCATGTCGTACCCCGCCGTCGCGACGATCAGCAGCGGACGCGGCGCGATCTGGTGGATCACGCTTTCGGGGACGAATTCGATCACCTTCTCGACGGATTCGAGCGTGATGTCCGGCCGCCAGGTCTTGAGATTCTTCTGGGCTTCCTCGAGAAACCCGATGATCTGGCTATCCACCTGCATCGCGCACACCTCGCCGTCGGACGCGAGGCGGGCGGCGCGCACCCGTGCGCCCTTGCCGCTCCGGAAGCGTTCGCGGCGATCCTCGACCAACCGGTCCTGCAGCTCGATCCATGTGTCGCTGACGCGAAGGGCCTGCATCCAGCGGCGGCCGTTCACCACCGGGACCTGGGCCACCACCGCTTTGGCGCGGAGCTCGACGCCGCCGGTGTAGATCACCGTCGCGCCACCAAAGCTCGTCCCCCAGATCCCGATGCGGTCGGAATCGACCTCGTCCCGGGTCTCGAGGTAGCTGATCGCGTTGCGATAGTCCTCGACCTGGTTCAGCGGGAAGAGCTGTCCGCGCGGCTCGCCAGGACTCTCGCCGAAGCTGCGATAGTCGATGGCCAGGGTGACGAAGCCCGCTTCCGAGAAGCGCTTTCCCTCCTCGCCGAGTGCTTCTTTGACGAAGCTGAAACCGTGCCCGATCACGATGGCCGGTTGTCCACTTCCGCCGTTCTCCGGGAGGTAGAGGTCGCCGGCGCAGCGGCCGTCGCCGCTCGAAAACTCGACAGTCTCGATTGTCATGAGGGTTCTCCTAGTTTGGCCTGCCACGCTACGCCGCCCCCCGAGGTCCTGTCAACGGAAGAAAAGGCGTGCAGGCGCTCGAAGGCCTCATCACAGGGACTTCGGTTCCGCCAGGGGTGGGAGCACGGTCTCGATGGCTTCCGCGATGTCGAGCAGCCGGCGATCCTGACCGCTGTATCCGTCGAAAGTGACGGAAAGTGGCAGCCCGGCCTTGTCCATGCCCGAGTACATCGAGATGGATGGCGTTCTCATCGCGGGCGCGAACAGCATGTTTGCTCCAATCAATGCCTCGGGCAGCATCTCGCCCAGCGGACCCACGCTTTCCATCACGTCCCCGCCGTCGTTGGGCGTATTGGGGACCTTGCTGGTCGGGTACATCAGGATGTCTAGCTCGTTCTCGCTCATTATCTTTTGATAGGTCTTACGGGCCTCCGCCACTTGCATCACGAGATCGAAATAGGCCTCCCCCCTGGCCGCGTTGTTCATATCGGTCAGCCAGGCTTGCTTCAGACCGTCCATGTGAAGCTCGTGCATCAATTCGAAAGCCGAGCGATTGTAGACGCGGTGACGGTTGAAGTAGTGCGCCACCGACGCCGGAAAATCGGCCGCCAACATTGCGAGGACGACGTCGTAGATCTCTGCCGCCGGTAAGCCACTGATCTCCACCAGGCTGGCACCTGCGCGGGACAGCGTGCTCATGGTTTGGTCGATGTTTTCCTGCACCCAAGGGTGGTTCTCGGCGAAGAAGCCCGCCTTCTGATAGCCGATCCGCACCTTCTTGAGATCCTTTCGCCCGGGCTCGTTCTTCGGCCGATCCACGGCGCAGACGCTGTCCAGAAGCTTGATGTCGGCTATGGAGCGAGCGACCGGACCGAGCGTGTCGGAGAAGGCAAGGGGCATGGTGCCCGCCGTCGGCCAGCGCCCGGTCGTCGGCCGCAATCCTTGCACGCCGTTCATGGCGGCTGGCACCCGCACCGAGCCACCCGTGTCCTCCGCTACTGCGAAGGGGACGATGCGTGCCGCGACCGCTGCCCCGGAGCCGCCACTGCTGCCGCCGGTCTTGTAGGCGCGGTTGAACGGGTTGCCCGTATCACCGGTCATGGGGTTTTCCGTTGTCCACCACAGAGACAACGCGGGAATCTGAGTCTTGCCGATGCAGATCGCGTCAGCCTCCTTGTAGATCTTGACTAGATCGGCATCCAGCAAGGGCTGGAAGGTCGAGAGCGAGGGATGCCCGGAAATGGTGTAGTACTCGACCATATCCACGCTGTCTTTCAGGGCGTAGGGCACACCCTGAAGCGCGCCCACGGCCTTGCCTTCTCGTCTCCTGGTATCCACGACGGTGGCAGCGCCCTGGACGTACTCGGGAGAGATCTGGGTGAACATGTTGTAGCCGTCGAATTTGGCTGCCTGCGCTAACGCCGCAGTGCAATAGTCGACGCTAGAGACCTTCCCCGACCTGAGGGCATCCACTCCGTCCACGAGACTCATCCGGATGATCGCGTCGGGAGACATGGATGCTGCGGCCGATTTCGCAGCCGAACCGGAAGGAAGGGCCCCCAGGGCAAGCAGGGTGAAGGACGCACCGGCCGTCCTCAGAAGATCTCGCCTGCCGATTTCGGCGGCGAGTTTGGTCTCGCTGGTCGTAGCTACGCTACCCAGACTGCGACGCGTTCCACGCTGCCTGCGCTGCCTGCCAGGTCACCAGTGCGAGCGTGTTGCCATCTTCATCAATGAAGTTCAATGGGCCCAGGAAGGTCATGTAGAACTGGCTGTCTTCCAGGAAGTAGGTCTGGTCGTGGCGAGCGTTGCATGCTTCGTAACCGTACCCGAGACCTGTCGCCGTCGACCCACCTTCCTCGGTTCCGCCCCGTACCGTCATTTTCCCCTTGATGAAGAAGTACTCACCCGGCCCGATATGCACGTGCCGTGCAAACGAGGATCCGGCGGGACAGTCGAAGATCGCCGTCCAGGCACCCATCTCGGGAGAAACGTTCAGAAGCTTCCACCTGATTGGACCGTCGCTGAGAGCCTCGGGAAAGGGTGCCCACTCCATGCTGTCTACCTGGACGTACCGCCCCCCGACTGGGGCTAGCTTCTCGAATTCCGCCCCTGATGATGGACTCACAACTGGCCTCCTTTGGGTCTGAGCCAAGCTCAAGCTGTAGTAGTCGCCAAATCCTACGCCAAACATGCCCGGGATAGAAGCCCAACCGGCATGCCTGGTGGGACCCCTCTGTCAGAGGTGCGCCTCCTCAGGGCTGAGGGCTCCAAGGTGGCGTTGATAAACAGGAATTCGCCACGTCCCGGCCCAGAACGCCGCCGCCAGCTTGGCGTTCCAATCCCGGGGCAGGTCGATGCGCTTCGCGGTTGGAAAGCCGAGTCGGAGCCGTTGTGCGAAAACGCGTAGGCGTTGGTGCGGAGCGGGTCGCCGGCCACCGCGATCATGAAGTGGTCAGGGTCACTGACGATGGGCACGAGGCGCGCGGGGTCGTCGCTCTCGCCAAAGACCGGCGGGGCCTTTTTCACGTCTCGCTTCGAGAACCCGGACCTTATGCAACCACCCGGGCTCACTCCCCTGACCCTTCAACAGCTTGCGGATAAAGCGTTTGGCAGCCCGGCGGTCGCGACGCGACTGGACGAGGATGTCGATGACGTCGCCATCTTGATCGACGGCACGCCAGAGATAGTGCCGCTGTCCCTGGATGGTGACGAAGACCTCGTCCAGGTGCCATGTGTCGCCCAGCCGGCCCTGTCGACGCTTGAGCCTGCGAGCGTATTCCGAGCCGAACTGGATGCACCAAAGCCGGATCGCTTCGTAGGACACCGTGATGCCGCGTTGGGCCAGGAGATCTTCTACATCGCGAAAGCTCACACAGAATCGATGGTACAGCCATACGGCGTGGCTGATGATCTCGGGCGGGAATCGATATCCATGGTAGCTCGGCGTGTCGCTTTTCATCGCCCAAGTCTGCCACTCTCCCGCTGAACTTGACAGAACCCTAAGAAGGCATCATCGCTTAAGAAGGCATCATCGCTGCGTCTCCGCAGCGCCATTTCGCAAATCGACCCAGCGGGCTTTCGGGGGCGGCGCATTTTCAGAAGCACCGAGGCGGCGTCCCCACACCCACTATACCTCTGGTCCGTGCGCTCGGCCAGTCGCGTCACTTGGCCGACGTATCTGCTGCCGCCGCTGCTCGCCCGGGCCGAGCGGCTCGGCCTCGCCGTCGTCAAGATCCACGGACACTGTCTTCCGTCGCCGTTCTCCCGCATCGACGATCGCGCCGATCGCGAGCTCTTTCCGTCCGTCCACGCCTGGACCGACACCGGGCCCCATGGCAGCGCCCTCATGTTCGAAGACGGGCGCATGATCGGCAGGCTCGTCGACGAGCGGCGGGGCTTCCAGCCGCTACACTCGGTCAACGTCGTCGGCGACGACCTAGCGTTCTGGCCCGCCGCGTCCCCGACGGCTGCAGATGATCTGGGTGTTCGCGCTGAAGCCGTAGGACAGCCTCCGGCTATCGCGCTTGTCCGAGGCGGGCATCGCCAATGCGGAACAACCAACAGCGATGGGTCCTGACGTTGCCGGACGCGCTGCGCCGCAAGGCGCTTGCCGCGGGTGACGTCGGGCGTCGCTGGATCGCGGATCTGGACGCCATCCTGGTCGAGGTCGCAGCGGCCTGGGAACTGGAGATCGGCGGCGAATTTGCTCGCAGCTCGCAAAGCCTGGTGCTACGCGTTCACCTGGCCGACGGGACCAGGGCAGTGCTGAAGGTGGGCCTTCCAGGCATTGCCGACCTGGGTCGCGAGGCCCATGTGTGCAGCCTGGCCGATGGCCACGTCCTGCCCAGAGTACTTGCCCATCCTCGTTCCCCCCCTCGATGGATAGTGTTTTGCCGCCTTTGCTCCGGCGGGTGCCTCCGGGTGTCATCTCGTGCCACGTAGTGCCAGCTAGTGCCACGTAGAGTCAATTCCGGCCGTCTCGTGGCGCCACAGCCGCCGGCAGGCCAGCGTCAGCCCATCACCGCATCCGAAGGCCGACAGCTCTCCGTGATCCACGAACAGCTGGACCCACGAACGAGGAAGGGAATGGTCGAGTCGCGCCGAAGATGGCACGCCTCGGACAGTGGAAATGGTACGCCTACAGGCCCAGAAACGGGGGTTCCACCGCTTCGAAGTGGCCCCGGAGGGCGTATCGTTTTCAACCGAATGTGCGCGGACGAACATCCGTACCGCGTCCGGGCATACGCCCGGATGGAGTCGCAAGACGGCCGAGCGCGGACGGTGGCAGCGGTCCAGGCGGGATACCGGGCGACGGGCGGAAAGACGGTCTATATCGATGTGCAGATACAGAGGCTGAAGGTGAACGCGGGGAAGGAGTGGCAAAACGCGGCCTACACGATCCGGCTCACAGGGCGCAGCGCGCGGAATGTGGTGGAAGGCCGCAAGTTTCGGAGCTACGTTGATCATCCCGCCCACAGGAACTTCAGCACCGATGAGGCGGGAACCGCCGACTGGATCACGTTCGTGGAGCGCGAAGACAGAGCCGAGGGTTCCGACCGCTTCTACCGCTTTGAGCCGGAGTTGGACATCAAGGCCAGGGATCTGGAGGTAGAGTAGAGGGCCCGCAGGACGAGTTCGATCTGGCCCTGATGCTTCAGAACGAAGCAAACAGGCAGACGCTGGACCTCCGGGGACCACGGGTCCGGGTGCCGGAGGATCGGGACCATGAACCCGCCCACTCCCAAGATCCTCGGATTGGTACAGACGCTGAATCCGATCCAGGAAGGCGGATTGTTCAGCACCTTGGGACGGGCCTGGAAGTACCGCAAGTGCATCGAAGAGCGAAAGGCCGCCAAACGGTTCCTCGGCCCGTACACGACGCCAGGGCGGGGCGGCGGTGAATGAGGTGCAGTGGTGGCGAAGGATCCCGATGAAAACGGGCGCTGCTCCATTTCGTGCCATCCGAACCACCGAGCCATTCATCCAGTTTCGACCAGCGAGTAGTTCTGGATGGTCCCGCCCCGGGAACTGGCGGTACAGTTCACGGACAGCAAAGGCTATTTCGTGTCGGTGGTGAGGCGACGAGCTCAAGCCACTCAATAGGAGGGATAGGATGCGAATTAGGAGGGATAGGATGCGAATCACGGAATGGCTGAGCACCGCGATGGCGCCTCTCGTAGCTGTAGCGCTGCTCTCGTTGGCCCCCGCGGCGTTGGCGGACGAGCCGGGTGAGGAGGCTATGGCCGAGTCTGCAGTAGAGGAGCTGGCTCAGGGACAGGCCGCTACACGCAGGGCAGTGCGTGGGCAGATCGAGGAGATCACGGTCACAGCGCGCAAGCGCGAGGAGAACTTGCAGCAGACACCGATCTCGATCATTGCCTTTGGAACGCAGACGCTCGAGGACAACACGGTCACCCGCATGGACGACATCAGCGATCTCACGCCGAACATGCAGTACGACACGGACAGCCTCGGGCTGCACGGTTTCGTGTCCATTCGAGGGATTGGCAACGGCGACGCGATCGCCACGCGCGATCCTGCGGTCGGCATCTACGTGGATGGCATCTACATCGCGCGGTCGGCCGGCCACCTGATGGCTGTGTCGGACCTCGAGAGGATCGAGGTGCTCCGGGGACCACAGGGAACGCTGTTCGGCCGGAACACGGTAGGCGGTGCCGTCAACGTGATCACGGCCAAGCCGGACGACGAGTTCAGCGCCCGCGGTACGTTGCGGTACGGGAACTACAACAACATCGAGACCCGCGCCCATGTGAACATCCCGCTCAACGACGACTGGGCGTTCATGCGGCTGTCCTTCGCGTCGCAGACGCGTGACCCGGTCAAGGACAACAAAGCCCGCGCCTCCCAGCTAGCACCGGGACAGGGCGGCCTGTTCCCCAAGTTCAAAGATCTCGATGACCGCAAGCTTCTGGCAGGACGGGTGTCGCTGCGGCTGCTTCCGACGGAGAATCTCGAGCTCACGATCACGGGCGACCAGGCCCGAGTTCACCAGCGCGCACGAGGTGCTCACTGCAACTACGACGAGAATTCCGAAGCGGGAGCCGGCAGGACCGCGGGCGGGGCGTTCTTCCCGTCTCTGACCATCGGCTCTCTCATCGGACCCGGTGACTTCCCACCGGTCGGGCTGCCCCCGGACGGCGGGATGAATCTCTGGGCGGATTACAGGGCGAACTGCGAGCGAACCGAGGACCTCGACTACGATGAGTTCACCTCGAACGTGCCGGGGAAGGTCACGCTCGACACCTGGGGGGTGTCGTTCACGACGACCTGGGATGCGACCGAGGACATCACGCTCAAGTACATCGGCGCCTGGCGCCGCTCCGAGCATGGCGAGGAGCAGGAGTTCGACTGGACGGGGACCGCGGAGTTCGGACATTGCGATCGAGACGAGGAGCAGGCGGACCAGGTCAGCCACGAGCTGAATGCCAATGGGCTCGCCCTGGACGGGAGGCTCAGCTGGACCGCTGGGCTGTACACATTCCGCGAGAAGACGAATCCCCGCACGGGTTTCCTGTGCCGAGTGGCCCAGACTTACGCCCAGCAGCTGTTCAGCATTGGCTTCCCGACCGTCCCGCTCTTCGGTGGCTTCCTTCCCCCAGGTGCGGCGGTGCCGCCTGGAGTCTTCACGCCTGTCTCGTTCAGCTTCGTCGAGCTGAACTGGGTCACCAACAACACCTATGCCGGCTATGCGCAGGCCACTTACGATCTGACGGAGCAGCTCAGCGTGACGGCCGGTGTCCGGCGTATGAACGAGACCAAAAAGTGGAAGCATATCCGCCAGCGTCCCACGTTTGATCTCATGCGGCCGCCCCTCGGGGCGCTGTGTCCCCCGGGGGTTCCGGGGACGTTCGTCGTAGCCTGCACTCTCCAGGACGTCACGGACGACGAGCGGTTCGACAAATGGACGTTCACGGGCAATATCCAGTACCAGTGGAACGATGATTTGATGACGTACGTCACCTACAGCACCGGGTACAAGAGCGGCGGGTTCAACGGGCGCGCCGACTCGCCGACCACGATCGAGGGGTTCGACCCGGAGAAGGTAGACTCCTACGAGTTCGGCATGAAGAGCGCCTGGTTCGACAACCGTGTCACCGCGAATCTGGCCGCGTTCTTGACCGAGTACGAGGACATCCAGCAGACCGTGCTCAAGTCGGAGGCAGACGGCTCCTTCTCTTCCGTAGTCCGCAATGCGGGAGAGGCGCAAATTCGCGGCGTGGAGCTGGAGGTGAACGCGCGGCCACTCCCCGGGCTGGACGCCTCGATCGGCCTTGGGCTAATCGATGCTGACTACCACGAGAAGATCACGTTCAACAACGACGGTGAGCGAGTCAATCGGCGGGACGACGACTTCGCGAATACTCCCGACGTGACTCTGAACGTCTCACTCGCGTACTCAGTGGAGACGCCGTTCGGCGTGTTGACCCCGCGGGTCAGCTACTACCATCAGGACGAGGTGAACTTCGACGAGGACACCGACAAGCTCACGCAGGGAACCTACGGCCTGCTTAATGGGCGGATCTCGCTCGTGATCGACGATCGGACTGAGGTCGCACTTTGGGGTCGCAACTTGACGGACCGGAAGTACAAGAACACCGGGATCCCTTTCTTCGATGGCTTTGCCATCGGAGACGTGTTCTACGGCGATCCGGTGAGGTACGGAATCGAAGTGAGCCGGCGCTTCTAGCGATCGCCGCCAGGGCTATGAGGGAGGACCGATCCTCCGTGAGATCGGCCGGGGCATTAGCCCCGGCGACGGCATTGTCAGACTAACTTGATCGGACCAGTAGAACCAACAATCGAGGGCTCTCAGGCTGCAAGTTGACGCCACTCGGCCAAGGCGGCGGAGCGATTGAGTTTGAAGTTCTCCCGGTTGTAAAGATGACGTCTCGATCGACTGCACGAACATGCCCGACGAGCCGCAGCAGGGGCCTGGCGAGCCAAGGCCGCCGCGGGCGCGTCGAAGAGCGCATCGAGATCGGGTCGGGGCGCTATGGCGCGGCCCTGCGCGAGCTCGAAGCCTTGGCTCGCGACATGCGGGAGTCTGAGGACAACCGCGTGTTCAAGATCCGCGACGAGGTGACGAGACTTGTGAGGAAGTCGCGGCCGTGTGGCACCGTACGCGCTTCTAAGATGAGACGTTCGAGGACGACAAGGCTCCGAGCGCTGCTTTCCTCTCGCTGGTCTGAACGCTTACCCTGCTCCCCGGGGCTCATCCGGCTCATCCTTCATCTCGAAAGGCGCCAGCCGGTCAAGCAGATCCCGACAAGTGCTGAGCGTCGCGAATGCAGTGCCCGCCCATCCCGCGTGCCCGTGCGCCAGCCGGTTGCGCACGGCGGGTATCTCCTAGCAGTAACAACCCACTCCCACCGGGCGTGGGTCAGTTTGAGATATAAAGCGACTGACCAACGCGAGAAACGGTCCCGCGCCCTTTCAACCTCGCTATAGACTGTCAAGTTCAGCGGGAGAGTGGCAGACCGCAACCTCCCCCGCCGGAACATACGTCCGGCTGGGCTGACGACCTTTCGGTCTGACTCAGTCTCCCGCCCAGGACCCTACGCCGCACCCCCGGCGCAAAGTCAAGCGAGGGTTCCCCGCGGGCTCCCAACTCCCACGAACTCTCACGTAGTCCAGCCCCGTCTCACGAAATCCCGCGAGTTCTCTGGGCGGCCGACGAGGGGCAATAGCCGCATCGAGGGGACGAGACCGGTTCGCTCCGGACTCCCCCCACCGCCAAGCAGTCTGGCCAATCTCGACAGGGAGGAGACGAGGGCGGGTTTTCCGTACAGTTTCCGGGGGTTTTGCCGGAGTAGGCGCACCGCGAGACGCGCGGGACGTGCGCATCGCGCCACATTATCGGTCCCGGTCTCGTCTCTCGATTTGCGGGGGGAGCGGTTGCGCCGACGGCTTCCTAGTGGGTGTTCCGTTTACGCTACAGCGCCCCCCCCCATGGCCGTTTGCGAAGCCTACTCGCCCGGAAGATCCGCGACATCCCGGGGTTCCCCGAGCCGGGGATCGTGTTCAGGGACATCACGCCACTGCTCCAGGACCCGAAGTCGCTGGAGCTGGCGTACACGCTCCTCGCGGAGCCGTACCTCGAGCGCCAGGTGGGACCTGGTGGTCGGGATCGAGTCGCGCGGCTTCCTCTTCGGTCCCGCGGTGGCCCAGCAGCTCGGCGCCGGGTTTGCTCCGGCGCGCAAGCTCGGGAAGCTGCCCTGGGAGACCCTGAGCGAGCGCTACGACCTCGAATACGGCAGCAACGAGATCGAGATGCACCGGGACGTGCGACCCTAGCCCAGATGCCGGACGGCCGCGGTCAGACTTACGGAACTCGCAAGTCGCGCAGTTGCTTTATCACGGAGGGGGTTTCGTAGTCGTGAATGAACATCGGTGGATAGATTGCGTAGGTGTTCAGTGAAATGGACGCCATCCTTGATGATGCGTTTTCAGGCCGCTGGCCCCTGTAGAAGTAGTGTTCGTCAGAGCAAACGTACGGGAGCATTTGCCTGAAGATGGGGGTCTGGCACCAGCAGCTCGGGGTCGAAAAAATCCCGGGTGCCGAGACCGTCGCAGTCCGGACACGCTCCCTGCGGGCTGTTGAAAGAGAACAGCCGAGGGTTGATCTCTGGATAGCTCGCCCCGCAGTCCTTGCAGGCGGCAAGCTCGGAGAAGAGCATCTCCTCATCTCCGGGACCCACGTCGATGCGCGCGAAGCCCTGGCTCGCACGGATGGAGGTCTCCAGGGAGTCGGCCAGGCGTTGGTTGACCCCCTCCCGGACGACGATGCGATCGACCACCAGGTCGATGTCGTGACGCTTCTTTCGGTCGAGCCCCGGAACCTCGTCGAGCTCGTACATAGTGCCGTCGATGCGCACGCGCACGAAGCCCTGTCGGGCGAACTCGCGGAGCTCCCGCCTGTATTCTCCTTTACGGTCTCGCACCACCGGCGAAAGCACCTGAATGCGAGTCCCTTCGCCCAGCTGGAGGATCCGGCCAACCATCTGGTTGATCGTCTGGGCTTGGATGGGCTTTCCGCAGTTCACGCGGTGAGGTACGCCGATGCGCGCGAAGAGCAGCCGCAGGTAGTCGTAGATCTCCGTCACCGTGGCGACCGTCGAGCGAGGGTTCCTGCTCGTGGTCTTCTGCTCGATCGAGATCGCCGGCGAGAGCCCGTCGATGCCGTCGACGTCGGGCTTGCCCAGCTGCTCGAGGAACTGACGCGCGTAGGCGGAGAGACTCTCGACGTAGCGCCGCTGCCCCTCGGCGTAGATGGTGTCGAAGGCCAGGGAGGACTTTCCGGAGCCCGACAGCCCGGTGATCACGACGAGCTTGTTGCGCGGAATCCGAACGTCGATCGATCTCAGGTTGTGCTCGCGCGCTCCCCTTACGTGGATCTCCTCAGCACCGGTAGCCACCCCCACACTCCCTTCCAGCGGCCTTGCTAGCGGCCCTTGCTAGCGCCCTCGCCTCGCGACTTCGGGGATGCCGCAAGCTCACGCGCCAATGCTAGCGCTTCGAGCATCGATGCGGGATTCGCCCGGCGCCTACCGGCGATATCGAACGCGGTGCCGTGGTCGACGCTGGTCCGGATGAGCGGCAAGCCCAGTGTCACGTTCACCGCCTTCCCGAAGGCGTGGACCTTCATCGGGGCGAGGGCCTGGTCGTGGTACATACCGAGCACGGCATCGAACTCGCCCTTTGTCGCGCGGTGGAAGAGGCTGTCGGCGGCAAATGGTCCGCTCGCAGCGATCCCGCTGGCGCGGGAGAGGGCTACTGCGGGCGCGATGATGGTCTTCTCCTCGTCGCCGAAGCGTCCCCCTTCTCCCGCGTGAGGATTGAGCCCACAGACGGCGATGCGTGGCGCGTCAAGGCCGAAGCGCTCCGACAGGTCGCGGTGCATCACCCGGAGCACCTCCGCTATGCCCTCGCGAGTCAGCATGGCGGGCACGTCTCGGAGCGCGCAGTGAACCGTTGCGAGCCCGACCCGCAGCGAGCCCCCGACGAGCAGCATCACGGCACGGCCGCAGCCGTGACCGAGGATCTCGGTGGTGGCCTGCTGGAGCAGCTCGGTGTGACCGGGGTAGGGGAAGCCGGCGTCCCCGATGACCTGCTTGGAGATCGGCCCCGTCACCATGGCATCCAGCTCGCCGGAGAGGCAGTCGCGGGCGGCGCGTCGGATCGCCTCGATCACGCCCGAGGCCGTCGCCGGATCGGGGTTGCCGGGGGTGGCGGACGCCGACGCCGTGTCTTCCAGCTCGACCTGGTCGGGCAGCCCACCCGCGCGCTCGACCGCGCTGATGTCTCCGTACACTCGGAAGGTGCCGCCGGCAGAGCTCAGCGTGCGCAGGGCCAAGGAGACCACCTCCGGACCGATGCCCGCGGGGTCGCCGACGGTGACGCCGAGGCGCGACACCCCACCAGCCTCGCTCACGGCCCTTCCACGATCTCGATGTACTGGGTTTCGCGCAGCTCCATCAGCCACTTCTCGAGCTCTGGCCCCGACTTTCTCTCCTGCAGCTCGAAGCGCAGCTGCTCTTTCACGTCCTCCAGTCGGACGGTGGACGGGTCGAAGCGGTCGATGAACTGGAACAGGTTGAGGCCGAATTGAGTATCCACGAGGGGGCTGATCTCGCCTGGACCGAGCTCTGCGAGCGCGGATTCGATCGCCTCTGGAGCCTCGCCCGGACGAAGCACGGTGAGTCCCCCGTTCGTCGAAGTGGGGGCAGAGGAGAACCGCTGTGCCATAGCGGCGAAGTCGGCGCCCTGGATGGCCTGCTCGCGAAGAGCCTCGGCAGCCTGTCGCAGCTCCGCGCGCATCTCCGGGCTCGCATTCGGTGGCAACGCCAGCAGGATGTGGAGCACCCGCAGACGCTCCCCGGGGGTGGAGCTCGCGTAACGCTTGCGGAACAGCTCCGCGATCTCCTCGTCGCTCACGCTCACGCGGCTCTGCACGGAGCCCTGGACCACTCGCATCTTTGTGAGCTGCTGCCCGAGCTGGCCGCGGTAAGCCGCGCGACTGAGCCCCTGGGCCTGTACGGCCGCGTAGACGTCATCGACGGTGACCCCCTCATCTCTGGCAATCCCCTCGATGGCCATATCGATCTCGGGATCGGAGGCCTCTAGATCGTTGCGCTTTGCGATCTTCAGAATCAGCCTGTCGTCGATCAGCGAGTTCAGCGCCTGCTCCCGCACCTCGCGCGCCATCTGCGGAGTCACGGAGCCTTGCTGGGCCTGCACCTTCGCGAGCATCTGGGCTGCTGCGGTCCTCACCTCGGAGCGGAGGATCACCTCTTCGCCAACGATCGCCGCGATACCCTCGACCTCGTCTGCGCCCGCGTGACCGGAGACGAGCAGCCACGCGGTCATCACGACACCGAGCCGAGCTCTCATCGGAGTTCCTCCAGCAAGACTTCGTTCAGCTTGATCTCGGCCTCGCGACGCAGACCGCGCAGCCAGTCCCGACGCAGCTCCTCCAGCCGGCGTTGCTGTAGCTCCAGGGCGATGTCTTCGCGGAACTCGCTGAATTCCGGCTCTTGCGGCGGCAGCTTGGACTCGAGCTTGAAGATGTGAAAACCATACGGGGACTCGATCACCTGTGACAGCTCTCGTGGCCTCAGGCTGAACGCCCTGTCAAATACCTCCGGGAGCTCGCCGCGAGCGAAAGGCGGAAGCAGCCCCCCCTCTCCAGCTTCGGGCGCCAGACTGTGCTCGGCCGCGAGCGCTGGGAAGTCGGCCCCACCGACTAGCTCGGCGCGCAGATTTCGGGCCTGCGACTCGCTCTCCACGACGATCTGCCTGATCTGGACCTGTGCGGGAGTTCGATACTGGTCCCGGTGCTCCTCGAAGTGCCGCAGGAGTGCGTCCTCGGGAAGGCTCAAGAGCCCAGCCAGGTCCAGCAGGGCCGTGCGCTCCTGGATCATCTGCCGCCGTACCCCCTCGAAGTAGCCGGGGTCGGAACCTGTGAAGTTGGCGCCGTGGATCCCGCTGATTCGCCGTCGCACCTCCGCATCGTGGATTTTGACCCCCAGCTGGTCCGCTCGATTCAGCACCACCTGCTCCGAGACCAGCCTGTAAAGCTCCTCATCGAGGACCTGCTCTCGTCGCAGCTCCGGGTAGTCCTCGAGGCGCTCGGTCACCACGCGCCGTAGCTCGCTGAAGAGAATCCTGACACCGTCCACCAGCGCCACCCCCCGGGGCTCAGCGCTCCCCCCGCACGCCAGGGCCCCCACGCGCCAGCACCGCGGAGCCCAGCGCGCCAACGGGTCCCACAGGACTGATCATCGTACCGCCCTCTCCGGGGGGGAGACGATCTGGGTCGCGCTGTCGGCGGCCTCGGGCGCCAGCAGGTCGAGAAGCCCGAAGCCTTCTGCAAGAGCGTCCTCGCTGCGCCGAAGCTTGAGGTAGATGCGGTGCTTGCACTTTGCGCTTGTTGAGGAGCTTCCGCTTGTAAATATTCTAGCGGCCCACACACGCCTGCTCTGGGAGGACGCTGAAAATGTCCCGATTCGGACGCTGAAAGTGTCCCCAAAACGGGCCAAAATCGAGGCACGAGCCGGCCCCATTTGGCACTACGAGCATTGGGTGGCACTGGGTGGCACAAGAGTGCCCCCTACATGTAGTGGTGGGGGGGGTGGCACCCACTCTCTCCACCGGCTAAAACCAAAGCACGATCGAGTCTTCCGCACACGCCCTGGGGGGGAGGGAGCCCTCACTTTTTGCCCCCCATCCTTTAAGGCGGCGGACGCGATCGTAACCAAGCTGGGGCTTCAAGGTCCACACGACAGGATGCTCGTGGCTGCCTAAGCTCGAGAACCGGCTTTCTCTGGGGGACTTCTACTCATGTCACCTGGCTGTTGTAGAGGCCCGCAAACATTATCCACAATCGAATGGGTGCGCTCACTGCTCACCAGACTGCCACACCGGGTAGAGGCGTCTCGAACAATTATCAGTACGCGACACCGGGTCCGGCCGCCGTGCCGAAGTTGTCATGCGCACCGGCTTCCCCGCTACCGTCCGGGCCCCCGAGCGCCTACCACCGCGCGGCCAACCTGAAACCGATGCCGTGTTCCGGATCGTTGTCGTTGGCGGCCTCGTCGCGGCTGCCCTCGAGACTGAGATCGAGGCTCTGCCCAAGCGTCCAGCGCACGCCCCCGCGCCAGGTGCGTGCGCCGCCCTCGCCCAGCGAAAGGCCCGCATAGGGCTTCGCGAGGCCGCGGTCGCCGAAGGCGCCGAACCCGTAGCCGATTTGCGCCTCCAGGCTCCGCGCCGCCACAAACTTGCCCTCCGGCGCAAGGCCGCGCGCATCCTGGAGCGACCACAGCCGGTCCACGCTGTTCGACGCCGCCCCCAGAGTGGGAGCGAGGCTGAACGAGAGCCCGCGGCCCTCGGTACAGACCTTGGAGCCGGGTGTAGATTTTCGAGTTCAAGGGAGCGAGGATTTCCCGGAGCTGCGGCGAGGGGTCGCCGAACACCTCTTCGGACAGTTCACCCAACCCGAGGAGTCTGTCTCGGTCTCGTTGCCGTACTCGGGCAGGGAGGACGCTGAAAATGTCCCTAATCGGACGGTGAAAGTGTCCCGAAAAACGTGTGAACATCGGGCAGGAGCCGGCAGTTCCCGGCCCCATTTGGCACTACGTGGCACAAGATCGACCCTACAGGCTAGGTACGGGTGCATGCCGCTCCGCTGACTATCCAGCTTTTCGCGTTTCTCTTTTACCTCCTGACGAAACGGCGGGCTGATCGCGAAGTGTGCGCTCTCCGAGTCTCTAAAGTGTGCTTCTAGGTGTGGGACCTAAGCACGTTGTTGGCGGGTCTGTCTGCGGACTCGCGCGCGAGTGAGCGTGAGCCGATCGCAGCGCGTAGGGGGGTCTCCTTCGGCGGACTGGTCGTCATAGCGCCGGCTGGCTCCTGTGAGCCTGAGAAGACGAAGGGGGCGCCCAGGCAGCGGGCGCACCCCCCTTGTTGGACCCGACCTAGTAGCGGTCTCTGCCGCCGCCGCCGCCGCCGCCGCCGCCGCCGCCGCCGCCGCCGCCGCCGCCGCCGCCGCGACCCCGCTCGTTCGCTTCGTTGACCTTGAGGTCTCGGCCGCCGAGATTGCTCCCGTCGAGGGCGCGCATCGCAGCGTCCGCGGTACTGGCTTCGTCCATCTCGACGAACCCAAAGCCACGAGAACGGCCGGTATCGCGATCCATGATCACGTTCACCGACTCGACGCGGCCGTGTTTCTCGAAGGCGGCCCGTAGCTCGTCCTCGGTGGTAGAAAAGGCAAGATTTCCGACATATAGCTTCTTACTCAACTGACATTCCTCTGCCGCACCAGTTCGCGGCATTTGCGCCAGACTCCGGGGCCGGACTTTCCAGCTCAGGTGGTCGGGCGCTATGTAAACCGCCCGCAACGTTGGCCGCCTGGCCCTGCGCACGAGCAGGAAAGGCAAACTCGATATGGGAAACACAGCAGGCGGGTAAGGCCAGAAGCTGTAAGCCGATCGGAAGGCCCCTCGGCGGAGAACGATAGCAGAACCCAAGACCTGGGGGGATAGGGAGTTTAAGAGGGTTTTTCGGGTTCTGACAATGGCCCTTCCCGTCCTATCGATTGGTCTGAGGGCCGGGGCGCGGGGCCTTTAGGCGGGTGGTACGCCAGTGCGGCTGGGGTTGAGCCCGTTCGGTGCCCTGCGGGGGCGCACGGCTGGTAGAGCCACAATACAGCCACGGTGAGAATCCAGGGCTGTATAGCACCATCCATGGCTGCCGAGCCGTGTTGAGATTCATCAATAGAAACACACCGCTAGACGAGGCTGGACATACACGGAAGGGGGTCGACGTTGCCTCCGGAGCAAGAAGTCGCAGGTTCGAATCCTGCCTGGGTCACCAGCAATTCGTCTGTAGCTCAGGCATAGCGTCCTGCACGGCCTCAAATCTTCCACGGCGAGACGTGGGAGAGTCCGGCGATCTCGAGGTCCATTCCGGTCACGTCTCGCTTCCGCTAGAGGCGTTGGCCTCCTCAATCGCAGCGCGGAGGGTGCAGACGCCGTCGCCCATGGACGTTTCGCAGACAGCGTCGCCAGGATTTTCGTCTGTCAGGTCGTCGTTACTGTTGACGGCGAAGGAACTGGTGCCGGCATTCGATGCCAGCAGAATGCCGAGGAACGCCAAGAGCAGAGAAAGAAACCGAGCCCACTCCTTCCCGTGGTCACCCCTACGTCATCCTACATCGCTAGCAACGTGAACGTGAGGTATTCAAGGGACTTCGATACGGTTGGCGTGCCTAGCATTCCTGACCGGCCTAGCGTGAGGAGGAAAACCGTTGCTACCATCTGCCCCGCTTCGCAAATTCAGCTGCCCCCCTCGAGGGATCTGCATGACACGACTGTGCGTCGCTCGGCACGCTGCGGCACTTCTGTCGCTCGCTGCCTGTCTGCTCACCGGCTCCAGCGCTCTGGCGATCGACCTCCGCTTCGTAGAGATCATCATCGACGTGGAGCGTACGAACGGAGTGGTGGATGGCTACCTATTCACGATCGAGCTCGAGGATGACCAAGGGCAGCTTGCCTCCGGGACTGTCACCGCACCAGCGCCGAGTGGAGCCGTGATCGACCTCGTGCCCCAGCCGACACCTGGTCGGCTCGAGGCACACGCGGGTCCTTTCGCGACGCTGCAGGAGCTACAAGCGATGTTCCCCAATGGACTCTACGCCTTCTCGCTCGACGGCGGCGCCCTCAGCGGATCCCTCAACTTCAGCCTGGCGGCACCCGACGACTTCGTGGCCTTCAGCTTTCCGCAGCACATGGCCACGGGTATCGAGAGCCAGCCCACCGTCCTCTTCAGCACTAACTGCACGAATTGTGGCTTCCTGTTCGTGACCCTCGACGACGCGGAGATTTCCCCCGACCTCCCCGCTCGGAACGACCATGTTCCAGCTCCCGATGCCCCTCGCGGACGGGGTCTACCAGTTGGGAGTTGCCGCGGAGGTCAGCCAGGATTCGATGCCGTCGTTTGGAGCTGACGACTTCGAGTACAGCGCGATCTTCGGCGATGAGAATCGCATCTCCTTCACTGTGCCCGAGCCGGGCGGCACCGCGCTTGCCGCCGTCGCGCTCGTCACTGCCCTTGCACTCCGCGCCGCCCGCCGATAAGCAGTATCTTGTCGGAGGTTCTCGAATTCCAGGTATCTTGCTCCCCAGATCCGGAGAAACATTACCAGCGGCAACAAACGCCTCAAGGCGGGGGTCGAGGTCAGCGAGGGCGCATCCACGAACACCTACCTTAAAGGGGGTGCCGCGCGCGCAGCCGCACGGGCCCTGCCGCGAGGCGCGCAGGAGGGAAACGAGGCGGCGTCCCTACACCCACTAGATCTAGTGATCGAGGCTTGTGCCACGTAGTGCCACGTAGTGCCAATTGCGGCCGGCTAATGCCGCCTGGCGCCGCGTTTGGGCTTGTCCTATTCGGTGTTGAATCTCCGAGAGCAGCGACTCCCGATTGAACGATCTTACGCGGCTTCGTTATCTGCGTGAAGTGATTCCTCGTGGCGTCGAAGTGCGTCGACGAGCGTTGACATGTCTTTCAATCCCCTGACCCCGCGGAAGCCTTTCCGAGCGTCGAGGAGGGCGGCTCCGACCCAACGGAGCATCATCTTCCCTCCCCGCCACCGTTTCACTCGTCGTGTGTAGGTTGCGATCTTGTCGTTCAGGCTCTCGATCGCGTTGGTACTCCGGAGGCTTTGAAGGAGAATTCCATTCACTCCGAGGCGCAGCAGGGTGAGAGTGTCCTCCAAGCCCTCGCGAAGTGAGGCGGCCGCACCCGGATGCGACTGTTCGAGCGACCGCGCCAGGTTCTCGAGAAGTCGCTGCGCCCGCGCTGCGTCCGTCGCATTCCATGCCTCGTCCAGCGCGCGTTTGATGCTGGGGCGAGCGGTCTGCGGCAGGTGCCCGAGTACGTTTTGGCGCTTGTGCACCGGACACCTTTGGATCAGCGCCAGGTCACCGAAAATCTTGTCGATCGCTTGGCGCAGCGCTTTCGAGCCGTCGATCACGAACACCAACGCCTGGTCGGTCGAGAGCCCACGTTCCACGAGGTCTGCGAGAAGCGCCCTTGCGACGGCCGCGTTCTCGGTGTTGCCCTCGCGAATCCCCAGCGGATGCTTCTTCCCGTCGGAATCGAACCCCAGAGCCACCAAAATGCAGTGGTCACGGAAGTGGATGCCGTCAAGCATCACGATCTTCAAGTCGAGCTCGGCGAGAGGCTGGCTGATCCACTCGCCCAGTTTCTGCTCGGTCAACGCCACGAACCGACGGGAGACAGCGCTCCTCGAGGTCGACCGTTCGGTCTCCGTGGGCGGCAGTCGATCCAAGCTTCGCGCATAGCGTCGAGTCGATACGCCCGCTGCCACCGCTTCGAGCGTGTGGTGATCCAGTGGATCCCGATCCGTCGCAGCCTCGAAGCTCGGCAGTACAAGTTCTCCGCCCTCGATCGACCGAACGCGAGGTCGACGAATCGCGATCCGCCGACCTCCCAAAGTGACGGGACTCTCCGTGCTCCCCGCGCGACGACCGGGGCGCTCCTCATCGGGTTTCCAAGGCAGACCGCACAGCGCCGTGCGGTCGTGCTCCATCATCGCACCGAGCACTTGCTTGCCTGCCTCGACGCAGATACCGAAAAACGCGCGGTCGATGTCTTCGAGCGCCGACAACATCGGTAGCGGTAAACTTGACGTGGGCGGTGTGAGCAACGGGTAGGTCTTGAGTGAACTTTGATTTCGTGAAATGCTTCGCCATGGTTGGCTCCTTCGTTGGGTTTGCATACCCCCTCCGTACCACACGGAGGGCGAAGGAGCCGCCACTCTCATCTCTCTAAATCACACCTTCTGGGACATCCCCGATGTTCACCCAGCGGTCCATATGAGGGCAGGGCCCACCTTCCCAGGTCGAGTTGAGGGAGAGCGTGAGCAGCTTTTCCGGATAGTGGATCGCCATCTCCTGGCCGATCGCACCACCCATCGAGAAGCCGCTGAAGTGGATCTTGTCGAGCTTGAGGTGATCCATCAGCGCGGTAACGTCGTGCACCATGTCGAGAATCTTGTAGCCCGGCTGCGGCACGTCGCTCTGACCGCCGCCGCGGGCGTCGATGATGATCGTGCGGAAGTAGCGCGCGTAATCGTCCAAGGGGTCGAGCCAAGCCGTGTGATCCTGACCGTAGCCGTGCACGAGCACGAGTGGCTCGCCTTGGCCGTGCTCCTCGTAATAGAGCTTCAGCCCATCGTTCTCGTAAAATGGCAATGTTCCCCTCCCGTGATCGCGATTTCTCGACCTTGCCGACTCTTCCGGCCGGCCCCATGTCATCTCGCCGCACCTACTCTTGATCGCCGGCCATAGTACCCTAGGGGGCAGCGAAGCGAGCTCAATGTTTCAATGCGTAAGAGCCTGGGTCGTGCCCGGTGCCGTTTTCCAGTCGGTGATCGTGGGTGGCGGTTACGGCACGGGGCGCGAGGTTGTAGAGTTCATCAGCGGGAATGGTCCTCAGGGCGGTCTCGTCGCGACCGCATTGATTGGCGTCCTGTTCAGCCGATCGTCGTGTGCTGTGTGTTCTGCCACGAGGACCCGGATGAGGCCGCAAGCTGGCAGTGCACTACATCACCGAGTACTACGAGACCGTCACCGGGGACTACCGCTTCTAGGAGCTGGATGAGCCGAGCTACAAGTACTACAAGCAGATGGGCGCGGGCATTAAGCACGTCGCGAGACGGCCAAGCTGAGGACGCCCGAGGAGTACTTGGGCTCGGCCTTCGACTGGGTCCACGGCTTGGTCGTCTGCGGCACGTCGGACCAGTGCGTCGCCTCGTCGTACCGGCGATACCGATTCACGGCATCGATGAAGAAGAGACTAAGTACCTTGATCCCCTGTGGGCGCAGACGCTTCTCCTTGTCGAGATGCCCCCGGATGGTCCGACGGATCATTTCGCGCTGAACAGCGAGGGTATCGACGTCGCCCCAGGCTTCTCCCGGTCGGAGGTATTGCTCACCGCCGGGGACCCGGAGCTCCATGAACTCGTTTCCCCTCTCGACCCAAAGTTCGCCACCATTGTCGTAGCAGTCGCCCACCGATCCCATCGACGGCTGGACGCCGGCCTTGCGACACCGCAGCCCGAACGCGATCGACGTGTACTGGCAGCCCTGGTCCCCCAGGGTTCTGCAGTATCGGGCCGAAGGCGCTGCGCGAGCGTGCGAATCCCGCGAAGGCGGGCGGGATTCAGGCCTACTCTGGGAGGACGTTGAAAGCGCCGCCAAAAACGTGGCAAAAGTCGGCACCCCGCGGCATTAGACGGCCGTAACTGGCACTACGCGGCACTACGTGGCACCTCGTGGCACAAGAACCGTCCGGTGCCGAGCGCATTGCAGAAATAATCCCCCCTACCTAAAGGGGGTGCCGCGCGCGCAGCCGCACGGGCCCTGCCGCGAGGCGCGCAGGAGGGAAACGAGGCGGCGTCCCTACACCCACTAGATCTAGTGCTCGAGGCTTGTGCCACGTAGTGCCGCGTAGTGCCAATTGCGGCCGGCTAATGCCGCGGGGTGGCGCGTTTTGTCCCGTTTTTGGCGGCGCTTTTACCGTCCGATTCGTGACATTCTCCGTGGTCATGGGGCGACGGCACTGAATCAGCTTCTCGCGGATCTGGCTCTCCCGTCCGAATGGGAGACGCCGGGCATGACAGCCGAATTCTGGGCTCTATAATCGGCGCGAGTGCGGGGCTGGGCGCGCTCCTGACCTGAATGTGCTGATCCAGATGACATTGATCCCATCTGCCACGGGGCAGCAGCTCTTTACGACAATCCTCGTCGGCTCCCTGGCGCTGCTTGCGGCGGGATGTGCAACCGCACCGCCAACTCAGCGGGGAAATATCTGCCGTGTCTTCGAGCAGTATCCCGACTGGTACGATTACGCCCGGAAGTCGGCCGAGCGTTGGGGAACGCCGGTCCACGTACAAATGTCCTTCATCCGTCATGAATCAAGCTACAGGAGCGATGCGAAGCCGCCGCGCAGATGGTTCCTGTTTATTCCGCTCGGGCGACCGTCGTCCGCTGAGGGCTATGCGCAGTCGCAAGACCCCGTCTGGGGAGAGTATCAGGCGGAGCGCGGTCGGTTCTTCCGGAGTCGCGGCGACATGGAAGACGCGCTCGACTTCATTGGCTGGTACAACCACAAAACATGGCGCCAGCTCGGAATATCGCGCAGCGACGCGCACCGGCTGTACCTCGCCTACCATGAAGGGCGAGGCGGCTATCGACGTGGAACCTGGAAGAACAAGCCCGGTGTTAGCCGCACTGCCGAACGGGTAACCGCAACCGCGAAGCGGTACAAGGCGCAGCTCACGAGCTGCGAATCGCAGTTCCGCTGCGACTCCTGGTACCAATTATGGCCGTTCTGTCACTGATAGTTGTGCCGACACCCTCGAGGACGAGGCCCGGACGCGCGAACGCGATCGTGGTGTCCGAGATGTTCGCGCCGTGATTCACGGAGCGGGGCTGCTGCTCATCGAGGGTCCGCTCCAGAACCTGGACGGGGTGGCCATGTGCGGGCACGCAAGTTCAAGCGCCTGGACGGCGTACACCTGCGCGCCCAGCTCCCGTCCTTCGTGCGCAAGTTCGTCGAACTTCCTGGCGACATTCAGGTTGGCCACATCGGTGCGTGCCTCACCGCGACGACTAATTGGTTTTTGGTTGCGGCTCGTGCGGGTGGTCGCCCCTTTCCGGGCGAGTGCCACGTAGGTTCTTTTCAGCAGCCCGTTCTGGTGTGCCACTTTCATCGCCCGAAGTGTGCCATTTTACACCGCTTCTCCGAGCATGGGTCCCCTACGCGTCGTCGTAGGTGATCGACAAGATCGTGTTCGTCAACCATCGCCGGAACGACTCATTGTCGCTTGATGGGCCCAAACGGCCATAGGGTGGCCACTGTAGCGTAAACGGACACCCACTAGGAAGCCGTCGGCGCAAACGCTCCCCCCGGAAATCGAGAGACGAGACTGGGAGCGACAATGCGGCTCTTTCCGCGCCTCCCGGGCGTATCGTGTTGCACCCGACTCCGGCAAAGCCCCGGAAACTAGGGAGAAAACCTGCCCTCGTCTCCTCCCTGTCGAGATTGGGCAGCCTGCTTGGCGGTGGGGGGAGTCCGGAGCGAACCGGTCTCGTCCCCTCGATGCGGCTATTGCCCCTCGTCGGCCGCCCAGAGAACTCGCGGGAGTTCGTGCGACGGGGCTGGACTACGTGAGAGTTCGCGGGAGTTCGCGGGAGTTGGGAGCCCTCGGGGAACCGTCGCTTGACTTTGCGCCGGGGGTGCGGTCGGTCCTGGGCGGGAGACTGAGTCAGACCGAAAGGTCGTCAGCCCAGCCGGACGAATGTTCCGCGGGGGAGGTTGCGGTCCCCCAGGCTCCTCCCGCCACGATCAGCTGCTCGCGGAGTCGCACACCATCAGCCCGAGCCGTACCGCCCTCTTGCGCCTGACCGGGACGCTCTATCGTGCGCTCGAGCCCCGGCTCGCCCGTGAACTCACTTCCGAATCGCAGAAGGCGACTGGTGGACAGAAAAAACATCAAAAGACCGACCGAGCGTCGATCCGTCCCAGCGTCACGTCTGGCCTGAACTCGCGACAAAAAAACAAGCGTTCCGGAAAGTCCATCCAGAACTGCCTTATGGCGCCCGCGATTTCATCGAACTCTGCTTCTGTAATTGCAATGCGCTGTGCCGATATCGAGAGATGGCTCTGGAAGGACAGGACGATGCGTAGAGGGAAAGGATCAAACTTGCACCGTCTCCATGTCGAGGCGCGAGGGCAGTCACGAGGGTTCGAGCCGCCCGCAGCGCCGCTCACGCTTTAGCGGCGGTACTGTGCCAACGGGGTGAACGGAGCGGATCCGGGCGGCCCGGGATCAGCTGGAGCGGGAGAAGGGGGAGAAGCTCGAAGCGAAGCACCAGAAGAGCTTCGCGGACCCCGAAGCGAACATGATGAAGACCGAGGGATCCTTGCAGTACTGCTACAACGCGCAGCTGGCGACGAGTGAGGACGGCCTGATCGTGGCGAACGAGCTGACAGAGAAGGCCAATGACTACGGCAGTTGGAGCCCATGGTCGAGGCAATCGAGACGAACACGAGTCAGCGAGCGGGGATTCTGCTGGCCGACAACGGGTACCTGAGCGAGTCGAACCTGAAGGCGTTGGAACGGCTCCTCGCCGGCGTCGGCTACGGAGCCGAGCGCGAACAGCTCGGGCGGTTTCACGGCGAAGTCGACGCGATCGCCGCCAAGCTCCGAACGTCTTCGATGCAATCTTTCGCCGAAGGCTATGCCTATGGGCCAACCCGCGTGCAGTTCGAGAATAAGGATCCCCGCGGTTTTGCGGAGTTCGCGCGAATTCTCGCCGAACATTCCGCCGAAGGCTCCGCGAACACCCAACTCGGCGTCCAAAAGGAGCGGCCTTCGCTTTACGACCTCGAAGGTGAAATGCAAGCCATGACCGTGCCGACGCTAATCGTCTCGGGCGACGAGGATTGGCCTTGCCTGGCCCCGAACGTCTATATGAAGCGGGTTATCCGTTCCGCCGCGCTACTCGTGGTGCCGAACACGGGCCATGCGGTGAATCTGGAAGAGCCCGAAGCCTTCAACCGTGCGATTGGCACATTCATCGCGCAGGTCGAGGCCGGGCGCTGGCCGAATCGAGATGAGCGCGCGATGAGCGACAGCATCACCGGCGTATCGGAACGCTGACGTCCGATGCCTACAATCCCACCTGAAGAAACGCACGCGTCTAGATGCGATTGATCCCGCAAAGCGCGTTCTCCCGCGTTCTGTGGGGATTAGGACTCGGCATTTTTTTTGCGGCTTCTTTTTCGGCGAGCCGGCGGGCAAACTCGAAATCGTCGGGCAAGCCTATATTCGCCTCCTTCAGATCACCGTTCTGCCTTACATACTGGTGTCCCTGATCGGCGGCCTGGGGAGACTCGATGCCGACATCGCGCGCCGCATCGGCGCGGTCGGCGGCATGTTGATTCTGCTCATCTGGGGCTTGACCCACGTCTCCAATCTACTGCTTCCGCTCGTTTACCCGGAATGGGAAACGGCGCCGGCGTCGCCCATGACCACGGAGAATGTCACGAATCGGACGGTAAAAGCGCCGCCAAAAACGGGACAAAACGCGGCACCAGGCGGCATTAGCCGGCCGCAATTGGCACTACGCGGCACGGCACAAGCCTCGCACTAGATCTAAGTGGATGTAGGGACGCTCCCCCGTTTTGACCCAGGTCGCCACGGCCCCCTGCACCCGGTGCAGATCGGGCCTAAACCCAAGAATGCACACCCCTTCGGAAGAGAGGGCACAACCCCCCACCACTACATGTAGGGGTTGATCTTGTGCCACGTAGTGCCGCGTAGTGCCAAATGGGGCCGGCTCGTGCCCCGATTTCCGCCTGGTGGAGGGCTCTTCGCTTTCGATCCGGCGCACGCTGACCCCCGAAGGCTGCAGGTGCGCACTGCGGCCCCCAGGGCCCGCTGCGTGACAGATACGGGCGGCTGCGGTCTGATGTTGTTGCGATGCCGGGATCCCGGTCTCCAGCGCGATCTCCCACGCGGTCTTCCGACGCCGCCGCAGCCGCTCCATGCGGCGAATCGCCTTGAGCGGCGTCCGTTTCGGGATTCGGTGCGGACGAGAGGACCGGTCCTGCAATCCGACCTGGCCTTCGGAGTCGAACCGGTTCAACCATTTGTAGGCCGTCGGGCGGCTCACACCGGCTTCTCGAGCGGCACGAGCCAGCGGCCAACCCTGCTTTCGAACTCGCTGCGCCAAACGATGGCGAGCCCACGGAGTCAGCTTCGCGTTAGGATGAAGTCGCACCTGGGGGTTCTCCTTGAAGTCTGAGGTCGTCGAACAACCCCATCTTCTCAGAGAGCCCTCAGGTGTAAACAACGTCCTGGGGCACCACACTGCGGCTATTGCCTGCCGCAAGCGCAGATCATGCCGGACTCCGCTGTCGGAGCGAGTAAAAGAAGGGAAAACGCGACGCTCACGAAAATGGCGGTCTTCTTCATCTGTCTCTCCTTGGGCTCGCTAGATTCTGGCCCCTGCGCCTTCGAATACTGACCGGAACAGCATACGATACTTCGGCCTCTGGGCGAATCAGCAACCCCGATCGTCGCGCCACGGGCCGCCCGACTTCCGGAACCACAATCCTGAGCACGGTGGCGCTGGCCTGATCCCCTCGCCCATCCCGGGCGACCTGACTCGCAAGTAGTTGAAAAACCTTCTGTCTTCTGCGAGGGAAACCGGTCCGTCCGAGAGTTCTGAACTCGCCAAGTTGCAACACGGCTGCCCGACACCACGCCGACGCTCACCCAAGGTATAATGGCCAATGAGATCGGCGTTGTGGGTGTTCGACTTGCGTTGGCTAGATCGAGGAGAGCGTGGAGAGTTGCAGCGCAATGCAATCAACTAGGCCTCCGTTCATCTGTGCGGCCCCTGGCTTCGGGGACCTCTTGTGAAGAGTCGCATTGCCGTAGTTGGCCGAATTGAATCGAATCAAGTGGACTCGATTTGCGCGAGGTTCGGCGTCAGGAGACAACGAGTAGACGTCCTGGTTCGCTCATCGGCTCCGAACGACCACGAGCGCTGTCTCCTTCTCTTTGCAGGAGAGGAAACACTCTTGGGCCGGCTCCGCGGCTGGTTCCCACGCGCTCTTCGCTACACCCAAGTACTGGTGGTGCAAAGTGCGCAGAGGAGCCGAGTTCAGAACCTCTGGCTCGTTTTGCTGGGTCTCACCTTGGGCCAGCCATGGCGCGTGCGCCTCCTGCGAGATGGCCGGATCGTTCCCCTGATCTCCGCCCTCCGGGAGAGTGCCTCCCCGATCTTCCGTATCTCTTTGCGCTCCCCCCCCCTCCTGCCACTAGCGTTCGCGGTCTTCCTCATCTCGGGTGCAGTTGCTTTTGCGACAGCTCTTAAGCGGGAGTGGAAGAGCTTCGCGTCACATGTTCTCCTCATCTTCGCGAGCCCGAGCTCAAGCGCCGAGCTCCAGGCACTGTTCGCGAGCCGAACTAGCAGTTTCATCAGACTCTCGAACAGGGCGCGAAACGGGAACGGGCTCACGAAGATGTCTAGTACAGCGGCTCTCATCGGATGGAGCGCCGTATCCCTGCTCCAGACCGTCGCTGCCGTCTATCCCGCCGCCCTAGTGAGGCGGCTTGTGCGTTCCAGGCGCGCCGAAACCCGCAAGCGACTCCTCTTGGTCTCGCACGAATCTCAGCTGAACGGCGCCCCGCGGAGTCTCCTGACAATGATCCAGCATACGGACCGGCGCGAGTTTGAGCCAATACTCCTTGTCCCCAGCGAAGGCCAGCTAACCCTTGAGGCACGTGCAGCCGGAGTCGATGTCTTTGTCCTCCCAATCTCGCAGCTCCTGGCCCAAGACCCACCCAACATCGCGGCGCAACTGCCGCGATTCCTGATCTCGTTGCCGTCCCTACTCACGCTGCTCATGAATCAGAGGATCGATCTCGTACACACCAACGTCCTCGTGACTCCCGACGCCGCGATTGCAGCCTATTCGCTCCGAGTGCTGCACCTCTGGCACTTTCGGGAGTTTCTCCGTCCCGGTCTATGGGCGAGGATCCAGATACTTCTGCCCAAGTGGCTTTCAGCTTGCGTGATCTGCAACTCCAACCACTCTGAACAGGTTCTCGCCCGCCTAGGAGTCCCTCGCAGACGTCTTACGGTTGTTCACAACGGCATTGATCTGAAGGCGTTTCAAGCTGCGAAAGGAGACGTATTCCGGCGCGAACTCGGCGTTAAGGCAACTGAAGTACTGGTGGGGTGCGCGGGACAGGTCACACCTGACAAGGGTCAAGATGTTTTCGTTGAAGCGGCGATCGCGAGTTCGCGAAGCTGTCCAGATGCCACGTTTGTACTGGTAGGAAACCTGGGGAACCGACCGTTCGTCCGACAGCTAAGGAAGCGAGTCGAGGCCTGTAACCTCAGCAATAGGATCCTTTTCGCGGGTTATCGCACCGACATGGCCGAGGTCATGGCTGCACTTGATGTCCACGTCGCCCCGTCACGCTGGGATGAGCCCTTTGGCAGGGTCGCACTGGAGGCGATGGCGGCAAGTGCCGTTTCTGTTGTAGCCGGCACAGGCGGACTCCCAGAGATTGTCCAAGACCGCGTGTCAGGGAGAGTCTTCGAGCGCGAGAACGCCGGAGAGCTCGCTCGCCTTCTCACAGACCTCCTCGAGCACCCCGACGAACGCGCCTCAATGCAGCGGGCAGGCATTCAGCGTTCGCAGCTCTTCAGCGTAGACCGCTACATGGAGCACATCCAGCAGATCTGGCGAGCACCACGCAAGCGTCGACCACGCGAAACGAACTCGCTCGCGCGTGTCGCAAGGCAAACGGTGAGCAAATGGTTTCCAGGACGGCTGGGCGCACATCCGCTCGCTCCCCTCATCTACCCGCCACTGATTTGCGTGACCATTCCGCTCTGGTCTGCAGCGTTGCTCGCATTCTCGATCTCTTTGCCCGTCGCCATGCTGCTGGGAACCTGGAGGCGAGAGAAGCATAGACGACCACACATTTGCGTCCTCGCGTATCAGACCATCCGCAATGCCTCCACAAGATACCGTATCACCAAGGTCTTCGACCGTATTAGCAATTCCGAACTCCATGTTCGTATCTTCTATGCTTCTTCAAATCGCCTCGCTGACTTCTGCTACGACGCTCTGTTCTACGGACATCTTCCGTTCCTTCGCGATCTCTACTACTACCACGTAGTCTTTTACCGAAGACTGCTTTCTATGCTTCGCAGCTATTCCTATGACTGTGCGGTAATCCAATATGAGCTGCTTCGAGAAGGTCCCATGTGGATGGAGTGGCTTCTCACAAGAACTCACGTCTGTACAGTCTACGACTATGATGACTCCCTCTTTGCATTCCCTCGTTATGCGAAGAACCTGCCACGGATTCTTCCCCACTTTGATCACGTAGTCGTAGGGAATCACCACCTAGCGCGCTACACCCTCGACTTCAACCCGAACGTAACGGTATCTCCAACCTGCCCAGACCATGAGGCCTTCGACGTTGATCGACCGGAACCCAAACAACAGGGCGATCCGAGCGTTGTCCTAGGCTGGATCGGTAGCCCGGCGAACCTCACCTATCTTCGCGTGCTTCGCGAGCCAATCTTGAGACTCACTAAGCGCTATCAGTTGAAGCTCGTCGTGGTGTGCGCCGGTCCCTGGGAGCCCGAGTGGTTCGGGATCGCGGACATCCCCTTGATTCGCCGCGAATGGTCGCTGGCCAGCGAAGCTGCCAGCATCCTTGACATGGACATCGGCGTCATGCCGGTCGAAGACGACGAGATAGGCAGAGGCAAGTGCGGATTCAAAGCTCTGCAGTTTATGTCGGCAGCTGTTCCGATTGTGATCTCGCCTGTTGGCGTGAACGCCGAAATCGTGCAGCCAGGCGTAACGGGACTCTTAGCTCGCACTTCAGGCGAGTGGTACGAACACCTCGAGCGGCTGATCGCTGACCCGGCGCTCCGAGAGAAGATGGGGACGGCAGGACGCGACTATGTCCGAAGACACTACAGCCTCGACGCACAAGCGGCAAAGTGGCGTGATCTCGTCGAGTCCCTAGTGAGGACAAAGTCCCGATCGAGCAGGTGAGAGGTGGTGGAAGGCTGTGCGAAGATGTGCGTGGAAGGTCGAGGGCACGCTTGCTAGTTATGAGTCGCGACTGTAATGTCCCGCCAGATGTGCGGCATCGTCGGACGTGTCAATCTAAACGGTGAGCCTGTTGATGCCACAGCTCTAGCACGGGCGCGCGACAGCATGTTCCACCGTGGGCCCGACGAGGCCGGGCAGGTGGTGCTCGAGGGCGGATGCGTTGGTCTCGCGATGCGTAGGCTTAGCATCATAGATCTCTCCACCGGAAGCCAACCCATGTTCAGCGAGGATCGCAAGGTAGCGATCGTCTGCAACGGTGAGATCTACAACTACATCGAGCTCCGAGAACGCCTGCCGCCCGAGGCGAAGCTGCATACGAAGAGCGACATCGAAGTCTTGCTCAGACTCTATGAACTGTACGGAGTCGAGGCCTTCTCACTTGCTCGCGGCATGTTCGCCGCCGCCATCTGGGACGGCCGCTCCAAAACACTCGTCCTGGCTAGGGATCGATTCGGCAAGAAGCCACTCTACTACTATCGCAGTGCGGACGCCCTCATCTTCGGCTCCGAGATCAAGGCAATTCTGCAATTTCCGCACGTCCCGCGGGTGATCAGCCGACGCGGGCTCGACAACTTTCTGACGTGGCTCGCGGTTCTTGAACCCGACACCATGTTTCGGGAGATACACAAGCTGGAGCCAGGCCACTGCCTGCAGTTAAGGCTGGACGGAAGTACCCAGCAGGACCGCTACTGGCGCCTGAGCTACCCCAGCAGCGCGCAGGCAGTCAGTCGCGCTGACGCTGCCGACCTCTTGGTGCAAAACCTCGAGGAGTCGATCCGACTCCGTTTGCGCGCAGACGTTCCCGTTGGCGTTCTTCTCTCCGGAGGGGTTGACTCATCTGCCATTGTGGCGCTCGCCTCTCGTATCTCCAACACCACCCTCCGCACCTTCTCAATCGGGTTCGACGTAGAGGGATTCAACGAATTCCACTATTCGCGCGCCGTCGCGAAGCGGTACGGCACCGACCACAACGAGTTTGTGATGGAGGGCGACAGCTACTGGGAGACCCTCCAAGATGTGGTCTGGCACCTAGACGAACCACTGTGCGATACCGCGACCGTTGCCCTCTTCTACATCTGCCGCGAAGCCCGGAAGTCGGTCAAGGTACTCTTGTCCGGAGAGGGCAGCGACGAGCTACTTGCAGGATACGAGTCTCGCTATCAAAACGGTCTCGAACTGCTCGGCGGCGTCGCCTCGAGATCCACACTCCTTCCTATGGGGCTCAGAAAGTGGCTTTGGAAGCGCTTTGGCGCTGGTGAGTGGCCGGGTGAGAACACTCTCCTGTGGAGACTCACCCAGCCGGTCGAGTATCAATTCTTGAAGGCATCGGTCTACGGGTTCTATGCCGGTCTTCGCGAGGATCTATACCAAGGCGGCATCATGGAGGGCTTCTCCCCTAATCAAGGGCCTCTCCGAGAGCGGATCGACTCCCTCGCGCCAACGCTAATCGGAAAAATGCTCTACGTGGACTGCAACGTAAATCTTCCCGCGTATCTTCTGATGAAGGCAGACAAGATGAGCATGGCGGCTTCCGTCGAGCTCCGTTGCCCCTTTCTCGATCACGTATTCGCCGAATTTTGCGCCGGACTACCAGACGAGTACAAAATCGATGAGGCGGGGCGCGGAAAGTCGATTCTCAAGCAGGCTCTGCAAGGTGTGCTTCCTGACGACCTCCTATACCGTCCGAAGATGGGTTTCCCCGTGCCCATTGACGAGTGGATCAAGACCCGATTGAAGGACCCGGTACACGCCACACTATTCTCGCGAGACGCAGCACTTCGCGAACTCTTCAATATGGGCCATGTCGAATCGATGTGGGACCACCATCAGGCCGGCACTTTGAACTTCGGAACGCAGCTCTGGCAGCTCGTGCTAATCGAGCTCTGGATGCGGAAATTCGAGGTATCTGTCGCGTAGTAGACTAAGCATCATGCCGACTCGGAAAGCGGAAGAGCGCTTGACTGCTGGCCTTTCCGTGATGGCGACGCCGGTAATGCTCTTCTTGTCGACGTCGAACTCCCTCTATCTCGGGAATCAGGGGGAACTAGACTACCAAGTCGGAGTTCTCCTGCCTTTCCTCGCCTGCGCATGCGTAGGCTGCGTCGTGGGCGCAGCCCTCTACGTGCGGTCCGGGCCCCTCTCGTTCAGGCTGGCGCTCTTTGCCTACTATCTGGCTGGCCCATTTGCGCTGGCTTACTCCACTCTCCGCGGTATCTCTCCGTCGGTGATGGATGCCAACGCCACGTTAACGGTGCTCGCGTTCGTCTACGCGCTCTGCGTCACCGCGGCAGCCAAGGTCCAGGTAAGGACTGCAGCAAAGCTCTTCGGCCTTCTGGGCCTTGCATTCGTTGTCAGCGAGACGGTGATCTTTATGGCGAGATTCGAATCCGCTCCTGCCTCAGCGCCGAAGCTTCTCGAGGGTCGCGCGGGGCCAGAGCCGTCGACACGTCTCCCCAACGTCTACCACGTGGTCTTCGACGAGTACCAGACGGATCTCTTCGAGCTGACTCGCTCGCCCGAGCTTGAGGACGCCCTGAAAGGTTTTACCTACTTCCCCGACGCCACAACGGTCTTCGGGCGGACTACGATGGCACTCGCAGCGACGTTCACCGGAAGAAACTACAAATATGACGGATCGCAAGCTCGCTACTGGTGGTCGGCATACAACACGCCCGATTCGTTCCTATATTCGCTGCTTGAGGCCGAGTACGAGACCTACGCCTTCATTCACAAGCCCGCCCACGACTTCGAACAGACGTACTTCCACTACCGAGTCTCTCACTCTCAGTTCGTTCCTCGCGCTGCGAGCGCGGATCTCAGTCGCACCTTTCGGAATCTGTGGCTCTACCGACACTTTCCCCACCAGGTTTCCGAGCGGCTGATTCCGAGCGAAGACCTGCAAGATCTCAAAGAGCGCAAGCTCCTGCCTCAAACCGCGCCGACAATCTCGTACGCCAGCTTCACTAGATACCTGGAGAGGGAGGAGAGCCTCTCGGCATCGAACCGCTATGTCCTGTTGCATCTGCTGATCCCCCACTTCCCGATCGTCCTCCGCCCGGACTGCGGCCACACGTTCATCGAGACCGGGGAACTGGAGAAGACAACTCCGCAGGACCAGACCAGCTGCGCAAACCTGATAATCGTCGATCTGGTTACTCGGCTGAAACAGCTGGGGCGATTCGAAGATGCGCTCATTCTCGTCCACGGGGATCATGGGAGTCGGTACAAAAGAGAAGAGGATCGGTTGATTCCAGTGCAGTACTTAGGCCTTGATAGCCTCGAGTTCAGCTGGGGCCGGTCGAGGGTTCTGCTACTAGTGAAGCCAGCAGGTACTGGAGGCGACGTCGATTTCGCCGTGTCCGAAGCGGAAGTAACGCTTCTGGATATCGCACCGACGGTTCTAGACGCACTAGATCTTCCGATTCCCGACGCGCTTGAGGGCCATTCGCTGTTGGACCCCGATCTACCAAGATCGCGGGGGACTCGCTTCTACCACTGGTTCGACAAGCTTGGACGGGACGAACTCACCGATCGCTTGGTCCGCTACACGATTGCCGGAGGAGAGATTCATCGGGACCGGGTGATAAATCTGACTCATTTGTTCGCGCGAGGCGACGTGGTACTGCACATCCGGGGGCAACGGGATGCGAGCGTCTTAGCGTTTGGGGGTGACGCGGAGCTCGTCGAACGGGACGACGACCGAAGCCCGGAGATC
This sequence comes from Myxococcota bacterium, assembly GCA_965226855.1. Lineage (GTDB taxonomy): Bacteria > Myxococcota_A > UBA9160 > SZUA-336 > SZUA-336 > JAUXJB01. The sequence goes on along the minus strand of CBDDEE010000029.1, from coordinate 331,358 downwards.
AGGATTCGGGCCACAGGGAGAGATCCTCAGTTGATCCTACCCCCCTTCTCCGAAGAGATGTCGCACGGTGTAATAGTGAGAATCGATCTGACGAGTCCACATGAATCGACGTGTCAGATCTTCTACACAACCGCTGGGGAGACCCACTACACTGAAGCTCGTTCCGTCCGAAGCAAGACACGAAGAGGAAGGAACGTCATGACTCTCGAGATTCCTACTGCGGGTATTGCCGGGAGGATTCGGATCGATCCGGGGAGGGCAGAAGGCGAGTACCTGATTCATGAGATCGAGGTGCACCGGAGGCTGAAGTAGACGCAGCTCTGATCAGCCGTTAGTCGTTCTTAACTTCTCGGAGATACCTCTCCAGCTTGTCACGCTCCTTCTCGAAAGCCTTCGCCGCTGCCATGGCTTTGTCACGCTCTTGAGTAAGACGCGCCACATAGTGCTCCAATTTCTTACCCTCAGTCTTCAAACGGCCTTATCACGCTCTTGAAGGAGCAGAGAGGCGTACCGCTCGAGCTTCGTACGTTCCTCCTCCAAGGCTGCGCGAGCCGCCGTCCTCGTGACGAGGCTGGCGCGCTTCTCCAAGCGCACCCTCTCTCCTTCGAGCAACCTCCTTGCAGCCGTGGCCTCGTCCCTCTCGACGACTAGATCGCTGGCGCGCTTCTCCAAGCGCACCCTCTCTCCTTCGAGCAACCTCCTTGCAGCCGTGGCCTCGTCCCTCTCGACGACTAGATCGCTGGCGCGCTTCTCCAAGCGCACCCTCTCTCCTTCGAGCAACCTCCTTGCAGCCGTGGCCTCGTCCCTCTCGACGACTAGATCGCTGGCGCGCTTCTCCAAGCGCACCCTCTCTCCTTCGAGCAACCTCCTTGCAGCCGTGGCCTCGTCCCTCTCGACGACTAGATCGCTGGCGCGCTTCTCCAAGCGCACCCTCTCTCCTTCGAGCAACCTCCTTGCAGCCGTGGCCTCGTCCCTCTCGACGACTAGATCGCTGGCGCGCTTCTCCAAGCGCACCCTCTCTCCTTCGAGCAACCTCCTTGCAGCCGTGGCCTCGTCCCTCTCGACGACTAGATCGCTGGCGCGCTTCTCCAAGCGCACCCTCTCTCCTTCGAGCAACCTCCTTGCAGCCGTGGCCTCGTCCCTCTCGACGACTAGATCGCTGGCGCGCTTCTCCAAGCGCACCCTCTCTCCTTCGAGCAACCTCCTTGCAGCCGTGGCCTCGTCCCTCTCGACGACTAGATCGCTGGCGCGCTTCTCCAAGCGCACCCTCTCTCCTTCGAGCAACCTCCTTGCAGCCGTCGCCTCATCCCACTCGGACCTCGCGTTCTCCAGCGCCTCTTGATGAGCTTCCTGCAGCTCCACCAAATGAGCCTCGACTTCGTCAATGCACTCCGCCAGCTTCGACGATGACCGCCAGCTCCGCTCTAGAGCCGACCATCCGCTGAGCAGAGGGTGGTCCCTAAGGGTGATCTCGTCGGCAGCGAGCTGATGCAACCACTGATATGCCCGCCTAACGGGATCGAGTACATCCGGATGCCTGCGAAGATCCTCCGCCGTGAGTCGGAAGTGTCGCAGCGCGGGATCGAGAAACTCCTCCGCGTAACCACTCAGCTCTTCCTTCGCATTCTCGAGGTCGAGACCCAGGGTCTTCGCGACACGGCCGAGTTCTCTCACAGGTGAGTCCACCAACCGATCGTAGTCGACGAAGACAACCGCGCTGTCCCGGAGAGCGCTGACCGCGGGCAAATTGTAAGCGAGCCACAGCAGTTGACTCTTGATTATGGAAAACTGATTCCGACTCCGAAGAGACTCTGCGACACTCAGCGGATTCCGCACGACGAATATGTAACTGGGGGCAAACCCACCGCGGAGAAGGGCCCGCTGCCAAAAGGGAAGCAGGCGCATCGTTCGGGGGTCTTTGAAAGCCCAACGATGCTCTCCTCGAAAGTATCGCGCGGCTAGATCTGAGAACTCAGCCAAGAATGCCTCGACCTCATCCGACTCCCAGCTCTCAGGACGGATCAAGCGTATGGAGTCCCAGCGCAGGTGGAGCGCGCGGAGTAACCTCTCGTTCAGATCGACTATTGCTTCATGTTCCCAGAACCCTCCCGGGTTCTCAGCGTTGGGGGGTAGGAGTGGGCTCCCAAGGGTGACTCCAAGTGCCTGGACCCCTCGCGCCACTGCACTCGTACCGCTTCGGTGCATCCCGAGAACCACGAACACCCGAGCTGCGTCGTCGGTACCCTCTGACATCCCGAGAAACCTTCCTGCTTCATAGCCGAGATACTGATCTGACCCGACCGGCTGCTCCTTCTCGCGCCGCCCGGACGCAACATACTACAAGCTCTTCCGAGCTTGATGTGGTCCCGACCGCTGGAATCCGCTCCGGTCCCGTCAAGGCGCTAAGCGCCCGAGAGTAGGCGCGCACCGGCCCACCATGCGCCACGGCCCCTCGCTGCTTGCGAGCATCACTCTGAGGGGAGGGCGCTTGCCGCGGCTCTGTTGCGTGGCGCCGGCCCAGAGAGTAGAAAGGGGGTAAGTGTGTGGGCGACACGCGCGTCGTCTAGGGAGCCAGCAGATGAGTGTTCGGAGAATGTCTGCCTGGGCGTGGATCGTGGTCGTCGCCGTGGCCTTTCAGACCGTGCTCACGCGCGAGGCGCAGGCCTACATCGATCCAGGTTCGGTGAGCTTCATGTTCCAGAGCTTGGTCGCCGCAGTGCTTGGCGGGCTGCTGGTCGTGAGGCACTATTGGGCAGGGATCACAGCAAGACTCAAGGGACGACTCCCCCCGGAAGACGAGGATGAGGACGACTGAGCGGATCCCGGTCGCACCCGTCTGCAACGGCGAGACCGTTCAGCGCGTCGACCACTTCGTCGAGCGGGGCGTGTTCTCTTCCGATCCCGAGGGTGAGTTCGTCATGCCTCGACGCCCCTGGCGGATCGACGACGAGCCCCCGCCGGAGATCCGGCCAGCTCCCGCCCTGGGGGACGCCGGCCCCCCGGACGCGCGCGCGCCTCACTTGCCCGAAGCGGGCTCGAACACCGAGCTTCCCCTGCACGGGATCACGGTGCTGGACAGCACCGCCTGGTGGGCGGGTCCGACCTCGACCATGGCGCTCGCCGCACTCGGCGCCGAGGTGATCCACGTGGAGGCGGCCTCCCGTCCCGACGGTCGAAGGTCGCACCCGTACAGCCGCGACCTTCGTCGCGGAAGCCCAGTCGACACAGATTGACGTGGCCACCGTCATCGTCAACATGATGACTGGGAGCACTGACACGGTGAACTATGACTCTAAGTAAAGGACGCTGAGTAAAGAGTCGGTCTGTCTTCCGGCAGAAACCACTCGGAAAAGAAGGGCTTCGGCCCTTCTTTTTTTTTGTGGTAGAGAGAAAATCATCTGGAGCCGCACTGCCCGCCTGTTCAGGTTGGGTAATTCCCCCGGCGGCCGGGGGGCAGGCGGCGCTCTACGAGTGCTTGTAATCGACAGTCGAGATCGACCTCAGCTGGTGAGTTAGGTAGGACTGGATCTCGGCAGCTGTTGGTGCGATTGAATAGGACGTCACCGGGCTTCAGCGAATAGTGCTCGATCTCCTCCTTGTCAGAGGTGTAGACGAGATCGCTCCAATCGATACGACCCTTCTGGATGTTGCCCATCCGGAGAACAGGGACTAGGTGTGGGACCTAAGCACGTTGTTGGCGGGTCTGTCTGAGTCTTGCCATGGGCGGTTTCTTTCCCAGGCTTCGATGGGGTCGGTGATGATTGTAGTGCTTGAGCCAGGCGGGAAGCGAGGCGGCCCGGATCGCGGAGGTCCGGAACGGTTGGCGATAGGCCCAGCGTCGCTTGAGCGTCTGGATGAAGCGCTCCGCCTTGCCGTTGGTCTTGGGCGTGTAGGGACGGGTGAAGCTCTGCAGGATGCCTTCTTCCTCGCATAGCGTGCGGAAGGCCTTGGCCTCCGCATAGCACTTGGCGTTGTCCGTGAGCAGGCGCTGGCAGCGGATCCCGAGTCGCCCGAACCAGCGCAACGCTCGACGAAAGAACGCCACGGCGTACTTTGCGTTCTCGGCGGGCAGCACCTCGGCGTAGGCCAGGCGCGTATGGTCATCGACGCAGACGAACGCCACCTCCCAGCCCACTCCTCGCTTCTTGCGACTGCGATCGCCGTGAATCGCGTGTCCGACCCCCTCGATCCGCGCGAAGCGCTTGGCATCGATGTGGAACAGATCTCCAGGAGCGGCATGCTCGTAGCGCTGCGGCGGTCGAGCTCCTCCTCCAGCCGCCAAATCCGGCCCAGACCCTGCTGCTTGAGATGCCGCGAGACCGTCGATGCCGGGATCCCGGTCTCCAGCGCGATCTCCCACGCGGTCTTCCGACGCCGCCGCAGCCGCTCCATGCGGCGAATCGCCTTGAGCGGCGTCCGTTTCGGGATTCGGTGCGGACGAGAGGACCGGTCCTGCAATCCGACCTGGCCTTCGGAGTCGAACCGGTTCAACCATTTGTAGGCCGTCGGGCGGCTCACACCGGCTTCTCGAGCGGCACGAGCCAGCGGCCAACCCTGCTTTCGAACTCGCTGCGCCAAACGATGGCGAGCCCACGGAGTCAGCTTCGCGTTAGGATGAAGTCGCACCTGGGGGTTCTCCTTGAAGTCTGAGGTCGTCGAACAACCCCATCTTCTCAGAGAGCCCTCAGGTGTAAACAACGTCCTGGGGCACCACACCTAGTCCAGCCCCGTCTCACGAAATCCCGCGATTGTAGGCCGTCAGCCGAGTTTGGACAGATTGGGTCGATGATCTAAGAGAGGGTCACACCTTTGCTCGGAGGACGGCCGTTACATCACGAATCAGCGGATCACAATCTCGGGAGACTGATTCGGTCCGAACGGCAGCCAACGGCGCGTATGAGCTGGCATGTTGGGGGTATTGTCAAGTTAGCCGTTCTTCGGGTAGTGGGTCAGTTTGAAACTTGCGGGACCTCTGGGCGTTACATCAAAGGCCGAGAAGCCTCCGCTGTCGAAACTCCAGGCTCATTGTTCGTCGCAATGGAGAGAGCGCATCGGAAAGACCCAGCGCCCGGTCAATCTGGTCTTGATCGCGGCGAGACCTCATCAATACCCCTCGACAGTTGGAGATCTTGGCGAGCACGATCGATCGAACAAGGCTGGCCGAAGCGGCTGCATCATCCGCACGCCGGTACTGTGCACGACGGAGTAGCACGTTCCCTGTCGTCGGTCCCTGGACGCGTGCGAGGAAACGCCCATGACGGCTGAGAAACGAGAGCCGAACTCCCCTATTCGCACAGTGTCTCAGGAGAAAAGGCGTGCACGAGACATTGCCAAAGCAGACGATCTCCTCCAGGTTGTGCGCGGGAACGCGCAGCTTTGGCTTGCCTTCGATTCGCATACAAGCACCGTCTCGCCATCTTTGAACAGAAAAGCGCCCTGGGTCGTCACATAGAGGGTGTTGAGATGCGTCCTCACTGCCGGTAGCCCACCGTGCGGGTCGGGCTCGTCAGGGCCTATGACTACTGCGAAGCCCAGGCGAACGCGTTCGCCGGCAGCGTCAGCGAGGCGGCAGGCCTCCGCAGCTTTCTCGAAGGCCGGCCACGTAGTGCCACGTAGTGCCAAATGGGGCCGGGAACTGCCGGCTCCTGCCCGATGTTCACACGTTTTTCGGGACACTTTCACCGTCCGATTAGGGACATTTTCAGCGTCCTCCCAGACAAGGATCAGGGTCACGAACACCACGAGTCCGACTTCCGCCCGCGGACCGCGATCAACATCGGGGCACGAGCCGGCCCCATTTGGCACTACGTGGCACTACGCGGCACTACGTGGCACAAGATCAACCCCTACATGTAGTGGTGGGGGGTTGTGCCCTCTCTTCCGAAGGGGTGTGCATTCTTGGGTTTAGGCCCGATCTGCATCGGGTGCAGGGGGCCGTGGCGACCTGGGTCAAAACGGGGGAAAACCCGACGGCCGCGAGGCGCGCAGGAGGGAAACGAGGCGGCATGCAGGGCCCGTGCGGCTGCGCGCGCGGCACCCCCTTGTAGGTGAGGGGGATTATTTCTCCAGCGCTTTCATCCCACCCCCGCACTACGTGGCACACTACGGCACAACATCTTTTACCTAGTCGCAGAAGCAGCTCGGTTCCGGTTCCTCTTCGTCGAACAGGCTCTTCTGGCGAGTGTACGTCGTCAGATCTTCTGGGACCGTTGGGCCGATTTTCTTAGAGAGGGTTCTCGCTCCCATTTGCGGAATGGCTTCGTGCAGCCGCTCGTGGTTGTAGTACTCGACGAAGCGAGCGAGGGCCTCCATCCGAGATCACCTTTTGCTGTTCACCCCGTTGGCACAGTACCGCCGCTAAAACGTGAGCGGCGCTGCGGGCGGCTCGAACCCTCGTGGCTGCCCCGTGCACCTGGGCGTGCGACTGCCTCGGGCGATTCAGCTCGCCGGTAACATCTAGTACCCTACGTTGCGTAGGATTTGCGCCACCAGGCGAGCGCCTCGCCCAGACTCTGCCGGTCGATCACCGTGATCGGCAACCGGGCTCGTGCCGCTCGCTCGCCGGAAGCTGCTCGTACAGCCGCATTGCCGATCTCTGCGTTTTGTCCCGTTTTTTAGCGGCGCATTCACCGTCCGATTCGTGACGTTTTCACCGTCCTCTGGCGGCCACTGTAGCTCGCCGACCCGGAGGTCGTGCGCGGTCTTCTCGCGGGAGCTGGGCTGGATGGCACGACGTGGCGATCCCAGAGGTCCTTCGAACGCGCATGTACGCGTACATGTAGGGGGCGCTCTTGTGCCACGTAGTGCCAAATGGGGCCGGCTCGTGCGCCGATTTTGGCCCGTTTTCGGGACACTAGAGTACGCTGCAGGAACAATGGATGCGGGGTGGCAGCCAAACGCTGGCGAGCACACGAAGCGACCCGGCCACCCAGGGATCGAAGAGCTGCTAGGAGGGAAACAGATAGAGTATCCGCCGGCTGCCCAGACCAATGTGACACACAAGAAGGCACCCAAGGCGAAGCTGGTCAGTTCGCTCGAGCGGAAGGCGCAGGAATACGCCCGAAACAAGGCCGCGTAGGAGGATTCGAGTCCATGGCAAAGGCTGTCCACACCATGATCCGGGTGTTCGATCTCGAGCGCTCGACGGCGTTCTATAAGGAGGCGCTCGGGCTCGAGGTGGCCGAGCGCTTCGACTTCGACGACTTCACCCTCGTGTATCTGCGCAGCGACGAGAGCGACTTCAAGCTCGAGCTCACACACAATCACGACCAGAGCGAGCCGTACAGCCACGGTAGCGGCTACGGCCACGTGGCCGTGACCGTGGAGGACATCGAGTCGGAGCACCGCCGCCTGCTCGCGGCCGGAGTCTCCCCGCGCGACGTCGTGGAGATGAAGCACGAGGGCCAGGCGCTGGCCCGCTTCTTCTTCCTCGAGGACCCCGACGGCTACAAGATCGAGGTCATAGAGCGCGGCGGCCGCTACGTGTAACCTTGCCTCCAACGTCCACCCAGAGCTCCAGTCCAGCGGTAGCAAGCAACGCAGAACAAGTTGCCGGTAGTCGTGGGCTCGTAGGCGTTTTCTCCCGTTTTTGGCGGCGCGTTCATCGTCCGATTCGTGACGTTTTCAGCGTCCTCTGTTGCGCTCCTGATCCTAGATGGTCGAGCCGAACAACCCCTCACCACTACATGTAGGGGTCGATCTTGTGCCACGTAGTGCCAAATGGGGCCGGGAACTGCCGGCTCCTGCCCGATGTTCACACGTTTTTCGGGACACTTTCACCGTCCGATTAGGGACATTTTCAGCGTCCTCCCAGACAAGGATGCGAGTGGAGCATCGCGCTACTTCGAACGGTCATCGTCAGCGACCCTGACCACTTCATGATCGCGGTGGCCGGCGACCCGCTCCGCACGAACGCCTACGCGTTTTCGCACAACGGCCGACTCGGCTTTCCGACCGCGAAGCGCATCGACCTGCCCCGAGACTGGAACGCCAAGCTCGCGGCGGCGTTCTAGGCCCGGCCGTCGCGAATTCCTGTTCATCAACGCCACCTTGGAGCCATGAGCCCTGAGGAGGCGCACCCGTTGCAGAGGGGTCCCACCAGGCATGCCGGTTGGGCTTCTATCCCGGGCGTGTTTGGCGTAGGATTTGGCGACTACTGCAACCAGAGCTTGGCTCAGACCCAAAGGAGGCCAGTTGTGAGTCCATCATCAGGGGCGGAATTCGAGAAGCTAGCCCCAGTCGGGGGACGCTACGTCCAGGTAGACAGCATGGAGTGGGCGCCCTTTCCCGAGGCTCTCAGTAACGGTCCAATCAGGTGGAAGCTTCTGAACGTTTCTCCCGAGATGGGTGCCTGGACGGCGATCTTCGACTGTCCCGCCGGGTCCTCGTTTGCACGGCACGTGCACATCGGGCCGGGTGAGTACTTCTTCATCAAGGGGAAAATGACGGTACGGGGCGGAACCGAGGAAGGTGGGTCGACGGCGACAGGTCTCGGGTACGGTTACGAAGCATGCAACGCTCGCCACGACCAGACCTACTTCCTGGAAGACAGCCAGTTCTACATGACCTTCCTGGGCCCATTGAACTTCATTGATGAAGATGGCAACACGCTCGCACTGGTGACCTGGCAGGCAGCACAGGCAGCGTGGAACGCGTCGCAGTCTGGGTAGCGTAGCAACGACCAGCGAGATCGAACCCGCCGCCGACATCGGCAGGCGCGATTTTCTGAAGACGGCCGGAGCATCCTTCACTTTTCTTGCCCTGGCGGCCGTTCCTTCGGTTTCGCGTACGAGAGCGGGCGCACCATCCCTTTCTCACGACGCGATCATCCGGCTGAGTCTTGTGGATGGCGTGAATGCACTCAAGTCGGGAGAGGTCTCTTGCGTCGACTATTGCACTGCGGCGTTGACGCAGGCAGGCAAATTCGACGGGTACAACATCTTCACCCAGATCTCTCCCGAGTACGTACATGGCGCTGCCACCGTCGTGGATACCAAGAGAAGAGAAGGCAAGCTCGTGGGCGCGCTTCAGGGTGTGCCCTATGCCCTGAAAGACAGCGTGGATATGGTCGAGTACTACACGATCTCCGGACATCCCTCGCTCTCGACCTTCGAGCCGTTGCTGGACGCTGATCTGGTCAAGATCTACAAAGAGGCCGACGCGATCTGCATCGGCAAGACTCAGATTCCCGCATTGTCTCTGTGGTGGACAACGGAAAACCCCATGACCGGTGATACGGGCAACCCGTTCAACCGCGCCTACAAGACCGGCGGCAGCAGCGGCGGCTCCGGGGCAGCGGTCGCGGCACGCATCGTCCCCTTCGCAGTCGCGGAGGACACGGGTGGCTCGGTGCGGGTGCCAGCCGCCATGAACGGCGTGCAAGGACTGCGGCCGACGACCGGGCGCTGGCCGACGGCGGGCACCATGCCCCTTGCTTTCTCCGATACGCTCGGTCCCGTCGCTCGCTCGGTGGCCGACATCAAACTCTTGGACAGCATCTGCGCCGTGGATCGGCCGAAGAACGAGCCCGGGCGAGAGGATCTCGAGAACGTGCGGATCGGCTATCAGAAGGCGGGCTTCTTCGCCGAGGTCCACCCTTGGGTGCAGGAAAACACTGACCAGACCATGAGCACGCTGTCCCGCGCAGGTGCCAGCCTGGTGGAGGTCAGTGGCTTACCGGCCGCAGAGATCTACGACGTCGTTCTCACCATGTTGGCGGCCGATTTTCCGGCGTCGGTGGCGCACTACTTCAACCGTCATCGCATCTACGACCGCTCGGGTTTCGAATTGATGCACGAGCTTCACATGGACGGTCTGAAGCAAGCCTGGCTGACCAGTATGAACAACGCGCCCACGGGGGAAGCGTATTTCGAGCTGGTGGCGCAAGTGGCGGAGGCTCGCAGGACCTATCAAAGGGTCATGAGCGAGAACGAGCTAGACATCCTGATGTACCCGACCAGCAAGGTCCCCAATACGCCCAACGATGGCGGGGACGTGATGGAGCGCGTGGGTCCGCTGGGCGAGATGCTTCCCGAGCTATTGATTGGAGCAAACATGCTGTTCGCGCCCGCGATGAGAACGCCATCCATCTCGATGTACTCGGGGATGGACAAGGCCGGGCTGCCGCTCTCCGTCACCTTCGACGGCTACAGCGGTCAGGATCGCCGGCTGCTCGATATCGCGGAAGCCATCGAGAGGGTGCTCCCACCCCTGGCGGAACCCAAGTCCATGTGATGAGGCCTTCGCGCGCCTGGCGGGCCTTTTCTTCCGTTGACAGGACCTCGGGGGGCGGCGTAGCGTGGCAGGCCAACCAGGAGAACCCCCATGACAATCGAGACTGTCGAGTTTTCGAGCGGCGACGGCCGCTGCGCCGGCGACCTCTACCTCCCAGAGAACGGCGGAAATGGACAACCGGCCATCGTGATCGGGCACGGCTTTAGCTTCGTCAAAGAAGCGCTCGGCGAGGAGGGAAAGCGCTTCTCGGAAGCGGGCTTCGTCACCCTGGCCATCGACTACCGCAGCTTTGGCGAGAGTCCTGGCGAGCCCCGCGGACAGCTCTTCCCGCTGAACCAGGTAGAGGACTATCGCAACGCGATCAGCTACCTCGAGACCCGGGACGAGGTCGATTCCGACCGCATCGGGATCTGGGGGACGAGCTTTGGTGGCGCGACGGTGATCTACACCGGGGGCGTCGAGCTCCGCGCCAAAGCGGTGGTGGCCCAGGTCCCGGTGGTGAACGGCCGCCGCTGGATGCAGTCCCTTCGCGTCAGCGACACATGGATCGAGCTGCAGGACCGGTTGGTCGAGGATCGCCGCGAACGCTTCCGGAGCGGCAAGGGCGCACGGGTGCGCGCTGCCCGCCTCGCGTCCGACGGCGAAGTGTGCGCGATGCAGGTGGATAGCCAGATCATCGGGTTCATCGAGGAGGCCCAGAAGAATCTCAAGACCTGGCGGCCGGACATCACGCTCGAGTCCGTCGAGAAGGTGATCGAATTCGTCCCCGAAAGCGTGATCCACCAGATCGCGCCGCGTCCGCTGCTGATCGTCGCGACGGCTGGGTACGACATGATCCACCCCATGGACCAGCTGCTCGAGGCCTACGAGAAGGCCCACGAACCCAAGCGCCTTGCGCTGCTTCCCTACGATCAAACCGGACTCTACGCGGATCCAGGACTCGGCGAAGCGATGGCCGAAGCCATCGGGTGGTTCCAGAAGTATCTGTAGGCTTCGGCCTCTCGCCCCGCTGCGGCGTCTGAACTTCGAAAGCCTGCGGTAAACTGGGCTACGACGCCGGCCGACGCCTTGTCGGACCGGATTGGAGGACTACATGCCTGGCACCGTCGACGAGCTGCTCACCAGCGATGGCCTGTATCCGCGCTTTAGCGACGCGGAATTCAGCCGGCGCCATGCCGCTGCCCGCAAACAGATGGCGCAGCACGACGTGGATGCCGTCATCACCTACGGCAACATGGTCCTGCACAATGAGATCCAGTGGTTTTGCAACTGGGAGACTTCCTGGGAGGGTGCGCTCGTCTTTCCTCTCGATGGCGATCCCACGCTTTTCGTCACGTTCTCCAATCACATTCCGTTGGCTCGGAAGCTCTCCATCTTCCCGGACATCCGCTGGTTCGGCGCAGATCTCGGGCAGAGTATCGCCGGCGCTCTGGACGAGAAGCGTCAGCGGCCCAGGCGGATCGGCATCGCGGGTCCGATCACGCACGAGCGCTGGCGCAGCATCGAGGCCGCCCTCCCCAACGTCGATCTGGTCGACTTCAATGCCGCCACGGCCGAGCTGCGCCTGGTCAAGAGCGAGGAAGAGATCGCCATCCTGCAACGCGCCGCAGAATTGACCGATCGAACCATGTGGGCGTTGGAGAAGGAAGTCCAGCCGGGTATGACCGAGCACAAGCTCGCCGCGATCGTTCAGGCGTCCTATCTCGAGCACGGCGGGCGCAACCTCATTCATTACATGGGATCCACGCCCATGCGGGACCCCCAGCTACCGGTGCCCGCGCAGTGGCAGTCGAACCGGGTCTTGCAGAAGGGCGACGTACTGATCACGGAGATCAGCGCGCTCTATCACGGCTACTGGGCGCAAGTCCTCCGCCCGTTCGCGATCGGTGAGCCGCCCACTCCCGAGTACCAGCGCATGTACGACGTGGCCGAGGAGATCTTCCGCCGCGTGTGCAACACGATTCGGCCCGGCGCCACCACCGAAGACGTGCTGGACCAGGTCCAGTACCTGCACGATCAGGGGTACACGATCTGGGACGAGGTCGTGCACGGGTTCGGCGGCACCTGGACGCCGATGATCCGCACCCGCCCCACCAGTCCCGAGCCGCACGCGCCGTTCACGTTCGTGGAGGGCCAGACGGTTGTGGTGCAGCCGGCCATTACCACCGAGGACGCCACCCGCGGCGTGCAGCTGGGCGAGGCGGTCCGTGTCACCGCGACGGGGGTCGAGTCGTTCCACCACTACCCGCTGCGCTTCACGCAGATCGGCTGAGCCTGCGACCACGACGAATCCGTCAGGGCCTCTAATCCGAGTTCGGAAGCCTGGGCAACACGTCCTTGATCAACGACGTCATGGAGCGGACCCACTTGTCCTTGGGCTGCCACTCGTGGGCCATGGCAAGCAAGACGCCGAAGCCGCCCACGTCATCGTAGAGTCGCCGCAGCCTGGCGGCCACAGCGTCGGCACTGCCCACCAACCATATGTTGTCCACCAGATACTCCGATGTGACATCGGCATCGGGCATATCGGGGTCGATCTTCAGCAGATCCAGCATCCCCAACCTCGATAGAAGCGGGATGAGATAACTCTCGTAGTCGCGGGCCAGGACTCCGTGTAGCGCATCCCGCCTTGCCTCCTCCGTTGTGTCGGCAATGTATACCTCTCGGGCGATGCGCCACTTCGAGCGGTCCGCCTTCGCGCCGGTCTCGTGCGCCCCTTCGTCTACAGCCTCCCAGTGGGTCTTGAGGATCCGCGCCGGTACGAAGTTGATGCTCATCGGGATCCAATTCCGCTGACCCGCCATGAGTAGGGTGTCGGACTTGACCCCTACGCCGGCGACGGCAATGTGAACCGCCCCGGGTTCTTCGGAGACCCCGTTAGTTGAGTCCGGCCTCCATGACCGGACCTTCTTGGCATTGATAGTAGAGCTGTTCGAACTCCACCGGGGGGATATTCCCGATCGGTTCGAACAATCGTCGATGATTGAACCAGTCGACCCATTCCAGCGTGGCGTACTCGACCTCTTCGAGGTTTCGCCACGGCCTTCTCCGGCGAATGACCTCGGTCTTGTAGAGGCCGAAGATCGTCTCGGCCAGGGCGTTGTCGTATGAGTCGCCCACGCTTCCCACAGAGGGCTCGATCCCGGCATCGGCCAGTCGGTCGGTGTAACGGATCGAAACGTACTGCACGCCGCGGTCGCTGTGATGAACGAGCTGGTCGAGATCCGGTCGTGCATGGAGCGCCTGCTCGAGAGCATCCAACGCAAGATCGCTTCGAAGCGAGCTCGACACACGCCAGCCCACGATCCTTCGCGAGAAGACGTCGGTGATGAAGGCCACGTAGACGAAGCCCGCCCACGTGGCGACGTAGGTGAGATCCGCCACCCAAAGCTGATTCGGACGATCGGCGGAGAAGTCCCGTTGAACGAGATCCGGCGGTCGAAAGGCCGCATGATCGGTGACCGTGGTCTTGAACGGTCGGCCGCGTACGACGCCCTGGAGGCCCATCTCACGCATCAGCCGCTCTACCGTACATCGGGCGACTTCGACCCCTTCTCGGCCAAGCTGACGCCAGACTTTGCGCGCACCGTAGACGCCGAAGTGCTCCTTCCAGACCCGCTCGATCTCCTCGCGGAACTCGACGTCGCGAACCGACCTAGCCGAAAGCCGAGAGGGGTCCGCCTCGCGGGCCTTCTGCTCGTAGTAGGTCGACGGGGCGATCGGAAGCTTTCTGCAGATCGGCTCGACCCCGTGCTCCTCGCGATGCTCGTCGATGAACGACACCATCACCTCGGTCGGCGGTCGAGCTCCGCCTGGGCGAAATACGCCGACGCTTTGCGAAGGATCTCATTGGCTCGGCGAAGCTCGCGGACCTCGCGCTCGAGTTCCTTGATCCGAGCCTTCTCCTCGCTCGTCACGCCACCCCGGCGACCCGAGTCGACCTCGGTCTGCCGCACCCACTTCCGGAGCGTCTCCGGGGAACATCCGATCTTCTCGGCGATCGAGCAGATCGCCTCCCACCGGGACCCGTACTCGTCCCGGTGCTCGAAGACCATCCGCACCGATCGCTCCCGAACCTCCTGGGAAAACCTGCTTGCTCGTGCCATGACTCCATCCTCTCAAGGAATGGAGCCTCCGGGAAATCCGGGGCGGTTCAATGGGGGGGTGGGGCTTCTGGTAGGGCTTCAAATGGAAGCGCATGCCGATCTCATCCACCGGCTCGGGCACAGAAAATCGCCACGACTTGTGCTCGTACACACCGGGTCGCGGGTTCTCCCAAAGCTGGAGAACCGTGTCCACGGCGTCGCGAGTCATCTGCCGGTGTTCGCCGGTGGAGGGGTCGAACCCGAAGACCTCGAAATCCCCCGGGAAACCACCAGAACCCACACCCCAGTGGAATCGCCCGTGAGCCATATGGTCCAGCTGGGCGATACGGTGGGCGATGACGAACGGGTTGTGGTTGGGCATGCAGCTGACGCCGGTGCCGAGGACGATGTTCTCCGTCTTGGCCAGGGCGTTCGCGATGAAGAGGTCTGGGGCTGGGATGTTCTCCCAAACCGTGGTGAAGTGCTCGCCTATCCACGCCTCCTTGTACCCAAGCTGGTCGAGCGTAACGATCTGTTCCAGGTCGTCATCCAGGGTCTTCGTGATGTCTGACCCGGGTGGGTGGAGGGGCATGGTGAAAAAACCAGCTTCCATGAAAGCAACCCTTCTTTGTTTGCTCAATACTATCATTCCGACGAGCCTCAGTTGGGCGGTCGGATCAGCCGGGCGATCGCCGCTGGGGGGACCCGAGTGCTTTTCCGCCAGCGACTGATTCTCGCCTTGTTGGATCGGGCGGGTTGCCCCGTGCTGTCGACAACGCTGGTGAAACTCGCGTTTCTGTTGCGGAACGAGACCACTGTCGCCAGTGACCCCACCTTCTACAGCTTCGTTCCGTACCGGGGTGGTCCTTTCTCCTTTGCGCTCGATCGTGAGCTGGCCTCGCTCGAGCGCCATGACTACGTACAAGGCGGCGAGAAGGCCCTGTCCCTCAACCCGGATACTTCCCACCTATCGCGCGATGAGATCTCCCGGCTCAGCATGCCTCAAGTAGAGGCTGCGGACGAGGTGGTCGCCAGGTACGGGCGCATGAGTCGGGCCACGCTGCTTCGGAACGTTTGCGAGCGATACCCCTGGTACGCGCAAACCAGTGCGCTCACAGACCTCGTGCCGGATGATGTGCCGCGGCCTCCGCTTCGCCGGCCGGCCGTCTACACTGTCGGATACGAGGGTAGGTCGGTGGACAGCTTCTTCAACGACCTGCTGGCCTCGGGGATTGGCGCGATCCTCGACGTGCGGGCGAATCCAGTTTCTCGCAAGTACGGGTTCGCCAAACGCTCGCTGAGGCAGATCGTGCAGAGCCTGGACCTCGCATACCACCACTTCCCAGAACTGGGTATCACCGGCGACCATCGCGCGAAGTTAACTGACTTCGACTCTTACCAGCGGCTTCTCGACAAGTACGAGAAGCGGCTACCCAAGCTCACAGCTCACACTCTCCAAGCCGCCGCACTGCTTCGATCCCGGCCTTCAGCACTCCTTTGCGTGGAGAGAGACGTGCGTTGCTGCCACCGCGGGCGACTGGCAGACCATCTCGCCGAGGAGAGCGATCTCGCCGTCGTGCATTTATAGTCGACTGGTTCCCTGGCTAGAAGCTGTACAATCGACCGCTGTCGTCAGGCGTCGCTCAGCCTGCTGAACCGGAGGATACCCCCGATGCAAGAGACAGTCGTGAATATGGATGCCGCCCTGAAGGGCATGATCTACGAGAAGAACGTGCGCATCGACACGCGCGATGGCTCCCATGTGATGGTCAACGTATTCCGGCCCGAGGGGGACGGTCAGTGCCCTGCCCTGCTGGCGGTGTCGCCGTATGGCAAGGATCTGCACACCAAGGATGGCTTCCCCGAGATCTGGGTCGAGATGCGGGAGCACATGCCAAAGATGGACGAGAAGTCCACGCTGAGCCTCCACACCTGGGAGAGCAACGATCCGGAGCTCTGGGTGCCGTACGGCTACGCGTGCGTGCGCCTGGACGTAACGGGAGCCGGCAAATCTCCTGGCAAGCTCGATTGCTATTCCCCGACCGAAGCGCGTGCGACCTTCGACGCCATCGAGTGGGCTGCGACGCAGCCTTGGTGCAACGGCAAGGTCGCACTGATGGGCATCTCGTACCTGGCCATCATCCAGTGGCGGGTGGCCTCGGAGCAGCCTCCGCACCTGACCTGCATCTGTCCTTGGGAAGGTGAGTTCGACTACTACCGCGAGTGGGCACGCCACGGTGGGATCCTGAGCAACACGTTCTCCGAGCTCTGGTGGCCGACCCAGGTGCTGGCTCTGCAGAACGGCTACGCTGGGAGCCCGCACCGAGACCTCGACGACGGAGCACCGATCGGCGGGCCGGTCTCGCTCTCGGATGCAGAGCTGGAGGCCAACCGCATCGACCTGACTCAGGAGTTCCGCGATCGCGAGTTGGATGGCCCCTGGTATCGGGAGCGCAGCGGCGACTACGAAAAGATCGTGATCCCGGTTCTGTCCGCGGCCAACTGGGGTGGGTACGGCCTGCACGGGCGTGGAAATGTCGAGGGCTTCACGCAGAGCGCATCCAGGGAGAAGTGGCTGCGGGTGCACGGCGGCAACCATCGAGATGCGTTCTTCCTACCCGATGGTGAGGGGCTGCAAAGGCAGTTCTTCGACCACTACTTGAAGGGCGAAGACAACGGCTGGGAGAACCGACCCCCGGTCATGCTGAAGGTGCGCCGCATTGACGACACCTTCTTCGAGCGCGACGAGCAGGAATGGCCGCTGGCGCGGACGCGGTGGACCAAGTGGTACCTGGATGCGGAGTCCGGCAGCATGGGAGCCGACGCGCCGGCGCAGGAGGGCGTGGGATCGTACCCAGGCATGGGTACCGGCCTGAGCTTCCGCACCCAGCCGCTGGCCCAGGAGACCGAGATCACGGGCCCGCTGGCGGCCAAGCTGTTCATTTCGTCGGCCAGCGAAGACATGGACATCTTCGCGACCCTGCGCGTGTTTGCACCCGATGGGAGCGAGGCGACCTTCATAGCCTCTGTGGAACCGAAGGGACCCTTGGCCCAGGGCTGGCTGCGAGCTTCGCATCGCAAGCTGGACACCTCGCGCACTACCGAGTGGCGCCCGTGGCACACCCACGACACGCTCGAAAAGCTCACCCCCGGTGAGATCTACGAGGTGGACGTGGAGATCTGGCCGACTTGCCTGGTGGTGCCTGCGAGCTACACGCTGGAGCTGCTGATCGAGGGCAAGGACTTCGCACGCCCGGCCGAGGAGCGGGATCCGACCTACGCCCAGATGTCGGCGCGCATGAGCAGCTTTGCGGGCCGAGATTGGCCCGAGCTCTTCTGCGGCTGCGGCCTGTTCCTACACAACGACCCCCAGGACCGGCCGCCCGCGGTATTCGGCGCGACCAACACCATCCACACGGGAGGTCCCCACAGCTCCTACCTGCTGGTGCCGGTGATCCCCGGCTAGGTATGGAACCTAACAGGCTGCGGAGAAAGTGACTGGGTTGGGCGGGACGCCTCTGACGGGAGGCGTGCCGAGCAGGGAGAGGGATCGCCGTTCCCGGTACGAACCGGTTCGGTGTCGCACGGGTAGATCTTGCGGGATCATGAGCTATGTCGCCTCCAACAGGTTGCGGATACGGACCAGGTTGTAGGCCGCAGCAGTGAAGGTGAAGACCCAGCCGACCCGATCCGTGCCCCGGTGCCGGGTCTTGCGCATCAAGCCCACCGTCTTCATCCAGCCAAACACCTCCTCCACCCGTTTGCGGAAGCGCTGGCTCACCTCGTAGCCCGGGTGTCCTGTGGTCCTTCGATCGATCGCGCTTCGGCGGTTCGTCGTGTTCTGTGCCACGTGCGGGGTAACGCTCCAGGCCCGAAGCGCCTGCACAAAGCTCTTGGCGTCGTAGCCCTTGTCTCCAGCCAGGGTGATCCGGCGAGCGCCCCCCAGACCCAGCACCATCTCGAGAGCCGCTTCGCGCTCCGCATACCCCGACGCCTGAGTGAGCTTCGCCGCCACCACCAGGCCGTTGCGGTTCTCCGTCACGACGTGTCCCTGATACGCGAGCCGCGCGCCCTGGCCCCTCATCCCCGCCAGTCGGGCGTCCGGATCCGTCCTCGACGCATGCGTCTGGTTGCTCCGCTTCTCGCCCCGGAAGTTGACCGTCGGGTTGCCCGGGTCGTCATCGTCCCTGCGCTTCTCGTCCTTGCGCACGAAGCTCTTCTGGCTCGCCCACGCCTCGATCAGCGTCCCGTCCACCGTGAAGTGCTCCGATGACACCAACCCCTCCGACTCCGCCTGCGCCAGCACCGCCTCGAAGAAATGCTGAGCGATCTCGCCCTTCAGCAGCCGTTCCCGATTCTTGGTGAACACCGTCGCGCTGAACACCTCATCGTCCAGCTCCAGGCCCACGAACCAGCGGTAGAGCAGGTTGTAGTCGATCTGCTCGATCAGCTGGCGCTCGCTCCGGATCGTGTACAGCACCTGCAACAGCAGCGCCCGCAACAGCTGCTCCGGCGGGACCGACGGTCGGCCGACCCCTTTGGCGTAGATACCATCGAAGCGTCGCGACAGCTGCTCCAGCGCCGCGTCCACCAGTCGCCGGATCGCTCGAAGCGGATGGTCCTCGGGAATCCGGGACTCCAGCGATACGTAGCTGAAGATCCCACCCTGGAGCGTCTGCGGTCCTCTCACATCTCCCCCTTGGGGCTTCCCTCAAAGGTACCCTTCGATGAGGAGTTTTTCAGCAGCCTGCTAAGCAGGTTGTTCATAGGCTTCTCGGGGTCCGGCATTGGAGGTCCGAGACGCTCGAAGCGGTGCAGCGCTCGAACAACGTCCTGAGGGATCACAACTAACCAAGTTTTTATTACTCATATATGTGTAGGAACGAAAGTACTCGAACATCCCCCGGGGGATGTTGTGTTTCGCAGATTTCTTGCAAAAAAAAAGAGTACGAGCCCCTTGACAAGTTTCTGGAAGCAGGACGAAGTCGTCCGAGTTCTGTACCAGAGGACCTCCCTCGACGCAGCCTCTGCTGTCCGCACGGCGTTCGCCACGATTCCGTTCTCGAACTCCCCGGCGAGGTCGAGCGGCCCGCTTGACGAATCCTCCGAGACCGAACAACAGCGTGCTATCGTTCGCTCCTCAGCCCCTCTCGGTCCCGAACGAAAGACAATAGATGGAGGCTTCACTCAAGACCGTCACTGACCACAAGCTGCTCCGCGGACTCGACGAGCTCGTTGCAAAGAGCCGCCACAACGAGGCGGATCTGCTCGCGTACATCGCAGAGGTCGATCACCGCAAGCTCTATCTCGAGCAGAGCTGCTCGTCCATATTTGGCTACTGCATGGAGGTACTCCACTTCTCGGAGGCGCAGGCCAGTCACCGCATCCACGCCGCGCGCGCCGCGCGCCCCTATCCCGTCGTGTTCGAGAAGATTCGCAAAGGTGAGCTCCACGTGGCCGGGTTGAGCTTGCTCACCCCGGAGAACCACGAGGAAGTGCTCGAGCTGGCGCGCCACAAGAGCAAGCGAGCGATCGAAGTGCTCCTGGCGGACCGCGCTCCGAAGCCAGACGTGCCGGCACGGGTCCGGCAGCTTCCCGAGCCCAGGCGGGCCCCCGCTCGGGCTGCCCTCGGAGGCCGCCGGGCCCACGCCCGAGACCGAGACCGGAGGAAGCCGCATCCCTGCTCCTCCGCCTCCGCAGCTGCGCGCACCGGGTTCTGCGCCGAAACCGCTGGGCGGCAAGCGCTACAAGATCGAGTTCACGGGCAGCCAGGCGCTCTACGACAAGCTTCTTGAGGCGCAAGCGCTCCTTCGCCACCAGATTCCGAACGGCGACCTCGTGGCGATCTTCGACCGAGCCCTCACGCTGCTGGTCGAGGACGCGAAGCGGAAGAAGTTCGCGCAGACGTCGAGTCCCCGAAAGCGGTCGAAGGCTGCGAAGAAGTCCCCAGCTCCGTCTCGCCACATCCCGGCTGAGATCAAGCGGGCGGTCTTCGAGCGGGACGGAGGTCGGTGTGCGTTCGTCGGGCGGAAGGGTCGCCGCTGCGGCTCGCCCGACTTTCTCGAGTATCACCACCTGGATCCCTGGGCCAAGGCGAAGCGGCATTCGGTCGAGCGGATCGAGCTTCGCTGCCACGGGCACAATCACTACGCGGCGGTACAGGACTATGGGGCTGCGTACATGGCGCAGTTCGCAAGGCGAGACAACGTCCCCCGGGGGACGTTCGGTATCGAGCGGCAGGAGTGACTCGCTGCGATCCCATGGAGTGTCGAATGTTCTGACGGATCACAGCCAGGCCAGGTCTCGTCTAGGCGTACGGATCGATCAGGTGCTCGACCAGGAACTTCTTGCCTTCTTGGGCGAGCATTTCCAGGCGCGACAGGTCGCTGTAGAGCGTCACCGGAACCCTCTCTTAGATCATCGACCCAATCTGTCCAAACTCGGCTGACGGCCTACGTGCCGCCACGTGCTCGCCAGCGTTTGGCGGCCACCCCGCATCCATTGTTCCTGCAGCGTACTCTAGTGTCCCGAAAACGGGCCAAAATCGGCGCACGAGCCGGCCCCATTTGGCACTACGTGGCACAAGAGCGCCCCCTACATGTACGCGTACATGCGCGTTCGAAGGACCTCTGGGATCGCCACGTCGTGCCATCCAGCCCAGCTCCCGCGAGAAGACCGCGCACGACCTCCGGGTCGGCGAGCTACAGTGGCCGCCAGAGGACGGTGAAAACGTCACGAATCGGACGGTGAATGCGCCGCTAAAAAACGGGACAAAACGCGGAGATCGGCACGCCTGGCGCCGCGTTTTGTCCCGTTTTTGGCGGCGCTTTTACCGTCCGATTCGTGGCGCGCGAGCTCCCGCCCCATGCCCGTGATATTTTCAGCGTCCTCCCAGACGTCGAACAACACAAGCGCGGGGGGCGCGGCTAGGATAGCGGGGGTGCATCACTAGATGTAGGGGGCACTCTTGTGCCACGTAGTGCCGCGTAGTGCCACGTAGTGCCAAATGGGCCGGCTCGTGCCCCGATTTTGGCCCGTTTTGGGGTGCGTATCTCTCGACGAGCCGATCCTCATGAGTCGGGTCGCATACCCGCTGGGGAAGAGGTCCCCCGCGCTTGTGCCAGATAGGGCATCCCGTTATTCAACCCTGGCAGCAACACGGCCAGCCGTAGCTGGTTGCGCGTGATCAAGCCGGATAAGGGTACCACCAGCTCTAGATCGCGCGTGGCACGGTAGCGCTTCTCGGGAAAGCCGGTACGTGAGTCGCGCCCCGGCCCTAAGACGAATCGATAGGACGGGAAGGGCCATTGTCAGAACCGAAAAACCCTCTTAGACTCCCTATCCCCGTGTCGCCAAACGAAGGAGAGCATCATGCCCAAGGTCGAGGCCAACGGGATCAACATCTATTACGAGTTCATGGGCGAGGGCGAGCCGCTCGCTCTGATCGGCGGCTCGCTCTTCGGGCGGGAGAATTTCGGCTTGGTCTGGGAAGGGCTCGCCAAGGAGTTCAAGCTGATTAGCTACGATCAGCGGGGCTACGGTCAATCGGATCGCCCGCTCATGCAGTATGACCTCGATCTATGGGCGGACGATCTGGCGGCACTCCTCGATGCGCTCGACATCGATCGGGCCCATGTCATGGGCACCTCCGCAGGCGGCATGATCGCGCTCAAATTCGCGGCGAAATATCCGGATCGCTGCATCGGCGTGGTCAGCGATTGCGCTTTCGCGAAATGCGACACCATGCGGCGGATCATGTTCCGCACCTGGCGACATATGGCCCAGACCTGGGGTTGCGGGCCGGAGTTCGCCGATCATGTCGTGACACAGGCGGTCGGTGCCAACTATCTCGATGGCCCGGAAGGGCCCGGCCTGATCGAGATGGCGCGCACGATGGTCGAGCTCAACTCGGTCGAGACGGTGGTACAGGCCTGCCTCGCAATGGAGAAAATGGACCTCCGCGAGGACTGCAAGAAGATCAAGAATCCGACGCTTGTGATCACCGCGGCCAAGGACATGCTAACCCCGATGCACACCGGCCCGGACGGCGCCGGCGCGCAATGGGTGGTCGACAACGTCCCGGGCTGCGAGGTGATCGTCTACGAGGACATCGGCCACGCGGACTTGGTGGAGTGTCCGGACAAAACCATCGCGTCGACCATCAAATTCCTGCGCGGCGCGCGGAACAAGCTCGCGGCATAGTTATCCCATATTTCTCATGCTTCGATCGTATCCTACAGGTGCAGGCGCTTCTCGCTCCCGAGTTTCCAGCAAGAAGAGGGCGTAGTTCGTCTCGCGTGACCTGTCCGCAGGAGCCTGACGCTGTTCACACTCCACTCCGAACGGGTGTGCCGACGCCGCCGAGGTTCGCGGCGAACGCGATCCCGAGCAGCGGCGGCGCCAAGCGCGAGCGTTCCTGCCCCACCTGGTCTAATACGGGGAGCGCGACAGGCAGCAGCATCAGGAGTCGTCGCCGTGTTCGAGATCCACATGGACAGCACCGCCGACGCCGCCATGAACCCGAGCACTAGGCGCGACGGGCTCGCGCCGCCGAAAAGCCGCACCATCATCAGCGCCAGGCGCCGGTGGGAACCGCTGCTCTCCATGGCCGCGGAGAGGACGAAGCCGCCCAGAAAGCGCCAGCCGCACCCCCGGCGCAAAGTCAAGCGAGGGTTCCCAACTCCCACGAACTCTCACTTAGTCCAGCCCCGTCTCACGAAATCCCGCGAGTTCTCTGGGCGGCCGACGAGGGGCAATAGCCGCATCGAGGGGACGAGACCGGTTCGCTCCGGACTCCCCCCACCGCCAAGCAGGCTGCCCAATCTCGACAGGGAGGAGACGAGGGCGGGTTTTCCGTACAGTTTCCGGGGGTTTTGCCGGAGTATGCGCACCGCGAGACGCGCGGGACGTGCGCATCGCGCCACATTATCGGTCCCGGTCTCGTCTCTCGATTTCCGGGGGGAGCGGTTGCGCCGACGGCTTCCTAGTGGGTGTTCCGTTTACGCTACAGCGGCCACCCATGGCCAGCGGCTACACCTCTACCGGGAGAGCACGCTCTGGGCCGCTCTACGTTGATCGACGGACGAGAGGTTCGGGTGATCCGGCGCCGCCAGACGATCGAAGATCTCTTGGAGCTGGAAGAAGTTCTAGGCAGGAGCTAGGCCGCAGCCTCGGTCGGGTCCCTGGTCTCGTAGGCCAGAGTCTCGCCCTCGGAGTGGGCGATGACTGCGGCACCGATGCTGTCGCTCGTGATGTTCACCATCGTGCGATACATGTCGAGCGGGCGATCGACGGCTAGCATCAAACCCACGAGTGCGTACGCCGCCGGGCTCCCGAGCCCCACCGCCTCGAGGACGATGAAGATCATTACCAGCCCGGCGGACGGGATGCCCGCGGCGCCGATCGAGGCGAGGAGCGCCGTGATCACGACCACCACCTGTTGGGTCAGGTCCAGGTCCACCCCGAGGGCCTGGGCGATGAACAGCGCGCCCGCGCACTCGTACAGGGCGGTGCCATCCATGTTGATCGTTGCCCCCATGGGGAGGACGAAGCTGGTCACCCTGTTCGAGACACCTGCGTTCTTCTCGATGCAGGCCATGGTCACTGGCAGCGTGACGGATGAGGAGCTGGTGGAGAAAGCCGTCGCCATGGCAGAGCCCATGGCTCTGTAGTGAGCGGCCGGACTGACGCGGGTGAGCAGGTAGAAGATCGCGGGCAGGACCACGAGGATGTGAAGCGTGAGGCCCAATGCGATCGTGATCATGTACTTGCCGACCTGCGCGATTACACCAAAGCCCACATTGCCCACAGCGGTGACGATGAGCCCGAAGACGCCGATCGGAAGGAACCGGATCACGACGCCCGTCAGCTTCATCATCGCCTCGAAAGCGGAGGCGAAGAAGTCCCTGAGGGTGGTCCCGCCTTTTCCGTGCATAGTGCCAATCGTGGCGCCGAAGAAGATGCAGAAGAAGATCAGACCGAGGATGTCCATGGAGGCAGCCGCCTCGATCGGATTGAGCGGGATCATTCGAATGATGATCTCGGCGAGGGAGCCGGGCGTCTCCAGGTCCTCCGGTCGGATCTGCTCGATACTCGGAGCCTCGAGGCCAGCGCCAGGCTGGATGAGATTGCAAAGGGTCAGCCCCAACAAGACGGCCGCCAGGCTCGTCGTCGCGTAGTAGACGATCGTCTTCGCGCCGAGCCGACCGAGGCTCCGAGCGTCCCCGATCGAGGCCACTCCGCTCACGATGGAAGTGAAGATCAACGGCACGATGATCATGCGCATCAGACGCATGAAGATCTCACCCAGGGACACAACGAACGGAACCGCACCGAAGAGCGCGGCAAACGCCGCACCTAGGGCCATCGCGATCAACACCTGCCAGTGCAGCTGCAGCTTCACGAGCTCACCTCGCCGGGGCTTGCGTTACTCAATTTAACCGATATTTCCCAGATAACCTCCAGGCTTGTGGAAATCATACCCCCGTAGCCTGGTCGAGGGAACAGAATGTTCTCCGCAGGCATCCGATGACCTGATGTTCTCGGTTTCCTGTGGCCGGAAGGCCAGTTGCCCCTAATTCAGGTCGCTTCGATCCCATTGTCCGTCCACGTCTGAGAGGTTGCTGAAAACGTCACGAATTGGCGGCGCTTTTAACCGTCCGATTCGTGATATTTTCAGCGTCCTGCCAGACGTCGAACAACACAAGCGCGGGGGGCGCGGCTCTGGCTGGTGCTGTCAGGTGGGTAGCGGTACGTAAAGCTCAGGGTCGCTACGCCCTGGTGGCGTCAATGACAGGGAACGCCTTCAAGAACACCGAGCAGTTCGAACCCATCCGACGGGAGGCCGCCGGCAAGCTTGTCACGACCCCTGAGGATCAGCTCGTCAATGTCGGTCACTTGCAAGGGACCGAGTTCTCCTGGACTTCTTTGAGCTTGGCGACGCACTGGTCCGACGTGCCGCAGACGACCAAGCCGTGGACCCAGTCGAAGGCCGAGCCCAAGTACTCCTCGGGCGTCCTCAGCTTGGCCGTCTCGCGACGTGCTTAATGCCCGCGCCCATCTGCTTGTAGTACTTGTAGCTCGGCTCATCCAGCTCCTAGAAGCGGTAGTCCCCGGTGACGGTCTCGTAGTACTCGGTGATGTAGTGCACCGCCAGCTTGCGGCCTCATCCGGGTCCTCGTGGCAGAACACACAGCACACGACGATCGGCTGAACAGGACGCCAATCAATGCGGTCGCGACGAGACCGCCCTGAGGACCATTCCCGCTGATGAACTCTACAACCTCGCGCCCCGTGCCGTAACCGCCACCCACGATCACCGACTGGAAAACGGCACCGGGCACGACCCAGGCTCTTACGCATTGAAACATTGAGCTTGCTTCGCTGCCCCCTAGGGTACTATGGCCGGCGATCAAGAGTAGGTGCGGCGAGATGACATGGGGCCGGCCGGAGGAGTCGGCAAGGTCGAGAAATCGCGATCACGGGAGGGGAACATTGCCATTTTACGAGAACGATGGGCTGAAGCTCTATTACGAGGAGCACGGCCAAGGCGAGCCACTCGTGCTCGTGCACGGCTACGGTCAGGATCACACGGCTTGGCTCGACCCCTTGGACGATTACGCGCGCTACTTCCGCACGATCATCATCGACGCCCGCGGCGGCGGTCAGAGCGACGTGCCGCAGCCGGGCTACAAGATTCTCGACATGGTGCACGACGTTACCGCGCTGATGGATCACCTCAAGCTCGACAAGATCCACTTCAGCGGCTTCTCGATGGGTGGTGCGATCGGCCAGGAGATGGCGATCCACTATCCGGAAAAGCTGCTCACGCTCTCCCTCAACTCGACCTGGGAAGGTGGGCCCTGCCCTCATATGGACCGCTGGGTGAACATCGGGGATGTCCCAGAAGGTGTGATTTAGAGAGATGAGAGTGGCGGCTCCTTCGCCCTCCGTGTGGTACGGAGGGGGTATGCAAACCCAACGAAGGAGCCAACCATGGCGAAGCATTTCACGAAATCAAAGTTCACTCAAGACCTACCCGTTGCTCACACCGCCCACGTCAAGTTACCGCTACCGATGTTGTCGGCGCTCGAAGACATCGACCGCGCGTTTTTCGGTATCTGCGTCGAGGCAGGCAAGCAAGTGCTCGGTGCGATGATGGAGCACGACCGCACGGCGCTGTGCGGTCTGCCTTGGAAACCCGATGAGGAGCGCCCCGGTCGTCGCGCGGGGAGCACGGAGAGTCCCGTCACTTTGGGAGGTCGGCGGATCGCGATTCGTCGACCTCGCGTTCGGTCGATCGAGGGCGGAGAACTTGTACTGCCGAGCTTCGAGGCTGCGACGGATCGGGATCCACTGGATCACCACACGCTCGAAGCGGTGGCAGCGGGCGTATCGACTCGACGCTATGCGCGAAGCTTGGATCGACTGCCGCCCACGGAGACCGAACGGTCGACCTCGAGGAGCGCTGTCTCCCGTCGGTTCGTGGCGTTGACCGAGCAGAAACTGGGCGAGTGGATCAGCCAGCCTCTCGCCGAGCTCGACTTGAAGATCGTGATGCTTGACGGCATCCACTTCCGTGACCACTGCATTTTGGTGGCTCTGGGGTTCGATTCCGACGGGAAGAAGCATCCGCTGGGGATTCGCGAGGGCAACACCGAGAACGCGGCCGTCGCAAGGGCGCTTCTCGCAGACCTCGTGGAACGTGGGCTCTCGACCGACCAGGCGTTGGTGTTCGTGATCGACGGCTCGAAAGCGCTGCGCCAAGCGATCGACAAGATTTTCGGTGACCTGGCGCTGATCCAAAGGTGTCCGGTGCACAAGCGCCAAAACGTACTCGGGCACCTGCCGCAGACCGCTCGCCCCAGCATCAAACGCGCGCTGGACGAGGCATGGAATGCGACGGACGCAGCGCGGGCGCAGCGACTTCTCGAGAACCTGGCGCGGTCGCTCGAACAGTCGCATCCGGGTGCGGCCGCCTCACTTCGCGAGGGCTTGGAGGACACTCTCACCCTGCTGCGCCTCGGAGTGAATGGAATTCTCCTTCAAAGCCTCCGGAGTACCAACGCGATCGAGAGCCTGAACGACAAGATCGCAACCTACACACGACGAGTGAAACGGTGGCGGGGAGGGAAGATGATGCTCCGTTGGGTCGGAGCCGCCCTCCTCGACGCTCGGAAAGGCTTCCGCGGGGTCAGGGGATTGAAAGACATGTCAACGCTCGTCGACGCACTTCGACGCCACGAGGAATCACTTCACGCAGATAACGAAGCCGCGTAAGATCGTTCAATCGGGAGTCGCTGCTCTCGGAGATTCAACACCGAATAGGACAAGCCCAAACGCGGCGCCAGGCGGCATTAGCCGGCCGCAATTGGCACTACGCGGCACTACGTGGCACAAGCCTCGATCACTAGATCTAGTGGGTGTAGGGACGCCGCCTCGTTTCCCTCCTGCGCGCCTCGCGGCAGGGCCCGTGCGGCTGCGCGCGCGGCACCCCCTTTAAGGTAGGTGTTCGTGGATGCGCCCTCGCTGACCTCGACCCCCGCCTTGAGGCGTTTGTTGCCGCTGGTAATGTTTCTCCGGATCTGGGGAGCAAGATACCTGGAATTCGAGAACCTCCGACAAGATACTGCTTATCGGCGGGCGGCGCGGAGTGCAAGGGCAGTGACGAGCGCGACGGCGGCAAGCGCGGTGCCGCCCGGCTCGGGCACAGTGAAGGAGATGCGATTCTCATCGCCGAAGATCGCGCTGTACTCGAAGTCGTCAGCTCCAAACGACGGCATCGAATCCTGGCTGACCTCCGCGGCAACTCCCAACTGGTAGACCCCGTCCGCGAGGGGCATCGGGAGCTGGAACATGGTCGTTCCGAGCGGGAGGTCGGGGGAAATCTCCGCGTCGTCGAGGGTCACGAACAGGAAGCCACAATTCGTGCAGTTAGTGCTGAAGAGGACGGTGGGCTGGCTCTCGATACCCGTGGCCATGTGCTGCGGAAAGCTGAAGGCCACGAAGTCGTCGGGTGCCGCCAGGCTGAAGTTGAGGGATCCGCTGAGGGCGCCGCCGTCGAGCGAGAAGGCGTAGAGTCCATTGGGGAACATCGCTTGTAGCTCCTGCAGCGTCGCGAAAGGACCCGCGTGTGCCTCGAGCCGACCAGGTGTCGGCTGGGGCACGAGGTCGATCACGGCTCCACTCGGCGCTGGTGCGGTGACAGTCCCGGAGGCAAGCTGCCCTTGGTCATCCTCGAGCTCGATCGTGAATAGGTAGCCATCCACCACTCCGTTCGTACGCTCCACGTCGATGATGATCTCTACGAAGCGGAGGTCGATCGCCAGAGCGCTGGAGCCGGTGAGCAGACAGGCAGCGAGCGACAGAAGTGCCGCAGCGTGCCGAGCGACGCACAGTCGTGTCATGCAGATCCCTCGAGGGGGGCAGCTGAATTTGCGAAGCGGGGCAGATGGTAGCAACGGTTTTCCTCCTCACGCTAGGCCGGTCAGGAATGCTAGGCACGCCAACCGTATCGAAGTCCCTTGAATGCCTCACGTTCACGTTGCTAGCGATGTAGGATGACGTAGGGGTGACCACGGGAAGGAGTGGGCTCGGTTTCTTTCTCTGCTCTTGGCGTTCCTCGGCATTCTGCTGGCATCGAATGCCGGCACCAGTTCCTTCGCCGTCAACAGTAACGACGACCTGACAGACGAAAATCCTGGCGACGCTGTCTGCGAAACGTCCATGGGCGACGGCGTCTGCACCCTCCGCGCTGCGATTGAGGAGGCCAACGCCTCTAGCGGAAGCGAGACGTGACCGGAATGGACCTCGAGATCGCCGGACTCTCCCACGTCTCGCCGTGGAAGATTTGAGGCCGTGCAGGACGCTATGCCTGAGCTACAGACGAATTGCTGGTGACCCAGGCAGGATTCGAACCTGCGACTTCTTGCTCCGGAGGCAACGTCGACCCCCTTCCGTGTATGTCCAGCCTCGTCTAGCGGTGTGTTTCTATTGATGAATCTCAACACGGCTCGGCAGCCATGGATGGTGCTATACAGCCCTGGATTCTCACCGTGGCTGTATTGTGGCTCTACCAGCCGTGCGCCCCCGCAGGGCACCGAACGGGCTCAACCCCAGCCGCACTGGCGTACCACCCGCCTAAAGGCCCCGCGCCCCGGCCCTCAGACCAATCGATAGGACGGGAAGGGCCATTGTCAGAACCCGAAAAACCCTCTTAAACTCCCTATCCCCCCAGGTCTTGGGTTCTGCTATCGTTCTCCGCCGAGGGGCCTTCCGATCGGCTTACAGCTTCTGGCCTTACCCGCCTGCTGTGTTTCCCATATCGAGTTTGCCTTTCCTGCTCGTGCGCAGGGCCAGGCGGCCAACGTTGCGGGCGGTTTACATAGCGCCCGACCACCTGAGCTGGAAAGTCCGGCCCCGGAGTCTGGCGCAAATGCCGCGAACTGGTGCGGCAGAGGAATGTCAGTTGAGTAAGAAGCTATATGTCGGAAATCTTGCCTTTTCTACCACCGAGGACGAGCTACGGGCCGCCTTCGAGAAACACGGCCGCGTCGAGTCGGTGAACGTGATCATGGATCGCGATACCGGCCGTCCTCGTGGCTTTGGGTTCGTCGAGATGGACGAAGCCAGTACCGCGGACGCTGCGATGCGCGCCCTCGACGGGAGCAATCTCGGCGGCCGAGACCTCAAGGTCAACGAAGCGAACGAGCGGGGTCGCGGCGGCGGCGGCGGCGGCGGCGGCAGAGACCGCTACTAGGTCGGGTCCAACAAGGGGGGTGCGCCCGCTGCCTGGGCGCCCCCTTCGTCTTCTCAGGCTCACAGGAGCCAGCCGGCGCTATGACGACCAGTCCGCCGAAGGAGACCCCCCTACGCGCTGCGATCGGCTCACGCTCACTCGCGCGCGAGTCCGCAGACAGACCCGCCAACAACGTGCTTAGCAGGCTGCTGAAAAACTCCTCATCGAAGGGTACCTTTGAGGGAAGCCCCAAGGGGGAGATGTGAGAGGACCGCAGACGCTCCAGGGTGGGATCTTCAGCTACGTATCGCTGGAGTCCCGGATTCCCGAGGACCATCCGCTTCGAGCGATCCGGCGACTGGTGGACGCGGCGCTGGAGCAGCTGTCGCGACGCTTCGATGGTATCTACGCCAAAGGGGTCGGCCGACCGTCGGTCCCGCCGGAGCAGCTGTTGCGGGCGCTGCTGTTGCAGGTGCTGTACACGATCCGGAGCGAGCGCCAGCTGATCGAGCAGATCGACTACAACCTGCTCTACCGCTGGTTCGTGGGCCTGGAGCTGGACGATGAGGTGTTCAGCGCGACGGTGTTCACCAAGAATCGGGAACGGCTGCTGAAGGGCGAGATCGCTCAGCATTTCTTCGAGGCGGTGCTGGCGCAGGCGGAGTCGGAGGGGTTGGTGTCATCGGAGCACTTCACGGTGGACGGGACGCTGATCGAGGCGTGGGCGAGCCAGAAGAGCTTCGTGCGCAAGGACGAGAAGCGCAGGGACGATGACGACCCGGGCAACCCGACGGTCAACTTCCGGGGCGAGAAGCGGAGCAACCAGACGCATGCGTCGAGGACGGATCCGGACGCCCGACTGGCGGGGATGAGGGGCCAGGGCGCGCGGCTCGCGTATCAGGGACACGTCGTGACGGAGAACCGCAACGGCCTGGTGGTGGCGGCGAAGCTCACTCAGGCGTCGGGGTATGCGGAGCGCGAAGCGGCTCTCGAGATGGTGCTGGGTCTGGGGGGCGCTCGCCGGATCACCCTGGCTGGAGACAAGGGCTACGACGCCAAGAGCTTTGTGCAGGCGCTTCGGGCCTGGAGCGTTACCCCGCACGTGGCACAGAACACGACGAACCGCCGAAGCGCGATCGATCGAAGGACCACAGGACACCCGGGCTACGAGGTGAGCCAGCGCTTCCGCAAACGGGTGGAGGAGGTGTTTGGCTGGATGAAGACGGTGGGCTTGATGCGCAAGACCCGGCACCGGGGCACGGATCGGGTCGGCTGGGTCTTCACCTTCACTGCTGCGGCCTACAACCTGGTCCGTATCCGCAACCTGTTGGAGGCGACATAGCTCATGATCCCGCAAGATCTACCCGTGCGACACCGAACCGGTTCGTACCGGGAACGGCGATCCCTCTCCCTGCTCGGCACGCCTCCCGTCAGAGGCGTCCCGCCCAACCCAGTCACTTTCTCCGCAGCCTGCTAGGTCCCACACCTAGAAGCACACTTTAGAGACTCGGAGAGCGCACACTTCGCGATCAGCCCGCCGTTTCGTCAGGAGGTAAAAGAGAAACGCGAAAAGCTGGATAGTCAGCGGAGCGGCATGCACCCGTACCTAGCCTGTAGGGTCGATCTTGTGCCACGTAGTGCCAAATGGGGCCGGGAACTGCCGGCTCCTGCCCGATGTTCACACGTTTTTCGGGACACTTTCACCGTCCGATTAGGGACATTTTCAGCGTCCTCCCTGCCCGAGTACGGCAACGAGACCGAGACAGACTCCTCGGGTTGGACTCCTCTCGCGTCAGGGGTCGGCCGTAGCGAGTGGCTCGCGGGTTGCTCTGGGCGTTCGCGTAGCACGCGAGTGCGATCTCACACAGTGCCTCTTGCGAGATGCCGTGGTCGTGCATGAAGCGCGCGGTGTGGAGTGCGCACTCCTGTCCGAGAGAGACCAACCCGTAGACGGCGGACCAGGCCAGGCTGGGCGGGGCGCGTCCCGCGAGCTGGCTCTGGCCGAAGCGACCAAACTGGCCTTGGGCCAGCGCCCGGAACACGACGACGTTTCGGGCGTAGCCCGCGGTTACGGCTGCGTCCGCCATCTGGACCACGGAGCCGACGTTGTTCCCGCCGCCGCCGAACGAGTGCGAGCTCCAGCGCACGTCGCGGATGCCGAGCGCCTGGGCAAGCCGGAGAGGATCGTTTCGCGTATCCATGTAGGTGACAATGCCGTCGACCTCGGCCATTTCGAGACCCGCGTCCGCGACGGCGTTGCGGATGGCCGTGCATGCGAGCTGGAACTCGGTATCGGGGGAGCCGCCGCGTTTGTAGTACGCGGACTCGCCTACGCCAGAGACGATCGCAGAGCCGTGCATCGCAGGGACACCTTAGAGCGGAAGAGCGCTCGGAATCCACTCACCGTTCGCGGCGGGCGTCGCGGCGGCGCACCTCGCAACTAAAGAGATCAACCTCTACGATGACCAGCTGTTTTGAAGGAGCGAGGATGAGCACACCCTACAGAAACGTGCGGATCGTCGACCTGCTGGGTGGCCTCACCGCCGGCTACTGCTGCAAGCTCTTCACCGACGCAGGGGCTGACGTGATTCTGGTCGAGGAGCCGGGGGGCGACCCGCTGCGGCGCTGGCGAATCGGGGATGTCCCTCCCGACGGCGACGGGCCGCTGTTCCGGTTTCTCCGCCACGGCCAGCGCTCCGCGACCAGCGACGTCGAGGCGTGGATCCGGACTGCCGACCTGGTGATCGTCGGCCTCGACGGACCCGACCCCGGGGAGCTGCAGCGCCTGCGACCGGGGCTCGTCGTGCTGTCGATCTCGCCCTACGGGCGCACGGGGCCCTATCGCGATCGGCCCGCGACCGAGTTCACCATACAGGCCGACTCCGGCGGGACTGCCATGCACGGCCGCGCGGAGACCGAGCCCTTCCACGCCGGCGGTCGCACAGGAGACTGGTTTGCGGGTGTCTGTGCCGGCGTGGCCGCGGGCGCGGCCCTGCGACGCGCGCGGAGGACGGGCTGCGGCGAGCTGATCGACCTGTCGCTCGCCGAGGCGAACCACCTCGCCATGACGACCTTCAGCGACCTCACAGCGGCACTCATCGGGCCCCGGGCGCTCGAGGCACCGGCGCGCGTGCTGGAGACCCCCTCAGTCGAGCCGACCCAGAACGGCTACGTCGGCTTCAACACCAATACGCGTCAGCAGTGGGACGACTTTTGCGCACTGATCGGCCGACCCGACCTCCGGGAGCAGTACGCGTCGCCCGAGGCGCGATCCCGCGACTGGAAGGCGTGGAACGCGATCGTCCACGAGTTCACCACCAAACACACCACCGAAGAGATCGTCGAGCTGGCCTCCGCATTCCGGATCCCGGTCGCACCCGTCTGCAACGGCGAGACCGTTCAGCGCGTCGACCACTTCGTCGAGCGGGGCGTGTTCTCTTCCGATCCCGAGGGTGAGTTCGTCATGCCTCGACGCCCCTGGCGGATCGACGACGAGCCCCCGCCGGAGATCCGGCCAGCTCCCGCCCTGGGGGACGCCGGCCCCCCGGACGCGCGCGCGCCTCACTTGCCCGAAGCGGGCTCGAACACCGAGCTTCCCCTGCACGGGATCACGGTGCTGGACAGCACCGCCTGGTGGGCGGGTCCGACCTCGACCATGGCGCTCGCCGCACTCGGCGCCGAGGTGATCCACGTGGAGGCGGCCTCCCGTCCCGACGGCATGCGCATGTTCGCCGGCCTGTTCGCGGGCCGGGACCGGTGGTGGGAGTGGAGCTCGTTATTCCTCGGCGCCAACGCCAACAAGCTCGGCATTACGCTCGACCTGTCGAAGCCGCGCGGGCGAGAGCTCTACCTCGACCTCGCCGCCCGGGTCGACCTGATCGTCGAGAACTACACCCCGCGCGTCTTCGAGCAGTTCGGGTTCACGCGGGAGGTGCTGCAAGAGCGAAACCCGGGGCTCGTCTTCGTTCGAATGCCAGCATTCGGGCTCGACGGTCCGTGGCGCGACCGGCCGGGATTCGCGCAGACGATGGAGCAGGTCACCGGCCTCGCGTGGGTAACGGGCTTCGAGGACGACCAGCCGCGAATCCAGCGCGGGCCGTGCGACCCGAACGCCGGGATGCACGCGGCGTTCGCAGTGCTCGCCGCGCTTGCCGAGCGAGACGTCACCGGGAAGGGATGCTTTGTCGAGAGCCCGATGGTGGAGGCTGCCCTCAACGTGGCCGCGGAGCAGGTGATCGAGTACTCGGCGTATGACTCTCTGATGCAGCGCGGGGGCCACCGCGGCCCCTACGCAGCGCCCCAGGGCCTGTACCGCTGTCGCGAGAAGGAGACTTGGCTGGCGGTTGCGGTCGCCTCCCAGGCACAGTGGGAAGCCCTCGCCGCTGAGCTCGGGCGTCCGGACCTCGAGCCCCTCGACACGGCCGAGCGCCGAGCTCGCCACGACGAGATCGACGACCTTATCGCCGCCTGGGCGGAGGACCAGGTGGACGAGGTCGCGGCGCGGCAGTTGCTCGACGCCGGAGTCCCCGCTGCGATCGTGCGCGACCCACGCCACTCCGGGGAGCACCCGCAGTTCGCCCACCGCAACTTCCTGGAGACTCTCGACCATCCGGTCGTCGGCCCCCAGGCCACGCCGAGCCTGCCGTTTCGCTTCGCCTCCATCGACGTGTGGTTGCGGCGGCCCGCGCCGATTCTCGGGCAGCACAATGCGCTGGTGCTCGGGCGTCTGGGCCTCGGCCCGGCCGAGCTCGAGCAGCTCACCCGGGAAGGGGTCATCGGCGACACGCTGGTGTGACGCCCCGCTCTCGCAGCGACTCTCTCGCCTGCAGCTCCGGCTTATACTGGTTCAGCGCGAGAGACGAAGACAAGACAACCTCCAGGGATGCTGGCCATGAGCGGGTACCAGACGATTCTGTACAAGGTCGAGGACGGCATCGCGCGGCTCACCTTGAATCGACCCAAGGTGCCTTCGTCGAGAAGCGAGAGCCGAACTTTGCCCGCAGCTAGACGGGGCTGCGCGACGTTAGCACCGAACGGGGACCGGCCCGCACCTCACCTCTGGGCGGACGCTGAAAATGTCACCAAGGCTGTCAGGCGTGGCGTGGAAGTCGCGGCCTTTGTTGAACGGCGGATCAGTAGCGATTAGGTCTACACTCTCGCTGTTCATGGCTCGAAGGAAGGATAAGTTGTCGCCGTGAAAGAGTGTCCGGTTCTCCCAGTTCTCCATGACGGATCTAGTCTAGTCCAATGTGACTTTGGGATGTAATTCCCCTTTAAATTGAGTAACGCAAGCCCCGGCGAGGTGAGCTCGTGAAGCTGCAGCTGCACTGGCAGGTGTTGATCGCGATGGCCCTAGGTGCGGCGTTTGCCGCGCTCTTCGGTGCGGTTCCGTTCGTCGTGTCCCTGGGTGAGATCTTCATGCGTCTGATGCGCATGATCATCGTGCCGTTGATCTTCACTTCAATCGTGAGCGGAGTGGCCTCGATCGGGGACGCTCGGAGCCTCGGTCGCCTCGGCGCGAAGACGATCGTCTACTACGCGACGACGAGCCTGGCGGCCGTCTTGTTGGGGCTCACCCTTTGCAATCTCATCCAGCCTGGCGCTGGCCTCGAGGCTCCGAGTATCGAGCAGATCCGACCGGAGGACCTGGAGACGCCCGGCTCCCTCGCCGAGATCATCATTCGAATGATCCCGCTCAATCCGATCGAGGCGGCTGCCTCCATGGACATCCTCGGTCTGATCTTCTTCTGCATCTTCTTCGGCGCCACGATTGGCACCATGCACGGAAAAGGCGGGACCACCTCAGGGACTTCTTCGCCTCCGCTTTCGAGGCGATGATGAAGCTGACGGGCGTCGTGATCCGGTTCCTTCCGATCGGCGTCTTCGGGCTCATCGTCACCGCTGTGGGCAATGTGGGCTTTGGTGTAATCGCGCAGGTCGGCAAGTACATGATCACGATCGCATTGGGCCTCACGCTTCACATCCTCGTGGTCCTGCCGCGATCTTCTACCTGCTCACCCGCGTCAGTCCGGCCGCTCACTACAGAGCCATGGGCTCTGCCATGGCGACGGCTTTCTCCACCAGCTCCTCATCCGTCACGCTGCCAGTGACCATGGCCTGCATCGAGAAGAACGCAGGTGTCTCGAACAGGGTGACCAGCTTCGTTCTCCCCATGGGGGCAACGATCAACATGGATGGCACCGCCCTGTACGAGTGCGCGGGCGCGCTGTTCATCGCCCAGGCCCTCGGGGTGGACCTGGACCTGACCCAACAGGTGGTGGTCGTGATCACGGCGCTCCTCGCCTCGATCGGCGCCGCGGGCATCCCGTCCGCCGGGCTGGTAATGATCTTCATCGTCCTCGAGGCGGTGGGGCTCGGGAGCCCGGCGGCGTACGCACTCGTGGGTTTGATGCTAGCCGTCGATCGCCCGCTCGACATGTATCGCACGATGGTGAACATCACGAGCGACAGCATCGGTGCCGCAGTCATCGCCCACTCCGAGGGCGAGACTCTGGCCTACGAGACCAGGGACCCGACCGAGGCTGCGGCCTAGCTCCTGCCTAGAACTCTTCCAGCTCCAAGAGATCTTCGATCGTCTGGCGGCGCCGGATCACCCGAACCTCTCGTCCGTCGATCAACGTAGAGCGGCCCAGAGCGTGCTCTCCCGGTAGAGGTGTAGCCGCTGGCCATGGGGGGGGCCGCTGTAGCGTAAACGGAACACCCACTGGGGAGCCGTCGGCGCAACCGCTCCCCCCGGAAATCGGGAGACGAGACCGGGAC
The DNA here is from genome assembly GCA_965226855.1 of Myxococcota bacterium. Taxonomy (GTDB): domain Bacteria; phylum Myxococcota_A; class UBA9160; order SZUA-336; family SZUA-336; genus JAUXJB01. The sequence goes on along the minus strand of CBDDEE010000029.1, from coordinate 294,524 downwards.
CGATAATGTGGCGCGGTGCGCACGTCCCGTGCGTCTCGTATTGCACCGTACTCGGCAAAAGCCCGGAAACTGTATGGAAAACCCGCCCTCGTCTCCTCCCTGTCGAGATTGGGCAGCCTGCTTGGCGGTGGACGCAGGCCGGAGCGAACCGGTCTCGGCGGTTCGATGAGTGGTATTCCCCCTCACTAGCTCGCGGTAGGCCGCCACGGCCACGTACGGTCTATTCAGCGCGTTTTTCTTGCCCGGATCGTGCCACTTTCAGTGAAATCGAGAGGCGAGACCGGGACCGATAACGTGGCGCATTGCGCACGTCCCGCGCGTCTCGTGCTGCACCGACTCTGGCGCTCTTGGATCCGATCCCCTCGACCTCTGGCGCGCGAGCCGTTCGAATATCAGCTCGCAAGTCGTGCCCACTCGGCAAGCTCAGCTCTAGGTGCCCTCCGTCGCTGCGGCCGAACCGTCACGTACGAGAGCTGTTAGAACAGGGATTTTTCGCATTTTGGGTCCAACAACAGGGGATTTCCGGGTAGGGAGGGCCACATCATGTGAAATTTCGTTTGTTAGTACGAAGGGTTACGACCCCGTTCCTGTTATTGTCGATAACAGGGCGCTTTACGGGGCATAGCAGGGCAATTTTCGTCAATAACAGGCGCATTTTCAGATTAACAGGGCGCAGTGTTGATCAGCGCCTACCCACCATGAGTCGCCTAGCAGGCTGCGGAGAAAGTGACTGGGTTGGGCGGGACGCCTCCGACGGGAGGCGTAGGGAGCCGGGTGAGGGATCGCCGTTCCTGGTATGAACCGGTTCGGTGTCGTACCGGTAGACCTTGCGGGATCATGAGCTACGTCGCCTCCAACAGGTTGCGGATACGGACCAGGTTGTAGGCCGCGGCAGTGAAGGTGAAGACCCAGCCGACCCGATCCGTACCCCGGTGCCGGGTCTTGCGCATCAAGCCCACCGTCTTCATCCAGCCAAACACCTCCTCCACCCGTTTGCGGAAGCGCTGGCTCACCTCGTAGCCCGGGTGTCCTGTGGTCCTTCGATCGATCGCGCTTCGGCGCTTCGTCGTGTTCTGTGCTACGTGCGGGGTGACGCTCCAGGCCCGAAGCGCCTGCACGAAGCTCTTGGCGTCGTAGCCTTTGTCTCCACCCAGGGTGATCCGGCGAGCGCCACCAAGACCCTGCACCATCTCGAGCGCCGCTTCGCGCTCCGCATACCCCGATGCCTGGGTGAGCTTCGCCGCCACCACCAGGCCGTTGCGGTTCTCCGTCACGACGTGTCCCTGATACGCGAGCCGCGCGCCCTGGCCCTTCATCCCCGCCAGTCGGGCGTCCGGGTCCGTCGTCGACGCATGGGTCTGGTTGCTCCGCTTCTCGCCCCGGAAGTTGACCGTCGGGTTGCCCGGGTCGTCGTCGTCCCTCCGCTTCTCGTCCTTGCGCACGAAGCTCTTCTGGCTCGCCCACGCCTCGATCAGCGTCCCGTCCACCGTGAAGTGCTCCGATGACACCAACCCCTCCGACTCGGCCTGCGCCAGCACCGCCTCGAAGAAGTGCTGGGCGATCTCGCCCTTCAGCAGCCGTTCCCGATTCTTGGTGAACACCGTCGCGCTGAACACCTCCTCGTCCAGCTCCAGGCCCACGAACCAGCGGTACAGCAGGTTGTAGTCGATCTGCTCGATCAGCTGGCGCTCGCTCCGGATCGTGTACAGCACCTGCAACAGCAGCGCCCGCAACAGCTGCTCCGGCGGGACCGACGGCCGACCGACCCCTTTCGCGTAGATACCATCGAAGCGGCGCGACAGCTGCTCGAGCGCCGCGTCCACCAGTCGCCGGATCGCTCGAAGCGGATGGTCCTCCGGAATCCGGGACTCCAGCGATACGTAGCTGAATATCCCACCCTGGAGCGTCTGCGGTCCTCTCACACCTCCCCCTTGGGGCTTCCCTCAAGGTAGCCTGGCAGGAGTAGTTTTTTCAGCAGCCTGCTCTAGGCAGATTTGCCGGATACCCGAGTGCCTCGAATAGGGTGCCCTGCTCGGACCAGAGGCTGGGCATCGGCGTGCGCATCAGCTGCTCGAGCCACTGGTCCTACCGGTACGCGTCGAGGTTCACGCGGAATCGCTGCAACTCCTGATGCCGGTGACGTTGCTTGCAACCTTGCGCTCGCGGCTGGTACCCGGCGAGACAGCTGAACCCGATGCTGCCGATCCCGCATTGCTCCGGCTGATTTTGCCGGTGCGCATGCGCCTGCCGCGAGACGGGGCTTGTGCTGCTGAGTATTCAGCTCCGCCCGCCGTGCTGGATCCGCAGCGCTCGCCGCTGCGATGCACGAGATGACCCCGCTGATCCAATCTTCGAGCGCCGTCCCGGGAACCCGGCGGACAGCTGCCTAGTCCCCGCAACGCCGTCCCGGTGACGTCCGGGGTTTGCTGGAAACAAAGGAGGGATGCAACACGAGTTCGGCTTGGGCGACCTCGGGAGGTGGGAACGCAGCTGACTAACGGCGCAAGTGACGCGCGGCAGGACTCGTTTAGTGCTCGGTGTCACGGGGCGGGAGGGGATCGTTCCCGTAGGAGTCCTTCGACCTGATCTTCCCGTCGCGGCCCATGATCGTGAGGTCGACGGCCGCCTTCCTCGCGAGGTCTTTGCCCCGCCGGATTGCTTCAGCCTGGGTATCGAAGGTCCCGCTGGCACGCTCCGAGTGATTCCGGGTCAGCTTCCAGTCATTGCCGTCCTTGGAAACGGTGTAGCCGTCCCTGCCCTTGCTGCTCTTCGTCATCTCAATGCCCCTCCTTCTCGTGGACCTCAACCGGCCCTCGGTGCTGCTCGCCGCTCCGCTCTGAGCATTTCTCGGGTAGACGCGGCTAGCCGAATCCTATTCAACTCGGCGCCTCGTCCAGTGCAGAAGTCCAGTAGCACGACCTCTGGGGTCCGAATCCCCCGAATTGCTGGGTACAGTAACCAGCAACAGAGGCCGGAGCCAGGCGGAAATGGCCGATCTCTCAGCTTCGGCTGGCCGAGGCCGTAGTGTCAAGTCCCAGGGTTCTGCAGTATCGCTGCTCTTGCCGTCTCCCGTCGGTTCGTCGCGTGGACGGAGCAGAAAGGTATGCAAGTAGTCATCGGCCCGCTTCCCCTGGTGGCGAGCCGTTTTCGTCCAATGAGCGTACGCTCCATCGGAGGGAGGCCCCGGAGGTGGCTCCGAGGATTCCTCTCACAATCGACAAGGAGAATCGACATGAACAAGTCAATTTTCGCGGGGATTGGCTTTGCCGTCTTCGCAGTGTTCGTCCTGATGCTCGGAACGAAGGCTTTCGAGGAGAACAATGCCGGTTTCATGCAGGTCAAGCAGGCTTTCCCCTCGGGAACGCTGCGCGTGATCTCGGACGCCGGCTATTTCTGCCAGTGCTTCGGCACCCTCACCGAGTACAAGCAGGCTGGTACCTACGTCTTCTCGGACAACCCCGAGTCCGCCGCAGTCGGCGGTGAGACGCTCGCAGGGAACGCGATCCCGGTGCGCTTCAGTGACGGGGGTACGGCCCAGATCTCCGGTTCGGCTCGCTTCGACGTCCCCATCGACCAAAACGGCCTGCTGAGGATCCACAACAAGTTCCGCTCCTATGGCTCCGTCGCCAATGGCCTGCTCAAGCCGGCCATTCGTGAGGCGGTGGTACTGAGTGGGGCACTGATGACCTCCGAAGAGTCCTACTCAGGTGGGAAGGCCGAGCTTTCCCAGCTCGCTCTGGACCAGCTCCAGAACGGGATCTACCTGACGGAGTCCGAGGAAGTCGAAGTCGTGAACCCGATCACCAATCAGGTCACGACTCAGCGGATCGTTCGTGTCAAGCTCGACGAGGACGGCAACCGAATGCGCAAGTCCAACACTCTCGCCTCCTACGGGATCGAGGTGACGCAGCTGTTCTTCCCGGATGACTTCGCCTACGAGACGAAGATTCTGGAGCAGATCGGCAACGTGCGGGATGCGCAGATGAAGGCTACTGCGGCCTTCGCTCGTGCGGAAGCTGCGGCTCAGGACGAGAAGACGGCTGCTGCTGAAGGTCGAGCCAATGTGGCCAAGGCCCGAGCTGCCGCCGAGGTGGAGAAGCAGAAAGCCGTGACCGCCGCCGAGCAGGCGCGAGACGTGGCCGTTCTGGCCGCCGAGGCCCGCAAGACGGTTGCGTCCGAGGACGCGCTGGCAGCTGCCGAAGAGAAGCGAGCCAACATCCTGCGGGGTGAGGGTGAAGCTGCTCGGAAGAAGCTGGTCATGGCCGCCGATGGTGCTCTCCAACAGAAGCTGGCCGCCTACGTCGAGACCCAGCAGGTCTGGGCCGATGCGTTCGCCAAGCGCAACGTGCCGACCACCGTCTTCGGTGGTTCCGGTGCGGGTACGAGTGGGGACTCCGATGCCTCCGCGTTCATGCAGATGATGACTGTGCAGGCCGCGAAGCAGCTATCAGTATCGACCGGTATCGGTGGAGGGCCCTGAGGGCTCTCACCGCTCGCCTTCCGACCGTAGTAAAAACGCCGAGCTCGCCGCCGACGGCCCCTCCTGCGCGCCTCGCGGCAGGGCCCGTGCGGTTGCGCGCGCGGCACCCCCTTTAAGGTAGGTGTTCGTACGGAGATCATGTTCATCTTCAAGTATGGCGGGATCCCCTGAGGATCGACTGGGAGGACGGCGAGGAGTAGTTGCTCCCAGCGCGCCGGGCTCTTCCCCAGCGGGTATGCGACCCGACTCATGAGGATCGGGGCCTCAAGGCGGGATCAGTGACGATGACGGTCACGGATGGTTTGCACGAATCGGACGGTAAAAGCGCCGCTGGTTGGGCTGGGGCTGGAAAGCAGTCAACAGGGTTCGGATCGACGCCCGTGAGAACCTCGAACGCGTTGTTCAGCGAATACCTGCTGGACCGGGTTCCCAATCGATGAGCGCGTCCAGCACGAGCTCGGTGCGCAGATGATTCGCCATCGCCCGGGGGCAACGAAGGCTTTGGGAATCGCCCTTTCGGTCCGGACCGTCTCGCATGGGAACGGGGCGCTCGAGAAAGGCTTTCTCGCCACTGATGACAGCATCGCTGCAAGGGGGATAAATTCCGAGTATGCTTCTGTGATGAAGATGATGACTATCTCAGACGGAACTCCCCGAAACGGGTGGTCGAGACGCGCCCGTCGGCTCTACCAAGCCATCCTCGCGGTCATGCTGGTGCTCTTCGCACCACAGCCGGCCGCCGCGCAGCAGAGGGATCCCGACGTGACCCTTGAGTCGATCGTCATCACCGGCACGCGCCGTCCGGACCGCACGGTGACGGAGTCGTTATCGCCGATCGACGTGGTGACGAGCCAAGACTTAGAGACCCAAGGCTACGTCGAGGTGGACGACTTGTTGCGCACCACCGTACCCTCCTACCAAGTCGGCAGCCACCCGATCGACGACGCTGGCACCCTCGTTCGTCCCGCCAAGCTGCGCGGGCTCGCCCCCGACCAGACGCTGGTGCTCGTGAACGGCCAGCGTCGCCACCGCTCGGCGGTCATCAACTTCATCTCCGATGGGCTGACGCAGGGCGTTCAGGGTCCCGACCTGTCAGTGATCCCGGCGGGCGCGCTCGAACGCATCGAGGTGCTGCGCGACGGCGCTGCGGCGCAGTACGGCTCCGACGCCATCGCCGGCGTGATTAACTTCATCCTCAAGGAGGACGCTTCGGGCGGCTCGGTCGAGGCGAGCTTCGGCCAGACCTTGGAGGCCGACGGCGAGACCAAGAGGCTGAAGGGCAACTTCGGTCTGCCGCTCGGTACGAGCGGCTTTCTGAACGTAACCGCAGACTACCTGGAGCAGGACGAGACCATCCGTAGCGTTTTGCGCAACGACGTGGCGGAGCTGATCGCCAAGCGCAATTTGGTGGGAGAGAGTACCGCGGGTCTCGACGACCACACCCAGATTTGGGGCACCCCGATCATCCACGATTCGCTCAACATCTTCGTGAACTCGGGCTACGAGATCAGCGAGCGCGTTAAGCTCTACGCCTTTGGCAACTATGCCCAGCGCGAGGTCGAGGGTGGCTTCTACTTCCGCAACCCCGATACTCGAAACGGCGTCTTCGACACCGGGAGCGGGGCGACGCCGCGCGTCGTCGGCGCGTTGGACGAGACGGCCTACCTCAGCGGAGCTTGCGAGTCCTACAGGCAGGTGCCGGCTTCATCGAGCAACGGAGCGTTTGCGGTGGCGGAAGACTTCGCCAATCTGGCGGCTCTGGCGGCAGATCCCGCCTGCTTCTCCCACAACGAGCGCTATCCCAATGGCTTCACGCCGCGCTTCGGCGGCGACGTGACGGACTACAGTCTGGCGCTCGGCGTCAAGGGCGAGTTCGCGGGCGGGCTGCGCTACGACCTGAGCGCCTATTACGGCCAGAACGAGGCCGATTTCTTCATCTTCAACACGGTGAACTCGGCGCTCGGTCCCGACCAGCCCTCCGGAGCCGACTTCGATCCGGGCGATTACATCCAGAGCGAGACGAGCTTTCAGGCGAACTTCGCGTATCTGTTCGGCGACATGGGTTTCCTCGCCGCGCCGCTGCACGTCGCCTTCGGCGCGGAGTGGCGCGAGGAGTCCTTCGAGGTCGAGGCCGGCGATCCTTTTTCCGTGAGCGCGGGCAACGCGGCGAGCTGCAGGAGAAGGATGGATGCGCTTGCCATGAACGGCATGCCAGAACGGCTGGAGCCGTGTACAACGGAAGAGTTGCTGAACATTCAGGGCTTCACGCCTGCCTCCAATGGTTTCTCGGGCTTCTCGTCGCAGGTGGAGGGCGAGTGGGAGCGTTACAACACCTCTCTGTATCTCGACATCGAGACCGATCTCTTGGACGCGCTCAGCGTCGGCGTGGCGGTGCGCTTCGAGAATTACGAGGACTTCGGCAGCGCGACGAATGGCAAGCTGTCTGCCCGCCTGCGCCTGAGCGATTCGCTCGGCTTGCGCGGCACGGTTTCCACCGGCTTCCGCGCTCCGACGCCCGGACAAGCCAACGTGAGCAACGTCAGCACCATATTTAACGCGAGTTTGGGCGACTTGGTCGAATCCGGCCTGACGCCCCCGACCGACCCGACCGCTCGGCTGTTCGGAGCTCAGCCACTCGAACCGGAGGAGTCCGTAAACTACTCGCTCGGCGTCGACTGGAGCTCGCCGTACTACGGTCTCTCCGTCACCCTCGACGGGTTTTTGATCCAGGTCGACGACCGCCTCGCCCCATCGACGGAGTTCGAGTTGAAGCGGGAGCACGTAGACGCGCTTGCGCAACAGGGCGTGTCCGGTGTGAGACTGGGCAGCACGCTGACGTATTACACCAACTCCTGGGACACCGAGACGAAGGGTCTCGAGCTGGTGGCCTCATGGAGCGGGGATATCGGCATCCCCGGCGGCGACACGGACTTTACGCTGGCGGCGAGCTACATCGACACAGAACTCGTCGGCTTCGACCCCAGCAATCTCAGCGAACGGCGTCGTTTCAACATCGAGAACATGCTGCCGAAGGCGAGAGCCGTGCTGACCGCCCACCACAATCTGGGCAACTGGCGCTTCATGGGACGGGTCAGTCACTGGGGAAGCTGGGAAGTCCTCGACTCTGGAGCGTCGAGACCCGACAAGTACGGCCAAGAGATCATGGTCGACCTCGAGGCCGCCTACCGCTTCGGATGGGGCGTGACGCTGGTGGCCGGCGGCCAGAACATCTTCGATGCGCACCCCGACCGCTTTGCCCGGGGCGCCAGTGACAGCGGGCAGGCGTATCACGAGTATTCGCCCTTCGGCTTCAACGGCGGCTTCTGGTACACGCGCCTGCGCTACGACTTCTGAGCCGAACCACTATCTCATGTCCTATGGACCGCTGCAATCGAGGAGGAACCATGGCTCACCGAGAGGTATCCGGTGGTTTGTTCACTCTCTAATCGTGATGCGCAGTGGATCCGTGGAGGCTGAGTAACCGCACTGCAATCGGGGCGTTCCGGGGCAGCCTGCGCGTCAAGCCCTTTCACGGCGAGTTCTTGGAGGTACGTGAGGAGACCGCGAAGAGGACAGGGCGTCCCTCATCTGAGAGCTACCGGCTCAAGGACCGTGATCTGGGCGTCCCGACTCCGCCGCCGCGGGGCCAGAAATCGGCTGCGGAGGATGCGCTGTGAGGCGAGATCTCGGTCGGACTCGAGTCGTACCCCTCGGGGAACAAGGCCCTCCGGAGCCTCGCTTCGCTCGGGTCGGACGCCTTCGCGCCCGACGCTCGTTGCCTCTCAGATCAAAAGATCAAGGGAGAAAAGGAAGAGAAGAGAATGTCCCGCGTCGGTCCCAGGGGGGGGCAATTTTCAAACGTTGGAAAGGGGTCAGTTTTCGAGCGTTGACAACAGTTCCCGCACGATCCAGTAGTCTGGATCTCCGACGATGATCGACCTCCGTCGGGTCCGTGGCTGGGATCGAAGCGACCTGAATGGCCCAGCATCTCTAGAGATGCCAAGTGTTTAGGTGGTAGGGTGGACAATTGATGAGGGGTTGAGCCGAACCAAACGGGAGGGTCACGAAATGAGAAGCTCCGTGCTAGTCAGCGTGCTGTTGCTACTGGGATCGCACGTATCGCTCGCCCAGGACGCTCCCGTAGAGGCGCCCATGAGCTTTTTCATCACGAGCGCAGGCCCGGGGGACGGGGCGGACCTGGGCGGACTCGCTGGAGCCGATGGGCACTGCCAGAGACTGGCGGGGGCCGCCGGTGCGGGGGAGCGCACGTGGCGAGCCTATCTCAGCGCCAGTGCCTCGGGCGACGCTGCCCCAGTCAACGCTCGGGACCGGATCGGGAGCGGTCCATGGCACAACTCCCGGGGTGTCCAGGTCGCCCAGGATGTCGACGATCTGCACGGGGATGACAACAACCTGAGCAAGGAGACCGCGCTCGACGAAAACGGCCGGATGGTCAAGGGTCGGGGCGATCGTCCCAACATGCACGACATCCTGACCGGATCGCAGCTCGACGGCACGGTCTTCCCAGGGGATGACGACAAGACCTGCAAGGACTGGACAAGCAACGGAGAGGGCAGCGCTCAGGTGGGTCATCACGACCGAACGGGCGGTGGCCCTAACCCCACCTCGTGGAACTCCGCGCATGGCTCCAGAGGCTGCAGCCAAAGCGATCTCGTGGGCACGGGGGGGAACGGCTTGTTTTACTGCTTCGCCGGCGGACTGACCGCTTCGGCACAGCTTCAGAGACAAGGCGCGACAGAGAACCGATAGGGTCGCCCTCCGTGCAAGCACTTATCGTAAGGTCAGATAAGCTGGACCCCAGGCCAGAAGCCCGCCCGAGGTACCACCGTGCACATCCCTTTCCTGACCACTTGGGCAGACTACAATCAGCGGATCGTGGTCTCGAACCGAGGAGCCAACCCGGCCCCGTACTGGATCACGTTCCGTCCGGAAGATGGCGTGATGGCTACACCCGGCATGTATGCAACGGGCACCTTGGATGGCAACTCGACCATGGTGTTGAGCGCAATGGATGTGGTAACGCTCGAAGGTCGCACCCGTACAGCCGCGACCTTCGTCGCGGAAGCCCAGAGGTCACAGATTGACGTGGCCACCGTCATCGTCAACATGATGACAGGGAGCACTGACACGGTGAACTATGACGCTGAGGAGTAAAGGACGCTGAGTAGAGAGTCGGTCTGCTTCGGCAGAAACCGCTCGGAGAAAGAAGGGCTTCGGCCCTTCTTTTTTTTTGGTAGAGAGAAAATCATCTGGAAGGGCGCACTGCCCGCCTGTTCAGGTTGGGTAATTCCCCCGGCGGCCGGGGGGGGGGGCAGGCGGCGCTTTATGAGTCCTTGTAATCGACAGTCGAGATCGACCTCAGCTCGGACTGGGTGGTGAGTTAGGTAGGACTGGATCCCGGCACCGCCATCCGCGCCGCGTCCCGGATCAGCGCCTCCCTGTAGTCCGATATAGGAGCGGTTCTCGTCTGTGTAGACCTGCGCGCCTAGGCTCACGGAATCATGCACGAAGCCTCGGAGAATCCGGCCTCCGGGCGTATCAATGACCTTAGCCTGTTACCTTGCCCGTCTTCCGATCCTTGGCTCCTAGTCGAATGCCAAAGGCACCGAAGGAACCTCGACCACACTGCTTTGCGGCATGTCGTCGTGTTTGCCTAGGAGGACGGCCGTAGGTGGCACTAGCCGGCACTACGTGGCACCCCGTGGCACCGGGAGAGTCTGCAGGCGGATGTGATCTCACCGCCGGCTCGAGCTCAACTGAGAGGAAAATCGCCTTTAAGCTTGAGCTCTCCCGGATGCTTGATCTGCTTGCTCACCAGATCTACCAGTCGCCTCTAGCTCTGCTTCCGTCGGATGTCTCGGACCGCCTTCTCTGCCGATTCCTTCTTGGCCATGGATTCCTTCTCCCCTCGGAGCCCGGAACCCTCTCTTAGATCATCGACCCAATCTGTCCAAACTCGGCTGACGGCCTACAATCGCGGGATTTCGTGAGACGGGGCTGGACTAGGTGAGAGTTCGTGGGAGTTGGGAGCCCTCGGGGAACCCTCGCTTGACTTGGACGACTGGCAATGTCGCTCGCTCGGCGGATTGTTGGTTGCCGCGTTCCAGGCGGAACACGTCGCCCTACTCGACGGTCACGGTCCCCTTGGCACTCGGGTGCTGCTCGATCGAGTAGCCGTGGTCTCCAACCGCATTGAAGGTGTGGGACCAGCTCTCGTCCTCGCCAAGCGGAGGGCTCGAGAACGTGCCGTCGTCAGCGACGATCGTGTGCCCGTCGGGCATCTGGTCCTTGTTTACGAACGTCACGGTGTCGCCGCTCTTGATCGTGATCGCGGCCGGCTCCAGCCGATTGTGCCCCACCTCGACGAGTGTCTCGGCGCCGGCCACGAGCGGAACGGCGAGCAGCGCGACCGCAGTCAGAAGTGAAAATGTTGGTCTCATGGTGCCTCTCCTATGGGAGTTCTCGATGATATCCACGGGCGTTCTCGATGATACACGGACTCGACTGGCTTGAGAAGATGCCCCGCGATCGGGGCCATCGCGTCGGTGACGTCACCCAGGATGTCGAAGCTCACGGACTTGGCAACGGTGAACATCATGGCGTGCTCGGCGCCCTGCAGCTCGAGCCTGAGGGGACGGGTTTGTGTAGCGGTTCGGACGGGTTTCTTGTCCTGACCACCGCGCTCCCGCATCCGTCTTCTCGGCATCGTGTCCTCCTCCCCAAGCCTGGGGGTGTCCACGAAACCAACTCCTATCCTTGAAAACGGGCGCCGCGGCCGCCGGAGCCGCAGTTTAGTGGCGGATAGCGGCGGATCGCTGTCCTGGACAACGGACCACCTGGACGACGAAGCCTTGCTCCCGACATGATCTCGACAGGGACGAGACGGGGGCGGGTTTGCCCGGATCTCCACTGGGCCATCTCATCGGCGCAAACGCTCCCCCCGGAAATCGAGAGACGAGACTGGCAGCGACAATGTGGCGCGTTCCTCACGTCGCGCGCGTCTCGCGGTGCGCCTACTCCGGCAAAGCCGTCTGCGTCTACGCCAAGCAGTCCAGCCAATCGCTGCGCCGCTACACGCGGCAGGCGCGCCAGGCCGCGCGCCACCCACCAACTCGGCGGCGGACTGGGCCGGCTCGCTCCGCTCGCAGTCTGCGAGCTGCGACGCCGCTCCCGGCATCGGGACGGGAGACCCTCTCCCTCCATCCCTCCGGGCGTTCGCCCATCGCCTGCTTTCCTCTTTCTCCCCGACGAGCTGGCTGCGACAATCCGGGGCATGGAGACGCGGGGATTCATCGAGCGCCGCGGTTTCTGGCTGCTGGCGCTGCTGTGGCTGCCGACCGGGGTCATGGCGACGGCGGCGGTGCGCTTCGGGCCGGGGACGGGATCGGCGCCACCCGGCATGTGGGTGATGGCGATGGTAATGTCGGCGGGATCGCTGGTGTTCGTCGCGCCCTGCGGCCTGCCGCTGGCGCTGGGCTGCCGGCGGGTCTGGCGTTTGGGCTACCGTCGGAGCGCCTGGTGGGCGGGCACCGGGCTCGGGGCGGTCACGGTGGCGGCGTCGCTGTTGGCGGGGCTGCTCGGGCCACTGGCGATCGCGGCCTACGCGGCCGTGATCAGCCTGCCGGTATGGATCGCTGGGTGGTGGTTGGCGCGCGCCTGGCTAACTCACGCACGTTGGCGCGATGGTGCTGCCATGGGTGACGACGAAGGCGGATGATCCGGATGCCTCCGAACGCTTCGGGATAGAGGTTCACAGTTCCGCAGGCGTCGAGGAGAAGTGCGAGTGCGCCAGGTCATGAGTGCCCAAACGGCCATCGGTGGCCACTGTAGCGTAAACGGAACACTCACGAGGAAGCCGTCGGCGTAAACGCTCCCCCCGGAAATCGAGAGACGAGACTGGGAGCGACAATGCGGCTCTTTCCGCACCTCCCGGGCGTCTCGTGTTGCACCCGACTCCGGCAAAGCCCCGGAAACTAGGGAGAAAACTTGCCCTCGTCTCCTCCCTGTCGAGATTGGGCAGCCTGCTTGGCGGTGGACGCAGGCCGGAGCGAACCGGTCTCGGCGGTTCGATGAGTGGTATTCCCCCTCACTAGCTCGCGGTAGGCCGCCACGGCCACGTACGGTCTATTCAGCGCGTTTTTTCTTGCCCGGATCGTGCCACTTTCAGTGAAATCGAGAGGCGAGACCGGGACCGATAACGTGGCGCATTGCGCACGTCCCGCGCGTCTCGTGCTGCACCGACTCTGGCGCTCTTGGATCCGATCCCCTCGACCTCTGGCGCGCGAGCCGTTCGAATATCAGCTCGCAAGTCGTGCCCACTCGGCAAGCTCAGCTCTAGGTGCCCTCCGTCGCTGCGGCCGAACCGTCACGTACGAGAGCTGTTAGAACAGGGATTTTTCGCATTTTGGGTCCAAAAACAGGGGATTTCCGGGTAGGGAGGGCCACATCATGTGAAATTTCGTTTGTTAGTACGAAGGGTTACGACCCCGTTCCTGTTATTGTCGATAACAGGGCGCTTTACGGGGCATAGCAGGGCAATTTTTGTCAATAACAGGCGCATTTTCAGATTAACAGGGCGCAGTGTTGATCAGCGCCTACCCACCATGAGTCGCCTAGCAGGCTGCGGAGAAAGTGACTGGGTTGGGCGGGACGCCTCTGACGGGAGGCGTGCCGAGCAGGGAGAGGGATCGCCGTTCCCGGTACGAACCGGTTCGGTGTCGCACGGGTAGATCTTGCGGGATCATGAGCTATGTCGCCTCCAACAGGTTGCGGATACGGACCAGGTTGTAGGCCGCAGCAGTGAAGGTGAAGACCCAGCCGACCCGATCCGTGCCCCGGTGCCGGGTCTTGCGCATCAAGCCCACCGTCTTCATCCAGCCAAACACCTCCTCCACCCGTTTGCGGAAGCGCTGGCTCACCTCGTAGCCCGGGTGTCCTGTGGTCCTTCGATCGATCGCGCTTCGGCGGTTCGTCGTGTTCTGTGCCACGTGCGGGGTAACGCTCCAGGCCCGAAGCGCCTGCACAAAGCTCTTGGCGTCGTAGCCCTTGTCTCCAGCCAGGGTGATCCGGCGAGCGCCCCCCAGACCCAGCACCATCTCGAGAGCCGCTTCGCGCTCCGCATACCCCGACGCCTGAGTGAGCTTCGCCGCCACCACCAGGCCGTTGCGGTTCTCCGTCACGACGTGTCCCTGATACGCGAGCCGCGCGCCCTGGCCCCTCATCCCCGCCAGTCGGGCGTCCGGATCCGTCCTCGACGCATGCGTCTGGTTGCTCCGCTTCTCGCCCCGGAAGTTGACCGTCGGGTTGCCCGGGTCGTCATCGTCCCTGCGCTTCTCGTCCTTGCGCACGAAGCTCTTCTGGCTCGCCCACGCCTCGATCAGCGTCCCGTCCACCGTGAAGTGCTCCGATGACACCAACCCCTCCGACTCCGCCTGCGCCAGCACCGCCTCGAAGAAATGCTGAGCGATCTCGCCCTTCAGCAGCCGTTCCCGATTCTTGGTGAACACCGTCGCGCTGAACACCTCATCGTCCAGCTCCAGGCCCACGAACCAGCGGTAGAGCAGGTTGTAGTCGATCTGCTCGATCAGCTGGCGCTCGCTCCGGATCGTGTACAGCACCTGCAACAGCAGCGCCCGCAACAGCTGCTCCGGCGGGACCGACGGTCGGCCGACCCCTTTGGCGTAGATACCATCGAAGCGTCGCGACAGCTGCTCCAGCGCCGCGTCCACCAGTCGCCGGATCGCTCGAAGCGGATGGTCCTCGGGAATCCGGGACTCCAGCGATACGTAGCTGAAGATCCCACCCTGGAGCGTCTGCGGTCCTCTCACATCTCCCCCTTGGGGCTTCCCTCAAAGGTACCCTTCGATGAGGAGTTTTTTTTCAGCAGCCTGCTAGGGGTAGATAGGGGACACTGGGAGACATTGGTAGCGAGCCTCCGTCGTCCGGAGGCTGCGGCTTGAATGGGCGTACCCGTCGGGACGCGAACGTCGATCCCCAGGTGGTTGCGGCGTCCTCTACGACCCCCAAAGTCGGATGAGACCCGTCCGCGAACCGGCCACAGGAGGCGGTCGGCGGCAGCGTCGTCCGGGCGATGTGCAGAAGGGTCCGCCGAACTTGTTTCTGCGCCAGGTTGGGACGGCAGCGTATGGACGCGCGCTCCATGCCCGCACCCTGACACAAGAACGGCCCAGAGAACCCGCGAACTTTATCTCGAACATGGCGCGGCCCTGAGTCCGGGTGACCTACGCTCCCACCTACCTCGACTGGCCGAGGTCAAGCGAAGGTACCCAACGAACTTCTCCGGCTCAAACAGCTCAGTGCTGCCGCGTCCCCTGCCGATCCCCCTGTCTACCGTCGCGCGCACGCGTGCGTTCCCGCCGCCGTCAGCATTGCCGTCAGAGAGGCGGGCTCTACGCGATGACCTGTCTCACGCGCAAGTCCATTCGCCGCGGCTCGTTCGATTCCGTGCGCGCGTTGATGGGCGTTCAGCGAGCTGAGGCACAGGGGATACGCGGTGGGCCGGAGCCCACCGCGCGTTTCCCCTCGCGAAGGGGGAAATTGCCGGCCTCGTTGGGCCTTGTTAACGGCGGCCCCCAGATCCAAGGTCGCTTGTTCACGTCCCAACGAATCCCGAGAGGCCAGACGATCGCTCGCCTGCTCTGAGTGGACGCTGGAAATGTCCCGATTCGGACGCTGAAAGTGTCCCCAAAACGGGCCAAAATCGGGGCAGGAGACGGCCCCATTTGGCACTACGTGGCACTACGTGGCACAAGAGCACCCCCTACATGTAGTGGTG
This sequence comes from Myxococcota bacterium, assembly GCA_965226855.1. GTDB lineage: Bacteria > Myxococcota_A > UBA9160 > SZUA-336 > SZUA-336 > JAUXJB01. The sequence continues at coordinate 279,228 of CBDDEE010000029.1, read as the reverse complement.
GGGGGGACTCCCCTCTTCTAGGTCCGCGGCCGGTGGGTCCGCTGGTGCCCCCTCCGGGGGGGGGTTGCATCCCGCACCCACGCAACCCCTACACTGGGGACGTGAGTGTGGATGCTCTAACCGAATCCAAGCTCCGCTTTGCCGCCGACCGCCGACGCGAGCGCCGCCGCCGTGCCGAGTGGACGGCGGCGGGACGCTGCGCCGACTGCGGCGTGGAGTGCCGAGGCTATCGGTGCGGCGGCTGCAACGCCGCACGAACGCAATCACAACGTCGCCGAAGGGCGGCGAAGAAGGGATGCCTACCCCAGACCAACACGAATCTTGAGCTTGATATTGAGTGAGCCAAACTGGAAGAACCGGACCATGTGGACCGGTGACAATCTCGACATCATGCGCGGCATGAACTCCGAGAGTGTCGACCTCATCTACCTCGACCCGCCGTTCAACTCGAAGAAGAACTATAGCGCGCCCATCGGATCGCAAGCAGCGGGCGCGGCGTTCAAGGATACGTGGACTCTAGACGACGTGGATATTGCTTGGCACGGCGAGATCGCCGAGCAGAACCCCGCCGTGTACTCGATCATCGACGCGGCGGGAGTCGCGCATGGCAAGGGCATGAAGTCCTACCTCATCATGATGGCCGTAAGACTCATAGAAATGCGGAGGCTCTTGAAAGATACAGGGAGCCTCTATTTGCACTGTGATCCCTCGCCGCGGGCGGAATCGTGGCCTGGGCGACGACGCGCCTCTACCGCCGCGAAGGCCTGCTCGGATAAAGCCCGCGGCCGCAAAGTCGCAGGTCTCTACCAGTCTGGTCCACGCTGGAGGCGGTCGCACTGGTGGTGCGCAAGTCCGTGTCCTGTAAGGCGATTTTGTGCCGCGTGCGCTCACCCCGCGCTTGAATCGCCGGGCCCTCCCGGACGCAGATAGAGCTTGATATCCGGTGACGCGCGGGAGCAGACTGAGTATGGGGACTTCTCCCGCTGGGGAGGAGAATGGAGGGATCATGCTAGTAAATATACTTGGAAAACTTGCGAGCATTTTCGTGGTGCTCGCCTTGAGTTTCGGCATGGGCGCCTGGGCCCTGGCCGACGACGAGCCGATGGAGGGGGAGGCTGCCGAGGTCGCGCCTGCAGAGGAGGCGGCGGCTCCGGAGCCCGCGCGGCGGTACGCCGGCAGCATCGAGGAGATCACGGTCACCGCCACCAAGCGCGAGGCGAACATCCAGGACGTGCCGATTGCGATCAGCGCGTTCTCGGGTGATGACCTCCAACGCCGCGGCATCCAGGACCTCGAGGGCCTGCAGCAGGTGGCTCCCAGCCTCATCGCCTACACCAGCAACAGCGAGTCGAACGGCGGCACCCTGCGGATTCGTGGGATGGGAACGACGGGAAACAATGCAGGTCTGGAAGCGGCCGTCGGGACCTTCATCGACGGCGTCTATCGCAGCCGCTCGGGCCAGGCCTTCTCGGAGCTGCTCGATGTCGAGCGCGTGGAGGTCTTGCGCGGACCCCAGGGAACGCTGTTCGGAAAGAACACGTCCGCCGGAGCCGTGCACATCATCACCGCGAAGCCCGAGTTCGACTTCAACGGACACGCGTCGTACACGATCGGAGACTTCAACTACGACAAGGGCACGCTTGGTATAACCGGGCCCCTGGTCCAGGAGAAGCTCGCCTACCGCCTGGCTGCAATGTTCTCCCAGCGCGAGGGCTATTACAAAGACGTCGACTCGAGCGACAAGTTCTCGGACCGCGATCGCTGGTCGATCAAGGGACAGCTGCTGTGGACGCCCACCGACACGATGGACGTGCGCCTCATCTACGACTACGCGGACCGCGACGAGAGCTGCTGCCCAGCCATCTTCAAGGACCTGGGGCCGACGGCGCCAGCCGTGGGCGCGGTGGGCGGGTTCCTGGGGCCAAGTGACCCGAAGAGCCTCGACGCCGGGACGAACGGAGACCCCTTCGAGAAGGTCCAAGATCAGGGCATCTCCCTGGAGATTAACTGGGACCTCGGACCCGACATGACGCTGACGTCCGCGACCTCCTGGCGCGATTACCGGGTGAACCGAGGCCAGGATGTCGACTTCACGAACGCGGATATCCTGTCGCTGCGCGACGAGAACGTGAAGTGGAAGAACTTCAGCTCGGAGCTCCGACTCGTCGGTACGGCCGGCCCTCTGGATTGGCTGGTCGGTGCCTACACGTACCAGGAGCGCTTCGATGCCAGGCTGGCGACGATTTTCGGGGATGTGGGTCCCACCTACGTGGGAATCCTGCTCGAAGGCGTGAGTGAGACGGAGTCGTCCGTCGCTGAGCTCTCGACGTTCTTTTTCCCGGGGGATGATACGGGCGCTCAGCGCTACGACCAGGACACCGAGGGTGTCTCGTTCTTCACCCACAACACCTGGCACATCACGGAGCGGCTCGCCCTCACGGGCGGCTTACGCTACTCGCTTGAGAAGAAACACGGGTTGTCCAGCCAGAACGGCGACAGAGGCGCACTACCGGCTCCGCTCCCAGGAGGCCTACCGACCAACCCGGCGTGGTGCAACGGAGGCGTGACAATTGATGCTGTCGGGGGCCAGCTGCCGATGCGGTTCGTCATCCCGTCCCTCTGCGACAATGGCGGGCACAAAGACAATCGAACCGAGCGGGAATTGACGGGCACCTTCAAGATCGTGTACCAGCTCAACGATGACGCGAGCGCTTACGCGTCCTACTCCCGCGGCTACAAGGCCGGGGGCTTCAATCTGGACCCAAACGCCAACCAGCTGGTCTTTGACGCGTTCTATCAGGACGAGTCGCAGTTCAAGCCGGAGTTCGCCGATGCCTACGAGGTCGGGTTGAAGGCGCAGTTGCTCGATCGGAGGCTGACCGTCAACTCGGCCGTCTTCTATACACAGTTCGAGAACTTCCAGCTCAATACGTTCAAGGGGCTGTTCTTCACGGTTTCCAACTTGCCCGAGGTCACCTCGCGCGGGGTCGAGGTGGAGACATTCTTCGACCTCGCACCGGGGGTCACCGGCAGCCTTGGAGGGACCTACGCCATCACGCGGTACTCCAACGATGTAGGCGGGATTCCACAACTCGGAGGACATCGCCTCACGCACTCGCCGCGCGTGCAAGGCAGCGGATCGCTGCTGGTGGAGCAGCCCATACCGGGCACCTCGTTCACCGGCTTCCTGAACACCTCGGTCTCCTACCAGAGCCAGCACAACACGGGCTCCGACCTCGATCTGCAGAAGAATGAGCACGCCTCCTGGTTCGTGAACGCACAGGTGGGCGCACGCACGGACGACGAACGCTACGAGGTGGTCTTCTGGGTCAGGAACCTGACCGACAAGTCTCGGAACTCGGTCGTGTTCGACTCGGTGTTCCAGGCCGGGAGCTACCACACGTTCGTAACTCCGCCGCGCATGATGGGCGTGACGCTGACCACGCACTTCTAGAGCCGGCTCTTCACGTTCCCCCCGGGCGGGTCCGCTCGCCCGGGGGCTCCTCCCGGTACTAGCGTGACCGGGTGAGTGGGCGTCCGCTTGCGTGCCCTACCCTTGTTTACTCCTCTGCAGCTTCGGGAGGCACGCACCTGCGCACCTCCCACGAGCAGCGGTTGTCCGCGTTCACGCCGGTGTGACGGCGGCCGACGGACGTAATGCTGGCCACGACGCCGTCCTGTATCTCGAAGGTGAACCGGCACGTCCCGGGGCGGGCATCGTTCTCTTTCGGACCTCTCGAGGTGCGGCGCGCTTCCGCGGCGGCGTACGGGAACGAAATGTTCGGCGGCAGGCTGATCGATGGAGTTCTCGGCACGCGGTCGCCCCCTCCCCCTGTCAGGGTCGGATCCAGGCCCTCCCAGCGGGCCGCGGCAGGTCCGCCATGTAGACCCAGAGCTGGTGACTCGCGTTCTCGAGCGGAATCAGGCTCAGCGGAGGCCCGATGCAGTTTATGATGCTCCGCGAGTCGAGCCCGACCAGGCGCTCACTGATCTCGTCTGCGCTGAGAGTGGCACAGGCGATCAAGGATGCGGCTGGGACAGCAGTCCGGAGCATCGACACGGCTCGTCCTCTCGCCCACCAGACCACAGGCGCGGTATGGCGTCAACACTTTTGCCCCGGGGGGTAAGCTGGCCGCGTGGGACTGGCGAGCTTTCCCTGGTACGACATGGCGGAGATCCGTTGGGCGCAGGACGTGCTCTGGGGCGCCATTGCTCGAGACCTGCGCGAGCGCGGCTGGCGGGAAGTCCCGGCAACTCTCGAGCGCAGCCAGGCCTACACCGCGCAGTGGGTAGACACGGAGCTGCTGCTGAGCCAGGCCTGCGGCTACGACGTGCTGTACGGCTTCGGCGACAGGCTCAGGCTGGTCGCGACACCTCGCTTCGCGGCTCCCGGCTGCGACGGTCCGAACTACTCGAGCTACATCGTCGCGCGCGATCGTTCTCCCTACGAGAAGCTGGAAGACCTCCGAGGGGCACGGGCCGCGATCAACGCGCCAACCTCGCACTCCGGGGCCAACGCCCTGCGCCACCGAGTGGCCCCGCTGCAGCAGGAGGGGCGCTTCTTCGCCAGCGTTCGTACGAGCGGGAGCCACGAGCAGAGCCTTCGGCTCATCCGGGAGAACGTGGCCGACGTGACAGCCATCGACTGCGTCACGCACGCACTGCTCGCGAAACACAGACCCGCCGCCATCGCCGGCACCCGGGTGCTCGAGAGCACAGCGCTCGTGCCTGCTCCTCCGTTCGTCACGGCTGCCGGGACGCCGGCTGAAGCGATCGATGACCTGCGCGGAGCGCTCCGTACTGCCCTGGCAGCTGCGGAGACCGAGATCGCGCGCGATGCGTTGCTGCTCGAGGGCATAGAGGAGCTGCCACTCCGCGCATACCAGCCCATCGCAGCAATGAGGCAAGCGGCTGACGACCTGGGCTACACGGAGATTCCCTCCGCGTAGCGCAAGGGGTGGATCCAGGCCATTCCGCATCCTCGGGGCCTGCACGCGAGGGTACGCAAAATGCCTACTCGTCTGTTCCTCGCCCTGATAGGGTCGGTTCCTTTCCCCCAACCAACGAGGAGACCTCCCCTGGCCTTGATCCAACTTCTCCGCGTGTCCGTTCACCCGCGCGGAGTTCAGAGCTACGAGAGACTCGTGCGTTACATCGCCGGGCGCGCGCGTGAGGATGCACACACGTTCGGGTGGAGCACCCGCCAGGTCAACGGCGTCGAGGGTCAGCAGTACGCGTTCATCGCGCCGGCCGAGGGTTACGCCGAGCTCGCCGCCCGCGAGCCCATCGACGCCATGGTACGGAGGCTGCTCGGTGAGGGCGACGGCAACGCCATCCTCGACGCACTCGCCGAGGGCATCGAGTCGCAGAGCTTCAGCGTGTTGAGCCCCCGCGAGGACCTGAGCAATGCCCCACCACCACTGGCTGCCCCTCCCCAGCTCGTCCACCACACGCGGATCCGCGTGCGCCCTGGCGGACAGGCCGCCCTGGAGGCGACGGTGGGCAAGGTCCTCGAGGCGGCGGTCAAGATCGGCGACAAGCGCCAGTTCCTGACGACGCAGACGGTCATCGGGGACCTCGGCGAGTACGGCATCGTCCAGCCCATCGCGGATCCGGCCCAGCTGGACTCCCAGCTCACACCGCAGCAGCTGCTCGCCGAGGCCTTTGGAGAGAAGGAGGCCGGCGACATCATGGCAGCCGGGCGGGAGCGCATGGAGAGTGTGGTCACCTCTGAGAGGACGCTGAAAACGTCACGAATCGGACGGTGAAAGCGCCCCCAAAAACGGGACAAAACGCGGCACCAGGCGGCATTAGCCGGCCGCAATTGGCACTAGGTGGCACTACGCGGCACTACGTGGCACAAGAACGACCACTATATCTAGTGGTGCGGGTCCGTAGCCTCACTTCTGTGAAGGGGATTGGCCGGACGAAGCCGGTCGCTATGAGCCGCCTGGTCGTGCTGCCGCGGTAACGGAGGGGCCAGGGCCGCAGCGTGGCGACCCGCCCCAGCCCCCCACGTTAGGACTGCAGCAAGCCAGGTCCAGCCCTGGGGGCCCTCTTAAGGAAGGGGGGGCAAGGGCGGCTAGCCGTGCCTTGACGCGCGTGGCGTTTGGACGCGCCCGAAGATGCGCGACCACGTCGACGATTGCAGCATGGAGCCCTTGGTGGACCTCGTCCTTGTGCGCAGTGCCACTTGGGCACCAGGCCAGGGTCACAATCTGCGAGACGCGCGGGACGTGCGCATCGCGCCACATTATCGGTCCCGGTCTCGTCTCTCGATTTCCGGGGGGAGCGTTTGCGCCGACGGCTTCCCAGTGGGTGTTCCGTTTACGCTACAGTGGACGAAGGCACATTTGGATCGGACCTCGATCGCACCGCGGACGGACTGCACCTCATCCACCGCCTCCGAGCCCTGGCGTCGTGTACGGGCCGAGGAACCGTTTGGCGGCCTTTCGCTCTTCGATGCACTTGCGGTACTTCCAGGCCCGCCCCAAGGTGCTGAACAATCCGCCCTCCTGGCTCGGATTCAGCATCTGCACCAGCCCGAGGATCTTGGGAGTGGGCGGGTTCATGGTCCAGATCCGCTCCGGCACCCGGACCCGTGGTCCCCAGAGCTCCAGCGTCTGTCCGTTTGCTTCGTTCTGAAGCATCAGGGCCAGATCGCGCCCAGAGCGTGCTCTCCCGGTTGAGGTGTAGCCGCCTGCCTTCGCGGGCGGCGCAACCGCTCCCCCCGGAAATCGAGAGACGAGACCGGGACCGATAATGTGGCGCGATGCGCACGTCCCGCGCGTCTCGCGGTGCGCCTACGCCGGCAAAACCCCCGGAAACTGTACGGAAAACCCGCCCTCGTCTCCTCCCTGTCGAGATTGGCCCGACTGCTTGGCGGTGGGGGGAGTCCGGAGCGAACCGGTCTCGTCCCCTCGATGCGGCTATTGCCCCTCGTCGGCCGCCCAGAGAACTCGCGGGATTTCGTGAGACGGGGCTGGACTAAGTGAGAGTTCGTGGGAGTTGGGAACCCTCGCTTGACTTTGCGCCGGGGGTGCGGCTGGCGCTTTCTGGGCGGCTTCGTCCTCTCCGCGGCCATGGAGAGCAGCGGTTCCCACCGGCGCCTGGCGCTGATGATGGTGCGGCTTTTCGGCGGGGATGTCCCAGAAGGTGTGATTTAGAGAGATGAGAGTGGCGGCTCCTTCGCCCTCCGTGTGGTACGGAGGGGGTATGCAAACCCAACGAAGGAGCCAACCATGGCGAAGCATTTCACGAAATCAAAGTTCACTCAAGACCTACCCGTTGCTCACACCGCCCACGTCAAGTTACCGCTACCGATGTTGTCGGCGCTCGAAGACATCGACCGCGCGTTTTTCGGTATCTGCGTCGAGGCAGGCAAGCAAGTGCTCGGTGCGATGATGGAGCACGACCGCACGGCGCTGTGCGGTCTGCCTTGGAAACCCGATGAGGAGCGCCCCGGTCGTCGCGCGGGGAGCACGGAGAGTCCCGTCACTTTGGGAGGTCGGCGGATCGCGATTCGTCGACCTCGCGTTCGGTCGATCGAGGGCGGAGAACTTGTACTGCCGAGCTTCGAGGCTGCGACGGATCGGGATCCACTGGATCACCACACGCTCGAAGCGGTGGCAGCGGGCGTATCGACTCGACGCTATGCGCGAAGCTTGGATCGACTGCCGCCCACGGAGACCGAACGGTCGACCTCGAGGAGCGCTGTCTCCCGTCGGTTCGTGGCGTTGACCGAGCAGAAACTGGGCGAGTGGATCAGCCTCGCGGACGCGGGTCTCGAAATGGGTTCTGACCTGGCACTCCGGGCCGCGCCGAGAATACCACCCACCGGCGACGCTGCATGAACGTGTTCACTCGGTCTGGGAGGACGCTGAAAGTGGGGCTAGTCGGACGGTGAAAACGGTGCCAAAAAACGGCGCGCGGGGCGGGACCAGGCGGCCGATAGTGGCACTTAGCGGCACATAGCGGCACAAGATCTCGAGCACTAGATCTAGTGGTGGGGGGATGCCCCCTCCACCACCTAGATGCAGGCGCACCAGAGAGGGGGGGGCACCAGGCCGCGCGCCATTACGTCGCCTACCTGGCCGGCACCCCCCCTGTGGAGGTACTGCCCGAGGGAACGCCTCCGGGGCAATGGCGAGCACGTCCAGCCCGCCTTTCGTCTTACCGACCCGGTCAAACCCGGCCATGCGGAAGCAGTATCCTGGTTCTGTATTCTGCGCGCCTACGGGAACGTCGGAGCAGTCATGAGGGTCCTGGAGGAGGCAAAATGGACAACGCACTAGCGCATTTGATCAACGCCCTTACTGTCGCGGTCTGGGTCTTTTGGAGCCCTCGGCCTCATCTGGTGCCTTCTGAATTTTGACCGAGATTGACCACCTGGGGGGCGCTTCCCCCCCACCACTACATATGGGGGTCAGGGCTCCAGTTTCGGCCCGTGCCACCCGGAACTGAGATTCATTCTCAATCGACCGTCCGATCGTGTCCACTTTCAGCGTCCGCCCAGATCTGCTACGCCAGTACTTTCCGAAGGGCACCGACCTGAGCAAGCACAGCGCCGACGACCTCGCAGCCGTTGCTGCTGCCCTCAACACCCGACCCCGCAAGACCCTTCGGCTGGAGAACCCCGGCCGAGGCTCTCAACGATCATCTGGTTAGTCTCAGTCCAAGAGGGCCGCGCTCGACGACTCGGTGAACCGGTCCAGTGCACGTCGACCGCGCTCGGGCCTACATTGTCGGGAAGCGGTGGCAAGGTCGTCGAGGAGCCCGATCGGAGATTGCTACGACTGCGCGATGTGTGAGAGCTTCGTCCTACAACGCGATGGCCGAGAGCTTCTTCGCCACGCTCGAGTGCGAGCTGCTCGATCGTGTCAGCTTCCGCACCCAGAGCGAGGCGACGATCGCGATCTTCGACTTCATTGAGGGCTTCTACAATCCTCGACGGAGACACTCGGCACTCGGATATCTCTCGCCAATCGAGTTCGAACGTGCGCAGGCAGCCTGAGCCGGGCTTCGCCCGGGTCGACCTCCTTCGGGGCCGAGTCTCGGAACGACTTCAGGAAAGGAATCAGACACAATCAACCATGCGCTCGGGGAAAGTCCCAAGCGCTCAAGTGTCCATCGAAACGGGGCAGCTCCATTATGTCCGTCAGGCTCCGGCTCGTATCTGGTATATGCTCCGGAGCGCATCAGGACAGGGAGAGCTCGATGATCGGACGGGTCGCGGTTGTGGTGGCGCTGGTACTCGGGGTTTCGGGAGCTGTTTCGGGGCAGGAGCAGCAGCTCAGCGTCGAGATCCAGTTTCCGCCGCTCCCCACCCACTGGGTGGCGAGCGAGCCGGTGGGGGACGGAGCGGGCCCGGTGAGCGATGCCATGCTGCGCGAGGCGCCGAGCGATCCGAGCCGCTGGCTGCTCTACGGTGGCAACTACGGGAACCACAGGCACTCGCCGCTCACGAGCCTGAACCCGGATCGCGTGAAGGATCTGCGCGTTGCCTGGGCGTTACCGACCGGAACCATGGGACAGTTTGAGGTCTCTCCCGTCATCTACGACGGCGTGATGTACGTGACCACGTCTCAAAACCGGCTGTTCGCCCTCGATGCGAAGACGGGAGACATGCTGTGGCGTTACGACCACGAGCAGCCCCCGCTGCTGCGAATCTGCTGCGGTCCCGTGAATCGCGGCGTGGCCATCGCAGGCGACCTGGTGATGATGGCGACCCTCGATGCGAAGCTGATTGCGTTTCAGCGACGCACGGGCGAGATCGCCTGGTCCGTCGAGATCGCTAGCTACGAGAATGGATTCAGTGCCACATCCGCTCCGCTCGTGGTGGGAGATCTCGCGGTGATCGGGATTGCCGGAGGAGAATACGGCGTGCGCGGCTTCTTCGACGCGTACGAGGTGTCGACCGGGAAGCGCGTCTGGCGCCACTACACCGTACCCGCGGAGGGCGAGCCCGGCACCGAGACCTGGGCCGGCGACTCCTACAAGAGTGGCGGGTCGCCGGCGTGGACGAGCGGCGCATACGACGTCGAGAGCGACACGCTCTACTGGACGACGGGCAACCCCTCACCGGATTGGAACGGCGATCTGCGGGCGGGGGACAACCTCTACTCCAACTCGTTGCTCGCCGTCGAGATGAAGACCGGCAAGCGCAAGTGGCACTTCCAGTTCACCCCTCACGACGTCTGGGACTACGACGGCAACACACAGATCTTCCTTGTGGACGTCGAGCACGAGGGCAGGACCGTCAAGGCGGTCGCACACGCGGACCGCAACGGTTACTTCTACCTGATCGATCGGGAGAACGGCGAGTTCCTGCTGGCGGAGCCCTACGTCGAGCAGGTCACGTGGGCAACCATCGACGCTGCGGGTCGCCCCGTCGTGAATCCAGCGGCGCTCCCGGAGCTGGACCCCACCGAGCGCGTGTGCCCCGGCAACCTGGGAGGGATGAACGGCGCGTGGACGGGCGCCTTCAACCCGGATCTCGGGCTCGCCTACATCCCCGCCGTGGAGGCCTGCCAGATGTACGCGAAGGGCATCGTGGCCTTCATCAAGGGCATCCCCTACCTCGGCGGCATGCCTGAGACCGTCGATGCGAACGAGGGCAAAGCATACGGTCATCTCTCGGCCATCGACGTCGCCACGGGAGAGATCCGCTGGCGACATAAAGACGCGCACCCGATGATGGGCGGCGTGCTTAGCACGGCTGGCGGTGTCGTGTTCACTGGCAATCTGACCGGCAACGCCCTCGCCCTGGATGCGACCAATGGCGAGACGCTGTGGAGCTTCCGCATGGGAGGCGGCGTGAGGAGTCAGCCCGTCGCCTACGAGCTCGATGGCCAGACCTATGTCGCGATCGGCTCGGGCAGCCTTGGTCTTATGGACTCGTTCGCCGCTGGTTTGGAGACGACTCCGGAGGGCGGACACCTGTTCGTGTTCACGCTACCGCCGCGGTGATGCTCCGGCCCGGCCGTCGGGCGCTACGACGGTCTGCTTCCCCCACCAGCCTTTCTTGCGCAAGAGGGGCTCGAGGTCCGCCTGGAACTGCGCGAGGGTCTGGCCCTGGGCCTGTGCGCGGTCCACGGCGTCGGCGACGTCACCCAGAATGTCGAAGCCGGCGGACTTGGCGACGGTGAACATCTTGGCGTACTCGGCGCGTTGGAGCTCGAGCCAGGACCAAGAGGGCAGCGGCCGGGCGCGGCGGCGGCGGAAGTAGCGGATGGCGTCGCGCGGCGGCAGGCCGAAGGGCTCGGTGTCAGGAGGCACGGGGTCAGCCGGCGGGCACTAGATCGATGCGGAGATGTCCGGCATTGGAAAGTCCGATAACAAAATCTCCGGGAGATCGTTTGCAGAATTGCAAACTTTCTCTGCTGCTCGACGGATGATTGCTTTAGTCGCATCTTCCAGAAAACGGCATTCCTGACTTGTCATGTCTTCGTCAATGCCGTCCGCCTTTCGCGCCGCCTTCGCGCCACCCTTGCTCGAGGACAGTTCTCCAATCGCTCCTAACACCTGCTCTTCAATTCGATAATATTTGGCAGCCTTACGTCGTCGGGCACTTGATCGTCGCTTGCGTTTCGACTTCTCAAGAACGGAATCCTCAAGAACGGTTAGGCAGAAATAAGCCATGGCCGGCAATAGTTCGTGATCTGAGCGATAACCCATATAGCGGCCATGCATGGTCCGAACATTAGGGTCGAGCGCAAGACCCGATGGCGGTTGAGGATAATCGGGTGGGACCACGGTAAGGTTGGCGCGAGCAGTTGGGGCTCCAGCCCTAGCGGTTACGCTGAGTTTGATCGGACCCGGCGCCGGATTTCGATCCTCGATCTCCGCCCTATCGAATTTTAACCTGAAATAGTTCGGCCCATGCTCAAGGCTGGCATCGAACTCCCAAGCGCTGATGTAGGCTTCAAAATGTTTCCGTGCAGCATCTTCCGTCCCGCAATGAATCTTCAAATCAAAACGTGCCTTCTCCTCTCTAACCTCTAGACGAAATTCCGGTTCTTCGTGAACAAACGGCCTCGCGTTTCTGTAATCGACCGAGTTATCGTGTTCAATGCGGTAATGTAATGCGACCACATGAGGGTCGTGCATCGTTAGCTCCTAGCTCCAAAATATCTGACGCCGAGTATTGAGCCGGAGAGATTTGGCGTCGTGGAGCGCTTCACTCCAACTCCTCGAGCCGCGTGAAGCAACTCCATTCGTCTCCGCCGGTCGCATTTACTCCAACTGCGATCGAACGACAATTGTTCCGCTGGTCGTTCGAGACATCAAGCCGGAGCCCCATCCAGCGGCACGTCCCTCGGTGAGATTGACGGTCTGTCTGCCGTGATCAGCAGGGCCTTGGTCGGCATCATTTCTCCTTCTCGTCAAGCAGGGTCTCGCCCGCAGCCGCGAAGCCGGCGCGGGTCAGGGCGTCTCGGAGCGCCTCGTCGTCCATCCGGTCGACGGCCGCGACCAGGCGCCTCCGCAGCTCGGTGTAGCTCGAGGCCTCGCGCACATCGCCCTGCAGCGGCTCGATCAGGGGGTCCAGCATGCGCTCCCAGCCCTCGTCGGCGAGCGAGTCGGCGATGGCATCGAGCGGATCGGCCGGGCGGCGGGCTTGCGCCACGCCCAGCTGCGCCGCGGCGGCCGCGGGAGAGCCCTCGCCGTCGCCTTCGCCGCCTCCTCCACCGAAGCCCTCCAGCGGCACCAGCACATCGTCGTCGTCATGCGCCTTGGGGAGGCCGAGCTGCTGGAGTACGTCGCTCTCGCACTGATACGTGCCCCGAAGCGCACGCCGCGCTGGACCACGAGCGAGTGCTTGTCGGGATCGACCTGCTCGCGGGCCGACAGCCGGAGGGTCGGATAGACTTCGCGGGGGCCGTGGTTGAGCTCGACGAGGAGCCGCCCGACGCGCTCCAGCACCGCGGCGACCGCACGCGCATCGGCGCGCTGGATGTCCTCGCGCACCAGCTCGTGCTCCTGGCTGACTGCGTGCCCGCCCGAGATCGCGTCGGTGGTCGTGGTCTGGCCCAGCACGACCTTGCTGGTCGAGTGGTCCATGTACTGCAGGAGCTTGAGGTGCAGGTCGCTGCCGGTCCCGGCACCCTTGTGGTCGAGCAGCTCCAGGCCCATGGTGTCGGGGATGACGGCCGCGGCGTCGCGGCCGATGCGGGAGGCGGCGCGCAGCAGCGTGTCTCGTTCGGCCTCGGAGGCGCCCCCGTGGTAGCGGCCCAAGCGGATGGGCAGGCCGTGGATCTCGGCGAGCCGGACCCAGCCGGTGAGGCCGTAGGCCTGAAACAGCCAGAACCAGCCCACCAGCCGGGTGGCGCCGGAGCGCATCGGGAGCTGGGTCGACGCGCGCAGGTGCAACGTCACGAATTTGCCCGGCGCAAGCTCCTGGCCGCCGGGGCTCGCCCCGTCGCGCAAGCGAAGCTGGGTGCGGGTCTCGTCGAGCCGCAGGTAGGCGGGATGGACCCAGGCCGCCGGAGGGCAGCTCGCTGCGCGCCTGTGGTCCCTTTCTCGACGACGAGCCGGGCCCCGAGCGGAGTTGATCCCGTCGACGAGCAGGCGATGGAGCTCGTGTTTGAGGATCGAAGCGACCGAAGCCGAGCTGTTGGATTGACTCCAGCCCCCGTCCCCCCTGCTTAGGAAGCTCGCCCACGCAATGCTCGAAGCGTTAGGCGACGACGGCCACCATTGGCCGGAGCCCTGCCCGCAAGGCCGGCAGCTCTCCTGAAGCTCTGGGAGGACGCTGAAAATGTCACGAATCGGACGGTAAAAGCGCCGCCAAAAACGGGTCAAAACGCGGCACTAGGCGGCATTAGCCGGCCGCAATTGGCACTACGTGGCACAAGCCTCGAGTGCTAGATCTAGCGGGTGTAGGGACGCCGCCTCGTTTCCCTCCTGCGCGCCTCGCGGCAGGGCCCGTGCGGCTGCGCGCGCGGCACCCCCTTTAAAGGTAGGGGGATTATTTCCCCAGCGCTTTCATCCCCATCCCCGAACCAGCCCTAACGTGGAGGGGCTGGGGCGGGTCGCCACGCTGCGGCCCTGGCCCTTCCGTTACCGCGGCAGCACGACCAGGCGGGCTTATAGCGGCCGGCTTCGTCCGGCCAATCCCCTTCACAGAAGTGAGGCTACGCCCCCCCACCACTAGATATAATGGTCGTTCTTGTGCCACGTAGTGCATGCCCGTCCCACGCTCGACGCACACGGCGACGTAGTGCCGCGTTTTGTCCCGTTTTTGGCGGCGGTTTTACCGTCCGATTCGTGATATTTTCAGCGTCCTCCCAGACGTCGAACAACACAAGCGCGGAGGGCGCGGCTCTGGGGCAACGGCAACTCTATGGTATCGTCTAGGAGAGTGACCCAAGATTCGGGTGGGCGGAGGTGATTGTAGCGAGGGCCCCCAACTGGACGTGGAGCGATGTACGGGCCAACGGGGGTCCGAGGTAGCCGGTAGATGTCGATCTACACAGATATGCGTCAGATCCAGGGCCTGACGTGCGCGAAACGGGTCCGCACCCGCCCGATCACGCCATCTGCGCTCGGCAGAGCGCCATCACGTTGAAGCCCGAGCACACCAGGTCCCACTCTCCCGTCACCTTCTCCTGGCCGCGCAGCATGAAGCGCCGAAACCGCTGTCGTGCCTTGATCTCGGCAAACGGCCGCTCCGCCTGGGTCTTCCGCTGCGCGTAGCGTTGCTGGGCCCAGGGCAGTCGTAAGATCCGGTGCATCCGCTGCGCCCGGGCTCCCTTGGGCCAGCGGGACGACTTCCGCCCGCGGACCGCGATCAACGCCTGTTGTCCCCGCCGTTCCAACGCCTTCAGGTTCGACTCGCTCAGGTACCCGTTGTCGGCCAGCAGAATCTCCGCTCGCTGACTCGTGTTCGTCTCGATTGCCTCGACCATGGGCTCCAACTGCTCGTAGTCATTGGCCTTCTCTGTCAGCTCGTTCGCCACGATCAGGCCGTCCTCACTCGTCGCCAGCTGCGCGTTGTAGCAGTACTGCAAGGATCCCTCGGTCTTCATCATGTTCGCTTCGGGGTCCGCGAAGCTCTTCTGGTGCTTCGCTTCGAGCTTCTCCCCCTTCTCCCGCTCCAGCTGCTCCCGGGCCGCTCGGATCCGCTCCCGTCGTCGCTCGCGCAGCTGTAGCTCTTCTGGAAGCCCACCTCCGCCATCGTCGTCCCCGTGCTCTTGCTCTTCCGCAGCGTTGAGCTCGTCCATCTGCGCCACGATCTGCTCGATCTCGTCGCTCAGCTGATCCTCCGCCTCCAGCATCCGCGCGTGGCTCATCGCCTTGGACCGCGACGTGTTCGCCCGGATCTTCGTGCCGTCTACCGCCACCTGCCCGAGCTTCACAAGCCCCATCGCCTGCGCCACCTTCAGCGTCTGCAAGAACACCTCTCGGAAGTCCCTGTGGTGACGGTCCCGGAATCGGTTGATCGTCCGGAAGTTCGGTCGTAGCCCAGCCGCGAGGTAGCGAAACCGCAGGTCGTAGTGCAGCCGTCGCGCAAGCTCCCGCCCGCTGTACACGCCCACGACCGCCCCCAGAAGCCACAGCTTCAACAGCATCCGAGGCGGGAAGGCTCGCTCTCCACGCCGGCGATACCGCTTCTCGAACCGCCGCAGATCCAGCGACTCCACCAAATCGTCGATGAACAGCGCCGGATCCGATGGATCCAGAGCCTCCCCCACGTGCGCCGGTAGCAGCTCGCCCTGCTGCGGCACATACGCCTTGAACATGACCTCTTCCCCCACGCTCCCAAGTTAGCCAATAAGGGAATCTTGGGTCACTCTCCTAGTAGACAATTCCGGCAGCGAAATTCTTCTGCCGTCATGGCGTTCAATTTCGTCAACACCTTGAAGCCACCGTTCCGCACCCCATATCTGAGATTTGGATTTATCTATAGACGCTCTAATCCATCTCCTCCAACCAGCGTCATCATCTGTTGCCCTATATTTCCTATCCTTCACAGAAATGATAACGATGTGTGGACCGCAGACAATAAGACAATCGCATAGTTCCTTTCCATGCTTTCCCTTAGGATTTGGATGTGTCCACAATCTGATGAAAGATTGTCGACAAAGTCTAGTCACCAAACGTTCAGATGCCGTTAGTCCGTCTTGCTCGTCCACTTAATGGCTCCCGGATAAATGAACCGTTCGACATATGCCATTTATACGCGTTCCCTCTCACGTTGTCAGGGGTTACCTAATCATCTTCACTCAGGGTCACCGAACTCGGTGGTTCATCGTAAGCAGCATCCGCGCCATTGGCTGGAGAAAGAAGTGATCAAACGCGAGACCCTCAAACTGATCGGGATCCGCGCCTCTCTGCGGGTAGATCAGCTTAAGCTCGTTTCCTTCCTCTACGAGTAGCTCGGCGTAGGCTTTGGGACTGACACAAATCCAGTCCACCCCCGGTGGGATCGGCATAGTTCCGTTGGTTTCAATGGCGATCTCGAAGCCGTGCGATGCAAGCGCGGCGATCGCTATCTCGCCGAGTTGGAGGAGAGGCTCGCCACCAGTGCACACGACCAGTCGCCGTCCCCCCCCCGGCCACTTGGACGCGACGGCATCTCCAAGCTCTCCTGGAGATCTGAAGCGTCCGCCGCCGGGCCCATCGGTCCCGACGAAGTCGGTGTCACAGAACTTGCAGATCGCGTGCGATCGATCTGCTTCGAGACCAGACCACAGGTTGCATCCGCTAAAAGCGGCAGAACACGGCGGGGCGGCCGGTGTTCGCACCCTCACCCTGCAGGGTGTAGAAGATCTCTTTGACAGTGTAGGTCACGCGGTCAATACCGACCTCGACTGATACGGGGCCGGATCATGCATGCCGAGCTCTGCGAAACCCTTCAGGCGAAGAATGCAGGCGTCGCATTCGCCGCATGCTTCGCTCTCTGGCGATGGGTCATAGCACGTCAGCGTGAGGCTGTAGTCGACGTCGAGTCCGAGTCCTACGCGAATGATCTCTGCTTTGGTCAACTCGACAAGCGGGGTGTGAATTCTCAACGACTGAGAGCCCTCCACGCCGGCCTTGGTGGCAAGCCGAGCCATTCGCTCATACGCCTCAATGAACTCGCGACGACAGTCGGGGTAGCCGCTGTAGTCGACGGCATTGATACCGATGAAGATGTCCTCTGCCTTCTGCACCTCAGCCCAACTGAGTGCGAATGAGAGGAAGATCGTGTTCCGCGCGGGTACGTACGTGACTGGAATTCCGGCTGCGATCTCCTCGTCCGCGCGGTTCTTGGGCACACTAATGTCGCTTGTGAGTGCGGATCCGCCGAAGGTACGGAGATCGATCTCCGCAACCACGTGTTGCGCGACCGACTGCTCCCTCGCGATTCGACGCGCGGCTTCGATCTCTAGAGCATGCCGCTGGCCGTAGCGGAATGTCAGCGCATACGGTACGAAGCCTTGCGCCTGCGCTATGGCCAGAGTCGTAGCCGAGTCAAGACCTCCACTCAGCAGCACGATGGCGGGCGGGCGGTTGAATGCCATGGGTCCCCCGAAGTTGATGCTCACGTGGAGAGCGGCCACACCGTGCGGGCAGAAACTACGTCTCGATGGCGAGAGCCGGGGCCGTAGTTTCTGGAGGTCGTTCCCACTGAGCCCCCACAAACTGCATCATCCCTCGAAATGGGCCCAGAGGCCAATATCTTGCGGCAGTTTATCTCTCGTGCACAAGATGTCGCCCCGTAATGGGGGTATTTGGGCCCAAATCATACTCGGTCCGCCGGGTGCGGTTTTCAAGACCGCTTGAGGGGCCCATCCGGTACTGTCCGGTTGTGTCCGCTTTTGTCCGAAACTGATTCACATTCAAGAGCTTAGCCGTCTGGTTGTGTCCTGTGCCGTCCGCCTGCGGCCGGACCACGTAGCTGTCAACGTAGTTGTCGTCGAACTCCTGGGAGAACTCCCCCCCGTCGCAGACTTTGGCACCAAGGTACAATAGCTCCACTTGGTGTAGGAGATCAGAATGCGCGCGGGTCTCGTCCTCGCGGTCGCCCTCATTGCCTGTGTGACTCCGTACCAGCCCAGAGGTTTTCGAGGCGGGTATACGGACTTCGAGGCTCAACCAGGCATCTACTACGTTGCCTTCGAGGGGAATGGGTTCATCGGGCGCCCTGGCGTCGTGCGGTACTGGCACCAGCGAGCGGCCGAGATATGTGGCGGGCCTGACCGCTATGCCATGCTCTCGACGACGGACATTGGCCAGACGCAGATCGTCACCGGATCGAACCCTAGTACTTCGACGAGCACCACGGTCCCCGTCGGTGGCGGTGTCTATCAGACCAACACCACAACTAACGGTGGAGGCCCAACGATCACATCGATCAGGAAGCCAGCGATGGAGGGCTACATCCGGTGCGTGACGAGTGAGGACACCGAGTCCCCGCTTCGATGACCGCGAGTCGGGATCACGGCAGGGCTAGTAGCCACCAACGAAGGGGCGCCGGAATAGTTGGCCCGACGGAGCGGCTCCTTTAATCAATCCACACCTCGGGCGCCATGCAGTTCGCCCTGGGGACGGCACACGGCCGGCGGCCGGTCGCACCGAGGCCGATCTCGAGAAGTTGCGCCAGGTCGCGGGTTATCGGGAACGAGAGAGCAACTCGCGGTTCTCGCGGACCCCGCTCAGCATCTTCTTGTCGTCGCCCGAATCGGCCTCGTGCGAGCCGCCGCCCTTGCGATTCGACCTCCGGCGGGGTGTCTCCGGGTGTCATCTAGTGCCACGTAGTGCCAGCTAGTGCCACGTAGAGTCAATTCCGGCCGTCTCGTGGCGCCACAGCCGCCGGCAGGCCAGCGTCAGCCCATCACCGCATCCGAAGGCCGACAGCTCTCCGTGATCCACGAACAGCTTGACCCACGAACGCGCGCGCCCCTGGCAGTGCTTATACGCCGTAGCGGTCGAACCGCCTGTGAATGCCCTGGCATCCCGGAGATACGCATCGGCATTGCGATGCGGGAACTCCGCTTTTGGCCAAGGGACCCGGCAACGTTCGGCGCCGCAGTGCTGAACACCACGGGCGCCCCAGCTAGGCCTCTGAGGTCCCGGCGCGAGCCCCGTCTATTGACCAGGCGCCTGGGCCGCGCGCCGCCAGGTACAGGAAGATCCAGCAATAGGCGATCGCGATCTCGCCCTGGTTCAGAATCGGCCAGAAGCCGCCAGGGATCACGTGTCCCAGGAAGTACGCCGCGGCCATCAGACCGCTGCAGACGAACGCAGTCGGTTTCGAGAACAGTCCGATCGCGATCAGTGCTCCGCCGACCAGTTCAATCGGCCCGGCCACATAGGTGATGAACGCGGGAGTCCCTTCCGGGAGACCGCCGAACCACCCAAACAGCTTCTGGGCCCCGTGGGTGGCGAAGTTGATCCCGACCAGGATCCGCATAACGTCGAAGATTCGGTCCGATTGAGCGGCTAACGTACCAAACATGATTTCTCCCTGAGCCGGAGCTCCGGCGCAATAGAATGTCGTGACGGCCAGCTCGGATCAAGTCGAGAGACGAAGGAGGTCATCGTCGCGAAGCCGATGCGTCGGAGTTCGGTGCCCGCAGCGCCAGCGCGATGAACAGCTTCTCCTCATCGACGTTAGCGGCTCAAGGACAACCCCCCGGCCTTTTTGGCTTCAAAGAACCTAAAGCCCATGGCGAACATGACCGTGAAGCTGTTCACGGGAATGCCGAGCGCCTTGTAGATCATACCCGCGTTGGCGAACATCATCTTGAGCGACGTGGAGAACGAAGAAGCGTATGAACCCACATTCTGGCCATTAGTCGTCCAGCGGCAATTCAAGGTTAGTATTAGTCCGATCTTGCGTTCTGCCCAATCTCGAGTCTGACTCAGTCTCCCGCCCAGGACCCTACGCCGCACCCCCGGCGCAAAGTCAAGCGAGGGTTCCCCGAGGGCTCCCAACTCCCACGAACTCTCACGTAGTCCAGCCCCGTCTCACGAAATCCCGCGAGTTCTCTGGGCGGCCGACGAGGGGCAATAGCCGCATCGAGGGGACGAGACCGGTTCGCTCCGGACTCCCCCCACCGCCAAGCAGTCCGGCCAATTTCGACAGGGAGGAGACGAGGGCGGGTTTTCCGTACAGTTTCCGGGGGTTTTGCCGGAGTAGGCGCACCGCGAGACGCGGGGGACGTGCGCATCGCGCCACATTATCGGTCCCGGTCTCGTCTCTCGATTTCCGGGGGGAGCGTTTGTGCCGGCCCAGCGGGTCGCCGGTGCCAGGGGGAGCCGTGTGCGGAAAACTGGGGCTAATCGGACGCTGAAAACAGTGCGAAAAACGGGCGCCAAGGCGGCATCAGCCGGGCGATATTGGCACTTAGCGGCCCCGTCTCACGAAATACCGCGAGTTCTCTGGGCGGCCGACGAGGGGCAATAGCCGCATCGAGGGGACGAGACCGGTTCGCTCCGGACTCCCCCCACCCGCGAGCCGCCAAAGCTTCATCGGGAGGGAGTCGGTCAGCTCCGGCGGGAACTCGCCGACCTCGCCCGATCACATCTGCTCGGCCAAGTAACGCTCCTTGCCGATCTCCTCGATGATGCCGAGTTGGGCCTCGAGATAGTCGAGGCTTTCCTCCTCGTCATGCGTCTACGGCGTGAGCGCTGCCCTCGTGCTCTCGAAGAGCGCGCTCGATTGGGACGAGGTCGAGAGCATGCTCACGGGCCGGCTTCTGTTCGTGGAGTGGGGCGAGATCGGCCTCGCCGCCCTGCTCTGCGTGGGCGTCGCCGCGCTCCACCTATTGCTGCGAAACGCGTTCCTCGAGATTTCGCGCCGCAGTGCCAAGGCTTCACCGCCGGTAGCGCCGCGAAGCCCCCCGATTTCCGCCTGGTGGAGGGCTCTTCGCTTTCGATCCGGCGCACGCTGCCCCCCCACGTTCCGTCCGGAAGAAGGCGTGACGGCTACACCCAACGACTCACGCACAATATCCCATGCTGGCCCACTCCCCGACTTCAGCCATCCAGCCCGACTTGCCCGCCAGCTCCTTGAGGAGGTTCATGCTGCCCCGGGCGATCCCCATGCCTGAACACGGGAACTGCGGCTCCAGATGATTTTCTCTCTACAAAAAAAAAGAAGGGCCGAAGCCCTTCTTTTCCGAGCGGTTTCTGCCGAAGCAGACCGACTCTTCACTCAGCGTCCTTTAGTCAGAGTCATAGTTCACCGTGTCCGTAGCCCCAGTCATCATGTTGACGATGACGGTAGCCACGTCAACCTGTGTCGCCTTTGCTTCGGCGACGAAGGTCGCGGCTGTACGGCTACGACCTTCGAGCGTTACCACGTCCATTGCCCTCAACACGATGGTCGATTTGGGAGCCAAAGTACCCATTGCATCCATGCCGGGTGTAGCCATCACGCCATCTTCCGGACGGAACGTGATCCAGTACGCGGCCTCATTGGCTCCACGGTTCGAGACCACGATCCGCTGATTGTAGTCTGCGAAAGTGGTCAGGTAAGGGATGTGCACGGTGGTACCATCCCGTGTGATGCTGCCCAACGAGTGCTCACCATCGTTTGCCGGCCACCCCGCATCCATCGTTCCTCCAGCGTACTCCGTATTCACGATGTACGGGTCCGTTGCAGGAATCGCAACCGCATCATCCCCCGTGGGCACCGAAATGCAGAGGTACATCGCTGCTGCAAACACAGATGGCAGCCGTTCCTCCAGCTCATCCATCACCATGTCGTCGTCCCTCTGCAGCAAGTCTGCCGGACTGCTCTCGTCGCACAACATCGAGTCATCCAACCACGCCGTTGAAGCAAACGAGAAGTCACCCGAAATCGTGACGCTGCTCTCCTCATCGGTATATATGTCGGTCGGACCGACTGGCGTACCGTCGGAAGCATCCAGGTACTCGATGTTGACTCCCACCATGAAGCTGCCGAGCATCCCCATGGTCGCAGTGCCGAAGCTCTGGAACCGTTGTTCAACGGTGGCCTCTAAGTCCATAGGCATGGGACAGGCTCCACTAACGGCGTCAATACTCTGCATGCTAGCAGATGCGGGGGGGGCAATTGGGCGTCGTCAGCGCTGCTGCAACACATCTTCACAATCCTTTGGGGGAGACGAGTACATGTTCGGTAAGAAAGTGTTTGCGGCCATGCTGGCAACCGTTCTCGGGGCCAGTCTGTTTGGGGCCAATGCAGCCAAGGCGGTAATCGACCTCGATTCGGACGACAAGTCTGCGGTCATCTATGCGACGGAGACTCTCGCTACGCCCGTCGAAGATCATGGCGACTACTACGTGGTCGATGCCTCCGGCACTGATTTGAACGTGACGAGTATGGTGGGGCTCGGTGGGCCCTCTGGCACTTTCGTGACTGTCCGGTTTGACCTTGGTGGCATGGTGTTTAATACGACCCCGACCCTCGCTATCGCTGGTAGCCATGGCACCGCCAGCCGCCGTATTGGAGGCGATGCGGGTGACACCTTTGTGTCATTTATAGCCTCCCGCTCGGACGCTACTATGGCCTCGGACGTGGCCACTCTGACCGTCGCGGACTTTGGCGTGAAGCCGGGTGTCAACGGATCGGTGACGATAACAGTCACGGATAGCGTGGGAGACGACGCCGAGTATACCGAGAAGTTTGACGGTGCAGTTCGCACGGCGAGGGCTCTACAGGAAATTAGGTTGCGGCTGGCCCCCAGATCCAAGGTCGCGAATCTCGGAACACGGCAAAAGCCCTGGGAATTTCCAGGGCTTTTGCCATTTCCGCCGGGGGGGGGGGGGGGGAGCCCCAGCGAAGCTCTCCAGAGAGAAGCCAGAGCTGCCCCGGTTTCCCCGTCCTGAGCCTCCCGCAAACGGCCCACACGAGATTCCGGACGTGGAGGCCGCCACGGCGGCCGCGTCGTCGAGAGGAGCGCGGCCAACCTCCCGACCGCCCCCGATGGCAACAGCAGGAACCAGTGTAATTTCGAGAGGTTACGCCCCTCCTCGGCAACCCTCCACGATCCGCCCGATCACGCGCGTTCGACCACCAGACGCACGCGCCCGATCGGGTCGACATGAACCCGGCGGGCTCCGGCGCGCTTCAGCACCGGGTAGCTCTTCATCTCCCAACGGAACGGGTCATCCCCGTCCTGGTGACGAGCACCCAGCGAACCTGCCTCGACATGGAGAGCCAACCGAAACCGGTTCGCCGAGTGGTCCAAACGGCAGACCCGATAGACACAACGGCCAGAGCCCAAGTCGGCCTCGACCGAATCGCCCCTGTGAATCCGCATCACCAAGCGAGCCTCCGGGTGCTGGGTCGGCCACGACGGTTCGAAACCTGGCCGGTTGGCGTCGTAGACGCTGACGCCCTCACCCCGCCACGTCCCGTCGGGAAGCGCATAGATCTCGACACGGTGATTGTCGGACAGGGCGTAGCCTTTCTCGAACGCCCCGTCCCCATGCGAGACGGTCTGGACCGAAATTTTCCTCTTCAGAACCCGGACCCTGCGAATCCCGTTCGCGTGCCCGAATTCCGCAAGAGCATCCGCGAGGGCCTTCGTCAGCTGTCCCTCTTGCTCTTTCGCACGAGCGAGAACGTGACGCAGACGGGATCGGAGCCCCCCGTCCCTCACACGGGACGCCGTCCTGCCTGCGATGTCGTTCGGAGTCAGCTCCGTGATCGGTTTCCGAAACACGAGGTTGTACCCGTCCTCGTCGACGAGACCGTAGGCCGTTTCCTTGAGAAGCTGGCCCTCTGGGCCCGGGTCGGGCCGGTGGCTGACGACCAGCCGTTCGATCCGGCCTCTCAACGCCTCCCGGTATCCGTCGAAGGGCTCGGGAAACGCTCCGGGGGGAAACAGCCGATCCAGGTGCAGCTCCTCCGCCTGTCCCGACGCCCGAGAGATCTTCTGCAGGAGCCCCCGGTCCGTGCAGCCGATGACGAACGCGTCGACGGCGTGGTGACGGTGGTCGCGGCGGTTCTTGACCGATCCGCCGCCCAGAATCCCGTTCAGACCCCACCTCGCCCGAAGCATCGCGGTCAGCCGTCCCGGTGAGGCCCAGACCCGGTCCGGATCGCAGACGTGGGAGAGATAGCGCTTGGCCAGCCGGGACAGGTACTGCGTGTCCACGAGGTGGCGGGCGACGTAGCCGTCCTCCTTCCGGAAGCGCTCCATCGCCCCGATCTGGAAGCGCCAGCACTTCTCCTGGAACAGCCGCTCCGCCCGCTCCACGATCTCCCGCAGAGCCTCTCCGGACCACGCGTCCTCCGGAGCCCGGTTCCCCTTGGTCCGGTTCGCCTCTATCGTACAGAGCACCTTGTTCGAAAAGCCGTCGTCGAGTGTCTGAACCGCCCCGGATTTCCCGGAGGCTCCATTCCTTGAGAGGATGGAGTCATGGCACGAGCAAGCAGGTTTTCCCAGGAGGTTCGGGAGCGATCGGTGCGGATGGTCTTCGAGCACCGGGACGAATACGGGTCCCGGTGGGAGGCGATCTGCTCGATCGCCGAGAAGATCGGATGTTCCCCGGAGACGCTCCGGAAGTGGGTGCGGCAGACCGAGGTCGACTCGGGTCGCCGGGGTGGCGTGACGAGCGAGGAGAAGGCTCGGATCAAGGAACTCGAGCGCGAGGTCCGCGAGCTTCGCCGAGCCAATGAGATCCTTCGCAAAGCGTCGGCGTATTTCGCCCAGGCGGAGCTCGACCGCCGACCGAGGTGATGGTGTCGTTCATCGACGAGCATCGCGAGGAGCACGGGGTCGAGCCGATCTGCAGAAAGCTTCCGATCGCCCCGTCGACCTACTACGAGCAGAAGGCCCGCGAGGCGGACCCCTCTCGGCTTTCGGCTAGGTCGGTTCGCGACGTCGAGTTCCGCGAGGAGATCGAGCGGGTCTGGAAGGAGCACTTCGGCGTCTACGGTGCGCGCAAAGTCTGGCGTCAGCTTGGCCGAGAAGGGGTCGAAGTCGCCCGATGTACGGTAGAGCGGCTGATGCGTGAGATGGGCCTCCAGGGCGTCGTACGCGGCCGACCGTTCAAGACCACGGTCACCGATCATGCGGCCTTTCGACCGCCGGATCTCGTTCAACGGGACTTCTCCGCCGATCGTCCGAATCAGCTTTGGGTGGCGGATCTCACCTACGTCGCCACGTGGGCGGGCTTCGTCTACGTGGCCTTCATCACCGACGTCTTCTCGCGAAGGATCGTGGGCTGGCGTGTGTCGAGCTCGCTTCGAAGCGATCTTGCGTTGGATGCTCTCGAGCAGGCGCTCCATGCACGACCGGATCTCGACCAGCTCGTTCATCACAGCGACCGCGGCGTGCAGTACGTTTCGATCCGTTACACCGACCGACTGGCCGATGCCGGGATCGAGCCCTCTGTGGGAAGCGTGGGCGACTCATACGACAACGCCCTGGCCGAGACGATCTTCGGCCTCTACAAGACCGAGGTCATTCGCCGGAGAAGGCCGTGGCGAAACCTCGAAGAGGTCGAGTACGCCACGCTGGAATGGGTCGACTGGTTCAATCATCGACGATTGTTCGAACCGATCGGGAATATCCCCCCGGTGGAGTTCGAACAGCTCTACTATCAATGCCAAGAAGGTCCGGTCATGGAGGCCGGACTCAACTAACGGGGTCTCCGAAGAACCCGGGGCGGTTCAGTCTTCGAGTAAGGGAGGACGTGGTCGATCTCGACAAGGCCGCCGAAGAGCATCTCCAGAGAGATCGGAGTGCCCGTGTACACGCAGACGCGCTCGCTCGCCGGAAGCTGCTCGTACAGCCGCATCCGCAACCGGCTCTCGTAGGTGTCCGCCACACCCTGCTCGCCGAGCGTCTCCCGGATTCGGCCGTTCCTCTGCCGGTTTTCCCGGTTCTCTTTGAGGACCTCGATCTTGCGCTGGCGACTCAGCTTCAGTTCCCGCGCCAGCTCGACGACGATTTCGGAAGGCGGCCCGTAGACCGAGAGCAGGGCATTGACCACGACCCGGAGCTGGTTGAGTCCGATGTGGACCGTCGGGTTCGAGACGCGGCCCCGC
This sequence comes from Myxococcota bacterium, assembly GCA_965226855.1. GTDB lineage: Bacteria > Myxococcota_A > UBA9160 > SZUA-336 > SZUA-336 > JAUXJB01. The sequence continues at coordinate 253,256 of CBDDEE010000029.1, read as the reverse complement.
CGTTCCTGACTTCTCGACGACCCGACCTCGCGGGCCACGACGCTGCGCGGCAGAACCTCCCCGTAGTAAGGAAGACGCTCGAGCCGAGCGCCCGGGCGGAAGTCCGAATGGTGCACACCGAGGCGTCCGACCGCCTCGTCGTACGTCAGGGGCCTTCGCCAGACCTCCCCCGTCCGGGAATCGACGAACGCCTCGGACTCCTTCTCGAAGACCTCCACGAGCCCACGCAGGGCCGGAAGGCCCAGATGGCCGTACCCCTGCGGCAAACGGACCCCGGAGACGAACTCCGCCGCCTCCGGAGAAAGGCCGAACTCCCGCCGAAGCCAGGAACACAGGCCCGCTTCGTCCTGAACCTCCAGAAGTCTTTCGACGACGGCGCACCGCCGCTCGTGCGGAAGTCCGTCCCAGACCCGGCCGAACGCTTTCTTTGACCGCAGCTTCAACGAGGTTTCGTCACAGGCGAACCCCTTGCGGCGGTCGGCCGCCCCCTCGTAGTTGAGCCGGGCTCCGTCCAAGAGCCCCGCCTTGGCCCGAAGCCTCTCGAAGGGAACGATCCCACCAGAACCCGCACCTACACAGGAGGCCAGCGCCAAGACGACGTGATCGCGCTCGTCGAGGCGCAGGGGACGCTCGGAAAGCCCCTCCCTCACGCGCAGCGAACCCACGTCCTGAAAGATGCGGAAGCGCTGAAAGAGAGGGTGCGCCTTGGGAGCCCGCTCGTCCTCGGAAAAGAGCGTGCAGCGCCCCGGTACCTGTGGCTTCAACGGACGCTGATCGACAATGATGTGTTTGATCTTGCGCAGCAGCTCGTCGGTCAGAAGATCCGAATGCCACCTTCTCTGCGACTTCCAGATCGCGTCGACCTCCGATTCGATCATCGACCGGGTCGGATAGAACGCATACAAGTTCTTGGACCCGTTCCTCGCCGGGCGGAAACGGACGGAGCCGCCACCGGGGCCCAACCTCCCATTGGCGAGAAGCTCGCCGAGCGTTCGGACCCCTGCGCTTTCAAGCTCGACCTCCAAACGCTTGATCCCCTGCTTCATCGAGCTTCTCTCGTCGTGGTCGGAATCGGAGATGATCCGGTTGGATTTGAAGCCTCGACGCTGGTTGAGGTGGAACAGAGCCCGGCCGATCTCGGAGGGAGAAAGACGGCGGTCGAGAGCCTCCTTCCGGAGGGCATACGGGTCGAGCCGCTCGAGAGATTTCCGAACGATCCGGTCGACGGGCATCAGCCCCGCCCCGACGAGGGTCTCCATCAACCGATCCCGGCGGCGGACGAAGCGCCCGCGCCGCCTGCGGGTACTGCGGGCGTCCCGCCTCTCGGCCGCCAAGGAAGTCTTCGACTGCGGATCTCGACCGGCCTCGTCGTTCGGGGAGAGGATCCGGACGCCGGCGTCCCTCACGCCACAGGGACGGCCTCCGGCGTCGAGATCCAAGACGCACCAGCCGATGGAATTGGATCCGAGATCCAGCCCCAGGCGGTAGCGGAAGGGCTCCGCCTGGCCAGCGGGAGGGCCGGGCCTGACGGCCGGATTGACAGGGAGGCGAGGTTCCACAAGAGTACCCTCGGAGTAGACGCTGGCCTCCAAGCCGGCGATTCGTTGGGACTTGAACAAGCGACCTTGGATCTGGGGGCCGCCGTTAACAAGGCCCAACGAGGCCGGAAATTTCCCCCTTCACGGGGGGAACGCGCGGTGGGCTCCGGCCCACCGCGTATCCCTGTGCCTCAGCTCGCTGAACGCCCTACACCTCCACTTCTCTGTGGTCCTCGCAATCGAACTCGTCGTGAGCAGCTGGATCATCTCCGGCTCCAACGCTGATCTAGCATCGGGGGGTGAGGCGGCATCCCGGAAAACGGAGACACCTTCACTTGTCTACGCCTACGGCCGTTTCAGCCAGTCATCTTCACCGCTCTAACTGTGTCACTTTTCACGCATCCACCCAGGACCAGGTGTCCCGATGAGGTATCGACTTCAAGCTCACCAAGCGCGGAGCGCAGTTCGGGTAAATGAGCCACCTTGTCCACCTGGCCGCCGGAGGACTCGAACAGGACGGTCGTGCCCACGCGGCGGTGGACGTCGCGCAGAACACCCTGGGCATCAACATCCAAGGCTTTCGCATGTTGCCATAGGCCCGGCGAGGTCCGCTTCGATGGCCACGTCGAGCCGAGCTTCGCCCAACTGGCCCAGGACCACGGCGCGGAATTCGGACACGCCCAACGGCGCCGATCCCAGCGTAATCAGCGGCTCGGTTCTGGCCTGACAGAATTGTTCGCGGGCCGCTAAGGAAATCCACTGCGCGAGCATGCCATCCTGCGGCACGTGTTCTTCGACGATCGTCATGCATCTCGGTCACGGGCGGCAACCACAACAGTTTCAACCTATGCCGATCTGCTCGGGTGGGTTCCCGATCGCCTCCCCCAGCTCCACCATGGTCCGGTGGATCTCGTTCCGCAGGCTTTCTTCCGCGTCGAAGGTTTTTCGGCGGCTTCGAATTCTTCCTGCAGCTTCTCGATCTTCGCCACCAATTCTTGTTTTTGCGCGACCCAAAGATCGCAGACAGCCTGCTCCTCCTTCGTCATCGGACCGACGATGCGCGCGGTGCCGGCCCGCAGATCGATCTCGATATGATCGGGATGCGGCAGGGGCGGTGGGGCATCGGTGATGCCGAGCCGTTCCCCGTGTGATGCTGCCCAACGAGTGGAGGTTCGCGTGATTTGGTCTTGCGGCGTAGCGGCGGAACGGGAGGCCGTCTTGGTGTCCGTCGGTCATCTACGGCTGCCGCGACCGAATATCGGCGTGTCACGCGTTGCGCCACGCGACACGAGCGGCGCAGCCTGATGCGCCTGTCGTGGAACGAAGTCCGCGCCCGCGCCGCCGCCTTCGCCGAAGAGTGGAGTGACGCCGCGTACGAGAAGGGCGAGACGCAGAGCTTCTACAACGAGTTCTTCGAGGTGTTCGGCGTTCGGCGGCGCACCGTCGCAAGCTACGAGGCGCATGTCGCGAAGCTGGACAATCGTTCGGGGTTCATCGACCTGTTCTGGCCGGGTGTGCTGGTCGTCGAGCAGAAGAGCGCCGGGCGTGACCTCAAAAAAGCCTACAGCCAAAGCGATCGACTATCTGCTCGCGTTGCCCGTGCGTGACCATCCCCGCTTCATTCTGGTAAGCGACTTCCAGACCTTCGAGCTGCACGATCTTGACGAGCGGGAGACCGTCTCGTTCGCGCTCGCGGAACTACCGCGCCATGTCGAGGCGTTCGGCTTCATCCATCGGCGTGCAGCGCCGGGCGTTCCGTGACCAGGATCCGGCCAACGTCAAGGCCGCCGAACTCGTCGGACGGTTGCATGACGCACTCCACGAAGCGGGTTACAGGGGTCATGACCTGGAGCGGTTCCTGGTGCGGATCGTGTTCTGCCTGTTCGCGCCAGTGTTCCATTAGTCAGAGGGGACGAGGTGGTAGGTGTGTTCGTCAATGTCCGTGCTCGACGAGTCGATGTAGTTGCTGATGTAGTCGCTCCTGCCACAACTTCGCTTCGCCCGTCCTCACGCCCGACTCACCCACCGGCACGCGCGTCGTCCCCGCGGGGTTCCCGTCGCCGAAGCAAAGTCGACACAGGTTGACGTGGCCACCGTCATCGTCAACATGGTGACTGGGAGCACTGACACGGTGAACTATGACCCTGAGCAGTGAACTATGACTCTGAGTAAAGGACGCTGAGTAAAGAGTCGGTCTGCTTCGGCAGAAACCGCTCGGGAAAAGAAGGGCTTCGGCCCTTCTTTTTTTTTGTAGAGAGAAAATCGTCTGGAGCCGCAGTTTCCAGGTTCAGGTTGGGTCATTCCTACGCCGGACCGCAGGATTCGGTAAGGGGTCGCGGGCGAGTCCTGCGAGTTCCCGTCACTGGAGACGGACGCGATGCTCGTGTTTCATCCCGAGCTACTGCATGCCTCCTCGGGCCATGTGCATGGGGGACCGAGCCATCGGCCAAGCGTATGAGCATCGTGTTTCGCGTCACGATGCCGGGCGCAGAGCTGCGCGACGAAGCACTCGCCGATGGGCCCGGGGAGGGAACCGCCGTGCTGCGTTCCATCGAACGCTCGTCGTACCGGGTGGGGTAGGCGCGCGCTATCGCAGCAACCTCTCCAGCTTTTCCTGATCCCTCGCGAAGTATCGCCGCAACCGCTCGCGAAGTTCGGGCTGCATCGACGCATAGGAACGCCTGGAACCGTCGCCGGGCTGAACCCGGTGAGCCGGCAGACCCAGAAAGGCGAACACTCGGTTCATGACCGGGGCGGGGTCTTCGAACAGTTCTTCGCTCCTGAGAACGAGCAGGTGCTTCCTCGGAAAGTGCTCGAGCCACGGTTCCAGGTGGTGCGCATACCGGCCGCGGTCCAGGTAGGAGAGAAGTGATGGTGGTGATAGCTGTAGTAGTGCGGCGCCTTCTTCATCAGGCGCTCCGCGCCAGACAACCGCTCCAGTTCGGCCGCTATCGCTTCCTCGAAGGTCAGGGGCTCGACGCCCCGGCGGGCTTCATGATGGTAGTGAGAGAAGGCCCGATCGACCGGATCGCGAAGAATTGCGATGAGCTTCATGTCGGAATTGAACGCCCTGATTCGCTCCGGGGCCAGAGGGTGAACCATGTAGTAGGGAGAGGCTTCGAAGGTGACCATCCGGCGTCTCCCGGCCATGCGCTTGTGGATGCCGGGGAAGTGGGCAAGATACCAGGCGCGGCCTTTCCCGTACTGGAAGTCGAAGTAGTGAACCTCTTTGCGAAGCGGCGGCAGTATGCGAGGATGTGCCGCCAGAAATCTGTAGAGCGCGGTCGATCCGCTTCTCATTGCTCCGATGACGAGAAACGAAGGTGCGATGCGTGCAAGCGCCGTTGCCCTCATCCAGGCAGGCGGATCGACCCGGACCCCTGCAGGCCGGGTGAATCGTTCAGGCCGTTGCACGCCATCCGGCGCGTATTCCTGCTGTCCCGTCACGCGACTGTGGAGAGGCGAGGTGTGTCGGCGCCGGCTACAGGGCGCGTCCGAGGCAGCTCGGCAGCCCGTTCATGGATCCGTCCCTTTATCGCGCCGTCGAGTGTATGAACGCTCGCAAGTCCCTCCTTGGCGAGCTCTTCGAAATCATCAGGAACAAAGAGCAGATGGACATTACCCGCCGTCATCGAAAGATCCGACGAACTCTCTCATGCCATCGTCCGGGTCAGGCTCGAGTACCTCGATGTATCGGACGCCCCAATCTGCTCTTCCCAGTAGGAAAACTTCGCTGAATTGCGCCAGGTGGCATGTCGATTGAAAGAGCCGGAGATCTCCCGCCGCCGAAGCCCGTTCAATCACGAAACGCCTGATCGCCGCGCCTATAGCCGTCGGAAGCACTACCGTCATGCCGCCTCTGAACCGTACCAAGGGCCTGTCGTTCCAGTGCCGTATGGCCAATCGACTGTCCGACAAGCAACTCTGCATGCTCTTCTTGAAACACGAACGGGTTGAGGTCTGAGGGATCGACACCGATGGCGATTAGCTCATCATCACTGAAGCTGACATGGTCCATCGATTCGGTCACCGTTGAAACGCTGACCGTAATCTTGTCCCTCGGCCAGCTTTCCGTACGAGAATTCCGTGCGACCCCGGCGCGTTCAGCAACAACCTCACTCACCCGCAGCAAGGGGGATGTCCCAGAAGGTGTGATTTAGAGAGATGAGAGTGGCGGCTCCTTCGCCCTCCGTGTGGTACGGAGGGGGTATGCAAACCCAACGAAGGAGCCAACCATGGCGAAGCATTTCACGAAATCAAAGTTCACTCAAGACCTACCCGTTGCTCACACCGCCCACGTCAAGTTACCGCTACCGATGTTGTCGGCGCTCGAAGACATCGACCGCGCGTTTTTCGGTATCTGCGTCGAGGCAGGCAAGCAAGTGCTCGGTGCGATGATGGAGCACGACCGCACGGCGCTGTGCGGTCTGCCTTGGAAACCCGATGAGGAGCGCCCCGGTCGTCGCGCGGGGAGCACGGAGAGTCCCGTCACTTTGGGAGGTCGGCGGATCGCGATTCGTCGACCTCGCGTTCGGTCGATCGAGGGCGGAGAACTTGTACTGCCGAGCTTCGAGGCTGCGACGGATCGGGATCCACTGGATCACCACACGCTCGAAGCGGTGGCAGCGGGCGTATCGACTCGACGCTATGCGCGAAGCTTGGATCGACTGCCGCCCACGGAGACCGAACGGTCGACCTCGAGGAGCGCTGTCTCCCGTCGGTTCGTGGCGTTGACCGAGCAGAAACTGGGCGAGTGGATCAGCCAGCCTCTCGCCGAGCTCGACTTGAAGATCGTGATGCTTGACGGCATCCACTTCCGTGACCACTGCATTTTGGTGGCTCTGGGGTTCGATTCCGACGGGAAGAAGCATCCGCTGGGGATTCGCGAGGGCAACACCGAGAACGCGGCCGTCGCAAGGGCGCTTCTCGCAGACCTCGTGGAACGTGGGCTCTCGACCGACCAGGCGTTGGTGTTCGTGATCGACGGCTCGAAAGCGCTGCGCCAAGCGATCGACAAGATTTTCGGTGACCTGGCGCTGATCCAAAGGTGTCCGGTGCACAAGCGCCAAAACGTACTCGGGCACCTGCCGCAGACCGCTCGCCCCAGCATCAAACGCGCGCTGGACGAGGCATGGAATGCGACGGACGCAGCGCGGGCGCAGCGACTTCTCGAGAACCTGGCGCGGTCGCTCGAACAGTCGCATCCGGGTGCGGCCGCCTCACTTCGCGAGGGCTTGGAGGACACTCTCACCCTGCTGCGCCTCGGAGTGAATGGAATTCTCCTTCAAAGCCTCCGGAGTACCAACGCGATCGAGAGCCTGAACGACAAGATCGCAACCTACACACGACGAGTGAAACGGTGGCGGGGAGGGAAGATGATGCTCCGTTGGGTCGGAGCCGCCCTCCTCGACGCTCGGAAAGGCTTCCGCCGGGTCAGGGGATTGAAAGACATGTCAACGCTCGTCGACGCACTTCGACGCCACGAGGAATCACTTCACGTAGATAACGAAGCCGCGTAAGATCGTTCAATCGGGAGTCGCTGCTCTCGGAGATTCAACACCGAATAGGACAAGCCCGCAGCAAGGCCATGACGTGCCTCAACGCTTGCACCGCCCAAGGATGTTCTGCGATTCTGAGCAGCGTCTCGACGGAGTCCTGCACATACTCCCGTTATTCTGCCAACGGCCTTCGAACAACCGGACGCTTCCGAAGCACGTTCCCACGTTCGAGACGAAGACATCTTCAACGGGAACCTCGAGCTCCGTGATGGGGTCCTTGAAGACCGCGACGTTCAGCCATTCGCGCAACTGCCTGCCCCAGCCGGCCCTCCAGGTCTGGGAGGACGCTGAAAGTGGGGCTAATCGGACGGTGAAAAAACCATCCAGAGCGGAGAAGAGCCTGTGCCAGACGCCTAAGCACGCGGTGCTCAACCATATCCAGATTGCGGCCTCGTAGGTCTGGGAGGACGCTGAAAATGTCACGAATCGGACGCTAAAAGCGCCGCCAAAAACGGGACAAAACGCGGTACTAGGCGGCATTAGCCGGCCGCAATTGGCACTACGTGGCACAAGCCTCGAGCACTAGATCCAGTGGGTGTAGGGACGCCGCCCCGTTTCCCTCCTGCGCGCCTCGCGGCAGGGCCCACGTCGCGGCCGAGACGCTGGGGACGCTTCCGATCGCTGGGGACGCTTCCGGTCGCGGAAGGTCCCGAAGTCGCCGCGTCGAGCCGGTGGCGCGCGTGGAAGTCCTCCTGTTATCCCGGCTAGGGTCGCCTTGCCTTGGGGGGCGAGACGCCCGTTCCCCGCCACTTATCGGCGTTTCTCCTACGCGCGCATGCCCGCGGTGACGGCAGCCGGGTGCAGGCTCTGCTCGGCGCTGGGCCGCCCCGCGACGCGACCGAACCACGCGTCCAGCAAGACAACCGTCATGGGGGCGGGGTCGCTTCGGCTCTTCCCCAGCGGGTATGCGACCCGACTCATGAGGATCGGCTCGTCGAGAGACACGCACCCCAAAACGGGCCAAAATCGGGGCACGAGCCGGCCCCATTTGGCACTACGTGGCACTACGTGGCACTAGATCAACCCCTACATGCAGTGGTGAGGGGTGGCTCGCAATCCGGAAAACGACGCGTATGTCGGCCGCCGATGTAGCACTGATAACTTCCATCGAATTGCAACATCGCGAGCGCAAGCCGTACCAGTATTTCACGAACGACGAGAATGGAAGGCCAAAGCTCTTCCTCTTCCGGCGTGCCACCTTCATGAACAATTGAGTTTCTCAGGCGAACCAGACGCCCGCGTTTTGTCCCGTTTTTGGCGGCGCTTTTACCGTCCGATTCGTGACATTTTCAGCGTCCTCCCAGACGTTAACCCTGCGGAGCGCGCCTTGGCGTGCCACTCGGCACGCTCCGACTCTAGGTCATCGATGGAGCGGTAGCGCTGACACGAGAGTCCCGCGGCGCGGCCGATGCAATTGCCCCGCGGCTTGGTGGGAAGGGCGAGGGCCTCTCCCAGGCTATGCGGCTGAACGTGGAAATGACCCACGCGCTCATCTCGAGGCTGATCCTCGACCTCCGGGAGGGGGCCGTGAGAATGACGCCGCAAGAACTGCAGCGGTGTGCCGGCGCGCTGCAGTCGCTCGCGCGCGCCGCGCGAGACGATCCGCCGCGCCCGCGAGGACCCCTCCTGCCGACAGACCGTCTGCTCTCTAGCGACGGCGTGTCGAACTTCCCTGGGTGTACAATGGGCGAGCGTGGAGCGGACCCTGTGCAGCCCAGCAGGTAGCCCCCGACGAGCAGCGGCAGGAGATTAGCTGATCCCCAGGGGGGCCGCTTAATCGCGGGGCTCTCGGGCGACGACGGGGTGCAGCCCCTCGAACTCGCGCCCCGTGAACGACATTACTACCGGGGGCGTGCTGTCCAGCGACTGCACCTCCATCCGGCCCACCGCGAGCGACGTGATCCGGCAGCGCCTCAGCAGCGGCGTCTCGCGGCCTGAGATCTCGAGGCGTTCGAGCACGGCGTCCACATGGATCAGGGGCTCGCGCATAATGCGCTGGAAGGCCCGGCGCCGGTGCGTGGCCTCGATGAACCGCTCCGAGACGAACGCTGCGATCGGCGCGAGGAGCGCCACGGTGAGCGCGACCAGAATTCTGAGAGGACGGGTTACTTGGCACGATTCGGACAGGTTCGGTGGCACAGTCCGGGCGCGCGAATCGGGCCAGATGCGACCCGAAAGTGGCGTTAGGTGTCGTTGAGCGGCGTTGAGTGGCGCGGGACGGCGTGGGATGGCGCCTACTAGATGTTGTGGCGGGGCAACAACCCCCCCTCCCTTCACGCACTCTCAGGATTTGGACTGGAGCCAGTCCGGTCGCTGCTTGCTACAGTCTCCCCGCGTGACCCATCTCGAGCTTCTGCAGGCCCTGGTCGAGCTTGCGCAGGTGACCGAGCTCGAGGTCCGCACGCTCGAACCGACGCGCGGCACGCGGCTCGAGTTCGGTGTGGCCAGTGCGGCCTGCCGCGTGCGCGGCGAGGTGTGGGTCGTGCTTTCGGCGACCGATCCCGTCAACGTGCGGATCGATGTCCTGGCGGCGGCACTCAAGGCCCACCGCACGGACTGGCTCGAGCAGCACTGGCTTCCCCCGGCTGTACGCGAGCGTCTGAGCTGATTCCCTGCAAGGCGGCTAGATCAGGATCACGACCCGCTGGGTCGACGCAAACGCTCCCCCAGGAAATCGAGCGCCGAGACCGGGACCGGAAATGCGGCTCGTTCTGCACGTCGCGCACCTCTCGCGTTGCACCGTACTCGAGAAACCCCCTGGAAACTGTACGGAAAATCCGCCCTCGTCGGACCTTTGTCTCAAAGTTTTCCGGCCGACTTCCAGGGCAGACCACACAGCGCCGTGCGGTCGTGTTCCACCATCGCGCCGAGCACCTGCTTGCCCGCCTCGACGCAGATGCCGAAGAGTGCTTTCCCAGCGCCGAGCGCCAACGCTGTCTAGCCCATCGGATGCGCAATCTCGCCTCCAAGATCTCGGAGCCCGACTGGCCGGAGTTTCGAGCCCATGCCAAGGTCTGCTACGAGGGCCCCTCGCAGGAGGTCGCTCGCATCCTGCGCGATGTGACTTGGTCCAACGCTACGAGAAGACGTTGCCCACGGCTGTGCGCTGCTTCCTGGACGACTTCGAAGCTTGCATCGCGCATCTGCGCTTTCCGGTGAAGCACCGTCGAGTGATCCGAGACGACCAATCTTCTTTCTGTACCTGCGGCGCGTGGCCCAGGCGCCTGGTCGATTGACGGCGCTCGTGCCGGGGATGCGGAGGCCTAGCTCAAAGTCTGGGGGGGACTCAGGCAGCAGATGCCGCAGAGGGGAGCAGCGCGGTCGCGGGTCGTAGTAGAGGTCGAGGAAGTCCGGCTCCGCCCGCCGTGGCTCCGGCCCGGTCCGCTTCGCCGCTCCCGTTCATCGGTGATCCCCGACGCAATCCCCGGACACGCCACGCACGCGGCGGATGTGCCTGGGCCTTGCTAGCCTTGGTCGAGCAGTTCCCTCGTGCCTCGTCGGGATCGCACCAGCGCCAGATTTCCCGTGGTCTCGCGTTCGAGAATCAAGCCGTCCCCTGCGCGCGACGTGCTAGCGGATCAGGAGTCGTCGATCGCGAGCGCCTGGCGGGGGCAGAGCCGCACTGCGTTCTCGACCTTCTCGCGAAGCTCCGGTCCCGGACTCTCCTGGAGGATGTCCAGGTTGTCCTGTTCGTCGACGCGGAACACCTCGGGCGCTTGGTGCATACAGATCGCGTTGGCTTCGCAGAGGTTGTAATCCACTTTGATCTTCAATGCATGCCTCCTCGGATTCGCAAGAAAGGATATCCCAAGTGCCACATAGCACCACCAGACTGCCGCGTAGTGCCAATTCGCGGCCCGATCTCAAGCCCCGCAGCGTCTCGTCCGGAGGCAGCGAGCTGGTGTTGACGACAGTCGGACAACCCTGCGCTTCCTGTCAGATGCTGCTCAACGGTGGTGGGGAGCTTCGAGGCCCGGCGCATTTCTGGGATGCAAGAGGATCGAGGTGATGGCGGAGAGCACCAGCTTCCCGCCGGCCAGAACTCTCGCGCATGGGACCCCGAGAGCGGCCGTTTGGGCACTGACTCCAGACCACCGTCTGTGCGGGTGCCTTCATCCCGCTCGGCCTGCCGAACCCAGTTCCAGATCGACTGCGCCGTCGGCTCGAACTCCCGCGATAGCGACTCGGGCGTCCGCCCCCCACGCACCAGGTCGACCATCTGCTGCCGGTACTCCGGCGAATACGGTGGTCGGCTCCTCGGCATCGTTTCCTCCTCCACAAGTCTGAGGGTGTCGACGAAACCGGGTCAACTCCAGTGGTGTGGCCAGCCGGACAACACCCCGGACTGTGCACTGTGCGTTCCTCTCAGCCAAGGCCCTCAAGGATCTTCCCGGAAAAGAGATCCTTCAGCGCTTGAACGGCGTCTCCGAAGCGCTCGACCGCGACCTCCAGCGCATTGCGAACGAGCTGGAACAGGCCCTTGCGTGCGCCGACGAGGGTGTCGCCTCGGTACGAACTGAGTGGGAGACGCGCAAGAAGGATGTTCAATCGACCTACGAGAAGATCCTCCTGGCCATCGCTCCTTCTCGTCGGCGGAACGGTTGGTGTGAGTTTTCGGCTCGATTGTTACGCCACTGACCGCAAAGCTGAAGATCCTCGACCCCAATGTCTTTCATCGCGGCACCGTAAGAACGTAGTCGGTCCGTCACGATTACTCCCACTTAGGGTTCCGCGCCACTCAACGCCGCTCAACGCCAGCTAGCGCCACTTCAGGCGGCCGTCTGGCCCGATTCGCGCGCCCGGACTGTACCACCCAACCTCCCCTGCTGCCTTCGCCGTAATTGAGGCGGCTCGGCCACCCGGAGTCTCAAACTTACGAATCCTCAACCGAGCGTTCACTCGTCGTTGCGGCCCGCGATGTGAGGCCAGGACATCGATAGCCTGGCCGAGTTCGCCGCCACAGCACGGCGAGAGCTTTCTTCGCATCGAATCGGTCGCGCGGATGAACGACGGTACCCTGCGTGTCCTGGATCTCACCGATCCGCCCACCCGAGAGGCCATTGCAAAAGCCGGGACACCAAGGCCCTCTACCTCGGTGACGAGACTACCGACTACTAGCAGGATGGATCGGGGCATCACCCGCTCGAACGCCAGCCGCTCGCCGCTTGGCTTCGGGAGCGTAGTCTGTGGCCCCGTGGTCACGTTGCGGATGACGGGCCAATCGTCCCGTTATCCCGTTACGGGACCGAGAGAGCCGGCGAGATGCTCGATAGATTGGAGCAAGACGGAGAGGCCGACGGACGCTTGCGGAAACTGGCTGTGGGACACGATGAGTGGTCGGTGCTCCACGAAGCGTTGGAGCATCGGGACGGAGACCGACTCTGGCACTCTCACTCGAGACATCCACCCACTCCCACGACTCGGAGGAGGGGCCCGTCCTATGACAGTGTGCCAGCTCGTGTGAGCGCCTCATCCCCACTCGAGTACGAAACGCCCTGCCTTGATGCGTTGATTGCGCTTCGGCAGGTGCCAATGGACCCAGGGGCAAGAACCGCATATCACCACTTGCGGGAGGTGTGCCTGGGGGGGGCCCCGCATGGCCAACCCCCGGCGTCAGCTCCAAGCCCCCGCCATCACTGACCACGTCCGCTGGGGCTCCGCCCTACGGGCAATTGCCCTCTGTCGGCACGATGACATCCCGGGCTTCATGAAGGGCATGACCATGACATTCGACGTCGCGCCCGGCGGCGAGCTCGATGGAATCGACCGCGGAGTCAAGGTCGACTTTCGCGTGAAGGAGGAGCGCGGTATCTACACCGTGACGGAGATTCGCCCCGTCGGTCTATAGCTGAACCCAGGCCGATGGCCGAGGAGGCACGAACGCGTGTTCGAAACACTTCTCGATGGGACAGCGCTTCCGAATCTGCACCCCGCGCTCGTCCACTTCCCCATCGCCCTGGCGGGTGTAGCGCTCGTCTTCGACCTCGTGTCACTCGCGCGCCAGGGAGACTGGCGAAGCTCGGCCGTCGTACTCTGGTGGCTCGCGGCGGGCGGGGGACTCGCGGCCTACCTGGCCGGCGAGGCGGCCGAGGAGAGTCTCGGGATGCTCGCTCCAGCGGCGGAGCGCGCGGTTGGTCTGCACAGCGACTTCGCCTGGTGGGCGCTCCTCGGCCTCGGGGCGGTCGCGCTCTTGCGTACCGGCGCCATCTTTGGATGGGGCGGTCGCCCGCTGGCCTGGCTGGGTGTTGCGGCCGGCCTCGGCGTACAGCCCCTCATCCTGCGCACCGCCGATCTCGGAGGCGCGCTGGTCTTTCAGCACGCAGTGGGCGTGACACACGTCCCCAAGCAAAATCCCGAGCCGGAAGGGGCCAAGCTCGCGGCGGCACCTCGTCCGAGCCCGCCATCCGACCTCGTGCGCGTAGCAGACGGCTCCTGGACATGGACTCCCATCCCGGGTGATGTCACCGCGCTGGGGCGCGTTCTCGAGCTCTCGGGCGCTAGCGCCCTCGAGGTGCAGGTGCTGCCGGGTGGTCCGGGCCTACGGCTCCGGGCCACCGGGGAGGGGAGCCTGCTTCTCCCCGAGCGTTTTGGGGATGTTCGAGTTGAAGGCGACCTCGATGTCGCCGGCTTCGATGGCACGGTGGGACTCGGTGTGTTTGCGCTCGAGCAGGAGGACAGCCTGACTCTCGAACGCGAGTCCACTGGAGACCTCGCGCTGGTGCGATCCCGCCAGGGCGCCCGCGAGCTGCTCGACCAAGGCACGCCCGCGCTACAGGAAGGCAGCATCCAACTCGCGCTCTCTGCAATCGGCGGCCACTGGAAGGGGTACCTGTTCGATCGGAGCCTGGTGCACGCACACGGCAGCCTGTCGGGAGCTCTGCGTCCGGTGCTGACCCTGCGCGGAGCTGGCGAGCTCACGCTGCTCGCGCTTCGCGTCACCTCGATGGCAGATCAGGACTAGTTGTGGTTCCTAAGCACGTTGTTCACGGGCTTCTCTGAGCCGGCTGATCGGGGGTTTCATTCCGAGGGCTCTGTGGGGTCTCTTGTGATTGTAGTGCTTAAGCCAAGGCCGGAGTGCAGAGGTTCTGAGAGCTGAGGTCCTATAGGGACGTTTGTACGCCCACCTCTGGGTCAGGGTCTGGATGAAGCGCTCGGCCTTGCCGTTGGTCTTGGGTGTGTAGGGCTTGGTGAAGATTTGATTGATCTCGCGCTCGCAACAGAGAGCCGCGAAGCGCTTGGACCTGTAGCAGGGCGCGTTGTCGGTCATGACCCGCTGGACCCCGATGCCGCGTGCCCGGTACCAGGCCAGGGCCCGACGCAGGAAGGCCGTAGCGGTGTTGGCCCGTTCGTCGGAAAGCACTTCGACGTAGGCCAGCCGCGTATGGTCATCGATGCAGACGTGGGCGAACTCCCAGCCGATGCCGTAGACCCGCTTGGAGCGATCGCCGTGGATGCGATGCCCAACCCCGCGGATCCGAGCCAGTTTCTTGGTGTCCAGGTGGAGGAGCTCGCCGGGGGACGCTCGCTCGTAGCGCCGCACCGGCTCCTCGGGTTCCAGGCGCGAGAGCTTGTGGAGTCCCAGACGTCGGAGGATCAGAGAGACGGTCGAGAGCGGGATGGAGGTCCGGGAGGCGATCTCAGAGGCCGTCCAGCGGCGACGACGTAGCCGCTCGACACGTCGGACGACGCGGGCGGGCGTGCGCCGCGGGATCCTCCGGGGCCTCGAGCGCCGGTCCGCCAGGCCCGGTCGGCCTTCGTCGCGATACCGGGCCAGCCACTTGTAGGCCGTCCGTAAACTGACACCTGCCGCCTCTGCGGCTTCCGAGACCGTCCAATGCTGTTCGCGGACGCGCTGCACGAGCAGCCAACGACCGGAGGGCGTCGTCCTCGCGTTAGGATGGAGCTTCATTCAGGTGCTTTCCTCTGAGGCTGGGGGTTGGTGGTACAAACCCTTTTCTCAGAGGAGCCCTGGATGAACAACCTCCTTGGGAATCACAACTAGTCGCTAGCTTTGCGAGACTACCGGAGCTCGCCGCGGGCAATACGCTCAGCAGGCGAGCGCGTAGACATCCTGGCTGCCGCCCGGAAGTGGGTGCTCACTCCACGACGCTCCGGAATCGCTGGTCGTGAACACCTGCCCGCCCCGCGTGGCGAACGACACGCGATTCGGGGCGTCGGCGCTCGCGGCGATGATCATGGCGGTGCCCTTCACTCCCACGCCCCGATCGAAGCGCCGCCACGACTGACCGAGGTCCTGGCTGATGCAGACCGAGCCGGCGTTGCTGAACGCAGCCCCGCTGAACGCGCCGAGCAGCGTAGAGGTATCATAAGGGGCTACGCGCACATCGCGTGCGTAGGTCAAGGGTGAGAAGCGACCGATCTGGAGGTCGGTCCAGGTCTCGCCCCGATCGGTGCTCTCGAACAGCCCCATCCGGTTGGCGAGGAACACGCGTCCTTTCGAGACAGCCATCGCGTGGCAGCGGACCGCCTTCTCTGCCGATTCCTTCTTGGCCATGGATTCCTTCTCCCCTCGGAGCCCGGAACCCTCTCTTAGATCATCGACCCAATCTGTCCAAACTCGGCTGACGGCCTACGATCGCGGGATTTCGTGAGACGGGGCTGGACTAAGTGAGAATTCGGGGGAGTTGGGAGCCCTCGGGGAACCCTCGCTTGACTTGGACGACTGGCAATGTCGCTCGCTCGGCGGATTGTTGGTTGCCGCGTTCCAGGCGGAACACGTCGCCCTACTCGACGGTCACGGTCCCCTTGGCACTCGGGTGCTGCTCGATCGAGTAGCCGTGGTCTCCAACCGCATTGAAGGTGTGGGACCAGCTCTCGTCCTCGCCAAGCGGAGGGCTCGAGAACGTGCCGTCGTCAGCGACGATCGTGTGCCCGTCGGGCATCTGGTCCTTGTTTACGAACGTCACGGTGTCGCCGCTCTTGATCGTGATCGCGGCCGGCTCCAGCCGATTGTGCCCCACCTCGACGAGTGTCTCGGCGCCGGCCACGAGCGGAACGGCGAGCAGCGCGACCGCAGTCAGAAGTGAAAATGTTGGTCTCATGGTGCCTCTCCTATGGGAGTTCTCGATGATATCCACGGGCGTTCTCGATGATACACGGACTCGACTGGCTTGAGAAGACGCCCCGGGATCGGGGCCATCGCGTCGGCGACGTCACCCAGGATGTCGAAGCTCACGGACTTGGCAACGGTGAACATCTTGGCGTGCTCGGCGCCCTGCAGCTCGAGCCTGAGGGGACGGGTTTGTGTAGCGGTTCGGACGGGTTTCTTGTCCTGACCACCGCGCGCTCCCGCATCCGTCTTCTCGGCATCGTGTCCTCCTCCCCAAGTCTGGGGGTGTCCACGAAACCAACTCCTATCCTTGAAAACGGGCGCCGCGGCCGCCGGAGCCGCAGTTTAGTGGCGGATAGCGGCGGATCGCTGTCCTGGACAACGGACCACCTGGACGACGAAGCCTTGCTCCCGACATGATCTCGACAGGGACGAGACGGGGGCGGGTTTGCCCGGATCTCCACTGGGCCATCTCATCGGCGCAAACGCTCCCCCCGGAAACCGAGAGACGAGACTGGCAGCGACAATGTGGCTCGTTCCTCACGTCGCGCGCGTCTCGCGGTGCGCCTACTCCGGCAAAGCCGTCTGCGTCTACGCCAAGCAGTCCAGCCAATCGCTGCGCCGCTACACGCGGCAGGCGCGCCAGGCCGCGCGCCACCCACCAACTCGGCGGCGGACTGGGCCGGCTCGCTCCGCTCGCAGTCTGCGAGCTGCGACGCCGCTCCCGGCATCGGGACGGGAGACCCTCTCCCTCCATCCCTCCGGGCGTTCGCCCATCGCCTGCTTTCCTCTTTCTCCCCGACGAGCTGGCTGCGACAATCCGGGGCATGGAGACGCGGGGATTCATCGAGCGCCGCGGTTTCTGGCTGCTGGCGCTGCTGTGGCTGCCGACCGGGGTCATGGCGACGGCGGCGGTGCGCTTCGGGCCGGGGACGGGATCGGCGCCACCCGGCATGTGGGTGATGGCGATGGTAATGTCGGCGGGATCGCTGGTGTTCGTCGCGCCCTGCGGCCTGCCGCTGGCGCTGGGCTGCCGGCGGGTCTGGCGTTTGGGCTACCGTCGGAGCGCCTGGTGGGCGGGCACCGGGCTCGGGGCGGTCACGGTGGCGGCGTCGCTGTTGGCGGGGCTGCTCGGGCCACTGGCGATCGCGGCCTACGCGGCCGTGATCAGCCTGCCGGTATGGATCGCTGGGTGGTGGTTGGCGCGCGCCTGGCTAACTCACGCACGTTGGCGCGATGGTGCTGCCATGGGTGACGACGAAGGCGGATGATCCGGATGCCTCCGAACGCTTCGGGATAGAGGTTCACAGTTCCGCAGGCGTCGAGGAGAAGTGCGAGTGCGCCAGGTCATGAGTGCCCAAACGGCCATCGGTGGCCACTGTAGCGTAAACGGAACACTCACGAGGAAGCCGTCGGCGTAAACGCTCCCCCCGGAAATCGAGAGACGAGACTGGGAGCGACAATGCGGCTCTTTCCGCGCCTCCCGGGCGTCTCGTGTTGCACCCGACTCCGGCAAAGCCCCGGAAACTAGGGAGAAAACCTGCCCTCGTCTCCTCCCTGTCGAGATTGGCCCGACTGCTTGGCGGTGGGGGGAGTCCGGAGCGAACCGGTCTCGTCCCCTCGATGCGGCTATTACCCCTCGTTGGCCCCCCAGAGAACTCGCGGGAGTTCGTGAGACGGGCTGGCTATTGCCCCTCATGGACTGCACTGCTTCGCGGAGAAAATTGGTGGAAGGAGCGGAAAGGACTCCAGGTCCGGTTTAAGTCCGGCGTGGACGAATCAGGAACCGTGGGCAGACAAGAGAGGCGCCTTGGAACTCCGATCTGGCAACGAAATTACGCCCATCGGACCGTCCACGTGCGCGGGACGATGAACGCCTCGAGGCCTGATAGCCCCTCGCGTCCGTCGCGGGCGACGACCAGGAAGTGGCTCGCCCGATCGCCCAGCGGTACGAAGCGCTTGTGCCCCGTGATACGGAAGCCCTCGCCCTTGGGCTCCACGACGGTGCGGAGGTTGCTCGGGTCGAAGGTAAAGTTGGGCTCGTGCAGCGCCAGCGTGGCCGGGTGGTGCTCGTCGCACTCGCGCGCGATCTCGCGCAGCTCCGTCTAATGGATTCCTCGGTCTGGAGCTCGGATGGGATAAGATCCCGGGGACTTCCATATAAGGGTAGGGGGCAGATGCGGATCGGATTCCAGACTGTGGCTCTTCGCGATCTGGGAGTGACTGACTTCCAGGCGGTGACCGCCTCCGTTGAGGAAGGATCCGAGGAGCGCACGCTCGGGTGTCTTGCCGGCCTGGTGGGGGAGCTGGGTTGAGCGAGCCGGCGGTCCTCTACGCTGCGAAGGATCACATCGCGGAGATCACACTCAACCGTCTCGGCGAGCATCTCTGGTGTGTACATGTATGGCAGCCAGCCGTCGCCGAAGCGTGCGCAGCGCTTCATCGCCGCCTCGCGCCGCCCTGCAACCCAGATCGGAGGGTGCGGCTTCCGGACGGGCTGCGGGTCTAGCGAAACGCCGGGGAGTCGCGTGAAGCGCCCTTCGAAGTGGACCTCCTCCTCGGTCCACAGACGGGTCAGGACGTCGAGCGCCTCGTCGGTACGGGCGCCGCGCTCCTTCACGGAGACGCCACAGGCCTCGAATTCCGGGGCGAACTCACCGCCCACTCCCACGCCCAGGTGGAAGCAACCGCCGGAGACGAGGTCGAGAGCGGTGACCTGCTTCGCGAGCAGTGCCGGGGCGTAGAGGGGAACCAGGACGATCGTGCTCATCAGCTTGATGCGCTCGGTCGCGCCCGCTGCGGCCGCCCAGCGAGATCAGGCTGTTGCCAGTCGGCCCGTGGAAGAAGACATGCTCTCCGGCCGTGACGAACTGATAGCCGAGGTCCTCGGCTTGGCGTGCGGCCACGGCAACGGCATCGAGCCGGCGCAGCGAGAGACCCAAATTCGAGCTCGGCCATCAACGGTCGCCTCCACAGCGGCTAGAGTGGATCTAGCCGGATAAAGTACCTTGGCGGAAATCCGGTCAGAATGCGAAACACGATGCCATGGCGGTGCTCGGCGTTGACGCGATCATGCTCTTCCTCGCTGACGGGTACTGCGAGATAGTCTTCCTTCTCGCTATCCAAAGTGACTAGGACCCTCGGATTCTCCAGCGCTCGGTTGTACCAGGCTCTAGGCCAGTGGTTGGCAGACACGTAGAGCTGACCACTGCTCTCGAGAAGAGACAAGACCCTGTCGTTCGACGTTCCGTCCTCACCGGTCGTGGTTATGACGACCGAATCGGCCTCCACGGGTTGGAAATAGCCGAGCAACGACTCAAACGCGGCCACGATTCCCACGTAAACCAGCAGCACGATCGAGATGAGCTTTGCCGCCTTCATCGCTATTCGACCTCAAACGCGAGCAGCACGTTAGGAGTTCGTGGGAGTTGGCCAGCCGGGACAGGTACTGCGTGTCCAAGTATAGCGGCCGTGAGCTCTCGGAGGACGCTGCCGCCAAAAACGGGACAAAACGCGGCACCAGGCGGCATTAGCCGGCCGCAATTGGCACTACGTGGCACAAGGCCTTGAGCATTAGATCTAGTGGGTGTAGGGACGCCGCCTCGTTTCCCTCCTGCGCGCCTCGCGGCAGGGCCCGTGCGGCTGCGCGCGCGGCACCCCCTTTACGGAAGGGAGGATTCACGGCGGAAGCTCACCCCGAACCCCGCAGCCGATCGCCGGAATCCACCGACTGTAGCCGAGCAATCGCCGCGCCCGTCTTCTGTCCTGCGCGCGGCGCCTCGCGGAGCTCCTGGAGGTTGAGCCAAGAACTCGCCCGACGTCCCGAAGAAACTCCCCGGCCGCCGCGCTGTGTCCCCGGTGACAGTTCTCGCCACCTACGGCATTTCGGACATCTACCTTCGATTCCAGGGTCTGTAGCTCAGTAGCCGCTCATGCGCCCTTGCGCTTGAGCTCCGCGGGGTGCTCTGCGATGAAGCGGCGGATCTCGCCGCTCTTTTCGAGGATCGTCTCCCACTCGTCCGCGTAGAACGTGACCGGGAAGCGGCGGATCCCGTACAGGGACAGAGCCCCTTTCACGCTGACCTGCAGCCGGATCCGGTCTTTGTTGGCATCGATGGCCTCGATCTTGGCTCGCAGCCGTTCGATCTCGGCTCGCAAATCGTCTTCTTCGCTCATCTCGGATCCTCCCGGTGTTCGCCCCGTCCACTTCGCTTGAGTGCCAGCAACGACAAAAAGTGGGGGGACAGTGAAAATGGCACAGAGGTTCGGACAGTGAAATGGCCGATCTGGCTGCGGTCTAGAAAGCCGAACGCCCGGAGCGCGTCTGACCGCTGAGGGCCATGTAGGGGTTGATCTTGTGCCACGTAGTGCCGCGTAGTGCCAAATGGGGCCGGCTCGTGCCCCGATTTCCGCCTGGTGGAGGGCTCTTCGCTTTCGATCCGGCGCACGCTGACTGGGCTCTATAATCGGCGCGAGCGCGGCCCCGTGTCCTATGGAGCTATTTCAGGTAGGAACTCAAGACGTCATTGATCAGCAAGCGAAGTGTGCTCATGGGCTCCCCGGGACGCGTGCCGCGTAGTGCCAATTGCGGCCGGCTAATGCCGCCTGGTACCTGCTTGGCCGCGGCGAAGAGCCGCGGGTGGGAGGCGATCGAGATCCAGCCCCGAGCCAGCTCTTCGATGACGAGGGCGTAGGTCGTGTGGTCGAGACCGATCCCGCCGTAGGCTTCCGGGATGGTTGCGCCGAAGAGCCCGAGCTCCTTCAGGCGCTCTACGATCGCAGTCGGGTACTCGTCGCGGTGATCGAGCTCACTGGCGACCGGCGCGACCTCGATATCGACGAACTTGCGTACGGTCTCGACGATCAGTCGCTGATCTTCACTGAGGTCCAGCAGCATCGTTCCTCTCCCCGGCTACCGATGGCGCGGGCCAGACGTATGATGGCAGGATCGAGCTGCGATCTAAAGACCGCCGCTCATCTGGGGTACGCTCTCGGCATGATACCAGAACAGGTCCTCCCGGACGGTCGCGAGCATCCCCTCTCCGACGTGCGCGTCATCGATCTCACCCAGTACGAGGCGGGTCCCTCCGCGACCCAGCTCCTCGCCTGGCTCGGCGCGGACGTGATCAAGGTGGAGCCGCCGGGCGGCGATCCGTCGCGACAGCTCGCAGGGGCGACGCCGGAACGCGACAGCGCGTTCTTCGTTCTTTACAACCAGAGCAAGCGGAGCGTCGTACTCGATCTGGCCAAGGACGGGGGCCGTAGGCAGCTCGACCGACTGCTCGAGGGCGCTGACGTTCTGGCCGAGAACTTCGCGCCCGGCACGCTCGCGCGGCTCGGCCTGGCGCCCGCGCGGCTGGGCCAGGCGTTCCCGCGCCTGGTCGTTGCCTCGATCCGCGGCTACCGCTCAGGGGGGCCGTGGTCTGACTACAAGTCGCTCGATTTTGTCGGACAGGCCACCGGGGGCGGGATGAGCGTCACCGGCGAGGCCGATCGGCCCCCCGTCCGCATGGGTTCGACCATCGCAGACAGCGGCAGCGGTGTGCACCTCGCGCTCGGGATCCTCGCCGCTCTGCACCGGCGCTTTCGCACCGACCTTGGGGATCGAGTGGAGGTCGCGCTGCAGGACGCTGTGCTGAACCTGACGCGCACGGCGCTCGTGCCCACCTACGTGACGGGCAAGCCGAACGTGCGCAGCGGCGACCGCTACGTCGGATCCGCGCCTAGCGGTGTGTTCGCCTGCCAGCCGGGCGGGCCGAACGACTACGTCTACATCCTGCTCTCGTCGCGGCGCCACTGGGAGGCGCTGCTGCGCGCGATCGAGCGCCAGGACCTGCTCGACGATCCGCGCTACGCGCGCCAGTCGCAGCGCAACGCACGCGAGGACGAAGTCTGCGAGATCGTCAGCGCCTGGACGCGCGGTCACGACAAGATCGCGGCGATGGAGCGCCTGTCGGAGTTCGGCGTGGCCTGCGGGGCGGTGCTCGATACGGGAGAGGTGCTGCAGAACCGTCACCTGCGCGAATCCGGCATGATCGTGGAGCAGGATCAGCCGGGCTGGGGGCGCCTTGCGCTACCGGGCTGCCCCATTCGGGTGGATGGCCCGCCGCCGCCGATCACCCCGGCACCCGCTCTCGGCGCCGATACGGGGGAGCTGCTCGGCGAACTCGACGAGGGCAGTGATGATGCCTAGTTCCCGAAACGATACCGGAGCTTGACTACGAAGTTCTCGACGATGGGATCTTTGAAGGCATCGCTGAACAGATCGGAGAAGTTAGAGTCACCGCTTCGCAGCAGACTGTTGCCCAGGTTGTAGACCAGATAGAGATCCGTCAACGGGGCTATCTCCCAACGATAACGCAGCTGGGTGGTGAGGATATTCACCGTGAAATCGTGATCGGGTAACGTACGTGGCGCCGATGCCAGATCTCCATCGCCGACTGGCACCTCGAAGAACCCCCGCTCATCGGCTGGGCGGACGCTGAAAATGTCACCAATCGGACGCGCGATTGAGAATGGTTATCAGTTTTCTGGCGCGCTGGCGGCGGGCCTTACCCCCACCCACTAGATCTAGTGGTGGGGGCAGTCGGCCCCCCTATTGCACCAGGCACACCGCCACCGCCGGCGGCGCCGCTCGATGCAGTGAAAGAGGAAACTGGCCGCCAGGATAAGCCCCGCCAAGAGGACCCAAAACGCCGGCGGGATCATCTTTGAACGACGGCAGCTTCCGCTGGGTCGCGGAGCGGGCGGACCTCCTCTGGGCTCTGTCCGAACTGGGGTGGGTGCGGGAGGGCGCCGGTGCGCACCACGACCACTGGACCCAGCCTGAGGGCGAGGGGTCCCCCTACAACGCACTCTGTGAGGAGGTCGAGTGCGCCCGAGGCTACGGGGCCTCCGTCCCCCTGCGGGACGCCGACGATGATCTCGATGAGTTCCTGTACCGGCCAGACCTGGGAGTGGGAGTGTGGACGCTGGACGCGCTGATCGCCTCCTGACCGAATTCAAGCACCGCTTCGGCGCCGAGCGCCGGCGCGAGCGCCGTCGACGCGAGCTCGCCGCGGGGGAGCGGAGCCATCAAGCGCGCAGTAAGGCCAGCCGCCGTGCCGAGTGGACGGCGGCTGGACGCTGCGCCGACTGCGGCGTGGAGTGCCGTGGCTATCGGTGCGGCGGCTGCAACGCCGCACGAACGCAATCACAGCGCCGCCGAAGGGCGGCGAAGAAGGGAAAAGCTAAATGACTAGAAATCAAGCGATCGCCTATACCCATTGGCGTGTGCGGAAGCCCCCGATCGTGCTGTGATTAGCCCAGGTAGGTGCGCCCTGGAAAGAGAGGCCGCACCCCCCCACCCCTAGATGTAGGGGGTACTCTTGTGCCACGTAGTGCCGCGTAGTGCCACGTAGTGCCAAATGGGGGCGGCTGGCGCCCGATTTTTGCGCGTTTTGGGGACACTTTCAGCGTCCGAATCGGGACATCTTCAGCGTCCGCTCAGAGCAGAGCCCACCGAAGTCCGCGTCCCAGTTCGCGCGGCGCGCGGAGTTAAACGCCTCCCTCGGCATTCTACCAAGGTCGTTCCACCCCCCGACAAACGGATCAACAACCAGATCGCCGGGGTTCGTAAACATTTCAATGGCCGCTCGAGCGAACGTCGGCGAGAATCGAGCCGGATATCGGTAGAAGCCGTGCGTCAGACCGCCAACCGGTTCCTCGCTATGGATCGCTGTCACGAACGGAGCCAGGTGACCCTGGGCCGGAGTTACCAGATACCTCTCTACCCCTGCATCCTTCAAGAATACGAATTATCGGATCGCAGAACACGCCTCATGAGACAAGCGATCGTCGGCCACCCACCCGAGGAGAGCTGTGGAAGCCCGCCATGACGTTCCGAGCCGTCTTCTGCGACAGGCCGCGGTCAGAGAGCCAGAAGGAACATTCCTCACGAGGAGTTGGAGAGGGCTAGAGCCGCTGGCAAGGAGCTACGTGGCTCGCGCTGTGGGTGTCAGGGCCGGGTGGGGGGTCGCGCTGCATGGGATTGCTCTCGCCACCCAGCTCGATGGCTGAGCCTGTCCTAGCTTCTCTTCGTAGACTAGATCTATCGGGAGACCAATGAGCGTTATGGCAGCGACGGGAAGCCGCAGCCCAAGACCAGTGCGTGTGCGCTTTGGGGCTGTACAGGCCCCAGCTCAGAGGAAGGCACTCCCACGCGGATCGCGAAGGAGGTCGCGCACTCCACGCAGAACTTGGCGTGGTCGGGGGTTCTCGTGGCCGCGGTTCAGGCCGTTCATGCCAGGCTCTCGAGAACCACTCTAGCCGGTGAGCGCACCATGCGAGTCTGCGAACGCTTGTGCGAGTGGTATGCGAACTGAGGAGTATGTTCCGAATGTTGCGGGCGTCCACACCAGTTGGGAGCTTCGGTTCGTTGTCCTGAGAAGCATGTATGTGCTGGTGCCGAGTCCGCCGTCATCGTGAGCGATGTTGCTGACCATTTGCTGACTCGAGCGAATTCCTCATCGAGCTCGGCCTCAGAACTGCTTGATTTTCTTGGAGCCGACGAGCGGACTCGAACCGCTGACCTGCTGATTACGAATCGCCCCCTGCGGCACGCCGCGGGACGACATGGGACGCCGGATCAAGGGCTTGGAGGGCGGCAGCCGTCCCACCTTGAACCGGGCTGTGCCGTTCCCGCTGCTACATCGTTGTTACATAGATGCCCGTCGGGCAACAGGCTCGAGTCGGGGATCCCCGCAGCTCCCTCCACCAGCGCCCGTCCGCGCCCGCGTAGACCTTATCGGCCTCGCGCAGGTAGTTGACGGGAAGCGTCCGACCGCTGGGCAGCGTCACGAGCATGACCCGACGCGCCCGCTCTCCGTCGGGGCGCTGGCGCAGCTCGAGCTCCACCCGGGGATTCGCGACACGGCTCTGGTAGAAGAGCCAGCCGAACGCGAGCGCAGACGGCACCGCGATCCCGACGCGGCATACTTCACCCTAGTCGGTCGGCTGGGAGCCGAGGCGCTCCAGGATCTGGCCCAACCGCTCGAACTCCTCGCCGTAGCGGGCCCAATCGCCCTCGCGCTGCGCTCGGATGGCCCGCTGGTAGTGCAGCTGAGCCTCTCCGGCCAGGTCGGTTCCGTCCGCTGTCCCCAGATCGGGGCGGAACTCCTCGGGGGCCGCTACGAGCGCCCGTCCGTCGCTCGGGAACATCCGCTCGAGGGCCTGGTCGAGCGACTCCTCCATCACGATCTGGTTCCGGTAGGCGACCATCACCCGCTTCATCTCGGGGATGCGCCCCCCGGCCGCCCGCAGGTAGAGCGGGCGGATGTAGATGAGCGACTCCTCGATCGGGATGACGAGGAGGTTACCCTGGATCACCTCGGACCCCTGCTGGTTCCAGAGCGTGATCTGAGGCGCGATGTCCTGGTCCTGGTTGATGCGGGCCGCGATCTGGTTCGGACCGAACACCACTGTCTGCTTCGGGAACTGGAAGGCGGCCAGCTGCCCGTAGTTCTCCCCGTCGCTGCGCGCGACCATCCACGCGGCCAGGTTCTCCTTCTGGCGGGGCGTGAACGGCAGCATCTGGATGTACTCGGCCCCCGACTCGCCCGGGAGCTTCATGATGGTGTAGTAGGGCTCCATCCGCCGCGACTCGAGGCCGTCATCGATCGACGGGATGTCCCACTGGTCCTCACGGTTGTAGAAGACCGCGGGGTTCGTCATGTGGAACGTCGAGAACATCGCCGCCTGAATCCCGAAGATGCCGGGCGGGTAGCGCAGGCGCGTGCGCAGGTCGTCCGCCATCTCCCCGAGCGGTGTGAAGAGGCCCGGGAAGACGCGATCGAGTGTCGCCGCGATCGGGTCGTCGGGGTCCAGCAGGTGGAATGTCGTCCGCCCGTCGTAGGCGTTGATGGTGACCTTCACGGAGTTGCGGATGTAGTTGAGATCGTTCGCGGCGGGGGTCGAGTAGGGGTAGCTGCCGCTGGCGGTGTAGGCGTCCTGGATCCAGACCAGACCGCCTCCGGAGATCGCCAGGTAGGGGTCCGGATCGTAGGTCAGGAAGGGGGCGATCCGCCGCACGCGCTCCGAGATCCGGCGATACAGCATCACGCGCGTCTCCGGCGTGAGGTTTGGCGAGAAGAGCGTGTCCGTGGACCGGAACCGGATCGCGAACATCAGCCGCCGGAAGAGCCCACCCAAGACGACGCCCCCGTCGCCCTCGTACCGCGTGAACTTGTTGTCCTCACCCTCGGGGTAGTCGAACTCCTCGGTCTTGGTGTTGACGAAGACGTGATCGCTCGAGAGCTCGCCGTAGTACACCGCGGGCTGCGTGATCTCCAGGTCGACCGCGGACTTGGGCGGCAGGTCCTTGATGAACAGGACGGGCAGCCCCTCGGGCGTGACCTGATTCACGGGCCCGAGGGCCAGCCCGTAGCCGTGGGTGAAGGTGAGCCGTTCGTTGATCCAGGAGCGGCTCGGCAGGCTCTCCGAGTTGAGCTCCCGCGCTGACAGCATGATCTGGCGGTACTCGCCATCGATCGTGTACCGGTCATTGTCGACCGACACGAAGTCGTAGTACGTGCGGATCTCCTGGATCTGCCCGAACGTGTCGAGCAGCGGCTGGTCGTTCCAGAGCGGCACGTTGTCGAGGGTCGCCCGGTTGTTCTCGAGGTCGTCGAGCGTCAGACGCGCCTCCCCCGAGAGCGGCCGCTCGACCACGCCGTCCAGCCCGAACGCGTCCCGCGTCATGGCGATGTTGTGGATGATGTAGGGGGTCTCGCGAACCTGCTCGTTCGGGGCGACCACGAAGCGCTGGATGACGGCCGAGTACGCGGCCCCGCCGAAGGCGACCGCGAGGTAGAGGCCCGCCGCTCCCGCAGCCGGCCACAGACGCTGGAGCCGCACCTGAAAGAGGGCCAGCGCCGCCCCAATCAGGCAGGCGGCAATGAGGAGTCGCAGGGCCGGCATGCGCGCGTGGACGTCCGCGTACGAGGCGCCGAAGACGGTTCCGGAGTCCGTGGTCAGGAGCTCGGGGATCCGGAGGTAGGTCCCCACCGCCAGCAGCAGCAGGACCAGGGCCCCCAGCACGGACAGGTGACGTGTGACGATGCGGGTCGCCACGACCCCGCGGGCCGCGTCGAACGAGAGGTTCCCCGACGCGCCGTGGGCACCCGCTACGCCCGCTGCCGCGAGGAGGACCGTGACCAGCGCCAGGCCCTGAACGAACTGGTAGAACGGCAGCTGAAAGATGTAGAAGGCGGTGTCGTTCCCCAGGATCGGATCGGTCGACCCGAACGGCACGGCGTGGCGCCATAGCAGCCAGGTCTCCCACTGCGACGAGGCGTAGAGGGCGATCAGGAATGCGAGCACGCCCGCGCCGAGGTAGACGAACGCCTTGATCCGGGTCAGGTCGACCGAGACGATGCGCGGCCCAGCCTCGCCCATGATCCGGAACTCGCGCCGCCGCAGCGCCCCCTGCGCCACGTAGAAGTTGGCGGCGAGAACGCCGAACGCCAGCACGAACGCGATCGACCCGAGCGCGAGCCGCGCCGTGATCGAGCGCAGGAACACCTCCAGATAGCCGACCTGCGCGAACCAGATCCAGTCCGTATAGAACTTGATCAGCGCGGGCACGACGGTGATCAGAACGAGGATGCCGAAGAGGATCAGGGCGCGTGAGCGTTGCACGGGGCCAGTATAGACGAGAGAGTTTTGTCACGAGGAACGGAGACCTGCGGCGAGACCTGCGGTTCCGCACAGGCTCACGCTCCCTGTGGGAAACTCGGCGGACGACACAAAGTCCGCTGGGCTCCGAGACTCCCTTGGGCTGAGGGCGCTCGTTCGGATCGACGAAATTCTCTGAGCGGCCTGCGAAGTCCCCGAGCAGCTGTGCCTGAGTCCCTTCTGGCGGACGAGCAGTCTGCCTCGCCTGAGCAGAGAACGCCCACGATCTTTCGGACGCTAGGTCCGCCTCCAAACCGCCACCGTCAACGCGACTAGGTGTGGTTCCTAAGCACGTTGTTCACGGGCTTCTCTGAGCCGGCTGATCGGGGGTTTCATTCCGAGTCATCGCTGGTCTAACAACTTCTTCTCGCAATCAGATCGTACATCTAGTGGTATCTAGTGGCCGAATTCTTGTGCCACGAGGTGCCGCTAAGTGCCACGGTGGGCTCTGCTCTGAGCGGACGCTGAAGATGTCCCGATTCGGACCCTGAAAGTGTCCCCAAAACGCGCAAAAATCGGGCGCCAGCCGCCCCCATTTGGCACTAGGCGGCACTACGTGGCACCTCGTGGCACAAGAACCGTCCAGTGCCGAGCGCATTGCAGAAATAATCCCCCCTACCTTCAAGGGGGTGCCGCGCGCGCAGCCGCACGGGGCCCTGCCGCGAGGCGCGCAGGAGGGAAACGAGGCGGCGTCCCTACACCCAACTAGATCTAGTGCTCGAGGACTTGTGCCACGTAGTGCCAATTGCGGCCGGCTAATGCCGCCTGGTGCCGCGTTTTGTCCCGTTTTTGGCGGCGCTTTTACTGTCCGATTCGTCCCGGGCCCTCGGAGGTGGCGGCGCTGGTGGAGGAGGCGCGGAGCATGATAGGGCACCTCAGGGCTCCCCCCCTAGACTAGAAACGGTACTTCAAGTTCACGCTGATCCCGAACATTTCGACATCGTTGGTCTTGATCCGACCCGACACTGGTTCCGATCCGTCGCGGCGCAGATTGGGCCCGTGACTGCGGAGCGGGTCCCAGACGACCCCGTCACTAAAGGAATCGAAGTCGACCCAGCGGGCCTTTACTCCCAAAGAAACCGACTCTGTAAGCGCGTAATCGACCCCGAAGAGCACCTGATAACCAAAGAGCCTGTCACTGAGTTCGGTTTGTTCGACGCTCGTCGTTCCGGCCAGGTTCCGGCGGATCTCGGTCGCATTGGACAGCCCTGCGCCCGTGGTAATCGCGGCGGGATTGGGGTTTCGCGCCCACACACTCCCATAGTCCATATCGGTAAGCCCCACGCCAACGCCAACCCCCACGTAGGGCGTGAAGCGGCTGCTGTTATGGAAGTCGAAGTACACGTTCGCAAACAGATTGTGTGAGGTAACGCTGCCTATGCGGTCCGTGGCCGTTAGAATTTCCTGGGTTAGCTTGTCTCCGCTCTCGCCCGAGGGCACCGGGTATACCGGTGGGCACCCCGATGCGGCCGCCGGCGACCGCTCCGAGTCCCTCTGACCAATGCAGCAGTTTTCCCGTCCATATCTGGGAGGACGCTGAAAATGTCCCATTTCGGACGATGAAAGGGTCCCCAAAACGGGCCAAAATCGGGGCACGAGCCGGCCCCATTTGGCACTACGTGGCGCACTACGCGGCACTACGTGGCACAAGATCGACCCCTACATGTAGTGGTGGGGGGTTGTGCCCTCTCTTCCGAAGGGGTGTGCATTCTTGGGTTTAGGCCCGATCCCCCGATCTGCAGGGGACGCTCGGAAAGCCCCTCCCTCACGCGCAACGAACCCACGTCCTGAAAGATGCGGAAGCGCTCCGTATCCTCGCAGTTTCAGGCGGACCTCGAGCCCTCTTGCGCAAGAAGGGCTGGTGACAATTGGCTTGCGGAAAAGCCACGATCAGGAAGAGGGTCACAATCCTCGCCAGAAGAGTCTGTTCGACGAAGAGGAACCGGAACCGAGCTGCTTCTGTGACTAGGTAAAAGATGCCGGGGGTCGGCATCCCGCGGCATCAGACGGCCGTAACTGGCACTAGGCGGCACTACGTGGCACCTCGTGGCACAAGAGAGACTAGATATTGTGGGTGTGGCCGGTCCGCCGCGGTTATTCCAAAGAGGGGTGGTGCGTGTCTCTCGACGAGCCGATCCTCATGAGTCGGGTCGCATACTCGCTGGGGAAGGGCCCGGCGCGCTGGGAGCCTTCGGCGAAGCCAGAAGTGCGACCGGTGCCACAGAAGGACATGGACAAGGCGGCAGAAGCAATGAGGAGTGTGGGCGTTGGTGGCACGGTGAAGAATCTGTTCGGCACGAAGAGACGTCAGGTTTTGAGGAAGAAGTAGGGCTTAGCCCGAGAAACGGCTGGTGTTGAAGCAGATACGCATAGCGGGTTCAACATGGGGGAAGGCCCCGGTGAACTAACCCAATCTCTTATAACCCCCCGAAGTGCCGATGTTTTGGAGCGCTCGGACTCATCGCAGTCACGATCTTGGAGGGAACGCCGCGTTCCAGACCGGCAACCTGATCGGGGAGTCGCCGCAGGGACCGTGCTGGCGGGCGTTTGGTGCGTTGAGCGAGCGACCTCGCCGCACTGGTCTGGGACGCCAACGCGGGGGGAGAGCAGCGGGCGGGGCAAGCGCCGGCTCTCGGCGGTCGAATACGTACGGACCATGGACATGCCTGCGGAGCGACCCGAAGTGGTCGGCCGCGCGGCCGAGGAGTAGGCGTTGTCTGAGGCCGTGGCTAACCTGATCTCGGAACACGGACATCCGAGCGAGTCACGTTGGTTTGGCACGGCGTCAACGATACGGGCAATCTTCGCCAGAGATCGGACAAATAAATGGAATCGGTGAGAATAAAATCTTCTGGTTACGAGAATATCAGTGTCGATTGTCCTTTATGCAATCACGAACTTGTCTTTAATCGCGTTTCTGATCTTTGCACATCCGAGCCGATATCTAGAACCAGTATATCTTGCCAGGAGTGTAAGGGAAGATTTTTTGGTCAACGGTGACAGCGTCAACGAACGGCACGAAGCCATTATTCTTGACTGCTACGATCTTTTGCGAACTAAGCGGTATATGAATTGCATTCTCAATGTGTGTCAAGCATACGAATGTTCTTTAGCCTATATCTGAGAGTAAGTCTTCTCTATGTGCCATTTGGCTCCAATGTTGTCCAGGATTCTAATGCCCTGGATAAACTGAATAGATTGTCTCGTGATCTTTGGAGTGCAACAGAGAAACTTGGATTTGCGAAGATGCGTGACACTGTCTTGCGTCTAGCTGTCGAACCTAACCGGCCATCTGTTCTTGATGAAGTTGGGTCATATATAGGCTCCCTGTCTAAGTGCAACTGCCCAGAGGAATCCGAGCTGAAGTTGTTGGCTGACGAGAAGGTTGCAGGCTATCTTACGCGCATAAAACGAACACCTATAACTGAATTGAGAAATCGTGTTATCCATAAACAGGCCTACCGACCAAAACGTGTCGAAGCCGACGATGTGCTGACAGAGGCGCGGGCTGTTCTATTCCCTCTGACTTCTCTACTAGACGAGACGTGAGGTTGCAGGCCAGAGGCGATATCTCTGGGCCACGTCGCATAAAACGAACACCTATAACTGAATTGAGAAATCGTGTTATCCATAAACAGGCCTACCGACCAAAACGTGTCGAAGCCGACGATGTGCTGACAGAGGCGCGGGCTGTTCTATTCCCTCTGACTTCTCTACTAGATCTTCACGATGACGTGAATTGGTACTGCAACGGTTCCAGAGGCGATATCTCTGGGCCACCGTCTTCCTAGAGGCGCCACTTAGGCGGCCGATACGGGGCCCCGCGGCGTGCCCGGACTGTGCGATTGAACCTGTCCGAACTGTGCCATTCCACGTGTCCTCTCAGACCAGCTCGAGAGCGCACTCCCACGGTCGCCAGCTCGTCGGCGTAACTACCCCTGGTAACATTGTCACTGACTCCTCGTAGTGTCGGCGGGGACTCAGCGGTCGGGGGACCCGAAGGCGGCCGCGCCGTGGCGCCGGCGCCTAATCGAACACTGGCCCGGGCGCACGATCACCGAGCGCAGGGGTCTCGTTCGAGCACAGCAGAGATCGGTTCGTCCAGAGGTGGTCCAGCTCGCTCAGCCGGGCTTCATCAGGGACGGAACGTGGGGGGGCAGCGTGCGCCGGATCGAAAGCGAAGAGCCCTCCACCAGGCGGAAATCGGGGCACGAGCCGGCCCCATTTGGCACTACGTGGCACTACGCGGCACTACGTGGCACAAGATCAACCCCTACATGTAGTGGTGGGGGGTTGTGCCCTCTCTTCCGAAGGGGTGTGCATTCTTGGGTTTAGGCCCGATCTGCACCGGGTGCAGGGGGCCGTGGCGACCTGGGTCAAAACGGGGGAAAACCCGGCGGCCGCGAGGCGCGCAGGAGGGAAACGAGGCGGCATGCAGGGCCCGTGCGGCTGCGCGCGCGGCACCCCCTTTTAGGTAGGGGGATTATTTCTCCAGCGCTTTCATCCCACCCCCGCACTACGTGGCACAACATCTTTTACCTAGTCGCAGAAGCAGCTCGGTTCCGGTTCCTCTTCGTCGAACAGGCTCTTCTGGCGAGTGTACGTCGTCAGATCTTCTGGGACCGTTGGGCCGATTTTCTTAGAGAGGGTTCTCGCTCCCATTTGCGGAATGGCTTCGTGCAGCCGCTCGTGGTTGTAGTACTCGACGAAGCGAGCGAGGGCCTCCATCCGAGATCACCTTTTGCTGTTCACCCCGTTGGCACAGTACCGCCGCTAAAACGTGAGCGGCGCTGCGGGCGGCTCGAACCCTCGTGGCTGCCCCCGTGCACCTGGGCGTGCGACTGCCTCGGGCGATTCAGCTCGCCGGTAACATCTAGTACCCTACGTTGCGTAGGATTTGCGCCACCAGGCGAGCGCCTCGCCCAGACTCTGCCGGTCGATCACCGTGATCGGCAACCGGGCTCGTGCCGCTCGCTCGCCGGAAGCTGCTCGTACAGCCGCATTGCCGATCTCCGCGTTTTGTCCCGTTTTTAGCGGCGCATTCACCGTCCGATTCGTGACGTTTTCACCGTCCTCTGGCGGCCACTGTAGCTCGCCGACCCGGAGGTCGTACGCGGTCTTCTCGCGGGAGCTGGGCTGGATGGCACGACGTGGCGATCCCAGAGGTCCTTCGAACGCGCATGTACGCGTACATGTAGGGGGCGCTCTTGTGCCACGTAGTGCCAAATGGGGCCGGCTCGTGCGCCGATTTTGGCCCGTTTTCGGGACACTAGAGTACGCTGCAGGAACAATGATGGATGCGGGGTGGCCGCCAAACGCTGGCGAGCACACGAAGCGACCGTCCGATCGTCACCGCTCTCGGCGAGAGCCGAGCCCCGCTGGAGCACACGCGATACGCTAAGTACTTGATTTCACTAAGCAGAGAGGTGGCCGAGTGGTCGAAGGCGGCGGTCTTGAAAGGGGCGCGGGCACTCAACTTGGGTGGCACCCGGGGCGCGGCGCGGCCTGTGTAAGCGCAAACAGCTCCCTAGTTCCTGGGGTCCGCAGCACCACTTGACTGATTCTCACGTGCCGCCCGTCGATCTCTTCGTCACCGTCGGACGTCGCAACCACCTCGAGACCGAAGAGCTCGCGGCGGAAGCGAACAGATCGCGCAAGATCCGACACGTTCAAGTTCAGGTGGAGGAGACCTCGGGTCTTCATAGCCGGTTTCAATCTAGCCGCCCTGTGGGACAGGCGTGAGATGGTCGCTGGGGGCGCCCTCGCGGTCTACGCTCTGTACGAGCAATACTGCGGCGGGTTCTTTAAGGGCTAGCCCAGGTGCTCCTTCAGGGCGCCGAGGACGACGTCGGGGTCGGAGCGGCGCTGGTGGTTCTCGGACTGGTCGATCCAGCGAACGACCCCGGCGGCGTCCGTGAGGATCGAAGTCGGCACGGGCTGCGGCCGGCCTGGCGGCCCGGTCTGGATCTTCTGGTTGCGCAGGCCGAAGAGGTCGGTCACCTCGAGCTTCGGATCCGACAGCATCACGGCGCCGAGACCGTGCTTCGCGTGACCGGCCGCGATCTTCTCGGGCGTGTCGCTGCACACTGTCACGATCGAGACGCCGCGCGCGTCGAACTCGGGCCGCAGCTCCTCCCATCGCCGCAACTCGGCGACACAGTACGGTCACCAGTGGCCGCGGAAGAACTTGAGCAGGAGCGGCTTGCCGACGGTGCTCGCGATCTCGAAGCGCGCGCCCGTCTCGTCGGGCGCACCGAAGTCCGGGAGCTTGCCGCCGACGCGAATAGCGTTCGGCGCGACCTGCTGCGCGCTGATCGCGACGAAGATGCTGGGGAAGGCGCCCGCGACCAGCGCCAGGGCGGCCGCGATGCCGCCTGGCCAGCCGGGGCCTGAGACCAGCGACGCCAGGCCCAGAGCTGCGCCCGCGAGCCAGGCGGTGACGAAGGGCGTGCGGTTCTCCGGGATGCGCACATCCCGCATGCGCCGTAACCAGGGCACCATGGCGCCGACTACCAGGATCAGGCCGGCGAAGCCGAGGACGCTGGGGCTCACGTTCGTTCCTCCTGCGCGCAGGACATCTGCGCCCTACCCACTATATGGCTGCGCCCTGCGTGTCACAACGCCGCGCGAGATCAGTGGGTCGCGGGTTCCTCGGCTTTGCGCTCGGCGCACTTCAGATAGCGTGGCCCGGCACGGCAGCGAGAGCGCGCTGTAAACTCTCGCGTAGCCCTCAAGAAAACGGCGCTTCCGGCCGTGCGTCCCACACCAGCTGCCCGAGGTCTGCTCGGCAATCAGGTGGTCTGGCAATCGGAGCCAGTGCAAGGAGATGTCTGCGGTGTTCGGCCTGACCTCGCTTATAGCAGATGATGTGCGTGAGGCCAGGCGAGACTCCTTCTTCGCAGATGACGCTGACATCGGCCCTTTCCCGAGCGCCACGTTCGATCAGTACACGCGCGAAGGGCTCCGGGCGTACGCCTACTTTCTGAAGACCTGCCCGTCGGTGGTGTGCTGGATGGACGAGAACGGCGTCGATCCGAAGAGTCGAATCCGCCTGCTCGGGCGGCTCGTATTCCGGGCGGAAGGCGACCACCTGAGCCCACGGTCTCAGATTCCGCCGGCACTCGGGATCCGCGACTCGTACATCAAGGAGGTGGCGAAGAGCCACCGCATCAGGTCGGAGGAGTTCTTTGATGGTATCGAGCTAGTGAGGTTGCATCTTCCGCTCCTTCACTACTCGCGGTGCCGCATCCTCAGCCTCGCCAGGCCCGGACGTGTACACGGAGATCGTCGAGTGCGATGAGGAGACGGCTCTCTCTTAGCAGGCTGCTGAAAAACTCCTCATCGAAGGGTACCTTTGAGGGAAGCCCCAAGGGGGAGATGTGAGAGGACCGCAGACGCTCCAGGGTGGGATCTTCAGCTACGTATCGCTGGAGTCCCGGATTCCCGAGGACCATCCGCTTCGAGCGATCCGGCGACTGGTGGACGCGGCGCTGGAGCAGCTGTCGCGACGCTTCGATGGTATCTACGCCAAAGGGGTCGGCCGACCGTCGGTCCCGCCGGAGCAGCTGTTGCGGGCGCTGCTGTTGCAGGTGCTGTACACGATCCGGAGCGAGCGCCAGCTGATCGAGCAGATCGACTACAACCTGCTCTACCGCTGGTTCGTGGGCCTGGAGCTGGACGATGAGGTGTTCAGCGCGACGGTGTTCACCAAGAATCGGGAACGGCTGCTGAAGGGCGAGATCGCTCAGCATTTCTTCGAGGCGGTGCTGGCGCAGGCGGAGTCGGAGGGGTTGGTGTCATCGGAGCACTTCACGGTGGACGGGACGCTGATCGAGGCGTGGGCGAGCCAGAAGAGCTTCGTGCGCAAGGACGAGAAGCGCAGGGACGATGACGACCCGGGCAACCCGACGGTCAACTTCCGGGGCGAGAAGCGGAGCAACCAGACGCATGCGTCGAGGACGGATCCGGACGCCCGACTGGCGGGGATGAGGGGCCAGGGCGCGCGGCTCGCGTATCAGGGACACGTCGTGACGGAGAACCGCAACGGCCTGGTGGTGGCGGCGAAGCTCACTCAGGCGTCGGGGTATGCGGAGCGCGAAGCGGCTCTCGAGATGGTGCTGGGTCTGGGGGGCGCTCGCCGGATCACCCTGGCTGGAGACAAGGGCTACGACGCCAAGAGCTTTGTGCAGGCGCTTCGGGCCTGGAGCGTTACCCCGCACGTGGCACAGAACACGACGAACCGCCGAAGCGCGATCGATCGAAGGACCACAGGACACCCGGGCTACGAGGTGAGCCAGCGCTTCCGCAAACGGGTGGAGGAGGTGTTTGGCTGGATGAAGACGGTGGGCTTGATGCGCAAGACCCGGCACCGGGGCACGGATCGGGTCGGCTGGGTCTTCACCTTCACTGCTGCGGCCTACAACCTGGTCCGTATCCGCAACCTGTTGGAGGCGACATAGCTCATGATCCCGCAAGATCTACCCGTGCGACACCGAACCGGTTCGTACCGGGAACGGCGATCCCTCTCCCTGCTCGGCAGCCTCCCGACGGCTCTCTCTTAGGTGACTGATCCCTTACTTGGACTTGGGAAAGTGGAGTAGCGGCCCAAACGCAAGACCTGAGCCAAGTCGGGACAGGCGGGGTACTCGCGCCGGATGCAACGGTTTCCCAGAACGTTGCATTCGAGGACACGACTCCGCTGACTCTCTGAGGGGGTAGGGACCGGAAATCTGGGCAAGGAGTCCAGGATATGTGCGGCACGTAACGCCAGCGGTAGTTCGTCTGCTCCGCGATCTCGAGCTCCCGCACCACCTCGGCCAGTGGCCGGCCCTGGGCCAGCTCCACTTCGGCTTCTCGCAGCTTCGCGATGATCTGCTCCGCGGTGTGTCGATTCTTCCCCATCCTCGTTCTCCGGTGTTGCAGCCGAACACGACGTGCACGGCGTCGTGGCCTCGGAAGAAGGACTCGGCCTCGGCGTGCCCAGGAGCCGCTCGCATCAGCCCTGGGTTTGCCCTCCGATACTCGGCCAACCCCTCGGCGAGGGTAAGGACCGCGTCGGGCTGCTTGTACTCCAACACGGGGCGGTGAGGATAGCGCCGCGCGCGAGTGCCCGAGGATCTATCCCGCTGACGGTCGAGAAGGGTGCCAGCGCAGGACGGTCCTACGACTGTCGAGTCTTATCCTCATGGGAAAAGTTGGTGCGAGGATTCGAGGGGCCCCGGCCCCGAAGGGCACTCTAATCAGGCGGGTCGTTCAGGAAGACCCTGCGCAGGCCATGCGCGATGAGGATGGGGGGAAGCGTGTAGTGGGTTTCCTCGGCGAAGATGCGCATGGTCAAGTTTAAGCTCGGGTAGTTGCGGCTCTCGAGTTTGGCGGCGAGCTCGCGCGTGTACGCCGCGGTCTTGGCGTCGCTTAAAATCGGGAGGATCGCCGGGTCAACGCCGGGCTGGAGGACGTCCTCGTCGGCGCCCGCCGCCAGGAAAACGGTCGCTGGCAGGTCGTCGTGGTCCGCCGCGTAAGTCTCCTCGTACTTGAAGCACAGCGGGTGATCGTAGGTGAGCCACGGGCTGCCGATCAGGTAGCGACGGAAGGCGTTCGGCTGATTCAGTAGCGTGTAGGTCCCAAAGAGGCCCCCCGCCGAGTCCCCGATGTAGGTCGTGTCGTCGGTGACGTCGTAGCGCGAGGCGATCCAGTCGCGGAGCTCGGTGGTTAGGAACTCGAGAAACCTCGCGGCGCCCCCGCACTCCACCGCTTGGCCCGTCATCTTCCCAATCGCGTCGACGTGGCGCGCCTCGACAGTGGGAGTGAAGTCGCGCATGCGCAGGCTTGCGAAGCGTGCGAAGTCGCCGCCGATGGGGTAACCGATGCACACGACGGTCACGGGCGGAATCTCAGCGCCGTTCGAGAGCATCGGGATGATACCGGTGCCGAGACCCACCGAGAAGTTGGCATCCGTCAGATAGACCACCGGGAAAGGGCCCGGGATCTCAGGCGGCGGGAGGATGACTGAGATCTCGAAGTCGTCGCCCACCCCGTTCGAGTGGAGCAGGTGACACTCGGTGCCAGGAAGCTGTATAGGCTGCGTGCTGTCGGTCATCGCTTGCGACCCTATCACGCCCTCGGAGGCCACGGCCGACTTTCGCCCGACGCATCGCCTGGTGAGCACCTCTTTTCTGGACAGCAGGTCGATCGCTGCGGGTCTACACCCCTGCGCAGTCAACGAACTCATCGGAGGAAGCCCGCCGCTCGTGGGTTGACACCTCTGCCCTGATGCCTCTGCCCTATGCCATAGAAGAGCACTCTGATCCCATACCTAGAATCACAGGCGTCCTTTGCTACCGGATTGGCGCGACCGTTGAACCCTCAAAGGGAAGCTGCCCCAGCCCCACCGCGGTCCCGCGGACTAGCCCCCGACGCGCAGGACTTTTCTCGGGGATCCAATTCTGTTTCAGCACCGAAACTGATTACAAGGGGCACTCAACGTGAGAAATCACAACCTGGTCGCGGCGGCGATTAGCGCTCTGGTATGCATCGGTTCCGGCTCACCCGGCTATGCAGCTTCTGTGGATGTCTTCCAGGAGTCGACCCCAGGTGCAGGGGATTTCAGCGCAAATCAGCTCGGGACCATAGAGTCGTTCGGCACAACCGGAACGCTCGCCGAGTACTACGCTTATATGAGTCAGCAGTTTACCAATGTCAGTTCGATAGCCCTGACCCCGGACCAATCCGCGTCCCAGTGCCTCGTCGTGACCTGGGACTTCTTGATCTAGTTGGCATTTCCAAAGAACGCAATCATAATCGACGCCACGGATCCAGCGCCGTTCTTGCCGCGCTGTCTGGGGGACCCCCGCGCTATTCCTGAGGGACGTAAGAGTTATACGAGAAGTAGGTGAGGGCCAGAGTGCTCCGGTGAGCTCACCCCCTACCCCATCAACTCGGGGTCGACAAGCGTCTACTTCGCCGAGTACAGCGCTCGCAGGCAGCGCAAGAACGAGCTCGCGATCCCCAGGTGCGTCTCGTCCGGCACGATCTCCAACGACCAGCGCAGACCGCGATACGCGCGCGGGGCCTGCGTGTCGGCTGCGCGCTGGAGCTCGGGGGCGTCCGGCTTGACCGGATTTCGGTTGCGGGGGATGATGCGGCCAGCAAGGAGAGACTCGTGGCCGACAAGCCCAGCTACCTCGGATTGCTGAATGCGATCGCCCTCGGCGAGGGGAGCGCTCACGTCTACCTGCGCGCGTGGGCCGACAAGACCTCCGACCCGGACGTGCGCGAGGTGATCCAGACTGTTGCGATCCGTGAGGGTGAGCACCTCGCAGAGCTCCAGCGGCAAGTCGCCGACTTCTCCGAGACGCTCTCGGCCGTCCCGGCCGACGTCAAGAAGCTGAGGAAGTAGATGGAGCTCGACGAGCTCGAGCGCCGGCTCGTCCCGTTCTGCCGCGCTAAGTACGACGACCCCGACGCAACCGTGTCGGAGGTCCACAAGATGCCTGGCCACGCCGGCTTCTCGTACGGGTTCATCGCACACGCCTGCGGGCGCACCGAGGGCTGGTTTCTGCGGATGCCGCCCCCCCATGTCCGGTGGCGCGGCACCGCGGACGTGTTGCGGCAGGCGGCCGTTCTGGGCGCGCTCGACGGGGGCCCGGTGCCGCACTGCAGTGTGCAGTGGTCGGGCGACGACCTCGAGTGGTTCGACTGCCCGTACTTCGTCGTCGAGAAGCTGGAGGGCGATGTGCTGCGCACAGCGCCCGGCGAGTGGGGCGCCAAGCTAAGCCCCGAGCTGAAGCTCCACGCCGCGCAGCAGGCCATGGCCGCGCTCGCCAACATTCATCGGCTGGACTGGAGCGTCGTCGCCGAGAGCCTCGGCGCGCCCATTCCCTTCGACGAGGACGTGACGCGCTGGGACCGGTTCGTCGAGAAGGCCGCCGACCCCGAGAAGCTGGCCCGGGTGCCAGACCTGCGCGCAAAGCTATTGAAGATGATCCCCGCCGATGCGCCCGTCGGCGTCTTTCACGGCGACTTTCAAACCGGAAACCTCTTCTACTCGCCCCAGGTCGAGCTGCTGGCGGTCATCGACTGGGAGCTCGTCGGTATCGGCTCGACCCTGAACGATGTCGGGTGGATCGCGACCTTCAATGATCCCGACGCCTGGTCGCCGGAGGGAGGCCCGACGGGTCTCATCCTGGGGGCGGAGGAGCTGGTCGACCTGTACGCCAAGGCGCACGGCGAGCGCCTCCCCGACCTCAACTGGTTCCGCGCCCTCGCCGCCTACAAGTTCGCCATCATCACGGGCTTCAACCTGGGGCTCCACCGCCGCGGGAAGCGCGACGATCCCACCTGGGAGCGAACGGGCCTCTCCATGGAGCCCCTTTTGAACCGCGCCCTCGAGCTCCTGGGATAAGGGCCGTGGCGGGGCGCGTCGCACTGGTGACCGGGGGAGCGGGCGGGATCGGGAGCGAGATCTGCCGCGCGCTCGCCGAGGCCGGCTGTCGCGTCGCCGTGGCCGACCTGGCCGAAGACGCGGCCACGGAGGTCGCGCAGGCGTTTGGCGGGTGCGGAGTCGCGCTCGACGTCACGCGGCCCGAATCGGTGGCTGCCGCGCTCGGCCGCGTCGAGACCGAGCTGGGAAGCGTCGAGATTCTGGTGAACTGCGCGGGCTGGGACGAGTTCCGGCCCTTCGTCGAGACCGACGAAGCGTTCACCGCGAAGGTCCTCGAGATCAACCTCGCGGGGCCCATCCGCGTGACCCGGGGCGTCGCAAAGGGGATGGTGGCGGGCGGCTTCGGTCGCATCATCAACATCGCGGCCGACGCGGGACGGGTCGGCTCGTCGCGCCAGTCGGTCTACTCGGGTGCAAAGGGTGGCCTCATCGCCTTCACCAAGACCATCGCCCGCGAGCTGGCCCGCTACGGGGTCACGGCGAACGCGGTCTGTCCGGGGCCGACCGACACGCCGCTGCTACGCGACATCGCCGGTGCACGCGACGACGCCGACCGGTTCGTCGAGGCGCTGAAGCGCGCCGTGCCCATGCGCCGGCTCGGAACGCCCGCCGACATCGCCCCCGCCATCGCCTTCCTCGCCTCCGACGCCGCCGCCTTCATCACGGGCCAGACCCTGTCGGTGAACGGCGGCCTCACCATGGCCTGAGCACCGGGGGCGTCTCAAGCCCAAGCCACTCGCGCTGGCGCCGCCGAGCGCGGGACCCCGTTGCGCTAGGCGTGGGGTGAGCGTCTCGCGGGGTGACTACGTTCGCGCTCGCGACTCCATACGCTCCATGTGCTTGCGAAACTCCAGCCGCGCGATGGTGCGCCGGTGCACCTCGTCCGGGCCATCCGCGAGCCGCAGCGTGCGCATGCTGGCGTAGCTGCGCGCCAGCCCGAAGTCGGTGGTTACGCCGGCGCCCCCGTGGGCCTGGATGGCGTCGTCGATGATGCTGAGGGCCATCAGCGGCGCCTTCACCTTGATCATCGCGATCTCGGCGCGGGCGACCTTGTTCCCGACCGTGTCCATCAGGTGCGCGGCCTTCAGTGTGAGCAGGCGCGTGCACTCGATCTCGATGCGGGCGTTTGCGACGCGCTCCTCCCATACCGAGTGCTCGTAGATCTTCTTCCCGAACGCCTCGCGCGTGAGCAGTCGCTCGCACATCTTCGACAGGACCCGCTCGGCGACGCCGATGGAGCGCATGCAGTGGTGGATTCGCCCGGGACCGAGGCGCCCCTGTGCGATCTCGAAGCCCCGACCCTCGCCGAGGATGAGGTTGGAGGCGGGCACGCGCACGTTCTCGAACAGCACCTCGCCGTGGCCGTGCGGTGCATCGTCGTAGCCGAACACCGGGAGGAAGCGCTT
Organism: Myxococcota bacterium; assembly: GCA_965226855.1. Classification (GTDB taxonomy): domain Bacteria; phylum Myxococcota_A; class UBA9160; order SZUA-336; family SZUA-336; genus JAUXJB01. The sequence goes on along the minus strand of CBDDEE010000029.1, from coordinate 211,533 downwards.
GATCGTGATCCCCGGCGCGTCGCGGGGGACCAGGATCTGACTCTGCTGGGCGTGGAGGGGCGCGTCCGGGTTGGTGCGCCCCATCAGAATCAGGATCTTGCAGCGCGGGTCGAGAATGCCCGTGAGCCACCACTTCGTGCCGTTGATGACGTACTCGTCGCCGTCGCGGCGGATCTCGGTCCGGATATTCGTCGCGTCCGACGACGCGACGGCGGGCTCGGTCATCGCGAAGGCGGAGCGAATCTCACCGGCCAACAGCGGCTCGAGGTACTCCTTCTTCTGCGCGTCGTTGCCGTAGCGCTCGATCACCTCCATGTTTCCGGTGTCGGGCGGCGAGCAGTTGAACACCTCGGACGCGAAGTCGACGCGGCCCATTGCCTCACACAGAGCTGCGTACTCCAGGTTGTTGTAGCCGCCCCCGCGCTCGCTGTCCGGGAGAAACATGTTCCAGAGCCCGGCCTCGCGCGCCTTGGCTTTGAGCTCGTCGAGAATCGACGGCGGCTCCCAGCGGTCGCCCTCGTCGATTTGCCGGTAGTAGGTGTCCTCGGCGGGGTAGATGTACTTCGCCATGAAGTCTTCGATCTTCGAGAGCGTGTACCGGGTCTTCTCGTTGTACTCAAAATCCATGGCGGCGAGTCTGCTCCGCGCGGCGGAGGAATGTCAAATGAGGCTTCGCACGACGGCAGCGAACTCGACGAGTGCATCGCGACCGCTCGGGGTCAGCTCGTAGACTCCGCGCGCGACGCGCTCGAACCAGCCGTACACGTCGCGCTGCAGGATGCGCGGTGCTCGTTCGATTCCCGTCTGCTCGCGGACCCGCGCAGAGGACCCGCCGCGGACAGTCCATCGGGCGGGCGCTCAGATTCGATGACGCTGGCGATCGCGCACGACCGGGACGGCGAGACGATCGTCGACCTCGTCGAAGAGGCCCGGGCGCCGTTCAACCCCGACGACGTGTGTCGGCGCTTCGCCGAGACGCTCGAGCGCTACCGCGTGGTCGAGGTCACGGGCGACCGAGTGGCCCGTGGAGAGATTCCGCGCGCACGGGATCACGTACGCGCTGGCCGCCAGGCCGAAGGGAGACCTGTACTTGAACCTCGCTTCTAGCCGGCGCCCCGGCGCCGGTGAGGTAGAGCCTGAAGAGGGTCGAGAGCTCTGCCGCCAGACGCTCGTCGAAGACGTCGCGCGTGGCGTTGCTGCCCACGCCCTCGGCCGCGCTCACGACGAGGAACGCGGCGAGATCCAGCTCCGTCACGCGGAGCTCGCGACGATGCTGCTCGAGCAGCAGGCGAACGCGCTCGATGACCACACCGCGCGCCGCGGCGAGATGGTGCCGGAAGGTCGCCCGCGGCACTTGCTCGAGCGATCGAAAGAGCTCGGGTCGCCACCAGGACGTCGAGCTCGCGCCGGATCAGCGTCGAAGACGCCTTCCTTGTCGGCGAAGTACTCGCAAAGGGTCCCGATGCTCACGCCGGCCCGCTCGGCGATGCGATTGGTGGTCGCGGCATTCGATCGATGAGAACCCGAGCCGCCGCCTCGAGGACGATCTCGACGGTCGCGCCGGCACGCGGTTGTTTCGCTCCTCTTCGCGGGCGGTTAGCTCGACGCGCCGGCAAGACAGATGCCCTCCCACAACCCGAGTTGACAAAAGTCGAACATTTCTCTATACATAGGGGAACTCACTCTCGATCAAGGAGTCCCGACGTGGCAGCCTACGCCTACTCCGCTCGTCCCACGCGGAACCCCTTGCGGTACGCACTCGCGCTCTGGCGCATGCTCCGGTCGGATCTCGACCACTTCGACTCGAGGGAGAGCGCCATCGTCGTGATCGGCTTTATACGCTCCCGCTTCGCGCGCTGGGAGGGCACGGTCGCCCACCTAAGGGAGCATCCGCAAACCCGAGACGCGCTCCGCGCGCGCCAGAGCTTCGGGCCGGTGGGACTCGAGGACCTGGCGACTCGTCCCGAGGGAAGTCTGGGGCGCGTTTTCGCCGACCACTGCCGCGCCCGCGGAATCGACCCGAACATCATTCACGTGCCCCCGGCCGACGAGGTGGACTGGGTGATCAACCACTTTTTTGAGAGTCACGACCTCTGGCACGTCGTCACGGGGTGGGGCAACGACGTGACCGGCGAGGCCGGCCTCCTGGCATTCTACTGCGGACAGCTCCGGTCCGCGGCTTACTTCCCCTACATACTGTCGATCATCTTACTGAATGCCATCCTGCGCCGCGGCGACCTGGACGGGCTGCTGGCCGCTTCCGCCGCGGGATACCGCGCGGGTCGGAGCGCAGAGCCGATCTTCGGGGTCGAATGGGACGCCCTGTGGAACGTACCGCTGGAGCAGGTTCGCGCCCGCTTCGCGATCGACCGCGCCGAGATCACGGGAGAGGGCATCCCCGCCGCCGCCTGAGCGCCGGATCGTGCGCGGCGGGCGCCCCTTCGTCCACAATCCGCGCAAACGAGCTGCGAGGGTGCTCATGGCGTACGACGGGTTCGACCTGACCGGGAAGGTGGCGGTCATCACGGGCGGCAACGGCGGAATCGGTCTAGGTTTTGCGCGCGCCGTCGCGGCGGCGGGAGCCGGGGTCAGCATCTGGGGCACCAACCCCGAGAAGAACGCCTCCGCCGAGAAGGAGCTGCAGTCGCTCAACCCCGCGTGCTCGGCGACGCTCTGCGACGTCTCCGACGAGGCGGCCGTCGAGAAGGCCATGACCGACGTCGTCGAACGCTACGGTCGCATCGACGCGCAGGCGGAGGCCGCCCTGCACTTCCTGGGACCCGCGATCCTGGACTACACGGTCAACGGCCGCGTGCGCACGCGGACCGGGAACGAGGATCTCGACATGGCGCCTCACGGGGTCTACGCGTGTGCCGGAGACGACCGCTGGGTCGCGGTGACCGTCGCGGACGACGCGGAGTGGGCCGCGCTCTGCCGGGTGCTGGAGCAGCCCGACCTGGCGTCCGACGCCCGCTTTGCCACCGCGGCGGCCCGGCTAGAGCATCGCGCCGTGCTCGACGGGCTGCTTACGAGCTACACGGAGAAGCTCGAGCCCGAGGAGGCGGAGAGGCGCCTGCAGGACGCGGGCGTGGCGGCGAGCGTCGTGAAGAGCAGCCGCGAGATCATCGTCGACCCGCAGCTCCTGCATCGGAATCACTTCGTGGAGATCCCCAACCCCGCGGGAAAGCCCACGACGGTCGAGGGATCGCGCTCGCGCCTGTCGCGCACCCCGGCCCAGGTCGGCGGCCTCGCACCCACCTTGGGCCGAGACAACGAGTACGTGCTGAAGGAGATCCTCGGCTACAGCGACGAGCGGGTCAGCGAGCTCGTGATCGCGGGCGCGCTCGAGTAGCGGGAAGACCGCCCACCGGATCCGCACGGACGCTCAGTCGCTGCCCGCGTCGGCCGCGAGCATCTCCGCACGGTCCTCGGTTGCGCGTCGGCCTGTCGCAAGCGGGAAGAGGAGGGAACTTGTTCCGTTTGCCCCAAGATCAAGGACGGTTGCGTCTCAGTTCGTTCCTGGTCGACCATGATCGCTACTTGACGATCATGCCCTCGAACTCGCCTTGCTGCCGCCACTTTTCCAGCATCTCGTAGAACCTAATGGCACCGTCGGGGTAAAAGGTCTCCAGGAAACCGGTTCCCTCGACCTTTCCCTCGCCGTTGTAGTAGCCGGGCGTACAGGTACTTTGGTACTCGGTCATGAAGGTCGGCGACGTCACGATCTGGACCCACTCCGTCTGGGCGTCGACTGTCGGTTCGATCGCCTGGAGGTTTCGGGCCCGCACCTGCTCGACGACGTGGGCGATGTGAGTCGCCTGGCCGTTCAGCATGTAGGTGAAGTTTGGCGCGAACCCCGTCTGAGTCAGGCCCATGTGGAAGCAATTCGGGAACCCGTGGCTGTAGAACCCGTGAAAGGTTTTCATCCCATCGGCCCAGTAGTCCGTGAGCGACACCCCGTCGCGGCCGTACATTTCGAACTCCGCGCGGCGTGTGTAGGCCGTCCCGACCTCAAAACCCGTTGCGTATATTAGGCAGTCGACCTCGTACTCCACGCCGTCCACGACAACCGCGCTCTCGGTAACCCGCTCGACGCCTTTCCCATTCGTGTCCACCAGCTGCACGTTCGGTCGGTTGAAAGTGGGCAAGTACTCGTCGTTGAAGACCGGGCGCTTGCACCACTGCCCGTACCAGGGCTTCAGGGCTTCGGCCGTGCCCGCGTCGGTCACCGTTGAGGACACACGGTCGCGGATCTGGTTCATCCTCTTGAAATCCGCGATCTCCGACAGGAGCGCCATGTCCTCATCGGAGAGCTCGGAATCGCCCTTGTCGGAGAGAAGGGGGGCGAATCCTTTGAATAGGGCCGTCCAACCATCCCTCACCAAGTCCTCTTCCACAGGGATTCCGGCAAGGATAGAGCAGAAGTTGGTATTGCGATGCGCTTGCCAACCCGGGCCGAGCGTCCTCACCCATTCCGGGTCCGTCGGCTTGTTTCCGCGTTCGTCCACCGAGGAAGGTGTGCGTTGGAATACGTAGAGCTGCTTTGCGTGCGCCCCGAGGTGTGACACCGACTGGATCGCGGTGGCGCCGGTGCCGATAATGCAGACCCGCTTGTCGCTCAGCTTGTGCAGCCCCCCCGTGGAGTCGCCGCCGGTGTAATGGTAGTCCCAGCGGCTGGTGTGGAAGGTGTGGCCCTTGAAGTTCTCGATCCCGTCAATGGCTGGGAGCTTGGGTCGGTTGAGCGGCCCACTCGACATGATCACAAAACGCGCCCTGAAGATGTCGCCGCGATCCGTCGTAATTGTCCAGCGCGCTTCGTAGTCATCCCAACGGAGCTCGCGGACCTGGGTCTGAAAACACGCCCGGTCGTAGAGATTGAAGTGATTTCCGATTCGCTTGGCGTGCTCGAAGATCTCGAGTGCGAAGGAATACTTCTCCTTCGGGATGTAGCCGGTCTCCTCGAGAAGAGGCAAATAGACGTAGGACTCGATATCGCACTGGGCCCCGGGATAGCGGTTCCAGTACCAGGTGCCGCCGAAGTCGCCTGCATTTTCGATGATGCGGATGTCGGTAACGCCAGCTTCTTGCAGCCGGGCGGCGGCGAGGAGCCCACCAAACCCGCCGCCGATGATGACGACTTCGACTTGTTCGTGAAGGGCGGCCCGGGTGAAGCCCGGCTCGACATAGGGGTCCTCGTCCATCGCTCCCTTCATCTGCTGATACTGATCGTTGGCGTCCGAGCGCATGCGCCTTTCGCGTTCTAACGCGTACTTTCCGCGCAGCTCATCGGGGTCGAACCCCAATCCCTCGGCGCCTGCAACCGCCTTCGCTTCGGGCTGCATCACGGTGGCTTCGCTCATCCGTAGACTTCTCGTCGATGTGGGATCTGCGACATCCTTAGAGCCCCTCTGATGGGGAAGAGGATACCACAAGGTAGACCCAGCGCGAGCAACTCGTCGCGGCAGGTCATCACGACGGTGAGTGGCTCTCCGAGATGTCCGCGACCTCACTCGCGCGCTGGGAGTAGAGTCTTCGAGAGATCGCCGGCCTGTTTGGCGGGAAGCATGGAGTCGTCTCCTAATCCCTCGATATCATACCGACGGGGTGGGCTCCATCGTTCACCACAACGATGCCCCCGGGAGACCGGAGAGCAGGCAGACCCACCTCCCGGCGCGTGGCCAGGCGACTCCGATGACTAATCGCGCCCGGGAGAACGGCCGCCGGTTGTAGTGAACGCCGCCGGCGGGTACCGGGACCTCGACCGGTCCTCTGCCATACCTGTACCTCCGATCAAGATCCGGGGTAGCGCCAGGGGGTGGCCGGCTGCCCCGCGGAGACATCGAGCGTCCACTGGGGCAGCGCGAAGCCCGACCCGACGGGGACAAGCACGAGCCGCACGCGGCTCCCGATCCCGGCCGACGCGACAACCTCGGGCGGCGCCAGCTCGAAGTCGGGTGTCACCAGGTTTCCAACCATGCGAAGTGCCTCGTGCTCGCTGGGCTGACCGCGCTGGGTGTCGAGCTCTACCAGCAACGTCATGTAGGGCACCTTGTCGCGATATGCCGGCATGATGGCGTGGTGAACCTCGCAGTACGAGACGACGGTTCCGCGCCCGTCCACGGCGGCCCACTCGAACTCGGGCGTTCCGTCCCAGGGGTTCGCCACGCCCGGCGGGTAGGAGAGCAGCCCGTTGCTCTGCCAGCGCTGAAGTCTGAGCTCGCCCTTTCCGCACCACTCGAAGAACGCCAGGTTCTCGGGGTCGGAGTCGTGGATGTGGAGACCCATTCCCAGGTATTCGCCCTCGAGCGGCATTCGCTTCCCTCCTACCCTCGGCGCATCACGAGCGCCGAGCCCGTGTTGGGAGTGGCCCAGCCCAAGTTTGCCGAGATCTCCGCATCGCGCACCTGGCGACAGCCACCTTCCTTGTAGTCGTAGGTGTGCTCGCGCTTTCCGTCCGACCCAACAGGGCAGTAATCGTCGACGTCATGGCGCAGCTGCCGAACGTTCTCGATCACCATGTTCATCCCGTGCGTGTAGCCCTCGCACAGGTGACCGCCGTTGGTGTTGTTTGGGCGACGGCCGCCCAGACCGATCGTGCCGTCGCTGACGTAGTCGCCGCCCTCGCCCTTCTTGCAGAATCCGTAGTCCTCGAGCTGGAGCAGCGTCGTGAAGGTGAAGGCGTCGTACGAGCCGGTGACGTCGATGTCCTCGGGTCCGACCCCCGCGTGGGGCCAGAGCAGCTCCTTGGCGTAGTAGCCGGCCACGCGCGTGATCGGCCCGGCCTGGTAGTGCATGTCCATACGGGGCTTGTTGCAGCGGCCGACGACCGCAAGGATCCGCGCGGGAGTATGGCGGTAGTCGTAGGCGCGCTCGATCGGGCACACAAGGATGCACGTTGCGTTGTCGGTCTCGACGCAGCAGTCGAGCAGCCGGAGCGGGTAGGCGATGACCCGGCTGTTCACGACATCCTCGACCGTCACACGCTGTGAGTAGTAGGCTTTCGGATTGTTCGACGCGCCCCACGAGTGGAACATCTTCACGTGCGCCACCTGCTCTGGCGTCGTGCCGAACTCGTAGAGGTGACGCATGAAGCTGTGCGCAAACATCTGCGCCGGCGAGGTCTGGCCGTAGACCGGTCCGAAGAGCGGCGCGTCGACCAGATCGACCGTGCCCGCGCCCGCCTCCAAGCGTACCGGTCCACGGCCCGAGCCCCCCGGACGGAGCCCCGTGGCACCGTTCATCGAGCGGAAGATGGCCACCGTCGAGCACATGCCGGCTTCCATGGCGCCGATGGCCAGGCCGACCAGCGCCTCGATGCTCGAGCCCCCGCCGACGACATCCATGTAGAAGTTCAGACGCATGCCCAGGTCGGCGCCGACCACCGGCGACATGGTCGAGTCCCAATACTGATAGGAGAGCATCCCGTCGACCTCGGTCGACTTCATTCCAGCGTCCGCCAGGGCGTTCCGCATGGCGTCCACGGCCATATGTCGCGTCGTCACGCCCGAGTTTCTCGAGTAGGGCGTCTCCCCGACCCCCACGATCGCGTATTTGTCGCGCAGGTGCTTCGGCGCCGTGGCGTCGATCTCACTACTCATCACGGTTCCTTCCGAGTGATGCGTACGGAAGCCGGCGCGTCTGCTCGAGACGTCGAGCTCTCGCATTGCGCATCGCTGATCGCTCCGAGCCTACACGAAGCCGTCCCGCGTCGGGGAACGGCGGCTGCAGCTCCCGCTCCCGCGCGGGGCGCGCATTTTGTCAGAATACGCGCGCAGGTCGGAGGGAGCGATGCGGGGTCTCGAAGGCGTCCGGGTCCCGGAACTCGGGGAGATGGTCTCGGCGGCGTACGCCGCTAAGCTGCTCGCGGACCTGGGTGCCGACGTCGTGAAGGTGGAGCCGCCCGGTGGCGAGCGCGCGCGTCGCCGCGGACCGTTCCCCAGCGGGGAGTCCGATCCCGAGCGGAGCGGACTCTTCCTGTACCTGAATACGAACAAGCGAAGCGTCGTTCTCGACCTGGACGAACCCCTGGACCGGAGCCGCCTGGACACGCTCATCGCCGGGTCCGACATCCTGATCCACAACCTGCCACGACCGCGGGTCGAGGCGCTGGCGGTTGGGCGACGATGAGCCCCGGCGCCCTCGAGGACCCCGAGCTTCCGCCGCTCAAGGAGGCTGCTTACTCCGATTACGGCATCAGGCTGATCCTGGGCGGATGGACGCCGATATCCCGGACGGCTTGAAGGCCGTGGACACCGCGATCCGCAAGGTCTTCGGCCCACTCGGTGTGCTTCAACGCTGCCAGGTCCACAAGCGCCGAAACATCCTGGCTCACCTGCCCGAGGCGCTGCACGCGAGCGTGGACCGGGTCCTGGCCGAGGCCTGGGGGAGCTCGGATCCGAAGCTCGCCGAGCGTCGTCTGCGCAACCTCGCCGACTCTCTCGAGCGCGAGCACCCGGGCGCAGCCGCGTCAGTACGCGAAGGGCTCGAGGAGACGCTGACGCTCCAGCGTCTGGGCATCGATGTGGAGGGATCGCTGTACCGGACTTTGCTCAGCACCCACACCATCGAGAACCTCAATGGATCGGTCGCGACCTACACCCGCAACGTGAAGCGCTGGCGCGGTGGCTCGATGATCCTGCGCTGGGTGAGCGCAGCGGTGCTCGACGCTTCAGAGCGCTTCCGCAGAGTCCGCGGCTACCGCGAGCTCGAGGACCTCATCCTCGCATTGCGTCAGATCGAGAACGAACAGAAGGAGAACTCCGACGCTCAGGTCGCGTAGTAAGATTCCTCAACCACCGAGCCGTCGCTCTCGAATTTCAACACCAAACGGGACATCGCCTGGGCCGAACCAGAGCGCGTTTGGTCAATTCGCTTTCATTTTCGACTCTATTAGCGTGAGCTTCAACCTCCTTTCTGCGCATGTTACACTCCCCTCAGAGGGCTTTGGCAGCTGCGAGCTTCGTCGCTTCGCTTGCTTTTTGGCACTCTTCGGAGTCAGATAGGCCCAAGGTGCGCAGTGTTCACCGCTGAATATCGATGCTTTGCACCATGCTGAGGATAAGGGAGGAAACCGGCCCAGACGAGGGATGTTCGTCGGGTTGCAATCGGAGGACACCATGCGAAGTACTTTGACAGCTCTGTGCGTAGCGACTTGTGTCACGTTGGTGGTCCCGACCGCGTTCGCTCAACAAGCGGACGAACCGGGGGAGATTGTGTCTCCTGCGCGCCAGCGTACCGAGATAGAACAGATCACCATCACCGCGCAGCGACGCGAGGAGAATCTCCAGAGCGCCCCCATCGCCGTATCTGCCTTCTCGGCCTATGACGTCGAGCGCAGCGACCTCGACGGGCTCGAGAGCGTCGCGCTTCAGGTCCCGAGCCTGGTGTTCGCGTCCACACTCAGTTCCGTACAGATCACGATGCGGGGGGTCGGCGTCGAGATCACGACTATCGCCGGGGAGCCTGGAGTCTCCCTCAATGTGGACGGCGTGTACCGCCCTCGCCTCCCCACCTCGAGCGCGCTCTACGCAGATCTCGAGCGCATCGAGGTGCTGCGCGGTCCCCAGGGCACGCTCTACGGACGCAACGCCACCGGGGGAACAGTGAACCTGTGGAGCAAGACTCCCTCGGGCGAGACCGAGGGCAACTTCTCCGTCCTGTACGGCAACTCGAACCGGCTTCGCACGCGTGGCGGCGTGTCGTTTCCGATTCTCGGCGAGACACTCAGCGCGCGCGTGAGTTTTTCCAATGATCAGCACGACGGCTACCGCACGAATCGCACACGCGGTACCGACTTGGACGAGCGCGACGCCAACTCGGCTCGTGGCGTCCTCCGCTGGACTCCGAGCGAGGACCTCGACGTAATCTTCCGCGCGGACTGGTCGCGCCACCGAGACGGCGGCCCTGTACCGACGATTCTCGATCAGGTCTTTACGGTGGGACCCCTGACGCAGGGCGGAAACACGGGTGACAATCCACGGAAGGCCCGCCTGGACGCAAAAGTGTCGAACATCCTGCGTTCGAAGCTGTTTAGCAACACGGTCACCTGGGACCTGCACGACCTGCCGCTGCTGGGCGAGGCAACTCTGAAGTCCCTGACCTCGTACCAACGTAACGAGTGGGTCCGCGAAGCGGACAACGATGCGACCGATCTGGTGATACTTTTCATGGACCTGAAGGAACAGTCCAAAGTGTGGAGCCAGGAGCTGACGCTCTCGTCCGCAGGCGATACCCGACTGGAGTGGGTCTTCGGCGCCTACTACTACTCTGACCGCGGATACCACAACTCATTCTTCCCCTCGACGTTCGCTTTGACCGGCTTCAGCGCTCTCGGGTTCGGGTTCGACCAGGACACCGAGGCCTGGGCCGGATTCGCGCAGTTCACCTACAACGTGACGGACCGTCTGCGGGCGACGGTAGGCGCGCGCTACACCCGAGAGGAGAAGGACTTCAAGCACACACTGTTTCTCGATTTCCCAGGACCGTTCCGGGCTACGCTCTGCGAAGGTCTCGAAAGCGACAGAGAGTGGAAGAAGTGGACACCCAAGTTTGGGCTCGATTACAACCTTACGGATAACATGATGGTCTACGCGTCGATGAGCCGCGGCTTCAAGGCCGGCGGTGCCAACCCGCTAAATTTCGGTTGCGCCGCCGGGATTGTCGACACGTACGACCAGGAGGACCTGTGGGCCTACGAGCTCGGTCTCAAGAGCGAGTGGTTCGACAATCGGCTCCAACTCAACCTCGTCGGTTTCTTCTACGACTACGGGGATTTCCAGGCCAACAAATTTTCGGCAGCCGGCGCGGAGATCGAGAATGCCTCGGACGCCGAAGTCCTGGGTCTGGAAGTGGAGTTCATCGCGATCCCGATCGAGGGGCTCGAGATCGACGGGTACTTCTCGATCTTGGACAACGAGTTCGAGGACTTCATTTCTGACGACCCACTGTGCGTCCCCGCGCTTCGCCCGGACGGGTGTGTGGTGCAACGCAATCTCAAGGGGAACAACCTGCCGCGCGCACCCGAGAAGAGCTTTCATGTGGGCGCGCAGTACACCTTGCCCGTCGACCCTGGGAGCGTGACTTTCCGCTATGAGTTCACATGGAGTGACAACTACTACTTCAGCGCGTTCAACAACCCTCTTGCCGAGCAGAACGAGTTCAGCATGAGCCAGGCCCGGATCATTTTCGCCACGGCGGGGGGACGGCTAGAGGACCGGTGGGGCGACCTTGAGCTCCACTTCTTTATGAACAACTGGGGAGACAAGGACTACCTGACCCTCGCGGCCGAGTGCGCCCTCTGCTCGGGTGTCCAGAAGCACTACGGCGACCCACGCAACTTCGGCGTCGAGCTCCGCTACCGCTTCGATTGAGTGAGGACAGGTAGCCGTGGTTAGGTCGAGTTCTGGAAACGGCACATCCGTGTACCGCTCCAGTACCCGACCCCAGACCTACCAGAAAACCTCAAACAGCGGCACGCTTTTTCCGATCCTCATGGCCGAGAGCTTTACAGGTAAGGCCATGACGGAGGGTCACAGGATTGGATTGATGCTGACGACGCCCACAAACTTGTTCGGTCAGAGTGTGGCGCGCGCCCTCGACGACCTGATACAGACCTTGATTAACGCCGTCGCCATTGCATCCGTCGATGGTGATCACCTTTGTGGACTGGTGGATCAGCTCTCAGAGATCGAGGGCCGGGCCGGCAATATGCGGGGTATTCTGTTTGAACTAATCGCAGCCCATATTGCTAAACGTAAATTTGGCGGAAGCATTGATATTGGTAAACTGCACAGGCATCGGCAAAGCGGAAAAACAGTCGATCTAGACGTGATTTGTGTGACCGAAAGAACATCGATCCACTTGATCGAATGCAAGGGAAAACACTCCAATGGAATGGTATCTCTAGAGGAGGTGAATAAGTGGATCGGAAAGCTGCCCCTCATGCAGGACTATGTTGCGAGCCAGAACCATTTGCGTGAACGCGATCAGACTTACGAATTCTGGACCACCGGGACATTTGAGCCGGAGGCCCTAGCCGCACTGAAGGTCGAGAAGGCGAACCGCACCAAACGGCCTATTGTCTGGAAGGATGGCAGGGCTATGCGCAAGATCGCGGCTAAGCTCAGACTCAAGCGTATCGGCGATGCCTTGGATCAGCATTTTCTGAAACATCCGCTGGCGCGAGCAACAGCATCGTAAGCGGTGTCCAATCCGTCACGGCATGCCGCGAACGGCAACAGCGGGAACCAGCGCCTGGAGGGCAAGATCGGCTACGGGCTTCCCGTGTTCGGCGACCGGTTCACCGGCACGCCGGAGATCGGTTTCGGGCGGTCGGACGGCGGCCGCGACTACAGCCTCGGCTGGCGCCTGACGCGCGAGGGCCGCGATGCCGGGTCGTTCAAGTTCGCGCCTCGAGCTACGAAATCGATTTCCCTTACCGTGGGTGGGATGCGTGTGGGCTCTGGGGTGTCCACGAAACCGGGGGCAACCTCCAGGTCAGAACTCGATCGGCTCGCATCCCCGGACCGAGCGGACCAATATCTAGTGGCCCAGGAGGTCCCTTATCACACGTGGATCCGCGCCACTCAACGCCACTTCAGGCGGCCACCTGCCCCGATTCGCGCGCCCGGACTGTGCCATCCAACCTGTCCGAACCGTGCCAACTACCCCGTCCTCTCAGATCTATAATCGGCGCGAGCGCGGGGCTGGGTGCTCTTAGTTCATCAACATACGAGCGGATAGCGGGGTTCTCCATCTCGCCCGCGGCCTGGATGAAGGCCCGCCCGTGAGGGTAGGGGTCGCCGGACCAGCGCGACCGCCTGGTCGCGGCTGCCGGACGCCTCGACGCGGATCAGCTGATAGCAAAACCCGTGCATCGTCGTACCGGTGAGCTCAGAGGCTCCCTGTACTGGGAGAATCGGAACTCCCAGCCGAACTCGATCCGGGAGAAAAAAGGGGGGCGAGTATAAGGGGGGGGGTGTTTGCCCCCCCCCACAACATCTAGTAGGCGCCATCCCACGCCGCCCCGCGCCACTCAACGCCGCCTAACGACACCTAACGACACTTTCGGGTCCCAGATGGCCCGATTCCCGCGCCCGTACTGTGCCACCGAACCTGTCCGAACTGTGCCATTCTTCAACCTGTATGATGACATTCAGATCACCTAGCTCGGGACCCAGTCCAAGGTTGAGCCTCACTGGCTTCCCTAGCTGCGTGTCGCCAGCTGCTCGGCTCGCTCTCGACACCTTCATGACCGAGTACCAAAGTACCTGTACGCCCGGCTACTACAACGGCGAGGGAAAGGTCGAGGGAACCGGTTTCCTGGAGACCTTTTACCCCGACGGTGCCATTAGGTTCTACGAGATGCTGGAAAAGTGGCGGCAGCAAGGCGAGTTCGAGGGCATGATCGTCAAGTAGCGATCATGGTCGACCAGGAACGAACTGAGACGCAACCGTCCTTGATCTTGGGGCAAACGGAACAAGTTCCCTCCTCTTCCCGCTTGCGACAGGCCGACGCGCAACCGAGGACCGTGCGGAGATGCTCGCGGCCGACGCGGGCAGCGACTGAGCGTCCGTGCGGATCCGGTGGGCGGTCTTCCCGCTACTCGAGCGCGCCCGCGATCACGAGCTCGCTGACCCGCTCGTCGCTGTAGCCGAGGATCTCCTTCAGCACGTACTCGTTGTCTCGGCCCAAGGTGGGTGCGAGGCCGCCGACCTGGGCCGGGGTGCGCGACAGGCGCGAGCGCGATCCCTCGACCGTCGTGGGCTTTCCCGCGGGGTTGGGGATCTCCACGAAGTGATTCCGATGCAGGAGCTGCGGGTCGACGATGATCTCGCGGCTGCTCTTCACGACGCTCGCCGCCACGCCCGCGTCCTGCAGGCGCCTCTCCGCCTCCTCGGGCTCGAGCTTCTCCGTGTAGCTCGTAAGCAGCCCGTCGAGCACGGCGCGATGCTCTAGCCGGGCCGCCGCGGTGGCAAAGCGGGCGTCGGACGCCAGGTCGGGCTGCTCCAGCACCCGGCAGAGCGCGGCCCACTCCGCGTCGTCCGCGACGGTCACCGCGACCCAGCGGTCGTCTCCGGCACACGCGTAGACCCCGTGAGGCGCCATGTCGAGATCCTCGTTCCCGGTCCGCGTGCGCACGCGGCCGTTGACCGTGTAGTCCAGGATCGCGGGTCCCAGGAAGTGCAGGGCGGCCTCCGCCTGCGACAGATCGATGTGCTGGCCCCGGCCCGTTCGCCGCTTGTACTCCAGCGCCGCGAGCATCGCCGCCGCGTTGAAGCGCGGCGCGATGTAGTCGGTGTAGGCACCGAACGGCCCGGACGGGGCGCGATCGGGCCAGCCCGCGAGCTCGTAGAAGCCCGTGATGGCGGCGGCCAAATTGCCGTAGCCCGCGAACGATGCGAGCGGGCCCGTCTGCCCCATGAGACAGGTGGACAGCATGATGATGTCGGGCTTGACCTCCGCGAGCGCGGCGTAGTCCAGCCCGAAGCCGCGCATGCCCTTGGGAGTGAACGACTCGCTGACGACGTCGGCCCAGCGCACCAGGTCGAGAGCTACCTCGCGGCCCAGCGGTGTGGTCGGATCGAGGGTCAGCATGAGCTTGCCCGCGTTCGTACTGTGCATAAGCCCGGACTTCTCGGGATGGGGGTCACCATCCTGAAAAGGCCGCTGCGTGCGAATCGCGTCCATCCGCTGGGTCGACTCGACGCGGACGACGGTCGCTCCGTAGTCCGCAAAGATGCGCGTCGCGCCGGGTCCGGCCAGCGCCCACATGAAGTCGAGGACCTTGACGCCGGCCAGGGGAAGCTCGCTGGAGACCGTCTCGGAGAGCGGCGCGACCTGCGCCGTTGTCTCCTCCAACACCTCGCGCGTGTGTTCGCCCAGGTAGGGGGGCCGGCGCCGGTACCGGAGCGGGCTCGCGCTCATGCGCGCGAAGGGCCCGGGATAGCGAACCTGCAGAGCGAGGTCCTCGTGGTCGACGCTCTGGAAGTAGCCGCGTGTCGCCAGCTGCTCGCTCTCGACAACCTCGTCCAGGGTCGCGATTGGGGCGATGAGGAGCTTTCGCTCGAGCGCGACCGCGAAGAGCTCGGCCTTCGTCTTGCTGCCCGTGCAGGCGGCGATGGCCGCTTTCACGCGCTCGAACTCCTGGACGGGCTCCTCGCCAGACGCGATGAGCTCGCCGTACTCGACCCAGTCCTTGTCGCGGGTGGCTCGGTCGCAGAAGCCCTGCTCGTGCACGTACTCCATCAGGTGGCCGGTCGCGTGACCGATCACCGAGCCGAATACGTGCGTGATCGAGATGTGCCCATCCTTGGCTGGATAGACGAATCGAAGCGTGAAGGGGCCGACGCTGAGCCCGCCCGCCGACCGCGCGAGCGGTGTGTCGCCCAGCGCAGCTGAGAGAATGTCGGTCTGGGTCGCCAAAGTGACGGCCTGCTGGGCAGATACGTCGACGTGCTGACCGCGACCCGAGTGCTGCCGCTCGTGATGGGCGACGAGTGCCGCGACCGCCGCCTCCGCGGCCGCGTGGTTCCACGCCTGGGGTACACAGATCCGCGCCGGGGCGCGATCGGCATCCCCGTAGAGAAAGAGGGGCCCGCCTGCGGCGAGCGCGACCAGGTCGCCGCCCTTCCACTGCGCCTTGGGGCCGTCCTGCCCAAACGGCGTGATCGACACGTACACGAGGCCCGGGTTCAGCGCGGCGAGGTCCGCATAGCCGAGGCCACTCGCGGCGAGCGTGCCCGGGGCCTCGGACTCGATGAAGAAGTGCGCGGTCTGCGCCAGCCGCCGCAGCGTGTCCCGGCCCTCGTCGGCCTCGAGATCGAGCACGACGCTGCGCTTGTTGCGCGCGTATGCCCAGAAGTGGAGCGAGTGCTCCGGGTCGCGGCGATCGCGAAAGAAGGGTCCTTCGCGCCGCGCCGGACTCCCCTCCGGCGGCTCGACCTGGATCACGTCTGCGCCCAGATCCGCGAGGATCTGGGCGCAGAGAAGACCGCGGCCCGTGAGGTCCAAGACTCGGTACGGACTCAGCACGCTAATCTTCTCCCGACGCAGGGTCGATCTTCACCGATGCTATCACCGGGACACGCCCTAAGCCAGGTAGGCGGCCGTCACGCCTTCTTCCGGACGGAACGTGGGGGGGCAGCGTGCGCCGGATCGAAAGCGAAGAGCCCTCCACCAGGCGGAAATCGGGGCACGAGCCGGCCCCATTTGGCACTACGTGGCACTACGCGGCACTACGTGGCACAAGATCAACCCCTACATGTAGTGGTGGGGGGTTGTGCCCTCTCTTCCGAAGGGGTGTGCATTCTTGGATTTAGGCCCGATCTGCACCGGGTGCAGGGGGCCGTGGCGACCTGGGTCAAAACGGGGGAAAACCCGACGGCCGCGAGGCGCGAAACGAGGCGGCATGCAGGGCCCGTGCGGCTGCGCGCGCGGCACCCCCTTTTAGGTAGGGGGATTATTTCTCCAGCGCTTTCATCCCACCCCCGCACTACGTGGCACAACATCTTTTACCTAGTCGCAGAAGCAGCTCGGTTCCGGTTCCTCTTCGTCGAACAGGCTCTTCTGGCGAGTGTACGTCGTCAGATCTTCTGGGACCGTTGGGCCGATTTTCTTAGAGAGGGTTCTCGCTCCCATTTGCGGCTAGGCCGCGTTGCGTAGATTCTCTTTTTTCCTTCGTTCCAACGATTGAGGGTGACTTCTCGTTCGCTTCACGTGTGTGGTTGGAAGCCGTAGCCACCGAGGGGGGCACTGCGTGTGATGACGCCGATGCGGGGGATCAACGGAAGATGGAAGACGACAAAATGTTGGATGAGCTGGAAGTAATGCCAAGTGCGGTACTAACATCAGCTCGGGACCTCTGCATTGAGGTGCCCGCCGGAGAGATGGCGATGGCGATTCCTGAAACGGCTCCCTACACCGTGACTACAAAGTACACTGCAGGAACAACCGGCGCGGAATTTCCGCCAAGCGGTGGTGAGTACTCGCTGGGCCAGATCACACGAGACGGTACCACCGTGCACATCCCCTTCCTGACCACGTGGGCAGACTACAATCAGCGGATCGTGATCTCGAACCGTGGAGCCAACCCGGCCCCGTACTGGATCACGTTCCGTCCGGAAGAAGGCGTGATGGCTACACCCGGTATGTATGCAACGGGTATGCTGGATGCCAACTCGACCATGGTGTTGAGGGCAATGGATGTGGTAACGCTCGAAGGTCGCACCCGTACAGCCGCGACTTTCGTCGCGGAAGCCCAGAGGTCACAGATTGACGTGGCCACCGTCATCATCAACATGATGACTGGGAGCACGGACACGGTGAACTATGACTAAAGGACGCTGAGTAAAGAGTCGGTCTGCTTCGGCAGAAACCACTCGCAAAAAGAAGGGCTTCGGCCCTTCTTTTTTTGGTGGAGAGAAAATCATCTGGAGCCGCACTGCCCGCCTGTTCAGGTTGGGTAATTCCCCCGGCGGTCGGGAGGCAGGCGGCGCTTTATGAGTGCTTGTAATCGACAGTCGAGATCGGACCTCAGCTCGGACTGGTGGTGAGTTAGGTAGGACTGGATCCCGGCGCGATCTGCGGTGATTGCTGCGGCTTTAAGCGTCCCGTCGCCCAGAGCGTGCTCTCCCGGTTGAGGTGTCCCCGCTGGCCATGGGTGGCCGCTGTAGCGTAAACGGAACACCCACTAGGAAGCCGTCGGCGCAAACGCTCCCCCCGGAAATCGAGAGACGAGACCGGGACCGATAATGTGGCGCGATGCGCACGTCCCGCGCGTCTCGCGGTGCGCCTACTCCGGCAAAACCCCCGGAAACTGTACGGAAAACCCGCCCTCGTCTCCTCCCTGTCGAGATTGGGCAGCCTGCTTGGCGGTGGGGGGAGTCCGGAGCGAACCGGTCTCGTCCCCTCGATGGGGCTATTGCCCCTCGTCGGCCGCCCAGAGAACTCGCGGGAGTTCGTGAGACGGGGCTGGACTAGGTGAGAGTTCGTGGGAGTTGGGAGCCCTCGGGGAACCCTCGCTTGACTTGGACGACTGGCAATGTCGCTCGCTCGGCGGGTTGTTGGTTGCCGCGTTCCAGGCGGAACACGTCGCCCTACTCGACGGTCACGGTGTGGTGGTCGGGGCTGGTGGGTCTGGGCTTCCTCGCCGTGTCGTTGACGGACCTGCTCGACGGCTACGTTGCGCGGCGTCGTGGCGCGGAGACCCGGATCGGCAAGCTTCTCGACCCCCTGGCAGACAAGATTCTGGTGATGACCGCGCTCGTCGTGCTGGTCGCGGTGCCCCGTGTGGACGAGTATGGCGTCATCATGGCCATCGCCATTCTGGGTCGCGAGATCGCCGTCACGGGGCTCCGGGCGATGGCCTCCGCCGAGGGGGTGCTCTTGCCCGCGGCGCCCCTTGGCAAGTGGAAGACGGGCATCCAGATCGCGGCGCTGACGGCGCTGCTGCTCCACTACCCGTTCCTCGGCCTGCCCATCCACGCGATCGGGATGGTCCTGCTGATCATCGCGACGGGCGTCACGCTCTGGTCGGGGTACGCTTACTTCGTTGGCTACCTGAGCCGCCGGGGAGCACCGCCAGCGACCCCTTGACGCGGGCTCAGCCGCGCCGCATAACACTCGTCACGCACGAGTAGCTCAGTTGGTAGAGCTCCACGTTGCCAACGTGGTGGTCGCCGGTTCGAGTCCGGTCTCGTGCTCCACGATTCGTGCACTGAACCAAGCAGTTGCGCGTGATCTACGAAGTCAACCTTCCGCATGGCGCTCGTCTTCGTCGGGCCACCGGGCTGGGTCAATGAACGAGTCGTAGACCTCGGTGATCATCCTCACCGTGGTGTGACGCTGGAGATCAACTTCGAGTTGCGCCCGCAGATCAGGCCGGAGGTGTTGTAGCTGCGCCGTGCAGCCTTCTGTGCGTCACCTTCGCGGGGCTCGACCTTCGCACGCGTCAACGCCCGACGCCAACCACGGCGCAACCGCTTGTGTAGGAGATCGGCCCACCAGACGGACCGGGGAAGATCCGCCCTTCCGTGCGCCTGACGAAGCTCCGTTCCTGCTGAACTTGCAACAGCTGCGCGACCGGGGGACGGAGCGGAATCGTCCAGTCTTCGCCGGTTTTCGTGGGCTCGTCCGTTCGGTCCTCTCCGCGCACGACGGCACGTTGAATGTGGATCTCGCCGCCGGTCCACGAGAGATCGCTCCACAGAACGCCAACGCACTCACCCCAACGCAAGCCAGTTAGCAGCATGAACTCCGTAGGTGGGAAGTACAGCGCCTCCGTCCGATCACGCGGCACACGCAGCACGTCGAGTAGTCTGGCGAGTTCATCTGCGAGGAAGGGCCGGAACCGAACACGTCGTCGGTTGCGGCTTGCTCTAGTCACCTTTGTGTCGCGCTTGGGGAGCCGCGTGTCGAAGGGGCTTGAGTCGATGAGCCCATTGATTCGAGCATCACGCAGGATCAGGCGCAGCACGGCTAAGTAGTCACTCGCCGTTCTGGGTTCGCGACCTTCACGTTCAAGCGCAGCCCGCAGTGCGATGACCTCCGCCTGGGTGATGTTGACGAGCGCCATGTCCCCCATGCGGTCCGAGAGAGCACGTGCCTTCTCCTGGTAGTTCGCGAACGTGCGCTGGCCGACGTTCGGGGGGCGGTAGAGTTCGAGCCACTCAGGGATCCAAGAGGCGAGGGCAGGGCCTTCAGGAGGAGCTTCGGATTTTGCCCGCTCCCACTCGTATTGCACAAGTGGGCTCCGCCTCTAGTGCACGAAAGACCCGATCATACTCGCCAAGGAGAAGTCGACTGTTCAGCACTCGAACCAACTCGTCGGCCGTCTCGTTGTCATTACCGGGGATCTGGAGTTGACCCGGTTTCGTGGACACCCTCAGACTTGGGGGTTGGAGTGAGAGGAGTCCACGATGCCGAGACGTTATCGCCCACCGTACCCGCCGGAACTGCGCAGGCAGCTCGTGGCGCTGGTGCGCTCGGGTCGAAGCCCGGAGTCGCTGGCCGAGGAGTACGAGCCAGGCGCGGAGTCGATCCGGAACTGGGTGCGCCAGGCGGACCGGGACGCGGGCAAGCGAACCGATGGCCTGACGACCGAGGAGAAGAACGAGCTCGCGAAGCTGCGGCGTGAGAACCGTGCGCTCCGAGAGGAGCGGGCGATCCTAGCAAAAGCCGCGGCCTGGTTCGCGCGGGAGACCGGCAAGATCCCGTCCGGATCTTCGAGTTCGTGAGCGCGCATCAGGCACAACATCGGGTGGCCACGATGTGCCGAGTGCTGGAGGTCTCCCCCAGCGGGTACTACGCGTGGCGCAAGAGAGCGGCGTCCCTGCACGAGCAGGAGGATCAGCGACTGCTGCGGATGATCCGGACGGCGCACGAGGCGTCTCGAGGGACGTACGGCGCACCGAGGATCCACGCCGAGCTCCGAGCGAGCGAGGTCCAGGTGTCTCGCAAGCGTGTCGGCTGCGCACCTGCGCGACTGATGCGCGAGGCGAGGATCCAGGGTGTGAGTCGACGTCGCTTCGTGACGACGACGCAGCGCGCCCAGGATGCCCGTCCGGCGCCGGATCTCGTCGACCGGGACTTCCAGGTCGACGCCCCGAACCGATGATCGTTGAGAGCCTCGGCCGGGGTTCTCCAGCCGAGGGTCTCGGGGTCGGACATCACGTACATCGCGACGTGGGCGGGCTTCCTGTACGAAGCTGGCGGTGGTCCTCGATGCGTTCAGTCGCAAGGTCGTCGGCTGGTCGATGGCCACGCACCTGCGGACCGAGCGCCCCCAGGTCCGGGAACGCGCGCTCGGCTGCTGATCATGATCTCGCTGACGAGCCGCGCCCGCGGGGTGCGGATGGCGCTCGCCCGGGCAGGTACGTTCGGCGCAAAGCCCGGGCGAAGTGATCCACCGCACTCGGACGACAAGGGACGCAGTACACGCGATCGTGCTCGCGCGGCTTCGAGATGCCGCGCCTAGTGCTGGGGTGGCGGCGCAAGGCCCGCCTCGACCGGGCGAAGTCGATCCAGTCGCCCCGTGTTGCGGCGTTACTCTCCCGCGAGACGTCGAAGGGGAACAGACGCAGCGATCTCGACGCAGTCGCGGGCCTGACACGCTCGATCGCCTTGACGGGCTGCGCTGCCGACTGAGGCTGGGGCGATGCGGCCCTCGATGGGTGATCCGTCGGCGACAGCCGCAAGCACGAATGCTACGACAACGCGACCGCTGTGTACACGTCGATCGCCTTCGGGCTTCGCTGCCGCGAGGCTGGGGTGCCCCTCGATGGGATCCGTCGGCGACTGCTACGGCGATGTGCGAGAGCTGCGACGCTGGAGTGCGAGCTGCTCGATGGCAACCCATGCGGACCCAGGCGCAAGCACGAATGGCCGTGTTCGAGTTCCTCGAGGGGTGGTACAACCCCACTCGGCGTCACTCGGCGTTGGGGTACCTCTCGCCGAACGAGTTCGAGGCGCGGCATGCCGAATGTGAAGAGGCCAGGCTTCGCCCGGGTCGACCGCCTTCGCGGCCGAGTCTCGTAGGTCTTCAAGAGAGAGAAGAAGAGGAAGAAGAGAGCCAGAGAGGAGTTGCCGAGGAAGGTCCCCGGTAACGATCAACCGTCCACGGAATCGGGGCAGCTCCAGAGTGATATAGATCTACTCCGCAGAAAGCTTGACCTGGGCCCGGTCTTTATCCCCTTCATTCTCTGCCCTGAGTCGCTTTCGCCGCCTGAGCCTGTTTATTCTCTTTCACCCCGAAAGCGACCACGAAAGAGCGAACCTGGTCACGACCATCGCCTATCCCGGCCTGGATCATTTCCGGTGGGCTCGGGTGCGACCGACGATTGCAATCCCCTGCTGGGCCCGGCATGCTTGACCCCCGCCCGCCCCGAGAAGCGTAGGCGAGTCTCTTAATCTCAGGAGACGTTGAGCGTGCCGCTGCCACCGAACCGCGTCGACTATAGCCCCATCATCGACCGGCCGCGCATCGAGTGGCCAAACGGCGCCAGAGTTGCGTTCTGGGTCGCACCCAACATCGAGCACTACGAGTACGTGCCAGAGTTCGACGGGCGCCGAAATCCCTGGCCGCGCACCCCTTACCCGGACGTGCAGCAGTACGGCTACCGGGATTACGGCAACCGAGTGGGATTTTGGCGCATGCTCGAGGTACTCGATGGGCACCACATCAAGTGCTGTGTCTCGCTGAATCTAGCAGTTCTGGAGCACTTCCCGGAAATCGCGGAGGCCATGATCAGCCGGGATTGGGATTTCATGAGTCACGGCATCTACAACACCCGATACCTGGAAACCCTGAGCGAAGACCAAGAGCGCGAGTTCTATCGAGACTGCATCGAGACGCTGAAACGCCACACCGGCAAGCCACTGAAAGGCATGCTCGGACCCGCAATATCGGGCACCCTGAGAACTCCGGACCTCATGGCCGAGGCAGGCCTCATCTACCACACCGATTGGGTGCACGACGACCAGCCCGTGCCCATTCACGTAGCCTCGGGCAAGCTGATATCCGTTCCGTACTCCTTCGAGCTCAATGACGCACTGGTGTTCACTCGCCATTTCGAAGGAGAATACTTCGTCGAGATCTGTAAGGCGCAGTTCGATCAGCTCTACGCAGAAGGCGAAGTGAGCGGGCGCGTCATGTGCATTGCCCTGCATCCCTTCCTGTTCGGGCAGCCGCACCGGATCCGCTATCTGGACGAGATTCTGGGCTATATCCGATCCCACGACGCGGTATGGCACACCACCGCCGATGAGATCGCCGATTACTACCTTGCTCACTGCTACGGCGAAGCGGTGACGCATGCCCAACAGTTCACACAAAGGTAGTCAACATGCCCGCAGAGCGCCGACCCGGCATGGACCACGAGCACTATCTCTGGTCACCCATTCACACCCGCGCGACGCTCCGATGGCCAGGGGAGGCCCCCCTGGCGTTCGGGATCATCGTCAGCCTAGAGCACATGGAATGGGAGCCCCCCGAAGGCGCGTATCAATCACCAGTGCTGGCGGGCGGGATCGGTCGGCGCCCCCCACCAGACTACGCTCGACTTACCCTGCGTGAGTACGGGCATCGGGTTGGCATCTTCCGGGTGCTCGACGTGCTGGAGAAGCACGGCATACCGGCCACCATTGCCATGGATGCCTTGACCGCGGAGCACTACCCCTACCTGGTTCGCCACTGCCAGTCGCGGGGCTGCGAATTCGTGAGTCACGGCATCTCGGTGAGCCGGATGATTACCAGCCGCATGAGCGAGGATGAGGAGCGCGAGTACATCCGCGCTTCCCTCGATGCCCTGACCCAAGCCACAGGCACCGCACCCGCCGGTTGGGTGGGGCCGGAGTACGGGGAGTCGACTCGCACTCCCCAGCTGTTGGCCGATGCCGGGATCCGGTACGTGTGTGACTGGGTCAACGATGAGCAGCCCTATCCGATGACCACATCCAGCGGCGAGCTCTACGCGCTGCCGCTCGCGTTGGAGCTCGACGACGTGCATGCCATGCACGACCGTAGAGTGCCGCCATCGCGTTACGCGCGCTTATTACTCGAGAGCGCGGAAGTGCTGCGGCAAGACGGGGCCAAAAACGGCCGCGTCATGGTGCTCCACCTCCACCCGTGGCTCAGCGGCCAACCATTTCGAATCGGCGCCCTCGACCGCGCGCTGGGCAATCTGATGGAACCAGGCGACGTATGGGCCGCCACCGGTAGCGACATCATCAACTGGTACCGAGACCATCCGCCTAGCGACTGAGCAACCACCCAAGCTGCAGGAGAAACCGTGCGGGAGCGCCTCGTACCTGCCCTCCCCCGAGAGGTCGGATGGGTGGGTCCGCCGCAAGGTCCTCTAGCAGCTTGCGCGCAAGCGGACCCAGGCGTTCCGGGCGAGGGCCCGTCGCGCGAGACCATCAGGCGGGGCAGCCATCCTGCGCTATCCTGCATCTCGCACGCCGGGCGGAAGCTGCTTGCGGCCGCACTTAGGCCAGGCCGTAAGATCGTTCCACGCATCGGCGAAGAGTGGGGGAAAGGGGAGGGCTACCGATGTCCAGCGAGCTACACGGCCTACAGGGGTCCGTCACGGCAGATGTAGAGATCCCGATCCTCGATGTTGGGCCTTTTCTCAGGGGGGAACGCGGGGCCCTGCCCCGACTCGCCAAGGAAGTGCGATACGCCCTCGAGAGCATCGGGTTCTTCTTCATCAGGAACCACGGAGTGTCCCAGGATCTGATCGATCGTGTGTTCGTGAAGAGCGCGCGCTTTCACGAGCTTCCGCTCGAGCGCAAGATGGCGGTCGTAGTCAACGAGAGCCTCAGCGGGTTTCTGCCGACCGGGATCCAGCAGATCAAGAGCTTTGAGGGCATGCAGGACAACAAGCCGGACCTGGTCGAGGCTTTTTTCATGGCACGCGAGTCCGGAACGAATTCGGATGGCCCGGAGGGGCTGTTCAGCCCGCGCGGCAACCAGTGGCCGGAAGGCCTGCCCGGCTTCCGCGAGACCCTGATCGAGTACTTCGATACCCTCGAGGCTCTCTGCGAACGTCTGTTGC
This sequence comes from Myxococcota bacterium, assembly GCA_965226855.1. Classification (GTDB taxonomy): domain Bacteria; phylum Myxococcota_A; class UBA9160; order SZUA-336; family SZUA-336; genus JAUXJB01. The sequence goes on along the minus strand of CBDDEE010000029.1, from coordinate 186,981 downwards.
CGGTCTACGCCAGCGCCCTCGATCTGTCGACGGACTTCTTCGACGAGGCCTTTCTCGACGGGAAAGCTCGCTGCGCCCAGCGCCTGTCCCGCTATCCGTCGATCGCGCTCGAAGAGAACCAATACAATACGGCGCCGCATTGTGACGGCTCCTTCATCACTCTCCTGGCGCAGTCGAAGGTTCCGGGCCTACAGATACGCAGCCAGTCGGGGAAGTGGTTCAAGGCGCCCGCTCTGGATGACTGCTTTCTGGTCAATTCCGGTGAACTGTTGAGATTGTGGAGCAACGACCGCTTCCTCTCGACGACACACCGCGTAATCAACGCCTCGGGCGGGGACCGCTACGCGATTCCGTTCTTCTATTTTCCGAGCCCGGATACGCTGATTGAGTGCATGGAGACCTGTAAGGGTCCCGACAACCCGCCCCGCTATGAGCCGATCACCGTGGGCGAGTACTCGGAGTGGTTCGCGAGCAAGAACCTTCGCCACTACGGACCCCGAGGCCACCCCTCTCGAGGAGTATCTGGGCCAGGTCGGTTGCACCGGCCTTAGCTTGATGGCGGAGCGAGGCGATGTTGAGGTCGTCGACGGGATTCAGAAGTTCATGATCGGTTGCAACTGGAAGCTGGCAGTCGACAAGCTCTTTGACTGGTACCACCCACAGGTCACCCATGCGTCGGCCTTCTTTCCGAACGGGTCCGCCCGTGGCTCGATCCCATGACCGGGTACTGCTCCGCGGCGTAGCCGTGTGCCTTCTCGACTGTGTCGACCCAGTATTGGTCGTGCTTATCCTTCCCGTCGCGCTCGGCCCGCAGGTATTGGATCGCGTGCTCGATCTCCCAGCCCTCCAGCTTGGGGCCGCGCCGGAGCGCCAGTAGGGTCGCGATGGACATGTCGATGCCGCTGCCGCTGTCATCCTCAAGTCCCTCAGTGTCCCCTTCTACTCGGGTGGAGAGCCTCAGATCGCGCTTGAGAGCCTCCGCGGCGCGAGGCAGCCACGGCTGCCGCGCCGTTCACGATCCAGGCGGCGAGCTGCGCGAGCACGAGATTCGTGGCGCGGACGCTCACATGCTTCGTTCCGTCTTCGAAACGCTCGGTTCGGATGATTTGGGACGCTGGCGCGACCCAGAGGAAGGCTGACCGACCCGTACCCTCGTCATACGTGAGGTTGCCAGGGATCGCCTTCGCCCTGGTGATGTTGGCCGCGGCGTGCGGAGACAGCGACAACGACGAGGCCGCCCAGCCCGGGACGACGGCTGTGGCTGCGCCGACAACAGCGGCGCCGGCCACCACCTCAGCTACGCCCGCGACTACCGCAGCCGCCCCGGCAACGACTACGGCACCAGCCGAGCTCACCATCCTCGGTGGACACCCAAAACCGGCCATAGGCGGAGTTCTGAGAACCGGCCATAGGGCGTTCGCGTTCGGGACGTTGACGCGGCGGGGGAGACATGGTCTCCCGCCGTCATGGCAAACGTCTTGGGTAGAGCAAAGCGCGAGCAGGTACTGGCACTTGGGCGTCTTGGATGGTCGCTGCGGCGGATCCAGGCGGAGACGGGCGTTCACCGGGAGACGGCGAGCGCGTATTTGAAGGTGGCCGGGATCGCGATCCGGCCGCTGGGTCGTTGGGGCCGCCCCCCGCCAAAGGGTCAGACGATGAGCTCGGATCCTCCACCAGGCTTCCATTCGCACTCTTCGAGGGCCCGCTTCAGGGACCGGTGCATGATGAGGTCCGTGGGGTCGGGGTGCTGCCATCTATAGATCGACCTCGAGGGTCCGCCGCTTTTTCGCAGTCACCCGGACACGGTGGTCTGTGATCCAAGCTCGCCTGATTCGTTTCTCCTTCACTCCCGCTTGCGGCTCGTCCCGATTCCGGGTCGGCGATCGACGAATCTATGCTGCCCGCTCTTCGCTACGTCCGTAGCCAACCGGCTGATACTGCTCTCCCGTGATCCACAGCCGGTGCAGGAGCACGGCGAGCTTCCGCGCCACCGCCACGGCTGCCCGCTTCTTGGCGGCCTTCCCACCGCGCTCCGCCAGACGCAACCCGAAGCGCCTGAGGTCCGTGTCGGGCCCGAACGGACCCAGGACGTAGTGGGCCGAGGTCACCAGCAGGCGGCGCAGCAACGCGTCGCCTGCCTTGGTGATCCGCAGCTGGGGGCGTTGGCCTCCCGAGTCGCGCTGCCGCGGTCGCAGGCCGAGATAGGCCCCGACGTCGCGACTCTTCGCAAACCGATGCGGATCCTCCAGGGTCAGCACGAACGCCAGCGCCGTCAGCGGACCGACGCCCGCGATCTGCCGCAGCACTCCCGTCACCTCGTAGCGCTCCTTGCAGAGACGTTCGACCTCGCGATCCATCGACCGGATCTCCACCGTCCCCTGCTCGATCATCCCGAGCATCCCAGCCAGCCCCGGGAACAGATCCGAGGGAACGGCGGCCCGCACGCGCTTCGCAAAGGCCTCCGACGAGCTCGATGGGAGTCGCGTTCCCAACGACTTCGCGAAGCCTCGCACCTGGTTGATCCGCTGGGTTCGCGCGCACCAGCCCGTCCCGAGCGAGCAGCAGCACCCGATCCCGCTGAGCCCGTTCGCCCCGATGCACGATGGGAGAAAGCAGCCCGGGGTCCAACCGCCCCAGCCGCGCCAGCTGTTCCGCGTCGAAGCCATCGCTCTTCTTGTCGCTCTCGGCGATGAGCCGGACCCGTCGTGGGTTCGCCACGATCACCTCGAAACCCTCGGCCTCGAGCTGCCGACTGATCCACGGCGAATGGCAGCCCACCTCGAGCACCACCCGAGCCTCCGGGTAGCGCGAGAGACCGCTGCGCAGCGCCTCCTGCTTGGTCGGCATTCGCCAGCTCTCGACCCACTCGCCGTGTTCGTCGAGCGCGTAGGCCTCGGTGAAGCGATCGCTGATGTCCATGCCGATCGTGATCCCCGTCGCTTCGGTGGTACCCTTCCCCATGTCAGCCTCCTGTTGGGCCTTGAGCCCGTTGTTTGCATTGCAGACCTCACGGTACTGCGCCGCAGGAGGCTGGCCTTCTCATCCCATCTATAGAGACGTCCACCGAGTCGAGGGTCGGAGCAAACCCGGCCATAGGGACGTCCACCGAGCCCAGCTGGTCGCCGCTGCCCGGGCGCAGCCCACAGGCCAGCACCTGTGAGCCGTATCGCGAGTGGATCGAGGCGGGCGTCGGCCAGGGGCGGACGGCGATGTCGATCTGGCAGGACCTGGTCGACGACCACGGCTTCCCGGCCGGGTACGCCAGCGTGAAGCGCTTCGTCGCGAAGCTGCGGGAGGGGGCCCCGCGCGAGGCACATCCCGTCATCCAGACCGCACCGGGCGAGGAAGGTCAGGTCGACTACGGCGACGGTCCGATGGTGCGGCATCCGGCGTCGGGAAAGTATCGGCGCACGCGGTTGTTCGTTTTCACCCTCGGCTATAGCCGCAAGTCCGTGCGGCTACTCGTGTGGAAGTCGAGCAGCCAGGTCTGGTCGGAGCTTCACGAGAAGGCCTTCCGTCGTCTCGCTGGCGCGCCTCGGGTGGTCGTGCTCGACAACCTCAAGGAGGGCGTCCTCAAGCCCGACGTCTACGACGCGGCCCTCAACCCGCTCTATCGCGACGTGCTTTCGCACTACGGTGTTACGGCGCTGCCCTGCCGGGTGCGGCATCCCGATCGCAAGGGGAAGGTCGAGTCGGGGGTGCGGCACGCCCAGCAGAAGCTGCGGGGTCTGCGCTTCGAGTCACTCGAAGAGGCTCAGACATATCTCGACCGCTGGGAGAGACGCTGGGCGGACACGCGTATCCACGGCACCACGAAGCGCCAAGTGGCCGCGATGTACGCCGAGGAGAAGCCCCACCTGCTCCCGCTTCCCGTCGAGCCGTTCCGCTACTACGCCCACGGCGAGCGCACGGTGCACCTCGATGGGGCCGTCGAGGTCGAGGGCGCCTACTACCACGCGCCTCCGGGCTGGCTGGGTCGTCGGGTGGCGGTGCAGTGGGACGCACTGCGGCTGCGTCTGATCGATCCGCGAACGGGCCAGCTCTTGCGCGAGCACGTCCTGCAGAAACGGGGCCAGCGTCGGATGCGCGAGGAGGATCGTCCGAAGCGGACGCCTCCGACGACGCTCCAGCTGCTGGCTCGGGCCGGGCGCGCGGGTGAGCACGTGGGCGTCGTCTGCCAGGCCATCCACCGGCAGGATGGCGAGCCCGGCGTGCGTCGCATCCTGGGCGTCCTCTCACTCTGCAAGCGTCATGGCACCGCGCGTGTCGATGAGGTCTGCGCGACCGCCCTGGCGCTCGAGCTGCCGAGCTACCGCTTCATCAAGCGCTACCTGGAGCGCCAGCCTTCGCTACCGCTCACGCTGAAGCAGGTGGACCCGCTGATCCGCGAGCTTAACCACTACCGCGATCTGATCGATCGCCGCACCGAGGAGACCTCCCGTGAATCTGATTGAACTCGACCCCGCCCTGCGCAAGCTCCGGCTCTCGGGGATGGCCGATCATCTGGAGATGCGCCTGCTCGAAGCCCAGAAGGCAGAGTGGCTCGCGATCGACTTGCTCTCGGCGCTGGTCCAAGACGAACTCCAACGTCGACAGGACCGCCTGCTCGCCCGGCGCATCAAGCAGGCCGCGTTTCGGGATGCAAACAAGACGCTCGATGGCTTCGACTTCAAGTTTAACGCGAAGATCGACCGCGCCCTGGTCTTCGAGCTCGCCACGGGGCGCTTCCTCGAGCGGGCAGAAGACGCTGTCTTCCTCGGCCCGCCTGGTACGGGCAAGAGTCACCTCGCGCAGGCCATCGGTCTCGCGGTCATCCACCAGGGCCATCGCGTGGCCTACCGCGAGATCCACATGCTCCTCGAGGAGCTCGCCGACGCCACCCTCGAGGGCACCCGCAAGGAGTACCTGGTCGAGATGACCCGCGTGCCGCTGCTCATCCTCGACGATCTCGGCATGCGCAAGCTGCCGACCACCGCGGCCGAGGACCTACTCGAGCTGATCATGCGACGCTACGAGCGAGCTAGCACCCTCGTCACCTCGAACCGCCCCGTCGACGACTGGGGAAGGCTGCTGGGGGACACCGCGGCAGTCACCGCCATGCTCGATCGTCTCTTACACCACGGCCATCTGCTCAAGTGCGGCCCCCGCAGCTGGCGAACCAAGAAGACCACGAGCTTGCACAAGGACACCGCATCGAGGTAGAAACCATCCGTCCCGGGCCGGCCCTATGGCCGGTTACGAGACGTCCACGTATGGCCGGTTATGAGACGTCCACCGAGGCCATGACCGTTGCCGAGTTCGCCGATGGCGCGGCGATACCAGTGGCGAATCCTTGTGGCGGTGAGGATTTGATCCCGACGATCAACTGGACAGGCGTGCCCGATGGGACCGTCAGCCTGGTGCTCATCGTCGACGATCCGGACGCCCCGCGGGACCCCATCTTCGTGGTGGCTTCCACCAAAGGGCGACATCGTCGGCGTGATCGCCAACTCGATCCTCGCCGAGGCGACCTACACCGGCACCTACGACCGGTAGAACACGCAGCGTCAGGGGAGCGGGATGTTGTACAGCTCGACGGCGTTGTCCTGCAGGATCTGCTTCAAAACCGCGGGTTCGAGCCCGGAGAGGGTCTCCCGCACCCGGTCAAGCGGCTTCGGGTAGAGGCAGGTCGCGTGGGGGAAGTCGGTCTCGAACATCACGCTCTGGGGGCCGATCCAGTCGAGCAGGTGGGTGAGGGCGACGGTCTCGAACCAGAAGCACCCGTAGAACTGTCGTCGGAAGTACTCCGACGGCAGCATCGAGAGTCGCTTCCGGTCGGTCGGCGCGGTCTCGCCGAGCTGGTAGTCGAGGGCTTCGAGGAAGAACGGGATCCACCCGATCCCGCTCTCGACCGACACGAACTTCAGCTCCGGGAATCGCTCAGGGACGGCTGCGTAGATGAGGTTGCCGAGGACGCGGGCGTTACCGAGGAAGAGGTTCGCCGACCCGATCGCCAGCTTCGACTCAGAGCTCATCGACGGCCACGGCGACCCCTGGCCGAAGAAGTCCAACACCGTCTTGGACGACCCGATGTGGAAGTTCACCGGCATCTTCAAGGCCTGGCAAACCTCCCAGAACGGATACCAGTCCTCGGTCCCGAGATCGGGCATACCAGCTTCCTCGGGATTCGAGCACGTGACCACGCCCTTCAGCCCGAGCTCGTGGCAGCGCTCGACCTCGGCCACCGATGCTTCGATATCCCACCACGGCATGAGCGCCATGCCGAAGACCCTCTGGCCCGACTCCTCCTGCATCTCGGCCATGGCGTCGTTGTAGATCTCGGCACAAGCGATACGCAGGGCCTTGTCCTCGACCCTCATGAAGCTCTGGTTCCCGAAGCCAGCCACGTTCGGGTACATCACCTGAGCCCAGATGCCGAGCTCGTCCATCAGGGCGGTCCGAGCCCCCATCTCCGACGAAGCCGGGTGCACCTCCTCGGTGTTCTTGCGAAGGAACTCGACGCCGAGCACCTTCCCGCCGTCTGGGGCGATCACGCTGACGGCGGACGTGTAGGCGATCTCTATGTCGCCATCGACGATCCAGCGCAGGCCCTTGGCCCCTTCCTTGATCTGGGGAACGCGATCCCGGTAGGCGGCTGGCGCCCTGGAAGTCCAGAGGTCAGGCGGCTCGGAAAGGTGCGTATCAGTGTCGATGATTCGGAGGTCGTCGAGCAGGTCTTCGGCCATGGCCTAGATTCTCCTCTCGGGTGGCTCCCAGCCCCTGCTTGGCCGCGGGGCGCTCGCGCCAACTGTCGTCGGCGAACGGGTTCGAACGATCCTACCGCCTGGCCTAAGTGCGGCGCAAGCAGCTTCCGCCCGGCGTGCGAGATGCCGATAGCGCAGGATGGCTGCCCCCGCCTGATGGTCTCGCTGCGACGACGTCGCGGACTGTATTGGCGCTGCACTGCGCTCACCCGCCGCACGGGGGCGGGTCGTCGATCTGGTCGACGGAGATCTCCAAACGGGGAGCGGTTCGCGAGCGGCCGCCCATAGCACGTGGGCGCTCGGCCCGTCCCCTTCCGGGAATCGGGGTAGAATGCTCTGCATGAAGTTTGGCTACCTCAGCTCGAATCACGTTGGTGGACCCCGTCCGGATGTCCTCGCCAAGGAGCTCGAAGACCGGGGCTTCGACTCGGTGTGGATGCCAGGGCACACCCACATCCCGATCAGCCGCGATTCGGCGTACCCGTTCGGCGGCGAGCTTCCCGACTGCTACTGGCACATGATGGATCCCTTCGTCTCGCTGATGGCCGCGGCGGGCGCGACCTCGAGAATCAAGCTCTGCACCGGCATCTGTCTCGTTCTGCAGCACGACGTGCTCGACCTGGCCTGCACCGTGGCGACACTCGACGCCCTGTCGGGCGGGCGAGTCCTGCTCGGGATCGGCGTGGGGTGGAACGAGGAGGAGCTCGCGAATCATCGGCCCGACCTCCCGTTCAAGCAGCGGTACTCGGCCATGCGCGAGCGGGTCGATGCCCTGCGAACGGTCTGGACCAGCGAAGAGCCTGCATATCAGGGCCGCTGGGACCGCTTCACGGCGTCGTGGGTCTATCCCAAGCCGAATCAACAGCCCGTGCCCATCGCTCTCGGCAACGCCGGCCCCGTCGGGATCGGTCACGCCGCTGAGTACGCCGACGCGTGGTGTCCGATCGACACGGTGCTCGTCCAGATCGGCGGTCCCGCCACGGCGATCGAGATGTTCCGCGACCTCGCGGCCAAGGCGGATCGGGATCCCGAGACGATCCCGATCAGCATCTTCTCGTGGGGGCCGCCGAATCCGAGCCGCTACGAGCAGTACCGGAGCCTGGGCGTCGAGCGCATCGTGCTGCTGCCGCCCTCGATGCACACGGCCGATTCCGATCGCACACTCCCCTACCTCGACGAGGCCGCGCCGGTCATTGCGGAGTTCGACGACTGAGGGGCGCTCGCGTGCACAGTGAGGACCAGCCAGTAGAGGATGCCCCGCTCACGGGGCTCCGCGTCCGTCGCATCGCCGAAGGGCGCCGAGGCGATTCGCCGGTTGCTTGCCCGTGCGGACGTATTCGTGGCGACCTGCGCCGCGACGGACTCGCGCGAATGAGCGCCGACTACGAGTCCCAACGGGGCGATCAACCCGCGAACACGCCTAGTCCTTGATCCCCAAAAACCGATCAATCAGCTGTTGCGTCAGAGCGGCGCCGGGCAAGGTGAGCCCCAAATCATGGCCCAGCTCCAAGGCCAGCCGCAGGTCTTTATGCATCAACTGCATGAGGCCTTGAGGGCCGGTGGTGTAGGTGTAGTTACGCTGGCGAACCCAGTTGTCGGCGACTTTGCTCTGGCCGGCGCTGGCTTTGACAACTTCCTGGAACGTAGTGAGATCAAGCCCGGCGGCTTCGGCCAGTCTCATGCCCTCGGAGGCGGACAGCATATTGACGTAGGCAATGAGATTGTGAGCTAGTTTGGCCATTGACCCCATGGCCAGATCGCCGAGATGGAAAATGTTTGCTCCCGATGTCTCAAACACGGGCCGACATTTTTCAAACGCGGCCTGGTCGCCACCGACCATGTAACACAGCGTCTGGGCTTCTGCGCCACGTTCGCCTCCACTGACTTCAGCATCGATAACGCTCACTCCGCGTGCCTCGGCCAGCTCGGCGATTTTGCGGATCGTTCTGGGATGCACGGTGCTATGAATCGCAATGACACTGCCGGGCTTGGCACCGCTTAGGACTCCGCCTTCTTTGAGCGTGACTGCCTCGACCTGGGCGTCGTCTACAACAACGAGTTCGATGATCTCGCCGTGGGCACCAATTTCGTTCGCAGAACGTGCAGTCTTGGCCCCAGCTGCAGCCAACTCAGCCAGCGGTTCCTCTCGTAGATCATAAGCCATGAGGTCAAAACCAGCCTTGGCAACGTTGAGGGCCATGGGTTTGCCAATATTGCCAAGACCAATGAAACCGACGCGTGTTGTCATGGTATGTCCACCTTGCCTTCGGTCGCGGAACCCACTTCTGCCTGGGCGCGCCCCTCGCCAGGCTCGAGGCGACACGCTACCGCCGCGCCTCAGTCGAGCTTGTAGATCCGGCGCACGTTGTTGCCCAGCACGTTGCGGCGCGTGTCGGGGGTGAGCGGCTTCACGAAGTTCTCGAGCGAACGCACCCAGGTGTGCGAGTGGTCAAAGTGCGGGTAGTCTGTCGCCCACATGAAGTTGCCTGCGCCCACGTGGTCGATGATGTGGGGGGCGGCCGTCTCGTCGGGGTCGCCCGAGATGAAGCACTGCCGGCGAAAGTACTCCGCGGCGGTCGGGCCCGGCTTGACCTTCCGCAGGTTCATCGCGTCGCTCATCCCGTCTATCCGGTCGAGCACCGAGCCGATCCAGCCGGAGCCCGACTCCAAGATGCCCAGGCGCAGGGTCGGGAAGCGGTCCAGCGTGCCGTACGACAGGAAGGAGAGGAAGGACTGCTGCACCCACGCGCGGACGAAGAGCCCGGCCGCAATGAACGCGTCATTCTCGCGGGTCCACTCGAAGAGGTCGCCGTTGATGGATCCCGGAACGAAGGTAGGGTGCAGCGCAATCGGCACGTCCAGCTCCACCGCCTTGGCGTAGATCGGGTCGTGGTCGGGGTGCCCGTGGGGGACTTTGCTGTGGCTGAACGGAGCCAGATACGCGCCCTTGCAGCCGTCTCGCACCGCGCGCTCCAGCTCGATCGCTGCGGCCTCGGGGTCAAGCAATGTCAGGTGGGCGATCGGGACCAGGCGACCGCCAGAGTCGCGGCAGAGGTCCGCGATCCAGCGGTTGTACGCGCGTTGGTAGGCCACGGTGATCTCCGGGTCGGTGACCGCCCACTCCCAGAGCAGCCCAATGCTCGGGTAGAGCAGCGCCTTCTCCAGGTTCTCCCGGTCGAGTAGCTCCAGCCGCTCCTTCGGGTCGGCAGCGCCGTACGGGATGTGGTCCATGTAGCGGCGCTCGGGGCTCGGGCGCGGGTCCTCTTCCCCCATGGCGCCGATGACCCCGAGCGAGCCCCTGTTGGTCCGCTCCGACTTCCGCCCATCGATCTCGAGGTACTCCAGGCCCTCGTCGTCGACCTGGATGCGCATCGCGCGCGACTTGTATCTCTGCTCCAGGTAGTCCTCCCAGAGGGTCGCGGGCTCCAGGACGTGGCCGTCGGCGTCGATTGTGCCGTCGTAGGGAAAGCGCAGGATCTCGTAGGCCATCGCAGGGCTCCTATCGGATAGGGCGCCCAGTATACACGCTCCCGCCGACGCCAAGGAGCCGCCCGTACTCTCCGTGACCGTCACGTGAGCGTGTAGCCGCCGCTCTTGCACCCTCGCATTGGCACTCCGGGATCGGACGAAAGGCAATTGTCAAGAGCACCAAAGCCCTATTAGACTGTCCGATGGCTCAAAGGAGTGCGACATGGCGGAGCGGACCCTCAAGGCGAACGGGATCGAGATCTGGACGGAGGACTTTGGAGACCCCTCCAATCCCCCAATCCTCTTGATCATGGCAGCGACCGCCCAAGGCCTGCATTGGCCGGAGGCGTTCTGCGAGCAACTGGTCGCGGGGGGGCGGTACGTCATTCGCTACGACAACCGCGATACCGGCCAGACCACCTGTTTCGACTTTGCAACCGACCCCTACACGCTCGACGACATGGCCCGCGACGCGGTGGGCGTAGCTCGAAGGCTACGGGCTGGAGTCGGCCCACGTGGTCGGGGCGTCGATGGGCGGGATGATCGCCCAGATCCTGGCCCTCGACTTCCCAGAGCGCGTGCGCACCTTGACCCTCGTCTTCTCGTCACCGATCTCAAACGTGGCCGGACGCGACGTGATGCAAGAGCCGGGCGAGCTCCCCGGGCCCACACAGCCGGTTCTGGACATGCTGGCCGAACGCGCGGAGCGGCCGCCGCAGACGCGGGCGGAGCGCATTGAGGCCGGCGTGAAGCTGTGGCGCACCATGAGCGGCAGCTTCGCCCCCTTCGACGAGAGATGGTTTGGAGCGCTCGAGACCCGCTGCGTCGACCGAGCGTCGAACCACGACGCGGCGTTCAATCACGCTTTGGTCAGCCCCCACACCCCCCCCCGCCCCGACGCGTTGAAGGCGCTTCGCCTGCCCACCCTGGTGATCCACGGCACTGAGGACCCGATCCTCCCCCACGCGCACGGGGTCGCCCTAGCGGATCAGATCGAGGGCACGAAACTCGTGTCGATCGAGGGCCTCGGTCACGAGCTACCGCCGGCGGCGTTTGAGCGCTTCTCCGACGCGATTCTGAGCCACACCTCGTAACCCGCGCAGGCGGGCACCGCGGAGCACACGGCGCTGAGCTGCACGGATGCGGCCGTCAGGTGTGAACTAACCGTCGTCGTAACGCCCGAGGTCAGACGAAAATATTGTCTCCGACGCCCATCATGCGGGAGACGCCCTCATTTTCCTGGGGTGCCGATGGCCCGTCCCGGTCCGTCGGGTAGGGGTGCCACGGACGGAGCGCGTCGTTGAGCTCGGGGTACTTCTGAACCGCCTTGGCGTTGTCGCCAACGGCTACCGTCTCAGACCACGTGTGAATGGGTTGGAGGTAGCTGCGCCCGTGGCATCAGAGCTTGGAGCTCCTCCAGGATCGCCTTCATGGGCCCGGACACGTCCGCGCGTGTACCGGTCATCGAGCTTTCTCCATCTTGCTAGTTCGCGTGCGACTACCCGATCTTTAGGCCAGCTCCTGCATCCCTACTGCGATAGGACGACTCAGAGTGACCCCAGTTCCGCTTGACAACAGGGCTTCGCTGTGAGGCAATCCTGTAGTTGCTACATGAAAATGGTGCTTGTGCGCTCGGAGGGAGACCATGAGTTTCTTGCGAATTGCCTTCTCAGCAGTCCTCATCCTCGGCGGGCTGAGTGTCATCCCGGCGCCAGCCGTCGGTCAGGAGGCGGAGTCCGAGGCCCGGGAGTCTAAGTCCTACGGGATCGAGGAGATCGTCGTCACTGCCGAGCGTCGCGAGAAGAGCGTACAGGACACTCCCATTGCGATCTCAGCGTTCTCCGCGGCCGAGATCGGGCGCAGCGACCTGGACGCAATCGAGAACATCCAGTTTCAGGTGCCGGGACTCGTGTACGCCGAGGTCGAGAGTTACTCTCAGGTTACCCTGCGCGGCGTGGGTCTCGAGGTCCTAGCCACTGCGGGCGAGCCGGGCGTCGCGTTCAACATCGACGGCGTCTATCTCCCGCGAAGCACCACGTCCAATGTGATCCTGTCCGACCTGGAACGGATCGAGATCCTGAGAGGTCCACAGGGGACGCTGTACGGCCGCAATACGGCTGGGGGTGCGATCAACCTGTGGACCAAGGTGCCCTCGGGCGAGTACGAAGGGGATATTTCGGTCCTCTTCGGGAACGAGAACCGTTTCCGGACCAGGGCCGCGATCTCCTTCCCCATCGGCGAGCAGCTGAGCGCCCGCGTGGGCTTCGCCTCGGACGAGCACGACGGCTACCGAAGGAATGAGTTCGCGGGGGGCGGGGCTCAGCATGGCGGCGCGTGCACGATTGCGAATTGTCGCGTCAAGCGCGAAATTGACGAGCGGGACCACGACTCCTTCCGCGGCGTCCTGCGTTGGGTTCCGACCGACGATGCGGAGGTGCTCTGGCGCTACGCGTATTCCCGCGATCACAACGGGGGGCCCTCCTTCCAGTACGGTACCGAAATTATTCCGGCACTCGCCCCGAGTTTCTACGGCGGCGTTTCCGGCGACCGTGGCTCCAACTTTCAGAACGACTTTCCGAGCAAAATTGTGCGGCGGACTCAATCCTTTAGCCAAACGATCAACTTGGACCTGAGCCTCCCATGGCTGGGCGACACGACCCTCAAATCGGTCACCGCGTACCAGAAGTTCTACTGGAGATATCACGCCGACAATGACGGCACTGACATCGCCTTCCTCAATGCACTGGACACCGAAGATACCAAGACCTGGAGCCAGGAGTTTACGCTCAGTTCCGCGGGTGACGGGCCGCTCGAATGGGTGGGCGGATTCTATTACTTCGCCGATCGCGCGGATTCTGGCCGCTTTGATCGTCCGTTCGAGTACCCGGTGACGTACGTGAACCCGATATTACCTGAGAATCTTGGTTTCAATTTCAACCAGAAAATCGAGGCGTGGGCGGCGTTCGCCCAGGGCACCTATCAAGTGACCGACCGCCTTCGTCTCACGGGCGGGGTTCGCTTCACGCGCGAAGAGAAGGATTTCAAGAGTTACATCGACTTCACTCTCACGGACGTACAGGGCGAGTTATTCGGGCTCCCCGGCGGCACTCTGTTAGTTTCCTGCCCCGGCGTCGAACACGATAATGACTGGTCCAAGTGGACGCCCAAGTTTGGAATCGACTACAGCGCGACCGATGACATTCTGCTCTTCGCCTCGATCAGCCGGGGCTTCAAGGCGGGCGGAGCAAACGGGTTCGCTTGCGGGGAGCAGTTCGATCAAGAGGATCTCTGGGCCTACGAGGTGGGAGTGAAGAGTCAGTGGTTCAACAATCGACTCCAGGTCAATCTGGCCGGTTTCTACTACGACTACGAGGACTTCCAGGCGCTCATCTTCACCGAGGCCGCTTCGAGCATCGAGAATGCCTCTGACGCAGACGTCTGGGGTGCAGAGCTGGAGTTCGTGGCGGTCCCCTTTGAGGGGTTTCAGCTCAAGGGAGGTGGGTCGCTTCAGAAGGCGGTATTTGACGACTTCCCTACGGTTGATCAAATGTGCCAACCCGGGGTCCCCGAAAACTTGAACGCGGGGTGCTCGAGAGCCAGGCAGCTGAAGGGAAACGATCTTCCGCGGGCCCCGCGAAAGAGCTGGTTCGTCAATGCGGAATACGAGCGACCCATCGGAGATTGGGGCACCGGGGCTCTGCGGTACGAGTTCTCATGGACGGATAAGTACTACTTCAGCCCGTTCAACAACTTTTACACGCAGCAGACTGCCTTCAGTCTCAGTAACGTGCGTTTTATTTACGGGACCTCCGGCGGACGCTTGGAGGACAGGCTGGGTGATATGGAGCTCCATCTGTACATCAAGAACTGGGGCGACAAGGACTACCTCGGTGGCGAAATCGAAGTCACCCTGACAGGCGGAACTTTGGCTCAGTGGCAAAACCCGAGGAACTACGGAGTCGAGCTCCGCTACAGATTCTAGGCCGGAGAATCACACGGGAAGGCGCAGAGTCGTCACGCTGAGACCCAATACGAGCGCTGCCTAGGCAAGCGGCACAACTGCAGCCAGCACCGGCTCACTCCCAGCCACACGGGTAGTGTGGCCTTTACCGGTGAGATCTTCTGCCAGATTGGCATCTCCCGGCCCAAAGCGCCGTACCGTACCGTCTTCTAGGCCGATTTCCATCTGGCCAGAAAGAACAATCACATATTGCCGGCGCGGCGCATTATGCCAATCCATGACTGTATCTACAGCCAGCTCATGGAAAAAAATCTCCGCCGTGGCCTGCGGCGAGGTTAGGCCCGGATGTGAGGCCAGAGCCTGTTCTTCAATATGAGACTGCCCATCGTTGCCTGTATATAAACGAAAAATGCCCATCTTGTTTCTCCTTGATCTCAATAGCCTGAGCCTGTACTAAGCCGCAGGATGTAGACTATGGCCGGCCTGATGCAGCGGCGCGATCGTTGCCAGGTTCTTCGTGCCGCTCTACGAACGGCGGGGTTCGGCGATGAAGTCGGCGAGATCGGCTCGGCTCGTCACCTGGAACAGGTCGACGTTGCGATACGGATAGTTCACGGGGACGCGGCCGCGCGCGTTCCGATAGTAGGTCTGCATCCCTTTGTGGGTCCAGACCATGTTCTCGTGGGCTCGATCGATGCGCTCGTTGTACACGTCGTGGACGTCCTGGCGGCATTCCACAGCGCCGATCTTCTGGACTGCCATCTTCCGCAGCATGTCCATGATGTAACGCATCTGCATCTCGATCACGAAAATGAGACTGCCGCCGGCGCCCGGCTGTGTGTTGGGGCCGTACAGGCAGAAGAAGTTCGGGAAGTCGGGAATCGCGAGCCCAAGGAAGGCGCGGGCATCATCGTCATCCCACACCTCGCGGAGGCTGCGACCGGACCGGCCCCGCGCTTCGAAGGAAGTGAGGAAGCGCAGAACGTCGAAGCCAGTCGCCAGCACTAGGACATCGGCGGGATGCTCGTTGCCGTTCTCCGTGATGATCCGGTCGGGTCCGATCTCGACCACGGGGTCGGCGACGAGCAGGACCCGATCGTTCCGGAGCATCCGGTACCAGCCGTTGTCCAACAGCCTTCGCTTCCCGAAGGGAGGGTAAGGGGGCACGACCAGGTCCAGGAGCTCGGTCCTGTCACCGAGCTCCGACTCGATGTACTGTGTGAAGTACGTGCGCTGCGCGTCGTTGATCGCATTCAGCGACCGGTCGGGGTGGGGCCAGGACGGATCCTTCTGGAGCGCAGGGTGCATCCGGTCGCTGAAGGTCCATCCGAGGCGCATCCGGTACCAGGCGTGATAGAGCGGAACCTCCCGGAGCAGAAAGCGAACGCCTTCCGGCACGACCCGCCGGAACTGCTCGAAGGGAGCGGCCCAGTGCGCCCAGCGCTGGAAGATGGTGAGGGACGCCACGCTGTCCTGGATTTCGGGCCCCACCTGCATAGCGCTCGCACCGTTGCCGATGATCGCCACGTGCTTGCCGTCGAGCGCGAGGTCGGCCGGCCACTCGGCCGTGTGGAAGGACGGGCCCTCGAAGCGTTCGAGCCCCTCGATCTCGGGCAGCTTGATCGGGTTGAAGATCCCCGTGGCGCTGATCAGAACGTTCGCCCGCAGCGTCTCGCGCGATCCGTCCAGGTTTCGGACGGCGACCGCCCACTGCTGCCCCGTGTCCTCGTAGGCCGCCGATTCGACCTCGGTCTCGAAGCGGATGCGAGGTCCTAGCTCGAACTTGTCGGTGACGTGCTCCAGATAGGACCACAGCTCGTCTCGCAATGCGAAGTACATCGACCAGTCGTACGTCGCGAACGAGAAGGAGTAGAGGTGGTTCGGGGTGTCGACGCCGGCCCCGGGATAGCGGTTTTCGAGCCAGGTCCCTCCGACGGTCGCGTTCTTCTCGAGGATCGTGAATGGAATGCCGGCCCGCTGGAGATTCACCGCCGCGCAGATCCCCGAAACCCCGGCGCCGATGATGAGCACGCTGAAGCCGTCCGGCACTGCGATTTCTTCATCCGAACCGAGCGTCTCGAAGCCGAGCTGGGCCGCGATCAGCGGGGCGTACTCCTTTGGGATCTCCTCTCCCATCGCACAGCTCAGCATCTGGACGCGCAGCTCCGGGGACGGCTCCGGGATCGCCGCGGGCCGACCTCGCCGCCAGGCCAGGATGGCCTCCAGCGCCGCCTCGCGGATCTCGGCCTGTACGGGCTCGGGAAGCCGGCCCGTGTCATTGTCGCCCATACCCCAGGCCCGACGGGGCCGGTACGGATCCTCCAGCCAACGGAGCTCCCCGGTCAGCTGCACCAAAACCATCAACAGGGTCGGGAGGTTCGCAAGGGCAACGCCCTCGGCGCAGAGCTCCTCGTCCCGTCGACTCCAAGCACTCACTTGCTCGGCCACCGAGTCTCTCCATCTGTCGGAGGTAGAACGAGAGCGAGCCTAAGCGTGGCGTCTGCCAGTTTCAAGTCGGGTCCGCTCAGCGAGTGTCGTCGGCGGGCTCCGCGGCCCGAAAAGATCGTGGAGTAGTCATCGAGCCTCGAGGAGCGCACCTCAGAGCGCGATGATCTCGAGGGTCCTCCTCGTCGCGAACCCCTCTTCGAGGTGGGTCTGTACGAAGACAGCGCGCGCCCGAGCGTGGCCTGGACGCGCCCCAGCCAGGAGCCGGTGACCCTCCTTGCCTGGCCTACTACGCAAGGCGTAGAATAGGCCCACCATGGAAACAATGCGCCACGGGGTCTTTATACCTCCGCACCACCCGGTCGACGAGGACCCGACGCAGTGCATCCAGCGCGACCTGCAGCTCATCGAGCACCTCGACGCCCTGGGCTACGAGGAGGCCTGGATCGGCGAGCACCACTCGTCCGGCTTCGAGATCATTGCCTCGCCCGAGATTTTCATCGCCGATGCGGCGGCTCGCACCAAGCGCATCAAGCTCGGCACGGGCGTGATCTCGCTCCCGTACCACAACCCCCTCATGGTGGCGAACCGCATCATCCAGCTGGACCACCAGACGATGGGCCGCGTCATGTTTGGCGTGGGCCCGGGTCTTCTGCCGTCCGACGCCATCATGTTGGGGATCCATCCCAGCACGCAGCGCGAGCGCATGATGCAGTCGCTCGAGGTGATCCTGCGCCTGATGAAGGGCGAGACGGTCACGGAGAAGACCGACTGGTTCGAGCTCTACAAAGCGCGCTGCCACCTACTCCCCTACACCAAACCGCATCCCGAGGTGGCCGTCGCCAGTGCGGTAACGCCGTCTGGCGGGCGCGCGGCAGGTCGCTACGGCCTGGGGATGCTGTGCGTCACCTCGACCCAGCGCGACGGCTACGACGCGCTCGGAATCAACTGGAGCATTGCGAACGAGATCTCGCAGGAGGTGCGCGGCGTGCCGATGGACCCGAGCGTCCTGCGCCTCGTGGGTCCGGTCCACCTGGCCGAGACACGCGAGCAGGCGCGCAGCAACGTCCGCTTCGGCTTGGAGAAATGGATTGACTACTTCTTCAGGATCAACCCGGCCGCGCAGCTGGGCGGCGACATCACCGGCCGGTCCCAGTCCGAACAAGACCTGGACCCAGTCGAATCCATGATCGAGTCGGGATGGGGCGTCATCGGCACGCCAGACGACGCGATCGCGCAGATCGAGCGGCTACAAAAGAAGGTCGGCGAGTTCGGCGCGTTCGTCCAGCTGGCCCACAACTGGGCCAACTTCGAGAACTCGAAGAAGTCGTACGAGCTGTGGCAGCGCCACGTCGCGCCGTTCTTCCGGCGCGCCAACCGCAACCGTGCCGACTCGTTGCAGTGGGCGTCCGATAACGCGACCGAGTTCATGGGCCTAGCGATGAAGGCCGCGACCGAGATGATCCAGAAGCACGAGGCGGAGCGGGCGGAGAAGAAGGCCGCGTCGTAGCCGTCCCGCGCGTTGCGACCCATCGGAGTCATCGTCAACCCGGTCTCGGGTCGCGGGGGCCGGCCCGAGTCGCGCGCGCGCTCGTCCACGCCCTAGGACAAGCGCAACCAGGTCTCGGGCGTCGTCATCGACGCCGGGGCCGCCGGCAGCGAGCACATCATACTGGTGCGGGAGCCGTTCCGCATCGCGTTTCCGTTTACAGTGCGGATCCGGAAGTACACGCATACCCAGTCGCCGCGAATCGGCTACGACGTCGAGATCTCGGATCTGCACGATATCTTCAGCTGGGCATTCGGCGATCTGCGCGAGCCGAGCCTCTACGCGGACAACCGGCGCACAGTTAACCAACAACTAGAACAACACCAGGAGACGTGAATGCCTACCAGCGCCACCGCCGCCGTGCTGCATGATCCCCATGGGCAGTTCACCCTTCAGGAGGTCGAACTCGACGACCCGCGCAGCGACGAGATCCTCGTTCGCATCGAGGCCAGCGGCGTTTGCCATACCGATGAGATGGCGAAGGGGATGCTGGAGCCGCCGATGGTTTTGGGCCACGAAGGCACCGGAGTGGTCGGAGCCATTGGATCCGGAGTTACCCGGGTCAAACCCGGCGATCGGGTTGTTATCTCTTACGCCTGGTGCGGTACCTGCCGAGAATGCACCACTGCGCATGGCTACCGGTGCGAGCGGGTGCTGCCGATCGCGTTCGGCGGCTCGCGCCTGGACGGATCGAAGACCATCACCTTAGACGATAAGCTCATCTCCAGCGCGTTTTTTCAACAGTCCTCGTTTGCAACCCACTCGATCACGCTCGAACGCGACGTAGTGCCGGTGGCGCATGACCACGCAACCGAGATGATGGCGGCCATTCCCTGCGGCATACAGACGGGGGCGGGGGCGATCCTGAATTCGATGCAGGTTCGCGTCAAGGACGTGCTGGCGGTGTTCGGCACCGGCGCGGTCGGGCTGAGTGCGGTGATGGCGGGACGATTGTCCGGCGCCTCGCCATTGATTGCCGTCGATATCGTCGATGAACGGCTTGAGCTCGCGCTCGAACTGGGAGCCACCCACGCCATAAATGCGAAAGACGGCGAGGTCGCCGCCAGGATTAAAGAGATCGTGCCGCGCGGCGTCGATTTTTCGCTGGACACGACCGGCAACGAGCAGGCGCTCGAGGACGCCATCAGGTGTCTGGCCATGGGCGCCGAATGCGGCATCGTCACGGCGCCGCATCTCGGCGAGAAGTTCCCGTTCACGCCGATGGGTATTTTTGTCCGCACCGCAACCCTGCGCGGTATCATCCAGGGCTCGGCGTTGCCGAACCTGTTCCTGCCCAAGCTCATCGAGCTGCAGCAGCAGGGCCGCTTCCCTTACGAACGTCTGATCCGGACATACGACTTCGCAGACATCAACCAGGCGTTCGAGGACTCGGCCGCGGGACGCACTATCAAGCCAGTGTTAAGGATGTAGGAGCGATGGAGGGTTCGTTCCTCTCAGCCTCAATCCCTATGCGCACGCTCTGTTCATCGCCGGACACCGCCACCTCACCCTGGGTGAGCTCCTGCCGCCGGCCGCCTGGATGGGGTTTCCCGGTGAGGGACCCGTCGTGGATCGACCGGGACGAAAATGGCAACGCGACACTGACCCCCGATCGCCTGGCGCAGCTCAAGATGCAGATCAACCACCCTTCACTGAGCAGCCCTTCGGCGATAGCGTCAGAGGGCCGATTCGGCCCCCCGAGGTAGAAGCCGGTCGGGGTACGTACCTCAGCTTCGATCTGGACTTCCAAATGGGTCAGCAAATCCTGAATGGATCGTTCACGGACCTGAAGTGCGAGCCCCTGCCCGACGGGAGCGTGCGCTACCCGAACCACGCGCGCTACGTGCGTCAGATCGCCCGGGCGGCCGAGGAACTTGTGGATACGTTCGACCTGCTCCTTGAGGACGCCGACGCCATCATCTCTGAGGAGGCGCGGGGCCGACGTCGGCTTCCGGAACTCGTGCTCTTGAGCGGCACCGTCGGTGTTATTGTCCATGGTGACCCACCCGCCGTAGGCTAAGTTACGCTTCTGACTTGGTCGGTTGACCGGGCCGATCCAACGGGGAACGCACCTATGGCGCGTACTGCATGAATGTCTACGAGGAGCTGGTGAGCAGCGGAATCAGCCAAGGAGCCCCTCGGGGAGCGGCTGCCGTACGCGGTGGGCTCTTGGCCGTCCGTCGTCGTTGTGCCTGCATAACGGACACTTCCCGCACCAACGTCTTCAACTCGTGTGCGTGGCGAAGTGGGGCCAACCATGGCGGATGATCACGAGGTCCAGGATCTGCTCTAGCTCGTCGGGGGAGCTCTCAAGCGTGGGAAATCGTGTACACGAATACTAACCCCGCATAGACTGGGTGACGCGGGGGTGGGATCAGGAGGTAGAGAGCATGGCTGCAGTCTCAGTCATCACGTTTCGCCCTTTCACGGGTCGTGTCCCCGAGCTCCTCGGCAGCCTTTCCGAGGCGAAGAGAATCCACGAACGTCTGGGGGCACGGATCAGGGTGCTCCAAGCTGGGGCCGGTCCGAGACCCGGGACGATCACCTACATCCTCGAGTTCGACGACATGGTCAAGTTGGGAGAGTTCGCGGAGAAATCGAACGCCGACCAGGAGTATCAGGCGTTCATAGCCAAGGCGGGGGCCAATCCACCATTCGAGATCGTTGAGTGGGGCCAGGCAAGCGACCTGACACTGCCCTGAGTAGGTAGGGCAGGGCCAGAAAGGAGCGGGCTGAGCCGAGCGCCTGGCCGCTCGACAATTCCCGCACCGCAGCAGCAGCCTTTGAGTGCCTTAGGTAGCCTCAGCGACGATGCTACACTTGAGTCCTCCTCTGGCGGCTCACGCTCGTACCTCCGCCCCGCCCGTAGACAGACCCGGCTCCGGTCTCCGAATGCCCTCGGCTCCCGGATTCGACGAGGGAACACCATGAATCGACTGGAGCGACGCCTCCAGGAGCGGAGGACGCAGATCGGCCGGCGATTGAGGGATGCCCGCGAGGCCAAGGGGCTCACCCAGGCCAAGCTCAGTCGGCTTGTGGGGTGCAGTAAATCGCACGTGAGCCAGATCGAGAGCGCCACGGGCACCTACAGCCTCAAGATATTCCTGGCGATGTGCGATGCCCTCGAGGCCGACCCTTCGTTTGTATTCTGCAGAGTCCCTGTCCTCGACCTCGACCCGCTGTACCTTAGGTTCGAGAAGACGATCTCTGAGGTTGGCACCGATGACTTAGAGTTCCTGCTGTCTCTGGAACCTAAGGAGATCCAGCTTCTCTACGCTCGCTCGACGGAATCAATCCTATGTCGCCGTTCTGAGAAGCGAAGGTAGGATGCGGCTCCAAGAGAGCTCCGGCCCTACAATTCTAGTGGACCTCTCGGGGCTCGTGAAGAGTGGAGCCAGGGGTTCTCGCCGTAGCAGGTCGAGCAGAACTTAAGCCCTCGCTGAGACCACGCGACTGGAGGATTGTCTCCTCATGACGGGAGGATTCGAGCCACTGACAAATCCGCCGAGGGTCTACTCGCGGGTTGAAGTCCTAGCAAAGGAAAGCCCAGTGCCTCGAGAACCTGGCGTCTACGCCTGGTACTTCCGTTCGGTTCCTGACGGTGTACCGACAACTGGTTGCTCGCGGTACGGTGACCTGACCCTGTTGTACGTCGGCATCTCTCCCAAGGCTCCATCGAGAAGCGGCGGCCCGAGTCAACAGAACCTGTGGAGCCGGATTCGACGCAACCACATGCGTGGCAACGCGGGAGGATCAACTCTCCGGCTGTCGCTCGGATGCCTACTCGAGGATGAGCTGGGAATCGAGCTCCGTCGCCTGGGGAGCGGCAATCGGATGACTTTCGGGGAGGCCGGGGAGCAAGCTCTCTCCGAGTGGCTGGCGGCCAACGGGTTCGTTGCCTGGCACGTGCATCCAGAGCCATGGGAGCTGGAACGCAAGCTGATTCCCCTCTCGAAGGCGCTGCGCGAGCGTGCGAATCCCGCGAAGGCGGGCGGGATTCAGGCCTACTCTGGGAGGACGTTGAAAGCGCCGCCAAAAACGTGGCAAAAGCCGGCACCCCGCGGCATCAGACGGCCGTAACTGGCACTAGGCGGCACTACGTGGCACCTCGTGGCACAAGAACCGTCCGGTACCGAGCGCATTGCAGAAATAATCTCCCCTACCTTAAAGGGGGTGCCGCGCGCGCAGCCGCACGGGCCCTGCCGCGAGGCGCGCAGGAGGGAAACGAGGCGGCGTCCCTACACCCACTAGATCTAGTGCTCGAGGCCTTGTGCCACGTAGTGCCAATTGCGGCCGGCTAATGCCGCCCGGCCTCGAGGTGAGTGAGCCTCCCGAGATCCGGACGCGTGAGTGGACCAACCGCCTCACCGGCGAGACTTCATTCGACGTCAGCCCCCCTGCGTAGAGCAGTGAGAACACGAGCGTGATGCTCTGAGAGGACGCTGAAAACGTCACGAATCGGACGGTGAAAGCGCCCCCAAAAACGGGACAAAACGCGGCACCAGGCGGCATTAGCCGGCCGCAATTGGCACTACGTGGCACTACGTGGCACAAGAACGACCACTATATCTAGTGGTGCGGGTCCGTAGCCTCACTTCTGTGAAGGGGATTGGCCGGACGAAGCCGGTCGCTATGAGCCGCCTGGTCGTGCTGCCGCGGTAACGGAGGGGCCAGGGCCGCAGCGTGGCGACCCGCCCCAGCCCCCCACGTTAGGACTGCAGCAAGCCAGGTCCAGCCCTGGGGGCCCTCTTAAGGAAGGGGGGGCAAGGGCGGCTAGCCGTGCCTTGACGCGCGTGGCGTTTGGACGCGCCCGAAGATGCGCGACCACGTCGACGATTGCAGCATGGAGCCCTTGGTGGACCTCGTCCTTGTGCGCAGTGCCACTTGGGCACCAGGCCAGGGTCACAATCTGCGAGACGCGCGGGACGTGCGCATCGCGCCACATTATCGGTCCCGGTCTCGTCTCTCGATTTCCGGGGGGAGCGTTTGCGCCGACGGCTTCCCAGTGGGTGTTCCGTTTACGCTACAGTGGACGAAGGCACATTTGGATCGGACCTCGATCGCACCGCGGACGGACTGCACCTCATCCACCGCCTCCGAGCCCTGGCGTCGTGTACGGGCCGAGGAACCGTTTGGCGGCCTTTCGCTCTTCGATGCACTTGCGGTACTTCCAGGCCCGCCCCAAGGTGCTGAACAATCCGCCCTCCTGGCTCGGATTCAGCATCTGCACCAGCCCGAGGATCTTGGGAGTGGGCGGGTTCATGGTCCAGATCCGCTCCGGCACCCGGACCCGTGGTCCCCAGAGCTCCAGCGTCTGTCCGTTTGCTTCGTTCTGAAGCATCAGGGCCAGATCGAACTCGTCCTGCGGGCCCTCCACCTCCAGATCCCGGGCCTTGAAGTCCAGCTCCGGCCCGAAGCGGTAGAAGCGGTCGGAACTCTCGGCTCTGTCTTCGGGCTCCACGAACGTGATCCAGTCGGCGGTTCCCGCCTCACCGGTCCTGAAGTTCCTGTGGGCGGGCGCGGTGGGATCGACGTAGCTCCGAAACTCACGGCCTTCCACCACATTCCGTGCGCTGCGCCCTTTGAGCCGGATCGTGTAGTCCGCGTTTTGCCACTCCTTCCCCGCGTTCACCTTCAGCCTCTGTATCCGCACATCGATATAGACTGTCTTTCCGCCCGTCGCCCGGTATCCCGCCTGGACCGCTGCCACCACCCGCGCTCGGCCGTCTCGCGACTCCATCCGGGCGTATGCCTGGACGCGGTACGGATGTTCGTCCGCGCACATTCGGTTGAAGACGATACGCCCTCCGGGCGGATGGAGGATCGGGTCCGGTTCGAATGCCGGTTCTGCTGAGTTCGTGGCGCAGGCTCCAATGGCCAGGAGGATTGCGAGGACTCCCGCTTTGCGTAGCTTGCCGTTCATTCGAGAATCTCCGGGGATGAGCGCACAAACGCGGGGTGTACGTCGTCAGATCTTCTGGGACCGTTGGGCCGGTTTTCTTAGAGAGGGTTCTCGCTCCCATTTGCGGCTAGGCCGTGTTGCGTAGATTCTCTTTCTTCCTTCGTTCCAACGTCAAGCGTTTGATCTTCTCTCTGCGGCTCAGGATCGCGCGCTGGCGACCGTGGTACATGTCGTCCGGCGTCACGTTGCCGATGGCTTCGTGCAGCCGCTCGTGGTTGTAGTACTCGACGAAGCGAGCGAGGGCCCGCTCCAGCTCCCAAGGGCTGTAATGGTTCTCGAGGCGCACCACGTTCTTCATCGAGGCCGTGTCCTCCTTCGTGCCCGGACTCAGGTGCAGGAGAACCTTCTCGCCCTCGTCGGTGATGCCCCAGGCACACAGCACCATCTCGCGACGCTGACCGGTGTGCAGGCGCTCGGCGACGCCATCCACGAACAGGTACAGGAGCTTGAACTCGGAGAGGTCCCGGGTCGCAAAGGCCTCGTACTCTTCCCAGAGCTGCTCCGTGACCTCACTCACGGCTGTCCGCGAAAGCAAGGACCGTTCGTCCTCGCCTCGAAAGGTGGCCTCGATGTCGCGGGTCGAGAGTCCTCTCGCGTACATCTCCACCGCCAGCTCTTCCAGGGCGCGCGTCCGCTTCTCGAGTTCGGGACGGATCCCGGAACGGAAGGGTTCGTCGGTGTCGCTCACCTTTGGAAACGGTCGGCCGCCTGCAGCAGGATGTAGGCGGGGCTCTCGTATCCTGAAAAAAGCCGCGGCCTGCTGGGATGAAGGCGCTGGGGAAATAATCCCCCCCACTACCTTAAAGGGGGTGCCGCGCGCGCAGCCGCACGGGCCCTGGCCGCGAGGCGCGCAGGAGGGAAACGAGGCGGCGTCCCTACACCCGCTAGATCCGGGGATGTCCCAGAAGGTGTGATTTAGAGAGATGAGAGTGGCGGCTCCTTCGCCCTCCGTGTGGTACGGAGGGGGTATGCAAACCCAACGAAGGAGCCAACCATGGCGAAGCATTTCACGAAATCAAAGTTCACTCAAGACCTACCCGTTGCTCACACCGCCCACGTCAAGTTACCGCTACCGATGTTGTCGGCGCTCGAAGACATCGACCGCGCGTTTTTCGGTATCTGCGTCGAGGCAGGCAAGCAAGTGCTCGGTGCGATGATGGAGCACGACCGCACGGCGCTGTGCGGTCTGCCTTGGAAACCCGATGAGGAGCGCCCCGGTCGTCGCGCGGGGAGCACGGAGAGTCCCGTCACTTTGGGAGGTCGGCGGATCGCGATTCGTCGACCTCGCGTTCGGTCGATCGAGGGCGGAGAACTTGTACTGCCGAGCTTCGAGGCTGCGACGGATCGGGATCCACTGGATCACCACACGCTCGAAGCGGTGGCAGCGGGCGTATCGACTCGACGCTATGCGCGAAGCTTGGATCGACTGCCGCCCACGGAGACCGAACGGTCGACCTCGAGGAGCGCTGTCTCCCGTCGGTTCGTGGCGTTGACCGAGCAGAAACTGGGCGAGTGGATCAGCCAGCCTCTCGCCGAGCTCGACTTGAAGATCGTGATGCTTGACGGCATCCACTTCCGTGACCACTGCATTTTGGTGGCTCTGGGGTTCGATTCCGACGGGAAGAAGCATCCGCTGGGGATTCGCGAGGGCAACACCGAGAACGCGGCCGTCGCAAGGGCGCTTCTCGCAGACCTCGTGGAACGTGGGCTCTCGACCGACCAGGCGTTGGTGTTCGTGATCGACGGCTCGAAAGCGCTGCGCCAAGCGATCGACAAGATTTTCGGTGACCTGGCGCTGATCCAAAGGTGTCCGGTGCACAAGCGCCAAAACGTACTCGGGCACCTGCCGCAGACCGCTCGCCCCAGCATCAAACGCGCGCTGGACGAGGCATGGAATGCGACGGACGCAGCGCGGGCGCAGCGACTTCTCGAGAACCTGGCGCGGTCGCTCGAACAGTCGCATCCGGGTGCGGCCGCCTCACTTCGCGAGGGCTTGGAGGACACTCTCACCCTGCTGCGCCTCGGAGTGAATGGAATTCTCCTTCAAAGCCTCCGGAGTACCAACGCGATCGAGAGCCTGAACGACAAGATCGCAACCTACACACGACGAGTGAAACGGTGGCGGGGAGGGAAGATGATGCTCCGTTGGGTCGGAGCCGCCCTCCTCGACGCTCGGAAAGGCTTCCGCCGGGTCAGGGGATTGAAAGACATGTCAACGCTCGTCGACGCACTTCGACGCCACGAGGAATCACTTCACGTAGATAACGAAGCCGCGTAAGATCGTTCAATCGGGAGTCGCTGCTCTCGGAGATTCAACACCGAATAGGACAAGCCCCTGTTCATCGACGATTTGGTGGAGTCGCTGGATCTGCGGCGGTTCGAGAAGCGGTATCGCCGGCGTGGAGAGCGAGCCTTCCCGCCTCGGATGCTGTTGAAGCTGTGGCTTCTGGGGGCGGTCGTGGGCGTGTACAGCGGGCGGGAGCTTGCGCGACGGCTGCACTACGACCTGCGGTTTCGCTACCTCGCGGCTGGGCTACGACCGAACTTCCGGACGATCAACCGATTCCGGGACCGTCACCACAGGGACTTCCGAGAGGTGTTCTTGCAGACGCTGAAGGTGGCGCAGGCGATGGGGCTTGTGAAGCTCGGGCAGGTGGCGGTAGACGGCACGAAGATCCGGGCGAACACGTCGCGGTCCAAGGCGATGAGCCACGCGCGGATGCTGGAGGCGGAGGATCAGCTGAGCGACGAGATCGAGCAGATCGTGGCGCAGATGGACGAGCTCAACGCTGCGGAAGAGCAAGAGCACGGGGACGACGATGGCGGAGGTGGGCTTCCAGAAGAGCTACAGCTGCGCGAGCGACGACGGGAGCGGATCCGAGCGGCCCGGGAGCAGCTGGAGCGGGAGAAGGGGGAGAAGCTCGAAGCGAAGCACCAGAAGAGCTTCGCGGACCCCGAAGCGAACATGATGAAGACCGAGGGATCCTTGCAGTACTGCTACAACGCGCAGCTGGCGACGAGTGAGGACGGCCTGATCGTGGCGAACGAGCTGACAGAGAAGGCCAATGACTACGAGCAGTTGGAGCCCATGGTCGAGGCAATCGAGACGAACACGAGTCAGCGAGCGGAGATTCTGCTGGCCGACAACGGGTACCTGAGCGAGTCGAACCTGAAGGCGTTGGAACGGCGGGGACAACAGGCGTTGATCGCGGTCCGCGGGCGGAAGTCGTCCCGCTGGCCCAAGGGAGCCCGGGCGCAGCGGATGCACCGGATCTTACGACTGCCCTGGGCCCAGCAACGCTACGCGCAGCGGAAGACCCAGGCGGAGCGGCCGTTTGCCGAGATCAAGGCACGACAGCGGTTTCGGCGCTTCATGCTGCGCGGCCAGGAGAAGGTGACGGGGAGAGTGGGACCTGGTGTGCTCGGGCTTCAACGTGATGGCGCTCTGCCGAGCGCAGATGGCGTGATCGGGCGGGTGCGGACCCGTTTCGCGCACGTCAGGCCCTGGATCTGACGCATATCTGTGTAGATCGACATCTACCGGCTACCTCGGACCCCCGTTGGCCCGTACATCGCTCCACGTCCAGTTGGGGGCCCTCGCTACAATCACCTCCGCCCACCCGAATCTTGGGTCACTCTCCTAGCTGCTCTACCGCTGGTTCGTGGGCCTGGAGCTGGACGATGAGGTGTTCAGCGCGACGGTGTTCACCTCTGAATCGGGAACGGCCTGCTGAGCAGGGCGAGGGATCGCTCAGCATTTCCGGTACGAGGCGGTGCTGTGTCGCAGGCGGTAGATCTTGAGGGGTCATGGTGCTCATCGGAGCACTTCAACAGGTGGACGGATACGCTGATCGAGGTTGTGGGCCGCAGCCAGTGAGAGCTTCGTGCGCAAGGACGAGAAGCCGACAGGGATCCGATGACGACCCGGTGCAACCCGACGGTCAACTTCCGGGGCGATCAAGCGGAGCAACCAGACTTCATGCAGTCGAGGACGGACCTCCGGACGCCCGACTGGCGGGGATGAGCGCTGGCTCAGGGCGCGCGTAGCTCGCGTATCCTGTGGACACGTCGATGACGGAGAACGCGCAACGGCCTGGTGGTGGCGGCGAAGCTCACTGCCAGGCGTGCGGGGTAACGCTCCAGGCGCGAAGCGGCTGCTCGAGATGGTGCTTGGCGTCTGGGGGGCTTGTCTCCAGCCAGGATCACCCTGGCTGGAGACAAGGGCTACAGACGCCAAGCAGCTTTGTCGCAGAGCGGCTTCGGGCCTGGAGCGTTACCCCGCACGCCTGGCACAGAACTTCGACGCCACCACCAGGCCGAAGCGCGATCTCCGTCATCGAAGTGACCACAGGACACCCGGGCTACGAGCGCCCTGAGCCAGCGCTCATCCCCGCAAGTCGGGTGTCCGGAGGTCCGTCCTCGACGCATGCGTCTGGTTGCTCCGCTTCTCGCCCCGGAAGTTGACCGTCGGGTTGCCCGGGTCGTCATCGTCCCTGCGCTTCTCGTCCTTGCGCACGAAGCTCTTCTGGCTCGCCCACGCCTCGATCAGCGTCCCGTCCACCGTGAAGTGCTCCGATGACACCAACCCCTCCGACTCCGCCTGCGCCAGCACCGCCTCGAAGAAATGCTGAGCGATCTCGCCCTTCAGCAGCCGTTCCCGATTCTTGGTGAACACCGTCGCGCTGAACACCTCATCGTCCAGCTCCAGGCCCACGAACCAGCGGTAGAGCAGGTTGTAGTCGATCTGCTCGATCAGCTGGCGCTCGCTCCGGATCGTGTACAGCACCTGCAACAGCAGCGCCCGCAACAGCTGCTCCGGCGGGACCGACGGTCGGCCGACCCCTTTGGCGTAGATACCATCGAAGCGTCGCGACAGCTGCTCCAGCGCCGCGTCCACCAGTCGCCGGATCGCTCGAAGCGGATGGTCCTCGGGAATCCGGGACTCCAGCGATACGTAGCTGAAGATCCCACCCTGGAGCGTCTGCGGTCCTCTCACATCTCCCCCTTGGGGCTTCCCTCAAAGGTACCCTTCGATGAGGAGTTTTTTCAGCAGCCTGCTAGGGCCCGGGGCGCGGCTGGCGGCCTTAGGCATCGGGATCGATCTGCCAAATACTCGCCGACATGCCGTCACAGTGACCCAGCCGCTCGGCTTTCCGGAGGTCATGAACGTGGCGGTGTCGTGCCCTACGGAGGCTCATCGCAGACAAGCTACCCCGCGGCTACGCGGACCGTGATGCCGTCCGTGGTGCACGTCCCTGCCACGTTCCACCCTTCCTGTGTTGGCCTACGCGCTCGGTCAGGAGGCCCACGTCACCCGGCTTCATTCCACGACGGGGCTGTTGCGGACAGTCATCACCGTCGCGGGCTCGGGCTTATTGGGAAGCAGGCCCTTCGGGCAACCCAGCGAAGCCGGCGGGTAGCTGTACTCCCAGCGTGTTCTGGAACATCGCGAGCTGCGTATAGTTCCCGACGATCAGAACGACCTCGGTCAGCTCGCTCTCAGAGTAGCGCTCGGCCAGGACGTTCCAGGTCGCCTCGGAAATGAAGCGGCTCCGGTGAAGCTCGTCCGCCGCGCGGAGCAGCGTCGAGTCAAAACCGCTCCACCCGGCCGCGTCGGGGCCGACCGTGATCCTCACAATCTCTTCTTCCGAAAGCCCGGCATCCTGTCCGATGGCGTCGTGACGTCCCCAGATGTAGTTGCCCCGCGACAGCCAAGCGGTGCGAAGAATGAGGAGCTCCCTCTCGCGAGTCGGAATCGTGTTGTTCTGCACGAAGTTGACCGTGTAATCCCAATACTTGCGACAGGTGTCCCAGTCTTCGGGGCAGAAGGCGCGCAGTGGAACCAGGCCTTCCGAATCGGCGGTCGCATCGATTCTCGGTCCCGTGAGCCGCTGGTGCGGCTCCACCCGAGGCAGCGGATCTCTCTGTTGCGCAACGGCCAGTGGGGGGGCGGTAAGCACTCCGCCGACGAGCGCCAGAATCATGCACACGGTGAATCGCTTCATCAGACACCTCTTCAAGGCCGTCACTACGATCACTTCCTGCTCGATCACGTTGATGAGAGCTTACGTCATTGAGTCGCCCAGCTCCACGGGCGAGCCCGCCACGGGGTGAACGGTCGGGTTGATGATTTACAGAAGTCCGGGCACATCCTTTACGTTGGGATTGTGAAGATGGATGGTTGCCATGACGTCTTGACCGGCGCCAGCGACGCGTTCTGCGCCGCCGGCGATGTCAGAGGTTCGCCAGCCTCAGCCGAACGTCATCTCCATGAAGCAGAGCTTGTTGCCGTCCAGGTCGCGGACGTAGGCCCCGTAAAACACATTCGGGATCCGCTCTCCGGGCGGCCCTTCGTCGGTGGCACCCAGCTCGAGTGCCTTCGCGTACATCTTGTCGACGCCTTCCCTTGAACCTCCGGGAATCGCGACCATCTGGCCGTTGCCCCGCTCGTGGGGCTTCTCGTCGTGGGGGATGCACAGGGCGAGCATGGACTCGTCCGTCGAGGTTCCGTAGAACTTGATGCGGTCCATTCCGAAGAGCTGCTTGGCGCCGACCTCGGCGAGCAGTGCGTCGTAGAACGCGACCGCCCGGGCCATGTCCGTTGTTCCGATCGTAGAGTATGCGAGCAAGGGGGGTACTCCTATCTGGGCTCGTGAGCCCGGAGCATACTCCGATTCGCCAGCTGTCGCCCCTAGCGCACGGGGTCGATCGGCGTGCGGGTGTGGCAGCCCTGCCCAGGGTGTGCTCTTCAAGCTCTGGGGGGGCACGCAGAGTGACTTCTTCGGGGAGGGGATTCACGTCCTCTGGCCCTGGGACACGATGTACATCTACGACGTTCGCGTCCAGGACGGGCCCGAACGACTCACCGTCCTGGCCAGCAACGGGCTCTCGGTCGGCCTCGACATCTCGATCCGCTTTCGGCCGCAGGGCGCAGAGCTTCCCGCCCTGCACCAGAATATCGGGCCGGGCTACTACGCCAAGATCATCAACCCCACCATCCGCAGCGAGATTCACAAGATCGTGGGCCAATTCACACCCGAGGAGATCTACTCCACGAAGCGACAGGCGGTCGAGACCAACATCATCCAGGGGATCGAGAGCGCGCTCACGGGCCGGCACGTCGTCGTCGAGGCCATCCTGATCCGGAATGTCGAGCTCCCCGAGAGGCTCCGCATCGCGATCTCCGAGAAGCTCGAGGAAGAGCAGCGGGCCGAGAAGATGGTTTTTACCCTCGAACGGGAACGCCAGGAGGCAGCGCGCAAGGCCATCGAGGCCCAGGGCATAGTGGACTTCCAGCGGATCGTGTCCGAGGGGCTGACGCCAGACCTGCTGCGCTGGAAGGGCATCGAGGCCACCCAGAATCTCTCGCCTCCAAACACGGTATGAACGGAATCCAGCGAGTGGGATGTGCCCATCTGGCCCATCGTCGATCCTCTCGTGAGCCCGCGTCGCCACGGGGATGTGTACGAGAGTGAACATGCACCGCTCGGACCGCCTCTCCAACGCCGAAGAGGGTGCCAGCGTGGGCATCGGCTTCGCATTGCGCCGCCAGCATGTCTCCCAAGCCCCCTCTTCGTCCGAGCCCACCGGCGGAGTGCGACCGCTCGCGGCGCAAACCGAGCACGGCGTGCTCCATACCGTCCTCCGCGAGCACATCGAGATATTCCTCGCGCACGCCCAGGAGCGGGAGCGCCCGGTCCCCCGTTTCGTAGAGCGTGAGCTGCGCGCCTACCTCGAGTGTGGCTTGCTGTGCTATGGCTTCGTGCGCCTTCGCTGCGTGGCCTGCGGACACGACCGGCTCGTCGCATTCTCGTGCAAGTCTACGGATTTCACACCGGTGTGCTGAGCCTGGGAGTCAACCTGTTGATCGCCGTCGGGGGGTCGCTCGCAGTCGCGAGATCTACTGGAGGGACTGACCTCAGGGTCGGAGCAGATCGATGAAGGCCTGGGAGGTCTTCACGTAAACGGATCGGAAGCCCGCGCTCTTCCAGTGGGACCGACGGGGCTTCTGCGCTTTGCGGCACCACACCCGGAGCTGGCGCATGAAGTGCTTGCGCTCGCGGGGGTCGAGGTCGAGGCCGGCGGTGAACTTGAGCGCGGCTTCGTCGAGGCGACGCCCGGGGTGGGTACGGGTCGGCTCGTCCGGGTCGACGCTCATGGATTTGGGATGGAGGCGAAAGGAAACCAGGTCTTCGGCCACGTGGACGAAGCGGCCGAGGGTGGCGAGCTCGAGGCAGAGGCCGACGTCGGCGTTGAAGCCCATGGGCCAGACGAAGAGGCGCGTTCGGCGGAGCAGCTCGCTGCGGATCAGGCCGTAGATCAGGTACCACTCCTTGGTGCGGAGTAGGGAGATCAAGCGGTCGATCTTCCTGTCTTCGAGGCCCGGCGTGGCTGCTCGCTTGGCTCGCCGGCGCTCGCGGGTGGGGTCGCCGAAGACCACCGTATGGGCGTAGGCGAGGACGGCGTCCGGATCGCCGTCGAGTACCTCCGAGAGCTGGCCGAGGTAGCTCGGGTGGCGCAGGTCGTCGCAGGCGGCCCACGCGAACAGGGGGGCCGACGCATGGTGGACCAAGCCGTTGAAGTTCTCCCATGCGATGACGTTCTCGCTGCGCCGCTGGATCCGGAGGCGTTCGTCGCGGCGGGAGTACTCTTCGAGGATGCGCGGCGTATCGTCGGTCGAGGCGTTGTCTGAGACGATGAGCTCGAAGTCCTGCATGTCCTGCGCGAGCCAGCTATCGAGCGTCTCGGCGAGGAAGGGAGCGCCATTGTAGACGGGCATACCGATACTGACACGGGGGCTCACCCGCTCTGCCTCCAGCGGGGGACGAGGCGCTTTTCGAGGTTGGTGTGGATCAAGTGCGAGCAGTATGAGGAACCCAGAACCAAAGGTCGAGCAGCGACTGGCGTCGCTCAACGGCCAGAGTGTTTTCATCTGGGCCCACTTGGCGGCGTGTGCCGTCGGTCAACTGTAGGCGGCATCTGCCCGATCACGTAGAGGTCAACTGACGTCCGGAAGTCGCCGCCTTGACACGCTTGCAGCGCAACCCGATTCGACGACAGCTGATCGAGACCGGCATGCTGGCGACCGTCGCCTCACTGGTCCTGGCGGTTGGCGTCCTCGGCTGGCTCGACATCGAACGCGACCTGTTCGCGCTCACCGTCGTGATCCTGCTCGCGTGCTGCCTGGGCGCCATTCTGCCGGGACTTCGGCTCCTGCGGATGGTCTCCGAGCCCGTCACGGCGCTCGTCGAAACGGCGAGGCGTATCTCGACGAGCCAGGACTACTCGATCCGAGCAGAGAGGGTCGCGGACGAAGAGATCGGCGCCCTGGTCGATGCGTTCAACGAGATGTTGGAGCAGATCGAACGCTGGAAGGAGGACGTCAGGTCCCTGGGTTCGGAGCGTACCCTCGCGCTGCAGTCGGCGATGCGCAAGGCCTTCCGGTCCGCCCGACAGGGAGGGGGAGGCCGGTCGGGCGAAGTCCGCGCCCCGGCGCCATCGCCGGCGTACCGGTAAAGAGCGCGCTGTGCCCTGCGCCGCCGAGGTCGACAAGCTTGGTCGCGCCGAAGAGGTTGCCGTGATCGACGACGGTCCGCATCACCTTGGCCAGCACTTCGCCCCTCTTGCCGTCGAGGATGTCCTGCTCCCTCTGGGTCAGCTCCATCTGATGCGGTGGCTGCGATGGGTCGTAGGCTGTAGTGGCTGGAGTCACGCCGCTGCCAGTGGCGTTGTAGTTTGGGTCGGGCTTCCCGTCCGGCCCGAGGCCCAACATGTCGAACTCGCGCATGATGTGGCCCGCGTGCCACGCCATCGTATCCCCCGGAGGGGAGACTTGTTTGGGTGCAAAGTCGGGGGCGAGGGCCCGGGGCAGCCAGGTCAGGCTCGCGCAGCAGACTCGGGCGACGAGCGGTGAAGCCCCCAACAACGACGGTGTGCACGGGTGCATGTGCGCTCGGACGGGATCCACGCCGCCGCTCAGACGGGGGCGACTCACGTTCGAAGAAACTCGCGCACTCCGGGTAGAAATTGGTGTGGGCGGGTCCTCAAACGCAGTGTGCGAAACGGTGTGCGAACTGGTCGCAACAGGCGCAAACAGGGCGAAACCAAGGATACCGTAAGTCCCGATTTTCCGAACGCAGGCAAACAGACCGCAACACGATGCAACGTCCGGGACGAATTCGTAATCAGCAGGTCAGCGGTTCGAGTCCGCTCGTCGGCTGCATGATCTCAACCACTTACGCGCCGACACCCACAGCTCGACTCTGACCGGGGAGCACATGGGAAGCAGTGGCCCAGTGATCCGGGTCTGACCGGCCCGGCTCCGAGAATCCCAAAGGATGGTAGAGCACGGGTTCAGAAATCGCGGCCGACGAGGGTGACGTGTGAATCTCGTCGGACGGTTTCAGGCGGGTTATCTCGGCACTCACTGATCCGAGCGGTTCCTCGGACGATAGCGAAACGACGAACTCGTAGAACAGCTGCTGGTTTGTGGATCGTTCGTTTCCTTGTCCATGTCTCCAAAGAAGGAAACGCGGGAGACAACGTCTTCCGAAAGCCCCGCAACGATCCTGCAGGGCGGTACGAAGAATGCGTAGATCCTGAATGGCGCTCCGAATAGCCAGAGGCCAATTTCGAGGATGGCGATCAGCGCCGCAGCTAGCGCACCGTACTTGAGCAGAAATACAAGCATCTCTTGACAGACCGCGCTGCTTAGCGGCTCTTCGCAGCTCACGAAGCTCGGGTGGCCGAATTCGCAACCGAACTGACGCACTCCTCGGATCACCTGTTCGTCGGGCGGTGATTAACCGCCGACACCGAACGTGAGCCACGGTATCCGAACGTTGCAACACCAAAGTTGCAGCGCTGGGTGTCCGCTCTAGAGTCATGTCCCTGTTGGATTGCAGACTGCCTGCTCGATGGATCGTTCTCGTGGTCCTGTCACTGCCGTGGGGCAACGCTCCGCCCGCTCGGGCGCAGGAGGCTCTCGGCGCGGGAATCGCCGAGAACATCGCGGCAGGTCGCTCGGCCACGGACTTCAACTCGCGGGCCCGCGTGCGCACCGGGTACTTGAGTCTCCCGAGGGACACCGAGATCGTGCTGACGCAGTTCTCGGGCACCTACGCGCCGAGCCCGAGCGTCGCGCTGCGACTTCAAGTCCCGCTGGTCTACGCCGACCCTGGTAACGCGCGGTCGGAATTCGGTGTGAGCGACATGAGCGCGCGGGTGCTGTGGCGTCCCTGGACCCACTCCAAAGGCGCCGCTGCCTTCGTCGGAGTGGAGTTCCTCCTGCCGACCGCATCCGACCCGGTGCTCGGCACAGAGAAGTATTCGGTGGCGCCTCTGGCGGCGCTCTTTTTGCCGCTCCGCGAGAACGTCTTCTTCCTCGCGATCTACCAGCAGCTCATCTCCTTCGCGGGGAGGGATTCAAGGGCCGACCTGAACATCCTGCGCCTCCGACCCGTGCTCCTGGCGCAGTGGCCGAGAGGGTGGTGGGCGTTGCTCGACGTTGGCTTCCTCTGGGACCTAGAAGACGATCGACCGAGCAACGACACCATGACCCTCGGCCTCGAAGTGGGCAAGCAGGTGACCAATCGCATCGCGTTGTCGGGGAAACCCTCCATCAAGGTGTACGGCAGCGAGGACTTTGCGTGGGCCTTCGAACTGTCGTTCACCTACCGCTTCGACTGACTGAGGCTTCACGCCGCTGCACCGACTCACCGCGTGCGCGGGCGAGATCAGTGCTCGGCAAAACCGAGTAGTTGCCGGCCCGGTACGGGCTAAGGGATGAGGCCCCGGTTCCGCAGGTCCTCGTTGGCAGCCTTCGCGATGCCCTCAATCACCTCGTCCGCGCTGTCGGGGTTAAGCGTACTACTCACCACAGCCCAGAGGAGCTTGCCCTCGGCTAGATCGTAGAGGCTCGTCTCCACGATCACGTGGGTGTCCGTGCGGTAGTGACCGGGCTCCTGGACGACGGTGCCCATACCGCCGTAATAGCCGTAGTAGCCGCCAGGGACCGTGCGGGTCATACCGGGGACGTATCTCGTCTTGTCTTCGACGCGGACGAGACTCAGGGTGATGGCGCCGTCGATACCGTGCCTCTCCAGGACCGCGCGCAGGCGTTTGACGTCCGCCCGGTCCGCCTGGCTCAGCAGGGTGTAGGCCGGCGTCACCTTCGTGCGGGTTGTCGACCCCGCGATCGCGTCCTCGACGATTCGTTGCCGCAGCTCGTCCGGCAATGCGGCGATCGCGACGACGTGTTCGAACGAGAGGTCCGACGCTACGAGGCCCGGGGCTGTCCAGCTATCGACGATCTTGGTCGTCGAGCAGCCGACGAACAGACAGAGAGCGACCAGAGCGAGAAGCGACCACGGAGTGCGCATCGACGATCCTCCTGGGCCAGTAGTGTACTCACACTTCGAGGCTCGCATTCAGAGGTCGGGGGTTCGACCCCCTCAGCTCCACAGGAGCCGGATGGTGGAGATCTCCTTGTCCGGATCTGGAGAGGGACCAGGGTGGGCACTGCCCCGGGCTACTCGACAGCCGCGTTTTCGACGGCTGCGACGATTTACACTCTGTGAAACTGAACGGGAACGTACGAAACCAGCTCGCGATCCCTAGTCCACCCAGCCCAGCACGTCGCGAATCACCGACCAGCGCGGCGTGCGCGTCTCCTCTGTGCTACCGCGGATCCAGTGGTCGAAGAGCCGGTCGCTGGTCCCGTCGCGCTCCTTGAGATCAATCCAACGGTTCAGGAAGCGCGTCATCTCACCGTCCCCGAAAGCAACCGGGAAGGCGATCGGGACGCGGAGCACGTCGGGCTGAGGTACCGCGACCGCGAACCTGGGATAGATGAGGCTCCAGGCCGATCCCGCCTCTGCTGTGTACACGAGGGCGTCCACCCCCTCCACTTTTCCCTGGAAGAACGCACGCGGCGAGTCGATCTCGATGATCTCCGCCTGGGGGAGATAGTTGCGGATCTTCCGGACGTAATACGGCGAACCCAGTACCGCGAGCCGAAGCGCCGTTAGCTCCTTCAACGCGGCTCGACTTCCGAACTCCTCACGTCGGTGATCCTCGACCACGAAGGCAAGAGTCTGGTCGAGATACGGCTTCGATAAGGTGAGCTGCTCCATCCGCTCGGGGGTGACGGCGAGCCCGGTAGAGAGATCGATCGCCCCGGAAGCCAGGAGAGGCGCCACGTCCGCGGTCTCGACCTTGACAAACTCGAGCCGAACTCCGAGATCGCGCGCCAGGTGGTGCATCAGCTCCACATCGAAGCCGACCAGATGCCCCGCGTCGTTCTGGAATGCGAACGGCAGCAGGTCCGCGAGATATCCGATCCGCAGGACCCCGCGCTCTCGGATGCGAGTCAATGCTGGGCCCGAAACGTTCGTTGCACCGACCTCGGGCACGGACTCTAGGATCCGGACCGGGACGCCTTCATCGAGCAGTCCCCGTTCGATGAAGCGTTGATAACCCTGGTACTGATGGCCCAACGTTTCGAATCCGACACGGATTCCGAGAAGCAACGTGATCCCGGACACGGCGGTGATCGCGACGTAGCGGCCGATACGTGTCCAGTCGAAGCGGATGAGGCCGGCGGCGCCGCTGGCCGAGAGGAGACTCAACGAGAGGATGTGCATCGCCGCGAGAAGAGTCCCGAAGCGCCCGAAAATGCTGTCCGCAACGACGAAGAGCTGAAACATGTCGGCAGGGACCCGGAACATGTCGAGCAGGAAAGGAACGGCAACGAATGTGTGCCCGAAGAACGTGAAGATGCCCGCGGAGACCAGGGTGGGGTACTCCGTCACGGAGATGGGGAAGCCAGACAGCCATCCGGCAAAGAGGATGAAGCAGAGCGGCAGAAGCTTCCCACAGCTCGGCACCGAGAACGATGTCGGAACGACGACCCCGGCCAGCCTTGCGCCTTCCTCCGCGTTCTCTGCGTAGAGCTTGATCAGCTCTTTGCTCTTCTCGGCAAGCATGGACAACACGATGAACACGCTGCCGGTGGCGAAGGCCGTCACGAGGGCATCGCGGCTCATCCCCACCACTTCGCGGTAGCGAAACTGGGTGAGGCTCGTCACGAGTCCGGGGAGCACCCACAAGCTCAGGAACAGAGCGAGCGCGATGTAGCCCGCCGCGTAGACCTGGAGGCCCCGGATCTGCTCCAGGTCCATGGTCCCCGGCCGCCTCCGCGGCGATGGCGAACACGCCGATCGGGGCGAGCCGAACGACGAAGCCGGTGATTCGGCCCAGTGCGTCAGCAATCAGGGACAGGGAGCGCACCAGGGGACCCGTATTCTCGATCCCGATCAGGGCGATCCCGAGCGCGATGCTGAAGACCACCACCGCGGGCACGGTGTTGTTGGCAAGCGACTCGAACGGATTCGCGGGTATGAAGAGTTGCAGGAAGTCGAACGCCGGTGGTTGCTCGACCATCGTACTGCTGAAGAACGAGGCCGACGTCCAGTCGGGGATGACGAGCGAGAAGAGCAGGACACTCGTGAGCGCGATGCCCCAGAGCAGCAAGAGAAAGCCGCCGGCGCGGCGAGCAAGCTCCACGGCCTCCCTGGCGGTCAGACTTCCGAGTCCCGTCACCAGGGAGACGACGACGTACGGTAGAACCGTCATCTGGAGCAGTAGAATGAATACCTGGCCGGCGATACCGACCGGGGCGATAAGCTCGCCCAGGAATGCCCCGACGACGATCCCGGCCGCCAGGCCGAACAGAACTTGTGTGGCGAGACTAATCCTCGCGCTCCTCCGCTATTTTCCCGGGGGCTCGATGGGCGAAGTGCTAGCTCAGGGCGACGCCGGGCACCAGGGGCAATTCACGCGCACGCGGGGCCGCGCGGGAAGTTGACATAGTCAGGGGAACCGCCGGACCAGCGATCCAGCTTTGCGCCCGGTCTCCGAGGGGTTCTCGCCAAACCGTGCGGTACGCTGCGAAGCTAGAGAATGCTTCACCGCACTTCGGCGGAACTGACCTGCTGGTTCACGTGGCTCTGGGAGTCGTCGAAGTAGCTTGCAACCATGGTGCTCGAGATCCTCGCCGAGTACCGGGTGCGGTGCGAATGACTCCCGGCGGCAGGGATTCTTCCACTGCTGATAGGGCCTTCGCGGTTCTCGTTACGAGCCCGCTGCTCCGGTCGAGGGCCTGACGACAGAGATCGCGAGCGCCTCCGTGAGCTGAAGTCGAACAGAGTCGCCGAGGCCCACGTTCGAGAGGTCTCGGTGCTTGGGAACGTTGAATTCCTCGGTCCGACCGTCTACGAACTGGAGAGTCACTGTGTGCGCGTGGCCGTCGATGGCAACGACTGTACCCGTGACTACCACCGTATTGGCCATCACGACTCCGGGCCTCTCTCCTTCCGGGGCGAGGGCTACAGCCGCTGCCGCGCCGACGCTGGGTGGAGCCCCGCCCGACACGAGGGAGACCGCCGTCTCCTCGATCAGGAGGGTGTGGACGATGTCTCCAACCCGGATCTGCTCGAAGTTGACGGCCTCCTCATGGACTTTGAAGGTCTCCCTCTCGCCCCACTGGAAATCCAGCGTCAGCGTGCGCCGGGTGGCATCGATGGCGACTACGGTGGCCTGGGCCTCGATGGTCTCGACTACGACCGTCCTCCCCGGCCCTTCGTGGACTGTGGTCTGCACCTGGGGATAAGACTGGCACGCGCTGGCCAGCGACAGGGCCAGTCCTGAGCAGAGGAGGACCAGAAGCGACCTCGGCTGGTTCGTCACGTTGCTCTCCTGCGATGTAGGGCTGTGGCAGCACCACCCATGTTTCGATAGAAGCCGCAATACCTTCCCGAGTGCCCACGAGGTGTTCAGCGCCACGGTATTCACCAAGAATCGAGGAACGTGAATACGTGCTAGGGCGAGATCCCACGACTTCTTCGATCGCCGTGCTGGCGCAGGCGAGTCAGGGGTTGGTGTCATCGGAGCACTTCACGAGTGGACGGGACGCTGATTCGAGGCCGTTTAACGAGCCAGAAGAGCTCTCGTGCGCAAGGACGAGAAGCGGAAGGACGATGACGACCCGGGCAACCCGACGGGTCAACTTCCGGGCGAGAAGCGGAGCAACCAGGACGCATGCGTCGACGACGGACCGCGGACGCTTCCTTCAATTCTCTCACCGAGAACGAGGAACGTGAATACGTCTAGCAGGTCCGCACGACCTCATCATCGACATGATTCGACACGACAGGCCGGTGTTCACCAAGAATCCAACTCAGAGTTCACGAGTGGCCTGAGTTGATTCTGGCCGTTTAACGCCGTCAGCTCTCTAGGCGCTCTAGTGCGTTTGACCGTCCGGAGCGAGCGGACCGGACGGGAGACCGACGCTCCTGCAAGCGAGACTCCTACCGCTTCGCCTCGTTGGAGCGCAAGCTCCTGAATGTCGGTGGGTTCGAGCAGGAGAATTCGCCTGGCTGACTAAACTACGCAGCGGCCCTTGGGGGGATTCGACCCTGTCAAAACTACTAGGGAGTTGACCCACAAGTGAGGCCTGTGGTGTGGTCCGCGATCAAGCCAGCGGGCGAGAACTTCGTAGGAACGACCACGCAACGCCGCGCAGAGGTCAGCCACTCGTGTCGATCGGACAGAGAAGACCGGCGCTTGACCTTTTGGAGCCGAAGACGCGAGCATGGCCGAAGGTTGCCTATCACGGAGGGAGATCATGAAGCGTTTTAGCCCGCGCGCCGCAATCACAGTGCTGATCGGATGCCTCGCCCTGGTGGGCTCCGTGATGCTCGTCCGCGCGCCCGCCACGGTGGGTGAAGTCCTCGCAGACGTCGCCGAGTCGGTCGTCGGCGTGGCGCCCGCGTGGGCGCAGCAGGCGACGTCGCGCCGTGCCCGCATGACTGATCCGAACGGAACGGTCTCGGATCCGTACGTTTACTATCCGGGCAGCGAGGCCCTCGCCGAGGACGAGATTCGCGTCATTGCTTGCGGCACCGGTATGCCGGCCGCCAGGCGCGGGCAGGGCGCAGCCTGCTTTGTGGTCGAGCTTGGCAACGGCGACAAGTTCGTGTTCGACATCGGCTCTGGTTCGATGCGCAACATCATGGCGTTGAACATCCCGGCCGATTTCCTCGACAAGATATTCCTGAGCCACCTGCACACCGACCACTGGGGGGATCTGAACGGCATGTGGGCGGGCGGATGGACGGGAGGGCGCACCGGGCCGCTCAAGGTTTGGGGCCCAAGTGGCGCGCGCGAGGACATGGGTACGGCCCACGCCATTAAGGGTTTCATGGCGGCATTCAACTGGGACTACGTCACGCGCGCCGTAAAAATCAACTCGGTCCCCGGCTCGATCAAGGTCCACGAGTTCGACTACAAAGGCATCAACGAGGTCATCTACGACGAGAACGGTGTCATTGTCCGCTCGATCCCGGCCATCCATGCCGGGGATGGACCGGTCAGCTTCATCCTGGATTGGAACGGCTACAAGGTCATCTACGCGGGCGACACGGCTCCGAACGTGTGGTTCATGGAGCACGCGAAAGACGCCGACTTCATCATCTACGAGTGCATGCTCACGCCGGAACAGCTCATGGAGTTCTATGGGATGCCCGCCCAGCGCTCCATGATGATGCAGACCGACATCACACCTCAGCCCAGGCCTTCGGCAAGATCATGAGCACGCTGAAGCCGCGCCACGCCGTGGCGTATCACTTCTTCAACGAGGAGAAGACGCGCTACGCAATCTACGATGCCATTCGCCTGACCTACGACGGCCCTCTGTCCATGGCCGACGACATGATGGTCTGGAACATCACGCGTGACGGCATCCGCGAGCGCATGGCCGTGAGCGCAGACGACGCCTGGGACGTCGCCGGGCCCACTCGGCCGCCGATGCCCGACAAGAAGTTCCCGCCGCAGGAAACGCAGTTCATCCTCGACGGTCGGTGGGATGTCTCGGATATCGAGGACGAGGCGTTCAAGGAATTCCGCAAGAAGCACGGGCTGACGAACTAAGCGAGGCAGAGATGAACCGGCGTGGTCCGGGCCTCCATCCGCTCGCCTGCCGTGCATACAGTGTGCATACTGCCTGAACTACGATGGCCCGTTGAAGCTTTCTCCGAAACGCAGTCGTGGTATGAAAGTTCGTAGCCGCCTGTGTCCAACTCGAAGTAACGGGAGGTCTGGTGATGACGAGATTCCGTGTGTGGTCGAGTCTGTTCGGTGTCAGTCTGATCGTGGGGCTGACGATCTTGGCGTTCACAACTCTGGACGTCGATGTTCGCCTCAAAGAGAGCCAAGCAGCTGAACACACTGGCCCGAGCGAGTGGTCGCCGACGAAGCCGTACCCAGAGCGCGACGTCTACTATCCGGGGACGGAAGAGTTGGCGCCGAACGAGATGCGCGTCATCGCGTGTGGCACCGGCATGCCGTTACCTCGACTGAAGCAGGCCGCGGGCTGCTTCCTAGTCGAGCTTGGGAACGGCGACAAGTTCATCTTCGACATGGGAGAGGGCTCCTTCGAGCGGATCAGTGCCTTGGGAATCCCGCTGGATCAGCTGAACAAGGTCTTCCTCGGTCACCTGCATCTAGACCACGCGGGTGACTTTCCTGCCTTCTACGCGACCGGTCCCGTCAACAACCGCCTCACGCCGCTCACGATCTACGGTCCCAGTGGCGTGAAGCCGGAGTGGGGCACGGAAGTCTGGGCGCAGAAGATGAAGGAGATGTGGGCCTGGGAGCTTGCCAGTCGCGGCGGTGCGGTCGACCCGCGCGGCCTGGAGCTCAAGGTGGTCGAGTTTGACTGGATGGCGATCAGTCCGTCAGCTCCATCCTGGAGTGGAACGGCCTGAGCTTGGCGTACTCGAGCGACACGCTGCCCAACATCTGGTGGGCGGAGCATACGAAAGGAATGGATCTATCGATTCATGAGTGTTTCCCGCCGCCCGCTCTGTTCGCATCGAAGCTGGGGTTCACCCCCCAGGAAGCCGTATTCGTTGGTACGCAGGGTCACACCACCGCGGCTGCGTTCGGCAAGATCATGGCGATCACCGAACCGCGACGAGCCGTCTGCTATCACCTCCAGAACGACTTCGACACGGCACCGGCTGTCTACGAAGCAGTTCGACAGGTCTATGACGGGCCGATGGATCTGGCGGTCGACTTCATGGTCTGGAACGTGACGAAGGACAGGATCCGCACGCGCATGGCCATGCCGAACCACGAGTCGGTGGCGGCACCAGTTCAGCGGGCAAAGATTCCACCGCCAAACCCGTACCAGTGGACACGCTTCAGTCTGATGGGTGTAGAGCCAGAATCAGCGGCCGTTACGAACGAGGTGATCGCGAAGTACAACGAGGAGTACGGACTGAACGTGAGACCGTCCCTGACTGCAATTCCGTTCCTCAGCAAGGAACAGCTCGAACAGATGATCCAGAGCCTTCAGTAGGAGCAGGGGGTCCGGCCTCGACGGTCGTCACCGCGTGGTCTGCACGCTTGGCGGAACTCCCCTCAAGGACTCCTATGTTCGCGCCCTCTTCAGATGTGCCAGTGGGAGTAGAAGAGAGGGATGCAGCCAAGAATGAAGACTGGATGCGACCGGCACGCGCCTATTGAAGATCGTTCTCCTTCTTGAACTTGTTGACCATCGGAGCCTGTGCTTCTTCCGCCGGCTGCCACCTGCCGGCCTTGATGAAGTCGGAGATTGGATCCGGAATGGTGCCCCTGGTCGGTGGTCTCGGTGGCCTGTTCGGCCCGTTGACCGCCCACGCCTGATCAGGCGACACGATCATCCGCTCCCTGATCTCATCCTTGGTGATGTTCCAGACCATGTTGTCGACCGCAAGAGACAGCGGCCCCGTATAGGTCTGCAACACGCCCCTGAGTATGTTGTCATGAGTGGCCTGCTCGTTGAAGAAGTGATAGCCCACCGCGTGGCGGGGCTTGATCGTGCTCATGACCTTGCCGAAGGCCTGCGGCGAAGTGTGGATCTGTGTACCCACTGCGATCGCCTGGCCGGGAGACTGACCGTAGAGTCTCACCAGATCCGGTGGGGTCAGGAAGGTCTCGTGAATAGCGAGGTCGGCGTTGACGGCGTACTCGATGTACCACTTGTTAGGAAAGGTGTCCCCGCCGATAACCACCTTCAGGCCCGCGTATTCGAGAATGAAACTCACCGGGCCATCACCCGCATGAATGGCCGGTAGCGAGCGAATGGTCGCGCCGTTCTCCTGGTAGACGACCGCATTCACGGCCTTGTAGTCAAACTCCTTGACGGTGATCTTCCCCGGTTCAGCGCTGAGAACGAAGTTTCTAGTCTTCGCATCCCAGTTGTAGGCCTTGAGGAAATTCTCGATCGCGTACGCGGTGCCCATGTCATGCGTTTGCCCCGTGGGTCCCCAGATCCTCAGCGGCCTGGTTCTGCCAGCGGTCCACCCGCCGGCCCAGATTGTCGCAAGGTCACCCCAGTGATCGGTATGCAGGTGAGTCAGAAACACCTTGTCGAGAAAATCATAAGGGATCATCAGCGCCGCTACATTAGCCATCGAGCCTGTACCGACGTCGAACAGAAATTTCTCACCGTTGCCGAGTTCCGCCAGAAAGCAGGTAGCAGCCTGATCACGCCGTGCAGCGGGTAATCCCGTGCCGCAGGCAATCAGGCGA
Organism: Myxococcota bacterium; assembly: GCA_965226855.1. GTDB lineage: Bacteria > Myxococcota_A > UBA9160 > SZUA-336 > SZUA-336 > JAUXJB01. The sequence continues at coordinate 142,219 of CBDDEE010000029.1, read as the reverse complement.
ATCTCATCCTTACCGAGCTCTTCGGTGCCCGGGTAGTACGCGTAGCGATCCGGAGCGGCGCCAGTGGGCGACTTCACAACGCCTCCAGCCCCGAGCATGACGATCACTCCGACGGTAGCAGCCATACCAGAGAGAAACGCTGTAGTGACACCTAGTCTCATGGTTACGAAATCTCCTCACGCGAAGGCGTCGATGTAAGTAGCCTAGAGCCGTTGCTCTCCTCGGTCGCTCAGAACTTGTGGCGGGCGGTGACGGCGATGTAAGCCTTTTCGCCCTCTAGGACCCGGACGTCGCGCAGTTCGGGGGCCCGCGGTCGCGAGGCCGGCTTCTACCTGCTTCTGCTGCATTGCGCATGCTGTCAACACTAGGGCGCAGACACGGAGATCGCGACCGCCTCTGTCAGCTGAATCCTGAGGGACTCGCCGGGCACCACGTTCGAGAGATCGGTGCCCCTCCCGACCTTCACCGTCTTCATACTGAGTTCACGAACTCGAGCGTGAGCTTGCGATCTGCCGGGTCGACCACGCGAATCGTGGCAGTTACCTCGACTGTCTCGGCCATGACGACTGCGGGCTTCTCTCCCTTGGGCGCGAGGGCGATCCCGGCTGCCGCCCCGACGCTCGGCGGCGCGCCTTCCTCGATCAGGGAGACCGCCACCTCGTCGGCGACCTCGGCCTCGACAACGTCTCCGACCGCGATCTGGTCGAAGTTGACAGCTTCTCTGGGCGCCTCGAAGGTGGTCTCGGTTCCGTCGGATAGGGCCAAGGTAATTTGACGCGTCCTGGGGTTGATAGCCGAGACCGTGGCCGTGATCGTGTAGGTATCCACGATCAACACCCCGTCCCCCGTCTCGATGACGGTCTCCGTCACCTGCGGTCCAGTGTAGCACGAGGTGAGTACAAAGAGAGAAGCGGTGATCAGCGCGGTAGTCGTTGCCTTCATGGGGCTCCCTTCCTGCTCTCCCTACTATCTTAGATCTCGGTTACCAAAGTCCAGCGCGATGCCTGCAGTGTAGGGCGGTCCCTGAGTGCCCCGCATTCTTCCTCTGACGAAGTTCCCTAGTTGTGATTCCCAAGGAGGTTGTTCATCCAGGGCTCCTCTGAGAAAAGGGTTTGTACCACCAACCCCCAGCCTCAGAGGAAAGCACCTGAATGAAGCTCCATCCTAACGCGAGGACGACGCCCTCCGGTCGTTGGCTGCTCGTGCAGCGCGTCCGCGAACAGCATTGGACGGTCTCGGAAGCCGCAGAGGCGGCAGGTGTCAGTTTACGGACGGCCTACAAGTGGCTGGCCCGGTATCGCGACGAAGGCCGACCGGGCCTGGCGGACCGGCGCTCGAGGCCCCGGAGGATCCCGCGGCGCACGCCCGCCCGCGTCGTCCGACGTGTCGAGCGGCTACGTCGTCGCCGCTGGACGGCCTCTGAGATCGCCTCCCGGACCTCCATCCCGCTCTCGACCGTCTCTCTGATCCTCCGACGTCTGGGACTCCACAAGCTCTCGCGCCTGGAACCCGAGGAGCCGGTGCGGCGCTACGAGCGAGCGTCCCCCGGCGAGCTCCTCCACCTGGACACCAAGAAACTGGCTCGGATCCGCGGGGTTGGGCATCGCATCCACGGCGATCGCTCCAAGCGGGTCTACGGCATCGGCTGGGAGTTCGCCCACGTCTGCATCGATGACCATACGCGGCTGGCCTACGTCGAAGTGCTTTCCGACGAACGGGCCAACACCGCTACGGCCTTCCTGCGTCGGGCCCTGGCCTGGTACCGGGCACGCGGCATCGGGGTCCAGCGGGTCATGACCGACAACGCGCCCTGCTACAGGTCCAAGCGCTTCGCGGCTCTCTGTTGCGAGCGCGAGATCAATCAAATCTTCACCAAGCCCTACACACCCAAGACCAACGGCAAGGCCGAGCGCTTCATCCAGACCCTGACCCAGAGGTGGGCGTACAAACGTCCCTATAGGACCTCAGCTCTCAGAACCTCTGCACTCCGGCCTTGGCTTAAGCACTACAATCACAAGAGACCCCACAGAGCCCTCGGAATGAAACCCCCGATCAGCCGGCTCAGAGAAGCCCGTGAACAACGTGCTTAGGAACCACACCTAGTCCCGCACATGGTCGACGTCGCAGACGGGCTCCTGGATCGAGCGCTCGAGACGGGCAGCGTCGACCTGATCGATGCGCACAGGGGCTCGTGCACGCCGAGGTCGAGGGGCACCGGCTCGACTTCGAGGAGATGCTCGCGATGCTGATTCTGCTCCTCCTGGCCGGAAACGAGACGACGACCAACCTGATCGCGAACAGCGTCGTTCAGCTGGTGGATCACCCCGACGCGATGGCCGCGTTGAGAGCGGACCCCGGCAAGGTCCCCTCCGGGATCGAGGAGGTGCTGCGATACGACTCGGTTTACAAGCGGATCCTCGGCGCGCGAGCCGCGATGTTGAGCTCCGCGGAGTGAAGATCCCTGCGGACGCGACTGTCTTCTCGTGGCTCGGCAGCGCAAATCGCGACGAGAGGGTCTTCGAGCGCCCCGAGGAGTTCCTGGTCGATCGCGATCCGAACCGACACATATCCAATTGGCTTCGGGCAGCACTACTGTCTGGGCGCGAATCTCGCGCGTCTCGAGACACGCGTGGCGCTGCGGGGGCTCCTCGCAAGGACGTCCGACATTCAGCTCACGAATCGCGAGCCGCTCCCGCTCTACCCCTCATTCATCTTCCGGGGCCCCCAGGCCCTGCCCGTTCTTCTCAAAGCGGCCTGACGGGAGGGCGACTCAGTCGTAGTCGACGACGCACCGACCTCGATGCTCCAACGCTCCGGGGCATCGACATCTCGAACGCCAACACGCAACACCCGAACGCAGGGATCAACTGGCATATGGTTCTTCTCGGTGTGACGTTCCACCTCGACTGACGAGACTCGAACCCCGAGACGAATCGACTATGATGACGGGTGAATGACGGGCCGCGCGCTCCACGTTGCCTTGCTACCTCGGTGCTAGTATCGCAGCGAGTAGGCCGGCCTTTCTCGGTCCGCGTGACACGGATCAATACACCCCGAAAGATCGCGTCGACTACGCGTCACCGAGTGCGGTGCGCAGCTGCTTCTCTTCGTTCCCTTCTTCAACAACAACAAGGTCGAGCGAGCGATGAAACTTATCGAAGCCCGCGCTTCCGACCGCTACATCGCGGACGTCCGCCTCCGCGAGCGCTGGATGTACCTGGTCTTCGGCTCCATATACTGCACAGACGTGCTGGCCGCGACCTACCGAGACCCCAGTGCTCAGAACGCTTCGCCAAGGGAGAAGTACGCTTCAAAGCGGTCTTCCCCAAAGTGAAGTCGATGCGGTAGCGGAGCTGACCGAGGCTTGGGGAACACAATTCGCACCGTGCGAAAGATCTTGGAGGCGCTCGGGTGGGCGGCGGCTGGCGCCTTCGCTCTCGGGCTGGGGCTGTACATACTGGGCGCGCGCGCGATGCCCGATCTCGCCCCCTGGCATGCGCCCCTACTCGGTGGTGAGTTCCGTGAGGAGGACGTAGGTAAGGGCTTTCGCGAGTACGTCGCGGGCGAGGAGCAGCTCTTCGGCGCCCTCGAAGAGCGCGTGAGACAGCGCGCCCCGTCGGGCGGTGCAGCGGAGCTAAGCCGCTACAACGCGGACAGCCCGAACAACCCGGCGAATCACTCGCCCAACTGGAACCGCAGCTTCGAGTTTCCGGCCTTGGATCCTGCAGGCGGGGTCCTGCTCGTGCACGGTCTCTCGGACTCGCCTTATAGCACCCGTGCCGTCGCCGAGATATTTCGCGCGTGGGGCTTCCACGTCGTCGGGTTGCGCATGCCCGGCCACGGCACAGTGCCCGGCGCGCTGCTGCGTGCGAGCTGGCGCGACTGGCGGGCTGCCGTGGGGATGGGCGCCCGCCACCTGGCACAGGAAGTGGGCCCGGAGAAGCCGCTCATCATGGTGGGCTACTCGAACGGGGCGGCACTCCTAGTCGACTATGCCCTCAGGGTCAGCGAAGGCTCGGGCGACCCTGCGCCGTCGCGGCTCCTACTGCTGTCGCCCGCGCTGGCGGTCAGGGCGATCGCCGGCCTGGCGCGTGTCCAGCGGCGTCTCGCCGCCTTCCCCGGCCTCGAGAAGCTCGCCTGGACAGCGATCCTCCCGGAGTACGACCCCTACAAGTACAACTCGTTTCCGGTCTACGCGGGCGAACAGATCCACGCACTCACGACGCAGCTGAGGCGACGAATCCAGCGGCTCGCTGCCGCCGAGCGCCTCGGCGACTTCCCTGCCACGCTCGTCTTCCAGTCGGCGGTCGACGCGACCGTCCCGCCGAACAACGTGGTCGAGAGGCTGCTCCGGAGGCTCCCCCCGAACGGCTCGGAGCTCGTTGTCTTCGACGTGAACCGGATCGCTCGCGCGGAGCCCTTTCTGCGCAGCGGACACGACACCTTCGTTCGAGCTCTCGTTGAGGACGACGCGCTTCCCTTTGCGCTCACAATGGTCACGAACAGGACCCCCGATACCGAGACGGTCGTCGCCCGCACTCGCGCGACGGGAGGGCGTTGGTCGGAACGGCCCCTGGACCTGGCGTGGCCGCCGGGCGTCTACTCGCTTTCCCACGTTGCCGTGCCCTTCCCGCCTGACGACCGCGTGTACGGCGCGCGTGAGGTCCAGCGGGGCCCCAGCCCTCTCATGCTGGGAGCGCTCGACCTACGCGGCGAGCGCGGCGTCTTCGGCGTCAGCATGGACCACATCATGCGGCTGCGTTTCAACCCGTTCTTCGCCTACGTAGAGACTCGGATCGTGCAGATGATTCGCGCCGAGCTTTAAGGGTGGTTCGGCGCGAGAGGTGGTCCTCGCTCGGCGGTCTGCGGGGCGAAGTCGAGCTACTGGCCCCGTGGTACGAGGAGACGCGCCGCAAGCGGGGACGCACCACGTTCGGAATGAGCGGTGCGACTCCCGACCAGATCAACCGCCTCGTGCGGCGGCGGGCGTCGACTGGCGCCACCCGCTGCCGATCCTCTGCGCCATGTGGCCGACGACGTTCGCGCCTTCTACCAGGAAGCGGTCGCCTCACAGCCGGGGCCTGATGCGCCGACACACGCGGCCCTGGCCGATTGGATCTTCGAGAAGACCGTGTTCGGGAAGGTGCTGGTCCGCATCGGTGAGCAGATCGCGGAAGTGGCGATCCACGCCTCCTGGTCCTGCACGGATACATGATTCCCGAGGGCTACTGGAAGGGCGAAAACTCAACAAGTTCCTGTCGGGAGACGCGGACTAGATCGCGGCGGCCAACACGCGGTTCGCCGTCGCACTCTACCCCCCTTCATCCCGCCATGGGTGGCCCTACCTCGACACGCGGACGCTGCTGCTAAGGTCGTCTACTCCTATCCCGGGATCGAAAACTCAGTCTGGTCTTCAGGCGATCGTATGCTTCCTTGCCAAGGACCGCGATGGACGCCAAGAACAGAACTTCCGCCGAAACGATCAAGCCGGTTGCGATCGCGGCGCCCATTCCAACGGAGACGCCAAGACGGGGAATCGCGAACAGAAGCAGCCAAGGCACTGCGGAGAGGACCAGCAGCGTCGACCCAACCACTGTTCTGTATTCAGACCACCACTGTGGAAATCTCTGTTTCACGCGGCGCCAGTCACCTTCTTAACCTCCGGCAGTAATCAGCCCAACACCTGGGAGCTTACTCAAGCGGGGGCACGGGTCGGAAAGCGCGACATTTCCTTCATGATTTCAGAAACTTAGACCGTCGCCACCAGGGAAGTAGGACGAGGGTGGAACTATAATGAACGCCACCCTAACGGAGACTCCAGCTGCACAGGGGCAACGGCGATGACGAGCCACTGCGGATCCGCTGGGACTACAAGCGAGACGAAGCCTGGAACGAGCTTCGCCCGTTGGAGCCCCAACCCATGAGTCCCGAAGCTACCGAGCGCCGCCTAGCAGGCTGCTGAAAAACTCCTCATCGAAGGGTACCTTTGAGGGAAGCCCCAAGGGGGAGATGTGAGAGGACCGCAGACGCTCCAGGGTGGGATCTTCAGCTACGTATCGCTGGAGTCCCGGATTCCCGAGGACCATCCGCTTCGAGCGATCCGGCGACTGGTGGACGCGGCGCTGGAGCAGCTGTCGCGACGCTTCGATGGTATCTACGCCAAAGGGGTCGGCCGACCGTCGGTCCCGCCGGAGCAGCTGTTGCGGGCGCTGCTGTTGCAGGTGCTGTACACGATCCGGAGCGAGCGCCAGCTGATCGAGCAGATCGACTACAACCTGCTCTACCGCTGGTTCGTGGGCCTGGAGCTGGACGATGAGGTGTTCAGCGCGACGGTGTTCACCAAGAATCGGGAACGGCTGCTGAAGGGCGAGATCGCTCAGCATTTCTTCGAGGCGGTGCTGGCGCAGGCGGAGTCGGAGGGGTTGGTGTCATCGGAGCACTTCACGGTGGACGGGACGCTGATCGAGGCGTGGGCGAGCCAGAAGAGCTTCGTGCGCAAGGACGAGAAGCGCAGGGACGATGACGACCCGGGCAACCCGACGGTCAACTTCCGGGGCGAGAAGCGGAGCAACCAGACGCATGCGTCGAGGACGGATCCGGACGCCCGACTGGCGGGGATGAGGGGCCAGGGCGCGCGGCTCGCGTATCAGGGACACGTCGTGACGGAGAACCGCAACGGCCTGGTGGTGGCGGCGAAGCTCACTCAGGCGTCGGGGTATGCGGAGCGCGAAGCGGCTCTCGAGATGGTGCTGGGTCTGGGGGGGCGCTCGCCGGATCACCCTGGCTGGAGACAAGGGCTACGACGCCAAGAGCTTTGTGCAGGCGCTTCGGGCCTGGAGCGTTACCCCGCACGTGGCACAGAACACGACGAACCGCCGAAGCGCGATCGATCGAAGGACCACAGGACACCCGGGCTACGAGGTGAGCCAGCGCTTCCGCAAACGGGTGGAGGAGGTGTTTGGCTGGATGAAGACGGTGGGCTTGATGCGCAAGACCCGGCACCGGGGCACGGATCGGGTCGGCTGGGTCTTCACCTTCACTGCTGCGGCCTACAACCTGGTCCGTATCCGCAACCTGTTGGAGGCGACATAGCTCATGATCCCGCAAGATCTACCCGTGCGACACCGAACCGGTTCGTACCGGGAACGGCGATCCCTCTCCCTGCTCGGCACGCCTCCCGTCAGAGGCGTCCCGCCCAACCCAGTCACTTTCTCCGCAGCCTGCTAGGAGAGTGACCCAAGATTCGGGTGGGCGGAGGTGATTGTAGCGAGGGCCCCCAACTGGACGTGGAGCGATGTACGGGCCAACGGGGGTCCGAGGTAGCCGGTAGATGTCGATCTACACAGATATGCGTCAGATCCAGGGCCTGACGTGCGCGAAACGGGTCCGCACCCGCCCGATCACGCCATCTGCGCTCGGCAGAGCGCCATCACGTTGAAGCCCGAGCACACCAGGTCCCACTCTCCCGTCACCTTCTCCTGGCCGCGCAGCATGAAGCGCCGAAACCGCTGTCGTGCCTTGATCTCGGCAAACGGCCGCTCCGCCTGGGTCTTCCGCTGCGCGTAGCGTTGCTGGGCCCAGGGCAGTCGTAAGATCCGGTGCATCCGCTGCGCCCGGGCTCCCTTGGGCCAGCGGGACGACTTCCGCCCGCGGACCGCGATCAACGCCTGTTGTCCCCGCCGTTCCAACGCCTTCAGGTTCGACTCGCTCAGGTACCCGTTGTCGGCCAGCAGAATCTCCGCTCGCTGACTCGTGTTCGTCTCGATTGCCTCGACCATGGGCTCCAACTGCTCGTAGTCATTGGCCTTCTCTGTCAGCTCGTTCGCCACGATCAGGCCGTCCTCACTCGTCGCCAGCTGCGCGTTGTAGCAGTACTGCAAGGATCCCTCGGTCTTCATCATGTTCGCTTCGGGGTCCGCGAAGCTCTTCTGGTGCTTCGCTTCGAGCTTCTCCCCCTTCTCCCGCTCCAGCTGCTCCCGGGCCGCTCGGATCCGCTCCCGTCGTCGCTCGCGCAGCTGTAGCTCTTCTGGAAGCCCACCTCCGCCATCGTCGTCCCCGTGCTCTTGCTCTTCCGCAGCGTTGAGCTCGTCCATCTGCGCCACGATCTGCTCGATCTCGTCGCTCAGCTGATCCTCCGCCTCCAGCATCCGCGCGTGGCTCATCGCCTTGGACCGCGACGTGTTCGCCCGGATCTTCGTGCCGTCTACCGCCACCTGCCCGAGCTTCACAAGCCCCATCGCCTGCGCCACCTTCAGCGTCTGCAAGAACACCTCTCGGAAGTCCCTGTGGTGACGGTCCCGGAATCGGTTGATCGTCCGGAAGTTCGGTCGTAGCCCAGCCGCGAGGTAGCGAAACCGCAGGTCGTAGTGCAGCCGTCGCGCAAGCTCCCGCCCGCTGTACACGCCCACGACCGCCCCCAGAAGCCACAGCTTCAACAGCATCCGAGGCGGGAAGGCTCGCTCTCCACGCCGGCGATACCGCTTCTCGAACCGCCGCAGATCCAGCGACTCCACCAAATCGTCGATGAACAGCGCCGGATCCGATGGATCCAGAGCCTCCCCCACGTGCGCCGGTAGCAGCTCGCCCTGCTGCGGCACATACGCCTTGAACATGACCTCTTCCCCCACGCTCCCAAGTTAGCCAATAAGGGAATTGGGTCACTCTCCTCAGGCTGCTGAAAAAACTCCTCATCGAAGGGTCTTTGAGGGAAGCCCCAAGGGGGAGATGTGAGAGGACCGCAGACGCTCCAGGGTGGGATCTTCAGCTACGTATCGCTGGAGTCCCGGATTCCCGAGGACCATCCGCTTCGAGCGATCCGGCGACTGGTGGACGCGGCGCTGGAGCAGCTGTCGCGACGCTTCGATGGTATCTACGCCAAAGGGGTCGGCCGACCGTCGGTCCCGCCGGAGCAGCTGTTGCGGGCGCTGCTGTTGCAGGTGCTGTACACGATCCGGAGCGAGCGCCAGCTGATCGAGCAGATCGACTACAACCTGCTCTACCGCTGGTTCGTGGGCCTGGAGCTGGACGATGAGGTGTTCAGCGCGACGGTGTTCACCAAGAATCGGGAACGGCTGCTGAAGGGCGAGATCGCTCAGCATTTCTTCGAGGCGGTGCTGGCGCAGGCGGAGTCGGAGGGGTTGGTGTCATCGGAGCACTTCACGGTGGACGGGACGCTGATCGAGGCGTGGGCGAGCCAGAAGAGCTTCGTGCGCAAGGACGAGAAGCGCAGGGACGATGACGACCCGGGCAACCCGACGGTCAACTTCCGGGGCGAGAAGCGGAGCAACCAGACGCATGCGTCGAGGACGGATCCGGACGCCCGACTGGCGGGGATGAGGGGCCAGGGCGCGCGGCTCGCGTATCAGGGACACGTCGTGACGGAGAACCGCAACGGCCTGGTGGTGGCGGCGAAGCTCACTCAGGCGTCGGGGTATGCGGAGCGCGAAGCGGCTCTCGAGATGGTGCTGGGTCTGGGGGGCGCTCGCCGGATCACCCTGGCTGGAGACAAGGGCTACGACGCCAAGAGCTTTGTGCAGGCGCTTCGGGCCTGGAGCGTTACCCCGCACGTGGCACAGAACACGACGAACCGCCGAAGCGCGATCGATCGAAGGACCACAGGACACCCGGGCTACGAGGTGAGCCAGCGCTTCCGCAAACGGGTGGAGGAGGTGTTTGGCTGGATGAAGACGGTGGGCTTGATGCGCAAGACCCGGCACCGGGGCACGGATCGGGTCGGCTGGGTCTTCACCTTCACTGCTGCGGCCTACAACCTGGTCCGTATCCGCAACCTGTTGGAGGCGACATAGCTCATGATCCCGCAAGATCTACCCGTGCGACACCGAACCGGTTCGTACCGGGAACGGCGATCCCTCTCCCTGCTCGGCACGCCTCCCGTCAGAGGCGTCCCGCCCAACCCAGTCACTTTCTCCGCAGCCTGCTAGGCGCCATCCTCCACGCCGATGTGGTAGGGCGGGAAATCACCAGAGGGCTACGAGTCAGACGCCCAGGAGAAGACGGCCTTCGGTAGGGGGCTCTGTAGTATGTTGCTGTGCGCGGGGGTGAACGGAGGCTCGCATGCCGAGAATCGTGAGACGAATGGCTCTTCTAACACTCCTCGCCGTGCTGGTGGGTCTGCCGGCAGTCTCGGCCGCACAGGCGGAGGGGCCCGCGGTGAGGCAGGTAATCCTGGTCGAGGTGCAACCGGGTCAGCTGGGTGCCTACCTGCAGCGCAACGCCCAGGCGTTGGCGATCAGGAGGCGCCTCGGCGTCCCGGCTTCGCGGATCTTTCAGGCGGCCTTTGCCGGACCCAACACCGGCACCATCTCGATCGTGATTGATCACCCAAGCCTCGCCGCGTTTGCCGCCAATAACGCGAAGCGGCAGGCCGATCCGGAGTGGCAGAGCTGGATCGAGGAGCTCAATAAGGCCGGGATCAGTCGACTCGTTTCGAACAGCTTGCTTGTCGACCTCATACGCTAAGGCACCATCGACCTCGAGCGGGGAACAAGGCACCTTCTGTGTGGCTTCGGATGACTCCAAGCCCTGACCTTCGCCGACCAGCTTGGCCCGGTGGCCTACTGCGTGTTCTGAGCCGGAAACGACTCGAGGACCGCATCAACAGCCTCCTTTATCAGGGCCGTTCTCCTCTCCTGGTCCATCGTCCTATTTAGCCGCTTCGTCGCCCAGCCATGCCAGACTGCCTGCTTGGCCTGCCTGTCGAACACGTCAATCGAGAGGATGCCCTCGGTATAGCTCCGGACGTCGGACTGCCACCCACCGGTGTATGCGCCATACCGATAGCCGGCACGTGCGGGCGAAGAGGTCACCTGGATTCTCTCCCGCGCCCCGACCGAGAAGGAGACGACCAGATCCGCAGACTCTGGATTCGTGCGCTTTGCGTAGCCCTTCTGCAAGAGCCTCCAGTCGACTGCTTCGCGGATGCTCTGCTCCATGATCGGCGAGATCCTGATGCTCGGTCCAGACGCGACTCCGATCTGCGGCCGAACAAGCGGCTCCGCTGAGATCCAAGCAAAGCTGGTGTAGGTGTCGAAGGGCGCTCGGGCGTTGATCTCGTAGTGCCCCTGGATCCCTGTTTGGCAGCTGGAAAGAGCGATGGCGAGCATCGACAGGCAAAAGATAGATCGCATTCCCTTCTCCTCCATGCGAGCGAAGCTGTCCGGATTTTCGTTGCAGGGTCGAACCCTGTCAAGCTCGCAGGACCCCGAGCCGAGGGCGCGCTCGGCCTGACGCCTGCGATCAGCGGTGCGCGGACCGATAGCTCGCCGTTCGGATCGTCAGCTATTCAACAGACGGTCAACTAGCCCCCGGTACCGGCTCACGGCGGGCGAGTGATAGAAGCGGGCGCGCGTGAACATGGGATCGCCCGCGTAGAACCACTCGTATTGGAGCTGGCGGCCTCCGAACTGCTCCCCGAGCATGTCCCAGGCCAGCTTGAAGAGCTGAACGCGCTCGCGCGTTGCGAGGTTCTTCCCCTGGAGGTACTGCTCCAGGTACGAGGCAATCTCGGGATTCTCGAGGTCCCTCTCTGTCGGGGTCATGATGAGCCCGCTGCCGCTCACCTGACGGATCACCTCGGCTGCGCGCATCTGGGCTTGCGGAATGAACACCCAGAGGCTGGCAGCCAGGGCGCGCAGGGATGCTCCCTCTCGCCGACTCGTCACGACATCGTGGGCGGACGCGCGCACCAGACCGTTCGCAAGCTCTACGTTGGCGATGAGCTCGCCCAGTTGCGCCTGGACGTGGAGCGCAGTCTCTCGCCCGATCGCCTCGGCCACGCGACACGCCAGACCCGCCATGAAGCGGAGCTTGACTGTGCCCCGTATGACGGCTTGCAGCAGCGCGTAGCCCGGGGTGTGCCCGAGAATGTAGTTCGACGCCTCGATGTCTCCGTTGATGAACACGCGCTCCCACGGTACGAGCACGTCGTCGAAGACTGCCAGGGCGTCCGCCTCGTCGAAGCGCGAGGAGAGCGGCCGATCGAACGCGCTCCGACCCCTTGCGCAGCTCTCCCGGCAGACGAACTTGAGCCCGGGGACGTCCATGGGAACCGCGAAGCAGAGCGTGTAGCGCTCCTCTCCGGGCTTCCGGGGATAGAACGGGCCGACCCAGAGCTCGTTGGAGAACGGCGCGAGCGTCGAGAGCATGCGCGCACCGCGGACGACGATTCCGTCGTCGGTCTCGCGGACGCTGTGTAGCGCCGCGTCCGGATCAGCCTGCTGTCCCGGGCCCTTGGATCGATCGATCTGGGGGTCGACCAGCGTGTGGGTGAGACACCAGTCGTTGTCGCGGCACTGCTCGTGATAGCGGCGGATATTCTCTCCGAATCGGGGGTCGCTCTGAGCGAGGAAGGGAGCGGCGACAGCGGCGTCGGTCACGAACGCGTTCATGAAGTCCGGGAGGCGGCCCATCAGGCCGAACGTCGCCTCCGCCCGAAACTCCTCGGCGTGCATGCGCCGCTCCACGTCTTCGGGCGTATCGGCCATCATAAATGAGAGGCCTACGAGTCGACCATCCGCGGGCGAGGCGAAGGTGAGTGTCGCCTGGTGCGCAGGGTCGTGTTGGAGGTCGTAGAGCATCGCCAGCGAGTTGACGACGCCCTCGAACGGCGGATAGGTCGTCACGTCCTTCACCCGGTCGCCGTCCACGTAGATGCTTCGCCCGTCGCGCAGACTCTCCCGATACTCGGCGCCGGTCCGAATCCCCATCGCGCGTTCCTTCATCGGAGAGAACCAAGTCTATCAAGCAACATCGGGCTCCACACGAAGCGGTGCAATCCCCACTTGCAGACAGAGCCGGCCGAGGTCGCTCGCATCTGGAAGCTCGCGGAGGCGAGCTGAGCCGATCAATGCTCGCGAGCTCTAAAGTTGCTGTCGCAGCTCGGGTCCAGCGTACTCGAAGCCGAGTTTCTCGTAGAAGGGCCTGCTGCGCTCGAGCGCGTAAAGACCGATCTCGCGGCAGTTGCGCTCGCGGCTGGCTTCGATCGCAGCGTTCACGAGTCGGGCGCCGAGGTGCTGTCCCCGGGACTGCGCGCTCACGATCAATTCCTCGATCTGGGCGTAGAAGCCACCGTACCTCATGGCGAGGTTGAAAGAGACGGTGACAAAGCCGAGGAGACCGGCGTCGTCCTGGGCCACGACGGCGGCACCCCGGTCTGGCCCGGCGAGAACCTGGCGGAACCCCGCACGCCACGTTGCGTCATCTCGCGGAACGTCACTGGTAGCCGCGAAATTCTGGAGCTCGGCCATCAAGTCGAGAATCTCCGCTTCATCGGCGGCCGTCGCCCTGCGGATGGACACCATTGGTGACTCGCGCACCAACGATCAGATCCCCGCTCGCTGGCTGGGAAACGAAACTTCGAGGACCGTGCAGCCGTCCTCGCTCCTAAAGGGCCCGTGGACCTCACCCGGGGGGCGGCTAGCGTAGTCTCCCGTGCGGAGCCACCGGTCGACGGCCGCGTCGTAGAGGCTTCCCTCGAGAACGATGATCTCCTCGGGGTAGTCGTGCACTCTGCTTCCAAACGGCGTGGTGTCCGCTCCTGGCAGGAATCGAGTTAGTCGCGTGTAGTCGCCCGTATGCTCGTCGACAGCGAGGGTGATCTCCTCGGCGATGCCCTCGAGCCCCTCTGGCGCGGTCCAGCGGGGCCCCGCTCCCGGCACCAGCGCGTTCCAGTACGTTGTGGTCGTCTTCATCGCTCCACGTCTTGGCTACCGGCTCGACCTGTCTGTCAAGTTCAGCGTCAGAGCCTTGTGCACTCTCCGAAGGCGACGAATGCAGCCCCGCTCCCGGAGACCGCGAGGACGGTGTCTCCCGAGTCGTAGGCGATGGTCAAGCTCCAACCTCGCGCTCCTTCGATGCCCTGAAGCATCAGCCGATCCTCCAGCTTCTCGATCCTCTGGATCGCCGTCGTCTCCCCGCGGCGTTCCTCATCGAGCAGCGTCATCTGCTTCTTCTTGAAGTCGATCCGGACGAAGTCGGCGAGGAGCACATCATCCGCCTCACCTTCGGCGCAGGTTCCTTCCCTGTCGCACTCGATCGCTTCCATGAAGCTGCAGATGAGCTCAGTAGAGCCATCGAAAGTAGCGGCCGAGGCCGGGCCCGCCGACAAGAACGCCCACACGCTCAGGAGTGCACTCGCTCGCTTGGTCACTTGGCTCCCCCCGCTCACTAACGGCTATCTGACGGTATAGCCGCGTCCCTCGAGACAGGCGCCGTAAGCCCGGTTGTAGTTGTTCCGATTGCGCTGGTAGCTCGCGACCTGATCCTGCTCCCAGGCCTTGAGCTCTGCCTCTTCCCTGGCGTCTCTGATCCGATCTGCGCATCCCGCCAACCAGGCCGCCAGCGGCCGCACCGATGGCGCGGGATTGCTTGCCGCCGCTGCCCCTGACGGCGCCCACGGCGGTACCCAAGGCGAGTCCGCGCAGCGCGCCCCTGCCGGCACCGCCCTGGGCCGCTTGCTTCTTCGGAGGTGGCGCCGTGGCCGTCGGCGGTGCCATCGGGTCGAACCCCGTGTTCGACTTCGCCCAGCCATAGCACTCGAACTTGTCCTGCTCCTGCTTCGCGTCGCTCTGACCCTCATTTGCGTAGATGAAGAACTCCTGGGCGCGCGCGTTCCCGGAGACGAGGCATGCGAGACACGCGAGCATCACACAGCGAATGCCCAACATCATTGGCTAACTCCTTCGATCCACAGCCTACCACGGGAGACGGACGTAAGGGCTTGGCGCCGAAGTGTTGCACACTATACTCCGCCTGGGAAAATTACCAGCGACCTGTAAGCGGTATGCTCATGGTGACTCCGCGGTCGCTGCTGTCTGGGAGGCGACGTACGCTGTGACTGCCGTGGCGCAGGGATCGCGGCCGCGGGATCCCGAGCGCAGAAATGGTGCGAGGAGGCCGGCCCCGGGCACCAGAATGTTTCCCACGACCGCTTTCGAGGCATCGCGAGCAAGCGCCCTCCTGCTGGCCCGGATGACGGGAGCGTCGAGTGATCCCGTAACGGTCACCGGAACGATCACCGAGAAGAGGCTCGCCTTCTTGACTTTGGGTGTCAGCAGCAGGTCGTAACGCTCCTTGCGAAAATTGATTTTGCCGGTGACGTGGACAAACGCTTGCTTCGAGTCGATCAAAACTTTGCGGAACTCAGCGACGCCCCGCTCCAGTTCGAGGTCGACGATCAGACAGCTGATTGGAAGCGTCTCCGCCTGGCCTCCCTTGAAAGCGAGTGCACGCAGTATGTCTTTCTGGAACAGGAGCGCGTAGTCCGATGATAGGTGCCCCTGACGCAGCACAAAGTTGAGATCGCCGTCGAGCGCGTACAAAAGCGCTAGTGCGTTCGTCCCGCGAGAAGAGAGGTCGAACGAGGCGAGCGCCAGCCCCGAGACAATCTCGCGATCTGTGAAACGCGACGAGACTCGCGCCAGATCGATACCCTTGCCTCGGAGGCGCAGGCTCCAGCTCGGCTCGGAGCTCCGGGCGTCGAGGCGTGCTTCGCCATCTAGCTTCCCTCCCTCGAAGGAGAACGACAGTGGATCCACCGTCAGAACGCCCTGATCGAGCGCGAGGTGCAACGTCAGATTCTCGAGCAGGCGCTCCTGCTCTGTGGTCAACGCATCGACTCTCAGGACGAGGTCGCCATCCAGCGCTCTTATCGGAGCGAGAGGAATCTCCTGCCTCCACCAGCGCTCCTCGGGTGCAGGCGGCCGCTCTTGCAAAAGGGGCGGTGGCGTCGACGCGAGGTGGATGCGAGGAGCCTCCAGCTCGATCGAGAGCCGCGGACGCCCGTCGGCTGCGTTCGAGAGCGCGGCCGAGCCCGACACGATCGTCTCGCCGATCTCCACCTTCAGGCCGCGGAGCGCCCAGCGGTTCCGACCAGTCGAGAGGCGCGCCGAGGCACGGACGGGGCCGACGGCGGGCAGATCCTGATCGAAGAGCGCACCCACGGCCGAAAGAACTGGCGCGCTCAGCTCGAAGTGCACGCGTGCGCGCGCCGCGTCGGTGAGGTCGAGCACCTCGCCCGTCACGTTGACCAACACGTCGCCGCCCTCTCCGAGGTGGACCTCGATCAGCTCGGCGTCCACTCCCAGGGAGCCGCCACGTATGCCGATCAAAGCGCGCAGCGGCTCGAGGTCAGGCAGGTCGACCTCGAGGATCCGCTCGAGCTCGCTCGACCGCGTCGACTCGAGCCGAGCGACTAGGTCCAGGTGTAGGTCGCCGGGCACCATGTCGATGCGCCCGGTCACGCGGGTCCAGAGCGCATCGTGCGCTCCCGCCTCGAGGTCGATCGATTCGAGGTGGAATACGTCTCCTGCGCCGGTTAGCCGCGCGCTCCCGCGTACGGGTCCGAGCGAGAAGCGCTCCGCAAGAAGCTCCGGTGCAAAGTCGCGTACGTCCTCGGCACTGACGCTCACATCGAGCTCTACGTCCCGCAAGCCGGTCAGATCGGAGACCGTGCCCTGTGCGCTCAGCCGTGGGCCCCCCTCCGCGCCAACCTCGACTTCAACATCAGCCAGGTGAAACGCTCCATCGGCTGATGCCAGCAGCGCGGAGCCATCGATGGGTCCGAGCTCCGGCAGTTCGAGATCGATGAGCTGCGTCAGAAAGCTCGCGTCCTGTAGCTCGACACGTAACTCCAGCTGCAGCTTGGGATCCCCGATCAGGTCGCTCACGTCCCCGCTCACGCTCAGGCGGTTCGACTCGCGCGCGATCTCGATCTCGAGATCCTCGAGGCCAAGCTGGCCTTCGCGGTCTCGCAGCCAGCCGGTCGCTACGGCGGGCGGCAGCTCGACGCCCCCGACGAGCAACGGCTCGGTCAGTCGAGCTGTGAACCTGAAGTCCACGCCGCGCAGCTCCAGCGGGGAAATTACAGTCCCCGCGGCCTCGATCCGCCCCTGCTCGAGGCGGCCCTCGAACTCGCCAACATACCCCTGCAGCGTGTCGTCTGTGATCCGTTCGAGCCGACCCTCGAGCTCGAACTCCACCCCATCGACCGCCCCCGATGCCACGAGCTCGGCCCTCCGCCCCCCTTCCTCGAGGTCGAGCCGGAGGCTATCGAGTCGCGACCTGGTGGTCTCCCCCGTAACCCCGTCGCGGTAGACGATCTCTACATCGCTCAGGTCGAGATCATCGATTTCTACCCCCATACCTTCGCCGGACTCCGACGTGAAGGTGGCTTCGAAGCTCGGCTTCCATTCGAGCTCCCCCGCGGCGTCCGTCGAGATGGCAAGTCGGACACCATACAGCTCGATGTTGTCAACGTGAACGACTCCTCGCAGGAGCGGCACTAGATCTAGGCCGATCACTGTGCGTTCGATCCTGGCGATCTCCTCGTTGCCCTCGGATTCGGCCAGCATGACCAGATTCTCGATCTCGATCCGTGGACGAAGCACGCCTGCGAGCCGAGAGACGTTGCCAAGCCGCACCTCGCGCCCGGTAATCTTCGTGAGCTGGACCGCTAGCGACTCGCTGTAGTCGATGCGCATGGCGGCGAGAAACAACGATGCGCCGACATAGACGAGGACGGCGAGAGCCGCGCCCGAGCCAACGACGATCGCAAGCCGCCTCATCCCCTACTCCTCTGGCTCAGACCGCGTCGCCAGACATCGACCAGTCGTACGAACAGGACGTAACGTACTCGTTTACCGACCCTCGAGGAAGCCCGATTGATCGACCTGGAGGAGACCCAGTTTCCGTCAGCGGAGCGGCTGGGCCAGGGCGCGGCCACGGACTTTCTGGCCGTGAGCTCCAGAGCTATCCCTTTCGCGTATCGGCGTATGCTTCCAAGACTCCGAGACGAAGCAAGCCAGGCAAGGGAGGGACGTTCATGACGGATTCACTCACCATCTATGGTCACCCGGCAAGCCAACCATCGCGAACGGTGTTTTGGGTGTGCCTCATGAATGATCTCCGGTTCACGCTCGGAGATACGAGTGGAAACCAGGCGCGCACTCGCGAGGTCAACCCGCGCGGCCAGATGCCATCGATCGTTGACGACGGCTTCGCCCTCGCCGAGATGTCGGCGATCGTTTGCTATCTGGCGGACAAGCACGGGTGGCACGATCTCTATCCCCAAGCCTTGCAGGCTCGCGCGCGCATACAACAGTTCCTGCACATGCATCACAATCTGGTTCGGCTCGCGACCCTCAAGCTAATGGCGCCCCATGTGATGAAGCCTCTAGGCATCGTGTCAGGTGGTGGCCGAAACCCTCTGAGCATATTGCAACGCGAGATGTTAACTGCGGCCTTCGCCTCGGAGGACCCTCTGGCAGACGGCGGCCGTGTGGTTCACACCATCGTCGAATTTATCGAGAACTCTTACTTCACCGATGAATCACCCTTCGTTTGCAACACTGATGCGGTGAGCGTCGCTGATTTAGCTTGCTACGCGGAATTGGGACAGTTTCGGTTCGCCAGCCTATTTGGCTTCGAGGGTTATCCGAGAACCCAGCGATGGTTGGATGAAATGTCCACGGTCCCGCACCACGACTCTATTCACGCATACAACATTCAGTTGGGCGATATCGTTACAAGCCCAAACACCATGGAGCGTTTTACCTTGGCGTCTGAAGCCGGCTTTGCCGCGTTGAGAGAAACGGGCTTGGTAAGCTGATTTTGTGCCTCACGGAGGCTGGGCCTTCCGGCTGCCGCCAGTCAGGGGAACCCAGTCTCAGCCGACCAGCAGACGCAAGCCGACGTCCAACTCTTTTGAGCGCCTGAGCTCGCCGTGGCGACCATCCCAGGTACCCGATCGGAGATCATCGGCGACCGCCCGGACCACGCGCTGAACGACCTGGGGCGTCATACGGGCAAAGCCGGAAGTCGCGGCGCGAGCGCCCGCATCCAGAACACGCTCGGGGTGCGCCCAGAACGACATCAGCGTCCAATCACATGTGTCGGCGGGTACGGGCACCACAACAACCTCGGCATGACTGCCGAGCCAGCCACGAACATCATCTATCGGCGGGAAGATGCGCCGGTCCAGCGCGGCGACCTCATGCAGATACTCCGCCATCAACCACATCTCCCCGCTGACCTCCGCGTCGATGGTCAGGATGACGACGCGCCTCCTGGCCACCCGGCACATCTCGTGCACGCCCGCCTCGGCGTGCGGTGCCCAGTGGTGCATCGACAGCACGCTCATCGCCGCGTCGACCGAGCCATCGTCCAACGGAAGGGCCTGTGCGAGGGCTCGTATCACCGGAGTGCAGCTCGCAGCGCGTTGGGAAACCATGACCTGGCTGGGCTCCACGGCGACGACAAGAGGGGCCGAAGGCTCGTAGGAGCCTGGCCCGGCGCCGACATTGACTACTGATTCTGCGCCGCCGAGGGCAAGGTGAATGCGCGCAGCGATGCGAGGGTCCTCACGCCGTAGCTCAGAGTAGCCATGCCCGATGCGGTCGTAGCGCTGGCCTGTGCTCATCGATCGAGCCTCCGTCAGGAGGGTCAGTCCGAGAAACCGGGTGTAAGTATCGAAGATACGCCACAGGCCCAGTGTCCGTCGAGTTAGCCAAACTTTGCGATCGGGCCCGCGTCCCTCTCTTCACAACTGGCCTCGGTTACTCAGAGCTGGGTAACCTCCTCCGAGCGGATCACGATCGTCACGCCTCGGCCGGGTCGTTCGAGGTTGCCGCTGTCGTCGACGGCACGACTCGAGACTGTCACGGTTTCGAGCCGTGTCGGCAGCCACTCATACCTCCACGTCTCGCGACCACTCGCTGGATGCCAGGTGACACCGTTGTCGACGGATACCTCTACAGCGGCGACCTGCCCACCGCCCGCGTCCGTTGCGGGTCCGCTGATCATCACGGGACGAAGAGACAGCGTCGCTCCGTCAGCGGGGGTTTCCACCGTCGAAATTGGTGGCGCGGTATCCGCGGACGCGCTCGCCGGCTTAAGGCCTTCTTGTAGCGTCGAAGGCTGAATGGCCATATCGGCAAACAAATTGACCGTCGCTTGCTGCACGTTTCGATCGGGGCCGTTCGGATCAACACCCACTCGGGTCGACTCGTAGTTGGCCCGCTCGGGCGGGACCCCGGTGTCGGTATCGTGGTGCGCATCCAATCCCCATGCCCACTGCACCGTGCCCGCACTGAAGACCAGCGCGCCGCTCTTGTGACGGTAGAGCGTCAGGTGGTGCGTCGCCGTGCCCGAGTCGTAAACCGAGCCGTGGTCCTGGATATAGGGAACGTTGTCGATAGTAGTCTCGGACAGGCGAAACAGGCCGGGGGGGCGAAATCCGTTGTCCAGGTCCTCGTCCCACTCGTGGCCGAGCAAGCCCTTCAGCAGGACCGCTCTCTCACCACGCTTCAACTCGGAAACCTCTGTGTCGCGCCAGAAGCGCAAGGCAGCGTACTCGGCCGGCACAATGAGGGGGTCATTGCGCCAGGCGTTCACCGTGAAGATGGTGCCGGTCAGTGCGTTCTCCGGCCGAGCTCCCTCCGGATTGAAAGGTCGGGAGTCACGCCAGGTGCCCGTCCAGACGTCGGCGACGGGATCGATCTTGGCCTCGCCATGCGTCTCCTTGTAGGTGACGAGCGTTCTGTGAGCGTCACCGGATCCGTCTATGCTCTTCTCCCAGCGCGTCTTCCAGAACACCTCGTTGCCGCTGAAGAAGGCGAGGTGAACGCCCGCGTCGCGCGCCGCCTCGACGTGTCGCCTCTGGTCGAGAGACCAGTACTCATCGTGGCCGACCGATAGAAACAGGCGGTGCGTCAGGATCTCCTCACCACGCCGATCGCTGTCGACACCGGTGAAGTAGCTGACGTCGTAGCCGTTGGCCTCGAGCCAACGGACCAACGGGTACTCCGCATTGAAGACCATATTCACCGCCCGGTAGTGACGCGTCTCGAACGGGCGGTTGTAGCTCACCTTGTAGGCGCGGGGCGGTCCCCCGTGCGCGCGCGGGTTGTCAGGGTTGAGGCGACCGTAGGTACAGTGGCCGCCGTAGCGGTTGTACGCCTGCCAGGTGGTATCCGATGTCTGGAAGAGGATCTCAGAGCCGCTTCTATCGTCCCGCACCACGAAGTAAACGTGGCTTGCTCGCGGCTCACGTAGCGCGTTGGCAAGACCTCCGTATCCCAACGCACCGTAGGCGTGTGGCGCCGCGGGTGGCCTCTCCATCGGCTCTGACCGGCTGTTGTCCGCGCGCCAGCCCGTCGGGTCGGGATCCTCGCGAATCAGACGAGCGAAGTAGATTCCCGACGTCGCGTCCAGCGGCGCTTGCCAGGAGGCCGAGACGCCCCAGTTCCAACAATCATAGAGGTGTGTTGGCGGGTCCGTGATCCCTTCTGGCTGCAACTGTGGTAGCTCGACCGACGGCTGGATCGTGTCGACCCGGCGGGCGCCCATCCCCCCGTAGTAACCCATTCGGTAAATGTCGATGCGGTAGTCGATCGAGTCTGTCTTGATCTTGAAGAAGATCGTCTCGCCCTGGGCGATGCTGATGTCATGGCCGAAGCCCTGGATCGTCGGATCGCCCCAGCCGTTTACATCCCACTCGGTGGAGGGATCGCCCGGCAGTGCGTTCTCTTGGACAATGCGGTTGCTCGGAGGGCTCACTCGAGGCGCAACCAGCCTACCAGACTTCATCGAACGGGGACCACGACATGATCGAGGCGTGGCGGCCCCTCGAGCACCTGCCTAACGGAGCTGGCGAAACTCGGCGCCCAGCAACGGGTGAGGGCCTTCGGGGAGCACGAGCGGCCGTTCGGCGCGGAGCTCGATCGCCTCCGACGCGTCGGCGCCGCCCCGCTCCAGCCCAACCACAACGCGCATGCCCGAGCCCGGCCAGGTGAAGCGAAGCTCGCCCGGGGTCTCCTCCGGCTCCGCTTCGAGCAGCTCGGCCCACTGGCGGAGCGCGCGCTCCCGATCGCCTGTGCGCAGGCGCACGCCAACGACGGTAACGGGAGGCGGAGGCGATGCCGGCTCCTCGAATGGAGTCGCCCGATGCTCGTGGTCACCGTCGTGACTCGACTCGACCATCTGCACGACGATCCCCATTGCCTGCTTGGGGTGCAGGAACGCCTCGCTCCAGTGCGGGCCGCCCTCGCTGTAGCCGACGATTCCGTAGCCGAGCGACTCGGCTCGTTCACAGGTGGCGCGGAGCGACGTCACGTTGAAGGTCACGTGGTGGATGCCGGGACCGTTCCGGTCAAGGAAGCGGTGCACGAAGCCGCCAGGCGAACCGTCGGGCTCGATGACCTCGAGCCGACCACCGCCCGGGTAGTCCCAGTGCCACCAGCGATACTCTCCCACCGGGCCCCCGTAGCCGCTCCGCCCTCCCAGCTCCCCGACAAGGAAGGAGAACGCGTCCGCGATCCTGTGCGCGGCAACGGCGATGTGATCGAAGGCGACGGGCATGGGCCGGGGCTGTTATAGCATTCGCCGCATGTCGGTCGAGCCCAGTCAGCCGCTTAGACGCGAGGGTCCGCTCGCGCCGTTCGACGTTCCCGCATTCCGGCGGCTGTGGGCGGCTGGCGTCCTGTTCTCACTCGGGCAGTGGATAGAGCGCACCGCGATTGGCTGGTTCGTGCTCGACCTGACCGGGTCCGTCTTCCTGACGGCGCTCGCCTGGTCGATCCGCACCATCCCCAACGTCCTCCTTGGCCCGATCGCCGGCGCGCTCGCAGACCGCTACTCGCGCCGGGTCCTGCTTGCAGCGAACGCGAGTGTTCGCGCCGCCACCGTGACGGTACTCGGAGTCGTCACGTTGGGAGACGAGGTGGCCGTCCTGCAGATCCTCGTCCTCGTCGGTCTGAGCGGCGTAACGATGACGGTGCAGACCGCCGCACTGCAGTCGCTGGCAGGAGACGTTGCCGGACCCGGCCGCCTGGCCAGCGCGGTCAGCCTCATCTCGTTCGGGGCCCGCTCGGTGGGCGCCGTCGGGGCCCTCGCGAGCGGCTTTCTAATCGCCGGGATCGGTGCGTCCGGGACCTTCCTGCTCGCAGCCGCGCCGCTCGTGCTCGGCGCGCTGCTGTTCGCCTCAGTGCCCTCCCCGCCGCGAGATAACGCCATCGAACGCCAAGCTCTCTGCCGACGTGCTCGAGGGGCTGCAGACGATCGTTCGCGTCCGGGTCGTCGGGCTCTTGCTCGGCCTGATGGTTGTCGTAGAGATCCTGGGCTTCTCCTTCAACTCGCTCCTCCCGGCCATTGCAGACTCGCTCCTTGGCGTCGGACCCGAGGGTCTCGGGACCCTGATGTCTGGAGCCGCGCTCGGCTCGATGGCCGGGACCGCGTTCCTCGCGTTTGCCTACCGCTCCCAGAAGGGGCCAATGCTGCTCGGCGTAGTCTCGTTGTTTGGCGTGCTCCTCGTCGGTCTGGCCGCTTCGCGGAGCTTCTTGCTCTCGGTGGTGATCGTCGGCGCCGTCGGGGCGATGGCCGCGATGGTCGACGCGCTCGAGTGGATGCTGCTCCAGGCGAGCGTCGACAAGCGCCTGCGCGGCCGCGTACTCGGCGCCTGGAACCTGGCAGTCGGCTGGGGCTGGATCGGACCCGTCGTGCTCGGCGCTCTCTCCGAGTGGATCGGCGTCGGAAGCGCCCTCGCCCTTTCGGGCGTCTCGCTCGCTCTGATCGGTGCCCTCTTCGCGTTCAAGTCGAGGGTCCTGCGGCAGGTCTAAGGAAACGGGCCGCGAGACTGGCATGGAGGCGGATTTGACGCTCAGGTCGAGTCTGCGACAAGCTCGCAGGATGAACGCGCTCGACTTCTACTTCGATTACCTGTCTCCCTACGCCTACCTCGCGTTCCTCGAGATTCCGGACCTCTGCAAACGTCACAACGTGGAGTTGCGAGCGCGACCAGTGCTATTCGCCGGACTGCTCAACCACTGGGGTCAGCGCGGGCCGGCCGAGATCCCGCCGAAGGGGAGGCACGCGTTTCGCGAGTGTCTCCGCTACGCCCTGCTGCGCGACATCCCGTTGCGCTCTCCGCGCCAGCATCCGTTCCGTCCGTTGACGGCTCTTCGGGTCTCGCTCGGGGAGGTGTCGGGCGCGGATCAGCTGCGCGTGATCCGCGCAGTCTTCGAGCACGGCTGGGCCCGTGGCGGTGATCTCGGCGACGCTGCGGAGATCGAGGCAGCCCTCGACGCTGCAGGCCTCGACGGGAAGGCGCTCGTCGCCCGAGCCGCAGAGCATGGGAGCAAGACGCTTCTGCGCAAAGAGACGGAAGCGGCAGTGGAACGCGGGGTCTTCGGGATCCCGACCATGATCGTGCAGGACGAGCTCTTCTGGGGCCTCGATCAGCTTCGCTACATCGAGCTACTCCTCCAAGGCAAGGACCCGCTCGCCTCCGTGAACGTCGACGAGCGGGGCTCCGAGGGACAGAGTGCCTGGCGCACTGGGATCCCACGGCTCTCTGACTAAGTGCCCCCGGTCACTGCGAGCTGGGTCTACGCTGGTGGAGCCGGCCGGGCGCGCTGGTTGTAAAGCATGCTCCGGCGCCGCCCGATCTCCTCTGGCGAAAGCTTCGAGAAGTCCTCGCGCAGGTCGTCACCGGCCGCCATGCCGCGCTTGACGGCAGGCCGCTCACCGACCTCCTCGAACCAGCGCTTGAAATAGACGAACTCCTCGATGTCCTGGCCCTGGCTCTCCAAGCCCGCACACCAGGGGTAGCTGATCATGTCCGCGATGGTGTACTCGTCGCCAGCGATGTAGGGTCGATCGTAGAGCTGGTTGTTCAGCACGCCGTAGAGTCGGTTTGCCTCGTCCGTGAAGCGCCGCACGGCATAGGACTGGTCGCCCTGGTCCTCGCCGAGCCGGCGGAAGTGCCCGCACTCCCCGAGCTTTGGTCCCTGATTCGCCATCTGCCACATGACCCACTGGCAGACCTCGTATCTCTGACGGAGATCCTGTGGCCAGAAGCGACCGGTCTTCTCGGCGATGTACATCATCATGGCGCCGGATTCGAAGACGGTGATCGGCTCGCCGCCTCCGATCGGATCGTGGTCGACCAGCGCCGGCATCCTGTTGTTCGGGCCGATCTTCAAGAAATCCTCGGTGAACTGGTCGCCGCGGCCGATGTTGCACGGGACGACTTTGTAGTCGATACCCAGCTCTTCGAGCAGGATCGTAACCTTCTTGCCGTTCGGGGTTGGCCAGTAGTGGAGATCGATCATCGTCGAGAGTCCTCCGTCTGGAGCGTGTGTGCCTATCATACATGCCATGGACGGGCACGCGGGAGCGGCTACGCTACGCCCCGTGACAGGAAGCAGAGCTTCCGGACCCCGTCGACGAGTCTCGAGGCCGAGTGTTCGCGAAGGCTACGATCTGTGGTCGGCAGCGTATGACGACACTCCGAATCCCCTGATCGCACTGGACCGGCGCTACTCCGTAAAGCTGCTTGCCCCGCGCTCCCGCGAGCGGATTCTCGATGCCGGGTGCGGCACCGGGGCCAACTTGCGCATGCTCGTTCGAGCGAAAAGCCGACCGCTTGGCCTCGACTTCTCGAGCGGCATGCTGCGCGTCGCACGACACAGGAACCCCGGCGTTCCCCTTGCTCAGGCGGACCTGAGCCACGACCTACCCCTGCGACGGGAGAGCTTCGACGGCTTTCTCTGCGCGCTCGTGTCCGAGCACCTGACGAACCTGCGCACGTTGTTTCGGGAGGCCTTCGCAGTACTGAAGCGGGGCGGCCGTCTTGTATTCTCAGCCTTTCACCCCGAGCTGGCCGCTGCCGGCATCGAGGCGAACTTCGAGTCGGGAGGCATCAAATACCGGCTCGGCGCGGAGCGCTACACCGTCGCGGACTACCTGGATCACATCAAAGGGGCCGGCTTCCAAGAGCTGCAGACGGAAGAGCACTGCGGAGACACCCGTCTCGTGCAGGAGGTCGCCCTGGCCCGCAAGTACCTGGACCAGCCACTGTTGCTCACGGTTGCGGCCATCAAGCCGTAGGAACGCTAGCCCGACGGCTTCCAGTACGGCAGAGGGCTCATGAGCTCAAGCTCCTCCTCCTCGAGGCACTCCGCGAGCCCTTCGGCCTACTCCGCGAACTCGGGCTCCTTCTGGGCCAGCTCCAGCACCGAGCTGACCGCGTTCGCGTCCGGCATCTCCCACAGGTCGTAGGCCCGGTTCAGGCGTCCGATGCTGTTGACGAAGGCGCCGTGCAGGCGCCAGCCCTTCTTCTCCAGGATCGGAGTCAGGTGGGACATGATCTTGATGAACTGCGGGACCATCCCGTAGCGGACCTGAAGGCGTGCGAGCATGTAGGCCATCGCCTCTCCTTAATCCTTGGTGAACTGGATGTTCTCGTAGTCTTGCCCTCGGGTGGGCTCCCTCGCAGACTACCATCCGCCGCCGTAGCCGGGTCTTCCTTGGGGTACGAGCTAGAATCCGGGCGATCGGCTACACGCAGAGGACGCGGAGTGGGCCAACAGGGACCGGGCGAGACAGGACGGATCGAGAAGCGCTACGCGCGTCGCGGACAGGTCTTCATCCTGGTGGCCACAGCGACCGTCATCAGCTTCGAGCTGCTCAAGGCGTGGCTATTCCCGCAGCTCACGAGGTGGGCGTCCCACGCGACCACCATCGCGTTCGTCGCCATACTGGGCTCGCTGGCGGCACTCTACCTCTCCCGTATTCGCGGCACCCACGATCGGGACTCGAAGCGCATCCTGCAGGAGAACCTGGAGCACAGAGTGGCCCAGGCGTCCGCGCAGGCGAGCGAGGAGCACGTGCGACGCCTGCTGGAGCAGACCTCGGCTATCCCCTGGGAGGCCGACGCCGAGACCTGGATGTTCCAGTACGTGGGACCTCAGGCCCTCCCACTTCTGGGCTACCCGCTCGAGGACTGGTGCGAGGAGGGCTTCTGGGAGGCACACATTCACCCGGACGATCGCGAGTACGCGGTGAATCTCTGTGCCGAGGCTTCGCAGCACAACGAGAGGTTCGAATTCGAGTACAGGATGCTGAGCTCCAAGGGCGAGGTGGTCTGGCTTTACGATCTCGTCAGCGTGGAGTTCGAGGACGGGAAGCCAAAGACCCTTCAGGGCTTCATGCTGGACATCACGGATCGCAAGCGGGCCGAAGAGGAGCTGGCCGAACGCTTGGCTTTCGAGAAGCTGGTCTCCGAGCTGTCCACCTCGCTAATCGGCCTCCCCGGCGACCGGCTCGACCGGACTCTGGACGAGGTGTTGCGGCGGGTCGGCCAGTTCATGGGCGTGGATCGCTGCGGCGTTGGGCCCATCTACGACGATGAGATGCAAGCGTGGATGAGCCACCAGTGGACTGCGGACGGAGTCTCGAGAACCGGAGGAGCCCGGGGGGACGAGTTTCAAGTGCCAGACCTTTACGATAGCCGCAAGCTCGGGGCGTACGAGCTGAGTCCGTGGTTCGCGCGGCGCATCCTCGCAGGCGGGGCTTTCAGCTTCAACAGCGTGAGCGAGCTGCCCCCAGAGGCAGACCAGGAGCTCGCGAACGCCGAGCGCTTCGGCATCCTCTCGGGTGTTGTCATCCCGCTTACCGTCGGAAAAGACCTGATCGCGGCCTTCTCGGTCCATGCGGTGCGGGCGGAACGAAGCTGGTCCAAGGAGGACCTGCGCCGGCTGCAGCTCGTCGGCGAGATCATCGTCAACGCGCTGCAACGTCAACGCTCCGAGGAGGCGCTGCAGGGAGTCAGCGGGCGGCTGATCCAGGCGCAGGAAGACGAGCGCACCCGCATCGCCCGGGAGCTCCACGACGATGTCGGCCAGCAGCTGGCGCTCCTCTCGCTGGATCTGCACTCGCTGGGCTCGGTCCCCGGCGCTCCGGACGAGGTCCAGCGTCGGACCGCGGACCTGGTGGGCCGCGTGAGCGAGCTGTCGGGTGACGTGCAAAGCGTTGCCTACAACCTCTATCCTGCACAGCTCGAGCACCTTGGCCTCGAAGCCGCCGTGGAGAGCCTCTGCAGCGGACTGACCGCCAGGCATGACCTGCGTATCAAGCTCGACCTGCACGAGCTGCCGCGACTCTCCGACGAGGCGGTACTGTGCCTGTACCGCATCACCCAGGAGGCTCTGCAGAACATCGTCAAGCACAGCGGCGCGAAAGAGGCCCGAGTCGAGCTCTGGGAAGACGAGGACGAGATCATCCTGCGGATCTCCGACACCGGGTCGGGCTTCGAGCCAAGCTCGCTCCAGGCCAGTGCCGGCCTCGGCCTCGTGAGCATGCGGGAGCGGCTGCGTCTCGTCGGCGGCCAGCTCTCGATCGAGTCGTCGCCGGGGTCCGGGACGGGCCTCGAGGTCCACCTGCCGACCCCAACCGCGGACGTAAGCTAGCCGCTTGGCGAGATGGTCGAACTGGTCGGGTCGGGTCACCGCGTCCCCGGCAGAGATCGCTCCGGTTGCCGATGAGGCAGCCGTCGTGGCCTCGGTGCACCGCGCCACTCAGGAAGGGCGCAGGATCCGGGTCGTGGGAGCGGCTCACAGCCACTCTCCATTGGTAACGACCGACGACCTGCTCCTGGATCCCTCGGAGCTCGACGGCCTCGTCGTGGCGGATCGGGTGAGTCGGGAGGTACGCGTCCGCGCCGGAACACGCATCTCGGCACTCGGGGCGCCGCTGCGCGAGGCGGGCGTCGCCCTCCACAACCAGGGGGACATCGACCGCCAGGCCATCGCGGGCGCGGTGGCCACGGGAACCCATGGCACCGGCATCACCCTGCGCAACCTGTCGTCCGCCGTACGTGGAGCACGTCTGGTGCTGGCCGATGGAAGCGTGGTGGAGTGCGACACCGAAGCGGAGCCTGAGCTCCATCAGGTCGCTCGCCTTTCCCTCGGTGCCGTGGGCGTGGTGACGGAGCTGCGGCTCTCGGTACGCGACTCGTACAAGCTCGAAGAGCACATGTGGCTCGAGGAGCTGGACTGCGTGCTCGAGCGTCTTGAGGAGCTCACCACCGCCACGCGACACTTCGAGTTCTTCTGGATGCCCGGTCACGAGCGAGCGGCGTGCAAGTCGCTTGCGGAGACCGAAGAGGAGCCACGGTATCCGCTTGCCGCGGAGGGATCGCGCCTCGCCTGGAGCTACGACGTGCTGGCGAACGAACGGCTTGAGAAGCACACAGAGATGGAGTACTCCGTGCCGGCGGAGCACGGTCCGGACTGTCTGCGCACGCTGCGCGAGCTGGTACGGCGCGACTTCCCCGAGCTTGCCTGGCCCCTGGAGTACCGCACACTGGCCGCCGATGACGTGTGGCTGTCCAGCGCGTACGAGCGTCCCACCGTCACCATCTCCGTCCATCAGGGTGCAGACAGGGACGACACCGCGCTGTTCCGGGCCTGCGAGGCCGTCTTCCAGAGCTACGAAGGCCGCCCGCACTGGGGCAAGGTGCATTTCCTGAGCGGCGAGGAGCTCGCTGCCATCCACCCCCGCTGGCAGGATTGGTGGCGAGTACGCGATCGCTACGATCCTGAGGGCCGCTTCATAAACCCCTACCTGGAGCAGCTCCGAGGCGCCCGTCGCGTCTAGAGCGACGGGACTACTGGCTTTCGAAATGGTCCGCCAGAAAGTGATGGTGCTTGGACTGAGGGCAGCATGAACAACCCCCTGGAACCCACGCCTAGCAGGCTGCGGAGAAAGTGACTGGGTTGGGCGGGACGCCTCTGACGGGAGGCGTGCCGAGCAGGGAGAGGGATCGCCGTTCCCGGTACGAACCGGTTCGGTGTCGCACGGGTAGATCTTGCGGGATCATGAGCTATGTCGCCTCCAACAGGTTGCGGATACGGACCAGGTTGTAGGCCGCAGCAGTGAAGGTGAAGACCCAGCCGACCCGATCCGTGCCCCGGTGCCGGGTCTTGCGCATCAAGCCCACCGTCTTCATCCAGCCAAACACCTCCTCCACCCGTTTGCGGAAGCGCTGGCTCACCTCGTAGCCCGGGTGTCCTGTGGTCCTTCGATCGATCGCGCTTCGGCGGTTCGTCGTGTTCTGTGCCACGTGCGGGGTAACGCTCCAGGCCCGAAGCGCCTGCACAAAGCTCTTGGCGTCGTAGCCCTTGTCTCCAGCCAGGGTGATCCGGCGAGCGCCCCCCAGACCCAGCACCATCTCGAGAGCCGCTTCGCGCTCCGCATACCCCGACGCCTGAGTGAGCTTCGCCGCCACCACCAGGCCGTTGCGGTTCTCCGTCACGACGTGTCCCTGATACGCGAGCCGCGCGCCCTGGCCCCTCATCCCCGCCAGTCGGGCGTCCGGATCCGTCCTCGACGCATGCGTCTGGTTGCTCCGCTTCTCGCCCCGGAAGTTGACCGTCGGGTTGCCCGGGTCGTCATCGTCCCTGCGCTTCTCGTCCTTGCGCACGAAGCTCTTCTGGCTCGCCCACGCCTCGATCAGCGTCCCGTCCACCGTGAAGTGCTCCGATGACACCAACCCCTCCGACTCCGCCTGCGCCAGCACCGCCTCGAAGAAATGCTGAGCGATCTCGCCCTTCAGCAGCCGTTCCCGATTCTTGGTGAACACCGTCGCGCTGAACACCTCATCGTCCAGCTCCAGGCCCACGAACCAGCGGTAGAGCAGGTTGTAGTCGATCTGCTCGATCAGCTGGCGCTCGCTCCGGATCGTGTACAGCACCTGCAACAGCAGCGCCCGCAACAGCTGCTCCGGCGGGACCGACGGTCGGCCGACCCCTTTGGCGTAGATACCATCGAAGCGTCGCGACAGCTGCTCCAGCGCCGCGTCCACCAGTCGCCGGATCGCTCGAAGCGGATGGTCCTCGGGAATCCGGGACTCCAGCGATACGTAGCTGAACAGCGTCTGCGGTCCTCTCACCCCCTGGAACCCACGCCTAGGGACGCGTACGTCCCCAGCTGTTCCAATAGGTGACCTCGCGGGCCGGTCGCCGTTCGGCGGGACGTAGCACCGCGTCGCGCACGTAGCCGACGGGGAGTAGTACGGTCTGCGTGACATCATCGGGAATCCCGAGCGCGCGGGCGGCTTCGCTCTCGTGCGCCAGGTGTAGCGTGGTCCAGGTCGCCCCGAGGCCCCGAGCTCGGAGAGCCAGCATGAGCGACCAGGCCGCCGGAAGGATGGACCCGTAGAGCGCCACCTGCTGGGCGACGTTGCCGGCCTCGGCCCGCCCGTGGATGCACGCCAGGATGAGAGCGGGGAACTCATGAAGGCGCTCGGCGAGACTGCGCTGGGCCGGCCGGATCTGGCGCGCGGGCTCGCCGTCGCGGGCGGCGGCTTGAGCACGTGTCGTGTAGGTCGCGAGCGCGCGCCGGTACAGCTCCGCGATGGCGGCCTTGGGGGTGGGATCCGTGATGACGACGAAGCGCCAGGCCTCGCGGTTTGCCCCTGTTGGTGCCTGCGTGGCGATACCGATGCACTCCTCGATGATCTCCGGCTCCACGGCACGCTCGAGATCGAGGCGGCGCCGCACCGACCGCGTCGTAGTCAATATGTGGTCAACGGCTTCAAGATCCATCGGACTCTAGAGTAGCGGCAAGCCGTCTTCCGCGCGCCACACGGCACCTGACTCACGCGATATCATCCCCGTCGGAGACGGGGGGGGCGTGGATACGAAGCCGGCAGCTGTGTCGCTATTCTACGGGTGGCGCGTCGTCGCCGCTCTGTTCGTCATGCTCGCCGTCTCTTCGGGTCTCGGCTTCTATAGCGTGGCCGTATTCCTCGAGGCGCTCACGAGCCACCAGGGCTTCTCAGTGAGCGCTGTCTCTGGCGCGACGGCTCTGCTGTTCGTCACGAGCGGGATCGCGGGACTCTTCGTCGCCGATCTGATCTCGCGCTACGACCCTCGAGTGCCCATCGCCATTGGTGCGCTGATCGCCTCGATCGCGCTTGTGCTCATCGGCCGGGTCGAGGAGTTGTGGCAAGTCTACGCTACTTACACACTATTCGGTGTCGGATTCGCGGCGTCGTCCCTGTTGCCCGGAATGACCCTCGTGACACGCTGGTTCGTCCGCCGGCGCGCCCTCGCGATCTCGGTGGCGTCCACCGGACTCTCCTTCGGTGGTGTCGTGCTCACGCCGCTGGCAGCGGCCGGGATCGAGAGATACGGCCTTGAGGTTACCACGCTCTGGATGGCCGTAACCTATCTGGTGGGAATCGTCCCCGTCACGGCCGTCGTCCTGCGCCCGTATCCCGCCACGCTGGGCTTGCTTCCAGACGGCGATGAGCCGTCCGGACCGCAGGAGCCATTCGAGTTCTCCGGCGCTGAGCTGCGTCACGCCCTGTCGACACGGTTCTACGTGGCGATCACCGTCGGCTTCACCTTTCTCATGGCGGCACAGGTCGGTGGGATCGCCCACCAGTTCAAGCTCGTTGCCACGCGGGTCGATGCGACGTTCGCGGCTATCGCCGTATCCACGCTCGCGGCAACGAGTATCGTCGGGCGGCTCACGGGCGGCTGGATCGTGACCGTGATTTCCATGCGCGGCTTCACCATTGCGATGGCGCTGCTGCAAGCCGTGGCGCTCGTGATCCTGGGGCTGGGACAGACTCCGGCCGCGTTGCTCGTGGGGACGCTCCTCTTCGGTGTCACCATGGGTAACCTGCTGATGCTGCAGCCGCTGCTCCTCGCGGAGGCCTTCGGCGTCCGCGATTACAGCCGCATCTACGCCAACAGCTCACTCTTCACGACCATTGGCGTCGCTGCTGGTCCCTGGCTCGTGGGTCTCCTTTACGATGCTGCGGGCGGCTACTCCGAGGCCTTCCTTGCTGCAGCGCTCGTCTCGATCGTGGCGATGGTGTGCTTGGTTGCCTCGGGACCGCTCACCGAGGCGGGCGGTGACGAGTCAGCGCCAACGGCTAGGCCGATCGCGCAGGGCATCGGACCCGAGCACGATGCATAGCGCCTCGAAGCGGCCCCTCGGAACGCCCTGCCACTCGAGGTCGTCCAAAGACTCAGTGAGCGGGACGTCGTCTACTAGCGTCGCGAGGTGCTTGTAGAGGGCGACCTCCGCTCGCATCTCGGCGAGCACACCCGCGAGCCTGCTCGCCCCGCGCACCTTGACCTCCCACTTCTCCGCGTCGTCCGGAATCGCCTCGACAGAGCGGTAGTGGGAGAGCAGAGCGCTGGCCGTCTTCGCTCCAAAGCCCGGAAGGCCCGGGATTCCGTCCGCGTCGTCTCCCACCAGAGCGAGATAGTCGGGGACGCTCTCGGGTGCCACTCCGCTGCGCGCTCGCACGCCCGTCTCGTCGAGCAGCCGCTCGCGCATGCGATCCACCTGCACCACCTGGCTTCCCACCACGCATTGGCCGAGATCCTTGTCGGGCGTCAAGATGCGAACCTGCTCGACCTCGTCGCGCCAGCGGAGGGCGGCCGTAGCGAGCGCGTCGTCGGCCTCCCAGCGGTCCATCGACCACACGACGATCCCGAGCGCCTCCGACGCTTCCTCGACCAGATCGAACTGCGCGCGCAGCGCCGGGTCGATGCCCGCACCCGTCTTATAGCCTGGGAAGAGTTCGTTGCGGAACGACTCGATCGGGTTGTCAAATGCGATCCCGAGGTGGGTCACCTCTTCTGCAGGATCCTCGAGGAGCCACAGCATCGACAACGCAAAGCCGAGCGTGGCCTTGACGTCCTGGCCGCCAGGGGAGACGTGGTCGGGCCGCTTCGAGTAGTGGGCGCGAAACAGCTCGTACGTGCCGTCGACCAGGTGCAGACGAGCACAGCTCAATGGAATTGGACTCCCGCACTTGTCGGTTAGAACGCCGAGTATATCCCGTGCGAGCCGGGGCGAGCCCTCTCCTCACTCCTCGCGCGAGCGCGCGTCGATGGGCTTGGTCAGGAAGACGCGTGCCAGGCGGTCCGCCTCGCCCCCGGGGACCCAGATCACGAGCACCCGGCAGGGCTCCTCGCCGGGCACGCGGTGCTCGACCTGATCGCCCCGGCGCACGATGCCGATCTCGCCGGGTCGGACCAGCGCGGCCTCGCCATTCACGACGTGCTCGAGCTCCCCAGAGAGCACGTAGAACACCTCGGTAGAGCCGTGGGCGTGGCCCTGGCTCCGATAACCTGCGGGGAACTCGATTTCGCCCAGCTCGACCTCGTCGGTGCCGAGGTTCGTGGACTCGAGCAGAACCTTGATCGCGATCGCACCATCGGGTGCCTCGAGCACACGCGTTCCGATCGTCGCGATCGGGAGCGGGGCCGTTGATGCAGCCGTTCGCGGCTCATTTCCACACGAGGAGAGCACGAGCCCGAGACACACGGGGAGCCACAGCGGGGTCTTTGACATGATGGGCATAGCGTACTCCAGCTCGGCACATCTCCCACGCACCGGGAGTAAACTCCGCCATGCTCCGCCCCGCTGGCCGAGCGACGCCCTACTCTCCTCGGAAGTCCGCGTCAGGCACGCTCTTGCCCATCATCTCGCGGATGGTCTGGCGCAGCTCCTCTGGTGTCGGGCGGCCGACGAAGTACCAGCCGTTGAAGATGCGGTCGATCGTCAGGTCCGGGAGCAGCGCAAAGGTAAAGGGGACAGGGAGGGGCCCGTGACGCTTGTCGGTCGTCTCCCGTATCCCGAGCTCGTCAGTAAGATCCAACCCCTCGTCACTCAGAAAAGTGTAACGGGATCCCAGACCGGCCTTGAACGCGGCCTGGACGCGCGGGGGATCGACGGATACGACTGCGATGCGACAGTAGGCTACTTCGGTGGATTGATGGAGCTGGACCAGCTCCTGCAGTTGGACCTGTCATTTGGGTCACCAGGGACCGCGATAGAACGCGAGGATGAGCAGCTGGCCGTTCGCAACCTCTTCGATCGACACCTCTCGCTCCCGGTCGTCGACCAGGGTCATAGAGGGGAACTTCTGGCCTACTTCGTAGCGAAGCGGCATGGCGCAACCTCCTGCGGCTGAGACAGCGGGGCCATCCTAGGACGATCGACGCACCGAGTCACTCCATGCTCGTCCCGTCGTCCAGAGTGAAGCCGATCTTCATGGTGACCTGCCAGTGGGCGATGTTGCCGTCGCGGACTTCACCGCGAGTCTCGGTGACTTCGAACCAGCGGAGGTCTCGGATGGTTTTGGTGGCGCGGCTTATGGCGGCGCGGACTGCGTCGTCGCTTCCCGTAGCGGAGGAGCCGGTGATCTCGACTGTCTTGTAGACGTGTTCGGACATGCTCTGGGTCTCCTTGGCCCGGAGAGGGCGGTTCATCTAGGACTCAGAATGGGGGCGACGTCAAGGGAGTTGTGGCGGGATTTCTTCGAGGAAGCGTTTCATCTGGGTTTGGCTCTTTTGGAGGTCGGGAGTGTTTGTGTCGAGGATGATGTCGGTGGCGCCGGCTGCTTCGTAGGCTTGAACGATCTCAGCGATTTCTTTCGGGGTGCCGCGGCAGGTGCGGCGTCCGCTCGGGGGGCGGTCGTGTGGGGTGTCGAGGAATTCGAGGACGACGCGGACCGCAATGCGAAGGTCGTCCGGGCGGCCGGCGTCGCGTAAGGCTTATCGAAGGTGCTCGGTCTTCGGGGTGAGATCCGCTGGAGAGAGGCTCAAGGGGTGCCAGCCATCGCCGAGGCTGACGACGCGGCGAAGGGCGGCCCGGCTGTTACCTCCGATCCAGACCGGCGGGTGCGGCTTCTGGACCGGCTTTGGGGAGAAGGGTAAGCCGCGGAACCCGTAGCGCTGGCCCTGGAAGTCGGGGGTCCCCTCCGACCAGAGCTCGAGGAGCGCTCGCAGTGTCTCGTCGGCGATGGAGCCGCGGGCTTCGTAGGGGACGCCGAGAGCCTGGTACTCGTCTGGGGCTGCGCCAACGCCTACTCCCAGCGTGACGCGTCCCTTGGAGAGCTGGTCGATGGTGGCGAAGGTCTTTGCGAGCCTGGCGGGGTGATGCCAGGGGAGGACGAGGACGGAGGTGCCAAGGCGAACGCGGGTCGTGGCAGCGGCGATGATGGAGAGGACGGTCAGGGCCTCGTGGTAGGGCCGCTGTCCCAGGCGCTCTGCGACGTAGGAGGCGTGAAAGAGGTGCTCGCTGACCCATACGGAGTCATAGCCGAGC
This sequence comes from Myxococcota bacterium, assembly GCA_965226855.1. Taxonomy (GTDB): domain Bacteria; phylum Myxococcota_A; class UBA9160; order SZUA-336; family SZUA-336; genus JAUXJB01. Next base: position 106,288 of record CBDDEE010000029.1, on the reverse strand, counting down.
TGCTCCGCGAGGCGGGCCAGCTCGAGCAGCTCGGCGGGGTCTTCGATGCCCTGGTTGTTCGGGACACAGAATCCAAAGCGCATAGCTCAGCCTACCATCTGCAGTGAGTCTGGTAGATTCGTGGGAACGGAGGTTCCATGAGCACGCCACTCTCACTCGCGAGCATCGACATCATCGGACCCGACACGTACGCCGCCGATGGCTACCCGCACGAGGCCTGGAAGCTGCTTCGCCGGGAAGGCCCGTGTACTACTGGGACCGGGCCCCCGGCTGCAAAGCGTTCTGGGCGATAACGAAGCACGCGGACGTCGTCGCCATCTCGAAGCGGCCACGGCTGTTCCGGAACGGGCCCAGACTGGCGGTCTTTCCGGAGGGACCGCCACCCGAACAGCAGAGCGAGCGTATCCACCATCTGCTCAACATGGATCCGCCCGAACACGGACGCTACCGAAGGGCATCCAGTAGCTGGTTCACACCACGGGCCATCGAGAGCCAACGCCCGGCGATCGAGGAGATCTCGAAGCAGCTGCTCGACGACCTGGCCTCGCGGGGCGAGGCCGACTTCGTTGCGGACTACACCGCACCTCTTACGCTCTTCGTCCTTGCCGACATGCTCGGTGTGCCGCGGGACGACTGGCGCCTCATGTTCGAGTGGACGAACCAGATCGCGGGCTCGGCGGACCCGGAGTTTCGAGAGGAGGGCGCCGACTCGCAGGCAGCGGCAACCAAGGCCAGGGAGTCGCTGTTCCGCTACTTCCTGGAGCTCGCGGAGCAGCGCCGAGTCGAGCCGGGCGACGACATGGTGAGCGTGCTCGCGAACGCCGAGATCGAGGGCCGTCCGATCCCGACATTCGAGCTGCTCTCGTACTGCCTGCTTCTCGTCGTCGCTGGCAACGAGACCACCCGGAACGCGGCGAGCGGCGGCTTGCTGGCCCTGATCGAGAACCCCGGAGAGCTCGACAAGCTCCGGCGCGATCCTTCGCTCGTCGACTCCGCAGTCGAGGAGATCGTGCGTTGGACCTCGCCCGTGATTCAGTTCTGCCGCACCCCTGTGGAGGACGTCGAGCTCCGCGGGCAGAAGATCCGAGCGGGCGAGTCCCTCTGCCTGCTCTACGCGTCGGCCAACCGCGACGAGGAGGTCTTCGACGAGCCGGACGAGTTCCGGGTCGACCGACAGCCGAACCCCCACGTGGGCTTCGGGATCGGCGAGCACTTCTGCCTGGGAGCCAACCTCGCCCGGCTCGAGCTCCGCGTCATCGTACGGCAGCTCGCGGAGCGCCTCGTCGCGGTCGAGCTCGGGGGCGCGTTCGAGCGCATGCGCTCGAGTTTTCTCGGGGGCGTCAAGCGGATGCCGATCCGCTACGAGCTCAAGGCCAGCTAAGAGCACCCTGGCGGACGAGACCGCAGGCTGGACGGAGCTGCGGTCCCGGCGGAACGGGCTTACTGACTACCCTCACGGGAGCCCCGCCTGCCTCCTCGCCTGAAGTCACCGTCGCCTCGCCTGAAGTCACCGCCGCCTCGGCGTTCCATGTGATGGCGGCGAGTCTGCCGGGCTTCCTGCCGCTCTCCGTCGCTGAGCACACCGTCGCCATCGGCGTCGTGGCGCTCGAGCATGCGCTGCTCGCGGGACTCGCGTGCCATCGTCCGCTCTTGCTCGCTGAGCTGGCCGTCACCATCGGTGTCGTACTTCTCGAGCGCGCGGCTGTGGCGGCGCCCTTTGCGGTCTTCCCGCGCGAGCTGTCGTTCGTCCTCGCTGAGCGTCCCGTCGCCGTCGCTGTCATACCTGTCCAGCAGATGTTGACGACGCATGTCTCCACGCGCCTGGCGCGCGGCCCCCCGCTCGTCGGCGTCGAGCTCACCGTCGCCGTCCGCGTCGAAGTGCTCGAGCGCGCGTTCGCGCATCGACTCCTTTGCGGCGGAGCGCTCGGACTCATCGAGGCGGCCGTCGCCGTCCAGATCGAACTCCCCCAGCAACCGGGGCCTGCCCGCGTCATCCGCGAGGGCTGGCAGGACCCACATGCCCAGGGCGGCAGTCACCAGTAACGTGCAGAATGTCTTCATCGGTACCTCCGCAGCTCGTGTACCCATGCAACCGGTAAGGGCCGTTCCGGTTGCGGAGCTACGCTCTGCCGCCTGGCTGCTCGGGTTTTCGGCAGCGGCGGCGCCGACTACAGCTCGTCGCGGTGCTTGAACACATACGAGAGGCCGTGCTTCGCGAACGCACGGCAGGCCTTGTCCTTGAAGTCGATGGCCCGCTCCCACTCGTCGAGATCGTAGAAATCCCGCTCCGCAACGACGCGGATCTCGCGGACCACACGCTCTTCGAGCCCCAGTCTCTGAGCGATCTCGCGGTCGGACAGACCTCGAGTGCGCTCGGCGGCAGGCAGGTGCTCGTGGATATTTACCTGGAAGGAGTTGCTCAGGCGCAGGACCTCGTCCTTATGCCGCTCATAGGTTTCAGGATCGATGAAGAAAAAGCCCATCGGTTCCTCCTGGCTATTTCTTGGTGCGGTACTCGGCGCCCACGGGACAGACGCGAACGCACTCGTAACACTGTCCCTGGCTCTGGGCCGAGTACGTCATGGACCAGAGCGTGCGCGTAAAGAAACTGCTGTAGAGAATCATCTTGCGCTCCTCCTTGTCCTGCGTGTTCAATGCCGCCTCGAGCGCCTTCTGGAAGCCCGGGATCCAGTAGGTGTGCACGCGAGATGTGCAGCGAGCCACGTCGTAGCGCCGCTCCACAAACCGATCGTCCTCGATCTTGCCTCCGAGGCAACCGCCTGACTTAATGGGACACACGCGAAGACAGGGCGTGGTTCCCTCTGCCTTCCACATCTCCACACACGAGGGCGCGGGACAGGCCGGCGTGGCCTCGGGACCGTCCACGTCGAATGGAAAGGTGGTCACGATCGCGGCGTGGAAGAGCATGCCGTAGTCGCGATGGAGCACGGGTCCCGCGAGGCTGCGCGATCCGCAGCCCGCCTGCACCGCGGCGTGGGCGACGCTCAAGAAGGGTCGGTTCCCCTTGTTCACCCCGGGCGGGACGAACAATCCGTAGTAGCCGAAGCGGCTCTCGATGAACTTCGCGATCCTGAGCCCGAGGGAGTTGATCCGGTCGCCCGTGCCCATCGTTTCCTGGTGCTCGGGAAGCGGGCTGACCCAATCCGCAGCTCGCGGCGGGTTCCCTCCGACGACGACGACGCTGCGCGCCCCCGGAAGAAGATCGCGCGGGCGAAAGCCCTCGGGGGCGTCCGCAAAGGCCTGTGCGTCGGCCACGCCGCAGACGAGCGCCCCACCTTGGAGAGCGAAGGCCTTCAGCTCTTTTGTTGCCGTGGTCGGATCGCTGCGCGCGTCGGGGGAGGCGGGCCGTGTCATTTCAAGCGCCGGTGCTCCCGTCCCACTGGACAGACGCGCATGCACTCGAAGCACTGGGCGACACTCTCCTTGTAGTAGCTCACTGCAGAGAGAGACTGGGTGAAGAAGTCCGAGTAAATCATCGCCTTGCGCTGTGCCGGGTCCTCATCGCACGTGATCTGAACGAGCGCCTTCTGCACGCTCCCTACACCGAAGTTCATGGCGCGCGCGGTGCAGCGCTCGCGATCGTAGTAGGAGTAAGAGATGCGGCCGTCAGGATCGAGCGCCCCGTCGAGGCAGCCACCCTCGTCCTTCGGACACGACGCCAGGCACGGCGTCGTCCCGAGCTTGTGGTACATCTGCACGCAGGACGGCGCGGGACACACGTCTTTCTCCAGCCGCTGATCCGACTCGAGAGGCATGGTCGTGACGAGTGCCGCGAAGTACATGAGCCCGTGCTCCGGGTTCAGGATGATGTTTGCGGCGAGGGAACGCGTCCCGAGTCCCGCGAGCACCGCGGCCAGCATCATGCTCATGGGGGGCCCATGGCCCCCGGTCGGGAGCGAGGGCGCCTGGAGCGCCCCGTAGCCGTACTCGCTCTCGATGAAGTCGCACATCACGTGGATCGCGACGTTCTCGCGGAAGTCGTAGCCCGTGATCTCCATCACGCGATGGTCCGGGGACTTCCAGGCCCCGGCCGTCGGCCCTTCATTGCCCGCGACCAGAACGCTTTTAGCCCCGGGAAGCACGTCTGCGGGCCGATGCCCCTCCGGGACAAACTCGTTAAACGCGTCCGCCGGCGCCACGCCCACGAGCAGCGCACCGGCCTTTCGACCGACCTCTTTGATGCGCTCAGTAACTGCTGCCGTGTCGACCATTCTCGGACGCCACCCATCTTACCGCCTGCTGCGACCGTACTGCACGATTTTCTCCACCATAGAGGCAGCTAAGGATGGTCTGGGCGATGCGGTGCACCTTCGAACGGCGCGGTGGGCTGCTGGCGGATCGCTACCACGATCCCGCGTCATCGGGCCGCTGCTAGGTCTGACCTACCTCCGCAGGTATAGGACCTTCGATGCCCTACAGATGGAGCGGCCAGATCGCGTTCAGCACGAGGCCGAGGGCAAAGAGGGCGCCCGCCTGGCGGGTCAGCACGAACGCGCGCTGACGTACCAGAGTGGCCAGACCGAGTAGTTCTCTGGTGGCTTCTCGGGCTTTGGCCTGTCGTAGAAGCGGAGCGTCTTTCTGAGTCTCGGTGCGGCCGCGAGCACGAGAAGCGTCCAGACGCCAAGGGTGCCAGCCAGGACCAGAGCGATAACACCGGCAAAGGAGCCGAGCATGAGTCCCTGATTCACGCGTCTGGCGAGGGGGTCGCCCAGCAGGACCGGCAGCGTGTTGATCTGCTTGGCTCCATCGAGCTCGATCTTGTCGATATGCTTGCCGAACAGCACGGTCGTGACGAGCAGGCCGTAGGGCAGCGAGGCCGCCCAGACCCAGCCCGGGAGCTGCCCGGCCGTCACGAAGTAGGTGCCCGCGATCATGAGCGGACCCCAGATGACGAACACCGACGGCTCGCCCAGGCCGTGGTGCTTGAGACGCAGCGGGGGCGCCACGTAGAAGACGCTGAGAGAAAAGCCGGCCAGCGCAAAGGCGGCGGCCTCCCAGCCGCGCAGCCACGTCAGCCCTACTGCGACCCCGATGCCCGCCAGGTTCACCAGCGCGACGGCCATGAGCAGCTGGGGCTTCGAGATCCAGCCGGACAGCACCGGATGGGGGGCGTAAAGTGCCCGGGCGTAGTCCGGGGTATCGACCCCGGACTCCAGGTCGAAGTAGTCGTTCATCAGGTTGTTGCAGGCATGAGCCAGCAGCAGCCCGACTGCGGCCAGGCACCACGGCAGCAGCTCCGCGTTACCGCTGGGAATCGCGAGCAGCCCACCGATCGCGCTCGCGAAGAAGGTCATGGGAAAGACCGACGCGCGCGTCATGATGATCCACTTGGAGATGGTGTCGGCCTCTACTCCTTCGGGCAGGTTGGTCGTCTGAAAAGCGGTGATCCAGTTCGAGGTCACGGCCATCGGGCGCTCCTCCGGTGTTGGTCGGCACCGAGCTTGCCGGCTTTGGTCGAAATTGCAACACACGCGCGGGCCTGTTCGCCTAGTCGCGAGTCATCGAGAACACCTCGCCCTGGTCTCGGCCGCTTGGTGTTCGATGGTGACCGCGGCGCCTTTTCGGTCCGGATCGAGGCGCTGCTCGAGCTCGTCCATGCCCGTTGGGTTGCAGCAATTGTAGGCTTCTCACGGCTCGGTGATACGATCGCTCAGATGTCCGCGCCGCTCGAGCAGAGGTTGAAGCGCTGGCTACGTGAGGAGCTGGGCATCGAGGACCCGCGTCGCGTCGTTCGCGCCAGTAGCGAGCGCATCCTGGTCTCGAAGGTCGCCCCGGACTTCGCGCTGGACCTGCTCCAGCTGCTCGAGCTCACGCCGGAGCTGTTCGAGGAGACGCGCGTGCTCGAGGCCTGCGAGGCGCGGGCTCGCTGCAGCGATGCCGCGACCCCGCGGAGCGAGAACTGGCGGGCTGCGTTGCACGAGCTGCTCAGCAAGATCGGAACACTTCGCGGCATTCCCGACGAGCGGCTCGCAGAGATACGTGTCGGAATCGACTCCGTCTTTGCCGTGCTCGAGTCCGTGCTCTGGACGCACCCAACGCTCTCGGACCTCTACGTGCCGGATGCGGGCGAGATCACAGCGTACCGGGAGTGTGTCTCCCGCTTCGACCGAGACCACGATCTCTTCACGCGCACTTACGGCTACTTCGAGGGTCGCAGAGTCGAGAATCGCTGCCCCGGTGCCACCCTCGCACGCACGCTCCTGGCACAGGCGTGGCGAGCCTGTACGGGCACGGCAGCGCCGCGCGCGGGTCCCGGCTCCAAGCACCAGCAGGCCGAGTCCACCGAGCCTCCCGGCGGCGACCCGAGCCTGAGCTGAGCGGCCGACCGCGCCGGCTCAGGAGATGCTGCGCCCTCCGTCGACGTCGAGACAGACGCCCGTCAGGAACTCGGCGTCGTCTGAGGCGAGGAACGCGACGGCTGCAGCGACGTCGCGAGGCTCGGCCAGGCGGGCCATCGGGATGCCGCGGATGAGCGAAGCTCGAACGCGCTCGGGAAGCGCATCCACTCCCATCGCGCCCTTCATGAAGCTCGTCTCCGCAGCGACGGGATTGACCGCGTTCACGCGAATTTCGGGTGCGAGCTCGACGGCGAGACCTCGCGTGAGCGTGACCACCGCACCCTTGGTCGCGTTGTAGGCGGTCAGGTTCGGGCGCGGCGACACGGCGCCGATCGACGCCGTGTTCACGATCACCCCCGCTCCACGCGCCTTCATCACCGGAATCGCGTACTTCGCGCCCAGGTAAACGCCCTTCACGTTTACCGCGAACACGCGGTCGAACTCGTGCTCAGGTAGCTCTTCGAGCGGCATTCCCAGATGAGAGAAGCCAGCGTTGTTCACGAGCACGTCCAGACCATTGAAACGCCGCACGGCGACGTCCACCATGGCGGCCACCTCCTCGGAGCGCGACACATCAGTGCGTACAAAGAGCGCGCGTCCCCCGTCCGACTCGATCGCCGCCACCACTTCCTTGCCACCGGCCTCATCGATATCGGCCACGACCACCGACGCTCCCTCCCGAGCGAGGCGCCTAGCGATCGCGGCGCCGAAGCCCGACGCGGCTCCGGTTACGACCGCAACCTTGTCCTGAAATCTCATCGGGGATCCCGGATCGTCACGGTGCCCTGGGCGATCCCGACTAGACGCCCCTCGTTTGTCACGTCGATCCTCACGACCGCCATGCTGCGGGTCATGGAGATCACGCTGGCGTCCGCGGTGATCGTGCCGTTGCTCACAGGAGCGAGCAGGTTGATCTTGAATTCCGTCGTGGCGGCCCACTGTCCCTTCTTCATGAGCGGGTAGCAGACGCAGCCGAGCACGTGATCGCAGACAGCCGAGAGCACACCGCCGTGGATGTTCCCGAAGCCCGTCTGCAACGCATCGAAGACCTCCATTTCCACGCGCATCGTGCCAGGGCCAACGTCGACGATGTCCAGGCCGAGGTACTTCGGCAGGCCGGTGGCGCGACCCGCAGACTTGAGAAAGCCTTCCGCGATCTCCGCATCGTAGCGGTCTTCAAAGCCCTGACTCATCCAATCCTCCTGGCCCACCGGCCCTTCCAACGTTCACGATACCACCATGGAAAGCGCGAGGTGGTAGCATGTGAAGCTGCGATGACAGAGAACGAGGAAACCAGGCGCCCCCGCAGCCTGCCTCCTGTTGCGGAACGCGAGTGGAGACACGCGCTCTGGGATGTCTCCACGTCGGGCGTGCTCTCGATCGTGCTCAACCGCCCCGAGCGACTGAACGCGCTCAATTTCCGCCTGCTGCGAGAGGTGCACCAGCTGATCCAGCACGCCCGGACCACGCCAGAGATCCGAGTGGTCGCGATCCGAGGCACCGGAACACGCTCGTTCTGCTCCGGCGACGACCTGAAGTACATGGACGGCGAGCCGGGCGTCGACAGCTCGGCAACCGTGCACCACCAGCTGCTCCTGGCGATCCGCGAGCTCCCGAAGCCCGTCGTCGCCCTGATCCACGGCTGGGCGCTCGGCCACGGCTTCGAGCTGGCGAACGCCTGCGACCTGCGCCTGTGCGCGGACGACATCGAGGTGGGCGATCACCGGGCGACCCGTGCGATCGCCCTCAATGGCGGCAGCTCCTGGTTCGTGCCACGCATCGTCGGGCAGGGACGCGCGCTGGAGCTGCTCATGACGGGCCGCCACCTGAAGGCGCAGGAGGCGCTCGAGTGGGGCTGGGCCACACGCGTCTGGCCAGCGGACGAGTTCGACAAGCGCGCGGCCGAGTACATCGAGATGCTGGCGGGGCTTCCTACCGTCACGGCCGGAGTCTACAAGCAGGCCATCGAGTTCTCGGCAAGTCACGGCTTGCGCGACTCGCTGGCTCACGAGCTCGAGGTCGGCGCGCGCAACCCGGACACGGAGGACGCACGAGAGGGCTTCGCGTCCTTTCACGAGAAGCGAACCCCCGTCTTCAAGGGTCGTTGAGCGGCTAACGCACTCGCCGACCTCGTCGTTCTCGACCTCGCCCAGGACCTGGCCGGTCCCTGTCTGGCAGCGAAGGCCTGAGGGCCGACCCCAGTGACGGCCGCTGCTCCGGCCATCACAAGACGGGCGCGCTGGCTGTACGGCTTTGGCGCCGCTGCTTACGGCGTCAAGGACAACGGGTTTTCTTACTTCCTGATGATCTACTACAGCCAGGTGCTGGGGATGCCCGCCTCTCTGGCCGGCCTGGCCCTCATGATCGCCCTCATCTTCGACGCGATCTCCGATCCGCTGGTCGGGTTCTGGTCAGACAACACACATTCGCGTTGGGGTCGTAGACACCCCTTCATGTACGCGTCCGCCCTGCCGGTGGCCGTCTGTTACTTCTTTCTCTGGACACCGCCGATCGAGCAGCTTTCCCAGCTGGGCTTGTTCCTTTACCTGACGGCCGTCTCCATCTTAATCCGATTCCTGATCACTCTGTACGAGATCCCGAGCACGAGCATCGTCGCAGAGCTCACGGAAGACTACGACGAGCGAACCTCGCTCCTGAGCCTGCGCTACCTGTTCGGCTGGTACGGCGGTCTCTCCATGGCGGTGCTCGCGTGGGGGGTCTTTCTGGCGGACACGCCAGAGTACCCGAACGGCGTGCTGAACCCCGCGGGCTACCACTCCTACGGACTCGTGGGCGCTGGGATCATACTGGTCTCGATCCTGGGCTCCTCGATCGGGCTTCACCGATACATCCCGCAGCTCAAGGCGCCCGCGCAGAGGGACTCCTACGGCCTCATGCAGATTGCGCGCGAGCTCCGGATCACGCTCTCCAACCGGAACTTCCTCGCGCTGTTCGTCGCGGGCCTGTTCGCGGCGATTGGGGCAGGCGTGAGCACGAATTTCAACGCCTACATCAACAACTACTTCTGGGGCTTCACATCCTCCGACATCCGCTGGATCACGCTCTCGCTCTTCCTCTCCGCTGCTCTCGCGGCCGTCGCCGCTCCGATCCTGACGCGTCGCTTCGACAAGAGGGCCAGCGCGCTCGGGCTCTATGCGATCGCGATCGTCTACGGGGCCCTGCCCGTGGTTCTCCGCCTGCTCGGCTGGTTCCCGGACAACGACAGCCCGTACCTGCTGCCGATCATCACCTTCCACGCCATCACCGACGTCGCCGTGATCGTGATGTTCGGCATCGTTCAGTCCTCGATGCTGGCCGACATCGTCGAGCACAGCGAGATGAAGACCGGTCGTAGAGAAGAGGGGCTCTTCTTCGCCGCCCGTACGTTTGCCGCGAAGGCCACCTCCGGGCTTGGCACATTGCTGGCCGGCATCGCGCTCGATCTCATCCACTTCCCTCGCGCGGCCCAACCTGGAGAGGTTCCAGAAGAAGTGCTCTTCAACCTGGGGCTCATCTTCGGACCCCTGCTCATGGTCCTCTATTTCCTGGCGCTGGCGTCGCTGTCCTTCTACCGGATCACGCGCTCCGGTCACAACGAACGCGTCGAGACCCTTCGAGCCAGAGAAGACGAGCTGTTATGATCCGCGCGCGCTGGTAGGCTTGAAGCCGGGAGGAACGAGGATGAGCGACACACAGCCACAGAAAGAGATCGACCCGGACGAACTCCGGGCGTATTCGCTCAACGTATGGAGCTACAAGCAGGGCGAGGTCGTCTCCCTCATGATCCACCTGGGCGACCGTCTCGGCCTATACCAGGCCCTGCAGGGCGCGGGCTTGGTCACAGCGGCCCAGCTGGCCGACCGCACTGGACTCCAGGAGCGCTGGCTACTGGAGTGGTTGCGGAACCAGGCAGCCGCGCGCCTGCTGCGCTACCACGAGGGCGACCGCTTCGAGCTCACGCCGATCGGGGCCGCAGTCCTCGCAGACGAGGACAGCCGTGCCTTCTCGGCTGGGGCGTTCTCCGAGCCGACAGAGCGCGGTGTCGTAGACCGGCTGGTCGAAGCGTTTCAAACCGGGATCGGGCTCACGTATCAGGAGCTGGGCCCGAACGCCGCCCACCGCACGGAACGCATGCTCGGCCCCTGGGTGCGGCACTCACTGGTGCCGGAGATCATCCCCGCACTTCCTGACGTTTCGGCCCGCCTCACGGCGGGCGGGGTGGCCGCCGACGTGGGCTGCGGCGCGGGGGTGGCGCTACTAGCCATGGCCGAGGCGTTTCCGAGCTGCGAGTTCCACGGCTACGACCCGAGCGCGCACGCGATCGAGCGCGCCCGGAGCAAGGTGGAAAGGCGCGGCCTGGAGAACGTGCAGCTCCAAGTCGCCGGCGGCGAAGACCTGCCGCGCGAGCCGACCTACGACTTCCTTATTACCTTCGACTGCATGCACGACATGACCCGGCCGACGCTGGTCACGGCCGCGATCCGGCGGGCACTGCGGCCAGACGGAACCTGGCTGATCAAGGACATTCGCAGCAAACCGCGTTTCGAGGACAACCTGCGCAACCCGCTGCTCGCCATGTTTTACGGCTTCTCCGTATCGGCCTGCATGTCGTCGGCGCTATCAGAGCCGGGCGGCGAGGGGCTCGGAACGCTGGGCTTCAACCCCGAGGTGGCGGAGAAGATGGTCCGCGCGGCGGGCTTCACGCGTTTTGTCACTCACGACTTCGACGACCCGGGAAACCTCTATTACGAGGTTCGGCCCTAATCGGGCGCCCGGGGCCGGGAAGGAACGCTCGCGCAGCTCTCGTCAATCACCCGTGTTGGGTGCGCCCTCGAAGCTGCGGAAGCCGGCATCTCCGTCGCGCTCGATCTGCTCGAGTAGCCCCACCTCCCAGAGCAGGTACTCGCGCATCCAGCGCTCCATCGCGTTGCGGTGCTCGTACGGTCGGAACCAGACGTCGTCGGTCACCGTGGTGGTCTTCTCGAGTCCGGGCTCGGTGGGAAAGCCCGCGGCGAGCCACGCGCGCGTGCCGCCAGCCAGCACCCGGACCCCAGCGCGCGAGCCGGCCAGGTCTCCGGCTCCGAGATGCGCGAGGGTCGCATCGGGCGAGGTCAGAATCAGCGACTGCGCGTCTGGCGCGCGCTCGAGACACTGCCCGAGTCGCGCGCGCACACCCCACCAGGCGCCCGGAATGTGGGCGGCGCGAAACTCCGCGCTGCTAGCCAGATCCAGAACAACGATCGACTCCCCGTCGGCGAGCTCCTTCTCTAGCTCGTGCGCAGACAGGGTGCGGGCCTCGCGGAAGCCGAGTGGCTTGGCGGCAGAATCGCTACGCTCCAGCTCGATCCCCTGAAGACCGCCCTCGAGGACGCGGACCTCGTCCCAGCCGAGCTGGATCAGCCACGAAGCCGTCAGCGTGGAGCGCACCTGTGTGTCGTCGACCAGGACGATGCGCGCGTTGCGCGTCGCCATGAATTCGTCCGTGGCCTGGACCAGCTGACCACCGGGTGCGCTGCGCGAACCGGGCAAGTGGCCGGCTGCATACTCTTGGGGCGAGCGCACGTCGAGCAGGTAAAGCGTGTGCTTGCTTTCCTCCGCGCGCCACACCTCGAGCTCGACACGGGTCAGTGTCCGTACGCCAAAACGCCGAGCGACGCGCTCAGCGGCCGCTCGACTCTCCTGCAGAGCGGCTGCAGACGGCTCGGGCGCTTGCCGATCCTGATCGTGCTCGAGCGAATACCCCGCGAGCTGCCAGCCCATTGTGCCGTCCTTGAGCGCCGCAACCCGCTGCGGGATACCGGCGTTGATCAGCGACTGCGCGCCGATAATGCTCCGCGTACGACCCGCGCAGTTGACCACGACCAGCGCGTCGGGGTCAGTCGCGATGTCGCTGACTCGGTAGACCAGCTCTGCGCCCGGGACGTCGATCCCGCCGGGAATGCACATGCGCCGGTACTCTTCGAGCGGGCGGGCGTCGAGGACCGTGATCTTCTCTCGGCGCTCGAGGCGCGCGCGCAGCTCCTCGGCCGTCAAGTGCGGAGTGTGGTACGTGCGCTCGACGAATTCTCCAAACGCCTTGCTGGGCACGTTGACGCCCGAGAAGAGCTCGTACCCCTGGTTCTGCCAGCCCTGCACGCCCCCCTCGAGGACACCGGGCTCCGCAAAGCCCAGGTCCGCGAGCCGCGCGCTGGCAGCCCGGGCCAGGTGCGAACCGTCCTCGCCCCCATCGCAAAGGACCATGCGAACTCCGCGACGAGGGACAAGCGCGTCGACCCCGATCTCGAGCCGGCTCAGCGGGAGACAAGAGGCCAGGAACAGGTGCCCGGTGGAGAAGGCGCCTTGCTCTCGGACGTCCAGCAAGGCGAGCTCAGCGCGGTCGCCGATCGACTCCTTGAGCCGCGCTGGCGTGACCCACCGAGTCACCTCTCAGAACTCCGGATCGTGGATCTCGCTGAGCGGGGGAAGGACCTGCCACGAGCGTCGACGTGGATCAAAATACTCTCGCTCCACGAGCTGCGGGATGGCGAGGCCGTACATGTGGAAGTTCAGCACCGGCTCGTCACCGTGCATATGAATCGAGTGAACGTCGTCCGGGAGCATGGCGACGCCTGTCCCGCTGCGCACGGTCACCTCGCTGATCTGCTCGACGCCTCCATCTTCTGTACGCCTATAAAAGCGGTTCAGCTCCTCGCCCCTCATCCCGACCACGACGGCCCAGGTCGTATGGTTGTGCGCCGGGCTGTCGACGCCGCCCCGCGAGGCGTTCGCGTAGAGCGCGAAGCGGTGATCGGCGTCTTCTGACAGGCGATACAAGCGCGTGCTCTGCCCCGCCGCTGGATCAGGCAGCGGAAGGCTCGCGGGCGGGAACAGCTCTTCACGCGCGGCGAGCTCGAGCAGGGCCTTCTGGATCGCTTCGACCCCTTGTCGAGTGACCCCCAGCTCGCTCTCCAGGCGGCGGATCCGGTCCACGGTCTCGGCAATCGCTTCGCCTCGATCGCTGGCCACAGTCATGTCCAATCCCTTCCAAGCGACGCTCTGGGGGGAAGTATACTGGGGTGTCGGCGTCGTCACCGGTGGGAAGCCTGCCCGAGCAGCGCATCGGGGCGCGATGAGCGACCGTGACATGGAGTTGTGAGGATGAGCGAGACTCGAGTTTCGAGGGCGGCAGAGGTTCGGGCAAAGCTCGAACACCCCTTGATCGACGGCGACTCCCACATCGTGGAGTTCATGCCAGTGTTTCTGGATTTCCTCAAGGAAGCCGGCGGGAACGACGCCGTGCAGCGCTTTGGCGGCGCGGGGCGTTCGGGCCGCAAAAACTGGTATCAGATGACTTGGGACGAACGTCGGCAGCAGCGTGCGATGCGGCCGCCGTGGTGGGCCTTGCCCACGAAGAACACGCTGGATCGGGCAACCTCCATGCTTCCCAAGCTCTACCACGAGCGCATGGACGAGGTGGGTCTCGACTTCACGGTCCTGTATCCGTCGGTGGGACTGGGCTTCCCCCATCATCCCGATGACGAGTTCCGTGCGCTGACCTGCCATGCCTTCAACGAGTACACGGCGGCCTCTTACGCCGAGTACAGCGACCGCATGACCGTTGCGGCGGCGGTCCCCTTGCACAGCCCCGAGGAGGGGATCCGCGAGCTCGAGCACGCCAGGGCACTCGGCCTGAAGGTCGCCATGATCCCGTCCTATGTTCGCCGCCCGGTGCCTGAGATTGCGGACAAGTACCCAGAGCTGGCTCGTCGCGTGACCTGGCTCGACAGCTACGGGATCGACAGCGCGTACGACTACGATCCCTTCTGGGCCAAGTGCGAGGAGCTCCGCTTCGCGGTGGCGTCGCACTCGGCAGGTATGGGGTTCGACGATCGGCGCTCGATTTCGACCTACATGTACAACCACATGGGGCACTTCGCGGCTGCGGGCGAGGTGCTGTGCAAGTCCCTGCTCATGGGAGGTGTCACTCGGAGATTTCCCAAGCTGCGGGTGGCGCTCCTCGAGGGCGGAGTGGTCAACGGCTCGCGTCTCTACGCAGACATCTTCTCCCGCTGGGAGAAGCGGAGCCTGGCCGCCCAACAGCACCTGGATCCCGCGAACCTGGATCTGGCGCTCGCGCGTGACTTGTTCGAGCGTCACGGCGACCCGGCAACCCTCGCCAAGCTGGACCAGCTCGAGCGTACGCTTGGGCTCGAGACACCGGACATCCCCGCAGAGCTGCGAGACGACTTCTCAGCGATGCAGGTCGAGAAGGAGGAGGACTTGCGGGACCTGTTCATCCCGCACTTCTACTTTGGCTGCGAGGCCGACGATCCGCTGTCCACGGTCGCGTTCAGTCGCAAGCTGAACCCGCTCGGGGCGCAGGTGCGGGCGATCATGAGCTTCGATCTGGGCCACTGGGACGTCACAGACATGACCGGAGCGACGGCCGATGCGTACGAGATGGTGGAGAAGGGCTTGATGACGCCGGAAGACTTCCGGAGTTTTGCCTTCAGCCATGCTGTACAGCTCTACGCGGGACCGAACCCTGACTTCTTCAAGGGGACGATCATCGAGAAGGAGGCCGCCGAAGAGCTCGCGGCCGCTGGCTAGGCCCAAGACACAGAGCAGGAGAGCGCCATGTCCCCCGCGAATGAGCACGTGCTGACCGGTATTCGGGTTCTCGACTTCACACGCAACCTGGCAGGTCCGAGCTGCACCCGCCTACTGGTCGAAATGGGAGCGGAAATCATCAAGGTCGAGTCCGCGCCGCACGGCGAGCGCACCCGCCGCAATCTGGAAGGCGTGGACAGGAGCCTGTTTTTTGTCCAGCAGAACCGCGGCAAGAAGAGCGTCTGTGTGAATCTGCGTGATCCCCGCGGCGTCGCCCTCATCGAGGGGATGGCTCTGCAGGTGGACGTTGTGGTGGAGAACTTCCGACCTGGGGTGATGAGGGACATCGGCCTGGGCTACGAGCGGCTGGTCGAGATCAGGCCCGACACGATCCTCTGTTCGATCTCCGCTCTGGGTCAGACCGGTCCGTTGGCCCAGAAGCCCGGCTACGACTACATCGCGCAGGCGTATGCGGGAGTCACGTCTATGACCGGGGAGCCGGGCGAGGCGCCCTACATCCCGGCCGTTGGGCTCGGGGACGTCAGCACCGGGGCTCACGCGGCGCTCGCGATCCTGGCGGCGCTGCGCCATCGAGACCGGACAGGCGAGGGTCAGCACCTCGATGTCTCGCTGCTCGATGTCTACTACCACTTCCACGAGACGAACGTGAGCAGCTACAGCGCCAGCGGGGGAGAGCTCAGGCCCACCAGGAATGGCCGCCACATGACCTACCTCTGCCCGGCCGGAGTGTTCCGTGCGAACGGCGGCGACCTCGTCATCATGGCACACGGCCACCACTGGAAGGACCTCTGCCGTGCGATGGAGCGACCGGACCTGGTCCGCGATCCGCGCTTCAAGAACGATCACGCGAGGCTGGCCATTCAGACTGAGGTCGTCGACCTGATAGAGACGTGGCTCCGTCGCTTCCCCGACTCGGAGAGCGCGCTGGCGCAGCTGGAGCTTCACGACGTTCCTGTTGGCCCGGTGCTGTCGGTTGCGGAGACCGTGAGCCACCCGCACCTGCGCGGGCGCGGTACCGTCCGGACGATCCACGACTCCATTCACGGCGACTTCGACGTACCCGGCATGCCGCTCAAGTTCTCCGCGTTCCCCGGGGTTCTTTCGCTCGAAGCGCCGAGCCTGGGACAGGACAACGCAGAGGTCCTGAGCGAACTCCTGGGGGTAGAAGCGGACGAGCTCGAGAGGCTGCTCGACGAAGGGGTCCTCGTGAAGCGGAAGGTATGAGTCGGGAGATCCGCTTGTTGCGGTTCGGAGACGCCTGAAGATCGAGCCGATCCGCTACGTAGAGCGGCTCAAGCGGGAACTATTCACAGGTCCCGGGACCAGTTGCGTTCGCGAGTTTCTTGGGAAAGAGATCAAGAGAGCCTTGACAGGTTTAGAAAAGTCGAACGGGTCGAACCGAGTTCCGTGCCTGCGCTTCGACTCTCGGGACGCCAGGACTACCAGGAGCCGACGGCGCTGCCCACTCCGGTGATCTTCGACTTCGACTTCACTCTGGCCGACTCGTCAGAGGGCGCCATCGAGTGCATAGGACACGCGTTGGGAACGCTCGGACTGCGGGCGGCTCCAGACGAGATACGCCACACCATCGGCCTCTCGCTCGACGCGAGCCTGGAACAGCTAGCAGGGAGGCTCGGGCCCGAAGACGTGCAGAAGTTCTCGCGGGCCTTCGTCGAGCGGGCCGACCAGGTCATGGCCCCGCTCACGCGCATCTATGACTTCGTACCCGCCATGGTCGCAGAGCTCCGACGCCGAGACCGCACGCTCGGCATCGTCTCCACGAAGTTCCGCTACCGCATCGAAACGATCCTCGCCCGTGAAGGACTGACGGAGTTCTTCCAGGTGATCATCGGCGGCGAAGACGTGACAAAACACAAGCCGAACCCCGCGTGCCTGGAGCTGGCGCTGGAGCGGATGGGAGCAACCGCGCCCGGTGCCATCTACGTCGGAGATCACCCCGTGGATGGGCAAGCGGCCCGAGCCGCGAGGCTCCCCTTCGTTGCGACACTCACGGGTGTCTTCGGGCCGGAGGTCTTCGCGGAGTTTGAACCGCTGGCAATCGTATCGAACGTCTCTGAGCTGCCGGCCGTGCTTTCCCTGCTCCCATGACTAGCCGAGGATCCACGCGCGGAGGCAAGCCCGACGAGCGTTTCGCAGCGAAGCGAAATCCCAGCCCAGCCTGGTGTAAGATAGATGGGAAATCAGACGACGGAGCAGAGAGAGGAGCCTCCTACCATGACGATGAACGTGAGTCCCATCGCGACGCTGGACGACCGGATCAATCAGATTCGATTGGCCACGGCGGAGATCGTGAACAACGACATCCTCCCGAACGAGGACAAGCTCTGGGCCGGGCGTAAGAGTGACTCGAGCAAGGAGGCCCGCCAGCAGGCGCGCGAGCTCCGCCACCAGATCCAGGAGAAGGTGAAGAAGGCGGGGCTGTGGGCCCCGCACCTCCCGGAGGAGTACGGCGGTATGGGCCTCGACTTCCTGCCCCACGCCTACATGAACGAGATCCTCGCGTACAGCGTGGGCGCCGCCTCGCTCTTCGGGGTGGTGGCGCCAAACTCCGGCAACCAGAAGATCCTAGTCAAGTACGGCACGAAGGAGCAGAAGAAGAAGTGGTTGCTCCCACTCGTCGAAGGCACGATGCAGTCTGGCTTCTCGATGACAGAGCCGGACAACGCCGGCTCCGACCCCCGCTCGATCCAAACGACGGCAAAACGCGAGGGCGACGAGTGGGTGATCAACGGCCACAAGTGGTTCACATCTAACGGGAAGGCCGCAGACTTCCTGATCGTGATGTGCCGGACCGAGGAGGCGAGCACGCGGGGCGAGGTGAACGCCAAGATGACGCAGATCATCGTCCCGACTGACACGCCCGGGCTCAACATCGTTCGCGGCGTGGAGGTTTGGGGCCGACAGAGCGACCACTGCGAGATCATCTACGACAACGTGCGGGTGCCGGCCGAGAACCAGCTCGGTGCCACCGGCTCAGGCCACGCGGCTGCGCAGGATCGGCTGGGCGCGGGCCGCGTCTACCACTGCATGAACTCCGTCGGCCAGATGTGGCGCGCCTTCAACCTCATGGTGGAGCGCACCATGACCCGAGAGGTGCACGGCGGGTTGCTCGAGACCAAGCAATTCATCCAGGGCTTCATCGCCGACTCCTACATTGACATCCAGACAGCGCGCCTGATGACGATCCACTGCGCCGAGAAGATCGACAGCGGGGTCGACCCCAGGACCGACATCTCCGCGCTAAAGATCTACGTGCCGCAGGCCTACCACCGGGTGGTAGATCGCGCCATACAGGTATGGGGCGCAGCCGGCGTCTCCGGGGACCTGCCACTGGCCGGTATGTACCTGGGAGCGCGCACGCTCCGGCTCGCGGATGGGCCGGACGAGGTGCACAGGATCCTGATCGCGAAGAACATCCTCAAGCAGTACCACGCGGGCGAGTCCCTGGATTTCGGTAACTGATCCATGGACATCTACGAGGCTCTCTACACAACGCGTGCCATGCGGCGCGTAAAGCCCGACCCCGTGCCAGCGGACGTGCAGCGTCGCATTCTAGACGCTGCCATCCGCGCTCCCACCGGCGGGAACGCCCAGAGCTGGCGCTTTCTCCTAGCAGGCTGCTGAGAAAGTGACTGGGTCATCGAAGGGACACCTTTGACGGGAAGCGTGCCAAGCAGGGAGATGTGAGATCGCCGTTCCCGGTACGAACCGCTTCAGGTGTCGCACGGGTAGATCTTGCAGGATCATGAGCGTATGTCGCCTGGAACAGGTCGGATACGGATTCCCGAGGACCTGCCACTCCGGCCGGTGGACGCGGCGTCTGGAGCATGTCGATGGTCATCCTCGGTCCCGCCGGAGCAGGCGGAGCGCTGCTGTTGCACGTAGCTGTACCGGCTCGCGAGCGCCAGCTGATCGAGCAGATCGACTACAACCTGCTCTACCGCTGGTTCGTGGGCCGGACGCCTGGACGATGAGGTGTTCAGCACCAGGATCCTCTTCGAGAGCGGTGCTCGCGATCGGAGACGGGACGCTGACATCCTCACGAGCAGCGCAGGGACGATGACGACCCGGGCAACCCGACGGTCACCACGCGGGCCAGACGCATGCGTCCTCCGGATTGGCGGGGATCGGGGCCAGGGTCGTCGCGGCTCTGCGCTATCAGGGACACGTCGTGACGGACTGGCTGGCGGCGATCCAGGCGTCGGGGAAGCGGCTCTCGATGGTGCTACTGGGAGGCTCTCTACGACAACGCGTTCTGTGCAGGCGCTTCGGGCCTGGAGCGTTACCCCGCATCGTCGCACCAGCGAACCAGCCGTAAGCAGCGATCCGACCCCGTGCGGGCTACAGCGGCCAGCGCTTCCGCAAACGGGTGGAGGAGGTGCAGACGGTCGGCATTCTAGACCATCGCGTGCCATCCGCGCTCCACCTTCACCGGCGGGAAATCCTGCCCAGCTCATGATCGCTGGATCGCTTTCTCCGGGAACGGCGATCCCTCTCCCTGCTCGGCACGCCTCCCGTCAGGAGAGTGCAGCCTGCTAGGAGAGTGACCCAAGATTCGGGTGGGCGGAGGTGATTGTAGCGAGGGCCCCCAACTGGACGTGGAGCGATGTACGGGCCAACGGGGGTCCGAGGTAGCCGGTAGATGTCGATCTACACAGATATGCGTCAGATCCAGGGCCTGACGTGCGCGAAACGGGTCCGCACCCGCCCGATCACGCCATCTGCGCTCGGCAGAGCGCCATCACGTTGAAGCCCGAGCACACCAGGTCCCACTCTCCCGTCACCTTCTCCTGGCCGCGCAGCATGAAGCGCCGAAACCGCTGTCGTGCCTTGATCTCGGCAAACGGCCGCTCCGCCTGGGTCTTCCGCTGCGCGTAGCGTTGCTGGGCCCAGGGCAGTCGTAAGATCCGGTGCATCCGCTGCGCCCGGGCTCCCTTGGGCCAGCGGGACGACTTCCGCCCGCGGACCGCGATCAACGCCTGTTGTCCCCGCCGTTCCAACGCCTTCAGGTTCGACTCGCTCAGGTACCCGTTGTCGGCCAGCAGAATCTCCGCTCGCTGACTCGTGTTCGTCTCGATTGCCTCGACCATGGGCTCCAACTGCTCGTAGTCATTGGCCTTCTCTGTCAGCTCGTTCGCCACGATCAGGCCGTCCTCACTCGTCGCCAGCTGCGCGTTGTAGCAGTACTGCAAGGATCCCTCGGTCTTCATCATGTTCGCTTCGGGGTCCGCGAAGCTCTTCTGGTGCTTCGCTTCGAGCTTCTCCCCCTTCTCCCGCTCCAGCTGCTCCCGGGCCGCTCGGATCCGCTCCCGTCGTCGCTCGCGCAGCTGTAGCTCTTCTGGAAGCCCACCTCCGCCATCGTCGTCCCCGTGCTCTTGCTCTTCCGCAGCGTTGAGCTCGTCCATCTGCGCCACGATCTGCTCGATCTCGTCGCTCAGCTGATCCTCCGCCTCCAGCATCCGCGCGTGGCTCATCGCCTTGGACCGCGACGTGTTCGCCCGGATCTTCGTGCCGTCTACCGCCACCTGCCCGAGCTTCACAAGCCCCATCGCCTGCGCCACCTTCAGCGTCTGCAAGAACACCTCTCGGAAGTCCCTGTGGTGACGGTCCCGGAATCGGTTGATCGTCCGGAAGTTCGGTCGTAGCCCAGCCGCGAGGTAGCGAAACCGCAGGTCGTAGTGCAGCCGTCGCGCAAGCTCCCGCCCGCTGTACACGCCCACGACCGCCCCCAGAAGCCACAGCTCACCTCAGCCCGGGTGTCCTGTGGTCCTTCGACAGCATCCGAGGCGGGAAGGCTCGCTCTCCACGCCGGCGATACCGCTTCTCGAACCGCCGCAGATCCAGCGACTCCACCAAATCGTCGATGAACAGCGCCGGATCCGATGGATCCAGAGCCTCCCCCACGTGCGCCGGTAGCAGCTCGCCCTGCTGCGGCACATACGCCTTGAACATGACCTCTTCCCCCACGCTCCCAAGTTAGCCAATAAGGGAATCTTGGGTCACTCTCCTAGTCGATGACGCGGAGGTCAAGGGGCGGCTGGGACCGATCTACCGCGCCTGTCTCGAGCAGCTCTTCGACAGCGTTTACAAAGAGCAGATCGAGGCGGCCGACGTCAACCCGACCAAGCCAGCCAACGTCGAGTTCCTCAAGATGATTCGCTCGGCGCGGTACCTGGCCCGGAACTTCGAGAAGTACCCGCTCCTGCTATTCGCGTTCTCGCAGTTCGACCGCAGCGGCGGATCGATCTTTCCCGCCGTCTGGAGTGCGATGCTCGCAGCGCGGGCCGAAGGTGTAGGAAGCTCGTTGACCAGCGTGCTCGCGTTGCGGAGCGATGAGACCAAGGAGGTCTTGGGTGTGCCTCAGGATCAAGATTGGCAGATGGTCTGCTGTGTGCCCATGGGCTACCCGACGGGTCGCTGGGACGTGGCACCGCGCAGGCGTGCGGACAACGTGGCCTTCCGTAACCAGTGGGGAGGGGACCTGGGTCTCGAGATCCCAGAGCCCTTGTGGCGATCAGAACGCGTCTGAAGCTGAACCGACCCCGACTTCAACGCGGCTCGCGGCCCATAGAGTAGAACTCGTCGTTGGGGCGCATGGAGATGAAGTTGGCCATGCGGTTGCTCAAGGCGAAGAAGGCGGTGATCGCTGCGATGTCCCAGATGTCCTCGTCGCTAAAGCCGTGCCCGCGCAAGGTTTGAAAGTCGCCATCGCCAATGGACCCGGAGTCCTTTGAGACCTTCATTGCGAAAGTCAGCATGGCGCTCTGGCGCTCCGTGATGTCGGCTTTCCGGTAGTTGACACCGACCTGATCGGCGACCAGTGGGTTCTTGGCCCGAATGCGCAGGATCGCGCCATGAGCGACCACACAGTACTGGCAATTGTTGTCGTTGGAGGTAGCGACGACAATCATCTCCCGCTCCGCCTTGGTAAGGCCACCTCCCTTCTCCATGAGTGCGTCGTGATAGGCAAAGAAGGCGCGGAACTCATCCGGGCGATGAGCAAGGGTCAAGAAGACATTGGGTATGAAGCCCGATTTCTCCTGAACCGCGATAATCCTCTCCACGATGTCTCCAGGCAAGTCATCCATGTCCGGCACGGGGTAGCGGCTGATTGGCGCTGCGCTCACTTCAGGGTTCCTCTTCTCGCTTCCTAGCGGTTCACTCTACACCGAGCGTACAACGGCCCGGGGGACGGTGGCGAGGCCATGAGAGTCGAGGTTTGGTATAGAGTGCCTGGTTCAGGGGAGCACATGCCGGACCTACCCACCTCGAAGCTGGGGCGCACGGAGCTGCAGGTGACCAGGCTCAGCTACGGAGCGATGGAGCTGCGCGGCGGACGTGGCGCTCTCGGGCGACCCGTCGGATCAGATCTTCCGAAGACCCTGCTCAACGCCGTGCTCGACGGCGGAATCAACCTCATCGACACCTCGCCGGACTACGGCTCCTCCGAGGAGCTGATCGGGGAGCACATCTCGGGTCGCAGGCAGGAGTTCTATCTCGCCAGCAAGTGCGGCTGCCCCGTAAATCTGCCGGCGCCAGGTCCTGGCGAGCGCCCCCCTCACGTCTTCACGCCCGAGAACGTTCGCGCCGGGGTGGAGCAGAGCTTGCGACGTATGAAGACCGACTACCTCGACGTGGTGCAGTTCCACGCGAGTCCCTCGCGGGCCGTCCTGGAAGAGAACGCGGCCGTCGAGACCCTGCACGAGCTACAGACCGAGGGGAAGATCCGCTTTCTCGGCATGTCGGGAACGCTCCCCCACCTGAACGACCACATCGAGATGGGCGTGTTCGACACCTTTCAAATCCCCTACTCCGCGCTCGAGCGAGCGCACGAAGACGTGATTAGCACCGCAGCGCGGGCGGGGGCCGGAACCATCATCCGCGGGGGCGTAGCGCGGGGTGCCCCCTCACCCGATCAGGAGACGGCCAACGTCCCAGGCTTCTGGCGCAGGATCATGGAGCAGCGGCGGGAGGGGTGGCGGAACGCCAAGCTCGACGAACTCGTCGGAGGCGGGACCGAGATGGAGTTCATGCTCCGGTTCACCATCACGCACCCGGACATGCACACGACGATCGTCGGCACCGCGAACCCCGAGCATCTCGCGGACAACTTGGCGGCGCTACGCGCCGGACCGTTGCCGCCAGACCTGTACGAAGAGGCGAAGCGCCGGCTGTCGGCTGCCGCGAGCTGACAGAGCGGGCGCAAGGAGCAACGAATGACCGATCTGCAGCAGTCCTGTGTGTTCATTACCGGTGCCAGCTCCGGCTTCGGCGAGGCGACGGCCAGACGCTTCGCCAGAGCGGGGGCCCGTGTCGTCATCTCCGGCCGCAGGACCGAACGGCTCGAGAAGCTGGCCGCCGAGCTCGGAGCGAACGTTCACAGCGTCACGCTCGACGTACGCGACCGAGCTGCCGTGTTCCGTGCGGTCGAGCAGCTACCGCCGGAGTTCGCGGAGATCGGCGTCCTCGTGAACAATGCGGGTCTTGCCGTCGGCCTCGAGCCGGCCCAGGAGGTGGACCTGGATGACTGGGAGGCAATGGTCGACACCAACATCAAGGGTCTGATGTACTGCTCGCGCGCGGTCCTGCCCGGCATGGTGGCGCGCGACCGCGGCCACATCATCAACCTGGGGTCTGTGGCCGGAACCTATCCCTACCCCGGGGGCAACGTATACGGCAGCACCAAGGCCTTCGTCCACCACTTCTCGCTCGAGCTGCGTGCCGACCTCCTGGGACACAACGTGCGAGTAACGAGCGTCGCGCCCGGACTGGCCGAGACAGAGTTCTCGCTCGTCCGGTTCAAGGGCGATGCCCAGAAAGCGAAGGCCGCCTACGAAGGGGTGCAGTCCATCACTCCAGAAGACGTCGCCGAGACAATCCACTTCGTCGCGACCCTGCCGCCCCATGTGAACGTGAACTCGATCGAGCTCATGGCCACCATGCAGTCCTTCTCGCCCTTCGCGATCCACCGCACCTGAGAGCCCGTTGACGCTTGCGACGACCTGAGCCGCGCCTACTTCGGCTTGTCGCGGCGCACCCAGCGACTCGTGCTGCTGACGTCGTCGAGCGGCTCGCCCGATTCCTGCCAGCCTCCGAAACCGGGCTCCAGGTGCGCCACATCCGTGAAGCCCATGTCTTGGAGCGCCTTTGCCGCGAGCGCTGAGCGCCCGCCGCCCGCGCAGAAGAGAACGGTGCGCCGATCCTGCTGGAACCAGTCGCGGAAGTACGGGCTGGCCGGGTCGGCCCAGAACTCCAGCATGCCGCGCGGTACGTGCTTCGAGCCTGGGATGGTCCCCAGATCCACGCGCTCCTGCAGCTCCCGGATGTCGGCAAGCAGGATGTCCGCGCCGCTGTTGAGCTCCTTCGACAGCCGCTCGACGCTCAGGTTCTCGATCTCCGCCTTCGCCGCATCCACGGCATCGAAGATGGGCTTGATAGCCACGACGCCTCCTCCACGCTGTCCACCTTCGGATGCTGTCACGGAAGCCCGCGCCAGGCAACCCGCTCAGGCCCGACCGGTGACCAGGAACTGCGGCAAGATCGCCAGGTAGGTCTGATCGACGATGGCCTTCTCGATGTCCGCCTCGATGGCCTCGAGCTCCGGCTCGCCGACGCATCCTGACGCGCGCGCGTACGTGCGCATGTTCGCAAGCACGGGACGCATGTGACCCTCGGTGTCCGCCCTCGCCCGGATCTCCACTCGTACGTCTTGGAACCCCGCCCCACGGAACAGGCGGTACAGGCTCCGACCAATCAGCGGGGTCTTGAACGCGACGGCTGCGGCCGACATCAGGCGGGAGATGCGCTCCTGTTCGAAGGGCTCGAGGACCAGCATTCCCCAGTCGCTGTCCGTCACGTGCGCGAGCCCGTCTGGGCGCAGTACGCGCCGGAACTCCTGCACGGTGGCCGCAGGATCGTCGACGTACTCGAGCACGTTCTTGCAGACCACGCGGTCGACGGAGTCGTCATCGAGCGGCAGCTGACCCTGCTCGACGCGCTCCACGCTGACCTGCCCGCCGACTCCTTGTGCATCAGCACGCGCGCGGGTGCGTGTCAGGAACTCGGAGTTGATGTCGAGCGCATGGACGTGCCCGCTCCGGCCCACCCGCCGGGCCAGCTCGACGGAGAGATGCCCCGGACCACAACCGTAATCGACCACGGCCAGCCCTTTTGCGATTTGCGCCGGCGCGAGCAAGGGCTCCAGCTCCCGGCGCCACACGAACATCCGCTCGTACGCCTCCAATCGCTCGGGCTCCACCTCGAGCCAGTGGTCGCGGTAGTAGGTCTCCGTATCCGTAGCCACGCCGGCGCTCCTCGCAGCATCATAAACGAACGGCCCACCTGGAAGGCAAGCGCGCGAGTTGCACATCACTGAGCGCTAAAGACCACGGTGGGAACGGACGAAGCATCCTTCGAACAGCGCTCAGGAACTGCTGCAGATGATACCCGGAGCCACATCACTCATCGTCCTCTTGCTTGTGTCACAGACCGCCTGTGTGGCAACGATGGTGGAGAAACACCAGGCACTCTCCGTCCGCTCCGACCCGCCTGGGGCGAGCGTCTCGATCGACGGCTTTCGCGAGTGTGTCACTCCTTGTCGCACGCTGGTCGACCGAAAGCCCCACGAGCTGACGATCGCCAAGTCAGGCTACGCTCAGGAGAACCTCCTCGTCGACACAAAGTTCAGTCCCGCATCAGTGGGCTGGTTTGCCGTGGGCATCCTCCTGTGGGGACCGTTCGAGCCACTCGTGGATCTCTTCACCCTGGGGAAGTTCAAGGAGCTCGAAGAGGACAAGATCCGAGTGAACCTCAAGCGGAGGCGCTAGGGGGTCGGTGCGCGCGGGCGAGCCGCTCCGATAAGTGATGTCGCCGACTCGACTCCATTATCGGAGACCTCCGGGCCGCAAGGGTATCGAGCTGCTGGTCGAGCACGGGGGCCGCAGCGAGCGCCTCCTGGTGCTCGATCTCTCCGGAACCGGCATGCGCGTGCGGGGCGAGCGACCCCTCCCGCTCGGCGAGCGGCTTCCCTTGCTGCTACGCATCAAGGATAGGGAGATTCGCGCGACCGGCGAGCTCGTTTGGTGCGACGAGCGAGACGTGCTGTATGACGACTACACGATGGGGATTCAGTTCTGCGTGCACGACGGCCACGGCCGCGACACGCTCGAGCGCTACCTCGCTACGTTCTGAGAATTGCGAAACACTTCTGTGAGTTGAAGATCCAGGTCTCCAGGTAGTCGATGATTTCCGGAGTCCGCTCCGGCACCACTCCCGCCAAACAGATCCAGTTTCGGAACTCCTGGTCACCCGCAGCGTAGATCGAGTCGTTGCTTAGCTCGGCCCAGCGGCGCTGGTTGCCGCTCTTGAGCTCCTCGAAGCGGGCTCGATCGTATTCGCGATCCGGATATAGCCACCAGTGCTTCTCGGTCAGGAACGCGTGCGACCAGCCAGAGGACGCCATAACGACGAAGCGCTCGGTGCGCGCGTCCAGAACCTCGCGCAGTTTCTGGCCCAGCGCAAAGCAGCTCCGCGGCGTCGGCCCAGACGGACCCGGGAAGTCGATGTAGGGGTCCTTCTCGCTATCAGGCCGCGAGTCGAAGACGTGCGCGAGGCCTCCCCGGCTCGAGATCACGGAACGTCCGTAGCAATTGACCGAGATCGGAATGATCGGGTGCGTCCAGCCCTTGCGGTCCCAGTCCAGGTAGACGAGAGCGTTCGCAAACGCGTGACACAGACCTCGCTCATGGTGAAGGTTCTTGTAGGAGTACGCGATGGGATGATCCGCCTCCATCAGGTCGTAGACGATCTCCCTGGCCAACCGGCCCGCCCCCGGGAAGGCCAGCTCGGTGTCTGCATCGGCTCCCCAGATGTTCTCGTGGTTCATGAAGGGCCGCGATGTAAAGCTGTCCATGCAGAAGACGTTGAACGGGGGGATGATGTCTTCCTTAAAGTTCTCGTACTGGTCGTCACCGAAGATGATGACCGCATCCGGCGCGAAGTCGTCGATCGCCAGGCGGACTCGAGCGAGCGCGCTGCGATGCCGATCCTGGTGCTCACGAGCGCGTTCGACCTCGTGGCTCCACTCGTCCTGCATCTCCTGCGGCCAGCTCGACGGCCGCTTTTGCGACTCCGGAATCTTCGGGCTGCGCAAGATGCCGCGAAGCAGGTTCGCATAGGTCTCGGGCTTGCCCAACAGCGGCGGGTAGTGAGTGATGCCCGCGCCGAGGATCTCTCCCATCATCGACTCCTTTCGCGCTTCTCTCCGATCATACCGCGAATCGCTGACCTGCCCGCTCGGCAGACTGAGGCGAGCCAAACGAAGAGCGGGTGGACGTCAGCGGCCCGCGGGAGTGCCGCCCGCGCGAGCTCGGTCTACTCCCTGCTAAAGCCTGAAGGCTGCTCGGGTCTGGTCTACTCTCGTGGCCACTCAGAACGGAGGGATGCGGGATGTTCGAGTTCTCTTGTCGGAGCGTCGCATTAGCAGGCGCGGCGCTCCTGCTTGCGCTGGGCACACCCGTTGCGGCCGAGGATACGGGCACGATCGAGGAGATCGTGGCGATCCTGCGCAACGAGGGTCTGATCGACGAGGCGACACAGCAGAAGCTGCTCGTAAAGCACGCGAGCGAGGAGCAAAAGAAGAAGACCGCCGGTGTGCTCGGGGGTCTCGAGTGGAGCGGCGACCTCCGTCTGCGACACGAGGCGTTCTGGTTCGACGGAGACGCTACCGGCACCCCGGAGCCAGACAACCGCTACCGCTTCCGCTACCGAGCGCGGCTTGGCTTCCAGAAGCAGCTCGGGGACCGCATCCGGGTGGGCATGCGCCTCGCTTCGGGTGTGGGCTCGAACCGCGGTACGAACGTGAGCTTCGGCGAGCTGCCCGATTTTCGACCGGACGACATCTTCATCGACCAGGCCTGGGTCGAGCTGCAGCTCGGGGATGGTCCCGTCGACACCCGCGTGGTGCTTGGCAAGGTGGCCAACCCGTTTCTCTGGAGGGTTGGCCTCGATCGCCTGATGTGGGATCCGGACATCACCCCGGAGGGTGGCTACATCCAGGCCCGGCAGAGCTTCGGCGAGCGTTCCGAGCTCTGGGCCACCCTCGGCGCGTTCATCGCGAAAGAGAACAGCGGGGTCTTGGGCTCGAAGTCCGATCCGAAGGTCTTCGTGCTCCAACTCGGCGCGAGCCGCTGGCTCACTGATGGGATCGAGGTCGGTGGCCGGGTCTCCGGCTACGAGTGGCGCTCGCTCGATCGTCCCTTCATCGAGCGAGCCAAGCTCTTCGGCAACCTCGACTCCGCCTTCGACGGCAAGGCGAGAATCGGCGAGCTCAGCGCCTACGCGCGCTTCACGGCCGCAGACGCCTGGCCCGTGCTGCTCCACGCCAGCTTCGAGCGCAACTTCACGGCGGATTCGGCACTGATCGGCGGCGTGCCCACGGATGCCGAGGACATCGCCTGGGGAGCAGGCTTCGAGGTTGGAGACGCCACGAAGAACGCGAAGCTCGGCTTCACCTTCTTTCGCGTGGAGGCGAACGCGATCGTCGCCACCTTCGCGGACAGCGACCTGCTCGACGGCCAGACCAACCGCGAGGGCTTCGTCGCGTACGCCTCGCGCAAGCTCGGCCCGCACGTCGAGCTGCGCCTGACGTTCTACGATGCCGAGGAGATCCGGAGCTCGAGTCCCTTCGCGGGCTCACTTCCCCCGATCAATTCGCTGCGCGGCGCAGACCGCCGCCGCTTGCAGTCGGACCTTCTCGTGAACTTCTGAGCGGAGTGCAAGCTCCGCGAAAGCGGCGCGCGCAGCGAAGGCCCTCGGCCTGAGCGGAGGTGGGTGGTGCGCGGCCGCCCGCGCGCCGGGTCCCACAAGGACGACTCTACGCCGCGCGTCGATACACGACCACGTTCCAGACTCCGGAACGCTGACGCGAAGCGCGTGCGAGGCCGCTCCGTCTCACGACCGCGTCCACGTCCTCGCTCTTGTGGAGGAAGACCCGGAAGGGATTGCGTCGCAGCCGAAAGACCGCGTTGATCAACGGGCGAGCCAGCTTCAGGTACCAAGTCCGGCGCGGGTAGACGAGCCCGTACGAGAAGCGCGCGCGCGCCGAGGAGAGACCCACCAGGGCGTCCATGTCGGGGTAGCAGCAGATCACGCGATCCAGGGTGACGATATCGGTAGCGTCTAGCTGCTCGGCGAGCTCGACGAAGTCTCCGTGATGGTAGCTCGCACGCTCGGCGTAGCCTCGGCGGGCCGCCTCCTGCTCGACCACCTCCAGGTAGGCCGTGGATGCGTCGACGTCGGTCACCCGAGTCACGCCCGCTTCCACGAGCTGGTGCTGGATCGCCCCCACTCCGCCGCCGATGTCGAGAAGGGACTTGCCGTCGACGCCCGCGGCCTCGAGCGCGGCAAGCAGCACGCGCGTGGACTTCGTGGGACCCTTGCGTCGGTACGAGCGCAGCTCCCGAGCGGCCGCCCTCTTACCGAAGAGCGACTCGATCCCCTGACACTGGCAGCATTTCACTGAATCGGATTATACGAGGTGGCGGCCCGGGTAGTCTCTCCTGGCCAAGGTCAGGAAGAGTATACACTGGGGGAGCCGACCAAATGCGAAGAGGAGCAGCCGATGGCGTACGTCCGGATCATCGACGAAGACCAGGCTCGTGGTCTGCTTGCGGAGGACTACGGGTTTCTCTCGCGCTCCTACTCGGGCGCGGGCGGGACACCCCTGAGACGCGTGCCGACTCCGCAGGTCTATCGCACGAACAGCATCGTCCAGCCTTACTTCCGCTTCGGGGCCGTCCAGAACAGGGTTCTGACTAACGACGGAAAGCACGACGCGGCCAAGGGTCCCGTACCCGGAATCCTGGTGAACTTCGCGGTATCACTGCACAGTTCCTGCTACTACTGAACCGAGTCCATTGCGGCCGTGCTGCCGCACCTGTATCCCGCTCCCGGCGTGCCGTTGCAAGTCGCCGAAGACTTCGAGAACGCCCCGATCCCGGAGCTCCACAAACAGATGTTCCGCTGGACCCAGCACTTCGTGAAGGCGTCGTGGGAGCTGACGGAGGAGCACGTCCAGGCGCTTCGCGACGCCGGTTTGCGTGACTCCGACATCGTGAACTGGGCGCAAATCGCCTGCCTACAGACCTGGTGGGTCACGAGCGCCGACGGGGGCGGCATTCCGCTCGAAGGCGACGCCATCGTGGGGCCGGTGGTCGGCTGGAGGCGCGAGAGCTATGAGGCGAACCGGGGCCGGCTGACGACCGGGGCCCCGAGCAAGCTACCGGTGGCAGCGCAGGAGCCCGCGAATGGAGTCTGCTGGGTGGAGATCGACGAGAGCTCGGATGCGTACCAGGAGGCAGCCCGCTGGGCCCGCGAGCGCTACGGTTTCGTACCGAATCTGTTCCGCGCCGTGTCGCTGCGACCAGAGATCTTCCGGCGCCACATCCTGGCGCTCGAGCTCTTGGAGCGCCCACAGTCCGCATCGCTCTCGCCCCGACAACATGCAATGGTGCGAGCGCTCGTCTCGGCGCTCAACGGGTGTAAGTACAGTCGAGAAACAAGCCGCGCGCAGCTGGAGCACGTGGGTGAGGACCCGGACCTGTACGAACGCTTGTCGACAGCTGGCAGCACGGAGAGCTGGAACGCGGCCGACCGGGCGGTTCTCGACTTCGCAACGAACCTGACGCGCCACTCGTACAAGGTGACGGAGAAGGACGCGATCACTCTGCGAGAGGCGGGCCTCGACGACGAGGCCTACGTGGATGTACTCAACACGGTCGCCATTCAGAACTCGCTCGATCGACTTGCCAACAGCCTCGGAGTCGTACCTGACGCGCAGCCACTACTGCCCGTCGGCTAGGTCCACGAAAGGGAGGCAGCAGGGATGGCGAGACAGTCACGCGCTCGAGGTCGAGTCCGGCAACTTCTCCGAGGGTGCGTACAGTCCCTTGCCGGGAACAACCTCCAGCCTGTGAGGCAGACGCGAGTGCGAGGCTTCTACACTCTCCTCGTCTGCGGCGGGGCGCTCCTCGCGCTGGTCGCGCCGTCGAGCTCTGCGCCCGCGTACGGCGTCGAGGAGCTCGTCGAGGCGACCCGAGTACCTCGAGAGACTCTGGCCCAGCGGCTCGCGCGCCAGCTGGAGCGAATCGAGGCCGAGAGCGCACTGCTGACTCCGAGCCGCGAGCGCCGCCTCCGCGAGGCAGAGCTGAGCTTGCGGGGCACGCGCCGGGACCTCGAGCGCTACAGACGGCGCGCTCTGGCCGAGGACGCGCGTCATGCCCTGCTCGAGGATCTAGAGCTGTCCCGGCTGGCGGGCGCCGCGCCGCACGGCAAGGCAGCGCGAATCCTGGGGCGCATCGAGCTCAGTCGGAGCATCGATCGGATCCTGCGGCGGGTCGCCCTCGAGCGCCGCGTCCAGGGGCTCGAGCGAGCTCTGGACCCCGGTCGAACGAGGGGATTGGGCCTCCACCCCTAGCTGCCGGCTCTTCGCGCCAACACAGAGGCCTGCGAGTCAGCGGCTGACCGCGGTCGCAGCAGCGTCCTCCGCAGCCACGCTGCTGCGCGCCCGATCGAGGGCGAGCGTGAGCGGGAGGATGATCAGGATCGCAGCAGCGCAGCACACCACGACGAACCAGGCCAGGGCCGGAAAGGCTCTCCACGCGACGAGCACTCCCCCGACCCCGGGACCCAGCCCAGCACCGAGGAGGACGATGCCCCCGGTGGCCGCGGCGACACGTCCTTGTGTACCGATCGCGGCGGCGGTTCCCAGCAGAAACGGCGCGACGAACAGGTAGGCAGTGTTGTAGACGAGCTCGGCCGCGACGTACGCACCCGGACCCCTCGCGTAGCCGAGGGTGACGCTGGCCAGACCGACCGCGGACATTCCCAACAGGAGCGGCAGCGTGCGCCCGAGCCGAGTGCCTAGCCAGGCCGCAAGGGCCGCACCAGAGACGCCTGCCACCGTGGTCGCGGCGAGCACCAGACCGATCGCGTCGATGTCGAGCCCCACGCCGGCACCGATTCGCTCCACGAACGTCCAGATCGCCCCCTCGCCCACAGAGAGCACGAACGCGGCGAGCAGCAGGGCGCTAGCCGGACCGCGCAGGAGACCGCCTCCGAGGATCTCGCTGTGCGTCCTCGCGGGCGCCGAGGCAGGCAACAGGAGCAGCAGCGGTACGCAGAGCAGCGCGACAGCGGCGAGCGCTGCGAAGGCGCCGCGCTGCGACCAGAGCTCGATAGCGTGGGGCAGTGCGACGAAGAGAGCCGCTGCAGCGAGCGCGCCCACCACGGTCACGCGAGCGTAGAGGCGGTCCGGATCCGCTGAAGAAGCGATCACTGCGTTCGCCGTGGCGAAGATGCAGCCCTCGCTCAGTCCCGCTACGAGCCGCAGAGCCATGAGTGAACCGAAGTCCTCGGTGAACGCGGAGGCCAGGTGCGCACCCGCCACGATGGCTGCCGAGACGAGAGCGACGCCGCGCCGCGAGATGCTACCCACTCGCGGGGCCAGCAAGAGCGACGCGAGTCCCATAGCGCCGATCTCGACGGAGCCGAGGAGCCCCGCCTGCCTCACGTCGAAGCCGATCCCGTCGATCACGGCTCCCACCAGCAGCGGGAGCGCGTTCGAGCCGAGCAAGCCCACTCCCGTCGCCGCCGCGGCGGCCCATAAGAGCGTTCCGGGATCTCTCGTCTCCGACACCTGCAAAGCTCCGCTCAGTCGATCACGCCCTCTACCACGAGACGGTCGATGTCTTCGCGCGACAGTCCGACGAGCTCGCGCAGCACTATCTCGATGTGCTCACCGAGCATGGGCGCTCGCTCGAGCACGTGTTCGTGACCGGCGAAGCGGATCGCCTCGCGATCGATGGTGACCTCGACATCGGGATCACAGGGCTGGGTAATCCGCTGGTAATGAGCCCGGAGCTGCGGATCCACCTCCATCGTGTCCCTGAGGCTCTCGACTGCGGCGGCCGCGATGCCGTTCCGTTGCAGGGTCTCGGCGATATAGATCAGCGAGGGGTTCCGAGCCTCCAACGAGCCGTAGCCCAGACCGAGCTCGTCCATGGCTCCGGGCCTGGCCGTCTCCACCAGCACGTCCGAAGCAGCCGCCAGGTGACGCAAGAGGTCCGCGCCTTCGGGGCGCGTGATGTCAAGAGTGATCGAACGCTTGTTCGCGTTGTGGTAGAGGTGGTGAAAGCTCCGCTCGACGCCACGCTCGGCGTCGAGGAACGGGGCGAGCTGGCGCGCGCGGCTGCCGTCGACCGGCGGCTCCACGAGGATCACATCCGCTCCCAGATCCGCCAGCAAGCGCGTGGCGAGCACGGCCGACTCGTCGGCCAGGTCGAGCACGCGTATCCCGTCGAGAGCCGCGCACTCCAGCGGGGGCTCTAGCGCGTCGTGAACCACTTCACGTTCTGACGACCCCGGGCACAGCGCTTCCCGGCCCGATCGCTGATCTCGAACTCCGCGCTGCGAAACCAGCAGCGCCTCGAGACGCCCTTGTCCGCGAGTCGAGTCTTGACGGTGTACGGCTCGTCCCGAAACACCGGCTGCTCCATCACGAGCTGGAAGTCCGCGTTGATCCCGGGCTGCTGAACCCCTTCACCGATCGGCAGCCCTTGCATGCGCCGGCTCTGCCGGAAGAGAGCGATGGTCGGGCAAATCGCCCCACCCCACGGGGAGGACTCGCGAAACCACGCCGAGTCGTTACCCGCCGCAGCGAGCTCGATCAGGAAGTCGTCCGCGCCAATCCGGAACTCGCGCTCCTCTCCCTCCAGCCCCAGCTCGAGGTGTGGAAACGCAGTGTTCCCGCCGCGCTGTCCATCCAGCTGCGGCTGCCACGGAACATCGGTGCCGAGTCCGGCTCTCCCACCGCAGGTCAGCCGGTCGTCACGCGTGCGGAGCTGTACCTCCATGCTGTTCTCGTCGGAGCCCGGCTCCCCGGTCTCGCGCACCTCCTCATCGTTGTAAACGGGCGCGATGAACTTGAGGTCGTACCAGCCGCCCTCGAACCAGCGCTTTCCGAAGCGAGCGATGATCGCCGGCATGATCGCCTCTGCCACCGTCGGACCGGGTACGAAGGCGCCACGGAAGCCGAGCTCCCGCGCACGCCGCTCATCATGAATCGAGTCCTCGATGTCGGCTGCCAGGTTCGGGAGGGTCCGCCACCGTCCCTCGAACAAGCGAGCCGATACACCCATGGTAAGTTCCTCCAGCAAACCAACTCGGTCGAGGCTGAGTGTATGGGTGCCGCCCGCAGAGCGTCAATTTCCCGGGACAGTGCGGACGCCCTCGCCGGGGTACGTGTGCTGGATCTGTGCACACCGCGAGCGGAGCTGGCTGGGCGCATGCTGGCGGACCTCGGTGCAGAGGTGCTCAAGATCGAGCTGCCCCAAGGATCTGCTTCTCGACGCATACCACCGTTCGAGGGCGATCGCGCCGACGACGTCGAGGCCTCGCTCTACTGGGCCGCCGTAGCACTAGGCAAGCGCAGCGCGATCGTCGATTTCACGAGGCGCGAGGAGAGGAGCCGTCTCGTCGAGCTCGCAGCGTGTGCGGACATCCTGCTCGAGTCCTTCGATCCGGGAACCATGGACGCGCTCGGCCTCGGCTGGGAGGCCCTGCACGCGAAAAAATCCGCGTCTGATGGTATCCAGCGGCGCTCGGCGTGAATCCTCCCGGCGCGGGCGATGACCGTCGGAACGTGGAGCTGCCCCGGGCGCAGCGTCTCTTCCCAGGGCTGTGCGAGTGCGCGGACGGGTACGTCGTCGCGCTGCTCGGTCCAGGTCTGCCCGGAATGCGAGGAGTCATCTCCGAGCTGTTCGTAAGACTGAGAGACGAGGGCGAGCTCGACCCGCGACTTCACGACATCGATTGGGCCAACTGGGCCGCAGCGTTTCGCGCGGACGAGATTAGCGACGAACAAGCGGGACTGGCGCTCGAAGAGGCACGGCGCTGGATCCGGGACAAGACCAAGCGCGAGCTCCTACAGTGGAGCGTGGACAGAGATCTGCTGCTCGCACCGGTGCACACAACGCGCGATTTGCTGGACGAGCCTCAGCTGCGGGCACGCGGGTCCTTCCGTAAGGTGGGAGGCCGTCTGCACCCAGCCGCGCCCGTTCGGCTATCTCGCACTCCGATCCGACTCGACCGCGCCGCCCCGCAGCTCGGCGCGGACCAGAAGACCATCGACCTGTGGCTCGGGAGCCCCCGGGCAGGCGGCGAACCTGATTGGACCGACGAGCGAGTCGGCGAGGCCTTTGCCGGGCTGCGCGTTGCCGATCTGAGCTGGGTCGCGGCAGGACCGACCATCGGAAAGGCCCTCGCCGACCACGGCGCGACGGTCGTTCGCCTGGAGTCCTCGGAGCGTGTGGACCTGGCTCGACGGCTGCCCCCGTACAAGGACGGAGAGGCGGGGCCGAATCGCAGCTTTTGGGCGGGCACCTACAACACGTCCAAGCTGAGCGCGACGGTCAATCTCGGTGTCATGGCCGGACGCGAGCTCGCCCGGCGCATCATCGATTGGGCCGACGTGGTCATCGAATCCTTCTCACCAGGCACTATGCAGAAGCTCGGACTCGACTACGAGACCCTGACCCGCGAACGGAGCGACCTAATCATGCTCAGCACCTGCCTCCTGGGCCAGACCGGACCGCTGGCGACCTATGCCGGGTACGGTGGGCAAGGAGCCGCATTCGCCGGCCTGCACTCCGTGACGGGCTGGCCGGATCGGGCCCCGTGCGGCCCGTCCGGTCCCTACACCGACGTGATCGCGCCGAAATACGGCATCGCGGCGCTCGGCGCGGCCATCCTCGAGCGTCGGCGCAGCGGCCTGGGGCAACTCATCGACCTGTCCCAGGTCGAGGCGTCGATCCACTTCATCGAGCCGCTCCTGCTGGACGAGACCGTCAACGGCCGGACCGCCACGGCCGCCGCGATGGACTCCGCCAGGGCCTGCCCGCACGGCATCTACCCGGCGCTAGAGACTGAGCGGTACGTCACGATCGCCGTGGAGACCCCCCGGCAATGGCGCTCGCTCCGTAAGCTGGCGCCCCTCGACGCGTTCTCGGGGGAGGAGTACGAAGAGCTCTCGGCGCGGCGCGGCGCGCGCGACGAGATGGACCGTGCGCTTCTGCTCTGGTGCGAGGGCCAGAAGCATCGCGCTCTCGAGTCGCTGCTGGTCCAGGCGGGCGTGCCCGCCGCCGTCGTTCAGCGGCCGCTCGACCTACACGAGGATGCGCAGCTCGCGCACCGCGGCTTCCGCGTGACCCTCGAGCACGCCGAGCTGGGACCGATGCTGCTCGAGGCGTTCCCGACACGGTTCTCCGCCAAGCGCAGGATGCTTCATGCTGCCGCGCCCTGCCTCGGGCAGCACACGGACTACGTCCTGAGCGAGCTTCTCGACCTGACGCCTGCGGAGATCCAGCAGTACGCGGACGCCAGGGCCCTGGATTGAGCGAGACCGCTCATTCGAGCTCGCGGGGAGGCTTGTCATTTGCAACCGAGAGGTTCCAGCGGGGAGCACGCTTCTCCAGGAAGGAGACGACGCCCTCGTGCGCGTCCGGCTGATTTCCGACCCACGCGAACAGCGGGCCCTCGCGCTTCCCCATCTCCTCTACCGATGCGTTGATGCCTTCCCAAAGCAGCCGCTTGGTGATCGCGACCGAGACGGGAGCCGCGTTGAGCGCGATGTCGCGGGCTCGCTCCAGTGCCATCGGCAGCACCTCTTCGGCCGGAAGCGCCTTGGTAGCGATGCCGAGCTCGGCCGCCTCGGAGCCGAGGATCATGCGACCCGACATGAGCAGATCAGCCGCGTTCGACAGGCCGGCGACGCGGGCCACGATCGCGTGTGAGGATAGCTCGGGGATGACGCCGCGGCGGACGAATGCAAACTGGATCTTGGCGTTCTCCGCCACGTAACGAATGTCACAGGTCATGGGGTACGTGATCCCCACGCCGACCGCGTGTCCGTTGATGGCGGCAATCACTGGCTTGTCGATCTGCCACGGCAGGATCTGACGCCGCTCTTCCGTGCGCGACGACTCGCTGCGACGTTCGCGCCCTCCAAACGTATCGCCACCCCCGCCGAGATCGGCTCCCGCGCAGAACGCCCTCCCGGCACCGGTGATCACGACCGCGCGCACGTCGTCGCTGTCGTTGCAGGCGTAGAGCGCGTCGCTGAGCTCCGTGCCCATCTGCCCGTTCCAGGCGTTCATCCGCTCGGGCCTGTTGAGAGTGATCGTCGCGACGTGGTCCTTAACGTCGAACAGAATCGCTTCGTAGTCCACCGTTCCTCCTTGAGCCGACAAGCACGTTCATCATACCGCCTGGGCAAGCTACGAGCGTTCTCCCATCATCGCGGCCACCGTCTCCTTCACGCCCC
This sequence comes from Myxococcota bacterium, assembly GCA_965226855.1. Lineage (GTDB taxonomy): Bacteria > Myxococcota_A > UBA9160 > SZUA-336 > SZUA-336 > JAUXJB01. The sequence goes on along the minus strand of CBDDEE010000029.1, from coordinate 68,920 downwards.
AGTCGGCAAGCTCGGCTGCCGTGAGCCAGCGCATCCCCCCGCCGGGGAGGCGCGACGCACGTGCCGGACCCTCGCTGAGCGGACGTTGCGTCTCATTGAAGACGCCGCGCCACAGCACCCGCCCGGTCGGCGTGCTGCGCAGGGTGAGCCGAAACGCAACGCTCGCGCTCTGAGAGGCAGAGCCTGAGCGGCCCGCACGGTCCCTGTAGCGGGAGACGTGGCCGTGCAGCAGGGCGGTCGCCTCGAACTCCTCGGCAGCCACGCGTGCCGCCACAGCCAGGCCGCTGGCCGCATCATCGCCCCGGACCGCGAGCACCCGAGCGAACACGTCTGCCGCCACGACGTTGCTGCCCCGAGCCGCGAGATCCGCAGAGACCAGCTCCTGGATCGCGATGGCCGGGCTCCGCCCGTTCGGTGCCGACCCAACGAGGTCCGGACTCTCCGAGAACGGCAGCATCGCGATGCGCTGGAGCAGCTCCCTCGGTGGCGGGGGATTCTGCTGCACGACGACGGGCTCGGGCAGCGCACAGCACGAGAGCAGGAGGGCGCCCGAGGCGAGGTACGTACGGAGGTGGAGCAGGCAACGCATCTCAGAACTCGACTTCCAACAGGGTGGAGGTTCTCCAACGTGACGCGCGTCCGCGTCTACGCGCAGATCCATCCCCTTTTCGCGTTCATCATACAGGAGGCGCGTACCCCGGGACTGACTACCTCACGAGAGCGCTAGACGCCGTCTGGAATACGAGCAGCCTGACTGCGGGTTCTGGTGCCGGCCCGCATGCTTGCTCGGGAAAGCGCGTAACTGTTGCCTACCGCAAGCGCCGCGGACGCGGCGTGGGCAGCGAAGGCCGTAGGCCTGAGCGAAGGTGGGTGGCCGCGGCCGCCCCCGGCCGGGTCCCACAAGACACGACTACTCTCCTATCGTGATCTCCAGCTGTCGCTTGATCACGTAGTCACGCTTGCGACGGGCCTCCTCGGCAAGCACGGTTTCGAGCGTCCGGATGCGCAGCTCCCTGAGCAGCTCCGCCAAGCGCTCCTGCCCCTCGGCGGTGTCGCTGCGAGTCTTCTCGAACACGACCCGGCGATCGATCGTGCGCGTTCCGCCCGCCTCTCCGCTCACCGTGATGCGGAGCAGGTTCTCGCCTGGACTCAACGGAACATAGCCGTCGAAGGTCCCGTCAGGAAACAAGCGAACGGCCCGGGCGGATCGACTGGTCGAAAGGTTGTCGATCCGAACGCCCGCGAGCTTGGTGAGACTCATGTGAGGGACGAAGTCGACAATCCCGCCAGGATCCTCGACGATCAGCAGCTCTCCGCCGTTGGCCTTGGCCATGTCCAGAAACACTTTCGGGCGCGACGCGACCTCGGGACCCAGAGCGAACGAGTAGATGCGGATCTTCGCGCTCGCCGCGTGCTGCGAGGCGCGGACCGCGGCCTTTGCGGCTGACGTCAGCGGCGCGGGGCGGTTGGGGAGACCGTCCGAGAGAAAGATGATCGAGCGCTGCCGGTTCTCGCCATTCGTGGGAGCCTGCTCGAACACCTTGATCGCCGCGATGATGGCGCCATAGAAGTAGGTCCCGCCCGGCCCTGGCCGGTCGGGCAGCGCCTCGAGCGCTTCGAGGAGCTCGTTTGCTGGGGTCCCGATGCGGGCCAGCACCCGCTCCGTACGGGCGAAGGTGATGAGACCCATGCGCGTCGAGTCGGGATCGAGCCGCTCGATCAGGCGCCGCGCGGCGACGAGCTGAGCCGAGGCAATGGTATCGTCCGGATCGGAAACAACCTCCAGAAACCGTCCCCCGCCCATGCTTATGCGAACCGTGCGTCCGATCTTGCCATCCCCGTCTACGTCTGCGCCCGACGGCTCCAAGGTGCTCGCCGTGCGATCGAGAACGATCACGACATCATGGCGGCCGCGCTGGCCCGTACCCGCCCAGCCGCGAACCTCGACCAGTCCCACGGGCTCACGAACGATCTGGCGCTGCCGGGGAGACTCGACCTCGGCCCAGATCGCCTCCGCGGACGCGCGTTGTGCGGTCAGGCAGAGGAAAGGAATGAGGGCAAGAGAGACAGCGATTGCGGCGCGCTTCACGGGCATCGGGGGCACCCGATAGTAACAAAGGCGCCGACACGGCCCCTATAATGCCTCGCGATCGAAGGTGGGAGGCTCGCAGATGTTAGCAGGTGGACGCCGGAGCTTGCGCAGTGCGATTGCGATGCTGCTCGCTACGCTGGCTTCAGCCGCAGTGGCCAGCATCGCAGTCTACCTGAGCGCCAGCACTGAGCTGCGCGCGGCCTCGGACGACAAGTACATGGCGCTGATGCAGGTGCGGCGCGACGCCCTGCGCGAGTACCTGCGCTCGGTCCTGGAGGAAACCCGTTTTTGGAACAAGAACCGGGTCATGCGCACCGCGCTCCTCGAGTTCTCCGCTGCCTGGAAGGAGCTCTCCGAGCCCGAAGCCACGCTTCAGAGGCTCTACATAGACGAGAACCCCTTCCCCTTGGGCGAGAAAGACAATCTGGAGCGCGCGACCGATGGATCCGTCTACAGCGAGGTCCATGCCCGCTACCACTACTGGCTGCGCAGCTTTCTGCTTCACCGCGGCGTCTACGACGTCTTTCTGTTCGACCCGGCTGGAAACCTGGTCTACACCTCCTTCAAAGAGCGCGATTTCGCCACCAATCTCGTGACCGGCGAGTGGAGGGACACCGACCTGGGAAGGGCCTTCCGTACTGCACGCGAGCATCCCTACCCGAGCTACGTCGCCTTCTTCGACTTCGCGCCATACGAACCGAGCCACGACGCCCCGGCAAGCTTCTTCGCGAGCGCGGTCCTCGACGACGCGGGGACCTTCCTCGGCGTGCTAGCGTTCCAGATCCCGGCGGATCGAATCAACGAGATCTTGCAGGTCACAGCAGGCATGGGCGAGACCGGAGAGACCTACGCCGTGGGCGCGGATTTCCTGATGCGCAGCGACTCCCGCTTCTCGGAAGAGCCCACCACGCTGAAGACGCGGGTGGATACGCGTACGGCCTCCCTCGCGCTCGACGGAGAGAGCGGCATGGACGTCGTGGGGGACTACCGCGGCGTGCCTGTTCTCTCCGCGTACGGACCGCTCGACTTCGAGGGGGTGCGGTGGGCTGTGATGGCCGAGATCGACGAGGCCGAGGTGCGCCAACCGGTGGTCCGCATCCGCAATCGTGCGCTGCTCGCTTCGGCAATCGGCGTTCCCCTGGCTGTCCTGCTCGGGCTGGTCGGACTCGGAGCCGCGCGGCGCTCGGACGGCGAGCAATGAGGGCCAGGAGCATCGGGTTGGTAGCGGCGCTCGTACTGACGTGCGGCGAGTCGACCCCGCCCGGACCCCCGCCGCAGGTCGCGACCGCCCTGGTCGTGGAGGAGTCGATCCCCTTCTTCCACGAGTTCGCCGGCCGAACCCTGGCCTACGAGCGTATCGAGCTGCGGGCAGCGGTGGAGGGCGAGCTCCTGTCGGTCGAGGTCGTCGACGATAGCGAGGTCCGAGCAGGCGACCTCCTGATCGTGATCGAATCCGAGGCCTACGAGGCCGCGGTCGAGCGCGCCCGTCGAAAGCTGGAGCAGAGCGAGGGGTCGCTGGCCACGGCGCGCGCAGGCCTCGCGCTCCTGCAGGAACGCTTCGCAGCCGGAGAAATGAGCCGGGAAAATTACGAGCGCGAAGAGGCCGACGTGGAGCAGGCGGGTGTCCAAGCAGAGGCTCGTGGTGCCGCCCTCAGCCGCGCGCAGTCCGCTCTCGCCAGCACGAAGCTCACGGCGCCGCTCAGCGGTCGCATCCAGCTCGGCACGAACGAAGTCGGCTCGATCGTGGGCCCGGAGAGTGGAATCCTGGCGACGATCACCCGCTTGCACCCGATGCGAGCTCGCTTCACAGTCGATCGGCCCGAGGTCCTCGACGACACCGAGTACGGCACCGGCCCGAGGGATCGACACGATCCACCTGCTACACTGGAGCTCTGGCTCTCGGATGGCACGCTCTATCCGCACGCGGGTAAGCTCGAGTCCACCGAGGATGCGGGCGCGGGGGACGTGGAGGTTCAGGCGTTGTTTCCAAATGAGGATGGCACCTTGCTTCCCGATCAGGCAGTGACTGTCACCCTTCTCGTGCCGGGCTCTGCCACGCCACGGCTCCTCGTGCCGGCCAGCGCGGTTCGGAGCGACTGGAGGGGAAGCTTCGCCCTGATCGTAGACCCGGAGAACCGGGTCGAGCGGCGCAGGATCGAGACCGGCCCACTGCGGGGGTCCCGCCGGATCGTCGAGCAGGGACTCGCGGCGGGAGAGCGGGTCGTGCTGGAAGATGCCGCGAGCATTCGCCCCGGAACGGAAGTACGTACGTCCGGCGGCGAGAGCTAGCGGATGAGGGCAAGTTACGCGCCGTCCGAGACGGATCTGATCCACCGCGCCCATGAGGCGTTCTCGGAGCTTACGCACCTTTATCAGACGGCTCCCGTCGGCATGTACTTGATGAACCGGGACCTTCGGTACGTCCGCATCAACGAGCTGTTAGCACGCACGGACAACGTCTCCGTCGAAGACCACATCGGGCGCAAGCTTCGAGAAGTCATCCCGTCCGTGGCGGACAAGCTCGAGCCCGTGATCCCCAAGGTGATCGAGACCGACGAGGCCGTGCTCAACTTCGAGCCGGCCGTGGTCAAGAGGAAGGTGAGAGTGGGGCTGGCTAGCATGGAGGAGCGCGCCCGGCTGATTCACGGTGACCTGACTATTCGCGCCGAGCCCGGCAAGGGCACAGGCATCTTTGTTCGCGTTCCCCTGCCGGAGGCCATGGCATGACCCGCGCTCGAGTTCTGCTCGCAGACGATCACCAGATCGTCGCCGATGGTCTGCGCCGACTTCTCGAGCCGGAGTTCGAGGTGGTCGGAAGTGTCGAGGACGGTCGCGCCCTGCTGACCGCGGTGAAAGAGCTGAGTCCGGACGTCGTCGTGGCGGACATTTCCATGCCTCTGCTCAACGGCATCGAGGCAGCACTGCAGCTCAGGAAGTCGGGCTCCAAGGCGAAGATCATCTTCCTCATGATGCACCCGGACGTCATCTACGCGATGCGGGCCTTCGACGCGGGAGCCTCGGGCTTCGTCCTGAAACATTCGGCCGCCTCAGAGCTCGTGACCGCGATCCGAGAGTGCCTGGAAGGGCGGACGTACATCACGCCCCTGCTTTCAAAGGAGCTGATCGAGGCATACAGCGAGCGGGAGCGGCAGCGGAAGGACACCGATCCTCTGAACAAGCTGACTCCGCGACAGCGTGAAGTCCTTCAGCTTCTGGCCGAGGGACGCTCCGCGAGGGAAATCGCCGCGGTGTTGAACGTCTCCCGCAGAACAGCAGAGTTTCACAAGTACCGCATGATGGATGAGCTCGGCATCCGCACCAGCGCCGGGCTCATCCAGTTCGCCATCCGCCACGGAGTAATCTCGGTCTAGAGCCGGACGCTCCCTTGGTCTAAGCAGACGAAGCGCGAGCGGCTCCCGGCACATCCAGGGGATCGAGGTGCCCGCACGAACCGGGCATTACGGAGCGATGGGACCCCGCTGCGAATCCGCACGGTTACGTGACAAGGATAGTGCGCGGAGAGCGGCGGTCGACTCGTGTGACGGACGTAGGGATTCGGCCCTCGCCTCCGCCCTGCACCCTCTCTCCGTTCTCGAAGAGCCAGAGAAAGTTGCCGCGTCCTTCTACACTTCACCATTCGGTGTATATTAGGGCTTTCCTTATGATTGTGAAGGGGACAGACCTGGTAGATGGTGACGCCCGGGCTCCTGCGAGCTCGTGTCTCGATCCAAGGACGTAAAGGAGAACAGAGTTCCGAAGGGGTCGACGACGGGATCGGCTCGGAAACCTTCTTCTAGGCGGCACCGCGGGTTTGGAGGTTGACGAAGTGGCGGTAGGGGCCGCTGGGGCGGGCCATGAGCTGCGCATGGGAGCCGGATTCGATGATGCGGCCGGAGTCGAGAAAGACGATCCGGTCGGCCTGGCGGATGGTCGAGAGGCGGTGCGCAATCACGACGACGGCGCGGTGCCGACGCGCGCCCCGCAGCGTAGCGACGAGCTGGCGCTCCATCTCGGGATCGAGGGCCGAGGTCGGCTCGTCCAGAACCAGCACCGACGCGTCGCGCACGAGCGCGCGGGCGATCGAGAGGCGCTGCTTCTGCCCAACCGAGAGCTTGCCCCCTGCCCTTCCCAGCCGGGTATGGTAGCCCTGCGGGAGCTGGCGGATGAACTCGTGCGCACCGGCCGCTTCGGCTGCGCGCCGGACCTCGGCCTCGCTGGCGCGCGGGCTTCCGGTCCGGATGTTCTCCTCTACCGTTGCGTCGAACAGGACGGTCTCCTGAAACACGAAAGACACCTGCCTGCGGAGCGAGTCGCGCGTCACGCCCTGGAGATCCACGCCATCCGCCAGCACCCGGCCCCGTGTCGGCTCGAGGAAGCGAGGAATTAGATAGGCGAGCGTCGTCTTGCCCGCACCGGCGGGCCCGACCAGAGCGGTGATCTGCCCGACCGGGATCTCGAGGTCGATCCCGCGCAAGGTCGCCGTACCATCGGGGTAGTCGAAGTCGACCCCCTCGAGCGTGATCGCCCGGTGGATGCGCGAGAGCGGCACCGAGTCGGGCGGGTCCTGCTCGCCGGGGAGGTCCATCAAGAAGAAGACCCGATTGAGCCCGGGCGCTTCCCCCTGGATCTGGATCCACAGACGCCCGAGCGCGCCGGAGTAGCCAGCGAGCTGGAAGTAGTAGGTGATCAGCAGGGCGAAGTCCCCAGGGCTGAGCTGTCCACCGATCACGAGGTCCGAGACGCGGAAGAAGACCACGCCTCCTAACAGGAACGTCCCCCCGAGTGCGGCTGCAAGGATTCCGATGACCACCAGGACCACCCCGCGGTACTGCGTGAACGAGCGCCAGCTGTCCCTGTCAAAGCGCCGCCGCTCGCGGGCGTTTCCGCCGAGGCTCTGCACCGCGAGGATGTTGCTCATCCCCTCTTCGATGGTGGCGGTGGCCTGCGAGCCCGCCGTCCGGCTCTGCCGAACACGCTGGCGGACCAGACCAGAGAACGGTGCGGTGACGAGAAGCGCGACAGGCAGCACGGCGAGGGCCGTCCACCAGATTTCGGGATGCGCGCCAAACGTCAGCTGCAGCACGAAGACCGTCACCCCGAAGTTCACGATGGTCACGATCGGGGTGAGCAGGATCTGGTAGGAGAGCCCGGTGATCGAGGGGGTGTCGTACATGACGCGATAGATCGCATCCCCGATGCGCTCGTCGTCGAAGGAGGTCATCGGCAGGCGCTGGATGCGCTCATAGAGTTGCGAGCGGTAGTGGTGGTTGAGCGCCTGCGTGAGCCTCATGGTGAACAGGTAGTCGACGAGCCCGAACAGACCGCCGGCGTAGCTCCAGCCTGCGTTCGCGCTGTTCTCCGTGTTCGTCGCGGTATCGCGCCCGGCGGCCAGTCCCCCGCTGGCGCGGTCGCGCTGAGCAGATGTCGTACCGAAGGCGCCGATCAGCAAGATCAGTCCGAGCTGAACGGCGGCCATCCACACGAGCAGCTCGAGCATCGACGCGCCGTAGAGTGGTGACAGCAGCGGCTCGATGAACGGCGGGTGCGGAGTCGTCGGCTGATCCAGGGGCACCTTCAGGACGACGTGATCCACGATGATCTTGACCGGCCAGGCCAGAAGGATGGACACCAGCAGGCTCAGCGAGGTCAAAACGGCCTTGACGGCGAAGCGCGGGAGGAAGGGTCGGACGTACTGAAAGGCGCGGCGGAAGAGCTGCACGGCCTCCCGGTTCGAGATGCGGGCGACGCCCGGTGAGCTCATGCGCTCTCCTCGAGCTCGACGAGCCTTCGGTACGCACCCCCGTGTCGCCCCACAAGTGCGCCGTGGGAACCCCACTCCACGATCTGGCCGTCGCGCATGTAGGCGATTTGATGGGCGCGCCGGATCGTCGAGAGGCGATGCGTAATCAGGAGGATCGCGCGATCCCGTCCCCACTCCTCCAGGTTGCGCAGCACGCGGAGCTCGGTCTCCGCGTCGAGCGAGGCGGTGGGCTCATCGAGGATGAGGATCGACGTGTCCTTCAGGACGGCCCGCGCGATCGAGATGCGCTGGCGCTGCCCCGTCGAGAGCTTCGTGCCGCGCTCGCCCAGCACGGTGTCGTACCCGTTCGGCAGCGTGTCGACGAACTCGTCCACGCACGCAACGCGGCCTGCCTCTCGCACGAGCGTATCACTGGCCTCGGGCACGGCGTAGCGAATGTTCTCGCGGATGGTGGTCCCGAAAAGCAGATTCTCCTGCAGCGCGATGCCGATGCTCGCCCGCAGGCTCTCGAGCTTGAGCGCCCGTAGGTCGACGCCATCGATCTCGATTCGCCCCTCGTCTGGGTCGAAGAGGCGGAGCAAGAGCGAGACGAGCGTGGTCTTGCCCGAGCCTGTGGGGCCGACGATGGCGATGATCTCGCCGCGTCGCGCGCGCAGGTCGACCTTCTCGAGGACGGGCCGGCCTGCCTCGTAGGCAAAGCTCACGCCGATGAAGCGAATCTCAGAGGAGAAGTCCTCGAGCTGGCGCGCATCCTCAGCGTCCTCGACTTCGGGCTCGATGTCCAGCACCTCGAAGGCGCGATCCAGACCGACGGCGACGTCCTGAACTTTTGCCCAGAGCCCGAAGAGACTCTCGACGCCCTCGGTCGAGTAGCCGGCGAGCGCCTTCGCCCCGTTGAAGAGTCCGAGACTCCAGGCACTGACCCCCACCGCAGCCAGCACGCTCGCCGCGTAGATCGGGGTCTCCGCCTGGGAGAGCCAGGCCGCCCAGGAGGAGACGGCGAGCAGAGCTCCGCCGGCGATGAAGAACATGAGCACGCCAAAGACCCCGTCGAGCCTGCGCGCGCGGAAGGCAAACTCGAAGGCATGCAGAGAATCGGACTCGAAGCGGCTCTGCTCGGCCCGCTCCGCGCCATATGCCTTGATCACTTTCATTCCCACCAGCGTCTCCTGGATGCGCGAGGTCAAGGCGCTGTTCGCCTCGCGCGCCCGCCGGAACCGTCGACGTAGCGGGTTCGAGAAGCGATAGCCGAGCACGAACGCGGGAACGAAGGCCAGGAGCAGCAGCAGGCCCAGCCCTGGCGCGAGCAGCGTGACGACAGCGCATGCCACCATGATGCGAAACAGCTGGTAGATCGGGCGCAGCAGCAGCATCGCGATCACGTTCGTCACCATCGCGCTGTCCTGGTAGACGCGATAGATCGAATCCCCGACACGGGAGTCTGCGTGAAAGCGGAGCGACAGTGTCTGAAGGCGATCCAGGAGCTGCAGACGCAGAACCTGATTGATGCGCTGGAGGATCCAGACCTGGTAGTACACGAGACCCGCGATCAGCGGGAAGCCTGCCGCGAACGCGAGAGACAGCCCCCAGAACCAGCGGGTCCGAACGGCGGACCGAGTCTCGAGACTGAGGCTCTCGACTCCCACCACAGTTGCCGGATCGAGCTGCAGCAGGGTGGCGGTCCAGGGACTGATCGCCTCTCCGGCGAGAGTTCCGTTCCAGAGCGCGTCGAAGAACGGAAACACGAGCGAGACCCCAGCCAGAGTGAGCACGACGGTCGCGCCCGAAAACAGCGCCAGGTGCCACTTGACGCTGGCGAGTAGCGGAAACGTTCGAGCGAAGATCTGCATGACCACGCCGAAGTCGAGGGAGTCCCCGCGCTCCGACCGTCCGTGCGTGGCGTCGGGGGTCTGGACCACCGAACGTCCCCTCATGACAGGCGTTCCCCGTACACGCCGCTGCGCCACCTTAACATAGGGCTGCCAGGGGGCCGGAAAAGAAGCTGGAGTCTGGCTCGCAGGCCTGCCTATGCTTAGACACAGGGCCCGCATGCAGCGGGCACGGCAGGAGGGACACATGTCGAAGCTGGCGAAGGACGAACGACCCCCAGTTGCCATCGGTCACGTGAGGCACGCTGCAACGAACGTCGCGGAGACCTGCGACTATCTCGTGAAGCTCGGCCTCCGCCACATCCACCAGACCGACAACTTTGCCGTCCTCGAGCTCCGCGGGGGCACGCACATGGTAGTGACCGGTACGGAGGAGCCCGTTCCCGAGGGAAGCCGGACGTCCTTCGATCTGATCGTCGACGATATCGAGGCAGCCCGGAAGGAGTACGACGAGTTGGGGCTCTCACCCTCGGAGATCCAGGTCGGTCGGATCCACAGCTCCTTCACGCTGCGGGACCCGAGCGGGTACGCGATCACGATCAACTCGACGCACGCGGGAGACAGACCGGTCTAGGGCTCAGCGACCTCGACACTTCAGACCGAGCTCCGGACGGACGATACCGAGGTCGATGACCTACAAGACCCGACGCACGCTCGCTGGCCTGCCACTGATCCATGTCGCCACGGGGCGAGTCGTGGACGGCCGGTATCGGCGCGGGATCGCGCGCGGCTGGATCGCGGTCGGTGACGTGTCCTTCGGCGTGCTGCTCTCCATCGGTGGCGCCGCGTTCGGAGGCGTTGCCCTGGGTGGATTGGGAGTTGGCGTGCTCTCGATCGGTGGGCTTGCTCTAGGAGGCTTCGCGATGGGCGGCGGCGCCCTGGCGGTGGCCGCCTGCGGCGGGGGTGCCATCGGCTGGCAGGCCGCCCTGGGAGGTCTGGCGGTGGCGCGGGAGTACGCGGTCGGCGGCCTGGCGATCGCGGCTCACGCGAACGATGCGATCGCCCAGGCGTTCTTCGACGGGAGCCGTTTCTTCAGCGCGGCGGAGTTCGTCATGTCGTTCTCACCCCTGCTCTTGCTGGCCTTCGCGCCCGGGGTCTCGCGCTTGCTCTCGAGCGGCAGCCGGCGGCGTAGCAGCTAGGACCCGCTGTCCTGGGCGAGCCGCACCCCTAGCTCGCGCATGGACAGCGCGAACGCTCGGACTCGTTCTGCTTCCCTCGCTCGTCACGCGATCACTCCGGCGCGCAGGGGTGCACGTAACCCCTTTCTCCAGGAAGCGTATTGGGTATGGTGTAGTCGGCCCGCCGGCTATGCCGGCGGTGGGATCCAGCTCCGCTGGAGGGAAGGGTCGGATCCTGCCGCCCCTCCTGTAAGTACCTGGAATCAGGCCGGTATTTCTGTGGGCTTTAGCCCCGGAGACGGTCTGGAGACAGTTTGGCGCCGGGGAGTACCGCGATGAGTCCCGTGTCGGCCAGCTTCACGTAACGCTCGGTGGTCTTCGGGTCGGTGTGTCCGAGGTAGCGCTGGACGAGGTACTGGTCCGTCCCGCTTGCGAGCGCGAGGGTGGCAAACGAGTGGCGGGTGGCCTCATAGAGCGGGGTAGCGCCGCCCGGTCGCGGCTTCGCAGGCTCGGTTCCATGTCCGCGTGAGAACACTCGGGGACCAGCGGAGGGGTTCGGTTCGACCGGCTGGATTGCGGAAGAGTGCCGTCTGGCCGCGGAGGTGTTCGCGACGGGAGACATGCGCATCGATCCATTGCAGGAGCTCTGGAGGCACTGGCAAGCGGCGGGCTCGGCGCGTCTTCGTGCCTCGGATCTCACCCGCTACGCGGCGGTCCTTGGCCGCCTCAGCAACGGTGAGGTAGCCGTCTCGGTACGCCGACACGGAGAGCCCTTCCGGGGGACCAGCTCGCAGCGGTCGTCCTCGACGCTGGCCAGGGCGCGGAAGCCGTCGAACTTCACTTCGTATAGGAAGTCGGGGTCGTCGAAAGGGGCGGGGACCTGGAGGAGGTCCATTGGTGAGAGCTTGGGGAGGGAACTCACGGGTCTAGAGCCTCTATACAGGTCTCTTCTTATCAGTCTGGGTGACCGGCGTCGCTATGAAATACCTCACACATCGGGCTTCTTGTAGAGGCCCTCGTTGTCGGGTGATTCGGCTGGAGCCTCAGCCCCACCAAGCCCTTGCTCGCGACGTGCGAAACTCACGGGATGACGAGCACCGGGTTCGAGGATGCCAAGACAGCCAAAAGTCAACGGAACGACCCTTGCCTACCGGGAGGAGGGCGAGGGCGAGCCGGTCATCTTCGTCCACGGCGTCCTCAGCGACCTGCGCACCTGGGAGCAGCAATTACCGGCCGTTGGGCGCTCCTACCGGGCCATCACCTACAGCTGTCGCTTCGCACGGCCCAACGAGGACATCGACCCCGAAGCAGACGACCCGATGCTGCCGCATGTCGAAGACCTCGCCGCCTTTCTGCGGGAGATCGACGCGGAACCGGCGCACCTTGTCGGGAACTCCGGGGGCGCTTTCATCTCCTTGCTCACCGCCGTGCGACAACCGGACGTCGTTCGCACACTGGTTCTTGAGGAGCCACCCGTCGTGTCGCTCTTCGTGAAGAACACACCTCCGCGCCCAGCGGAGCTGCTGCGCCTCTTTGCGACCCGGCCTCGGACTGCTATCGCGCTCCTCAAGTTCGGAGCCGGGACCATGGGGCCCGTCCAGAAGGCGTTCCGGCGGGGCGAGGACGACAAGGCGATGCGGATCTTCTCAGAGTGGGCGCTTGGCAAGGAGTCTTTCGAGCGGCTAACGGAGGCGCGCAAAGTGCAGATGCGCGACAACCTCAGCACTTTGCGCGCCCAGATGCTGGGTGCGGGATTCCCGCCACTTGGCGACGACGAGGTGCGAGGCATCCACGTGCCGGTCCTGCTCGTGACCGGAGCGCTGAGTCCTACCTTGGCGCACCTCTGGACCGACCGCCTAGAAGAGCTGCTGCCGATCGTCGAGCGCATCAACATCCCCGAGGCCTCGCATCTGATGCACGAAGGGAACGCACCTGCGGTCAACGAGGCGATTGTCGGATTTCTCGGACGACATCGTGACCGGCCGATGGCACCGCCATCGCCCTAGTTGACAACCGGACGCCGCCACCACTGTCTCTCCCTCTTACGGATCGCCCGCTGGTACTAGAGCATCCCGGGCTCGAAGGTCGATCCATTTGCCCGATCACCCGTCAACGAGGGAATCTACTTGTAGAGGCCCTGTTCAGTCATGCGAGGCAAATTGAGCACGAAGTCCTGAGCGTCCTTCCACCAAACTGTGTCCGTGAAGCCAGCCCTAACGCCACGCAGTCCACCTCCTCCGGCACGCCTTGATGCAGTCGCTGTCGCACCCATCCGGCACGGCCGAGCAGGATGTCACTCTCGCCCTGGCCCCTAGCAGGCTGCTGAAAAACTCCTCATCGAAGGGTACCTTTGAGGGAAGCCCCAAGGGGGAGATGTGAGAGGACCGCAGACGCTCCAGGGTGGGATCTTCAGCTACGTATCGCTGGAGTCCCGGATTCCCGAGGACCATCCGCTTCGAGCGATCCGGCGACTGGTGGACGCGGCGCTGGAGCAGCTGTCGCGACGCTTCGATGGTATCTACGCCAAAGGGGTCGGCCGACCGTCGGTCCCGCCGGAGCAGCTGTTGCGGGCGCTGCTGTTGCAGGTGCTGTACACGATCCGGAGCGAGCGCCAGCTGATCGAGCAGATCGACTACAACCTGCTCTACCGCTGGTTCGTGGGCCTGGAGCTGGACGATGAGGTGTTCAGCGCGACGGTGTTCACCAAGAATCGGGAACGGCTGCTGAAGGGCGAGATCGCTCAGCATTTCTTCGAGGCGGTGCTGGCGCAGGCGGAGTCGGAGGGGTTGGTGTCATCGGAGCACTTCACGGTGGACGGGACGCTGATCGAGGCGTGGGCGAGCCAGAAGAGCTTCGTGCGCAAGGACGAGAAGCGCAGGGACGATGACGACCCGGGCAACCCGACGGTCAACTTCCGGGGCGAGAAGCGGAGCAACCAGACGCATGCGTCGAGGACGGATCCGGACGCCCGACTGGCGGGGATGAGGGGCCAGGGCGCGCGGCTCGCGTATCAGGGACACGTCGTGACGGAGAACCGCAACGGCCTGGTGGTGGCGGCGAAGCTCACTCAGGCGTCGGGGTATGCGGAGCGCGAAGCGGCTCTCGAGATGGTGCTGGGTCTGGGGGGCGCTCGCCGGATCACCCTGGCTGGAGACAAGGGCTACGACGCCAAGAGCTTTGTGCAGGCGCTTCGGGCCTGGAGCGTTACCCCGCACGTGGCACAGAACACGACGAACCGCCGAAGCGCGATCGATCGAAGGACCACAGGACACCCGGGCTACGAGGTGAGCCAGCGCTTCCGCAAACGGGTGGAGGAGGTGTTTGGCTGGATGAAGACGGTGGGCTTGATGCGCAAGACCCGGCACCGGGGCACGGATCGGGTCGGCTGGGTCTTCACCTTCACTGCTGCGGCCTACAACCTGGTCCGTATCCGCAACCTGTTGGAGGCGACATAGCTCATGATCCCGCAAGATCTACCCGTGCGACACCGAACCGGTTCGTACCGGGAACGGCGATCCCTCTCCCTGCTCGGCACGCCTCCCGTCAGAGGCGTCCCGCCCAACCCAGTCACTTTCTCCGCAGCCTGCTAGGAGAGTGACCCAAGACTCGGGTGGGCGGAGGTGATTGTAGCGAGGGCCCCCAACTGGACGTGGAGCGATGTACGGGCCAACGGGGGTCCGAGGTAGCCGGTAGATGTCGATCTACACAGATATGCGTCAGATCCAGGGCCTGACGTGCGCGAAACGGGTCCGCACCCGCCCGATCACGCCATCTGCGCTCGGCAGAGCGCCATCACGTTGAAGCCCGAGCACACCAGGTCCCACTCTCCCGTCACCTTCTCCTGGCCGCGCAGCATGAAGCGCCGAAACCGCTGTCGTGCCTTGATCTCGGCAAACGGCCGCTCCGCCTGGGTCTTCCGCTGCGCGTAGCGTTGCTGGGCCCAGGGCAGTCGTAAGATCCGGTGCATCCGCTGCGCCCGGGCTCCCTTGGGCCAGCGGGACGACTTCCGCCCGCGGACCGCGATCAACGCCTGTTGTCCCCGCCGTTCCAACGCCTTCAGGTTCGACTCGCTCAGGTACCCGTTGTCGGCCAGCAGAATCTCCGCTCGCTGACTCGTGTTCGTCTCGATTGCCTCGACCATGGGCTCCAACTGCTCGTAGTCATTGGCCTTCTCTGTCAGCTCGTTCGCCACGATCAGGCCGTCCTCACTCGTCGCCAGCTGCGCGTTGTAGCAGTACTGCAAGGATCCCTCGGTCTTCATCATGTTCGCTTCGGGGTCCGCGAAGCTCTTCTGGTGCTTCGCTTCGAGCTTCTCCCCCTTCTCCCGCTCCAGCTGCTCCCGGGCCGCTCGGATCCGCTCCCGTCGTCGCTCGCGCAGCTGTAGCTCTTCTGGAAGCCCACCTCCGCCATCGTCGTCCCCGTGCTCTTGCTCTTCCGCAGCGTTGAGCTCGTCCATCTGCGCCACGATCTGCTCGATCTCGTCGCTCAGCTGATCCTCCGCCTCCAGCATCCGCGCGTGGCTCATCGCCTTGGACCGCGACGTGTTCGCCCGGATCTTCGTGCCGTCTACCGCCACCTGCCCGAGCTTCACAAGCCCCATCGCCTGCGCCACCTTCAGCGTCTGCAAGAACACCTCTCGGAAGTCCCTGTGGTGACGGTCCCGGAATCGGTTGATCGTCCGGAAGTTCGGTCGTAGCCCAGCCGCGAGGTAGCGAAACCGCAGGTCGTAGTGCAGCCGTCGCGCAAGCTCCCGCCCGTAGGAGAGTGACCCAAGATTCCCTTATTGGCTAACTTGGGAGCGTGGGGGAAGAGGTCATGTTCAAGGCGTATGTGCCGCAGCAGGGCGAGCTGCTACAGGCGCACGTGGGGGAGGCTCTGGATCCATCGGATCCGGCGCTGTTCATCGACGATTTGGTGGAGTCGCTGGATCTGCGGCGGTTCGAGAAGCGGTATCGCCGGCGTGGAGAGCGAGCCTTCCCGCCTCGGATGCTGTTGAAGCTGTGGCAGGGGTTAGTACCAGCGTCGTCTCATGATGACAGAATCTTGTCGAGTTCGGAAAGTCGCGCAAGACTCCGCTTCAATTCGGCCCAATCCTCCAGGGGATCGTTTGCAGAATCGATGATCTTGTTTGAATCTTCGTGGAACTGGTTGTCTACCAGTGTGCTAATTGCCTTGTTGACAGATCGAATCCTCTGATCTAATTCCTTGATTCTCTTGTTCAGTTCTCGTCGCTCTGTGAATGCCCGACCGATCGCGGTGAAGCAATCGTTAATTTCTGCCTCCGTCATATGATTCTCATGCCAGAATCCGGGTCCGCTTCGAGATCCCGGTCCCCCATCAAAACGGGAGGCGCCACAAGGCGCCACCCCGCATCCATTGTTCCTGCAGCGTACTCTAGTGTCCCGAAAACGGGCCAAAATCGGCGCACGAGCCGGCCCCATTTGGCACTACGTGGCGCTACGTGGCACAAGAGCGCCCCCTACATGTACGCGTACATGCGCGTTCGAAGGACCTCTGGGATCGCCACGTCGTGCCATCCAGCCCAGCTCCCGCGAGAAGACCGCGCACGACCTCCGGGTCGGCGAGCTACAGTGGCCGCCAGGGGACGGTGAAAACGTCACGAATCGGACGGTGAATGCGCCGCTAAAAACGGGACAAAACGCGGAGATCGGCAATGCGGCTGTACGAGCAGCTTCCGGCGAGCGAGCGGCACGAGCCCGGTTGCCGATCACGGTGATCGACCGGCAGAGTCTGGGCGAGGCGCTCGCCTGGTGGCGCAAATCCTACGCAACGTAGGGTACTAGATGTTACCGGCGAGCTGAATCGCCCGAGGCAGTCGCACGCCCAGGTGCACGGGGGCAGCCACGAGGGTTCGAGCCGCCCGCAGCGCCGCTCACGTTTTAGCGGCGGTACTGTGCCAACGGGGTGAACAGCAAAAGGTGATCTCGGATGGAGGCCCTCGCTCGCTTCGTCGAGTACTACAACCACGAGCGGCTGCACGAAGCCATTCCGCAAATGGGAGCGAGAACCCTCTCTAAGAAAATCGGCCCAACGGTCCCAGAAGATCTGACGACGTACACTCGCCAGAAGAGCCTGTTCGACGAAGAGGAACCGGAACCGAGCTGCTTCTGCGACTAGGTAAAAGATGTTGTGCCACGTAGTGCCACGTAGTGCGGGGGTGGGATGAAAGCGCTGGAGAAATAATCCCCCTACCTAAAAGGGGGTGCCGCGCGCGCAGCCGCACGGGCCCTGCCGCGAGGCGCGCAGGAGGGAAACGAGGCGGCGTCCCTACACCCACTAGATCTAGTGCTCGAGGCTTGTGCCACGTAGTGCCAATTGCGGCCGGCTACGGACCGCCTTCTCTGCCGATTCCTTCTTGGCCATGGATTCCTTCTCCCCTCGGAGCCCGGAACCCTCTCTTAGATCATCGACCCAATCTGTCCAAACTCGGCTGACGGCCTACAGACGGCGAGACGCTGCAGATCGCTGGCAGCATTGGCCTGCCACCGACTAAAGTCGGGTAATCGGAGCGCGTAGCACGTACTATGACCCCACTTGGAGCGCGTCCTCCGCGACGATCTTGTGCTCATCCGAGAGAGTGGAGGGTAATAACACCGTGACTCGAATGCACGCCGTGAAACGCTCGAGCGCGCGGGCGGCACTGGGCTTGGCCCTCGCGCTCTTCGTTGCCGCGGCGCCTCCGGCCGCCGCCCAAAACCAGGCCCCGGATGGCGGCCCCTCGGAAGTGATCGAGTCGATCACCGTGATCGGCAACCGGGCTCGTGCCGAGAAGCGCGCTGACGAGCTACCCGTGCCAGTGGATGTGTACGGCGAGGTCGAGATCAAGCGCATCGGCGAGGTGGACCTGGCTGCAGCTCTGACGAAACTCGCTCCGTCCTTCAACAACCCGCGTAACTCGCTCGGCGACGGCGGCCTCCTCCACCCCGCCACACTGCGCGGTCTGAGCCCCGACCAGACCCTTGTGCTGATCAACGGCAAGCGGCGCCACAGCATGGCCTGGTTGCGCCTCCTCGGCGGGGGGATCGGCTTCGGCACTGGTGGTACCGACCTGCGCGCCATTCCGAGCGCCGCGATCTCCCGCGTGGAGGTGCTACGCGACGGTGCGGCGGCGCAGTACGGCTCCGACGCGATCGCGGGCGTGATTAATCTGGTGCTACGCGATCAGTCCGAGGGCGGAACCGTCAGCGTCTACGCGGCCCGGACCGGGGAATCTGACGGCGAGCGCGTGGGGTTCTCGTTCAACGGCGGCCTCCCGCTTGGCTCCAGAGGTGGTTTTTTCAACCTGACGGGCGAGTGGTACGACGAGGACCCATTGGAGCGCAACACGCTGAACGACGACGAAGATCGTACCATTACGGACAGCTCTCCCGAGTACGACAACCTCTCGCTCTTCTTCAACTCGGAGTTGCCCCTTGGAAACGCAGGGGAGATCTACGCTTTCGGCGGTTGGTCCGAGCGCGACGGCAGCTCGAGCGGCGCCTACCGTCTCAAGCATGACAATTCTTTTGGAGCTTTCAGAGATCGCAGCACGCATCCAGTTTATCCCAACGGTTTCCTGCCTTACGAGGAATCGGAGATCGAGGACTACTCCATGGCTCTGGGTTGGCGCGGCGAGATCGGAGGCTGGGCGCTCGACCTGAGCGCAGTGTACGGCCAGAACGAGTTCCACTTCGGCGTCTCGAACAGCATCAACGCATCCATCGGGGCGCAGTACCTGCGAAACAACCCGGGGGCGAACATCGAGGACATCATTGCCAACGCCGGTCCGCGCTCGGGCGACAGCGGCAGCATCGAGTTTGACCAGCTCACTTTCAACTTCGACGTGCGACGCAAGTTCGCGATCGGCGACCGGTTGCTCTACCTGGCCGTGGGTCTCGAACACCGCGAGGAGGACTACGAGCAGAAAACGGGCGACCTAGCCTCGTGGTCGTGCGGATCCGGAGGAGAGTCAGTCGGCGGCGAGAACTATCAAGACTACGATCCGGGCCCGGGAGCGAGCTCCCGGCCTTGGTATGTGGATCCGCAGGGTATGGCGGGCGAAGCAATCGCTTGGTGCGGCTTCCAGGGCTACCCGGGTTACAGTCCGGACAATGCGCGCAACAGCCGAGAAGACCGCAACAGTCAGGCGGCCTACCTCGATGCAGAGTTTGAGCTTACTGACGTCTGGACACTTGGGGCTGCGGTGCGCTGGGAGGACTACAGCGACGCTGGGAGCGAGACTACCGGCAAGCTGGCCACTCGGTTTCAGCTCTCGGACGAGTTCGCGCTGCGCGGCGCTTTCTCGACTGGCTTCCGTGCGCCCAGCCTGTCGCAGCGGGGTTTCAACACGCTCTTTTTCGATGGCGGCAAGGACGGTTTCAAGACGGTCATTCACGCGCGGGAAGGCAGCGCCGTCACACGAGAGTTCGGCGTGGAGGAGCTCGAGCATGAAACCTCCAAGAACTGGAGCGCCGGCCTTATCTGGACGCCGGTGGTGAATTTCCGCCTGAGTGTGGACGGCTACCAGACCGAGATCGACGACCGGGTAGTCCGCTCAAATACATTCTCCTGCGCAGGCTACAGTTGCGCCGTCCCGAATTTGGAACTAGAAACGACGTTTTTCTTCAACGGGATCGACACTCGGACAAAGGGTATCGACGCGGTCGCGCAGTACAGCACTCTGCTGATCGGGGGCGACCTGTGGTTGGTGGCGGGCGCACACTTCAACAGGACCGAGATCGTAGGCGAGAACCTGCCGGCCGGCGCCTCGAGCGGCTTGGATTTTGCCAGCTACTTCGGCGGCTGGCCGACGCTGCTGATCGAGCGCGGCCAGCCACGTAGCAAGCTCAACCTCACGGCCAACTGGGAACGTCGATCTCTGGGGATGACGCTACGTCTGAATCGCTACGGCCGCACCGTACAGAGCCCGTTGGGCGTGGGCACCAAGGATATCAGCGCCGCGAACATCGTGGACATTGAAGGACGCTACGATCTCGGCAGTAATCTACGCATAGCGCTGGGTATCAATAACCTCTTCGACGATCTGCCTGAGAAGCTTTCACAAGAAGATGGGGCGTTCATTTTTCGACGTCTCTGGGGCATCAGGTACCCCAACAGCACGCCCTACGGCCTGGTCGGTAGGCTCTTCTACGCGCGGCTGAGCTACAGCTTCTGATCGGCGTTGGTGCATGAATCCGTTTGTGCGCGCTGGAATCTTTTGGCGGGCCGACTTTCGGAGTGGCGCGATGCGCGCGTCTCGCGGTGCGCCTACTCCGGCAAAACCCCCGGAAACTGTACGGAAACCCGCCCTCGTCTCGTCCCTGTCGAGATTGGCCGGACTGCTTGGCGGGTGGACCCCTGGGAGACCCTGAGCGAGCGCTACGACCTCGTCTGGGAGGACGCTGAAAATGTCACGAATCGGACGGTAAAAACGCCGCCAAAAACGGGACAAAACGCGGCACCAGGCGGCATTAGCCGGCCGCAATTGGCACTACGTGGCACAAGCCTCGAGCACTAGGTCTAGTGGGTGTAGGGACCCGCCTCGTTTCCCTCCTGCGCGCCTCGTGGCAGGGCCCTTCCCCAGCGGGTATGCGACCCGACTCATGAGGATCGGCTCGTCGAGAGACACGCACCACCCCCCTTTGGAATAACCGCGGCGGACCGGCCACACCCACTATATCTAGTGGTCTCTCTTGTGCCACGAGGTGCCACGTAGTGCCGCCTAGTGCCAGTTACGGCCGTCTAATGCCGCGGGGTGTCGGCTTTTGCGACGTTTTTGGCGGCGCTTTCAACGTCCTCCCAGAAGCAGGGTCAGGATGCGCGTCGCATCCGGCGTCTCGTACGTCCCCCCGTACCCGATGCGCCTGGGATCCAGCTAGTCTCCACACGTGGAAGAGGTTTCGGACGAGTCCGTGCACTGACAAGAATCGTTGCGCTTGACCGGGGGATTTGAACCGTCGCATTTGTCGCTCGCGTTGCCGTGTTGGCTTCACGGATCATCGGCAGGCTTTTACCGAGCGGCAGAGCTCGGGAACCGAATGGCGGCGAAGACTAGGAGACTTGAAGTGTCGCGCAGAAGCACAAGAACGAAAAGTAGTCGGGTCGCTTTAACGGCTGAGGAGATTTCCATAGCAGCAACTCGCTATATGGCTGGGGCAGAGGCGCATCAACGTGCATCGGCATGGTGCCTTGACAAGCCCGACGCAAAACCACCGAATATAGATGCATTGTTCTTTCCCACAGTGTCTTTTGAGCTCATTCTGCTATCCGTTGAGCAGTCTTTGCGTCTCGTACTTCTTCTGCACTATTCGATCATCCGTGATGACACGAGTCACACACCGGATGTTCTCTATGGCGCCATACGGAACAAGAGCAGCGGTTATGAAGGTGTTCGGAGCGCCATTGTCGAGAGATCAAATATGTACGGAGCGACACTCAACATTACGGTAGTGACAGAAAAGGAAGTCGTTGCCTGCCTCAAGAAGCACAACGCGTCGTATGCCAATTTCCGATATTTTCAACTAAGTCACCAAGGAAGGCTGAATCCCAATTTCGGATATTCTCACCGAGATGTTCAAGTCATGCACTGCTTGGCGTCAGCACTGATTCACGTGAGTTTGGATGAAATGCGGGGACGAAACATCGGAGTCATAGAGTCGATGAGTGTGGTTCCGGAGGCGCAGGACACAGCTGAACTTAGAGCGATTAGGGACAATATATTGTCGAAAGCGGGTAGGTACTAGATGTTGTGGCCCCCTTTTGCCGAGACGGGGTAGAGGGGAGCGGGTGCCGAGCGTCGATATCGAGGACCTTGACGCGACGTGCTCGGCGAGCAGATCATCCCTGCCGAGCTGGACGCACTCCGAGAGTCGTTGCGCGACTCAGTCCAGTATCTGGAGTTGACCCGGTTTCGTGGACACCCCCAGACTTGGCCCGACCTCGTGGCCGCCGCGCGCGAAGCCGCTGACGCTTCGAAGTTGGGGGTGAAGCCGGACTGGGCGATGGAGAATGAAGCAGTTCGGGAAGCCACGGCTGTGCATGCCGTGGAAGGTGGACATGCCCGAGGCCTTGGAGTCGGGATCCCGCGTTCGGTCGAGGAGCGGAACGACGTATTGGTTTACACGTCGGAGCCTGTCACGTTCAAATCAGTGCCGTCGCCCATGACCACGGAGAATGTCACGAATCGGACGGTAAAAGCGCCACCAAAAACGGGACAAAACGCGGCACCAGGCGGCATTAGCCGGCCGCAATTGGCACTACGCGGCATTACGTGGCACAAGGGCCTCGAGCCCTAGATCTAGTGGGTGTAGGGACGCCGCCTCGTTTCCCTCCTGCGCGCCTCGCGGCAGGGCCCGTGCGGCTGCGCGCGCGGCACCCCCTTTACCGAAGCTTTTGAGCCATAAGAGCGCAGCTTCTTCGACGGCGGATTCGGTGAGCTTCAACCCGCTCATCTTCGGTTCCTCTCTTCCGTGCGCTTCGCCCAGATTTCCGTGGCGCTCTTCTCCTCAAGGGCCTTTCTTATCTTCTCGATCGCTTTCCGAGAATACCGCTTGTGCGAGGTCTTCCCGATCCTGAACTCCTTGTAGCACTCTTGGTCTTGCCGCAGCTTAAGATAGTCCACAACCGCAAGCGCCCTCGGAATCGTCAGACCAACATTGTCTGCAAGCTGCTTTGCCCCGAGGTTGTAATAGTCGAGTTCATTCACGCGTTTCACCCCTACTACCGATGCGCCCGGAGTCCCTTCCGCAACGAGCTGGATTGGTATCCCTTCTTTCTTTGAGAACCGCAAAGACAGGCTCGGACCTACGCCTTCTGTGGTGATGTTCACCGCTGCTGCACCCAGGAACACGTCGTCCCAAGGTTTTCCGGCCAGTACATCCTTTCCTAGCTGCTTAAGAGCGTTGTCGCTGGGCTGACCCTTCTCGCCACGGATAGCGCCGTCCAAGATCGCGAGCGGGCGCAATTTGGCCAATGCTTCGACCCGACGCCGTCTTCCCGGGCGCAAGTGTTTCTTTATCTCGGTGACTTCGGAGTCAAACAGAGTTGCGAGATCCGTAGGGGGTAAAGTCGAGACCGGAAGTACACGCGGCGGCAACTGGCTGGAAAGCTCTTGCCCGAATACGCTTTTCAGCAAGTCTCGGAATAGCGTGACTCCTGACTGGATATTGACATAAAGCTGGCTCTCCGAGATATCCAACAAGTGGTGCTGAGCCGCGTCTCGGAGACCGTTGATCGTCTGCAGAACGAGGGCCTGTGCCTCCGTCAGGTATTTGATCTTGCCGTCGGTCAACGACCTTCGTACACAGGCGTCGAAACCAATAGTTTCCTTGGCTCGGTTATCACGGATCCGACCGCCCCGCTGCAGAATTGCAGCCTTCATAAGCATCTCGAAGCTGTGATCGAGCTGAATCAGTGTGCTGCTGATCCGCCCTCGATCATGGGGTCGGTTGAACAGCTCAATAGAAAGGACAAGAGAATCGCAAGCCTTCGCGAGCAGGAGCTTTGCTTCTCGCTTCATCTGTGGCCGATCAATTGTCGAGCCTCCGCATGACGGGCTCGAAGTTCACCGGAAATGAGCCTGGGCAGCAGCGCATCGCGGAGGTCAGTGAGGGTAAGGATTTTTGATGTGTTGCCCCTGACCCTTCGATGCGGCGGGGCCGCCGAGCGCCCGGGACTGTGACATCGAACCTGTCCGAATTGCGCCATTAACCTGTCCTCTCAGATCTTCCTCAGCAGTTAACCTTGTATGGCAGGGACCTGCCCCCCTTCCCGCTCCCCTTTGGGCGCCGGCGTTTTCGAAGAACATACGCCATTCGTGGGCGCTGGCCCCCTTGGGATCCGTTCCGGCAGCCTGCGGCGCAGTCGCCCTCGGCGCCCGCCAATCGGACGTTGAAAGCGCCGCCAAAAACGTGGCAAAGGCCGGCACCCCGCGGCATTAGACGGCCGTAACTACTGGCACTAGGCGGCACTACGTGGCACCTCGTGGCACAAGAACCGTCCGGTGCCGAGCGCATTGCAGAAATAATCCCCTACCTTAAAGGGGGTGCCGCGCGCGCAGCCGCACGGGCCCTGCCGCGAGGCGCGCAGGAGGGAAACGAGGCGGCGGCGTCCCTACACCCACTAGATCTAGGGCTCGAGGCTTGTGCCGCGTAGTGCCAATTGCGGCCGGCTAATGCCGCCTGGTGCCGCGTTTTGTCCCGTTTTTGGCGGCGCTTTTACCGTCCGATTCGTGGACAGGCTTCGTTGTAGTTGTCGGGCAAGATGTAGTAAGCGGTCGCCTTCTGGGACTTGCAACGCCAGTACTAGGCAACGCGGCTCATCTCTCGGAGAAAGACTGGCTAGACCTGATTACAGCCTCGGGCACGTCGAGCGCGCCCGCGCCTTCCAGGAGTACTCGTATGCGCTACCGCAGGCTCGTACATATTCCGCTCTCTCGTCGCTGGATCCGCCCAGGTCCGCTCAGGTGACAAATACTGGCGCGACCTCGCCTATCGCGCTTGGTGCCGGAACGCCCAGAAGGACCTCGTCACCTTTGGTTTCGATCAGAAGGACCGGCTCATCGGGCTGATCCGCCAGCCTATCGACACCACAGATGACGAGGAGCTGATCCTCTACATTGACGCCCTCGCGGTTGAGTGCGACCGATTCGAGTACGTAGTCACCGGACAGGACGCCAACTAAGCGAGCCGAGAACTCCCCCATGGTACCATCCCCCCGCTACTATGCCGCTGTTCGTGATCACCGAGTCTACGCTGTCAACTATTTGGTCAGACGAACTTCACCGCCGAGAAGGCCCTACAGAAGCTGATCGAGCACAACCTTGAATCCGTCTTCAGTTGTCGTTTCGTCGCTACTGAGTTTTCAACCGGGTCACATCATGCTGGACGAATCAACACGCTAGCGCTCTCAGAAGACGACAATCCGGTCATCATCAAATACAAGAAAGTGGAGTCCTCTGAGCTGATCAACCAGAGCCTCTTTTATCTGTCTTGGATTCATGACCACCGAGGGGATTTCGAAATCGCGGCCCAGAAGTCCTTGGGGAACAAGGTCAAGGTGGACTGGTCCGATATTCGAGTTACTTGCCTCGCTCCGAATTGCAATGTTTCCGTCACGTCACGCCGACGGTTTGTTACGCCGCCTCAGTACTCCCAATGTCCAGGGTATCTTGGACGACGCTTGTGAGACATTCTGCATCCCTGCAAGATCTCTCGGAACCATCTCCAGCTACCGCTAATCCCTCTCCACTATCGCCAAGCCTTCTCCAATCTTGGTCTCAGCGCCTACTTGACGAATCGTTCACCATTGTCGAGGCACGGAACGCTATCGTCGCCAGCGTAGCTGAATTCGAAATGCATCTTGACTAGACCCTCCAGATGAGGGCGGTGTTCAGTAAGACGATGCTGTGGATCACCAGCACCCGGACATCGAGATCCGAGAGCGGCGCCGAGAGCCAGGCCGTTATCTGCTTCTGCGAAAGGGCGACGAAGCGTCGCGACATGGCACTCTTCGACGTGCTCCGCTCTGCCTGGTCTTCTGGAAGCTTATCGAGACTTCGCCGGTACTTCCGCGTCGACGCCCTGTAGGCGATCGCCAGGTCCTCGGAGGGATGATGGAGGTAGACCGCACACCGCTGTGTGGTCCGAAGTGGCAGCGAGTCCCCGAGCGCGCGGCAGTGCGCGCGGGAGACGACCCCCGACTTTCAGGTTACGGGTCCGAGGGGCAACCTTTGCCAATCACTTCCTCACCTCCCACCACTCGGGCCACTTTACTTTGTGGGGCGTACGGGTTGCACGCATTACCATCACCTGCTCTTCGGGCGACAGCCTGCGATCACCGAGCCGGTCCAGTGCCCGCTGCACCAGCCATGGCTCGAGCGCCATCCTTGCGGTCGGTCTGAACCGGTCGAGGGTTTTACCCATGCGAAGGTCTTCGAGCGCTGTAGTGACGCTGCCAGGCGCGACCAACGCTATGTCCAATCTCATCTCCGTATCCGAACCGTTTATCCCACGGGCAGCACGTGCCTGCTCAATAGCGGCCATTGCAGCGCGTGCGGCCGCACCATCGCCCTCGTGCCCCCGCTTGGCCATATGGAGCAGGAACGCCTCGGCCGCATTGACCCGCCGTTCAATGCCGTCCTCCCGGATCGTCACCATCTGGCCAAGCACCGCTTCATAGGGAAGCTGATTCCTTCGGCCCCGCGGGCGGCCTTTAGGATTGCCACTCTGGCCTCTCCGGAAGCGCGTCGATGCCGGCGGCTTGCCGTACCCGACGTCATCGTCTGGAGCTTCCTCGTAGTCGCTCATGGTTCGACCGCCTCCGGCCAAGTTATCGTCCCGGCGTCATGTGTGCAGCGCCGCGCTTCGTCGAGCTTTTCCTGCGTCAGTTTGCTTCCTGCGCGCCGGCTCAGCGCAGCCTTGACTGCCCAGGGCTCGAGCAGCAGCCGTTCGCGCTCACCCGGCGCAGGTGTCTGGGTCCACTGTGGATTGCGGCAGGCAATGCCGAGGATCAGCAGCGCGTCATTCGCGTTTCTCGGAGCCTCTTTCCTCATGCGCACCTTGACCGGGAAGTGGCGTGGTGTCTTGTTGGTTATCGCCTTCTCGCGTTTGGCGATCATTTTCAATACTGCACGTCGCGCGGCACGGTTGCCGGCAATCGCTTCCTTGTAATTCTGGTGCTGCAAGGCCTCGTCGACGGTTACCTCGCGTGGCTCGCCGCCCTGGACGATGGTCAGCGTGCGGTCGATCACCACGTCGAAAGCAGAAGGTGCGGGATCGGGCTTCTTTCTTGGTCGCCCGCGCGGGTTCCCGCTCTGGCCCTTGCGGAACCGGGTCGAGCGGGCTTGTCGTGATCCGCTGCGTTACTCATCGAGCCCTGTCCGATCGAGGCGCGGCGTGCCTCCAGTCATCGCGGACCAGCGCACTCGCGCCACGTCAACATAGGCGGGATCAATGTCGAGGCCACGGAACCGCCGACCGGTCCGCTCGGCGGCAATCAACGTTGTGCCGGAACCGAGGAAAGTGTCAAGCACCAACTCCCCGCGCCGCGTCACGTCCTGGATCGCGTCCGCGACCAAAGCGATCGGCTTGACCGTCGGATGCAGTGCCAGGTCCTCGTGCCGGCTGCCGGCGAACGAGTTGACCGAGGCATAGTCCCATACGTTGGTGCGGTTGCGACCGTGCTTGCCGAGTTCGACCGCGTTGAAGTGCGGTGCTTCGCCAACTTTGAACACGAACACGAATTCATGCTTGGAGCGATAGAGCGAGCCCATTCCCGCATTGGACTTGTTCCAGACGCACAGATTCAGCAGGCCCCCATAGATCGAACCGCCGACAGCGCTGACCTCGTCCATGTGCCGCCAGTCCATGCAGACGAAGTGTACCGCACCGTCGCGTGAGACCTTCGCGCACGCGCCAAGGCTTTCAGAGAGAAATGTACGGAACGCAGGGTCGGTCATCTCGCCCGACGCCATCGCGAATTCCCGGTGACGTCCCCGGGCATTGGCGTGCCCGCTGATACGCACGTTGTAGGGCGGATCTAGGAAAGCGGCGTCGACCGTGACGCCTTCGCCTATCACCGCCTGCAGGAACGCTGCGTCGCGGCCGTCGCCGCAGCCGATACGGTGATCGCCAAGGACCCAGATATCACCCAGCCCGGTGCGCGGAGTCTTCGGCACCGCCGGGATCGCCGCGTCGTCGGGATCCGGCGAGCCTTTTAGCGCGACGTCGATCTCGCCGGTCGAGAACCCCGTGGCCGACAGGTCGAAGTCGACATCGAGTACCGCCAGCTCACCCAACTCCAGTTTCAGAAGATCGGTGTCCCAGCCAGCGTTCAGGGCAATCTTATTGTCGGCAAGCCTGAGTGCCCGCTTCTGGGTATCGCTAAGCGCTTCAAGGATTATGGAGGGCACCTCGGGAAGCGCCATCGCCTTCGCGGCAAGCAGGCGCCCATGTCCGGCAATGACCGACCCGTCAGGATCGATCAGGATCGGGTTGGTGAACCCGAACTCCCTGATCGAGGCCACGATCTGTTCGACCTGGCGTTTCGAGTGCGTGCGCGCATTGTGCGGGCTGGGAACAAGGGTGCCGACCGGCCGGTAAGTGACGGTGAGTGGGCGTTTGGCGACCGTCAGGTGCGGGTTATCCATGGGTGCAACCTTATAGAACGTAGCTGCAGTGGTGGGCAGCGTTTGGCGATGTCACCACTCGAGCCGCTCGGCGTTCCCCTTTCTTCTTTTGGTAGCCCATGAAATCACCAATGTCAATTTAGCAGACGTAAAATGATAGGCATTTCGCCAAACGTTTGAGAGATTGACATGTCGGTTAGGTCGACTACTCTAAAGCTCACCCTATGGATGGAAAGGCTCACTTCGACCGCTTCCTCGGGGGAAAGATCCGTGAGGCCCGGGAGCGGGCAGGCGTCCGGCAGGACCAGCTCGCTGCGGCAGTCGGGCTGTCACGCACGTCGATCACGAATATCGAGCGGGGTCGTCAGGGGGTCCAGACCTACCTCCTCGTTCGCATTGCCGAGGCTCTTGGGCGCTCTGCCGCAGAGCTTCTACCGGGACATGGGTCTCGGACTCCAAGCCAGCTCCCCGACAAGGTGAAGGACCTTGAGCCCAGCAAGCGGGAGTGGGCGAGACGCGTCTTGCGTTCGGCGAATGAGGATGACGATCATGCGGCCTAGGTACTCCCTCGCGCGACGCCGAGCTCGACAACTGTTCGAAAAGGGCTCCGTATCAACTGCGCCGGTTCCCTTGGAGCGCCTCGCGGAGCTTTGCCACGCCTCCATCCGCTACGAGCCGTTTGAGGGCGAACTCTCAGGAATGGTGCACCGTCGACCAGATGGGAGCGGAGTAATCGGCGTCAACTCCTCTCACTCTGTTACCCGGCAACGCTTCACTATTGCCCACGAGATCGGACACTTCCTCCTCCACACCGACGAGGATGTGCACATCGATGAAAAGCGTCCCATCGGTAGGCGTGACGATCTGTCCGGGCAAGCAGTCGATGCATGTGAAATCGAAGCCAACCAGTTTGCCGCGGAGCTACTGATGCCCGAGTCGCTCGTACGTGAGTTCGTTCGCAACCTCGGCTCGAACCACCCCGAAACATCCGTCGAGGACGCAATCGAAGAGCTTGCACGTGCGTTTCGGGTGAGCCAGCTTGCAATGACCTACAGACTCACGAACCTGCGAATAGTTCGCTCGGACGACGAAGTCGCTGGCTAGGTCTGAGCGGACACCTATTGTGTCAAGGGGTATCGTGCGTCGTCGGGGCGGACAAGCCTACCGTGATGCTTCCATCCGCACTCTGGGTCGGCCCAAGGAGGCGAGGTTCGCGCTCAGGTCATTGATCACGTCACCAAGGGACAACCTGATGGGGAATCTGCGCCGGTTCGTGGATCGCAGCGCCCGAGTTATGACAGACGAGGAACGCTCCTATGACCAACGAATGGTAGGGTCACTGGTGTATGGATGAGGTCATTCCATGGCGATACGCAAGGTCCTGCGGATAGGTGATCCACAACTTCGGCGCCATGCGGACGCCGTGGATCGGTTCGGCGACGCAGCCCTGGGAACACTGATCACCGATATGCTGGATACCATGAAGGCCTGTGATGGGGCAGGACTGGCCGCGCCCCAGGTTGGCGTGCCGCTCCGCGTCGTGATATTCGGAATCGACAACAACTCCCGCTATCCCGATGCGCCGCCCATCCCGCTAACAGTCCTGGTCAATCCGGAGATCGCGCCTGTCGGTGAGGTGATGGACGAGGGTTGGGAGGGATGCTTGAGCGTGCCCGGCATGCGCGGGCTGGTGCCGCGATACACACATATCCGCTATCGAGGTCTGGATGCGGAAGGCAAGCCGGTCGACCGAAAGGCCGACGGGTTTCATGCCCGAGTCGTCCAGCACGAATGCGATCATCTCGACGGCATCCTTTATCCCGACCGCATCGAGAATCGTCGGATGTTCGGCTTCATCGAGGAGCTCCAAGCCGCCGGCCTGCTAGGCCGCGCAGTACTGCCGACGGAATAGACTTCACCGGACCCCGGATAGTGAGCGATTAATGGACGGGAACGGGCCGACCGACGAAGGCCGACGCTTTGGTTGCTATCGCGCGCGCTCGATCGTAGCGGATCGACGTTTCGCCGATCCTCCCGACGCCGATGTCCTGGGTCGCAGAGCCATTGGAAAGACCACCGGAGTCGGTGGCAAGGTTCGGAAGACGGGCAAGGTCCAGGCGGCTCATTGACACCCCACGAGGCCGGATTCTCCGAGGCTTCGTGCATGATTCCGTGAGCCCAGGCGCGCAAGTCTACACAGACGAGAACCGCTCCTATGTCGGACTACGGCGGGAGCTTCCAGCATGAGGCGGTGAAGCATGGAGTCGGCGAGTACGTCCGGGGGATGACGCACACCAACGGGATCGAGAGCTTCTGGAGCATGCTCAAGCGCTCGTGCCACGGGACGTTTCACTACTTATCGGCCAAGCATATGATATTCGGGTATGGGAAGACTTCCGTATCGTACCCGCCTAGCCTCTTCGCATAGAAGAAGAGTCTCTGAGTCGTAGCTATCAGGATTCCTTTTTTGACGTACTCAACGCCAAGCTTTTTTGCTCTCATAAACAGGTCTATCGCTACTCCGTGTCAGCTTCGCTGCAACAGGGACGGCGTTGCGGGGACGAGGCAGCTGTCCGCCAGGTTCCCGGGACGGCGCTCGAAGATTGGATCAGCGGGGTCATCTCGTGCATCGCAGCGGCGAGCGCTGCGGATCCAGCACGGCGGGCGGAGCTGAATACTCAGCAGCACAACCCCCCGTCTCGCGGCAGGCGTATGCGCACCGGCAAAATCAGCCGGAGCAATGCGGGATCGGCAGCATCGGGTTCAGCTGTCTCGCCGGGTACCAGCCGCGAGCGCAAGGTTGCAAGCAACGTCACCGGCATCAGGAGTTGCAGCGATTCCGCGTGAACCTCGACGCGTACCGGTAGGACCAGTGGCTCGAGCAGCTGATGCGCACGCCGATGCCCAGCCTCTGGTCCGAGCAGGGCACCCTATTCGAGGCACTCGGGTATCCGGCAAATCTGCCTAGGCGACTCATGGTGGGTAGGCGCTGATCAAGCGCGGCTGCGCCCCTGTTAATCTGAAAATGCGCCTGTTATTGACGAAAATTGCCCTGCTATGCTCCGTAAAGCGCCCTGTTATTGACAATAACAGGAACGGGGTCGTAACCCTTTGTACTAACGAACGAAATTCCACATGATGTGGCCCTCTCTACCCGGAAATCCTCTGTTTTTGGACCCAAAATGCGAAAATTCCCTGTTCTACTCGTACGTGACGGTTCGGCCGCAGCGACGGAGAGCATCTAGAGCTGAGCTTGCCGAGCGGGCACGACTTGCGAGCTGATATCGAACGGCTCGCGCGCCAGAGGTCGAGGGGATCGGATCCAAGAGCGCCAGAGTCGGTGCAGCACGAGACGCGCGGGACGTGCGCAATGCGCCACGTTATCGGTCCCGGTCTCGCCTCTCGATTTCACTGAAAGTGGCACGATCCGGGCAAGAAAAACGCGCTGAATAGACCGTACGTGGCCGTGGCGGCCTACCGCGAGCTAGTGAGGGGGAATACCACTCATCGAACCGCCGAGACCGGTTCGCTCCGGCCTGCGTCCACCAGCTCCTTACTTCCGGAAGGCCGGAATCACGTCCTTTGCGAACAGCTCCATGCTGCAGCGGACGTGATGGGGCGCGAGGCCCGGCAGCGCCATGCCGCAGACGAGGTGCGTGACGCGCCCCCGCGCGAGGTAGTCCGCGATCAGCTCCCGCGCATCGGCCGGAGTGCCAACGATGGCCGGCTCGCCAAAGAACTCGAAGCTCTGCTTTGCGATCATCTCGGCGGCGCTCGGGATCCCTTCGAGTGCCTTGTCGTCGCCGGGCTTGTCGTTCGCCTCGGCAAACCACTCGGCATAGCGGGTTGCGGTGTAGTGAAGCGGCCTGGCCGCGTTCTCCCAGGCCTGCTCCCGGCTCTGCGCGACATGCACCCAGCGAAGCTGCGCCGTGTTGTACTCCCGCGGGTTGCGCCCCGCGGCCTCGAGGCACTTGTCGTAGTGCTCCACGAGCGCCGGAGGCCCGATGACCTGGAAGTGGAAGCCCATGCGTGCAGCCCGCTCGATGGCCTTGGGCGCGATGGCGCCCATCCAGATCGGCGGGTGGGGTCGCTGTAGCGCGGGCGGGACGATGCGAATCTTCTCGAGCTGGCTGAACCGTCCGTCGAAAGTGACTTCCTCATCGGAGAGCAGCCGTTGGATGAGGGCGATCCCCTCCTGGAGCCGCGCCCCACGCTCAGTGTGGGAGATGCCCTGGTCGGAGAATTCCTTGCGCCGGTACCCCAAGCCGACACCGAGGTCGAAGCGTCCCTGGGACATCAGGTCGACGGTGGCAGTGTCCTCGGCGATGCGAACGGGGTTGTGGAGCGGGAGCAGCACAAGGAAGGTGCCGATGCGGATGCGCGAAGTGCGCGTGGCGATACCTGCAGCAATCGGAAGGAGAGAAGGTGCGTAGCCATCGTCGACGAAGTGGTGCTCGGTGAGCCAGGCGTTGTCATAGCCCATCGCCTCGGAATCCACGATCAAGTCGAGGTGGGACCGATACAGGTCCGGCCAGGGAACCCGGTTGAATTCGGGGTTTCGGAACGACCACAAGAGACCGAATCGGGGGTTCATGGGCTGGCACTCCTGTTCTCGGGCTGCGCTCGCGATGGGACTCGAAGATCATGTTAGTTGACTCCCACGGAAAGCGGGCTCGCGTCAGGGGCTACGTGCAGTACAGGTTCTAAAGACCCTAGACGAACGTCACGAGCGCCTAGACGGCGGCTACCAGGACGACGAGCGCCTGAGTGTTCGTCCAAGGGTGTGTTCTCCTGGCAGTCGATGATCACGGTCTTCCGGGAAGGAAGGATCCGGGAGCAGCTCAGCTGGCCGTGCTCCAGGGGCTCCGAGCTGCACCGTTCGTAGATCCGCTCGAATAGCCGGACGGACTCGCGGGCGAGCTCGGCGCCGACGCGAGCGGCGGCGGCCTCCGTCAGGCGCGCGGTCTCGAAGCGGAGGGCCAGCGGGTCCCCGCGTCCCTCGCTCTGGTAGACGTACGCGGTGGCTGGTGCACCGCCGACGTGAATCTCGCTCAGTCGGACGCGGTAGATCTTGAATGCCTGGCTGTTAAACGGGAAGGGCTCCTCGTCGACCAGCTCCGTGCCGGGCGCGTCCCGGATCGCTGCTTCCAAGCAGTGCTCTTCGAAGGAGCTGCCGAGCGGTATCTCAGTCTGAAGCCATGTGCCGGCGCAGGCGGCGATGAGCAGCGCCGTGAAGGCTGCCCTCGGCGCCGCGCTGCGCTGAGCCGGCCGGTCTCGGCTCCGAGTCACGTGGCTCTAGCCTATTCCGTATCGATCTCTACAGGAACCGGAACTTGAAACCGTCCTCGATGATTTTGAGTCCTCGAGCGTCTATCCGCTTGCCGGTCTCGCGTGCCCCAAAAATGGTGACGATGCTTCCGAAGGGCCGCACGACGATGTCCCCGATGACCACCCCCACTAGACTGCCGATGATGCTCGGATGTGCGTACGGCTCGGGGTGGAAGATGCGGTCGCCGATGAATGCGTCGACGGGGGCCGTTGGGATGTCCCATTCGCTGTCGTGAATGAAGGCCGCGGCGGACGGAGCTCCTCGAGACCCGACGCCCAGGCGGAGGAGATGGCGGCTCAGGACCCCGTTCAGTATGTGCTTCGTGACGAGGTTGTTGTCAACGAGGCCGACGACATCGCCCAGGAAGGTAGCCGCCTTCGGGACCGTGACCCCAAGGAGAACGACCGTGTAGCCAGTGATCAGTCCCTGCCCCACGGAGTCGACCAGGTTCACCGCGCCGTCCCGGACGTTCGAGCCGATCTTCCCCGGCAGGCTCAGCTGATCGTAGTTGTCGGGATAATCCCAGCGCCGGACGACCTGGGCCTCTTCTTCCTCCTCCATGGTCGCCAGCGATCCAGGAGCCCCGCCTCCAGCGCCCTCTGGTTCGTCGGCGGCTGCAGGCAGCGGGCCCACAGCCAGGGCCGCAACTGCCAACGCGACCCCCAGGCCCCTCCTCGTACGACTCGACATCATCTGTCTCCTTAGCGTGCGATCTCGCCCGACGGGTACACAAGCGTGCTCTGGCGACAGCGTCAAGCTGGGAATTGTCCCTGGCAAGGAGGTCGACGAGTTTTCGGACTGGTCCACAGCCACACTCAGAGAGGTCCCGGCCCGAGGGGAAACAACGTCGATCGCGATGTCTATGTTAGTAGGATCACAGGCGAACCGAGCATCCTCATCAGACTATTCGGCGATGGCGAGCCTTCGATTCACTTGGTCCGGCACGAAGCAACCCCGGCTGCAGTGGCGCACCACCCGCTTGAAGGTCCCGCCCCCCGACGGCGACCCCTTCCACTGGTGGGCGGGCTTCTCAGCCTAGCAGGCTGCTGAAAAAAACTCCTCATCGAAGGGTACCTTTGAGGGAAGCCCCAAGGGGGAGATGTGAGAGGACCGCAGACGCTCCAGGGTGGGATCTTCAGCTACGTATCGCTGGAGTCCCGGATTCCCGAGGACCATCCGCTTCGAGCGATCCGGCGACTGGTGGACGCGGCGCTGGAGCAGCTGTCGCGACGCTTCGATGGTATCTACGCCAAAGGGGTCGGCCGACCGTCGGTCCCGCCGGAGCAGCTGTTGCGGGCGCTGCTGTTGCAGGTGCTGTACACGATCCGGAGCGAGCGCCAGCTGATCGAGCAGATCGACTACAACCTGCTCTACCGCTGGTTCGTGGGCCTGGAGCTGGACGATGAGGTGTTCAGCGCGACGGTGTTCACCAAGAATCGGGAACGGCTGCTGAAGGGCGAGATCGCTCAGCATTTCTTCGAGGCGGTGCTGGCGCAGGCGGAGTCGGAGGGGTTGGTGTCATCGGAGCACTTCACGGTGGACGGGACGCTGATCGAGGCGTGGGCGAGCCAGAAGAGCTTCGTGCGCAAGGACGAGAAGCGCAGGGACGATGACGACCCGGGCAACCCGACGGTCAACTTCCGGGGCGAGAAGCGGAGCAACCAGACGCATGCGTCGAGGACGGATCCGGACGCCCGACTGGCGGGGATGAGGGGCCAGGGCGCGCGGCTCGCGTATCAGGGACACGTCGTGACGGAGAACCGCAACGGCCTGGTGGTGGCGGCGAAGCTCACTCAGGCGTCGGGGTATGCGGAGCGCGAAGCGGCTCTCGAGATGGTGCTGGGTCTGGGGGGCGCTCGCCGGATCACCCTGGCTGGAGACAAGGGCTACGACGCCAAGAGCTTTGTGCAGGCGCTTCGGGCCTGGAGCGTTACCCCGCACGTGGCACAGAACACGACGAACCGCCGAAGCGCGATCGATCGAAGGACCACAGGACACCCGGGCTACGAGGTGAGCCAGCGCTTCCGCAAACGGGTGGAGGAGGTGTTTGGCTGGATGAAGACGGTGGGCTTGATGCGCAAGACCCGGCACCGGGGCACGGATCGGGTCGGCTGGGTCTTCACCTTCACTGCTGCGGCCTACAACCTGGTCCGTATCCGCAACCTGTTGGAGGCGACATAGCTCATGATCCCGCAAGATCTACCCGTGCGACACCGAACCGGTTCGTACCGGGAACGGCGATCCCTCTCCCTGCTCGGCACGCCTCCCGTCAGAGGCGTCCCGCCCAACCCAGTCACTTTCTCCGCAGCCTGCTAGGCAGCGGCGCAATAGTTGGCGCTCGACAGCTCGAGGATCGCCGAGCATCTCGAAGAAGCCATCCAGGTAGGAGAGGGCTCGCGCACGCCGCCACCGGCGCAGACCCTGTTGAGCCCGCAGCGGGGCGAGGATCTGGTCCCGCGCCGAGCGAAAGAAGGCCACGGTTTCGGCGAGCTCGTCGTTGGTAATGCACCCCCCCTGGTAGATTCGCTGCCGGACGCTCCGGATTCCGAGCTTGGGGTTCGGCGTGGCATAGCGGGCACTGACAAACCCCGACATGTCGAAGTCGTAGGGGATGGGGACGATCGGCGTTGCTTTCAGCAGAAAGACGTTGTGACAGCAGGCGTCGCCGGGCTCGCTGCCCACCGGCGACCAGTCGGTGTTTCCGAGCATGTACTGGTAGACCTCGAGGCGGTTGAGCACTCCCGAGTCGAGGTCTGCGCGGTCGCCGGGAGACTCCTTGTGGCGCCGGGTGCCCAGGCGCCGCGCCACGTCGCGGACGTCCTCGACAAAGAATCCGAACCGCGTGACCGGACGGGCATCGGGCCTGGTCGTATCGACGTAGCGGATGGCGACGAGTCGTGTGCGAACGCTCGCGTCGGAGAGCACGGTGTACATCCGGTACGCCAGGTACTCGAGGAGCAGCGACTGCTCGTAGTCCCCCGAGGCCCCGCAGTGCGTCACCAGGCGGAGGCGCTTCTGGCCCTCGAAGACCGTCCCCCGACCCCCCTTTTTCGAGACCCGCAAGCGGAGCATGGGGAAAGCACAGATCGAGGGTCGGGCGCGGTAGTTGCCGCGAATTCGGATCTCGACCGAGACGTCGTGCTCGACGCCTGCCTGGTCTCGAAACCGGAGCGAGGCCGGTCGATACGTTCGCTCCTCCCCTCGCTCGGAGAACACCGCGCGAAACGGTGCCGAGAGCTCGAGGGCGAAGATGCGATTGGAGTCGTACAGGCGCTCGACCGGCGCCGCCGAACTCACCGCAAAGGCTCCGCTGTCGTAGGTCACGCAAGACGTCTGGACACACAGGACTGCGACAAGCGCCCCCAGCGTGCCTCGCCGCCGACAATCCATTGGACGGAAGCTTAGCGGACGCCGGGGACCCGCTGCTCTGCCGCGAGACCCGTCTTGAGCGTGTGGGCAGGCGCTGGCAATCCGTAGTTGTGGGGAAGTATCGTAGCTCCGCCTCGGCCTGCACTTAAGACAGAACGGTGAGCCGTGTCGCTTCGTCACCGAATCGCCACCCGACCCTGGTACAGGTGGTATGTCCTCGGCGTGTTGACCCCGTGTTCGCGTCGAGCCACGTTGATCGGCAGATTATGGGCATCCTGCTGGAGCCCAGCTAAAGAGCCGTCATCTTCGTAATCGCTTCGAGCTCGCGCGGACACGTCGTGATTCAAGAGCCGTATATGATCTCGCGGCCGCGGGCCGACTCCATGGCCTCGAGTAGCGCCCGCAGCTAGTCCGAGGTGCCTGTAAACGACATTTCTCAGCTCGCCGCATAGCCCCCGTCGACGGGCAGCACGATCCCCGTCACGAAGTCCGACGCCGACGAGGCCAGAAAGACGGCCGGACCGCCACACTCTTCCGGGTCGCCGAAGCGACCTGCCGGAGTGCGCTGCAGGATGGCGTCGTAGAAGGGCTTCATGCGCTGAACGCCCGCCGTCATGTCGGTCTTGATCCAGCCCGGAATGATCGCGTTGACCTGGATGTTATCGGGCGCCCAGGCCACGGCGAGCGACTTTGTGAGCTGGATGACGCCGCCCTTGCTCGCCGAATACGGCAGCACCATAGCGCTGCCGAAGAGTGAGTACTCCGAGCCGATGTTGATCACCTTTCCGCGGCCCGAGGCCTTGAGCAGAGGATAGGCGGCGCGGACGCAGCGGAATGCGCCCTTCAGGTTCGTGTCCACGACACCGTCCCAGACCTCGTCGCTGATCTCTGCCGGCGGTCCGCCCCCCGCGATGCCGGCGTTGTTCACGAGTATTGCGAGTCCCCCTAGGAGAGTGACCCAAGATTCCCTTATTGGCTAACTTGGGAGCGTGGGGGAAGAGGTCATGTTCAAGGCGTATGTGCCGCAGCAGGGCGAGCTGCTACCGGCGCACGTGGGGGAGGCTCTGGATCCATCGGATCCGGCGCTGTTCATCGACGATTTGGTGGAGTCGCTGGATCTGCGGCGGTTCGAGAAGCGGTATCGCCGGCGTGGAGAGCGAGCCTTCCCGCCTCGGATGCTGTTGAAGCTGTGGCTTCTGGGGGCGGTCGTGGGCGTGTACAGCGGGCGGGAGCTTGCGCGACGGCTGCACTACGACCTGCGGTTTCGCTACCTCGCGGCTGGGCTACGACCGAACTTCCGGACGATCAACCGATTCCGGGACCGTCACCACAGGGACTTCCGAGAGGTGTTCTTGCAGACGCTGAAGGTGGCGCAGGCGATGGGGCTTGTGAAGCTCGGGCAGGTGGCGGTAGACGGCACGAAGATCCGGGCGAACACGTCGCGGTCCAAGGCGATGAGCCACGCGCGGATGCTGGAGGCGGAGGATCAGCTGAGCGACGAGATCGAGCAGATCGTGGCGCAGATGGACGAGCTCAACGCTGCGGAAGAGCAAGAGCACGGGGACGACGATGGCGGAGGTGGGCTTCCAGAAGAGCTACAGCTGCGCGAGCGACGACGGGAGCGGATCCGAGCGGCCCGGGAGCAGCTGGAGCGGGAGAAGGGGGAGAAGCTCGAAGCGAAGCACCAGAAGAGCTTCGCGGACCCCGAAGCGAACATGATGAAGACCGAGGGATCCTTGCAGTACTGCTACAACGCGCAGCTGGCGACGAGTGAGGACGGCCTGATCGTGGCGAACGAGCTGACAGAGAAGGCCAATGACTACGAGCAGTTGGAGCCCATGGTCGAGGCAATCGAGACGAACACGAGTCAGCGAGCGGAGATTCTGCTGGCCGACAACGGGTACCTGAGCGAGTCGAACCTGAAGGCGTTGGAACGGCGGGGACAACAGGCGTTGATCGCGGTCCGCGGGCGGAAGTCGTCCCGCTGGCCCAAGGGAGCCCGGGCGCAGCGGATGCACCGGATCTTACGACTGCCCTGGGCCCAGCAACGCTACGCGCAGCGGAAGACCCAGGCGGAGCGGCCGTTTGCCGAGATCAAGGCACGACAGCGGTTTCGGCGCTTCATGCTGCGCGGCCAGGAGAAGGTGACGGGAGAGTGGGACCTGGTGTGCTCGGGCTTCAACGTGATGGCGCTCTGCCGAGCGCAGATGGCGTGATCGGGCGGGTGCGGACCCGTTTCGCGCACGTCAGGCCCTGGATCTGACGCATATCTGTGTAGATCCGACATCTACCGGCTACCTCGGACCCCCGTTGGCCCGTACATCGCTCCACGTCCAGTTGGGGGCCCTCGCTACAATCACCTCCGCCCACCCGGATCTTGGGTCACTCTCCTAGGCGGTCGCGGGCCGCGGCCACCGCGGCGGCGACATCGTCCTCGCGGGTCACGTCGCAGCTCACGCCCACCGCTCGTCGGCCGCGCTCCTCAATCTCCCTGACGACGGCCGCGGTCTTCTGGGGGTTGCGCGCCGCGACCACCACGTCGGCCCCGGCCTCGGCCAGGCTGAGCGCTATACCGCGGCCGATGCCGCCGTTGCCTCCCGTCACCAGCGCGACCCGACCCGAGAGGTCGAATGCGCTCACCCCGAAGCCCCCAGACGGGCGAGCGCCCGCTGCAGATCCCGCTCGAACTCGGGCGTCTGCCCGCCGATCTCCAGGAAACTGGTCATGCGCTCAGGCGCTCCCATCGTGCCGAGGCGGCGCGAGAAGCGTTGCGCCTCCTCGAGCAAGCCGTCGGCAGCCGCAGTCGAGTCCCGAGCACACCCAGGGAACGAGCAGCAACGCGCTCAGGTACCTCACTCCCAGGCATAGTACAGGGCTCCACAAGATGTTGGCGTTCGCGACGTGGTAGACCCGCGTGGCTTTCCGGGACTGGTTCTGGAAGCCGTAACGGGTGTTCACATCGCGCTTCGGGGCTTTGCTCAGAGCTCCATGGGCAGCGTTAGGTGCTCCCGATAGACACGGTCGCGCAGCTCGAGCAAGGGAGCCGTCAGGGCGTCGATGATTTCCGGCTCGGTCGCCGTGAACATTGGCCGGCGAGCTTCGGGCAACGGCAGCAGATCCGGAGGCAGGGGCTTCAGCAGGTTGCAGAACGTGGCCCAGTAGACGTCGAGTGCCGAGAGCTCTCCGAGCAGATAGCGGCCGCCGCTCTTCTGGCTGCGCTCGAACAGATCGCTGAGCAGGCCCAGCACCTCGAGGACACGAGACGGGGCCTCCTTGGCCGAGTCGGGGCGATAGCCGTACTTCTGTCCGAGCCAGGTCGACATGCGATTCCCCGGGTTCGCCTGCAAGCCCGTGTGCACCATCTGCAGTCGGCGCGCCCAGCCTAGCCCCATCTCCCCGCAGATCTCGTGCGCGGCACCGAACAGCAGGGCGCGTCGCTCCGGCTCGACCGGGATCAAGCGTGGCTCGGGAGCCAGGCGCTCGGCCAGGAGCAGGACCTCGGCCCAGCCGCTGCGCGGCTCTTCGTCTTCCCAGGCCACGGCGGGGAAGGAATCCTGATCCGTCCACTCCTCGAGCAGCCCCGGGGGGTCGTCCTCCTGCGGGCAGGCCAGGCTGAAGGGCACCCCCTTGATCTCGAAGATCCCGCGGGCCGCCTGTGACCAGGGACTCGGCACTCCGCGGATCAGAACCAGGCGCAGCCCGTCCCGTTTGCGAGCCTCGCGAAGAGACAGCCAATCAGACATCGTTCACCTCCGATCTTCGACCGAGTGATCATGGAGGTCGTGCAGCGTCGTCGTCAACCGGGGGCCGCGACCGGTGGCCCGGATTCAATGACGATGGCAGTCGCGCACAGACTGGAAGGCGACGGGGAGCTTCAGCCGATCGTGCTCGACCTTGTCCGCGAGGTACGCCCGCCCCTTCAGTTCCGCCTAGGTCGTGAAAGAGTTCGTCGAGGTGCTCAGGAAGTATTCGGTGAACGAAGTGAGCCGCGATCGGTACGCGGGGATGTGGCCTCGGGAGCAGTTCCAAAACGAATGCGTCGAGTACGTGCCCTGCTTAGCCGAAGAGCAAGCTCTACGGAGCACTGCTCCCGAAGATCAACTCGCAGCAGGTCGAGCTCCTCGAGCACCCGAAGCTACTGGCACAGCTTGTGGGTCTCGAGCGCAGGACCTCACGCGCAGGACGGGACTCGATTGACCACGGACCCTCGGGGCCTGACGACGTCTGAAATGCCGTCGCGGGCGTTGTACCCCACGATGTCAGCTCTCTGCCAGCGGCCTGAGGTACGATGGAGGATGATGTCGATCGCGACGATGACCGCGAGGCGCCGCCGAATCGCTCCTGGCCGCTTGGGACCGATTCTCGCAGCAGCGCTCGCGCTCATGCTCCCCGCGCCGGCGAGCGCGGGCACTCAGCTCCGCCTCGAGACCGTCCTCGGCGACGTCTCCGTTGAACTCTTCGACACGCTCCGCCCGGTCTCGGTGAACAACTTCCTGAACTACGTGGACGACGACGACTACACCGACTCGATCGTGCACCGGAGCGTGCCCGGGTTCGTCATCCAAGGAGGCGGCTTCTTCGCGGTTGGGGGCGTCCTTTTCGCGATTCCGACGAATCCTCCCTTCCAGGACATTCCCGGCCCCTCGAACCTGCGCGGCACCCTCGCGATGGCGGAGAACGCTCAGGGCGCCACCAGCCAATGGTTCATCAACCTCGCCAACAACACCGGCCTCGACGCCGACTTCACCGTCTTTGGGGAGGTGACGCTCGGCATGGACGTCGTCGACGCCCTCGCGGCGTTACCCACCTTCGCGTTCGCGCCGCCATTCAACGAGATCCCGCTCCGCGACTACACCCCCGCCGACTTCCTCGCCATGGAGCCGGTCACGCAGGACCACTTCGTGATCGTCCACGCAATCCCGGAGCCCGGTGCGAGGCTGCAGCTCTTGGCGGCGGGGCTGCTGCTGGCCCTCTTGGCCCGCCGTCGGGCGCGATTGGGGGCGCTGGCGGGCTCAGGGTCCCTCCGGGAAAGGTCCCGAGCTATGAAGCCAACGAATACGTCGTCGAGCGCAAGGCGGCCTCAGCGCCTGAGATCCGCACCAGAGACCTAGCGTCTGCAGCGCTTGCGGAGCACGGCTATCTGGTTCTGATGACAGTGCGCCAGCGCTAGTGATTGTTCCGACTGGTCGCTTTGACTGCCGTCATGATGCTCGTCAGCATGACCACGTCCTCCTCTGCGTAAGGCGAGTATCCAGGAGCTCCATGCAGTTTCCAAGGACGACAGTTGTGAACTCGAAGCTTGCCATATGAGGATGCCTCTATGGAGAGAGCCGCAAGCCTAAAGGGGCAACAGACAATCGGATTGAGAAACGGTTGTACCCCCCCCCCGCCGCCGACGGCGCCGTGTCTTATGGCTTGGCGACCTGGAACCAAGGCAGGC
This sequence comes from Myxococcota bacterium, assembly GCA_965226855.1. Taxonomy (GTDB): domain Bacteria; phylum Myxococcota_A; class UBA9160; order SZUA-336; family SZUA-336; genus JAUXJB01. The sequence goes on along the minus strand of CBDDEE010000029.1, from coordinate 26,797 downwards.
GTTCCTCTGGAAAATACTGTCTCCTCGGCTGAAGCCGCGCAGCTTGATCGAACGCACCGACAGGGAAATGCGTTTCCGTCGGTCCAGGTAGACTTTCGCAAGTCAAAGTTGACCCGCACAGGCCGCAAAACCCGCGCCGTGTTCTCCCTGGCGTAGAATCGAATTTGGTTATCTCGCCTTTGGTAACGGTGTACCTCTCGCAGTCAAATGCCACGAAGACCGAAACCGGCGCGCCACTGTGCCTTCGACAACTTTGGCAATGACACCAATACACCCCCTTCGGTTCGCCAGTTGTGATAAAGCGGACCGCCCCGCACAGGCAGCCACCTTCAAACTGCTCGGTCGTGCCGCTCATGATCTGATCCTCCTACCTCGGCTTGGAGTCACTTCGTACTTCGGAAGAAGGCCACAGCGATCGCCAACGTCTGCCTCTCCTCGGACGCACCATATCACCTAGCTCAGTATGTCGAGCATTAGGTGCTAAGGCATGTGGGTGGTACGTCACTCGGTGGTCGAGTTGTCTCTTCCCCCGCGAATCAGCCTCAGCGCAGCCCTCCCAGGCGTCCCTCCATCCTTCCGGCTCTCCTCAATCAACTCCCGCCAGGAGACTCGCCGAACCCGCGACCCGCACGGCCGCCTCTGCAATCTCCCGCCAGACATCGAGCGGCACGTCCGCCGCCCGATTGCCCGCCTCCTGCAGCAGCTCGCCCAGCAGGTCTGCCGCTCCCCGGACCTCGATCAGGTGGGCGTGGTCGTTCATGGGGTGGTTATCGCAGAGCGGGGCTGGAGCGGCTGCACAGGCGGGGCGGGGCGAGGAATAGCGGCGAACCTACCAGCTATCCTCGCTCCAGAAGCTAGAGGGGACGATCGGCACTGTGGCTGGCGCTGAGGAGCCCGAGAAGTCGGAGGAAGAAAGTCTGGACGAGCTCGAGGCGCAGGCAGAACGGGAAAAGCCAGAGCCACAAACCTGGGCGATTCGCACCCTGGGAGGGGCTAGCTGGCGTCGGAGATGGCCTGTTCCAGGCGCTGGGGGCTGAAGCCCTTCAAAATGGTGCCGTCGACGTCGATCACGGGGATCGAGCGCCCCCCGGAGACCTTGACGAGTTCCTCCTTGTAGCGGGGCTCGTCGACGTTGCGCTCCTCGTACTCGTAGCCGTTCGACTCCAGGTAGCGCTTGGCCTTGACGCAGGCGGGGCACCAGTCGGCGGAATAAATGACGATCTCGGGTCCGCGCTTGCGCTCGGCGACGCGCGCGGCGAGCCGCGTGGCCCTGGCCTCGATCGCGCGCTTCATGTCCTGCGGCGACATCGGCGGAGGCAGGGACATCTCGACGTGCCCGACGCGGTCGCGCCACGCCTCCGGCACAAGCTCCAGGCTCGTCACGAAGCGCACGCGCCGTTGATCGTCGATGAACTGGTAGTACACCTGCGTGACGGTTCCCTCGTCGAGAGACTCGAGGTCACTGCCCGCAGGCCTCTCCGCGGCTGGGGCCGTTTCGCCCGTCGACTCGGTCAGGAGCTGAACGACGTCACAACCCAACAGCGCGACGGCGAGCGACAACCAGAGACACCGGGGCCAACGGAGTAGTGCGCGCATCTCCCCGCTTTTCGGCTGGGAGACGCCGCTTTGTGAGGCTCGAGGGTTCCTACGCGAAGATGGGGAGGGGGTTGCGATCGAATTATTAGGGACTGAGCTCGAGCGTGCGTTCGATGATGTCTTGCTCGGAGAGCAGGACCTCAGCCGCCGCAGGGCCGAGGGGGATGTAGGAGTCGGCGGATCGCACCGAGCGAAGCGGGCCCTGAAAGCCCGATTCCGCGAGATCTGCGACCAGCGCATCGGCGACGCCGCCCCCGGTCGCACGGCACTCGTCGACGATGACTGCGCGGCCACACTCCGCGGCGTGTCTGCGCACGGCGGCGAGCGGAAGCGGGTTCAGCCAGCGCAGGTCGAGTACGCGAGCACGTATGCGGAAGTCACGCTCCAGCGTTTGGGCGGCGCGCAGCGAGAGGCGTAGCCCGTTCGCGTACGACACCAGGACAACGTCGCTGCTGTCTCCGCGGAACACACCGATCCCGCCGGGCAGGAGTGCCTGTCCTGGCGGCGGGTAGTCCGTGAGCCAGCCCTCGTCTCCGGGCTCATGCAGGTCCTTCTCGTGGTACAGGGCGATCGGCTCCAGGAAGCAGACGATGCGACCCTCCTCCCTGGCGAGCGCCAGGCAGCCGCGCAGCATCTGCGCCGCGTCGTCGCCGCGCGAGGGCGCCGCCAGTATCAGGCCCGGAATGTCACGCAGCGCGCCGATCGAGTTGTCGTTGTGGAAGTGCCCGCCAAAGCCGCTCTGGTAGCCGAACGCAGCGATCCGCACCACCATCGGGTTCTGGAACTGGCCGGCCGAGAAAAAGGAGAGCGAGCACGCCTCGCCGCGCAGCTGGTCCAGGGCGTTGTGCAGGAAGGCCAGGTACTGGATCTCGGGGACGGGCAGCAGGCCGATCTGGCCGGCTCCCTGGGCGACACCGAGGACGGTCGTCTCGTCCAGAAGCGTGTCGAACACGCGACCGCTTCCGAAGGCCTCCTGCAAGCCCGCAGTGAGCGCGTACACGCCCCCCTTCTTTGCCACGTCCTCCCCGAACACGAGCATCTCGGGGCGTCGCAGCATCTCGTCCTTGAGCGCAGCGTTTAAGTGGGCGGCCAGCGTGCGCCGGCTGGGAGCGCGGGCGTGTTCCGGAAGCTGTCCGGTGAACAACCGTTCTCGAGCCTCGGCGTCGGCTCGCCCCGTTGCGGAGGTGCGGCAGCGCTCGAGATCGCAGCGCGCGAGCGGCGCGACAATCTCTTCGACGGTCGTGAGCTTCGGTCGCGCCGCCGCCTCCGCGCTGGCTGAGCGGACTCGAGCGCGCGTCGCCTCGACCACCTCGCGCAGCTGCTCCGGCGTGGCCGCGCGCGTGTCGATCAGACGACGTGCGTTCTGCAGGAGCGGATCTCGGGCCTCGACCTGCTCGATCTCCGCAACGCTGTGATAGGTCGTCTCGACGTCGCTGCCTGCGTGCCCCCAGAGACGCACTGTCTTCAGGTGCAGGAAGACCGGGGCGCGCGCGCTGCGGCAGGCCTCGATCGCGGCCGTCGCCTTCTCCCAGATCTCGTCGATCTCGCCGGCTGCGCGGACGTACTGCAGGTGCGAGAGCTCCGAGAAGCCGTCCTCGATCCAGCGCTGCGGCGTCTCGACCGAGATGCCGACGCCGTTGTCCTCGCAGACGAACAGAATGGGCACGGCTGCTCCCTGGCGCTGCGCGTAGCGGGCGGCGTTGATGCCAGAGAGCGCCGTGGCGTGATTCACCGAAGCATCGCCGAACGAGCAGCACACGATCGCGTCGGGTGGCAGCTCCGTGCGCAATCCGAGGCGCCGAGCGCGAGCATGCGCAAAGGCCATCCCGACCGCCTTCGGTAGGTGCGAGGCCACGGTGCTCGTCTGGGGGAGCACCCAGAGCTTGCGGCTGCCCCAGACCTTGTGTCGACCCTGGCTTACGGGATCGTCCACCGAAGCGCACAGCGAGAGCAGGGTCTCGAAGAGCGGATCGGAGCCGGGCAGCTTGCGAGAGCGCGCCATCATCAGCGCCCCAGAGCGATAGTGAAGGAGGCACGGATCCGTGGGGCGCAGCAGGGCTCCGAGCACAACGTTCTGCTCGTGACCCGCGCTCGAGATCGTGTAGAAGCCCTGGTCCGCTCTGCGCAGCTCGCGCGCCGCGACGTCGAGCGCGCGGCTCAGCACCTGATCCTCGAAGAGCTCGAGCGCCTGGCGGACCGAGAGTGCGCTCCCCTTGGCAAGGGGAACCTCTGGCGGCCGGAGTGTGGATGCGGTCGTCGCCTCGCGAAGGTAGGCGTCGAGGTTCTCCTCGACGATCTCGACTCGGGTTCTCGTCACTGCCCGTTGATCGGCCTGCTACGCCGGGGACTCGAGGGGAATCTCGCGCCTGGCCCGCGCCGGTTTACGCCAGGCCCATGAAGCGTCGCGGATTGTCCAGCTTCACCTGGTCAAGGACCTCGGCCCCGACGTGTCCGCAACTCTTCTCGAGCTCCGCCAGGGCGCCTGGATAGACGCAGTCGTAATGCGGGTAGTCCGATCCGAAGAGCACGCAGTGCGCGAGACCCCGCTCGGCGATGTCGGCGAGCGCGTTTCCGTCATCGGGATCCATGGAGGCGAAGCACTGCTCGCGGAACAGCTCGCTGGGGCGCCGCTTTAGCCACGGCGTGAAGCGGTGCATGGTCTCGAAGTGTTCGTCCATGCGGTCGAGCCAGTACGTGAGCCAGCCGAGTCCGGACTCGAAGAAGCCGACCCGCAGCCGCGGGAAGGCGTCGAGGACACCGCCACAGACGATGTCGAGACAGCTCGCCATCTGCTCGAAGGGGTGACAGACCATGTGCGTGAAGAACGGGTTGTCGTAGCGCTGCTGCCCGAAGCCCGGAATGGTGCTGCCGAAGCTGCCGTGCAGGGCGACCGCGAGATCGCAGTCCGCGGCGGTGGCCCAGAACGGCTGGCAGGCAGGATCTTGCAGTGCCAGGCCGTTCATGCGCTCCGGCCGGATCACTGCGCACTTGAGACCGAGCTCCGCGATGCGCAGCGTCTCCCGCACCGCAAGGTCCACGTCCTGCAACGGTACTAGCCCCGCTCCGTACAGGCGCGCCGAGTCGTGGCTGCAGAAGTCCGCCAGCCAGTTGTTGTACGCCCTGCACGTCGCCGCAGCGATCGCCGGGTCGCGGATGTCCCCCCAGATCAGGTAGATGCTCGGGAACAGCAGCGCCTGGTCGAAGCCTTCGCCGTCGAGCACTTCGAGACGGCTGCCGGGATCGTAGCCGCCGGGCAGGATGTCGTCCCAGTTCACCTTGCGGTCCGGGTTGCTCAGGGCTCCGGGTATGCAGGACGGCGCGGGGTTGGAGCTGGGCCGCCGCTCGCCCGCGATCCACAATTCGTCGTTCCCGTCCTCTCCTCGGCGCAGCTGGATCACGAGATCCCGAAACGCGGGCTCCGCGTACTCCTCCCAGACCGCGCGTGGCTCCGTGATGTGGCCGTCGCCATCGATGATCGTCGCCATTGCGAGCCTCCAGGGCGTGCATCGCCCGCCGGCAGCTGCGGGGAATCATACACCCGGGCTCAGACTCGGAAGAAGCTCGCGGCGTTCTCGCCAAGCACGCGATCGACGGAGGTGGGGGGCAGCTTCGCGAGCAGGTCGCGCGCCTTTCCGACGGGGTCGGTAAAGCCCTCCGCGTGGGGGAAGTCCGAGCCGATGAAGAATTTGTCGTCGCCCACGAGCTCCAGCGTGTAGGGCAGCGTACGCTCTGTGGGATCCGCGCAGACCCAGACGTTGCGTGCGAAGGTCTCGCTCGCGGAACGCTCCATCGCGCACGTGTGACCCATGTAGCTGTAGCGGTAGTCGAAGCGATCCAACCACTCGGGGACCCAGCCGCTTCCCGCCTCGACGGTGGCCACGCGCAGGCGCGGAAAGCGCTCGAACACCCCGTCATAGATCATCGTGGTGAGAGCCATGCGCGGGTCCTGGATGCAGTTCATGGAGAGGAACATGAAGCCTGGATTGCGGTCCCGGTGCCAGTCGTTGCCCAGGTAGTTGTCGTGCACCACTAGGTGCAGGCACACAGCGATCTCCAGGGCCTCCGCCGCAGCCCATACCGCGTCGAAGTCGGGATGTCCGAGGCTCCTACCGTCCGGTGGCAGGGCGGCGACGAAGACCGCGCGCACGTTCCGCGCGGCCAGATGCTCGAGCTCCTTTACGGCCTGCGGAGGATTGCGCAGGGAGACGTGGCCGAGCGGGTGCAACCGCGGGTACTCGGCACAGGTCTCGAGGGCCCAGCGGTTGTAAGCTCGGCAGTGCGCGGCCGCGAGCTCGGGCTCCTCGACGAGCCCTTCCCACACCAGGCCGAGGGTGGGGAAGATGATCTGGCAGTCGAAGCCCTCTCGGTCCAGGAAGCGGATCCGTTCGTCCATGTCGTCGAGCGAGCCGTTGAGCACGGCCGAGGCGTCGAAGCTCCCCATGGCGCCGCCCCGCTCCTTCTGGCCGTAGGCCACGCCGATTGCGAAGCCCTGGAGGGTCGAACGCGCCCGACCAGGGGGCAGGGTTTCGCCTTCGATCTTCACACGGAGACCCGCACGCTCGTCGTATGTGAGCTCTAGACACCGAGAGCGGTAGGCCGGGTCGATGTAGCGCGCCCATAGGTCGAGCGGCTCCATGAAATGACTGTCGGCGTCAATCGTGCGTGCCACGCCCCGGCTAGCGCTCCAGGATCGAGCGGACCTCCGCCCAGCCCTTGTCGAAAGGGGTCCAGAACACCGGCTCGAGCAAGATGCGGTGGAACTTCCACTCCCCGTCCACGCGTACGTACTCCTCGTCGTAGCGCCCTGCACCCCAGACGGCCATCTCCTTGCGGGCCGTTGTGTTGGGCTCGACCAGGTACCACTGTCCTGTGGCGTGGTCGCCGTGCACTTCGATGCGGGGGTTCATCACCAGGTGAAGCGCAAAGCTCAGCACCTTTGGCAGGTCGACGAAGAACTCGCGGATCGCCTCGCGTCCCTCGAAGCGCCCCATCACACCCCCGTCCCACACCGCGTCCTCGGTGAAGAGCTCCACCAGACGATCGACCTCTCCGTCGTCCGTCAGGAAGCAGTAGGACGCCTTCAGCGCCTTGATCGCCTCTATATCCTCGAGCACGCGGACGCGTTCTTCGAGAGCTTCGCTCGCCATGTCTGATCTCCTCAGGTCTGCGCGTCCGCGCTCCGGAGCGGCGCGATGCGCGTCTTCGCCCAGCCCTCGTCAAACGGCGTCGTAAAGGCCAGGTCGATCTTCACGTTCTGGAACTTCCAGCCGCTTGCCTGCCGGACGTACTCGTCGTGGTAGCGCGCCATCATCCAGATCGCGCGCTCACCATCGGCGTACGTACACGGCTGGAACAGGTACCACTGACCCGTCGCCCGATCTCCGTCGACCTCGATCAGCGGGTTGCAGACGTGGTGGATCGCGAAGCTGATCGACCGCGATGCGTTCCTGAAGAAGCTCCGAATTTCGTCGCGTCCGTCGCAACGACCCAGCACGCCGCCGTTCCAGACGGCGTCCTCGACGAAGAGGGAGGCGAGCCCCTCGGGATCGTAGCTGTCGTCGCAGTACGCGCAGTAGCGCGCCTTGAGCTTCCGAATCGCCTCGATGTCCTCTAGCACCTGCACGCGCTGTTCCAGAGTAACGTCCGTCATGCCGACTCCTACAGGCGGTAGAACGCCGCGGCGTTCCTTCCGATGATCTTCTCCACCGACGCCGCCGGCAGCTCCTCGAGCACCTTGCGCGCCTTCGCCAGCGGGGCCACGAACCCCTCTGCATGGGGGTAGTCGGAGCCGATGAAGAACTTCTCGTCACCGGCGAAGCGTACCATGTACGGGAACATCCTCTCCTCGGGATCGCCGCACACCCAGATGTTGCGCGCAAAGTACTCGCTCGCGGGTCGCTTCATCGCCGACGTCTCGCCCATATAGGCGAAGCGATAGTCCAGGCGCTCGAGCCATTCCCCCACCCAGCCGACCATGGCCTCGATGGTCGCGACGCGCAGGTCGGGAAAGCGTTCGAGCGCGCCGTCATACACGAGCGTTGTGAGCGCCATGCGCGGGTCCTGGATCACGTTCATGGTGACGAACATGAAGCCCGGATTGCGATCGCGATACCACTGGTGTCCGGTGTAGTACGGATGGCCTGTCAGATGGATTGCGACGCTGAGATCGAGCGCCTGCGCGGCCGCCCAGATGGGGTCGAGATCCGGATGCCCGAAGCTCTTGCCGTCGACGGGGGCGGCGCCCACGAAGATGGTGCGGAAGCCCAGCCTGGCGACGCGCTCCAGCTCGGCCACGGCCAGCGCTGCGTCTCTGAGCGAGATGTGCGCTGCGGGGTGGAGGCGGTCGCTGTACGCTGCGCAGACCTCGTGCGCCCAGGTGTTGTACGCGCGGCAGAGGGCAGCCGCGAGCGCTGGGTCCGTTGCCGCAGCCTCCCAGAAGAGGCCAAGGCTCGGGTAGACCACCTGGGCATCGAAGCCCTCTGCATCGAGAAACGCGACTCGCGCAGACATGTCCTGCCAGCGCTCGCTCTCGACCAGATAGCGGTCGAAGGTGCCCAGGTTCTCGCCCGCCTCCTTCTGCCCGTAGCCAACGACGGCGGCCAGCAGTTGCTCCAGGTCGCCGAGTGCGACGGGGCGCCCGTCGACGAACATGGCGCGGTCCCTCCCGTTGCGGGTCCTCCCGTTGCGGGTCCGGGGCGAAGCGAACGGTGCGCTCACGGAACGCGGGATCTACGTAGCGTTCGAACAGGTCGAGCGGCTCGATGAAGTGGCTGTCCCCGTCGATGACTCGCAAGGAGACGGGCTGCCTAGTTCTCGAGCCCGCGCTCGGCGCGCTCGCGCTTGTGACGCACGTCATCCAGCAGCGCCCGTGCGTCGATGAAGTCGCGCTTCAGCCGCAGCGACCTGGAGAGCGACTTCTCGGCATCGGCCAGCGATCCGCTCTGGAGCAACACCACGCCTTTCAGGTAGTGGATGAAGGGGTTGCGCCTGTCGAGCTGCGCTGCCGCCTCGAGCGAGACCAGAGCTGCCTCGAGATTGCCGGCCCCTAGCAGGCTGCGGAGAAAGTGACTGGGTTGGGCGGGACGCCTCTGACGGGAGGCGTGCCGAGCAGGGAGAGGGATCGCCGTTCCCGGTACGAACCGGTTCGGTGTCGCACGGGTAGATCTTGCGGGATCATGAGCTATGTCGCCTCCAACAGGTTGCGGATACGGACCAGGTTGTAGGCCGCAGCAGTGAAGGTGAAGACCCAGCCGACCCGATCCGTGCCCCGGTGCCGGGTCTTGCGCATCAAGCCCACCGTCTTCATCCAGCCAAACACCTCCTCCACCCGTTTGCGGAAGCGCTGGCTCACCTCGTAGCCCGGGTGTCCTGTGGTCCTTCGATCGATCGCGCTTCGGCGGTTCGTCGTGTTCTGTGCCACGTGCGGGGTAACGCTCCAGGCCCGAAGCGCCTGCACAAAGCTCTTGGCGTCGTAGCCCTTGTCTCCAGCCAGGGTGATCCGGCGAGCGCCCCCCAGACCCAGCACCATCTCGAGAGCCGCTTCGCGCTCCGCATACCCCGACGCCTGAGTGAGCTTCGCCGCCACCACCAGGCCGTTGCGGTTCTCCGTCACGACGTGTCCCTGATACGCGAGCCGCGCGCCCTGGCCCCTCATCCCCGCCAGTCGGGCGTCCGGATCCGTCCTCGACGCATGCGTCTGGTTGCTCCGCTTCTCGCCCCGGAAGTTGACCGTCGGGTTGCCCGGGTCGTCATCGTCCCTGCGCTTCTCGTCCTTGCGCACGAAGCTCTTCTGGCTCGCCCACGCCTCGATCAGCGTCCCGTCCACCGTGAAGTGCTCCGATGACACCAACCCCTCCGACTCCGCCTGCGCCAGCACCGCCTCGAAGAAATGCTGAGCGATCTCGCCCTTCAGCAGCCGTTCCCGATTCTTGGTGAACACCGTCGCGCTGAACACCTCATCGTCCAGCTCCAGGCCCACGAACCAGCGGTAGAGCAGGTTGTAGTCGATCTGCTCGATCAGCTGGCGCTCGCTCCGGATCGTGTACAGCACCTGCAACAGCAGCGCCCGCAACAGCTGCTCCGGCGGGACCGACGGTCGGCCGACCCCTTTGGCGTAGATACCATCGAAGCGTCGCGACAGCTGCTCCAGCGCCGCGTCCACCAGTCGCCGGATCGCTCGAAGCGGATGGTCCTCGGGAATCCGGGACTCCAGCGATACGTAGCTGAAGATCCCACCCTGGAGCGTCTGCGGTCCTCTCACATCTCCCCCTTGGGGCTTCCCTCAAAGGTACCCTTCGATGAGGAGTTTTTCAGCAGCCTGCTAGGTGCAGGTTGCCGAGGTTCAGGTGTGCAGCCGAGAGACGCGGGTCGTGGGCAAGCGCAGCCTGGTAGGTCCGCTTGGCTTCTTCCGTGCTGCCGAGGCGGCCGTACGCAATGGCCAGGTTGTTCCAGGCGCGCGCGAAGTCCGGCTGGACCTGCGTTGCCAGCTTGAAGTAGCCGCGCGCGTCCTCCCAGGGGATGGGCTCTCCTTGGGACGTTGCCTGCTCGATCACCTCGTAGCCGCGGTTGTTGTAGAGATGGGCGAGCGCCTCCAGGTCGTCGAGACGCCGGAACACGTGGTGGGGTGCCACCTCGCCGCTGAAGTCGACCAGGGTGACACTCCCGGGGCTCGTCACCGCGACAGCGATGTGCCCGGCCGAGACGGCCACGTCTCCATGCAGCTGTCGTTCCGGTCGGCGCGTGGCATCGATGTAGTGAGCGCTCATCCCGAGTCCACGCGCCAGACCGATATAGACCGAGCTCAGGGCCAGACAGTTCCCGTAGCCCGTCGCGATGGTCTCCGCGGCCGACCCGCTCGTCGCCCACTGGTAGCGGAGCCCGAACCACTTCGGATTGCTCAAGGAGCGCGCCAGGGCCAGGGCCTTGGAGTGCGCGTCCGCATAGGGGCGCGTCGCTCGGCGGGCCGTCTCCACGAGCGCCGGATTCACCTCGTAGGGAACGATGATCTGGGTCTCGGGAAGCTGCGGGACCCGGGCGTGCACCTCCGAGCGCAGCTTCTCGGGCGAGTAAGCCAGCTCGTGCATCGTGACGCAGCCGAGGAAAGGGAGCGCTGCCAGAGCGAGGATCAGCTCCCGCCGTCTGTCCGGGCGCCGTCTCATGCAACGATTCTAGTCCAGTTCCGGGGCTCCGGTCGATAGCGAATTTCCCGTCCATCGCTCCAGAGCGTCAGGTCGGCGCCTCGCGGTGTTCGAAACAACGTCCTCAGGCCGCACGACCACGATGCTCCGACGCTGGTGTCGTCACCTTCAGGGTCTCGTTTGCCCCAAGTCCGAAGGCCGTGCAGGCAAGCAGTACGAGCAGTGCGTTTGCCGCGAGGGCCCAGCCGATGGAGGTCGCGTCTGCCAGAGCTCCCAGCAAAACGGGGCCCAGCACCATGCCTGCGTCGCCGGCGGAGCGGTTGAGGCCGAGCGCCAGTCCGCGCAGCTCGGGGGCCGCGATGTCCGCCGCGTACACGGTCGGAGCGGGTCCCCAGAACGTGGTGCCCAGGGCTACGACCAGGGCGGCAAGCAGGAACTGCAGATTGCTTGCGGATCCCGCCAAGAGGACGAGCCCGAGGGCGACGACCAGCCCGCTGGGCACTATCGCCCACTTTCGTCCGAGGCGATCGATCAGCATTGCGGCGGGAGCGAGCCCGAGGAGATTGATGAGAGCCATCACGGCGAAGACGATTCCGAGCTCGCCAGCGGAGTATCCGAAGCTGGCCGCCGCGAGGAGCGGCATGAGCGTCATGCGGCCGGCGGCGCGGGTGAGAAAGACCGAGGCCGTGACCGCGGAGACGGCGAGAAAGTCCGTCGAACCCAGCTGGCGCAGCCAGGTCTGTGCTCTGGGGGCGTGACTATCCGTGTCTCGCTCGGCGGGAAGCTCGGGTCGAGTCTCGGGTAGGCGCACGTAGCCGTAGAGCGAGGCCACCAGGGTCGCCAGCCCGACGAGTAAGAACGGCGCGTGCAGCCCGTAGCTGTCCGCAACCAGGCCGCCTATCGCGGGTCCGAGCGAAACGCCTACCAGCAGCGCACCTTGATTCGTCGCCACGAAGTGGCCACGGTTTGCGGGTGTCGAGATGTCCGCCAGGTAAATCGCCGCCCCGGTCATGTACATGGCCGAGCCCGCGCCCGCGAGGAAACGCCACCCGAGCAGCTGCGGGATGTTCGGTGCGAGGCCCGAGCCGATCATGCCCACGCTGCTCACGAGCGGTCCGGCGACGAGCAGGAGGCGCCGACCGTAACGGTCCGAGAGCAGGCCGAGGGGCACGTTCAGCAGCAGACGTGCCAGCCCGAAGATCGAGAGTGTCAGGCCGACCGAGGCGACACCGGCCCCGAACTGAGCCGCGAACAGCGGCAACACGGGCGTGATGATTCCCTGGCCCGACATGACGAGGACCGTTGAGACTGTGATCAGCAGTAGCCGCTCGTTCTTGCCCCAGTAGCGGTGGAGTCGCCCCTGCATGGCGCCAGGGTGACACGCCGGCGCGAAGTGTGCCCGCTCATATACACTGCGGTGAACGTGGGGTGAGCGAGGCAATGACGTACTATCTGTACGCGATCGAGTCTGCGATCGAGCACGGAGCTTAGGCTGGAGGGCGAGGCGCGGCGCGATGGGATCTTCTCGTCGCTGCGTATCCCGAACTTTCGCTACCTCTGGCTCGGACAGATCAGCCACGCGGGCGCACTCTGGATGGAGCAGATCGCCCGTCCCTTCCTGATCCTCGACATCACCGACGGCTCAGAGGTTCACTTGGGTGCTGTGATCGCCGTGCGTACCCTTCCCCAGCTCCTGTTCGGCGTCTGGGCCGGCGTGATCAGCGACTGGTTCGACAGGCGCCGCATCCTGCTGATCGACAAGTCGGCCGTGCTCGCGATCAACATTGCCTTCGCCGCCGTGATCGTCGCAGGAGTGCTCGAGCTGTGGCACGTCTACGTCTACGCATTCTTGCGCGGAACGATGATGGCCTTCGACCAGCCCGCCCGTCAGTCCCTGATTCCGAGCGTCGTGCCCTACTACCGGGTCACGAACGCGCTTGCACTCATGAGCGGGACCCAGAGCACCATGCGTATCGCCGGAGCGACGCTCGGCGGCCTCTCGTACGCCTGGCTGGGAGCCGGCGGCACGTTCTCGAGCGTCGCCGTGATCTACGTTGGGGCCGTCGTGTCGACCTACCTGCTCGACGTCCCCACGCACGAGCGTCCCTCGAGCTCCGGCGCTGCGGCCATGGTACGTGGTCTGGGTGAGGGGGCCCGCTTTGCCTTCCGCGACCCTGCCATTCGCGGCGTGCTCCTGCTCTCGGCCGTCTACTTCGCGTTCGGCATGTCGTACATGCAGGTGTTCCTGCCGCTCTTCGCGGACCAGGTGCTCGAGATCGGCAGCGAGGGTTACGGTCTCATGTCCGCGCTCACGGGGGTCGGCGCCGTCGTCGCGGCCGTGGGGATCGCGCTCCGCGAGCCGCGGCGGCTCGGCGTCATTCTGCCGGCCATCGTGACGGGTTTCGGCGTCCTCCTGATTGCCTTCTCCGCCGCGACCTATCTGCCGAGGCCCGCCGGCATGCTCGTGCCGCTGCTCCTGATCACACTCGTCGGCGCCGCCCAGACCAGCTACTTCTCGCTAAGCCGCTCGCTCATGCTCCAGTCGGCGCCTGAGCAGCTGCGGGGGCGGGTGCTGAGCTTTCTGTCGCTGGATCGCGCGTTCATGACTGTGGGCGCGGCCGCAGCAGGACTGCTCGCCGCGTATCTGGGCGTGCAGCTCGCGCAGGTCCTGTACGGGGTGATCTGCATCGCGGGTGGGATCGCAGTATTCGCGCTCGCCCCTCGCTTCCGCGGAGTGCTCGCCGGAGTCTTCGCAACACGGCACTCCGGCGCTTCCTCCTCGTGATAGGCTGAATACAGAGGAGAGGAGGGTCCAGCATGAAAGCGGCGGTACTGCGAGAGGTTGGAAAGCCTCAAGAGATCGAGGACATCCAGATCAGTAAGCCGAAGGGTCGCGAGGTCGTGATCCGCACGTCGGCCGCGGGCGTCTGCCACAGCGATCTGCACTTCGTCGAGGGCAAGTTCCGAGCGCAGCTGCCCATCGTGCTGGGCCACGAGTCGGCGGGCATCGTCGAGGCGGTGGGACCGGACGCGACGTACGCGCAACCCGGTGACCACGTCATTACCTGTCTCTCTGTCTTCTGCGGGCAATGCCGCCACTGCCTGAGCGGGCACCCGAATCGCTGTGGCGGGAGAGGCACCGATCGCGCGGCGGACGAGCCTCCGCGGCTCTCAAAGGATGGCGATGCGATCAGTCAGTTCGCCCACCTCTCGTCCTTTGCCGAGCAGATGCTCGTGCACGAGAACGCGATCGTGAAGATCCGCGACGATATGCCGCTGGACAGGGCCGCGCTGATCGGGTGCGGGGTGACGACGGGCGCAGGCGCGGCCCTGCGCACTGCGCGGGTAGAGCCCGGGTCGATGGTGGCGGTGATCGGCTGTGGCGGGGTGGGGCTGTCCGCGATCAACGGCGCCGAGATTGCTGGCGCTGGTCGCATCATCGCCGTTGACCGCGTGGCGTCCAAGCTCGAGCTGGCCCGCAAGTTCGGCGCCACCGACGTGGTGAACGCGCGCGAGGGCAACGTTGTCGAGCAGGTCAAGGAGCTGACGAGCGGCGGCGTCGACTACGCGTTCGAGGCGATCGGGCTCAAGGAGACTGCGGAGCAGGCCTGGGGGATGCTATGCGCCGGCGGACTCGCCGTGGTGATCGGCATGATCCCGGCCGGAACCAAGGTCGAGATCGAGGGAATCGAGCTCTTGAGCGAGCGCAGGCTCACGGGCTCGGGAATGGGCTCCAACCGCTTCCGCATCGACATGCCGCGCTACATAGAGTTCTACCTGGCGGGCAAGCTGAAGCTCGACGACCTGATCTCGACCCACATCAAGCTCGACGACATCAACGAGGCAATGGACACCCTGAAGCTGGGCGAGGTGGCGCGTCAGGTCATCGACTTCAACTGAGCCGTAAGTAGGCCCCCCTCTTTAGTGCTAGTGCCGCGGCGTGCCGACGGGAGATGAGCGAGATGATCGCCTTCAACGACCGCGTTATCGACGATCCCATCGCGCTGCGAACGTCGGCGTCACGCCAGCTCGGCGAGCAGCTCCTTCGCGGCCTTGAGGTCCTGGGTGCCCAAGCCTTCGGTGAACCCGTCGTAGACGGGGGCGAGGAGGTCGCGGGCCTCGTCCCGCTGGCCTTGCTTCGCGAGGAGGCGGGCGTAGCTCGTGGCGGTGCGAAGCTCGAGGGATTTCGCCTTCTGGCCCCGCGCGATCTCGAGCGAGCGGCGGAACAGGGCCTCCGCCTGCTCTTCGGCGCCGCCGCTCTTGTCCAGGAGAATCTGTGCTTGGAGCCGTTGTAGCTCGGCATCCCAGAAATGCTGCCCCGTCTCCTCGGCTCGTGCGACCGCGAGTCCGAGAGCGCCCAGCGCGTGGTCGTAGCGCCCTACTCTCCAGTTGGCCTCGGCGAGCAGCGAGAGGAAGACCGGCGCTCCGGCCCCGGTCCCGGTCCGCGCGAGCTCGGCCAGCGCCTGCTGGATCTCCGCGACTCCCCGCTCGCCCGCGTCGGTTTGCGCCCAGCCTCGCAAGGCTCTTCCCACTCCCAGATAGAGCGGAAACCCGAGCCGCTCGCAGAGAGCGATGGTCTCCTCGGCATGCTCCCGCGTCATGTCGCGCTCGCCGCGGAGGAAGTGAAAGACCGCCGCAAACGCGAGGGCGGTCGCCAGGCTGTACGGATGCTCCACTCGTCTCGCCAGGGCCAACGCCTCCTGGGTGGTCGCCAGCGCCCGGTCGGGACGGCCGAGAAACCAGTGACACCAGGCCGCGTAGCTGCGAGAGACGACGCCGCGGTCAGTTCCGAACGTGTGCGCGAAGGAGGCATGCTCGGTCGGGTCGTAGAGCTCGATGGTCTGCTCCAGGTGAGTGAGAGCCTGCCGGAGCTCGCCTTGAAAGAGCGCTGCAGAGCCGACGGAGTAGTGCGCCGAGAGCAGGTAGATCGCCCCCGCGCGTTCTGCCAGAGTCAGGGCCTGCTTCGCCATCTCGGCCGACCTCGCGATGTCCCCTTTCGCGTAATAGGAGGTGGCCAGCCCCACGAGAGCTCGAGGGAGCTCGGGCCCGTCGCCAAGGCGGGAGGCCAGGCTTCGCGCGCGCTCCAAGGCCGCCTCGCACTCTGGGTCTCCCCAGCCGCGGGCGGCGCTCAGCGCCATCCCGACTCCCATCTGGAGGCTCAGCTCCCGCTGATTCCGCTCCGGCGTCTCGGGGAGTGTCGCGAGCAGCCCGAGGGCTCTGCGCAGCTGGACGATGGACTCCTGGTTCGCCGACCGCTCCGCCGACCGCTCGCCCGCGCGCTGGTAATGAACGATCGCGGGCTCGGCGAGGCCTGCCTCGTCGTAGTGCCGCGCGATCATCTCCGGCGCAGACTCCACGTCTTGGGGGAAGAGCTCTTCAATCACCTGGGCGATGCGCGCGTGGAACTGCTGGCGCGCGCTCCTCAGCAGCGACTGGTACGCCGCGTCCTGGATCATCGAGTGCTTGAACGTGTACATGGCGTCGGGCGGCGTGCCGCGCCGGTACAGCAGCTCTGCGTTCACCAATCGATCCAGTGCCTCTGCGAGCGTTTCCTGGTCCGACGAGGAGACGGTCTCGAGCATCTCGTGAGAGAACTCTCTGCCCAGCACAGCCGCAAGCTGCACCACCTCCTTGGTGGTTCCGAGGCGATCCAGCCGCGCCATGAGTGAGTCCTGGAGCGTGGTGGGGATCGCCAGCGGAGGAAGCGGCCCGGAGAGCACGTACTCCCCATCTCGCTCCTCGAGAAGATCTGACTCGAGCACCATCTTGGTCAGCTCCTCGACGAAGAGCGGAACCCCGTCCGTCTTGGTTACCACCTCTTCGACCACTTCGGTAGGAAGCGGCTTGCCTCCGGTGATCCCCTCGACCATGCGCCGGACCTGCCTGCGCGAGAGGGGGGTCAGCGTCAGCTGCACCATGTGCGAGCGGCTCGTCCATGGGGAAACGAAGCCCGGTCGAAAGGTCGCCAGCAGCAACATCTTGGCGGTGGGCGCCTGCTCGATGAGCATGCCCAGGAGCTCCAGGCTGGAAGGGTCGATCCACTGGAGGTCCTCCACGACCAAGATCATGGGCTGCTGCTTGGTCACGGCGAACATCCAAGAGGTGATCGCCTCGAGAGTCATCCGCCGTTGGGCATCCGGGGAGAGCGAGAGGGGCGGGTAGCGCTCTGGCAGAGGGATCGAGAGCAGGTTGGCGAAGAGGGGGAAGATCTTCGGCAGCGAGAAGCCCGCCCGGCCCAGGCCGGTCTCCAGCTTGGCGACCCGGTCGTCGGCCGAGTCCTCACGCGAGAGAAGCAGCAGCTGCTCGAGCGACGCGATGAGGGGGTGGAGGGGGTTGTTCTCGTGATACGGCGAGCAGCCTAGCTCGAGCCAGCTCTGCGGGTCCTCGGCGAGCTCCTCGCGGAGGACCTGCACGAGGCGGGACTTTCCCATGCCCGCCTCCCCGCCGAGAAGCACGACCTGTCCGTGTCCCTCGGTCACGAGCTCCCAGCGATCGAGCAGGAGCGCCACTTCCTGCTCGCGTCCGACGAGCGGCGTCAGGCCGGCAGCGGCGGCCACGTCGAGGCGGCTACCGACGCCGCTTCGCCGCAGCACCTCGTGAACGGGAACGGGGTCCTCGACGCCCTTCAGGGATCTCTGGCCCAGGTCCTCGAACACGAAGATCCCTCGGACCAGACGACGGGTCGCATCGCTGATCACCACACTGTCGGGCTCGCACACGCCGAGCAGGCGCGAAGCCATGTTCACGGTGTCACCGAGTGCGAGTTGCTCGGTCTGCGCTCCGCTCCCGACCTTGCCCACGACGACGGGGCCTGTGTGGACACCGATCCGGACCCGTAGGCCCTCGCCCGTCAACGCGGGAAGTCGCGCCCGTATCCTGGCGTTCAGCTGCGGCAGATCGTCCAGGATCGCCAGCGCCGCGCTTACGCCCCGGATCGCATCGTCCTCGTGAGCCTGGGGATAGCCGAAATAGACGAGCAGCCCGTCGCCGAGATACTGCGCCACGTGGCCGGCCAGTCGCTGGATCTCCTCTCCGGCCGCTTTCTGATAGGCGTCTACGACCTCGCGCCAGTCTTCCGGGTCGAGACCTGCCGCCAGCTTGACCGAATCCACGAGATCGCAGAACAGCACCGTTAGCTGGCGACGCTCGCCTTCGAACGTTGACGCTGCGGGTGCCTCTGTCCTGGGCAGCGTTGCCGTCGTGGGCGCGGCGGTCTCCGGGGGCGGTATGGGCGTTTGGGTCGGCTCGGCCGGCGTCGACGGCGCCACAGCTGCGGGCCGTGCGGGCGCCTGCGTCTCCGCGGCGGGCATCTCCAAGGAGACCTGGTTGATCCACGAGAGGACGTTGCCCTCTCGCGCAGCCACCTGCTGGACGTCCACCAGCTCCTCGACCAGCTCGTCGAGGGCGTCGTCGTCGAGCCCGAACTCGCGCTTCAGTCCGCGGAGCGAGACGCGTCCGTTTCGCTCCAGGAACGCCCTTGCGAGCTCGACGGTCTCCAGGAAGCTCATGAGCGTTCTCCCACCTCTGTCGACGGATGCATGGGACGTCGCGAGATCCCTGCGAGCCGCGGGACGACTCTACCACTCGGCCAGCCCACACTCAGTCCATCGAAACGTTCACGTCCGCGAAGAGCACTAGCTCAGGTGCTCCCGGAAGAAGCGGAGGGTGTGCTGCCAGGCATCCTCCGCGGCCTCCGCCTGGTAGGCGGTTCCGGACGGATTCGCGAACGCGTGATTGGCGCCCTCGTAGATGAACACGGTCGCGGGCTTGTTCAGTGCCAGAAGTGCGCTCTCGAACTCTCGTACCGTCTCTACCGGAATGCTCCGGTCCTCGGCGCCGAAGAGACCCAGGATGGGCGTCTGCAACACCTGCAGCCGCTCGGGGTCTGTGACGAGCCGCCCGTAGTAGATCACGGTGGCGTCCACCTGCTCGGGGTTCTGGAGTGCTGTGTCGAGGGACCAGCCTCCGCCCATACACCAGCCGATGGTGCCGACGCGGCTCACCCCGACTCGCTCTTCCAGGTAGGCGATCGCCTGGCGCAGATTGCTCTGGAGAGCCGGCCCCCTTTTCATCGCCGCGTTCGAGAGCTCGCGCGCGCGCTCCCGCGTCTCGGCGGACTCGCCCTGGTACAGATCGACAGCGAGAGCCACGTATCCTTCGCCGGCGAGGCGCTCCGCCATCGCCCGGACGTTGTCGTTCAGCCCCCACCATTCGTGGATGACGATGATCCCCGCCTCTGGACTGGCGGATGCTTCCGGTCGCGCCAGATAGCCTGTGACCGGAGCAGCGTCGATCGTGGCGTAGCTGGCCTTAGCTCCACTCACCGCAGTGGCCGGCTCCGTCTTGGCCGCGTCACTAGCAACGGGCGCGTCCTCGGCGTGCTCGGCGGCCACCCGGCCCACGTACTCTTCCGCCGAGGTGTCCTGCGTTCCCTCGTCGCTCTGCGATCCACAAGCGAGTGCGGCGACCAGACCCGCTGCGAGCACGCCGCGAACCAGCTTGCCTCGCCTCACTCCGGGAAGCCCTCCACCGGAGACTCTGGCTGCACGCCCAGGCTGTTGAGCGCCATGCCGAGCATGTTGTACTGGCCAACGGTGAACACCACGTCCATCAGCTGCGGCACCTCGTAGCGCTCCGCAAGCTCCTGCCAGGTGACGTCGCTGATGAAGGCGTCGGAGTGGAGCTCGTCCACCGCACGCAAGAGTGTAGCGTCGGCGGAGCTCCAGCCTGGCGCATCCGGTCCCGCTCCGACGCGTTCGATTTCCTCGTCGCTCAAGCCCGCGCTCCGGCCGATACGAACGTGCTGTCCGAACTCGTACTCCGCCTTGCACAGCCAGCCGATGCGCAGGATCAGGAGCTCCCGTTCGCGGGGTGGCAGCGTCGACTTGGCGAGTATGTGGTTCCCGAACACCATCCAGCGCTTGAGGAGCTTGGGATGCCGTACGAGCGTGCGGAAGATGCGCGGCACTCCATCCTTGCCGCGGACGCGCTCGAGCAGCTTCTTGGCCTCTCCCTGGACCTCCGCCACGTCGAGCGGTGGCACCCGGGGCTCCGACAGCCCCACGCTTCTAGCCCCATCGCGTCGTGCCTTCTACGACGGGCTTGAACGAGCGCTCGATCTGCTTGAAGGCCTCCTCGAGTGTGAAGGCCTCGGTCGAAGAGATTTCCCGGATCGCCTCGTAGTTGCTGTAGAGCGTCATGCGATAGCCGCTGGCGCCGATGACTCGCCCGTTGAGCCAGTCCGACTGCGTGCTGGCCAGGTACACGACCGGGGGAGCCACCCGGTCGGGGGAGCGCAGTGGGTTCTCTGGCTCCTGTGCGAACCCTCCGCGGCGTTGGTCCGGAATGGTGGCCGTCATGCGCGTCGCGGCGCCCGGTCCGATCGCGTTCGCCGTCACCCCGTAGGGCCCGAGGGCGTTCGCGCATGAGTATGTGAGGCCCACGATCCCGAGCTTGGCGGCCGCGTAGTTCGGCTGTCCCGGAGCTCCGAACAGGCCCGATCCAGACGCGAAGTTGATCAGCCGGTAGTGACCCTTGCGCTCCTTGCGCCACTGGATGGCGGCAAACTTGGACGTGTTGAACGTACCCTTGAGGTGGACGTTGATGACCGCGTCCCACTCCTCCTCGCTCATGTTGAAGATCATGCGATCGCGCAGGATCCCCGCCACGTTCACAAGCACGTCGAGCTGTCCGAACTCGTCCAGCGAGCACTGGATGATCTTCTCCGCCGCCTTGTGATCGCTCACGTCGTCGAAGTTCGCGACGGCGGTCCCACCGGCGGCGACGATCTCGTCAACGACTTTCTGCGCGGGGGCCTTGTCCGAGCCGGCTCCGTCGACCGCTGCGCCGAGGTCGTTGACCACGACGGCGCAGCCCTCCGCCGCCATGATTCGCGCGAGCGATGCCCCGATACCGCGGCCGGCGCCCGTCACGATCGCCACGCGGCCATCAAGCAGATCCATGCTGTGCTCCTCGACCGCACGACGCTTGAAGTCGTTCCAGGGTTCGCCCCCAGGTATCTCGATCACTTCGCCGGCGCGCCACGCGTCAAGCATGCCAGGATAGTTGCGTTCGATCTCTGGCGATGTAAGCCCGCTCCACTCGCCACCATGTCGCTCGCTCAGCTCCGCGATCGCTGGGAGCAGATGGACCTCCAGGGCAGTAGCGATGATCTCGGCGGTAGAACGTGCTCGGCTCATCGGCGAGCTCCCTACAGCACGTAGTCCCTGATCGAGCAGATGGGAACGGGCGGCTGCTCTCGCCTCCTCCACGCCCTCGGGAGAGAGGCTCGAGTCGGTATGGCCAGCCCATCGCCGTTCAGCGTTCCAGATCGACTGCCCATGGCGGACTAGTAGCAGCTCGGTGGTGCTGGAGGTCATCTCTCTGACGGCACCCGCTACCCGTCCGACGTACTCGACATGGTTCGCCTGATAGTACCCGTCCCACTGGGCAGGAGGGGTACGGACCGTGCCCCTGGCTGGGTCCCACTCCTACGCACCATCCAACCAATGCGCGATGTGACCCGCTCTCTGCCGAAAAAATCCAAAAGGGCTCGTGCTAGGCTCGCGGCGTGCGCGCGCTTGATGAAGACCTATGGGTCGCGGAGCAGCCACTGCGCTTTGGCCTGCTCCAGCTCGGCACGCGGATGACGGTGATCCGCCTGAGCGATGCGTCCCTGCTGCTCCACTCTCCGATCGCTCTCACAGAGTCGCTGCGCATGGAGATCGAGGAGTTGGGTTCCGTTCGCTACGTGATTGCGCCCAACCGGTTCCACCACCTGTTTGCCTCCGACTGGACGGTTAGGTACCCGCGATCGAGGCTCTACGTTGCGCCAGGACTCCACGACAAGCGGCCAGATCTGACTGTCACGGGAGTGCTTCCACAGGACGCACCCGATTCGTGGCTTACGGATCTCGAGTGCATCCTGTTTGAGGGGCTCCCTCTCTCGAACGAGGTCGTCTTCTTCCACAGGAAGACCCGCACGCTTCTGCTGTGCGACCTGGCGTTCAACATCGGTCCCGAAGCGCCGTGGTTGACGCGACTCACATTTCGACTCTGGGGTCGTTACAACGACTTCGGCCCCACGCGGTTTGAACGGCTCATGATTCGCGACCGGGGTGCTGCGAAGCGATCGCTGGAGCGCATCCTCACTCTCGACTTCGAGCGCGTGATCGTCACGCACGGAGTCGTCCTGGAGCGCGACGGGCTCGAAGCGATGAGACGCGGCTTTGAGTGGTTGCTCCGGGCCGCGTAATGCGGCTGAACAACGGCGTGGAGCATGAAGAGTGGCAAGCAAATCTGCCGAGTGGAGTGCAACCCCATCGCTCAGCGAGAGGCTCAGGTTGGAATTTCAGGTACTTACAGGGGGGGCGGCAGGATCCGACCCTTCCATTCAGGGACACCAACCTCCCACGTCGGCGAGCCGCAGCCATTCCCGCCCTGGTTCGCTCGCGGATCAGATCCAGCTCGCACTCGCCGATCGCGGCAAGCACGTTGAACAGCAGCCGACCCGCTGGCATGCTCGTGTCGATCCCCTGGTCCACAACGATCAGGTCCACCCCGAGCGCCTCGAGCTCGCCCGCGGGCTGCGTGAGGTGCCGCGTGGAGCGGGCCAGCCTGTCCAGCTTCACGACAGCGACCGCATCGAAGCTGCGCCGCTTGGCCTTCGCCATCATCTCGTCCAGTGCCGGCCGTCGATCCCTGGAGCCACTGACCCCGTGGTCAACGTACTCCTCGACGACTTCGAGCCGCCGAGCGGCGGCATATCCGCGCAAGTCGTCGAGCTGAGGGCCGACGGTCTGCTCGCACGTCGAGACGCGAGCATAGAGAGCGACTCGTATCGGTGTACTCCTTCGTGTAGGCTATGCTACCACTTCAACATTCCTGATTCAAGAGTGAGGGTATGGCAACGAAGAAGACGAAGGGCCACGGTGGCCGGCGAAAGGGTGCGGGGCGACCGTCGATCATCAGGCAGCCGGTTAAGCTGTCGCTGACACTCGAACAGACGACCCTCGACGGACTGGTACGGCTCGCTGCTCGTGATGGCCTACCGCTCGCAGTGTATGTGAGGCAGACGCTTGCAAAGCTTGTCCGTCGTCAGCGAGCTCGACGCAGCCGGTGAGCGCCAGGTACGTCGAAAGGCAATGGGCAAGAGGTGCCCCCGGCATTGGGTACGGGTTCCCTTTAGCCTCTGACACTGCCTCCGACAAAAGGACCCGCTCGTTTCCGAAAAAAATTCCATAGCCGGCGTCAGTAGGAAGCGCCTGAATGTTTCGCCACCCTGTGCAACTCCGAGCCATTCCGCGAGTACAGGATATTCGCGCTCGTGCGGTCACGTCATGCCCGGCGCCTCGGAGCCGCTATTCCACGTCCGGTTCAACGCCCTGTTAGCCGGCAGCGTTCAAGGCCCATCCATGATCGAGCTGAAGGCGAGCAAGCCGAACTGTAGGCCCGAGACAGTCAAGAGCACAAGAACGCCAGCGACGTATGCTGCACCTAGGCTCTGCGGGAACCCCGTGACAGCGGTCAGCTGAGCTATAGCGACACCACCCACACCGCCAAACCAAACTACCCCCATCCAGCGGCGAAGCTCTCCAGCTTGAGCTGCATTCATCGCACGAAACCGGCGGATAATATGCGTGAGAAAGAACACGCAGAACAGGGCGAGCACGAAGCTAGACGATGTCCATGCCGTGGAGGAGGAGATTGGGAAGTGCGCGACGGCGATAGGGAGAAACGCCAAGATGCTCGTTGCCACCGTGAGGGAGAGAAGATTTGCGAAACGGAAGCGGGCAGTCGCTGACTAGTTGTGATTCCCAAGGAGGTTGTTCATCCAGGGCTCCTCTGAGAAAAGGGTTTGTACCACCAACCCCCAGCCTCAGAGGAAAGCACCTGAATGAAGCTCCATCCTAACGCGAGGACGACGCCCTCCGGTCGTTGGCTGCTCGTGCAGCGCGTCCGCGAACAGCATTGGACGGTCTCGGAAGCCGCAGAGGCGGCAGGTGTCAGTTTACGGACGGCCTACAAGTGGCTGGCCCGGTATCGCGACGAAGGCCGACCGGGCCTGGCGGACCGGCGCTCGAGGCCCCGGAGGATCCCGCGGCGCACGCCCGCCCGCGTCGTCCGACGTGTCGAGCGGCTACGTCGTCGCCGCTGGACGGCCTCTGAGATCGCCTCCCGGACCTCCATCCCGCTCTCGACCGTCTCTCTGATCCTCCGACGTCTGGGACTCCACAAGCTCTCGCGCCTGGAACCCGAGGAGCCGGTGCGGCGCTACGAGCGAGCGTCCCCCGGCGAGCTCCTCCACCTGGACACCAAGAAACTGGCTCGGATCCGCGGGGTTGGGCATCGCATCCACGGCGATCGCTCCAAGCGAGTCTACGGCATCGGCTGGGAGTTCGCCCACGTCTGCATCGATGACCATACGCGGCTGGCCTACGTCGAAGTGCTTTCCGACGAACGGGCCAACACCGCTACGGCCTTCCTGCGTCGGGCCCTGGCCTGGTACCGGGCACGCGGCATCGGGGTCCAGCGGGTCATGACCGACAACGCGCCCTGCTACAGGTCCAAGCGCTTCGCGGCTCTCTGTTGCGAGCGCGAGATCAATCAAATCTTCACCAAGCCTACACACCCAAGACCAACGGCAAGGCCGAGCGCTTCATCCAGACCCTGACCCAGAGGTGGGCGTACAAACGTCCCTATAGGACCTCAGCTCTCAGAACCTCTGCACTCCGGCCTTGGCTTAAGCACTACAATCACAAGAGACCCCACAGAGCCCTCGGAATGAAACCCCCGATCAGCCGGCTCAGAGAAGCCCGTGAACAACGTGCTTAGGAACCACAACTAGTCGCGCGGCGAACGACGGCCCAGCGCCGCAACGATGCCGCTAAATCCAGCGAACGCAGCTGCCACCTCAGCTAGTGCAACGAGTGTGTCATGCGGATGAATGGCTGCCTCCTGCCGCCCAACTAAGAAAGTGGCTACGAGCCTTCAACCACGAAAGCAGCAGCCTTCGCAGCATGGTACCCGCTTCGAGACACGAACCGGCAAGGCTCCGCACGCCAGGATCGCGCGGCCAGCCCCCTTTGGATGCTGTGCCCGCGCACAGCAGGCCTGCCGCAAAGGCTACCGGGCGCTCTACCGTCGCGCGCCGCGGTTCTTCGACGAGCTCACGCTCGCACGCGCGGACGGCACCTACCCGCGGCTGTTGGCCCGTCTCGCACGTGCTCCGCGTGTAAGAAACCTGATCGCCCAGGACTTAGGGTAAAGTGGCAGCTTGGGGCTGGGAGGTGAAAGGAAGCCCCCCCCATGCGACTGTGGATGACTGCCCTAACCGTCTGTGGCCTTCTAGTAGGAACAACGCACGCTGTGGCGCAGGCGCCGCCACTCGACCCGCGACCGTATGCGGCTCTGGCCCATCCGCTGGTCGGGGCCTGGTCGGTGGCGACGCAGACTCCCCCAACAGGGGCGACTATTGACCCATCGCAACCTGGTCTTTGGATCTTCACCAAAGGACACTACAGCGCGGTCTACTCGATCGGAGCCGAGCCGCGTCCGCTCGCCGCCACGACCTTCAACGAGACGGACGAGGAAACGGTCGCCCTGTACGACACGATCATCGTCAACAGCGGGACCTATGAGGTCAGCGGCTCCACGATCACACTCAGGCCGATGATCGCCAAGTCTCAGGGGTACGTAGGGGGTAGATCCACGATAGACTTTGAGATCGCCGGGGACGTGCTGACGTTGACGACACGCAACGTAACGTCCCCAGGGGGTGTGTCGCCGTCCAACACAGCGGGATCGTCGATGACCCTGAGGCGAAAGGAGTAGCCCGCCCGAAACGGCAGGAGCGCCGGTATCGGCCTCAGCGTCGAATAACACCTGTGGATCCATCGATCTCTTCTAACAACTGTCGTGCCTTCTTGATCTGGACTTCACTATGGGACCATGCGAGCACAGTGGCAATCAGGTCGCGCGCCTTTGAGATTCGAGTTCGAGCGACGTAGGCGTCTGCGAGCATGAGGGTGATCTGGAGGTTCGACCGGAGGAGACGATGCGCGTGGTCCAGTGTTTCAAGGGCCTTTGAGGAATCCTCGCCGCGAACCAGGAAGGTGGATCCGTACATCGCATACGTCTCTGGCACGTCCGGGTCGAGCTGGTAGCTCTCGACATAGGCGCGACGTGCCTGGTGCAGTAGCTCAGCCCGTTCGCCAGCCGCTCGCGCCCGGAGGGCCCGAGCGTGAAGGTAGCGCGCCCAATCCAGATGGTTCTCCGCGTGCTGAGAATTCAGCGCCAAAGATCGCTCGTAGAGGACCTCGGCCTCGGCCCACCGTCCCTGTAATCTGTACGCATCAGCACGGCCGGCGTACGCACGGGACTGCTTGGGATTTGCGGCAACTGCCGCCTCGAACAGCCGCTCCGCCAGGGGTGCCCGGCCGATCTGAAAGGGCCAGGATTCCCCAGCCGGAGCGCGATTTCGTCCACCCCCAGCGTGTGAACCGTGGGGGTGGAGGGGTTCGGCAGTGCAGCCCGCGGCATCCCAATTGCCGGAATCCTCTGCCTCGAAAGATAGTATGAACTCCGCGAATCCCTCGTCGTACCAACGCGGATAGTGGACGGCACCTTGGTTGCGCAGGATAAAGTGTACATACTCGTGGTAGAGGATGGTGCGGGATTCAATGTTTCCTCTCTTGACTATGGTGACGTAGTTGCCGCGCATACCTGGCCGGAAATAGCCAAGTAACCCTCGAGCCGAGTACGGCCTGAAGCTCCTCTTGCGGTCGAAAACGTAGATGTGGGTCGGGACCGGACTTTTCAGCGTCTGCGCGTTTGTGATCCGATCAACGACGGATCTGAATAGCTCCAGCTCCAGGCCCAGCTTGATCGTCTCCTCCTCGCCGATGGAACTCAGCAGGGTGAAGTGCTGAGTCTTGACCTCTATCCATGAGCGCTCATGTAGTGGGATGCTTGCGCAGCCCGATACGAGGACCAGGATCGCTAGCGCGATCGCGGTGCCTGTGACGTTGTTCATGGGGACTGCCCCATTCTCGTCCGCCCCTCGG